>NZ_KI912426.1:203691-1836269 GCF_000518345.1 Bradyrhizobium sp. URHA0013 | reverse complement strand
GCCGGCAAGTCCGCGCGCAGCTTCGCCAGATGCGCCGGCTGTGCCGCATATTTGGATGCGATCGCGGCATAGCCCTCGTCATTATCGGCGACCCAGTCATTGAGACCGACCGCAGCCACGATCGACCCGCCGGCGCGCGACGATGCACCGTTGCCGAGCTTGGCTACGACCGGCACGCCCGCATAGAGCGATTCCCAGGTGCTGACGCCGCCGTTTTGCGGGAACGTGTCGAGCGATATGTCGATGTTCGCAAACGCCAGCAGGTGCTCGTGGCGCGGCGACGAGCCCAGGCAGGTGACATTCTCCTCGGCAATGCCCTGTGCTACGAACCGCGCGATCAGGCTGTCGCGCAGCATGGGATCGTCGAGCAGGGTATGCTTGATGATGATCTTCGAACCCGTCACCTCGCGCATCACTTTCGACCACACCCGGATGGCCTCGTCCGAGATCTTGTAGATGCGGTTGAACACGCCGAAGGTGACATAACCATTGCGGAGCATGGGCGGCTCCGATGCAGGTAGATCCAAAATGGGATCGATCGTGATCAGGCACGGCAGGTCGTAAACCTTTTCAGCCAGCAGATGTCGCGCCGATTGCGGAATGAAGATGGGATCGGCGAGCACATGGTCCATGGTCTGAAGGCCCGTACCAGTGGCGTGACCAAACCCCGAGACCTGGATCGGGGCCGGCTTGCGGGCGAAGACATGGAGCCTGTTGCCGGTCGAATGCCCGGACACGTCGATCAGGATATCGATCCCGTCGGCCTGAATGCGATCGGCCAGCTCGTCGTCCGAAAGCTGCCAGGCATCGACCCAGACATCCGCCATGGACCTGAATTCGTCGGTTATCTCATCTCGTAATGGCGAGCACGAATAGCAGACGATCTCGAACCTGGCATGATCATGATGGCGCAGTACCGGTAACAGAGCGAATGCTGCGGAGTGGTTCCTGAATTCGGAAGCGACGTATCCGATCAATATCCGCTTGTCCCCATCGAGCTTGCGGGACGACAACGCGCTTTGCGGCAATCTGGCGCCGATCGCGTCCCACCACTGCTTTCGTGCGGCCTGCTGAACCGCAAAATCGGCGTCGGGGAGATAGTCCAGAAAGAAGATCTTGCGCCCGATCAAGTCCGCATAATCAGGCGCGATTGCCAGCCCCGCGTCGAGATGTTCGAGCGCAGTCGCGATGTCTCCCTGGCTCGCATAGCAGGAAGCCAGAAGCGCAATTCCGATGTCGGACCGCGGATTTTCCTCGAGCAACGTCTTGACCGCCGCAATCGCCCCGGCCGTGTTGCCCCTGACAAGGTTGACTTGCGCCTTTCCCTGCAAGGCCACTTCGAGCCTTGGCGAAAGCTCCAGCGCCCCATCAAAGTCCGCGATCGCCTGCTCCAGCCGCGACAGATCGAGATTGAGCCGTCCGCGCTGCGCCAGAATCTTCGGCGAATCCGGCTTGATCGCGAGCCCTGCCGCGATCGCCGCGGCCGCCTCTTCGTAGTGCCGGAGCTCGATGCATACCATGCCCTTGCCCGCGATCGCTTCCGCGTGGCGCGGCTGAAAAGCGAGGGCGCGATCGAAACTCCCCTTGGCGCGCTGGAACTGACCTTCGATCAGCTCCGCCATGCCCCGATTGCAAAATGCATCGGCAAAATCCGGCTTCAGCCTGATAGCGCGTTCGTGCAGCTCGATAGCCTGCTCGGCGAGGCCCATGTGCAGCAGCGTATTGCCCAGATTGGTCAAGGCGATCGGAGAATTCGGCTTCAGCGCAATCGCCTTCTCCTGGCATGCGCGAGCGTCCTGAAACTTCTGGAGGGTGAAATACACTGCCCCGAGATTACCATGGGCATCGGGCGAACGCGGATCGAGCGCCGTCGCGCGCTCGAGCAGTTGTTGCGCCTCCTCGAGCCGCCCGCCATCATACGCGCGCAGGCCGAGCAGGTGAGCGGCGTCGAAATGATCCGGAACCTCCGTCAAAATCCGGCGGCAGAGTGTCTCGACCTCCGCGTATCGGCCCTGCCCGAGTGCCTGAACCGCGGCGGACATGAGCGCGTCCGCCTGCTTCTTCAATTTCTTTTGCAATCGCGCGTTCTGGAATGCGCGCGCGCCGGCGCTGCTCTGCAAAATCTCTCTCCGGAATATGGCCCGAAAAGAGGCTGGCCGATTCGCATGGTGCCAAGCTGGCGGGTCGGTTAGACCGGCGACGCCACCGGATTGCAGGTACTCAGCGCAGGATCTGGCTCAGGAACAGTTTTGTGCGGGCATGCTGCGGGGCCGCGAAGAACTCGTTGGGCGTGTTGGCTTCGATGATCTGGCCCGCGTCCATGAATACCACGCGGTTGGCGACCTCGCGGGCAAAGCCCATCTCGTGGGTGACCACCAGCATGGTCATGCCCTCCTCAGCGAGGTCGACCATGGTGTCCAGCACCTCCTTGACCATTTCGGGGTCGAGCGCCGAGGTCGGCTCGTCGAACAGCATCACCTTCGGGTTCATCGTCAGCGCGCGGGCGATCGCGACGCGCTGTTGCTGACCGCCGGACATCTGTCCCGGAAACTTGTTGGCTTGGTGCGGGATCTTGACCCGCTCCAGAAACTTCATTGCCGCTGCCTCGGCGTCCTTCTTGGGGATGTTGCGCACCCAGATCGGCGCCAACGTGCAATTGTCCAGCACGGAGAGGTGCGGAAACAGGTTGAAGCTCTGGAACACCATGCCAACTTCGCGCCGCACCGCGTCGACATGCTTCAGGTTCGGCCCGAGCTCGATGCCGTCAACGACGATCTCGCCTTCCTGAAACTCCTCGAGCGCGTTGATACAGCGGATCAGCGTCGACTTGCCCGAGCCGGAGGGGCCGCAGATCACGATGCGCTCGCCCTTTTCGACCGCAAGGTCGATGTCGCGCAGCACGTGGAACTCGCCGTACCATTTGTTCAGGCCGGATATCTTGACGATTGGGTCGGACATGGTGACCTCGATCAGTTGCGGCGGTGAGCGTTGAGACGGTGCTCGACGAAGAGCGAGTAGCGCGACATTCCAAAGCAGAAGATGAAGTAGATGATCCCGGCGAAGGCGAACCCGGTGAACGCGGTCGACGGCGACGACCATTTAGGATCAGAGAACGACGCCCGCAGCGAGCCCAAGAGATCAAACAGCGCCACGATCGAGACCAGCGATGTGTCCTTGAACAGCGAGATGAAGCTGTTGACGAGGTTCGGAATGACGTGGCGCAGCGCCTGCGGCAGAACGATCAGCGAGGTCGTCTTCCACCAGGACAGCCCCAATGCCGCGGCCGCCTCGCCCTGCCCGCGCGGGATGGCGGCCAGCCCGCCGCGGACGTTCTCGGCCTGATAGGCGCCGGTGAACAGCGAAATTCCAATCAGCGCACGCACCAACCCGTCGACCGTGAAATTGCCCGGGAGAAACAGCGGCAGCATGTAAGTGGCGAAGAACAGGACGGTGATCAGCGGCACGCCGCGCCAGAACTCGATGAAGGCTATCGAGAAGATCCGGATCAGCGGAATGGTCGAGCGGCGGCCAAGCGCCAGCGCAATGCCGATCGGCAGCGAGGTGACAATGCCGGTAACAGAGACCACCAGCGTCACCAGAAGCCCGCCCCACAGGTTGGTCTGCACGATCGGCAGTCCGCCGTGATCGAGCCCCATCAGCTTGATCACGATTGCGATGGCGACGAAGGTGGCGATGCTGGACGTCAGGGCCCGCCCCCCGGTGCGGAGGCCGCCGCCGAGAACGAAGGCGATCAGGGAGACGATCGCGGCGGTGATGGCGAAATCGGCCCAGATCGACTGGCCTGTCCCGTGCAGCTGATCTCGCAGCCAGGTCAGCGGAAAGATCAGCCAGTAGATCAGGTTACCCACGAGCACGATGACATTGCCGACGACCCACAACACCGGTGCGGCAGAGGACGTCTTGCCGAGACTGAGCAGAGCCTGCCCGGCGCCGATGATGCTGTCGTCGAATAATTGCAGCAGGTCAGCGGTCCAGCTCAGGCCAAATCCCTTGATGCCGCCGCCATGCAGCAGAAAGAATGCAACCACTGGAAACGCAAAAAAGAACAGGCCTGCGTTCAATCCTTTCGAGGGCAGCCGCGGAATGAGCAACGGCACCAACAGAACCACTGACAGGACGAGCGTGAGGTCGACCCGCCAGCGTTCGGCTTCGGGGTAGAAGCCGTAGATCAGTTGCGGCAGCTTGGCCTGGATGTAGGGCCAGCAGGCACCGACCGCAAAGCCGGCGTTCTCGGCGAGGCAGGCGGTGCGATCCTTGCCGGTCCAGACTGCGTCGACCATCAGGAATTTGACGGAAGGAATGACGGTGAACCACAGCAGCAAGGCGCCGACCATCGTGAGCAGGATGTTGGTCGGCGAGTTGAACAGGTGCGTCCGTACCAGGCCGACGAAGCCCGTGGTCTTCACCGGCGCGGGACGCTCATCGAGAAGATCCTGGCGGACGAAACTGGACGAGCTGATATCGCTCATGCGCCGAGACTCCGGCTGATGCGCCAACCGTAGACGCTCATGACGGCGCTGGTGATCAGCGAGATCAGGAGATAGACGCCCATCGTCATGGCGATGATCTCGATGGCCTGCCCGGTCTGACTCAGCGACGTGCCGGCGAACACGGAGACGAGGTCGGGATAGCCGATCGCGACGGCCAGCGACGAATTCTTGGTGAGGTTGAGGTACTGGTTGGTCAGCGGCGGAACGATGACGCGCATCGCCTGCGGCACGACGACCAAGCGCAGCGTAGTGCCGCGGCTCAGGCCCAGCGACGATCCCGCCTCCATCTGTCCGCTGTGGACGGAGAGGATGCCCGCGCGCACGATCTCGGCGATGAAAGCGGCCGTATAGGTCGACAAGGCCAACGTGAGCGCCACGAACTCCGGGATGATGCGCGAGCCGCCGGCGAAATTGAAGCCCTTGAGCTGCGGCAGCTCGAAGGTGAAGGGCAGACCCGCTACCAGCATGGTGACGAGCGGCAGTCCGAACAGCAGCCCCAGCACATAGGGCCAGATCCGGATCACCTGACCGCGCTGGAACAGCGCCCGGCGCGCATGGATGCGCAGCGCCACCGAAGCCACGATGCCGAGCGCCAGCACCACAAGAAACGCCTCGAATCCGCTCTCGCCGATCGGGCGGGGAATGACGAGACCGCGATTGCTGACGAAAGCGATGCCGAGCAGCGAAATGCTTTGTCGTGGATTGGGCAAGGCCGCGAGCACCGCCAGGTACCAGAACAGGATCTGAAACAGCACCGGCAGGTTGCGGATGATCTCGACATAGATTTCGCCAATGCGCGCGAGCAGCCAGTTGGGCGACAGCCGGCACAGCGCGACAATGAAGCCGATCACGGTGGCGAACACGATGCCCACCACCGAGACCACGAGCGTGTTGAGGAGCCCGACCAGGAATACGCGCAGGAACGTGTCTGAGCCGGTATACGAGATCAGCGTCTGATTGACGTCGAAACCGGCGTTGTTCGCGAGGAAGCCGAAGCCGGCCGCAATGTGCTGGTTCTCGAGGTTGGCGCGGGCGTTGGAGACGATTTCATAGGCAATCCAGCCCAGGACCGCAGCGAAGGCAAACTGGACGGCGATGCCGTTCCAGCCTGTCTTGCCTCCCAGCGCGCGCCTGATCTTCAGCGCGATCTGGGGCGGGGGTTTGCGAGCCTCGATGCTCATCGCCGCGAGCGCGGATCAGGCGGGGTCAGCGGATCGGCGGCGCGTACTGGAGACCGCCCTTGTTCCAGAGATTGTTGAGACCCCGACTGATACCAAGCGGCGAGCCTGCGCCGACGTTGCGGTCGAACACCTCGCCGTAATTGCCGACGGCCTTCACGATGCGCACCACCCAGTCCTTGCTCAGGCCGAGCTGTTCACCGAAATTGCCGTCGGTACCGAGGACGCGCTTCAACTCCGGATTTTCCTGTTTCGTCTTCTCGTCGACGTTCTTCGCGGTCACGCCGAGCTCTTCGGCGGTGATCATGGCAAACAGCGTCCATTTCACGATGTCGAACCATTGGTCGTCGCCGTGGCGCACCATTGGTCCGAGCGGCTCCTTCGAGATGATTTCCGGCAGCACCATGTGATCGCCGGGATTGGCAAGCTTCAGGCGGTTGGCGTACAGGCCCGACTGGTCGGTGGTGAAGACGTCGCAGCGCCCGGCCTCGTAGGCCTTGACCGTTTCGTCGTTGGTGCCGAACGCGATCACCTCGTACTTCATGTTGTTGGCCTTGAAGTAGTCGGCGAGATTCTGCTCGGTGGTGGTGCCGGTCTGGACGCAGACCGAGGCGCTGTTGAGCTCGAGCGCCGAGTTCACCTTGAGCGACTTCTTCACCATGAAACCTTGCCCGTCATAATAAGTCACGCCGGTGAAGTTGGCGCCGAGCGAGGTATCGCGCGAGATGGTCCAGGTGGTGTTGCGCGACAGCACGTCGACTTCGCCGGATTGCAGCGCCGTGAAGCGGTCCTTGGCGGAAAGCGGCACGTATTTGACCTTGGTCGGATCGTTGAAGATCGCCCCGGCGATCGCGCGGCAGACGTCGACGTCAAGCCCGGTCCAGTTGCCCTTGTCGTCCGGCGAGGAGAAGCCGGGCAGACCCTGACTGACACCGCAGGACAGCATGCCCCGGTCCTTGACGGTCTTGAGCGTTTGCGCATGGGCGGCTTGGGCAGTCAGGCCGGCGGCGAGAGCGAGAGTGAGAGCCAGGGTTACGCGTTTCATGGGCTTTGGGCCTTTCAAAGTCGTCTCAAGGTCAGGAACGTTGTCTTTGCGATCGTCTCTGCCAGGGCTAGCCGTATCAAGACCAGCCCTGCAAGAGTCATGCTGGAAAACCTTGCCGATCACCCGCCGATCCCGGGAGGCCTTGCCTTAATCCTCGCCGAAAGGCGCCCGCCGTTATGGCTGTGGCGCTAGGTCCGGTCAGGCGATGGATCGAAGGTCGCGGCAGGCCCCTCAACATGCGGCGACTGAATAGCACCTGCGATAACAGAACGACTGGCGTGCCGGGTCAAGGGGTTGACGGGACTCTTCTGTGTTCTGTTATTAACGACAGCGGCCTTTCGGCCAGCCCGCGGGCGCAGCGCGCCTCGTGGAAACGCGCTTTTGAAAGCAGACGCATGGATTCCTCACACCCCTCCGAGCAGCACGCCGAGACCCGACTGGTCACCTCCGGCCGCGACACCAAGGCGCAGAAGGGGTTCGTCAACCCGCCCGTCTTCCACGGCTCGACCGTGCTCTATCCGACCGCCGAGGACCTGCACGCCCATCGCGGCGAGTTCCAGTACGGCCGGCACGGCACGCCGACGACCCGTGCGTTCCAGGAGACCCTGATGGCGCTGGAGGGGCCGCAATGCGCCGGCGTCGGCATCGTGCCGTCGGGGCTGTCGGCGATCTCGACCACCCTGCTCTCGGTGCTGAAGGCCGGCGACCACATCCTGGTCTGCGACAACGTCTATCGGCCCTCGCGCAATTTCTGCAACGGCATGCTCACCCGCTACGGCGTCGAGACCACCTACTTCGATCCGATGATCGGCGCCGGCATCGACAAGCTGTTCAGGCCCAACACATGTGCCGTTCTGGTCGAGGCGCCCGGCTCGCAGTCGTTCGAGATGCCGGACATCCGCGCCATCGCCGAGGTCGCGCATGGGCGCGGCGCGCTCGTCATCGACGACAACACCTGGGCCACGCCGCTCTATCACCGCTCGCTGGAACAGGGCGTCGACATCAGCATGCAGGCCGCCACCAAATATATCGGCGGCCATTCCGACATCATGTTCGGCACCATCTCGGCTAATGCCAAGGCCTGGCCGCAGATCGCCGAAGGCATCCGCCTGCTCGGCGTTTGCGCCGGTCCCGATGACGTGTTCCTGGCACTGCGCGGCCTGCGCACGCTATCGGTGCGGCTGGCGCAGCATCATCGCTCCGGGCTCGACATGGCGCACTGGCTTGCGAGCCGTCCCGAGGTCGCGCGCGTGCTGCATCCGGCGCTCGAGACCGATCCGGGCCATGCGATCTGGAAGCGCGACTTCACGGGCGCGTCGGGCCTGTTCAGCATCGTCCTGAAGCCGGCGCCGCAGAAGGCGGTCGACACCATGCTCGATACGCTCAAACTGTTCGGCATGGGTTTCTCCTGGGGCGGCTTCGAGAGCCTGGTGATTCCCTTCGATTGCGACGCCTATCGCACTGCGACCAAGTGGGCGCCGGGCGGCCCCACGCTGCGTCTGCATATCGGGCTCGAAAGCGTCGACGACCTCAAGGCCGACCTCGATCGCGGCTTCGCTGCCCTCAAGGCAGCAATGTGAGCCTGCTCACAAGGCATCGCGCCGCGGGACGCGCCAACGCGCGCCGGGGGAACGTGCAGAACCCGCAAACGTTAACGCCGACGCGCCAACAAATGGTTTGAACCTCAAGCATTTGGCGCTAGCCTCACCAATCGACTCCAATCCGGACTCGGAGCATGGGAACGTTGGTACTGCTCGATCTGATGGGCGGCGTGGCGCTGTTGCTGTGGGGCCTGCACATGGTCCACAGCGGGATTCTGCGCGCCTTTGGCCCGGACCTGCGACGGCTGCTCGGCAAGGCGCTTGGCAATCGCTTCAACGCGTTTGCCGCCGGTCTCGGGCTGACAGCGCTGCTCCAGAGCAGCACGGCGACCGCGCTGCTCACGAGCTCGTTCGCAGCCGAGGGCCTGCTCAGCCTGGTCACCGCGCTCGCCATCATGCTCGGCGCCAATGTCGGCACGACGTTGATCGTGCAGGTGCTGTCGTTCAACATCGCCGCCGTCGCGCCGGTCCTGTTCGTGCTCGGACTGGTCGCCTTCCGCGTGGGTCCGCGCTCGCGGATCAAGGACGTCGGCCGCGTCTTGATCGGTCTCGGACTGATGCTGCTGTCGCTGCACATCCTGCTCGACACGCTGGCGCCGGCCGAGAACGCACCGGGCGTCCGCGTCGTGATGTCCTCCATCACGGGCGATCCCGTTCTGTGCATCGTGATCGCGGCGCTCGTCACTTGGGCGGTGCATTCGAGCGTCGCCAGCGTGCTGCTGATCATGTCACTCGCCTATTCGCAGTTCATCTCGCCTTACGCGGCGCTCGCACTGGTGCTTGGCGCCAATCTCGGCAGCGCCATCAATCCCGTGTTCGAAGGCGCCAAGCGTGACGATCCCGCCAGCTATCGCCTGCCGGTGGGCAATCTCGTCAATCGCGTGATCGGGATCGCCCTGGTCCTACCCTTCCTGGGCCCGATCGCCGAGCACATGCACGCCTGGCAGCCCGATCTCGCCAGGATGACGGCGGCATTTCATATCGCTTTCAACGTCGGCACGGCCATTATCTTCATCGGCCTGCTCGACACCATGTCGCGCCTGTTGACGCGGCTCCTGCCCGATCGTGTTCAGGAGGCCGATCCGGCCCGGCCGCGCTATCTCGACGAGACCGCGCTGGAATCGCCGTCGCTGGCGCTGGCCGATGCCGGCCGCGAAACCCTGCGCATGGGCGATCTTGTCGAGATCATGCTGCGCAAGGTGATGGCCGCGATGATGAGCGGGGACCGCGCGCTGGTCGACCAGGTCTCGAAGATGGACAACATCGTCGACGGCCTCGACGAAGCCATCAAGCTCTACGTGACGAAACTCATGCGGGGCAGCCTCGACGAGAGCGAGGGCCGGCGCGCGATGGAGATCATTTCCTTCGCCATCAATCTGGAACATATCGGCGATATCATCGACAAGAGCCTGAGCGAGCTCGCGACCAAGAAGATCAAGCGCCGCTTCCAGTTCTCGCCCGAGGGCGCCGAGGAGCTCGCCGCCTTCCACAAGCGCACGATGGATTCGCTGCGCATCGCCTTCGGCGTCTTCATGTCGGGCGACGCCAACGAGGCACGCAAGCTGCTGGTGGAGAAGACGGCGCTGCGCAACACCGAGCTTGCCGCCGTCGAGCGCCACCTCGACCGCCTGCGCGAGGGCCGCCCCGAGACCATCGAAACCACGTCGCTGCATCTCGACGTGCTGCGGGACCTGCGCCGCATCCACTCGCATATCTGCTCGGTCGCCTATCCCGTGCTCGACGCGGCCGGCGAGCCCCATCGCAGAACCGAGACGGAGACCGCTGCCCTGCCTGCGACAGGCGCGGCGTCAGCGCTGCCGCGCTAGTCGCCTTGGATCAGCGCTCCAGCGTCTTTGACGCCCGGCCGCGGTTCTTCACGATCAGCATGATGTTGCGAATATAGATGACGGTCGCCAGCGCCTGGCCGAGGATGATCACGGGTTCGCGCTTGACGACGCCATAAACCAGCGTCATCAGCCCGCCGCCCATGGAGCAGAACCAGAACGCCATCGGAACCACGCTGTTGCCGGCGCGCTCGCTCGCGATCCACTGCACCAGGAAGCGTGCGGTAAAGAACAGCTGCGCGACGAGGCCGAACGCGAGCCAGAAGTCGAACTTGGCCACGAAGACGTCGTAGAAATAATTGCTCAGCGCCTGACCGTATTGGATGATCATGCCTTCACCTCAGTCACATCCGGCGTCGGCTTCTTGCGGCGGATCAGCCACCACACGCCCACGAGATCCATGATGCCGATCCACAGCCGGTCGAAGAAACCGTAGTTTGACACGCCGGAGCGGCGCGGCCGGTCGATCACGTCGACATAGGCGATCTCGTAGCCCTCGCGGCGCACCAGCGCCGGCAAAAAGCGATGCAGCCCGTCGAAATAGGGCATCATCAGGAACACCTCGCGCCGGAACGCCTTCAGGCCGCAGCCGGTGTCGCGCGTACCGTCCTTCAGGATCGCGTTGCGGACGCCGTTGGCGACGCGCGACTGGAATTTCTTGAAGCCGGTATCCTTGCGGCCGACGCGTTGTCCGGCGGCGAGTCCGACCTTGCTTCCGTTCTCGACGGCCGCGATCAAGTCCGGCAGGAAGGCCGGATTGTTCTGCCCGTCGCCGTCGAGCGTCGCCACGATCGCGCCGCGTGCCGCACGCACGCCGCTGCGCACGGCCGCGGATTGGCCGCCTGATTTGGCATGGCGCAGTTGGCGCAGATTGTCCCGCTGCTTCATGACCGCGCAGAGCCGTTCGCCGGTCGCGTCGGTCGAACCGTCATTGACGTAGATGATCTCATAGGCCCAGCGGCCGTCGAGCGCCGCGCCGATCTCCTCGATCAGCGGCACAATGTTGTCGGCTTCGTTGCGCACGGGAACGACGATGGAAACCGAGGGCTGGAAAACCGAAGGCTGGGACGACAAATCGAAGCTCGTGGTTGGAATTGGCTTGGCTCGGGAACCGGCGGGCCCGGCAAGCAGCCGCTTTTATGGGGCGGATGCCCCGTGGGCAACCCTTTTGAGGCGGCCCGAGACCGCCCCTGCAAGAGGCACAATGGTGCCGTCGGCACGGATGGCAAAGCCGAGCCTGCGGGCCGCGAACCAGTAGCGCACCGCCATGGCGCCGACCATGCCGACCAGGGCGCCGGCCACCACGTCGCTCGGGTGATGCGCGAGCAGCACCAGTCGCGTCAGCAGGATCACGATCGCGTAAGTGAACATGAATACGCGCAGGCGCGGCCATAGCGCCGAGACGGCGAACGCCAGTGCGAACGCCGTCACCGCATGACCCGACGGCAGACTGGCATAGGCCCCCGTCCCCTCGAATGGGATGAAGTTGAACGGATTGGCTTTGCCGCCGACGAACGGACGTCCTCGACCGATGAGATATTTCAGGATCTCGGCGACGAATATCGGCACGGCAACAGACAGAAACATGAACTGCAGCCGCGTGCCGAGGCCGAGCAGCAACGCGCGGCTTCTGCCGCGCAATCCCGCCGCAACCAGCGCCAGCACCACCAGCCCGCCCCCGAGCACGGAGAGCACATACTCGTCCTTGCCGAAATCGGTCAGGATGCGGATCGGCCACAGGCCCGGCGTGCCGCGCGCCGGCATCAGCTGGATCTCGGTCAGGTCGAACACGACCATCAGCGCGATGACCAGGGCTGCACCTGCCGCACTGAGCCATAGCGAATGCCGCGCCAGCTTTCGCGCGGCCTCGGCGCGGCGCGAATGCGAGGGCGTACGCACGAGCTGCGCCAGGGCGCGCCCCGACAGCGTGAGCAATTGCGCGGGATAGCTCGCGCGCGGCGCGATGTCGGTGGGTGCCGACATCCTACTCGGTGCCTTCCGAGCGGAAGATCGAGATCGAGATCGCACGCCCTTGGGAGAAATTGTAGCCGTCGATGCGCGTACCAACCTTGTAGCGCAGCCCGATCGCCTCGGCGCGCTGCACGAAGCCGCGCTCCGAACGCTGCTCGATCAGCGCGAAACGGCAACTCCCCTGCCGCAGGAAATCCGCCGCGCCCGAACCGTCGGTGAGCACCGTCTGCGTGCCCGTCAGGAAGACGAGGCTTGGCTCGTGATAGCCGGCCGCGGCCGCCTTCGGGCCGACGCAGGTGACGTTGCGAAGCGCGCGTGCGATCTCGATGCTGGGAAACACCGGCGTCAGCGACGGCAGCACGATGCCGTAGACCGTCACTGCGAGCATCAGGGCTGCGACCAGCGCGTTGAGCAGCGAGCGCTCGGCGTGATTGTTGTCGTGGAGCCACCAGGCGAACAGGCCGAAGATCAGCGAGGCCGCGATGAACGGCCACGCCACGAAGGCCGGTTGCCGCGTCAGCATCACAGCGCCGACGACCGCGATGATCGAGCCGCCAACGGGGATCGCGAACCACCAGGCCGAGCCGCGCATCAGCCAGGACCAGGACAGCACGCGCCGCTCCAGCGCGCCCGCGGTGAGGATCGCGATCGCAGGGTACAGCGGCAGCACGTAATGCGGCAGCTTGGTCAGCACCACCTCGAACACGATCCAGGACGGGACCAGCCAGGCCAGCAGGAATTGCGCGCCGGGCTCGCGCCGCGCGCGCCAGACCGCGGGCGCGGCCATCGCGGCGAGCGGCGCGCCGGGCCAGAACGTGATCCAGAACAGCACCAGGTACAGTCCGGGCGGCGCGCCGTGGGATTCCTGCGCGCCCAACTTGCTCAACATGTCGCCGCCGACGGAATCGGCGAAGAAGGCATCGCCCGCGCGCCAGAAGATCGCGACGAACCAGGGCAGCACCAGCACCAGCATCCACATCAGGCCCCAGAGCGGGCGCAGCTTCCATAGCCAGGAGGCATCGCGGTCCTGGATCGCGAGCGCGACGATGGTGAGGCCTGCGAACATCAGGATCAGCGGGCCCTTGATCAGGATGCCGACAGCGAGAGCCGTCCAGAAGATCGCGGGCCAGCTCCATGGCGGATGCGTCTCGTCCTCGGCGCGCTGCCACGACAGATAGGCCCGCGCCATCGCGCCCATCGCGGCGACCACGCAGAACAGCAGCATCGCGTCAGTCTTCGCAAGCCGCGCCTCGACGCCGAGCAGCACGGAGGCGCACATCAGAAGCGCTGCAAGCACCGCGGCGCGCCGCGTGACGAAGCCGAGCGCCGTCCAATAAGTCATGAGCACGGCACCGATGGCGCCGATCAGCGAGGGCAGCCGGTAGACCCAGATTCGCAACTCGGCCTTCGGCAAACCGAGCGCCGATGCCGTCTCGACCGCGGCCGCTTGCAGCCAGTAGATCCCGACCGGCTTCTTGTAGCGGACGTCCTCCTGAAAGCGGATGTCGACATAATCGCCGCTCTCGACCATCTGCTTGGTGGCCTGCGCAAAGCGCGCCTCGTCGCGGTCAACCGGAGGAATCGTAAAGAAGCCCGGCAGGAATAGCAGCAGCGCGCACAGCAGCAGGAAGCTCACCGCGCGGACGTGGCTGGCCGTGGCGATATCGAACATGGACACGAGCCGGCTGCCCGGATTCACCGGGGATTTCGGCTCGCGCGGAGCTCCAAAACGGGGTGCTGGGTAGGTCTCGGCCATCGGTTCCGCTTACGCTGAAACCGCCATCGCCACAACCGCTTGAGGCAGGGTCATTGAATTCGAATGACAACTGTGTCCGCGGCGCCCGTGGCGTCGATGACGGTCAGCCGCGCAAAGCCGGGACCGGGCGGATCGATCAGCCGCTGGCGCCGTCCGTCTATCTCGCCCTGCGCCGTTCCGTTAACCATGACGGTCATGGGCAGGACGCCGCCGGCGACTTTGACTGGCATGGCTGCGCCCGCCTCGCCACCTGAGCGATCGACGTCGATCCGCGAGCCGTTCAGCGGAAACTGGATGTGCAGGGCCTGTTCGCCCCCGGTCCGCACCAGATCCCCGACCGGGCGGAACCGCCTCAAGGGCAACGGCAGCTTGGCGTTGCTGGCAACCAGGGTCCCCTTCGGTGGCTTCGGCAACGGCAGGAGCGTCTTGCCGGTCCGGGCGAAGGCGTCGAACAGGATCGGCGCGGCGGCAACCCGACCGATCAGGCCTGGAACCGGCGCACCATCGGGCCGGCCGACCCAGACGCCGATGGTCATGCGCCCGTCAAAGCCCATCGACCAGGCGTCGCGGTAGCCGTAGGAGGTGCCCGTCTTGAAGGCGATGCGGTTGTGAGCTGCGTTCTCCGGCGGCGGGGTGCCGAGCAACACATTGCCGACCTGCCAGGCCGCGACCTGATCGAGCAGCCGCAGCGGCTCGCGGTCGTCCCTGTCAGTTATGATCTCGCGCAGCGGCCTGGTGGTGCCGAGCCGGGCGAAGCCCGCATAGAGCTGGGCGAGGTCCTGCAGCGTCACGCCGACGCCGCCAAGGCCCATGGCAAGTCCCGGCGCCTCGTCTTTGGGCAGAACCAGATTGCCACCGGCCTGGCGCAGCCGCGAGGCCAGCCGGCTCGCGCCGACGCGGTCGAGCAGGACGATCGCGGGCACGTTCAGCGACAGCTGCAGCGCCTTCTTTACCGGCACCGTGCCTTGGAACGTCATGTCGAAATTCTCCGGCGCGTAGGAGCCGAAGCGCACGGGTCGATCGTCGATCAGACTGTCGGGATGAACGAAGCCGTCCTCGAAAGCGAGCCCGTAGATGAAAGGCTTCAGCGTCGAGCCCGGCGAGCGGACCGCGCGGGTCATGTCGACCTGCCCTGCCCGGCGCTCGTCGAAATAATCCGCCGAGCCGACGCGCGCGAGCACGTCGCCGCTCTCATTGTCGAGGACGATGATGCCGACCGAGATGTTCGGCCCCAACGCAATGGCACGATCGCGCGCCAGCGGCTCCAGCACCTTCTGCAGGTTGGCATCCAGCGTCAGCTTGATGACGGGGGCGTCCTTGACCGTCGCGAGCGCCGCATCGGAGGCATGCGGCGCCAGGATCGGCATCGGCTTGCGCAGTTTCGGCACGGGAACGGCTTTGGCCTGCTTGGCATCGTCGCGGCTGATCTGTTGCTCCTCGACCATGCGGTCGAGCACGCGGTCGCGCGCTTTGCGCGCCGCATCGGGATAGCGATCGAGCCTGCGGGTCTCCGGGGATTGCGGCAGCGCGACCAGCAACGCGGCTTCAGCCAGCGACAACCGCTTCGGCTCCTTGCCGAGATAGGCGATCGAGGCGGCGCGAATGCCTTCGAGGTTGCCGCCGTAAGGCGCGAGCGCGAGATACAGATCGAGAATCTGCTCCTTGCTCAAGCTGCGCTCGATCTCGATCGCACGCACCATCTGCCGCAGCTTTGCATAAAGCGAGCGCTGCCGCCGCGGCTCCATCAGCCGCGCCAGCTGCATCGAGATGGTCGAGCCGCCCGAGACGATGTGGCCGCGGGTCCCAAGCTGAAACGCAGCGCGCCCCAGCGCCAGCGGGTCGATGCCGTCATGTGCGTAAAAGCGCTGGTCTTCATAAGCGAGCAGCAGCTTGAGGTAGGTCGGATCGACATTCGCCCTTGTCTCGACCGGCAACCGCCAGCGCCCGTCCGCCATCGCATAGGCGCGCAGCAGCTTGCCGTTGCGACCGACGATGGTGGTGGAGACCTGGCGGGCTTCGTCGAAAGGCAGCGGGCCGAGGGAGTAAACCCACGCGACGAAGCCGACGATGGTGAGGATGAGCGTGAGCGCGAGGCCGGAGAGGAGGCGATGGCCCCTGCCCCTTGCTCCATCATGGCCGGGCTCATCCCGGCCATCCAGATTTTCTCTCCCGCTCATCTTGCCATCACTCACTTCGCCGCCCGCACCTCGACCGTGCCGGTCCCGGTGCGGCCGTAGCGCGAGGGATTGTACATGTCCTCGACATAGGCTTGCGGCAGCACGTATTTGCCGGGCGAGACCACACGCACGACATAGGCCACCGTGAACACCGCCTTGGAATCCGAGGCCCGGTCGACGGCAGCCGTGAAGCGGTCGTCGCGGAACTCGGTATCCTCGGGCTCTTCGCCATCCTCGATCCAGCCCAGCGTGCCGCTGTCACCCGACGACACCAGTTTTGGATTGTCGATCTCCAGGCCGGCCGGCAGATAGTCGGACACCATGATGTGGCCGTACTCGGGCTTGGCCTCGGTGATCTTGAGCACCACGGCGAAGCGGTCGTTCTGCTTGACCTTGCTGATATCGGCGGGCTTGCCGTCGAGCGTGAAGAAACTGCGCTCGATCTTGAAGCCGTTCGATGCCGCGGGCTCCGGCGTCACCGGCGAGCCCGACACCGAGACCACCGCCTGCACCGGCGCATCACCGGTGTTGGTGATCTTCAGCGGCTTGCCTTCCAGGGTCTCAGCCTTGTAGCTGCGGTACAGCGCGGTCTTGACCGGCTGGCCGTCCACCTCCATCGACAGGTTCTCCTTGGCGAGCGCGCGCGCCGCCAGCACCAGCCACGCATTCTCCTGCGTGGAGGTGTAGGGCGTCAGCCCGCGCGCGGTCTCGACCCGCGACACCGCCTGCGTCAGCGTCGCCTTCGGGGCATTGCCTTCACTGGCAAGCGACACCAGCGCTGCGGCATCGCGGAGCTGCGAGCCATAGTCGGTGCGGCCGAACTCCAGCACCGGCTTTGGGGCGAGACTGTCGAGGGCTGCGCCATAGACCCGCTCCGCACGGTTGCGGTCGCCGACCAGCGCGAGCGCCGCGGCGAGCTGCGATTTCGCGATGGGAGTTGCGAGGTTGCTCAGCTTGGTGTCGGCGAGATAGCGGAGGTCGCCGATTGGCGCCGCGCCGTTTCGCGCAAGCACATAGAGGCCGTAGGCGAGATCGCGGCCGCCGTCCTTCTCCGGCTCGTTGCCGTTGACGACGGAGTTGCGGATACGATCCAGCGCAGTCTTGAACAGCACATCCGGCACCACAAAACCCTTTTCGCGGGCGCGGGTCAGGAAGTCCGTCACATACGCATCGAGCCAGGCATCGTCACCACCGGCCGACCACAGCCCAAACGAGCCGTTCGAGCCCTGGCGAGCCAGCAGCCGCTCGATGGCGTCGCGGATGCGCTGGTCGACCTCGGTGTCCATGGCCAGATGCGCGCCGACAGCGAGCTCGTTGACATAGAGCAACGGCATCGCCCGGCTGGTGATCTGTTCCGAGCAGCCATAGGGATAGCGGTCGAGCGCTTTGAGGATCGTCGCTGCATCGAGCGCAGTCGACAGGCTGGCTGAGACCGAGACGTTGCCGGTTCCCGGCACGAGATCGGCGAACATATCCGAGGTCAACGTCAGGCTCTCGCCCTTCGCGAGCGTCCGGATCGAGCGCCGCGCCAGGACTTGCGTCGCCGCCTTGACGTCGAGCGCATAATGGCGCGCCAGCGCCAGGCCATTCGGCCCCTTGATGTCGATGTCGAGCGTCGCCTGCCCCGCCGCCGTCGCGTCGATAGCGAGCGAGAAGGAGTTGCGCTGCTTGGCGGCGAGCTTGACCGTGGTTGCGGGATTGCCGGTCATCTTCACCGGCCCGCCCGTCTTCACGTTGATGACGTAATCGCCGGCCTGCCCTTCGACATTGTCGATCTCGAGATTGACCGTGCCGTGGTCGCCGTTGAGCAGGAAGCGCGGCAGGGTCGTGGTCAGCACCACGGGATCGCGGATCACGACGTCGATGTTGGCGCGACCGAGCTTGGTCGCGGTCCACGCCACCGCCATCACGCGCGCGGTGCCGGCGAACTCCGGAATATCGAAGCTCACTTCTGCCGTGCCGTCGGCGGCAACGGTGACGATGCCCGAATAGAGCGCGAGCGGCTTTTGCGCGGGCGGCGAGCCCTGGAGCTCGGCGGCACCAGCGTCGCCGCCGGACTTGATCTGCCCGCGCGTGCCCGACATGCCGTCGATGAGTTGCCCATAGAGATCGCGGATCTCCGCGCTCAGGCGGCGCTGACCGAGATAATAGTCGTCCGGCGCGGGTGGCTTGTAATTGGTGAGATTGAGGATGCCGACGTCGACCGCGGCGATGACGATCTTGGCGTCCTCGCCCGGATTGAGCCCGTCGAGCTTGACCGGGATCTTCAACATCGCATTCGGCCGGATCAGAGCCGGCGGCGTCAGCTTCACCTGGAGCGTGCGGGTCTGCTTGTCGATGCCGAACCACTTGAGGCCGATGGCACGGCCCGGCATGCGTTGCGCGGCCGCATCGAGCGGACGGCGCAGCGTCGCCACCACATAGGCGCCGGTGCCCCAGTCCTTGCCGACCGGGAGCTTCACCTGGGCGGTGCCTTCCTTGACGTCGATGGTCTGCGTCGTCAGCAGGCGATCGCCGAGCACGTTGACCGTCAGCTTGCCGGCGCTGCGGACGTTGACCGACACGGTCATCGTGTCGCCCGAGGCGTATTGCGGCTTGTCGATCGAGGTCTCCAGGAGGTCCGGTGTGTCGGCGCTGCCGTCGGAATACCAGCCGACGTCGAACTGCACCGAGGTCACCGGGCCGTCGGCGTCGTTCGACTTCACATCCAACCGGTAGCGGCCGGGCCGTGGGGTCAGCGCAATCCGCGACGGCTTGTCCGCGGCAACGGTCACGTCGCCGTCGGAGACGCGCGAGGTCGATTTGACCGGCTCGTACTCCCAGTAATTGCTCTGGCGATACCACTGGTAGCGCGACTCCATCTTCAGGAGCTCGTAGCGCAGGCCGTCGCGGCGAAGCCTCTCACCCTCGGGCGAGACGAACACGACATCGAACTCGGCCTTGTCGCCCTCGGCGACGTTCTTGTCGCCGAACAGCGGCTTGATGCCGATCATGGCAGCAGCAGGCGCGACCGGCAGCACGATCTTGCGTTCGACGGCGCGGCCGCCGGTCTCGACCATACGGACGAAGATCTGCGCCTCCTGTGGTCGCGTCGAGGCCGGCTGCTTGTCGAGCGTGACCGGGAAGGTGGCAACGCCGTTGGCGTCAGCTTCCGGCAGGTTCTCCAGCGGCGTGCGCTCGTTCGAGGTGGTCTCCTCGTCGGCAACACCGAACTGGTAGCCGGCAAAGCCCGGCCGCTCCGACGCGGGCGCGACCAGCATGTCGCCTTCGAGCGCCAGCCCGGAGGCCGGCGCGCCATAGAGGAAATGACCGTCCGCCTTAAGCTCCACTGGAGCGTTAGCTTTGATCAGCTTGTCCTTGGCAGACAAGTCGAATTCGATCCGATCAGGGACGTAGTCCTCGACCATGAAGGTAGTTTCGCCGACCGAAGAGCCCTTCGGATCGGTGAAGGCGCGCACCCGCCAGGTCCCGGTCGGGACGGCCGAGTTGAGCGGCACGGACAGGGTGCGCCCGCCGGCGCCCTGGTCGGCCAGCACGGCGCGGCGGTATTCGACGCCGTCGGGGCGCTCGATCACCAGGGTCATCGGCCCGCCGGTGACGGCGTTGCCCTGCCCGTCGCGCAACAGCGCGGTCAGATAGACGGTCTCGCTGGAGCGGTAGACGCCGCGCTCGGCATAGACGAAGGCGTCGGCGCCCGCAGGCACGGCCCTGCCCGAAACGCCACGGTCCGACAGGTCGAAGGCGGAGGACTTGAGGCTGAGGAAGGCATAGTCGGCCTTCTCACCGGTCACGGTGAGCATCGCCGGCGACAGACCGCCATCGCCGCGCGCAAGCCCCGCCTCGAACAGCAAATGGCCGCTCTCATCGGTCTTGCGGGTGGCCAGGATCTCGTTGTTGCGCGCGACCAGCCGCACCTCGGCCTTGCCGACCGGATCGGTCGAGGCCAGCGAATTCACGAAGACATGGATGCCGTCATTGCCGGAATAGGCCGTGACGCCGAGATCGGACACGATGAACCATTGGGTGGCGAGCTGGTAGTCGTCGTCCGAGCCCGGCCCCTTGGCCGCGGCCGTCATCACATAAACGCCGGGCTGCAGTTCGCCGAGCGCCTGGTCGACCGGGAATGCGGTGGTGACGTCCTGGTTCAGCGTCATCGCGGTCGCGAGCTCGCCGGTCCAGACTTTCACGCCGCGCTCGCCGCCGAGATCGCTGAGCTGGTATTTCGACAGAGTCTTCTGGAAATCGCTGTCGACCACCGTGTTGATCAAATTGCGGTCGCCGATCCGGAACACGTTGATGTTGACGGCTGGCGTGTTGACGCTGACCACGGGAATGCCGCGCTGGCCGGTCCTCGGCAGCACATAGGCGCGGCTGGTGAAGCGCACGAACGGCTTGCGGTCGCGCACATAGACGTTGAACTCGGCCGATTTCGGCAGGCCCTCCTTCACGGTGGACGGCAGACCGGCGCGCAAATTGACGTTGTAGCGCTCGCCATGCTTCAGCCCGTCGACGCAGAGCTGCTTGCCCTCGGCCGACAGGGCCGGCTTGTCCTGGCCCGCCAGCGCGAGGTACGGCGCGAAATCGGTGCGTTTCGCCAGCTCCTCCGAGAACTGGAAGCAGGCGCGCGGACTGGCGGAGTCCGAGTCCACGGTGTAGTCGAGCAGCCGAAAACCGTGCTCGTCACGCATCTTCTCATATTGGCCGCGGACATCGGCGACCTCGCGCATGTCGAGCGACAGCCGCAGCGCATCCAGCGCCGGCCGCCACAGCTTGCGTTCGGACAGCGACTTGCCGAGCACCGCGAGCGCGTCGGCCTCCTCGCCCGCATTAGCGGCACGCTGGTAGGCGATGTAGGCGGCAGTCGAGGCGCGCTCCAGCAGGAACGTCTGCTCGCTCGAACTCTTCGGCGATATCTGGAAGATGACTTTCGCCAGCCGCAGCCAGTTGCCGGCATCCTCCGGCGTGGTCGCCGCGATCTGGCCGAGCACCGACAGGCCGGTGCGATAGTCGTTGCGCCGGAAGGCAGCATCGGCGTCGGTGCGCAAGCTCGCGCCAGTCTTGGCGACCGGCCCCGCCTCGCCCTTGATCTGCGCCTCCAGCTTGATCGCGGAATCGGCCAAGTCGTCCCGCTTGAAGGCTTTGTCGGCGCCCTGCGCTACGCTAAGGCCGAACGCCAGCGTGGCGCAGAGTGTGACGGCGCGAACAAGACCGATCATGGATGGACTCCCGGAACTCGCGGACGAACGCCGCTTGTCGCATGAAATGCGCGGAAAGGTGACGGACTCAAGGCGATGGAACCAAAGGTGCAGATCGTCGCATTCGCCATGACAAGGCAGGCCCAGAGGAGACCGATCAAGCTACCGCCGCGCACGCCGTCCTGATGGCGCAGCAATACCTGACCAGTCGTCCGGCGGCCGTGTCCCGGAAGCTGGCCAGCGTTCCCGGCGATGTGATCCATCGTCCAGTCCGCTGCCGCTCAACCCGGCACCCTGACACCCCACCGTTCCGCTTTGTCGCGGCTTCGCGGAAAACGGTTCGGTTCAGGCTTGGCGAAAGACGATATTTTTCATAATGGCATGGTAGATGAACAGCCGGCCCCAACCAGGGCGGCTCAAGACGGTCCCGTAGCTCAACTGGATAGAGCATCAGATTTCTACTCTGAGGGTTGCAGGTTCGATTCCTGCCGGGATCGCCAAAACACGGGGATTACCGTTTAGGGATTCTGTTCTCCGATCACCCCACGAATTATTCAGTTCTAGATTTCTTCATTGGAAGCAGACCCTTCATCCGGGGCCTCCAACGGAGCTGATTCGCTCGGCTGGTGCGTCAACAGCTTTCTTCGATCAACCGGCAGTGCGCTAGGTAGAGGATTGACCTGGGCTTCCATTGCCTCGGTGTAAACGCCGTTCTCGAAGAGGTGAGTGATGCTGCTAATTATAGTTCGGCGTATCGACTCAGCCTGATCTTTCGGAATTGCATTGCTTTTTTCAGCAGCGTTCAACTTGACCAGTACCGCAATTCCTTCACAAGCTGCACCATAGTTAACTTTGGCCTTTGTGGCTCGTGCGGACTGGATACGGCTCCAAACCTCAAGCAGCGTCTCAGAGAGCTTTCTTACGGCGGCTGCAACCCCAAGCAGGTCGAATTCCTTGTCACTTCCGGAGTCTAGGGACGCGACCACGAGATCTGAGTGCTTTGTTTGCTCCACCGTTTCAATTGCTGAGTGCAGTTCCTCAATCGCCCCTAAGATGCTCGAAAAGTGGCCGACAGTTAGCGTAGGAACACCGGGATCTCTTACAAAAAACCGAATTTTCTCACTATCAACTGTCTTGGAAGGGTCGACAGGATTTTCAAACGCCAGGTTAGACTTATCGGAAGGCCGTTCGAGCATGCGTGCGACCGACGGCAGAAATTCGGTAACGAGGGTGATGCCTCTACGCACTGTCATCGAGCTCGGGCTACCGTCTTGCTTGATCAAGCCTTCCCAGAACTCGGGCACGATGAGGCGTTCAACCTTGAACAGCTTCATCAAATATTTTTCTGTCGGCCCGAAATTCGCATACGCGGTCATGAAACTGGCGTAGGCGCTGAACAGCTGGTTAGGGGAGATAGGATCTTTACTGCTTCTGATCGCGGATAAAAGCACTTGGTGAATCTTCGACGACTCCAGCGCGTTGGCCAAATTCTCCGTAGCGCCAATAAGTTGATCGCGACGCATCCACCCCCCCGCCGATATTATTGCTTATCGGCGAGGTACTGATCAAATGCAACTAGCGTTAAGCCCCAAAGATGCCTCCACAACACCAAAAAATAATAACCATCTGCAAACAAAGGATATTGCGCTAGGCCTCAAATGCTTTTACTCCGCCGATTACAGGTTCAATTTCTGCCGGAATCGCCAATTTCAGTCTCAAACGTTGATCGTGGTCCCGATCTACGACAGGCGGCTGCAGAATCCGTCCTTCACGAACGCGTGGGTCGCCTCGCTCCGGGCTTTGATCCGGGCAAACGAGCCCTATCTATCCGCCGAGCGACGTGCGCCCAATAAGGACTTCGATGCCACTATCCGACTTGACGAGAATGGCTATCGCATCTGCGGTGGCGGTTGTGGCAATATCGTTTCTGGCAGTTGACGCGGGAGTCGTGAACTCCGGTGTGGTCACAAAGCCCATCGCGACGGCCCGGGCCACTATCGCGGACGCGGCAGCGAGTCAGCATCAACTCGCGTTCGCCGTTCAGGCGTGGGCGCGTCGCGACCACCAGAAGCCGGCCGTGGAAGAATGCCTGGCGATCGATTGAAACAGCGCAGTTTGTAGCCGCTCTCGTCTCGCGGATGTATGCGCAACGTAACAATCATGTTTGTTATAGGCCGTTATTCCCCCGGATGAAGATCGTCCAAATCCAGCCGAACAGTGTGCTCAAGGCGGCGACCGATGCGGCGATTGCCGCGGTCCGAGTCCACCAGATCTGCCGCTCGTGCCGTTCGATATCCGCCTCGGATTTTTGATTATCTTTCCAGTTCAGCCATTCCTGGGCGAACCCGATCGTCATGACGGGCGCGGTTCCGATCGCGATCGCTCCTGCGGATGCCGCGTCGGTCTGGGCGAGGCGCGCTCGGACGTTGGCTGCACCCGTCTTTTCAAGCACCGCAAGCCATTGCTGGGACTGTTCGTCTGAAACATGCCATGTGCATTCCCTGTAAGGAAACGCTTTCGGTCGCTCTGTCATGGCCTTGCACCGTACTCACCCTTCAGTGTTGCCCTGATGTCGCGCCCACCACTCGGCGATCGCCGCCGCAAGCGCCTTCCACACCTCGGTCGGCAGATCCGGCACCGCCACCCGGACGCTGTACCGATCCGTAGTCGCGTCGTGAAACCACTCGGTAGCCGCGAAATCGAAGCCAAAACTGCCGGCGTGGCGAATGGGGAAGCCTTTGCCGCTCAGGTCGCGGCTCACGTCGTCGGCCGCCTGTCGCGCGGTCGCCTCGTCGAGGGCGCGCCTGCCGCGAAGCGTGACATAGAGGCCGTGGGTGAAATGCAGCTCGGCCGAGAGCGAAGCGAGCTCGGAGGCGAAATATCGCGCCGTGTGGCGACCGTTGCGCAGGATTGCCGCGACGCGCCTTTTCGTCAGGGCCCAATAGGCCGCCGAGCCCACGAATGGCGGGAAGTGCGCCGGTAACGCCGCGCCACCGAGAAGCCGGACGGCATTGCGGGTTTCCGCCGCCAGGCTTTCGGACAGCAGCTGGCCTGCCTTGAGGTCCTTCCGGCTCCAATGCACGAAGACGGCAGAGCCCAGCCGGCCATATTCCACGCCGAGCGAATCCAGCTTGTTGTGGCTTCGCACCAACACGACGGGGATGTCCCACCGCGCGGCCCATCTCAGGACGCGCCGGATGCGTCCCGATCTGCCGGCGAAACATGTCGTGTCGAAGATCAACAGGTCGAGCCCCGAACCGTCGCAGCGCAGAGCCGCCTCGAACGCCCCGGCAGGGGCGCATGAATCCAGCAGCAGAAGCCGTGGCGCGGCCGCCGCATCAAACGCTTCGCCCAGCGGCAGCCTGGCGGTCACAAGCCGCAAATGGGGGACGAGGCTCTCGATCAGCTCCACTGTCTCGCCGTAGGTGCCCGGCAGCACTACGACGTCTGCCTTGCCGATAGTTCGTGCGGACGCGAGCAGCAGTGCGGAGATCGCGGCCATGCCGGAGGCGGTATAGATCGCCTCGCTCCTGCAGCCCCGCTCGAGTTCATAAAACGAGGGACCGCACACCTTGAGGTCCGCGCGCTGATAATCGTAGCTGAACACGAACGGACCGCTGGAGGGAGACGCCGCGTGCGACCAAGCCGTCTCCGTCGCCTTCCAGTCCTGCAGCGCATGCTCCGCGCGCAGTGCGGCGGCGAGCTGAAATTTGGAGTCGACAACCTCCTCGACCGATTGCGGCCGAGCCAAATGCAGCGGGCTCCTCAGGCAATCGTTCAGCAGCCCGATTTCCCTGTGCTTTCGTTCGAGATAGGCCTCGGAGGTCTCCATGCGGATCTTGATGATGGTGGTCTTGGCAATTGCGACTGCCTTTCAACGTTCGGCGAACGCATTGGCTCCAACAGCCGGGCCCGCTCATCCTTGCAACAAAGACCGGCCCTCGCCGTTGACACTTCATAGGGAGAACATCATGAGCGAGATCAGAGAGCACATGAAGATCATCGGCAAGGACGGCGCGCCTGTCGGCACCGTCGACCGCGTCGAGGGCAACCGCATCAAGCTGACGCGGAAGGACAGCCCGGAAGGTCACAAGGACCATCATCATTACATCGACACGAAATATGTGGGTGCTGTCGAAGGCGATGTCGTCAAGCTCTCGGTGAATGCCGACGCGGTGCCAAAGCCGGAAGCTGCCTGACACACTGCAGCCCTTTGCAGGCTTTTTGTTTGTTCACGATCCTGCTCCGCTTCGTTCCGCGAAACGAATCGCGATCGGAAAATCGTCATCGAACGAGTCTTAACGTCGCGTTTCGGCGACTTGCGTCAGGCGTCGAGCGTCACGAGCACGGGCCGGAAGCGGTAGGCATCGATCGCGGCGTTGGACAGCAGCAATCGTCGCCTTTCGCCAGCCAGCATCATGCGGTCGATCCTGTGCAGGATGAATCGGGCGGCGTCCCTGCGCTCGCCAGTCAGCAGGCCGGATTGGTCAAGATACTTCCAGGCAATCTCGAAGGATTGTGCGCGCAACTCGGGATCGGTCATAGCGGCTCAACGTCGCCGGGGAACCGACGTTCCACCTGCACGCGCCTCCCGCTCGGTCGCCCTTGATCTCGCGCGAAAAGAATTGAAGGGGCGCGGAACGAACCTGCGATCGACGCGTTCGAAATTCAGTGGTGCCGATTTGCCAGCCCCGATCGGCTCTCGAGAACCCCGTGCTTGTCCCCCCGAGCACGGGGTTTTTCTGTGAATACGGGTATTGTCGTAAGAGCGTGAGCTCAGTCCGTACGCTCTTCGCGCCGGTCGCGGGCGAGTTGATGCCAGGCCAGGGCCAGCTCGATGAGACGTTGCCGGTCGGGACCTTCGGCCGCCACGGCGCGCTTCATCGCCGCCTCGGCTTCATGCTGTGGATCGTACTTGGTACACATGAAGCCAATTCTAGCCGGACGATCTGGACAAGCGCGTGGCAATTTCGTCCGTATGATTGCGGGGTTAATGCCTCCCCACACGGATTTGCGACGCGATCCAACTCACGCATCTGTCGAACGACCGGCAACCATTGTGGGCTTGACGCGCACCGATCTGTGAAGTGCGTCACAGCCGGCGCCCGGCGTCTCCGCTAAACAGTCTTCAGCGCTCCCAGAGAGCGAGAAGGCTTGGGAGATATTCCCGTCATGACACAAGAAGCCGCAGCCGAAATTGCCGTCCCGACGCGGCGCGAACGATCCGACCCGCTCGGCATCGCATATCTGGCGACCATCGCCATCGTGATGCTGGCCTGGATCGCAGGCCTGGTCTGGGCCGCGATCGCGTTCTTCGGCTGGCTGGTGTCCTGAGGCGCGGGCCGATCCTCTTTAGTTCTTGGCCAGCTGACGGCCAGCGCCAAACGAAAAGAGGCGGGATCTTGGCCCGCCTCTTCGCTTCAGCTCTCGCCTGGAGTGCTCAGTAACACGCGCGGGGATCAGCCTGCACATACTGGCCGCTCGGATAACGGTAGTAGCAGTTGCCCTGGGCCAGATAGTAGCCGGGGCGCGAAGCAGCCGTCGCGCCGGCGATCGCACCGGTGGCACCGCCGATCACGGCGCCTGCGGCCGCACCCGAGGCGTTGCCCGAGATCAGGCCGCCCAGCACACCGCCGACGATGGCGCCGCCAAGGGCGCTCGCGCCGGGGTCGGCTGGCGGCGGAGGCGGTTCGTAGGCGACGGGCGGGGCGTAGGCTACCGGCACGTCATCGTAATAATCCTCCGAAATGTAGGCCGGGGGCCCCTCCATCCGCTGCGGATAATAATACCGCGCGCCGCCCACATCCCACCACCAGCCGGAGCGGCCGTTGTGGACTTCGTGGCGCCAGCGTCCGCCATCCCAGGCGAGATGGCCGCGATAGGCGTGTCCGCCCCAATCGCGCGGCGGCGCGGGACCCCTGGCGTAATTGCGTCCGGGCGGCGGACCGCCGGCATTGCGCGGCGCAGGACCTGCACCTGGACCTGCATGACCAGGACCGCCAGCGTGGGGCTGGCCGCCGGGCTGTGGCGCGGGCCGGACAGCCTGCTGCGGCGGCGGACCCTTTCGTATGTTCTGAGGCGGCGCGCCGCCGCCCGGCCCGGCCGATGGCTGGGCGGCGTCTCTCGGCGGTCTGGCGTCCTGAGCCTGCGCCGGGACGGCGAGCAATGCCATGGCCGAAACCAAGGGAATGATGATCTTGATGCGACTGGACGCACTCATGCGTGCTTGCCCCCTACTCTCTCGATTGCCGTCAATGGCCGTGATGCCTCGCGCGATAGACGATTCGGCTCGCGCTGAGCTGATGCCGGCTGACATGACTGACCTGCTTTGGTCGCCCAAGTCCCGTTACAAATGATTAAGATCACGACATTTTTCCGTCCGCCCGGGCCGCTCTGGAGTGCCTCTAGCGGGCCGGCTCGATCACATTGCAGTTGCTTCGCCCGGACATCAGGCAGTCCTGCATCTTGCTCGCGGAGGTGAGATCGCGGGCGAGCCACCAGCCGACGCCGAGGATCACGATCGCGATGATCAAGCCGGCGATGGCACCGCGGCGGTTGTCACCGGCTTGAGGTTTTGGAGGGGATTTGAGCTTAGCGCCCGGTTCGGGCTTAGCTTTGGACTTAGGCTCGGAATTGGCTTCGGACTTGGACATGGCTGACCGATCACGGGGCGAGCGGGCTTTATCGCCTCTGCGGCGCGGCGTCACATCCTGCCCAAGCTTCTCCCGGTTAGCCTCGGGTCGGCCGGATCGCTTCCTTGCGCGAGGTTTCGACCGC
Source organism: Bradyrhizobium sp. URHA0013 (assembly GCF_000518345.1). Lineage (NCBI taxonomy): Bacteria > Pseudomonadati > Pseudomonadota > Alphaproteobacteria > Hyphomicrobiales > Nitrobacteraceae > Bradyrhizobium > Bradyrhizobium sp. URHA0013. Next base: position 1,808,214 of record NZ_KI912426.1, on the reverse strand, counting down.
CGGGATCGCCTGCTGGACCCGCGGTGCGCAGGTCGTAAGTACAAGCGCGGTCTGGGTGCATTCCCAATCTGCACCCAGGACGGCACTTTCGATCGGCTGCGGGCCAGCGAGGAGCAGCGCGGCACCGGCCAGGGCTGCCACCGCGACCGCGATTGCGAGCGCCTTCAGGCTCAGTCTTGAGATCGTCATACCCGTGCTCCGCGTCTCATACCCGGGCGGACGCTAGGCACCGCCCTGGTGCCCCCTTATGAGGGACATCACAATTCGGCAGTTTTTCGGGGCTACGAGAGATCGTCGGGGGCGGCGATTTTCGTCTACCTGATCGGCTGCGATTATAGGTGGCATCACGGCGCGCGCCGATGTACACGCATCTGCGTCGCGCGGCGCCCGCTATGCCCAGCCGACGTACCAACAGGCAGTGATGTAGGATCGAAAGCGAGGATGACAAGGTTCGCCGATGAGTGGATTTAGGGAACCAGGCTTCTCCGACCGGCAAAAGGCGGCACAGGAAGCACGCAAAAACCTTTTGAACAAATTCAAGTCGCAGCCGGGGCCGGATGATCCCGCGGTTGTGGCGAAGCGTGCGGAGCGCGAGGCCCTTGCGGCCAAGCGCGCCGAGGCAAAGGCTGCGCGCGAGACGGAAAAGGCCGAGCACAAGCGCCTTCAAGAAGAGGCTGCCGCGCTCGAGGCCGCGCGGATCGCCCGCGAAGCCGAAGAAGCCGTCGCGAAGGCGGCCGAAGCCGAGGCCGATCAAAAGGCCAAGCGAGACGCCCGCTACGCCGCCCGTAAGGCGAAGCGCAAGTAACGTTCGCAAGTCTAACGCTCGCAAGTCACGTTCAATTGAATTTGGACTGAAACAATAATCCGGGGGCGGTCTACGTGACCGCCCCCGGATTTTTGGCGCGCGTCTGCCTGTCGCAAGCGCCTCCTCGACGATGGAAGATCAGTGCTTCTTCATCATCCCGTCGTCTTTCTTCATCCCGTCCTTCGACATCGTGTCCTTCTTCATGCCGTCGTCCTTGGACATGGTGTCCTTCTTCATGCCGTCCTTGGACATCGTGTCCTTTTTCATCATGCCGTCATCCTTGCCCATCTTGTCCTGGGCAAAGGCAGCCGGCGACAGCGCGAGGCCGAGCGAGAGAATGGCCGCTGAAACGCCGAGCGCGATGCGGGTACGAATGGTCATGACTGGTCTTCCCTTCGAGATGAGGTTTGTCAGCGACGGACGCCGCTATCTGATCTCGACGGATTGCCACGGGGCGTTGTTACTCGGCCGCTGATAAATTTCCGCGGCAATTGCCGCTGATGCAGTAAATCAGAAGTGTGCAACGCAGCATGGCCGGCACTTGCCGCGGCATTCGGTCTCGAACTATCAGATGAGAGAACATTGTCCGAAAGACCGGCTAGGATGGGCTTCAGCACGGTCTCAAAGACCAACCCAAAATCACGGCAAACAAGGCCATCCAAAGAACCGTCCAAAAAATCGTCCAAGAAACCGTCCAAGGGAATCACGCCATGCTTACGCGCCGCCACCTGATTGCGACCGCCGTCGCCGCACCCGCCATTCTCCGTTTCGGCACCGGCACCGCGCATGCCGCGACCACGCTGAAGATCTCGCATCAATTCCCCGGCGGCACCGTCGATAAGGGCGATTTCCGCGACCGGCTCTGCCGCATGTTCGCCGCCGAAGTCACCAAGCGCAGCAATGGCGACATCGCCGCCGAGATCTATCCGAACTCCTCCCTGATCAAGACCAACGCGCAGTTCTCCGCGATGCGCAAGGGCGCGCTCGACATCAGCCTCTATCCGATGCCCTATGCCGGCGGCGAATTGCCGGAAACCAATATCGGCCTGATGCCGGGCCTCGTCACCACCTACGACCAGGGCATGCGCTGGAAGAAGGAGCCGGTCGGCAAGGCCTTGACCGACTTCCTCGCCGACAAGGGCATCATGCTGCTCAGCTGGGTGTGGCAGGCCGGCGGCGTCGCCAGCCGCTCCAAGCCGATCGTGGCCCCCGAAGATGCCAAGGGTCTCAAGGTGCGCGGCGGCTCTCGCGAGATGGATATGGTGCTGCAGACCGCCGGCGCATCCGTGCTGTCGGTGCCCTCGAACGAAATCTACGCAGCGATGCAGACGGGTGCCTGCGATGCCGGCATCACCTCCTCGACCAGCCTGATCTCGTTCCGTCTCGAAGAGGTCGCGAAATCGCTGACCTCGGGCGCAGGTGCGTCCTACTGGTTCATGCTCGAGCCGCTGATGATGTCGAAGGCGATCTTCGACAAGCTGCCGAAGAACCAGCAGGACGTCCTGCTCGCAGTCGGCACCGAGCTCGAAGCCTTCGGCCGCAAGGGCGCGCAGGACGACGACGTCGAGGTCGCCAAGGTCTACGAAAAGGCCGGCGCCAAGGTCTCGGCGCTCGATGCCGCGACCGTCGGCAAGTGGCGTGACATCGCCCGCGACACCGCGTGGAAGGACTACGGTGCCAAGACCGCGACCTCGGCCAACCTGCTCAAGCTCGCGACCGACGTCGCCGCATGAGCCACGGTCCGCTTCCGGATCGTGACGACCAGGCAAACGCTGCCGCAAGGACCGGCCTTGCGGCGGCGATCGATCGCGGTCTCGCCATCCTCAACAACATCATCGTCGTGTTCGCAGCGATTGCGCTGATCGCCGCCTGCGCCATCCTGAGCTACAGCGTGCTCAGCCGCGCCTTGTTCAAGGCTGCCAATTACTGGCAGGACGAGGCCGCGGTGTTCCTGCTGGTCGGCGCCACCTTCATGACGGCCGCCTACGTGCAGCAGAACCGCGGTCACATCGGCATCGAGGCGTTCGTCGGCCTGCTCTCACCGCTGGCGAACCGGATCAGGCTCTGGCTGGTCGATGCCGTGACGCTTCTGTTCTGCGCTTTCTTCGCCTGGAAGTCCTGGACGCTGGCGCATGAAGCCTATGTCGACGGCCAGGTCTCGAACTCGATGTGGTCGCCGCCGCTGGCCATCCCCTATTCGCTGATGGCGTTCGGCATGAGCCTGCTCTGCGTCCAGATCCTCGTGCAGCTTGCGCTGCCTTTCGCTGGAGCCAGGCGTTCATGAGCGTTTTCGGTATCGGCCTCGCGTACGGGATCGCGACGTTGGTCGTGATGTTTTCGGGCATGCCGATCGCGTTCGCGCTCGGCGCGGTCGCGGTCGTGTTCATGGGCATCTACATGCCCGCCGCCTCTCTCGATACGGTGACGCAGAACGTCTACGAGGAAATGGCCTCGATCACGCTGCTGTCGATCCCGCTCTTCATCCTGAAGGGGGCCGCGATCGGCAAGTCGCGCGCAGGCCAGGATCTCTACTCGGCCCTGCACGCCTGGCTGCACCGCGTTCCCGGCGGCCTCGGGGTCGCCAATGTGTTCGCCTGCGCGCTGTTTGCGGCGATGGCGGGCTCCTCGCCCGCGACCTGCTCGGCAATCGGCTCGGCCGGCATCCCCGAGATGCGCAAACGCGGCTATTCCGGCGGCTTTGCCGCAGGGATCATCGCCGCCGGCGGCACGCTCGGCATTCTGCTCCCGCCGTCGATCACCATGATCCTGTTTGCGGTCGCCGCCGAAAAATCGCTGGGACGGCTGTTCCTCGCCGGCATCGGGCCCGGCCTGCTGCTGGTCTCGCTGTTCGGCGTCTACGCCGTGATCCGCTTCCGCCAGGAATATGCCGCGGCCGAAGCGATCTACAAGAACGGCGGCCCAGAAGCTGCGATCCTTGCCCGTGACGAATACACGCTCGCGGAACGCTTCAGCGTGCTACCGCGCGTGATCCCCTTCGTGCTGCTGCTCACCGGCGTCATGATCGCACTCTATGGCGGCTATGCGACGCCGTCGGAGACCGCTGGTCTCGGCGGCCTCTTGGCGCTGGCATTGATCGCGGCGATCTATAGCGTGTGGCGTCCGAGCGACCTCGCCCCAATCCTGAAATCAACGATCCGGGAATCGACCATGCTGATGATGATCATCGGCATGTCGCTGCTCTACTCCTACGTGATGAGCTATCTCCACATCTCGCAATCGGCCGCCGAATCCGTCGTGGCGATGCATCTGCCGCGCTGGGGACTCTTGTTCGCGATCCTCGTCATGGTCGTCGTACTCGGCTTCTTCCTGCCGCCGGTCTCGATCATTCTCATGACCGCGCCGATCATCCTGCCGCCGCTCCGCGCCGCCAATTTCGACATCATCTGGTTCGGCGTCGTCATGACCATCGTGATGGAGATGGGGCTGATCCATCCACCCGTCGGCCTCAACATCTTCGTCATCCGCAACGTCGCGCCCGACATCCCCTTGCGCGAAGTGATCTGGGGCACGTTGCCGTTCGTGCTGCTGATGATGGTCGCGGTGCTGCTGCTGTGCTTCGTGCCGGAGATCTCGACCGGGCTGCCGGACCTGGTGATGGGGCCGGACGGGAGCAGGTAGCTGCTGCGTCCACCGTCATTGCTTCGCTGCGCTCGCAATGACGGGAATTAGGAAGTCGCGCGCTTCCTCCTAGCGTTCAGCGCGGACGCCACGCGGCTCACGGGCGGTTTGCCCAGCACGCCGCTCATCTCGTTCGTCGCCGCCAGCAACCGATCCATGTCGACGCCCGTCCTGACGCCCATGCCCTCGAGCATATAGACGACGTCCTCGGTCGCGACATTGCCGGTCGCGCCAGGCGCGTAGGGACAGCCGCCGAGGCCGCCGGCGGCGGCGTCGATGACGCGGACGCCCTGCTCCAGCCCGGCATAGAGATTGGCGAGTGCCTGGCCGTAGGTGTCGTGGAAATGCATCGCGAGGTTGGCGGGAGGGATGTTGGCGCTGACCGCGCGCAGCATCTCCTTCGCCTTTTCGGGCGTGCCGACCCCGATGGTGTCGCCGAGCGAGATTTCGTAGCAGCCGAGCTCCCACAGCGTGGTGGCGAGATCGGCGACGGCTTTCGGCTTGATCTCGCCGTCGAACGGACAACCGAGCACGCATGAGATATAGCCGCGAACCGGCACACCATCTGCCTTGGCGCGTGCCAGCACCGGCTTGAACCGTTCGATGGACTCCGCGACCGTGCAATTGATGTTGGCCCGCGAAAAGCCCTCGGAGGCCGCCGCGAACACCGAGACGATCTTGGCGCCGGCCGCGCGCGCCGCGTCATAGCCCTTCTCGTTCGGCACCAGCACGTGGAACTCGCCGCCGGTCAGGTGGCTGACGCCGCGCAGCACAGCGTCCGAGCTCGCCATCTGCGGGATCGCCTTGGGCGAGACGAAGGCGCCGACCTCGACTGTATTGAGGCCGGCTGCGACCAGAGCCTCGATGAAGGCGATGCGGGCCTCGACGCTGACCGCCGTCTTCTCGTTCTGCAGGCCGTCGCGCGGCCCCATTTCGATGATGCGGACGGGATCGCTCATCTCATTCTCCGGAAGGCTCGACCACGGCGAGCTCGACGCCCTCCTGGACGATGTCGCCGACCTTGCATTTGATGGACTTCAGCACGCCGGCATAAGGCGCGCGCAGCGTCTGCTCCATCTTCATCACTTCCAGCGTCAGGATCGGCGCGCCCTTCTCGAGCTTGGCACCCTCCTCCGCCAGCACGGCGACAACGGTACCCGGCAAGGGCGCCGCGATCTTATCCGCGCCGGCCTGCTCCTCCATCTCGCCGCCGAACGGATCGACCCAATGCAGGTCGAATCGCCCGTTGCGCGTGCGCAAATACAGCTCATGGCCATCGATCACGGCCGCGACCGACGTTTTGACGCCGTCAAGCGTCAGATCGAAGCCGCCGTCCTTCACCACGATCGTGAACGCCAGCTCGCGCTCGCCGATCACCAGTGTGGACGGGCCGCTGCCGTAGTTCAGCCTAACCTTCTGCTCCGGCCCGTGGCCGACGCGGAACGCAAAGCCGCGCTGGCGGCGGCCGACCGGTTGCCAGCCAAAGGTTTGCCAGGGCGAATTCGCTTCCGCCTGCGCGGCCTGCCGCTCGTCGTTGATCACGGCGGCCACCGCGGCACACAGCTCGAGCTCTCCCGCCGCCGGCGTGGCCTGCGTCAGCACCGCCAGCTCGCGCTCGATGAAGCCAGTGTCGATCGCATTCGCCCTCACCTTCGGATGCGTGATCAGGGCGGAGAGAAACGGGATATTGGTGACGATGCCGCGAACGTCTGAGTCCTCAAGCCCGCGGTTCAGCCGCTCGATCGCGACATCACGCGTCGGCGCCCAGGCGATCATCTTCGCTAGCATCGCATCATAGTACGGAGAGACGGCATCGCCCTCGCGATAGCCCGCGTCGATGCGCAGGCCGCCGGTTTCCGCGGGCAACCGCCAGGTCGAGATCTTGCCGACCGAGGGCATGAAGTTCTTGGTCGGGTTCTCCGCGTAGACCCGAGCCTCGACGGCATGTCCGTTGAGCTTGATCTGATCTTGTTTGAGCGGCAGCGCTTCGCCGAAGGCGACGCGCAACTGCCACTCGACCAGGTCGATGCCGGTGATCAGCTCGGTCACGGGATGTTCGACCTGGAGACGGGTGTTCATCTCGATGAAGAACACGTCCTTGCCGTCGGAGACGAACTCGATAGTGCCGGCGCCGACATAGTTGACGGCCCCGGCCGCTTTTCGCGCGGCGGCGCAGACCGTCTCACGTTGGGCGGGATTGAGCGTCGGCGACGGCGCCTCCTCGATCACCTTCTGGTGGCGGCGCTGCAGTGTGCATTCGCGCTCGAACAGCGACAGCAGATTGCCGTGGCTGTCGCCGATCACCTGCACCTCGATGTGGCGGGGATTGTCTACATATTTTTCGATCAGCATGCGGTCGTCGCCGAACGCGGCCTTGGCCTCGCGCTTCGCACTGACGATCGCAGGCGCGAGTTCATCCGCCGAGCGAACGATGCGCATGCCGCGGCCGCCACCACCGGCGGACGCCTTCACCAGAATGGGGAAACCGACCTTCTCGGCCGCCTTCGCCAGCGTGGCATCGTCCTGGGCCTCGCCGTGATAGCCGGGCACCAGCGGTACGCCGGCCTTCTCCATCAGCGCCTTGGAGCCGGATTTCGAGCCCATTGCGGTCATCATCGCGGCGGTGGGGCCGACGAAGACCAGGCCGGCGTCGAAACACGCCTGCGCAAACTCGGCATTCTCCGACAGGAAGCCGTAGCCGGGATGGATCGCCTCCGCGCCGGTCTTGCGCGCGGCCTCGATCAGCCGCTCGACGTTGAGATAGCTGTCACGGGCACGTGCGGGACCGAGCAGCACGGCCTCGTCGGCGAGCGCGACATGCATCGCGTCGCGGTCGGCCTCGGAATAGACGGCCACGGTGCGCAGGCCCATGGCGCGCGCGGTGCGGATCACGCGGCAGGCGATCTCGCCGCGGTTGGCGATCAGGAGCGTGCGAAAACGGCGGTAGAGCTTTGAGCGGTCCATCGCATCACATCCTGAACAGGCCGAATTTCGTCGGCTCGATCGGCGCATTCGACGCCGCCGAGAGGCCGAGGCCGAGCACCAGCCTTGTATCGGCCGGGTCGATCACGCCGTCGTCCCAGAGACGCGCGGTCGCGTAATACGGGTGCCCCTGGCTCTCATATTGCGCGCGGATCGGCTCGCGGAATTTATCTTCCTCTTCTTTCGACCAGCTATCGCCCTTCGCCTCGATATTGTCGCGCCGGACCTGGCTCAGCACCATCGAGGCCTGCTCGCCGCCCATCACCGAGATGCGCGCATTCGGCCACATCCAGAGGAAGCGCGGCGAGTAGGCGCGGCCGCACATGCCGTAATTGCCGGCGCCGTAGGAGCCGCCGATCACGACGGTGAATTTCGGCACCGACGCCGTCGCGACCGCCGTCACGAGTTTCGCACCATCCCGCGCGATGCCGCCGGCTTCGTATTTCTTGCCGACCATGAAGCCCGTGATGTTCTGCAGGAACACCAGCGGAATGCCGCGCTGGCAGCACAGCTCGATGAAATGCGCCCCCTTCAGCGAGCTCTCGCTGAACAGGATGCCGTTGTTGGCGATGATACCGACCGGAAAACCCCAGACGTGGGCGAAGCCGCAGACCAGTGTCGTGCCGTAGAGCTTCTTGAACTCGTCGAACTCGGAACCATCAACGACGCGCGCAATGATGTCGCGCACGTCGAACGGCTTGCGCCCGTCGACGGGCACCACGCCGTAAATCTCCACCGCCGCGAACAAGGGATCACGCGGCGGATGCATGTTGAGGTTTGGTCGTACCGATGGCTTCAGCGTGCCGACGATGCGGCGGGCGATGCCGATCGCGTGTGCGTCGTTCTGGGCATAATGATCGGTCACGCCCGATTGCCGCGAGTGCACGTCGGCGCCACCAAGCTCCTCCGCGGTCACCACTTCGCCCGTCGCCGCCTTCACCAACGGCGGCCCGCCGAGGAAGATCGTGCCCTGGTTACGCACGATGATGCTCTCGTCCGACATCGCGGGGACATATGCGCCGCCAGCGGTGCAGGAGCCCATCACGATCGCAATCTGCGGGATGCCTTGCGAGGACATCTGGGCCTGGTTGTAGAAGATGCGGCCAAAGTGACGCTCGTCCGGAAAGATCTCGTCCTGCAGCGGTAGAAAGGCGCCGCCGGAATCCACCATGTAGACGCAGGGAAGATTGTTCTGCCGCGCCACGTCCTGCGCGCGCAGATGCTTCTTCACGGTCATGGGATAATAGGTGCCGCCCTTGATGGTGGCGTCATTGGCGACGATCACGCATTCGCGGCCCGCGATGCGCCCGACCCCGGTGACGACGCTCGCCGAATGCACGTCGCCGCCGTAAAGGCCATAGGCCGCGAGCGGCGACAGCTCCATGAACGCGGTGCCGGGATCGACCAAGAGGTCGACGCGCTCGCGCGCCAGCATCTTGCCGCGTGAGGTGTGGCGGTTGCGCGAGACCTCGCCGCCGCCGCCGGCGACCTGGCTCAGCTTTTCGCGCAGATCCGCGACGAGGGTGCGCATGGCCTCGGAATTGCGGGCAAAGTCCGACGAAGACGTATCGATGCTGGAATGGAGCGGCATGTTGATTCCAATTGCGTGAAGGTTTTAAGCCGTCTCAGCCATCAATTCGCGACCGATCAGCATGCGCCGGACCTCCGAGGTGCCGGCGCCGATCTCGTAGAGCTTTGCATCGCGCCACAGGCGTCCGACCGGAAATTCGGATGTGTAGCCGACCCCGCCCAGCGCCTGGATCGCCTCGCCCGCCATCCAGGTCGCCTTCTCGGCGGAATAGAGGATCGCAGCGGCGGCGTCCTTGCGCAAGCTGCGCGCGTGATCGGCGCGGTCGCAGGCACGCCCCACCGCATAGACATAGGCGCGCGTGGCCTGCCAGGTCGCATACATGTCGGCAAGCTTGCCCTGCATGAGCTGGAAGTCGCCGATCGGCTGCCCGAACTGCTTGCGCTCGTGCATGTAGGGCACCACCGCGTCCATGCAGGCCGCCATGATCCCGAGTGGCCCGCCCGAGAGGACCGTGCGCTCATAGTCGAGCCCGGACATCAGCACCCTGACGCCCTCGCCGACCTTGCCAAGCACGTTCTCCTCCGGCACCTCGCATTCGTCGAAAAACAGCGGATAGGTGTTGGAGCCGCGCATGCCGAGCTTGTCCAGATGCTGGCCGTGGGTGAAGCCCTTGGCCCCCTTCTCGACCAGGAAGGCGGTCATGCCGCGCGGGCCCGCTTCCGGATCGGTCTTTGCGTAGACCACCAGCACGTCGGCATCGCCGCCATTGGTGATCCACATCTTCGAGCCGTTGAGTACGTAGCGGTCTCCGCGCTTGTCGGCGCGCAGCTTCATCGAGACGACGTCTGAGCCGGCGCCGGGCTCGGACATCGCGAGCGCGCCGACAAACTCGCCGGAGATCAGCTTTGGCAGATAGCGCTCGCGCTGCGCATCATTGCCGTTGCGGCGGATCTGGTTGACGCAGAGATTGGAGTGCGCGCCGTAGGAGAGCCCGACCGCGGCCGAGCCGCGCGAAATTTCCTCCATCGCGACGATATGGGCGAGATAGCCCATGTTGGAGCCGCCATATTGCTCCGGCGCGGTCATGCCGAGCAGGCCGAGGTCGCCGAAGCGCTTCCAGAGGTCCGCCGGGAACAGATTGGCTTTCTCGATATCGGCGGCACGCGGGGCGATCTCCGCCTCCACGAAGGCGCGCAGCGTGTCGCGCAGCATGCTGATGTCTTCGCCCAGATCGAAATCGATGCTCGGGATATTCAAGGCGATTCCTCCGTATTTTGGGGACCAAACCTAGCGGCATCGGGGCCCTTCTGCGGTCGAAAAGGTTGCATTTTCCGCCAAACTTGGCGAGGATTTTTCCAGAGGATGTCCGATGCCTTTTCAAGTCGCAACCGCGATCCCGCGCCGTGCCGTGACCCCTGCCGCCTTCGTCCGCGGCGTCGTTGCCGCTTACGAACGCTACGGCCGCGATCCGACCGAGGCGCTGAGCCGGGGTCAGGTAACGCCAGACCTTGTCAATTCTCCGGATGGGCGGGTCACGGCCGGCCAGTTCGAGGCGCTGGCGGGTCATGCCATGCGCGAACTCGATGACGAGGCGCTCGGCTGGTTCTCGCGGCGGCTGCCCTTCGGCACTTACGGCATGCTGTGCCGCGCCTCGATCACCGCCCCGACGCTGGAAGTCGCGCTCAAGCGCTGGTGCCGGCACCACCGCCTGCTGACCGAGGACGTGCTGCTCGATCTCGCCGTCGGCGAGGAGACCGCCGTCGTGTCCATCCGCGAGCTGCGCGACCTCGGGCCTTTGCGCGAATTCTGCCTGGTCACCCTGCTCCGCTATGTTCTCGGCTTTTCCTGCTGGGCCGTGGATTCCAGGATCGCGCTCCGCGCCGCGGAATTTCCGCACCCCGAGCCCGGCCACGTCTCGGTCTATCCGACCATCTTTTGCCGAAACATCCGCTTCGATGCGGACCGAGCTTCCATCACCTTCGACAAGCATTATCTGTCGCTGCCGCTCACCCGTAGCGCGGCGGACCTCGACAACATGCTCAAGGGCGCGCTGCGGCTGACCGTACTACCCTATCGGCGCGACCGGCTCCTGGTCGAGCGCGTTCGCCGCGTGCTCCGCAATGCGCGCGGACGCAGCCTCGGAGCCGAGGATGTCGCGAGCGAGCTGGCGCTCTCCACCCGCACCATGCATCGGCGCCTGCGCGATGAAGCGACCTCGCTGCGCGATCTCAAGGAAGAGGCAAAATTCGAGCTCGCCAAGCAGGAGCTGATGCGCGGTCGCAACCCGATCAAGCGGATCGCGGAGATCGCCGGCTTCCGCAACGAGAAGAGCTTTTCCCGTGCCTTCCGCACCTGGGCCGGCGCCTCCCCGCGCGAGTTTCGCGGCAGGTATCGCTGACGGTATCGCTGACGCGCGGGCTGTCATGCTGTTGCGGCCTCCGCGATCCGACTCGGAGGCCGCAACATTTCGAAACCGGTCTCGATCAGTTCGAGTTGGTCTGCCCACCCGGGCGAAGCTTGGTGCGCGACTGCGTCTGCTTCGGCTGGAAGGCAAGCGCGTCGGTCGAAGTCTTCGCGCCGCCGCTCTGCGAGCACGAGCCGCCGATGCCGCCGGCCGCGGCCCGGCAGGCCTCCATCGTCGGATAGCCGCAGCCGTGTGCGGCCTGGGCGCCATTGGTGATGCAGTAGTCTTCTGCCTGGGCAGCCGGCGCGGTCATCATGAGAAACGCAGATGCAAACAGCGTCGCAGCGGATGCGACGAACGTCTTCGAGGTCGGGGTCATGTTGTCTTTTCCTGCTTCAGGGTCCCACAAAAGAGGCCTCGGCATGCGACGCAGGCTGAGGTTCACAGCTCGCATGTAGGCCGGCGCCAGGAACCGGCAATCACGGCTCGGCGCATTGCAGAACTTCCTAAATCACATGTCGCAGTTAGGTGAGTTAGTTATATTTTATCCGTCTTATCCGAACCTGTATCCCGGCAAGGGGATCACTCCCGCGCCTTCGGAGTTTTGGATGTCGTTGTGCCCGCCACGCTTTAGCACCCGTCCCCGCCGAACTATCCTGCCGCCGCGATCTCCTGCAACGGCAGCGGCACGTCCTTCGCCACACCCAGCACCGGGAAGCTCCGGACGTTCTTCACGTTCGGCATCGCGGCGAAATGCAGGAGCTGCTGGCGCATGCTCTCGACGCTCGGCGCCACGCATTTGAGAAGATAGTCGGTGTCGCCCGAAATCCGCCAGCACTGCTGGATGCGCGGAATCGCGGCGATCGAGCTCTCGAACGCCGCCAGCACCGGCTGGGCCTGGCTGCCGAGCTGGATCGAGACGAACGAGACCACCTCGTAGCCGAGCAGCCGCTCATCGATCACGGCGCGCACCGCCCGGATCACACCGCGGCTGAACAGCGATTTCAGCCGCCTCACGCAGTTGGGCCCGGACACCCCGACGCGCAGCGCCAGCTCGTTGTTGCGAACCCGCCCGTCCTGCTGCAATTCGGAGAGTATTTTCAGATCGACGCCGTCGAGCTGGTCACGCCCCGCCATACCCCACCTCGCCATGAGCCTGTCTTGCGCGGCAGCGAAGCACGGGGCGGAATGGCTGCCAAGGGCAGGACCATGGGAAGAACCATGGGAAGAACCGGCGTGATTGACCGAGCTTGTCCCGGCCGTCCGCGCCTTTTCACGCGGAGGCTAAAACGTAGATGCCCGGGACCCGGCTCCGCCAAGGCTTGCCGGGCATTCGGTGTTGGGCCGGCGAAGCTTCAGCGAAGACTGCAAGCCCGGGCGCGACGAGAGTCTCGACGCGTGGCCCGCCTTCAATGCGTCCAGGGCTCGCCGCGGCGGAACGAGAAATTGTCCGCATAGGCGACCGGACGGCGCACCGATTCCTTCGGCTCGATCACCTGGTAGGCGATGCCCTTGCGCTCGCAATAGGCGACCGCCTCTTCCTTGCTGTGGAAGTGCAGCGTGATCTGCTGCTTCATGTCGCCGGACGAGGTCCAGCCCATCAGCGGCTCGACCGCGCGCGGCTGCTCGGGCTCGTAGTCGAGCTGCCATTCCTTGGTCTTCGACCGGCCGGATTGCATCGCGTTCTTGGCGGGCTTGAAAATGCGTGCGGTCATGGATGGTCCGGGCCTCTTGTTCGTCTTTTCGTCCGATTTCGATGCGTCACGGTAGCAGTTGGTGGAAACCGCGGGCATAGTATAGAGACACCTTTTGGGAACTGATCGGTGATTCCGGCCCCCGGGATGGCTCGCCGATGGGTATAATCATTATGCTGCATCGTGACAATTGCGTACCCGCCTTCCGCGCCGGGGTCTCGCCCGGCGGCCCTGCTTCGTTGACATCTCCCTGTCCGTCCCCTCCGAAAGCTCCCGTCGCATGTCCTTCCTGAACATCAACGCCACGCTCCCCGAGAAGGGCCGTGACCTCAGGCTCGACCTGTTTCGCGGCATTGCGAACTGGGCGATCTTCCTCGACCATATCCCCGACAACGTGGTGAACTGGATCACCACCCGCAATTACGGCTTTTCCGACGCCGCCGATCTGTTCGTCTTCATCTCCGGCTACACCGCATCCTTCGTGTATGCGCGGATGATGCTCGAGCGCGGCTTCCTGGTCGGCGCCACCAGGCTAACCAAGCGGGTCTGGCAGCTCTACGTCGCTCACATCATCCTGTTCGTGATCTACATCGCCTCGATCAGTTATCTGGCGCTGCGCTTCGGCGATTCAGAGATGATCAACGAGTTCAACGTCGCCGGCCTGGTCGACAACGCCACCGAGACGCTGCGCCAGGGCCTGTTCCTGCGCTTCAAGCCACTCAATCTCGACGTGCTGCCACTCTACATCGTGCTGATGGGACTGTTTCCGCCGGTGCTCTGGTTCATGCTGCGCAAGCCAGACCTCACCATGGCGCTCTCAATCGTGCTGTGGCTCGCCGCCCGGCATTTCGGCCTGAACCTGACCGCCTATCCGGCCGGCCAGTGGTACTTCAACCCGTATGCCTGGCAGGTGCTGTTCGTATTCGGCGCCTGGTGCGCCATGGGTGGCGCGCGGCGCTCGATGACGCTGATCAACGCGCCGGTCACGCTGTGGCTCTGTCTCGGTTACATGCTGTTCGCGCTGGTCATGACCATGGCTGGTCGTTTCCCGACCCTCGGCGGCATGTTCCCGGAATGGCTGTTCTCGGCGTTCAACCCGAACGACAAGACCAACCTCGCGCCCTACCGCTTCATCCACTTCGTCGTGATCGTGATCCTGGTGATCCGCTTCGTGCCGAAGGACTGGCCGGGCCTGGAATGGAAAGGGTTCGACCCCATCATCGTGTGCGGCCAGCAGTCGCTCGCCGTATTCTGCGTCGGCGTGTTCCTGTCCTTCGTCGGTCATTTCGAGCTGTCGATGAGCTCGGGCTCGCTGTTTGCGCAGATCTTCGTCAGCGTCGCCGGCATCGCGATCATGACGACGGTGGCCTATTACATCTCCTGGTCGAAGAAGCAGGACAAGCCGCTGAAGCCGCCGCCGCCCAAGCCTGCGGCCGCAAAGGCCGCTTGAAGGGCAGCAGCGATACCGCGCCGGACAACAGCGACGCCGCTTCAGGCCGCCGCTTCGCTATCGTACTCGGTGAATTTCTTGTAGATCCAGTCGCGGCCGTCGTGGCGGCGCCAGACCTTGCCGTAAACTAGCTGCCCGTTGATCGAGCGGCGCGGCACGAGCACGGTCCAGAGGTGCCAGATCTCGGTCCAGCTCGCCTGCGGACCGGTGGTTCGGACGTTGCGATCGAAAGACATGATGCAGAACTCACAGGATACGAGCACTGCGACGAACTGTGATGTCGTGTGAGCACGAATTCAGGCAACCCATCGCGAGCCGGACCGATCTGATAACAGTCACGAAGGCGGCCGCAACAACCGCTCGCCCTTAACCTAACCGGTCAACCTTACTTCCTGTGAGCGCGTGGCAAGACCGGTTGAAAGCGCTCGCCGATTTTCCTAGACTGTGTGCGATTTGAGAATGAGCGCGTCGTTTTGAGGACGCGCGGTGATTTCCAGGCTGACGCGAATTTTTGAACAATTGATGGGCGGGGGCCACCACGATGAATTTGCAATGTGCATGTCTGCGCTTGGCGCTGCATTCGACGCCGCCTGCTCTGCCCGCCAAGACGCCGGAGCAAGAGCCGCGGAAGGTCGCGAACGACAATCAGCTGGCCTGGCCGTTCCTGCCGTTTCCGTTCGGCTGGTACGCGACGAACTGATGGTTGGAAAAGCGTAACGCCGCGCAAGCGGAATATCATCGCTTGGCGGCGTCCGTTAGGCATTGGGCGCTGAAATCCCCCAACACCTATATGTCTAGGGCGACGCCTAAAGGTTCGACAAAGTTTTACGATTTCCGCGCCGTCCGACCCGCCCAATGCCTTGAAAAATCGCGCGGAAGTCGCGTTGCGCAGGGAATGAGCGCCGAGGGTTTAGGAAGGCTTTGGCAGCTCCGGCATCTGCATCGAACGCGGCTGGTCGGCTTGGCCTGGATCGCCGCGCTCGGCTGGAAACCGCGCTCGCCTGGATCGCCTGGCGCCTCGCCGAATGGCTGTTTTTCTCTGGTGCCGTTCCGACCCACCTCCGGACTGGTCGGGGCAGCTGGATTCGAACCAACGACCTGCAGTACCCAAAACTGCCGCGCTACCAGGCTGCGCTATACCCCGAATGTCCGGCGAGCCCCGTCGATACACGCTTCCCAAAGCGCCAGCAAGCCTTCCAAAGGCGCCAGCAAGCTTCCCAAAAGACCGTCAGGACGGGGGCATTGGCCCTGCCAATAGCCCCTTGCCCGCCTACTTGCTGCCGAACAGCGGGTGGCCGACGCGGTCGCCGGCGCGGATACCATATTTTTGCGCCGTCCCCGCCACCACCTCCAGAACGGCCCGCGCGGGCCCCCTGGATGAGATGATCTTTGTCGACATCGGCTCGGTATTTTCGGCGATGCGCAGGATGCGGCCGTCGGCGCGAATGAAGATCATGTCGAGCGAGACGTAGGTGTTCTTCATCCACATTGACACCTCCTGCTCGGGATTGAAGTCGAACAGCATGCCTTTGCCGTCCGCCAGTTCCTTGCGGTACATCAGGCCGGTCTGCTTCTCCTCCTCGGTGGTCGCGATCTCGACCGAGAACACCTGCACGCCGTTCCTGGTGACGATCTCGAGCGGCTGGAAGCTGGCGGCGCGGACGGGTGCGCTCGCGACGGCACAGCCGGCGATGACGAGGATGGCGGCAAGCCAGCCCTTCGCAACGGCGAAGACGGCCTTTCGATCGAAATTCATGGATGGCTCTCGAGGCGTGGGACTGGACCAGTCCTTACGTGGCGGTCGCCGGAAAAGCCAGAGGCGCGCCGGCGAGCCAGCGCGCCTCTGCTCACGATCGCGGGAATGGAATTAGTGGGACGAGACCGGCGATCCCGTCTCGGGATGGATCTCGGCCGCCATCATGCCCTTGGAGCCGGGCCCGAAGCGGACCAGGACATACTGGCCGGGCCGCAACTCGGTCATGCCGAAGCGGCGCAGCGTCTCCATGTGCACGAAGATGTCGGGCGTGCCCTCGCCGCAGGTCAGGAAGCCGAAACCGCGCAGCCGGTTGAACCACTTGACCTGAGCCCGCTCCAGCCCGCTGGTCGCAGTCACCGTGACATGGGTGCGCGGCGGCAGCATCTGCGCTGGATGGATCGCAGTCGACTCGTCCATCGAGACGACGCGAAACGCCTGGTAGCCCTTGGCGCGCTGAATGCACTCGACGACGATGCGGGCGCCCTCATAGGCGGTCTGGAAGCCGTCGCGTCTAAGCACGGTAACGTGCAGGAGGACGTCGGGCCAGCCATTGTCGGGAACGATGAAGCCGTAGCCCTTTGAGGCGTCGAACCATTTGATGACGCCGTGAACCTCGACGAGGTTGGCGCTGCTCTCACCAAGCCCGGTGAAGGGACTGAGTGCGCTGTCGCGACCGCCACCGCCGTGTTCGCCCACCGCGGGAACTCCGACCTTCTTGGACTCAAATCCGTCCGACGACCCCATAACCCCGGACCCCACACATGCCATGCAACCCGCCTGAATGGCGGCGCCGAATCACGCGTCTTTAGAGAATCTTCTCAACTCGACGCGACGCGAATCTTTCGACTCAAAAGATAACACTCCCGGTTGCGACGCATAGACAAAAAAGAGATTCGGCGGAACCTATGAACAGCTTGCACAGCCGCGAATCAAATTGCTGCCTCAATTACCGACAAAGGGCCCGAGCGTTTCGCCGATGTCGTGGCGGATCACGAGGTCGGCGATGTCGTCCTGCTCGGTGGGCTCGCGATTGACGATCACCAGACGTGCGCCTGATCTCTTCGCCATCATCGGAAAGCCCGCGGCCGGCCATACCACCAGCGAGGAACCGATCGCGATGAAGAGGTCGCAGGCTTGCGACAGCGCGGTCGCGCGCTGCATTTCGTCCTCGGGCATCATCTGGCCGAAGGAGATCGTGGCGGTCTTCACCGGCTCGTCGCACACGGTACAGTTGGGCGCGGCGCCCTCCTTGTCGAAGCGGCGCTTGACCCAATCAAGCGGATAGGCCTGACCGCATCCGATGCAGCGCGCATACGTGGTGTTGCCGTGAAGTTCGATCACGTGGTCGCTCGCGACGCCTGAGGCCTGGTGTAGATTGTCGATGTTCTGGGTGATGATCGCGGGAACCTTGCCGGCACGGTAGAGCGAGGCGAGCGCGCGATGGCCGCGGCCGGGCCTGGCCGCCGCAAAGACCTCCTCTATCGCGAAGCGCCGGCGCCAGGATTCGTCGCGCGCCTCCTGGCTGGCGACGAACTCGTCGAATGGGATCGGGCGGTTGCGCGTCCAAATTCCGCCCGGCGAGCGGAAGTCGGGGATGCCGCACTCGGTCGAGATGCCGGCGCCGGTGAACGGCACGATACGTTTGGCTTCGGCGATCATGTCGCCGAGACGCTCGACGCCGCTGCGAAGATCCGATGCAATCAACGCGGCCTCCCGTTTTGCTTTGCCGATTGGCTTGGCCGATCGGTTTTGCCGATTTGTTTTTGCGCTAGCTGCAACATGGGCAAGCGACAAGATTGTTGACGCGGTTATCCACCGCGGCGCACGACGTGGTCGGCAATTTTTTCCGCCCCTCGCTTATCACAATCCTGCAATGCCTCCTCCCCATTGACGCCCCAATCAGAAGCGCCAATGCATGTGTTGACGCGACTCAACGTGATTGCGGCGGCAGTGCTTGAGTTCAGTAGGACACATACTCACGTGCAGAGGGGATTTGAAATGACCGAGGACGAACAACGTAAAATCCGCGAACGCGAAGAGATCGCCGCCCGTGTCGCCGCCTTCCGTGCCACCCAGGAAAAATTCAAGCGCGAGCGTGACGAGTATTTCGTGTCGACGCTCGACAACGCGCGCAAGGTGGAGCGGCCCTCGCTCTGGCCGTAACGACACCACATCACCGAGCATGAAAAAAGCCCGGAGCGTTGCTCCGGGCTTTTCATTTGGTCAGCCGTTACCAGTGACGGTAATAATGGTGGCGGCGGTAGTACGGTCCATCGCCGTAATAGGCGTACGGACCGGGGCCGTAAGCATAAGCCGGGCGGCCATAGTAGCCGTACCCCGGGCCGTAGCCGTAAGGGTGGGACGCGGCGACGGCGCCCGCGGTGATAGCGCCGGCGGCGAGGCCGAATGCGAGGCCCGGACCGATGCCGCGGCCGCGCGCCTCGGCGGGCGCAGGCGCCGCGACCGCGGTCACGCCGACGGCCGCTACGGTAGCCAGAACTGCCAGTGTCTTCCTCATCATCAATCTCCTCCTTCGTGTCTCGCATAAACAACGCCGGCGCGGTGCGATGGTTGCGCGCAAGGCTGTGGAACCGAGCTCGGATTAAATCCGCCACGCATGGAACAGGCGCGCGTTCCGCGAATTGCTTGTTCAAGTGCGGACGCCTCCGCCATCCGGTTGAGGCAACAGCACGAAGACCCCGTCAGCATCACCAATGCTGGCGGGGTTTTCAGTTTCACGGACAGCAAATTGGCAACGCAGCACAATTGCTGCCAGCGGGGAGCGTCCAGGAGGATAAAGTGCCGATATCCAGATTGCTGGCCCGTATCCGCAGGCTGGTTCCGAGATCGGGCGATCAGCATTACGACGAGATCGTCCGCAGTTTCGGTGTCGGCACGCTGCGCCCGCCGCCGACGCCGATGAGCGACGGCGAGTTGGCGCGGGCCATTGCCGAGTTCCTTAAGGAACAGCCGTCGAGCGAGTCCGTAGGCGCCCTCGGCCGGCGGCTCGACCCCACCACCCCGCTTTGAGCGCCGGTCCGTCTTGTCCGGGAACATGCGCTTCGCGCGCACGTTGGCGTAGCCTTCAAGGAGAAAAGAGGCCGACATGCCCGTTTGGCTCGAAGTCCTGCTCAACCTGTCCGGTTATGCCGGTTTCGTGGCGCTCGCCTCACATGGCACCGCGTGCCCAGGGAATTGCGCCGACCATCAGATCTCCGGCGACGACCGTTAATTCGTGTGAGGTGACCGCGACACGCGTGTCCTCGAGCTGTGGCCGCAGCGAGACGCTGATCACCACGAACGCCAGACAAAAGAGCGTGCCGACGATGGCGACGCGCCGGTAGGTGTGGCGGTCGCCCTGATAAAAGCTCGGTTCTGAAAAAGGTGTCATGAATTCGTTCTTGGCAAAATTGCTCGTTGGCCAAAGTCGCTTGTTGGCAAAGTCGGTTCCAGAGGTCGCCAGACACACCTATCCCAAGCAGCGGCAAGCGCAACGCGATTGGGCTTTTAACCTAACCGAATAGGGTTCTCGGCTTCGCGGCAATCTTCCGTTAGGAATTGGCCAAGCGTCTCCAGAACTCGGCGAGCCGCCTCAAGCTCGCGCGAAAGCCGCGGCTGCGGAGCTTGTGGCGATCCGCCGTCCGGCTTTGTTCCAGCTTCACCTGCTTTTCGTTCTCGAAGAACGAATCGGAATCGCAGAAATCGGCGCGAAGCAGGTCTTAACTCTTCGTTTGTGCGCAAACGATCGCATCATCGCAAACGGTCGCGCGCTCACATCGCGTCATCGGATTTCGATCGCGGTGGCACCTGCGGCACCGACGGCCTGCCTTTGCGCAAGCGCGGATGCCGGTCGTACCAAAACACTTTTGCGATCTCGGCAAACATCTCGAGAAACCAGCACGCATCCATGTCGCGTCTCCCTCGCCTGATCTCATAGCGAGGAGACGCCAACGGGACTGTGCCAAGCATCACGCCAGCTGGGTCAGAGAGGGCGTGTCCCGCATCGACACAGAAGCCACGGCTTGTTCTGCATCCGACTCCACTTCGTTCGCAAAGAACGAATCGGAGTCGAGGAATCAGCGCAAAACGATTCCTAACGATCGGTGAAGGCAGGCGCGATTGCCTGTTATCGTCGACGTAGTGCGACGCTCATCACGCTGCGCGCTTCACCGTCTCCTTCCCCGACAGATCCTTCTCCGAAAAGCATTCGAGGATCTGGATGCGGAGTTCTTCCGCGGCCGGACCTTCGAGCTTCCTGAGCTGATTCCAGAGCCTGATCACTTCGCGTTGTTTCTCGACAGTCATGGGGAC
The DNA here is from genome assembly GCF_000518345.1 of Bradyrhizobium sp. URHA0013. NCBI lineage: Bacteria > Pseudomonadati > Pseudomonadota > Alphaproteobacteria > Hyphomicrobiales > Nitrobacteraceae > Bradyrhizobium > Bradyrhizobium sp. URHA0013. The sequence goes on along the minus strand of NZ_KI912426.1, from coordinate 1,787,642 downwards.
CTCCAACCAAATGGTCGCCGCCAAAAGAGATGCTTCACTAGAACAAACTAAGAACAGAAAGTCCAGCCCCTCCCGCGAAATTCGCCGGGCACATCGCCTTGAGCCTTCCGCGCGTCGGCGCGGTTGCTTTTTGGGTTTTCAACCTTAAGTTCGAGAACGCGGCCGGCGGCGCGGCGCTGAAATCCCATCGCAGCCAGCCAGGAAGGCCCCGTGCGAAAGCGCGGGGTTTTTCTTTTGGGGAACGCGCCATGGCCCTCCCCGTTAGTCATTCCGGAGCGAGGGACCGTGACCAGAAAATACTACGCCGTCGAGGTGGTGCGTCAGATCGAGGAGACCGTGGAAATCATGGTCGAGGCGCCGGATCAGACCGCCGCACATGATGCAGCGCTTGCGCACCTGAAGGCGCGCGGCTCCGAGTATCAGTGGCTCAATCCCAAATGCGATTTCGTCGTCTGGCGCGAGCGCCAGGTCGATACGCCGGCGATCGTCGACGTGTCCGTGTCGGCGGAGTAGCAGCCGGAACGAATTTTTTCGTCTCGCGTTGTCAAACCGAATTCAGTGGTGCTGGCGGCATGTCGCGACGCGGCCGACCAGCTTGAAGAGCCCCGGTCCCTAAGCCCGGGGTTTTTCTTTGAGGCGGCCGCCATCCAAGCGATGGCCCGAACAGCAAAGCAGCCACCCGGGCGTTACGCCGGGTGGCTGCTTTGAGAACTGTCGACGCTCGCCTCTGTCCGCCTCTTAGACCTGCAAAGTCAGACCGGCAGATTGTCGGTAATCCCGGGCGGGACTTCGCTTTGCTTGGTCCGCTCGGCGAGAAGCTCTTTTTCGGCCTCGTACCAGAATGTGTCCATCGTGCCCGCGGGCTCGCCGGCCTCCTTCCAGAGGTGATAGGCGCGGTTTCGAATCTCTACTTCACTGAGACCAGTCATGTGATTTCTCCCTTTCGGAAGCAAAGCCTGACGACGCCCGAGAGTTCCCTAACAGAGTTCCTTATTGGTTCAGCACAAGCAAGCGGTCATTGCAGCACTCCGCGGCAGCACTCCGCGAAAAAGAGGGTCCACAACGAAAACGCGAGCAGGCTAGCCCTTAGACGGAGTCCTTGGCCACCTTCAGCGGCGAGGCCTTCACCGACTTGCTCGCCGGCTTCGCGGCGAACTGCATCGGCTCCTTGGTGAAGGGATTGACGCCCATGCGGGCTTCGGTCGCCGGCTTGTTCACAACCGACATCTTGACGAAGCCGGGAATGACGAACTCGCCGGACTCGTTGAGCTCCTTGTAGCCGACGGTTGCCATGTACTCGATGACTGACTTCACGTCGTTCTTCGACAGCTGCGTACCCTCGGCAATTGCATCGATCAACTGAGTCTTGGTCATCTTCGCCATGTCTGAATTTCCTTCTGTGCGCGCGAGCAGGCTTTGCTCAGGACGCGGTCCAACCGCGCAACGCGCTTCTGATTCATGCCAACTTTCATGAAGTGACGGGGCTTAGAACCCATCGACGCCCAAAACGCAAGCAGGGGGTTCTGGGGGAGCCCGGACGCCCCGGCAAAGATGCCGCAGCTTGCGCCGTTTCCGCGTTGAACCATTTTCTTCCTGAGGCGTCTAACTCTTTGAAGTCCCCAAGCTTCACCCCATCAGAGAGCCCCGCTTCCCCCAGGCGGGGCTTTCGCCTTTTCTGGGGGACCCGGCCGCGCAATGCCGATCAGGCTGGCCCCCAGGTCTGCGCCTGGGGCCGCGCGGGTGACCGTCACAAGGCAGGTTCTCTTTTCCGGTCATCTCCTGCATAATGCGGCATGGCAAAAACAAAAGTGACCTTCAAAACCGTCCGCATTGCAGACAACGACTGGAAAATCCTGGCGGATTACCCGGACAGCGAACAGCGCGAAATCAAGGGCTTCACCAGCAAGGCAGATGCCGACGACTGGATCAACGGCGACCGCAAGATCGCGTGGCTCCGCTCCCAGGGATACGCCAAGTAAAGCGCGCATAAAGTCACGCGCGCATCGTGTGACGCCCTTAGGGGTATGAGGCGCGCTTCGTCCCTCCCCCGTTCCAGATGTTCTTTCCGTGCCGGCGCATTGCCGAGCAGGCGGCAATGCCCGCTTGTCTATCGCCTCGCGGGGGGCGCCCGGTCGAGAAACCTGTTGCCGGGCATGCGCCGTTGAGACTTCGGTAACCTAACCCCTCCAAGCTCCTCTCAGTATCGTTGCGTTGGAGTACCCACAGTGCTGGATTTTAACGAGCTGCGTGAACTCGCAGCCGATGTTCGCGTGTTCGTCGAAATTGCCGAGGACAAGGCCGAAGCGCTTCGCGCTGTCATCACCGCCTATGACGTGGTGCTCGCGATCTTCCCGTCCGGAGAGGGCATGGGCCTCCACGTCATCAAGGGCGGCGAGATCCTGGACCAGATTGCAAAATCACGAACCCATGCGAGCTACAGCCACACGGCCATCGCGGTTCCAGACCTGGAGCATGCGGAAGTGCTCAAGCACCTGACGGGCCCGGCCGACCAGCGCATTGCGGCTTAGAGCGTTTTCAAAGGAAGTCGATAGCGGTTCGCGCGCAGACGAGAACTTTTGCACTCTGGAACGCCCTGTTTTAGGAACAGGGCTTCTGCGCTCCCGTTGGCCTACTCAACCAACCAGGAGTTTGAGATGAAGAAGTTCATCATTGCGACCGCCGCCCTCGGCCTCATGTGCGGCTCTGCCTTTGCCCAGACCCAGACCGGCCCCGCCGCGCAGTCGGACAACATGCAGAAGCCCGGCATGAACAACACGGACAAGGGCACGATGACGAGGGGCACGACGGGCATGAGCCATGACGGCACGAGCAAGGGCGGAATGGTGAGGCCCGACGCCTCCGGCCAGGGCGGCTCCGGCCCCGGCAGCGACCAGGGCGGCACCAAGACCCGCAGCAACATGAAGTAAGCCGGTTTCCTATATCGCTTGCCTCTTGGCCGCGTCGCTTTCCAAAAGGCGGCGCGGCCATTTCATAACGGGTCCCGATGGAAACCTGTCGCCCCAAGCCGCGTTGTCCAACGCACTGCCGGGTGACAACCGGACGCAATGGGGATGTTGGACGCGGCGCATTTTTCCGGTTTCTGCCCGCGACATCAACGCATCGGTACGCGCTGACAACTAACCTGTTCCCGGCAAGTGCACTCTTACAAAGTGCACCCTCAATACTGCACTCCTCACATAGGTGCGCGCACCGGAACGGTCAGGTCTCGCGCGAGTTGACCTATTACCAGGACAAGGAGATCGTCATGAGCGTTGAAGGTAAAGTGAAGGAAGGCGCCGGGTTCATCAAGGAAGAGATGAACGAACACGGCAAGTCCCCTGAGAGCCAGAAGAAAGCCCAGGAAGGTCGCGACTTGCGCAATGAAGGCCGGATCGAAGATGGCAAGCCGCCGAAGACGACGAAGCCCGGCACCGGTCACTAGACCGCGTTTCGAAAACCCCGTTTGCTAAAACCGCCCCTGGTCATGTCAGGGGCGGTTTTTCACGTTCATGACCAGGCGATATGTGACCATGCGATCTTTCGGTGGTGCGATCCTCCAACGATAGCGGACGTCTCGAACCATGCAGCGCGATGCTGGTAGAACGCTCCGGCTATTGTATGGTCGGACGTTTCTTACGAGGGGCTGATGAAGATTGCCATTGTTGTCGCCGGCGTGATCGTTGTTGCCGCGGCCGTTCTCGTGGCGGTCCAGCCGAGCTTTCTGAAGCCTGCGTCACTGGCACTCGTGCAAAAGTCCGACATCCTCGGCTTTTCGCCCGGCATGACATTCGACGAGACCAACAAGCTCATCACGCAACGTCGCTACCGCTGCCGTCAGCTTCGCGATTCCTACGTCCTCGAATGCGCAGTCGACGGCGCCAAGGTCACGATCTTTGCCGACGACGTCGACCCCAAGAATCCGGACCCCAAACATCCCATCTGGCGCGTCAACGCGGAGTTGAGCAATCCGGGCCCCCAAGACGCTGCCGTCAAATCGATATCCGACCAGTTCAACGCCCAGCCAACCGGGGATGCCCGGGAAGGATGGATATGGACCGTCGGTCGTGGGCTGAAGCTGAGCTACGACGGCGCCGCCTTGAAGCTGGTGGACGAGGCAGAGGAAATCAGGCGGGGCAAGCAGGAAGCAAAGCGCTAGGGAGTGCTCCTGTGGTCGTGCCTTGGAGGAAGGGCACAGCAATCAATCCGCCTCAGATGCATGCCTCACCCTAAAGCATCCGACACCCATTCTATCGCATCCGCGCAACTGTTCCTTAATGGGTTTCTCGCCTAAATTGCACTATTCTGGAATGAACGTGGCGAGGCTTGGTGCGAATCTTCGCGGGTGTACAGGCGATGCGCGGCGTCGCTGCGCTGTCGGTGGTCTGCGGACACGCAATCAGTGCGCGACCCGACATGGTCGGGCCGGAGCTTGCCGAGGGTGCGCTGACGATACTTGCGAGCGGCGTCGACATCTTCTTCGTGATCTCCGGCTTCATCATCGCGACCACGGCGACGGCACAACACAACCCGCTGGATTTCGCTTTCAGACGGGCCCTCCGAATTTTTCCGCTCTATTGGCTGGTGTTGCTGGCGGCGTTTGTCAGCTCCTCCTGGATCGCGCTGGCGCCGGGCGGCCGACCCGCTCTCGATCTCGGAACCATCTTCGCATGGACCTATCCGAACTGGTACCTTGGCCCAGCCTGGTCGCTGGCTTTCGAACTGCACTTCTACGTCGCCGTCGCCATCGTCCTGGCGATCAAGCCGGACCGGCTGTTCGAGATCTTGTTCGCTGGATTCGCCCTGGTCATTCTTGCTCTCGTCTTCGGCCTGGAGGCCGGGATCTACTTTCATCCGCTGGTGCTGGAATTCGGTGCCGGCGTTGTCATCGCCTATCTCCAGAGAAGCGGACGATTGCGCTTTTCGCGCCACTTCCCCGCCGTTTCCGCGGGCCTGTTCGCGGCCGGGTGGTACTGGATTTTCGTGCGCGGCGCGGCCGACCCGCAATTCGCGCGCGTCCTGACCTATGGCCTCGGCGCGGGATTGCTGATCCATACCGTGGTCGCTGTCGAGATCGAAGGACGCTCCTTCTCACCGGTGCTGCAATGGCTCGGCAAGATCTCGTACGCGTTGTATATCGTCCATTATCTGGTGGTGAAATGGATCGCCAGCTTCGACGGACTGTGGCTTCTGTCGACCGTCGGGACAATCATCGCGGGCATCCTGCTCTCCATCGGTCTCGCCGCCGCCTTGCACGTCGCCGTTGAGGCACCGATCCTCGATTGGGGGCGCAAGCTAAGTCTGATGCGCAGACGCCGATCGCTGCCGGCCGTTCCGTGATCATCTCCCGACGCTGATCCGGGCAAAGTGCGCCCCTGGCTGCGTCAGGGGCCGGCCACGAACAAATAAGGAACAAAAAGCATCAGTCGGCATTGAGCCTGAAAAGGAGAGATCGCCGTGACTGACAACAAGATGGCTGGCAACACCGCAGGCAACACCCAAAAGGATCCGAAGGATTGGGTCTCCGGGGACGACCCGATGACCGGCGCCCAGGAATCCTACCTCAAGACCCTCGCCGAGCAGGCCCACAAGCCCCTCCCCAAGGAGGATCTGACCAAGGCAGAGGCGTCAGAGCTGATCGACACGATGCGGCAGAAGGCCGGGCTCGAGAAGTAAACGGCGCTGCATTTCGAAACCCGAAAGATGGGCGGCGGCTGACAGGGAGGCCGCCCATCGCCGCCTCTCACGAAGCGCCAATTCACCCCCATCATCGCCGGCGAGCGCGGTCCTCTGCGGCAGGTTCGCGGCCAGACAGCTAATCGCTTTCGACGACCCTCACAGCCAGCTCAGCGACCGCACGCCGGCCGGCCGCGACGAGGCCGTCGATCTCGCGTGTCTCGTGCTTGGCGCAGTGGATGATCCGTTCGGCGACATACCGGCGCGCGGTGTAGGCTTCCATCACCTCAGGCATCATCTCGCTGACGCGCTCCAGCGCCCTGTCCATGTGCGACAGCGTTCGTTCGTTGAACTCCTCCAGAAGCAACATCACCTGTCCTCAATCTCATAATGAATACGGCTAGTCGTGTTGGCGGGCGGACGCCGATCGAGGCATGCACGCTCCGTCCCGCGAGACGGGAGAGCCTGACTCCACCGATGATCTGAAGTGCCGCCAATACTGGAGAATTGCAGGCGTTCGGCCAACGCGGCATTCACAAACGTTAAGCGTGATGCGTTTCGTTGGCACCTGCGGCGTCAGTGCACTGTCCCGTAAGGTAGCCGTCGGTGCTCGCGAACAGCACCGCGATCACGCAGTTAACTGCGTGTCACGTAATGCGTAATTCCCGACGCATAGGCCAAGATCTGACCCACGGTCATTGCCAGATCACTTCGGCAGACCGCGAATTGCCAGCTTGACGACTGTAAGGACAACGAAGGCGGGCGCGCCGTAAACGATGGCATTCACGGCCCAAGTGATGGCGACGCCCAGGAAAACGGAACTGCCAACCGCTCCCCAGAAAAAGGTAGGCTGCGGATATGCCCGGCATCTCCCATGCCATCACAGCGATGGAGTAGTCGGTGAGCTGCTCCATGACGAGCAGCACCGTCGAGACGAGCGCCCCGATTGCCAGTGCGACGATGAGAACGGATTTCATTGTGTTCAAAGGCCCAACAGCCCCATCAAGATCGGAATCATAAAATAAGCTGCCAAGCCGAGGAGGCCTCCTACGGCAAGCTTCACCCAACGCCGTTGGATTTTCGGCTCGAGCCATGTCGCCAGTTTGACCCAGAGCGCATACGCCCATCCAGCAACAATCGATCGGATCAGCGCAAACAGAAGCTCACCTAGGATATTGGCCATGGCCGTTAGTCGCGTCATTGCCGCGAGGAGTTCATCTGCGAGCGGCTACACAAGCCTGTCCACCCGTGAGTGAAGTGGCCAGTTCTGCGGTTTGCGTCACCGTTCTGACGGCCCGGTTCGCGCTGTGGGGCACTTCGCGTGAAGGGGCTCGTGGTCTAGCGCTTGAGCACTGCCATCGCAATTCATGCCCTTAGTTCGCACGCTCGGCGCGGCGTCGTGACTGCTGACATCAGGGTGGCAGCAGCGGTGTGCGACGAGCCCCGCGATGCCGCTCAAATCTGCGGTCAACCAAAGGACATGCCATGAAGTTCGCCTCCACTCGCCTGATCGCCACCGACATCAAAAGCATGGTTTCGTTCTACGAAATGATCACCGGAGTTTCCGCCGAATGGCTCGCGCCGGTGTTCGCCAAGATCGTGACGCCGGGCGCCAACCTGGCAATCGGCGCAGCCGAGACGGTCGCGCTCTGGAAAGAAAACAGTGCCGAGCCCGGCGCCAATCGGACCGCCGTGATCGAGTTTCAGGTTGAGGACATCGATGCGGATTATGAGCGCCTGAAAGACAAGGTCACACTGGTGCACGAGCTGAAAACGATGCCATGGGGCAACAGGACGTTCCAGTTTCGTGACCCCGAAGGCACCGCAGTATCGCTCTTCACGCCGCCGGCCGAGCAGGCCGGAAAGCGCCTCGCGACGCAATAGGCTGCGGCAGCAGACCGCCCCGCACACACTGCCAATGGCGCGTGTGCGCCACTGGATTTGCGGTGAAAGTGCATTGAAATTTCGCCGGCTGATTTACTTCATCAGCCGGCTTCGCCCTCATGGACATGTGCACCCGCCCCCCTGCCCCTCCTCGGATTTTCCTGCTATCTCCTACTCCCTTCGGCTCGGCCGAACCAAAAACCCTCCATCCACCCAGGGAGCAACAACCATGCGATACCTCCACACCATGCTGCGCGTGCGCAATCTCGATGTCGCGCTGAAGTTTTACCAGGATGCGCTGGGGCTGAAGGAGGTGCGGCGGATCGAGAACGACAAGGGGCGTTTCACGTTGGTGTTCCTGTGCTCGTCGGACGATCTCGAGGCGCTGAAGAAGCAGCCGCAGACGCGCGGCGCGCCGCTGGTCGAGCTCACCTGGAATTGGGACGAGGAAAAATACGGCGAGGACCGCTTCTTCGGCCATCTCGCCTATGAGGTCGACGATATCTACGCCACCTGCGAGAAGCTGATGAAGGCCGGCGTCACAATCAACCGGCCGCCGCGCGACGGCAACATGGCCTTCGTCCGCTCGCCCGATCTGCACTCGATCGAGATCTTGCAGAAGGGCGATCCGAAGCCGCCGCAGGAGCCGTGGTCGTCGATGCCCAACATCGGCCATTGGTAACGCTTTCGCGGTTGGAACAACCCCTTGCCGCCGGCGTTCTCTCCTCGACAATGCAATTGGAGGAGGATGCAATGGGACGAGGACTATTGTTGTGGATGGTGGGCGTGCCGATTCCGGTGATCATTCTGCTGTGGCTGTTCTTCGGCCGCTGATCCGCCTGACCAGCTTGACCTTGCAATGAAAGCTCCGCCTCGGGCGGGGCTTTTTGCATGCGGAGCTTTTGCATGAGGGGCTCGCCGCAATCGCGGATCGCTCGCGACGGCGGATTCCGCTATCACCTCCGACACCGAAAACGCCTGGGGAGGATGACGTGCCGGACCAAAAACTGACGATCTGGGGCCGCGCCAATTCGGTCAACGTGCAGAAGGTGCTGTGGTGCCTCACCGAGCTCGGCCTGGCTTACGAGCGCATCGACGCCGGCATGGCTTTCGGCAAGACCCGCGAGGCCGACTATCTCGCGATGAACCCCAATGCGCGGATCCCGACGCTGGTCGAGGGCGATTTCACGCTGTGGGAATCCAATTCGATCATGCGCTATCTCTGCCTCGCGCACGGGCGCGGCACGCCGATCTATCCCGAGGCGCCGAAGCTGCGCGCCAGCGTTGACCGCTGGCTCGACTGGACGCTGTCGATGGTGCAGCCGGTCGACCGCCCGGTGTTCTGGGGCCTCGTGCGCACGCCGCCCGCCGAGCGCGACATGATCCAGTTGCAGAAGGATGCGGATGCCGCCGCCGAGGTCTGGGCCATCGCCGACCGTCTGCTCTCCACGCGTCCGTTCATGGACGGCGATGCGTTCACCCTCGCCGATATCGCGATCGGCGCCTATGCGCGGCGCTGGCTCGGCGTCGAGGGCATCACCCGGCCCGCGCAGCCGCATCTGACGCGCTGGCTCGCCGATCTCGGCAAACGGCCCGGTTTTGCGCAATTTGTGGCACCGCCGATGTCGTGAGCGGTGATGCGGCTTAACCCTCGTTGAGAGCACGATGAATCGGCACTTCGCCGCGTGCCGCCAAGAGGTGGCGGCTACTGTGCATGGGGTTGTTTTCGCGTTTTTTTGTTTAGGGCCAACCGCGCTCGAAAAGCAGCACGCAGAAAATCAGCACGAGCGTCACGGCCGCGGTGGCGAGCCGCGCGGTCCAGCTCAGGCCGCGGCCGATCCACCACAGCAGCGCGCAATACATCACGAACGGGACGATGATTTCGGGCCGCATGATATCCGGTGGCATCGAGGTCAGCGCCTGATCGTGGTCTCGACGCTGATCGAGCCGCCGATCTTGACGCAGGTGCCGGTGCTCTCGACCAGATGGAAGCCGCGGCCATAGGCGGCGCAGGAACCCGCTTTCGCGCTCCCGCCGGCACCCTTGAGCGGCAAGGCCTTGCCGGTCTGCGGGCGCTCCGGAGGCGGCAGATGCAAAGCTTCCGCCGCGGCCGCGGACATGGTCAGCAACGAGATCAGGATGAGGAGCGGCGCACGCATGCGGGCCGTTCTAACCCGAACCGGCGCCGCGCGCCATCGAGGTCACTTTGCCCGGGGTCAGATGAACTTGATGCCGGCCGATTTGCCGCGGCGCCACACCACCTGGCAGCTCCGCCCGGTCCGCGCATCGCGCGCGAACGCCATCCGGATCACCCCCGGAAGCTGGCCCGCATCCTCGTCCAGCGTGATCTTGGCGCCCGTGGCGGAGATGTCCTGGACCAGGCATTGCCGCGCCGCGAATCCGCCCTCGAGCGTGATCCAGGCATGCTGCGACAGCGACTTGCGGGCTGCGCGCTTCTTGGGCGGTGGCATCGGCTCAAATTCTCCCCCTCCAGCGCTAGCTCAGGGAACCTAAGAAACCGTTGAATTCGCCCCCGAATGATCCGGGGAGGATGCTATCCACCGGTGCCAAAAGACCGTTCCCGAACGGCTTGCCCAAGGCGCCAAAGGCCATTATAGGTTCGCCCGCTGCAGCCGCCGGGCATGACTCGGGCGGCCAGCGGCCGTGCCGCGAAAAGCGGCGGGGCCCTGGGTTTGCTCCCTTCGTCTATCGGTTAGGACGCCACCCTTTCACGGTGGAGAGAGCGGTTCGATTCCGCTAGGGAGCGCCATTATCCGGGCGTTTTGGATGACGCGGCGATATCTGCGGCCCCCGCATGAACCTCCCTGCCCCTCGGCTCCGACCAATGTCCAGATGGAACCGGATGCAGGCCCATGGCGCAGCATAAATCTCCCTCGGACGACCAGGCCGGAATTGCCTCGCCGGCGCCGCCGCCATGGATCCACCGCACGGCAGCCTACGCGCCGGAGCGCCGCGCTAGAATGCTCGAGCACATGGCGCGCGCCAGGTCGCTGCCTCGGGCCACGGCTGCACCGGAGCCGTCGCAGGCGGCCGGCACGACCATCGTCAGTGACGCTTTCGGCTACGCCGTCCTGTTCGGCATGGTCGCGCTCCTGTTTCAGTCGCGCGTCCCGCTCTACCTCGGCGCCTTCCTCTTCTTCACCGATGGCGAGCGCATCGAACTCGCTCTTGGAAAGATCGGCATCCGTCTCGAGCCCGGCACGATCGGGCCCGACATCATCAAGGGCTTCGTATCGCTGTTCGGATGGTTCGCGCTGCTGGCATCGCTGAAGGCGTCCGTTCCCGCGTGGCTCGCGGCATGGATGCTGCCGGATGCATCATGGTCCTTCCTCGCCGGCATCGCTCTCTTGTTCGTCATCGTCGAAGCATTCGCAACGCGCGCGATGCGGCATGCATTGCCGTGGTTCGGATTTGAGCGCGGACCCGGCAGCCAGACCTGCGCGACGATCAAGCTCGTCATGGCCATTGGCGTGCTGGCTCTGCTGGTGCTGCTCGGATGACGCAATCGTGAGATCGCGGGCCTGCTAATCGCGGCGCTATGCCGCCCATCCCGATCCGCGCGTTTACCAAAAATTTACCCCTGCTCGTGAGCGCCGGTATCATTTGCTTAGAATTTGATTGCTACCGTGGAATTACGGAAAACCTCCGCAACACGATTGGCGCCCATGTCCGTCGCAGAGTTCCTCAGACAGCGTGCCGTGCAAGTCACCGTGAGCGGCAGCTACTCTCTGCCGCGCTGGTACGATTGCGAGGGCAAGCTGCGCACCTTCGCGTGCCGCACCAGCCGCGTCTCACCGTTCCGCATGATGGTCGACGTTCCCGTGGTCGGAAAGGTCGGCGAGCGCGTGACCTCATACTTCCAAGATTTTGGCGAATTCCAGTGCACCATCAGCGCGACGCTGAAATCGGGCTTCCTGATGGAGCTCGACATGACGCGAGCCCGGCGCGCCTGGATGTCGGAAAAGCTGACCTGGCTCGAGAAGAAGCAGAAGGACGCCAGCGTCCAGGAGCTGCGGAATGACGCGCGCTTCGTTCCGCAGGTCGCGCACACCTTCTTGACGCTCGCCGACGGCAGCACCCATGCCTGCTTCATCATCGACGTCTCCACGGCCGGTGTTGCGATATCCTGCGAGTACGATCCGCCAGTGGGAACTCCGCTCGCGGTCGGCGCTTGCGTCGGGCGCGTGATCCGCAAATTCGAAAACGGGTTCGCGGTCAAATTCGCGGAAAAGCAGTCGCGGGATGACGTCGTCCGGCTGATCGTCCGCACGCCCATGCTGCAATCGGCCTGATCCTCGCGCCGCGCCGCCCTATCGCAGCCCCATTCCGGGGTCAGCTTTTAAAGGTCCACGGCTCTTGCCAGGCATCATCTGCAGACTTGCGATCGGGGGACCGAATGGCAGTCGAGAAAATCACAGTCGAAAAGATCACCTGGGACAGGGTCGGCCGGGTCACCGAGCCCGGACGCTACATGTACACCTTCGGCTGGCTCACCATCACCGCCGGCGATCTCGACATCTGGAAGCAATACCCGCAGGCCGCGTTCACGCTGATGGCGCAGCATTCCGAGCCGGACGCGTCCATCGGCGAGGAATTCCATCTCGGCGCCTTCGACGTCGCGCCCGACGCACCGCCGCCGTTCACCACGCATTGAGTCAAAGCGGGCTTGGGAGCGGCGGCCCTTGCAGATAGCACAGGCCGCGGCGGGAACGCGTGGCACGGGCGTTGCTTTATCATTGCCATGACTCCCATCCCCACTCACATCCCTGCCGTCGACCAGGCCTTTCTGCTGTTGCTCATCGTGCTCTGTCTCGGCACGTTCCTCATACGCGCCTTTTGGGAGCTGGAGCAGATCCGGACACGCCGGATCTCGTCACCCTCTCGTGCGACGAAGCGTGACTAGGCCGGCTTGCCAAGCCATGCCTCGCCCGGAGGGGCTATCCCGGCTCTGGACTTGCCTCGGCGACCCGTTCATCGTGAATCGAAGAAACCTGCACATTGCCTTGATCTAACTTACCAATCGCGATCCGACGACGGGCGCGCGACCGTTGTCAGGGATGACGAGGTGGTTCTGTCATGCGATTGATTGCACTCCATATTCTACACTTCGGCGACCGTCTTGATGAACGCAGGCTGTCACGCTTGTTAAGAGACGCGACAGCAAGCGCATGACAGAAGGTCGCATTGGACGATGTGGATAAGCGGATCAAGGGAACCTATTTTCGGCGCCGATGTACCTGATTGAAGCGTTACCCACCGTCATCGGAACGGCCGCCATTGCCCCGGCGCTGCTGATGCTGTGGCTTGTCATCGCCGCCGAGGAACGCCCGGGACCGCCGGCCCAGGTCTGGACCGCGTTCCTGCTCGGCGCGGCCAGCATTTCGCTGCTGGGCCTGGCCCGCGCCCCTTTCGCCAAAATGGTCGCGGCCCCGGACAACCCGTGGGCGGCGCTGGCCATGCATTCGATCTTCGGCGTCGCGCTGCCGGAGGAAGCGGTCAAGGTGATCGCCATCGTGCTGGTCGCCTCGACCAAGCGGCGGACCTTCGCCAATCCGATGGACACCGTGGTCTATGGCGCCGCGGTCGGCCTGGGCTTCGCCGCCTACGAGAACCTCGCCTATCTCGTCCAGCACGCCGAAATGTGGCGCTCGCTGGCCGCCTTGCGCAGCGTGCTGACGGTGCCGTTCCACGGCGCGCTCGGCATTATCGCCGGCGCCTATCTGACTATCGCGCGCGCCGGCACGGCGCTGGGTGCGAACCGCCATCATCGCGACTGGGCCCGTCTCTCCAGCCGCCTGCTGATCTTCGCAGGCCCGCTCGCCCTGCATTCGGCGTTCGACTTCCCCCTGCTCACACTCCAGCGCATGCCGGATCTCGATCCGACGCTGCGGATGTGGCTGGGCGGCGCGAGCCTGCTGATCGGCTTCAGCTCGATCGCCTTCGCCATCCGACTGGTACGGCGCGTCGCGCGCCATCATGCACCCCGAACCGACGTCGCGCGGGAGCGCCTCAGCCAGCTCCGCCGGATGTGGGCGCTGCTGCTGGCCGGTGGCGGCGTCGGCTTTCTCGGGCTCGCCTTCGTGCTGACCTCGATCCATCACTGGCTCATCAACCCCGAGCGCAATCTGACGCTGGCCCTGATCCCGATCGGCCTGGTCTCGATCCTGCTCGGCCTCGCACTTCTGATCGTCACGACCGCGATCTATGTTCTCGGCCGCAACCGCATCCGCACCAGCGGCGAAGGTTTTTCGTCGGCGCACGGCGGCGGCTGAACCGCGGGATGGCAAGCGCGGTGTGCGCGTACTAGACTAGATCGAGCACACACGTCTCGATCCGGAGCCTGCCCATGACATCGCCTGAGGATCTTTCCCGGCTGCAATCCGCCTTGAGCCGGAGGGTCAAGGCGCATTGGAAGGCCTTCCTGTTCGAAGGCATCCTGCTTTCCGTGCTCGGCGTAGCCGCGCTGATCCTGCCGCCGCTCGCAAGCCTTGCGATTGCGATCTTCCTGGGCTGGATGTTCTTGATCAGCGGCATCGGCGGATTGATCGCCACCTATTGGGCACGCAGCACGCCGGGCTTCTGGTGGTCGCTGATCTCGGCCGCGCTCGCCGTGCTCGCAGGCATGCTGCTGCTGGCGCGGCCGATGCAGGCCGTGCTGACGCTGACCATCGTGCTCGGCGCCTATTTCCTCGCCGAAGGCGTCGCCACCATCATGTACGCACTGGAGCATCGTCGCGAGCCGGGCGGCCGCTGGTCGTGGCTCCTGATCTCGGGCCTCGTCGACATCGCGATCTCGTTCATGGTGATCACGGGATTGCCGAGCTCGGCGGAATGGGCGATCGGCATCCTCGTCGGGATCAACCTGCTGTTCGGCGGCGCCACGCTGATCGGCATGGCGCTGGCGGCACGCAAAAGCAACAGTTGAGGCGCCCGTGGCCGTCACGTCCATTCGGGGGGTGACAAGCCGCCGCCCCCGCGCTATATGACTGGCCATGATCACCGCCACCACCAGCTTCTATTGGTATTTTAGCTACGACAGCTCGCTGGCGGTGGGAGGATCACGCTCAATCTGACAAATTGCAGCATCTAGTCCGAACAAGCCGCCAGACCTGGCGGCTTTTTTATTGGCCGGCAGGTTCTCAAAATGACAGGAGCCCGCCGTGCTGAGCACGACCGACGATCTTCGTATCCGCGAACTGAAAGAGCTGAGCACGCCCGAAGAGGTGATGCGGGAAGTCCCACGCACGCTCACGGCGACGCGCGTGGTGATGGCGGCACGCAACGCCATCCATGCAATCCTCAATGGCCAGGACGACCGGCTTCTGGTCGTGGTCGGCCCGTGCTCGGTGCATGATCCCAGGGCCGCACTCGACTACGCCGAGCACCTCGCGAGCTTGCGCGAAGAGCTTGCCGACCAGCTCGAGATCGTGATGCGGGTCTATTTCGAGAAGCCGCGGACCACGGTCGGCTGGAAAGGCCTGATCAACGATCCTGATCTGGACGGCAGCTTCGACATCAACAAGGGCCTGCGTCTGGCGCGCAACGTGCTCTCGGCGGTGAATAATCTCGGCCTGCCCGCCGGCACCGAATTCCTCGACATGACCACGCCGCAATACATTGCGGACCTCGTGTCCTGGGCCGCGATCGGCGCGCGCACGACCGAAAGCCAGATCCATCGCGAGCTGGCCTCGGGGCTCTCCTGCCCGGTCGGGTTCAAGAACGGCACCGACGGCAATGTGCGCATCGCGGCGGACGCGGTGAAGTCGGCCTCGAATCCCCATCATTTCATGGCGGTGACCAAGCTCGGCCGCTCGGCGATCGCCTCAACCGCGGGCAACGAGGATTGTCACATCATCCTGCGCGGCGGCAGCACGCCGAATTACGATGCGGCGAGCGTCGCAGCGGCCTGCAACGATCTGGCGAAAGCGAACGTCGCACCGCTCGTGATGGTCGATGCGAGCCACGCCAATTCGAGCAAGAAGCCGGAAAACCAGCCGCGTGTGACAGCCGACATCGCCGGCCAGATTTCCGGCGGCGAGAACCGCATCATGGGGGTGATGGTCGAGAGCAATCTGGTCGCCGGGCGCCAGGACGTGGTGCCGAGCAAGCCGCTCACCTATGGCCAGAGCATCACGGACGGATGCATCGACTGGGCGACCACGGCAACCGTGCTCAAGCAGCTCGCTGACGCGGTCGAGATCCGGCGCAACACCAAGCGCGCTGGGCTGCACGAGCGCTCCGCCTGACCGAACGATCGCGGGCGGGGTGAGGCTGTCGCACCCTGCCCGCTTTCCACGGCGCCTAGCAGCCGCGGCAGATGCTCTTGATCTTCTTGTCGAGCGCCTGATTTTCCTTGCTGAGGGGATCGTTCGGGTCGCTCAGGTTCTTCTCGTTTGGCACGTCGCCGACGCGCGGCTGCCGATGGCCCACGGGCGCAGGCGGCAAAGAACCCGCCGATTGTCCCGAGGTCGTCGATCCCTTGCTTCCCGTCTGCGCGAAGCCGGCGCTGCCGAACACCGTCAGAAGCGACAGTGCCAAAATGATGCTTCTCATTTTACCTCTCCATTTCTCAAGCCGGCATCTTCAGGTCTCGGGCGGATAGACATGAATGTCGCCGCAATAATCCACGATACGATAGCGCGTTTCCGATGCCGCATCACCCGCATCAGGTGCGGTATTTTGCATCGGCACCAAGTAATTCGGCCCCACCGGCGACTTGCCGGCGCCGCCGGGAATGTCGATGACATAGTCGGGCTGACACAGTCCGGACACCCGTCCGCGCAGCTGCCGCATCAAATCCTGCCCCTCGGCGAGCGTCGTTCGCAGATGCGCCGTGCCGGGCGCGAGATCGCCGTGATGCAGATAATAGGGCTTGATCCGGCATTCGACGAAAGCTCGCATCAAATCCGACAGAGCGGTCAAATTGTCATTGACGCCGCGCAAAAGCACGGACTGGCTTACCATGGGGATTCCGGCATCGACCAGCCGCGCGCAGGCGGCACGCGCCGGCCCTGTCAGTTCGCGCGCATGGTTGGCATGCAGCGCTACCCAGGTGGTGGCGCCTTCGGCCTTGAGCGCCGCGACCATCTCGTCACTGATGCGCGCGGGATCGGCCACCGGCACGCGGGTATGAAGGCGGATGATCTTAACGTGATCGATGTCGGCAAGATCCGCCATGATCTCGCTCATCCGCCGCGGCGACAACATCAGGGGATCGCCCCCGGTCAGGATCACCTCCCAGATCTCGCCGTGCGAGCGGATGTAGTCGATCGCCGCGCGATAGGCGGCGTCCGAGAGCGCGTTCTCCTTGCCGGGTCCGACCATCTCGCGGCGGAAGCAGAAGCGGCAGTAGACCGCACAGACGTGAACGAGCTTGAACAGCACGCGGTCGGGATAGCGATGCACGATCCCGGGAACCGGCGAGTGCGGATGATCGCCGATTGGATCTGCGTTCTCGCCCGGTTGCATCTCCAGCTCCGCGGCCGTCGGAACAAATTGCCGCGCGATGGGATCGTCGGGATCGGACCTGTCGATCAGATCGACCAGCGCGGGGGTGATCGCAACTGCGTAGCGCGCGGCAACACGTTCGAGCGCCGGCAGCGCTTCGGCTGATACCAGCTGCTCGGCCACAAGTTCGGCCGGCTCGCGCAATGTGCGCGCAAGATTGCTCTTCATCATGTCTCGCTTAACGTTTCATTTGCAGGCGGCGTCCAGACCACCTGATCAATTCGCGATGCGCCGCTCGCCAGCATCACCAGCCGGTCGAAGCCGAGCGCGACGCCGCTTGCCTCCGGCATGGCCGCGACCGCGTCCAGAAAGTCCTCGTCCAGCGGATAGGCTTCGCCGTAGCGGCGTTGCTTCTCCGCCATGGATTGCGTGAAGCGCTTGCGCTGCTCCTCGGCGTCCGTCAGTTCGCCAAAGCCGTTGGCGAGCTCGACACCGCAGGCATAGACCTCGAACCGTTCGGCAACGCGAGGATCGCCCGCCTTCAAGCGCGCCAGTGCCGCCTCTGGAGATGGGTATTCGAACAGAATGGTCAAACGCCCATGCCCCAGATGCGGCTCGACATGCTCCACCAGGACCTTGCTGAAGATGTCGGACCAGGTGTCATCCTCGGCGACGCGGACCTTGCCGGCAGCGGCCCGGGCGAGCGAGGCGCGGTCGCCCTCGCCGCCGGAAATGGTCGCAAGCAGGTCGATTCTCGCAAGCTGCTCGAAGGCGCCGGCCACCGTTACGAGCTCCGGCTCGGCGAAGGGATCGGCGGTCCGGCCGCGGAAGGCGAACGTGCCGATACCGGTCGCCTGGGCCGCGCGGGCGATGAGGACGACGCAATCGGCCATGATGGCGTCATAGGGGGCGTCTGCCCGGTACCATTCGAGCATGGTGAATTCGGGCAAATGCAGGTCGCCGCGCTCGCGGTCCCGGAACACCCGGGCGAACTCGAAAAGCCGGGTCTCTCCGGCCGCCAGCAGCTTCTTGCAGGCGAATTCCGGCGAAGTCCGCAAATATCGGCTCACATGGCTGCCGTCGGGTCGCATGATCTCGGTCCGGGGGGCATGCAGATGGGTTTCGTTGCCCGGAGAGATCTGGAGAACGGAGGTTTCGACCTCGATGAAGCCCTGCTCGGCGAAAAATCCCCGTAGAGCCCCTGTGATGGCCCCCCTGGCCTGAAGGAACGGCCGGCGGTCGAGATGCCGCGAGGGGGACCAGAACGGCGACATCGGCTTGTCCCCAGCCATTAGCCGACTGCTCCGTTGGCCAGCAAAACGCTGGCATCCAACGGCAAAACCAGTATGTTGCGGCCCGAAACGGGTGCCGCGGTCTGATTTGGGGCCCCAGGTCCCCCATCAATTTGACCACCTCCTGGCCCGAGCCGGGCCAAGCAAGCAGGAAATACAGCTTTGAGAGTCATCGCCAGTTCTATTCGCAAGGGCAACGTGATCGAGCAAGACGGCAAGCTATATGTCGTCGTGACCGCCGAGAACATCCATCCCGGCAAGGGCACCCCGGTCAGCCAGATCGAGATGCGCCGAATCTCGGACGGGGTAAAGATCTCCGAGCGCTACAAGACCACCGACCAGGTCGAGAAGGCCACGATCGAAGAACGCAACTTCACCTATCTCTATGAAGACGGTGATGGTTTCCACTTCATGAACCCTGAAACCTATGACCAGGTCCAGGTGTCGAAGGACGTCATCGGCGACGCCGCGGCCTATCTTCAGGAGAGCATGACGGTCAAATTGTCGACGCACGACGTCAATGTGGTGTCGATCGCGTTGCCGCAGCGCGTGACGCTCGAAGTGGTCGAGACCGAGCCCGTGACCAAGGGCCAGACCGCCTCCTCGTCCTACAAGCCCGCGATTTTGTCCAACGGCGTGCGCACCACCGTGCCGCCGCACATCGCCGTCGGCACCCGAATCGTCGTGATGACCGAAGACGGCTCCTACTCCGAGCGCGCCAAGGACTGACGGGGCCAAAGCGAGCGCAACAGGTGCCGCCGGGGGGCGAGACAGTGGTTGGGAAAAGTTTCCGCTTCGTCTCGCAACTTCTGGCGTCGCTTTCGCTCTTCATTGCCTCTCCGCTTGCCGCGGATGAGTTCCGCAGCCCCTCGCTCACGGCGCTGCGCGTCGATTGGCGCGCGGCGCTCGACCAGCTCCGCACCGAAATCAACGCCCATCCCCGGGCCGCGGACGACTTCATCTTCGCCCCCCGTCGTTCGGTGCCGCGCTATGATTCCCGCGCAATGCCGGCGCTGGTGCAGCTCAATGCGATCTCCTCGCAATTCTTCACCGGCATCGCCCGGAGCTCCGTGCCCGTGCTGCTGCCGTTCGACGCTGCCGCGTATTTCGAAGCACGGCGCAATGGCGCGCCGGCGACCCTCGCGCTGTCGCGCTACCAGGCCGACTTCAATTCCGTCGACATGTTCGATGCCGGGCCCGCCGGCTACAGCGCGACCTTTTCGTTCGAGCCTGGTACCGGAGACGGCATGCCGAGCCGAGTCTTCGCAAGGCCGGTCGAGGTGCAGATTACGGGTTCGGCGCTCGTCTATGACATTGCCGATCCCTCGGGCGGCAAGGGCGAGCCGGTCAAACCGCTCGCGGCGCTCTACCCGGACTTGCGCAAGTTCATCCGGGAAGGCTATGTACGCTACGCTTTCACCCGTTTCGGCGTCACCTATGTGGTGTCGATACAATGCCTCGACAGCGTCGCAAAACCGCGGCGGCTTGCCTGCAAGGAGGCCTATCCGGTCGCCGAACGCTTCCTGAAGGCGCTGCGCGTGGCCGGCGGCCAGCGCATGCGGCCGCTGACGGACGTCGCTTCCAACATTCTCGATCGTCCCGGGGCACGTTCCCCGGACTTCACCTACCGGCCGAGCGGCGACATCATCCCGAACACCGGCTATCGCAAGCAGGGCGGCCATCCCGACGTGATGGCCTACGCACAGATCCGCTTTCCTCTCGAGAAGGCGCCCGCGTTCGTACACTCGCAATCCTATGCCAAGCGCGACAAGATGGAGAGCACGACCGCCTATCCCTGGCGCGACAATTTCTGCGAGTCCCGCAGTTTCGAGGTCTGGCAATGCGGCGGCGGTTATGGCCATCAGGGCGAGGACATCCGCGCGGCTGAGTGCCCACCGCCCGGTGAAGGCCGCCAAGCCTGTGATCCCAAGCAGCGCGCCGTCGTCGCCGTGCGCGATGCGAGGGTCATACGCGCTTCCAAGGACCAGGCAGTGACGCTGCAAATCAACAGCCGGAGCGAGCACATCCGTTTCCGCTACATGCATATGAACCCGCAGGCACTGAACGCCGATGGCCTGCTCAATGGCCGCATCGTATCGGAGGGCGAGAAGATCGGCGTGGTCTCGAATTATCTCGACCATCCCGCCGGCACCTCGATGCACCTGCATTTCGACGTACAGGTGTTCACTCGGGACGGCTGGATCTGGGTCAGTCCCTACGTCACGCTGGTCTCCGCCTATGAGCGCCTGATCCGCGCCCGCGGCCGCGAGGTCGGCCCGGAGATCGCCGGCACGCCGCAGCCCGTGGCGCATGCGCTGCCGGAGGACGTGCTCAAGCCGGACCTGCGCGAGGGATCGGGCGGCGACGAGAACTGACGGCTTGCTCCTTCCATTGCCAGGCAGTGCAACAACGTGTTTGTCGCACACACCGCCCGCTGGAAGGCCGAAGGAACTGGGTTGATGAGTGTCGGACTGATTGGTCTTCTCGACGATATCGCAGCGATCGCAAAGGTGGCGGCAGCCTCGCTCGACGATGTCGCGGGCCAAACGGCCAAGGCGGGAGCAAAGGCGGCTGGCGTGGTCATCGATGACGCAGCCGTCACGCCCAACTACGTGATCGGCTTTGCCTCGAAACGCGAACTGCCGATCGTAGGCAAGATTGCGGTTGGGTCGCTCCGCAACAAATTGCTGATCCTGCTGCCCATCGCTTTGTTGCTTGGTTATTTCCTTCCCGCCGCAGTCACGCCGCTGCTTATGCTGGGCGGCGCCTTTCTCTGCTACGAGGGTGCCGAGAAGGTGCTCGAGGCCGTGATGCCGCATCATGCGCACGACCACGAAGCTCAGCCCCAGCCGATTGCGTTGAATGCCAGGTCGGTCGAGGACGAGAAGGTCGCGAGCGCCATCAAGACGGATTTCATCCTGTCAGCGGAGATCATGGCAATCACGTTGGCAGCCGTCCCGGCGGGCAGCATCTGGACGCAGGCGCTCGTGCTGGCCCTCGTCGCCATTTTCATCACAGTTGGTGTCTACGGCGTGGTCGCCCTGATCGTGAAGGCGGACGATGTCGGCCTGGCCCTTGCGCGGTATAGCGGCGCCTCAGTCATTGGCGGCGCAATCCGCTTGCTTGGACGTGCGCTCGTCCGCGGCATGCCGGCCTTCCTTGCGGTGCTGAGCACCATCGGCACCGCCGCCATGATCTGGGTCGGCGGCGGCATCATCCTGCACGGCATCGAACAATACGGCCCACCAGTGATCGGTCATACGGTCCATGCCGCCGCCGAGGCCGCCGCGCATTTCCTTCCCTCCATTGCCGGCATCGTCGAATGGTCGGTCGAGGCAGCCATCTCGGGCGTCGTTGGCCTCCTTGTCGGGGCGGTTGCGATACCGGCCGTCACATACGGTCTTTCACCGCTATGGAAACGTCTGAAGCGATCGCAGCCGACCTGAACAAAAGCGACTTCGGACTGTGAGTGCCAGTTATTCCAACAGCGTCGTGAGTTGCGCGCCCTCGTCCGCCACGAACACCGCGATCAATTCCGCCGGCTCCGTGGTGCTCGCATTGGCCGAGACCAGATGGGTCGAGCCGGGCGGCTCGAAGAAGGACTGGCCGACGCCGAACGTTTCGACCGGGCCGCCGCCGAGCTGGGAGCGGATCTCGCCCTTGGTGATGTAGGCGGTGACGGATCCCGCGTGACGATGCGGCCGCGAGAACCCGCCGGGACCGTAGAACACGCGCACGATGGTGACGCGTTTGCCCGGTACGTTCGGCAGCGCGTAGGAGCCAATCGGTTCGACCTTGTCGAGCGGCGAGCTTTCGGCAGCTGTGGCGCAGAGCGGCGAGAGTGCGCCGGATATGGTGTCCATCGTTACCGGCAGCGCCTTGCCAATCCCAAGCGCGCAGGCGAGCCCGCCGATAACGGCGATCGCCATCGAGCGCGATGGCAACGGGCGCGGGGTGGTGGGCAGACTCATCGTTGTCATCATGATCTCCCTTGGTTGCAATCAGGATGCCGCCGCATTCGCTGCGACCGGCCGCTTCGCCGGCGTCCAGCGAAACGCCGCACCAAAACGGTTCCAGACGTTGATCGAGGCGACCGCCGAGGTCAGGTATGTCAGCTCGGTCTCCGAGAATTCACGGCTCGCCTCGGCGTACACGTCTTCGCCGACTCCGTCGGGCAGGCAGGTCAGCGCCTCGGTCCACGCCAGCGCGGCACGTTCCCGCGCGGAAAAGATCGGCGCCTCGCGCCAGACCACGACCAAATTGAGCTTGTCCACAGGGACGCCGATCCGCTCCGAAAGCAGGATGTGATGCTGCAGGCAGAAGGCGCAGCCGTTGATCTGCGATGCCCGCAGCTTGACCAGTTCGAGAAGCTGCTTGTCGAGGCCGGCCTTGGCCGCGACCTGGCCGAGCGCCAGCACCAGCTCATACGCGTCGGGCGCGATCCTCTTGAAATCCTCGTATTCGCTGCGGGCGTGTGACATTGCCGTTCACCTCGTGGTATTGTAAGAGCGCTGACACATTATAAGAGCACTTACATGACGCGCAAGCCACCTGATATCACGAGATCGCAACCGCGGCGGCAGGCAGCCACGGCCACCCCGGCGGTGCGCGTCCCAGCCCCAGGGGAAGGCAAGCGCGGCGAGCAAGGCTATCTCGGCTATCTGCTGCGCCAGGCCCACGCCGCAGTCCGTCTGACGATGGAGCGGTCGCTGGCCGATCTCGGTGTCACCTCTCCGCAATTCGCGGTGCTGACCATGCTCAATGCTTATCCGGGACTGTCAGGGGCCGACGTTGCCCGCCTCACCTTTCTGACGCCCCAGACCGTCGGCGTCATCATCCGCAATCTTGAACGTGACGGTGCGATTGTGATGACGCCCCATCCCGTCCACGGCCGCATCCAGCAATGGAAGCTGACGCCGCGCGGCACGACGCTTTTGAAGGCGTGCCGGGAACGGGTGATTGCGTTGGAGAAGCGCCTGGCCGCCGGGCTCGACGCCAAGGCCGAAGCAAGCATTCGCCGCTGGCTCGCAGGCATCGCAGCCGATTTGCAGGAGGACTAGGCGAAGCGCGTTCGGCCGCTGACCAGCCCTAGTCGCCTCCTCCGTCGCCGCAGCCGCCACCGTCCGAATCCGAAAAGTCACTGACTGCGCCGTCGCCTTGAATACCGCGCCCAAAGTTCTCCGCGAGGATCATCAGGATGACGACGAACAACTCGGCCCCGAACGGCCAGGGATTGGCGCGGATAATGTCGAACAGCTCCTGCATTCACGCATTATGCGCAGACGGAGGCAAACCGACCGTAAAGTGACAGGCTCAAAATTGGGGATATCCGACCTGTTGCAGGCGCGCCCTACCCGCCCTTCAACACTTTCTTAACCTCGCCATCAGGCCAGGTCTCGCCCGCTGCGATCACCCGGACGCGGCCTTGATCGGCGTCATTCACCAGCTCATGCGAACTCACCCGCTCGCCGCTTCGCTCCAGGTGCAGATCGGTTTCGGGCTCCCAGCTCAGCGTGGTGGCGAGATCGCCGGGAAAGATCTGCCATTGCGATCCGTCGTCCAGTTCGACGACATGGCTCTCCGCGTGCGCGCGTATCTTCATTCCACCCCGAATTCTCGATGAACGGACCGCGAGCGACGGAGGGCCCCGGCGATCGGCCGGGGCCCCACTCCATCAGTCGTTGTCGTGATGAATCACGGTCTTGCTGCGATTGCCGAATTCATCTTCCTTCTTGATCACCGTGGTGCGGTCGGCGGGCTCGCGCTCCCTAATGACGGTGGTGCGGTCGCGATCGCGGTCCCGCTCACGATATTCGTGAGACTGTCCGACGGTCACACCGGCACCGACCGGACCGACGTGAACGCCGACTTCGTCGGCCAACGCAGGCGCGGCGATGGCGGTGACCATGGCGGCGGCAAACAGATATTTCCTCATCTTCTCCTCCTCAAACGTGATGCTGGGGGAATGCGGGAGTGCGACAGTTTGTTCCGGGGAACGCGGGCCCGCGTCTGTTCCTGCAGTTCCAGGAACTGGTCACAGCCACCATGTTTCCCGCTAGAATGGGTCCATGAAACACGCTGATTCCATAGCCTCTCGTAGCCGCCGCGCTCTGCTTCGATCCACGCTCGGCGCAGCCGCACTCGTCGCAGTCCCAACGCGCATCCTGGCCGCGCCTCCAGGCTTCGAGGAATGGCGTGAGGGTTTTCGCGCCCGTGCCATGGCGAAAGGCATTTCGGCCGCGACTTGGCAGCGCGCGATGGCGCGGGTCGAGCCCGACATGAGCGTGTTCAAGCAGATGCGCAACCAGCCCGAATTCCATGAGCAGGTCTGGCAATACATCAACCGTCGCGTCTCCGACTGGCGTATCATCAACGGCAAGATCGCCCTGAAGAACAACGAGGCGCTGCTCGCACGCATCGAGCGCGATTTCGGCGTCGAGCGCGGCACGCTGCTGGCGCTGTGGGGCGTCGAGTCCGCCTACGGCGATCCGCTGGTGCAGCAGAACCACATGACGCCGGTGTTTCCCTCGCTCGCCGCCCTCGCCTGGAACGAGCCGCGGCGCAAAGCCTATTGGGAGACCGAGCTGATCAACGCGCTACGCATCGTCGACAAGGGCTGGAGCACGCCGGAGCAGATGCAGGGATCCTGGGCCGGCGCGATGGGGCATTCGCAATGGATGCCGGAGGTCTGGCTCAATGTCGGCATCGACTACGATGGCGACGGCAAGGTGTCGCCGTTCGGCAAGCCCGACGACGCGCTGGGCTCGACCGCAAAATATCTCGTCAACCGCGGCAAATGGCACCGCGGCGAGCATTGGGGCTACGAGGTGCGCGCGCCCGGTGAGATGAGCGGCAGCCGGACCTATGCGGCTTGGCAGGCGGCCGGCGTCACCCGTGCCGACGGCCAGCCGTTCCCGCAAGCCTCCGCATCCGCGCAAATGTGGACCCCGGTTGCGGGCGGGCCGACGTTTCTGCTGGGGCCGAATTTCAACGCGGTGAAGAGCTACAATCCCTCGATGAACTACGCGCTGGCGATCTGCCATCTCGGCGACCGCTGCCTCGGCGCCCCGCCTTTCATCCAGCCATTCCCCGGCTCCGAGCGCGCGCTGACGCTAGCCGAGGTGCAGGAAATGCAGACGCGGCTGACCAAGGCCGGCTTCGACACCGGCGGCACCGATGGCCGTGTCGGGAACGACACCATGAAGGCAATCAAGGATTTTCAGCAGCGCGCGGGGATCACACCTGCCGATGGCTATGGCGGGTTGAAGGTGCTGGCGA
This sequence comes from Bradyrhizobium sp. URHA0013, assembly GCF_000518345.1. Lineage (NCBI taxonomy): Bacteria > Pseudomonadati > Pseudomonadota > Alphaproteobacteria > Hyphomicrobiales > Nitrobacteraceae > Bradyrhizobium > Bradyrhizobium sp. URHA0013. Next base: position 1,762,047 of record NZ_KI912426.1, on the reverse strand, counting down.
AGCTGCGCCAAGGGTCGTAACGCGCCTCAATGCCGGTACTGCGGCTCTTCCGCATCGAGCTGGCGACGGATCGCCGCAAGATGCAGCCGGGCGGATTCGGAATCGCCCTCGCGCATCTGCTTGTAGGTCTCGGCCGCAATCGCGGGATCGACCGGCAGCACTTTCCGGCCCGTCGACATCGCCAGCACCTGCACCTCGGCGGCGCGTTCGAGATAGTAGAGATCGTCCCAGGCGTCCGCGATGGTTGGTGCCAGCACCATCACGCCGTGATGCTTCATGAAGATGATATCGGCATTCCCGACGCTGGACGCGATGCGCGCGCCTTCACGGTTGTCGAGCGCGAGGCCGTTGTAGTCGCGGTCCACGGCCGTGCGACCGTAGAATTTCAGCGCGGTCTGGCCGGCCCAGATCAGCGGATCGCCCTCGGTCATCGACAGCGCCGTGGCGTAGGGCATGTGGGTGTGGAAGGCGACCTTGGCGCGCGGCAGGCGCTTGTGCATCTCGGCATGGATGTAGAACGCGGTCGCCTCGGGCACGCCCTCGCCGTCGAGCACGTTGCCGTGGAAATCGCAGATCAGCAGTTTTGACGCAGTCAGCTCGCGGAAGGCGTAGCCGTAAGGGTTGACCAGGAAGAGATCGTCATGGCCCGGCACCACGGCCGAGAAGTGGTTGCAGATGCCCTCCTCAAAGCCGTTGCGCGCAGCCATGCGGAAGCAGGCGGCAAGATCCTCGCGCGCGCTGCGGATCGCGTCGGTCACGAGGTCCGGACGGTTCGAGCGGAACGTTGCTGGCGTAGATGACGAAGAGTGAAGGCTGTGCGCCATGGCGGAAGGACACCTCTGTCGGCCGGAAGACGCCCGCGTTGTACAGGTCCGACGCCTGCGCGTCAGCCCCCGCGGGCGCCACCCTGCCCTTCGCAGCCCGCGCGGCGGGCTATTGCCGCCGCGACACGCCGCCGGCATTCATGCCGCCGTCGATGACGAGCTCGCTGCCGGTGACGTAGCGCGAAGCATCGGAGGCCAGATACAGCACGCCGGAGGCGATCTCACCAGCCTGGCCGGCGCGGCCGAGCGGCGTGACGACGCGCGCACGCTCGTCTGGGTCGATCGGCGCGTTGCCCTGGTTGCCGGTCGCGCCGGTCGGGATCTTGCCCCAGATCGGCGTGTCGATGATGCCGGGATGGACGGAGTTGACGCGGATGCCGTCACAGGCGGCCGCGCACTCCATCGCGATGGACTTTGCGAACAGCCGCACGCCGCCCTTGGTCGCCGAATAGGCCGACAGCCCGGGCGCGCCGCGCAGGCCCGCGAGCGAGGACATCATGACGATCGAGCCGCCGCCGGTCTTGCGCATCAGGGGCAGGCAATGCTTGACCGAGAGGAAGACGCCATCGAGGTTGATCGCGTTCTGCTTGCGCCAGTCGCTGAGCGTCATGTCGACGATCGAGGGTACGGCAATGCCGATGCCGGCGTTGGAGACGAGAATATCGAGCCGGCCAAAGCGCTTCGCGATCTCGGCTGCGATCTCGATCCATCGCTCTTCGCTGGTGACGTCCTGCTCCAGGAAAATCGCCTTGCCGCCGGCCTTAGTGATGCGATCGCCGAGCTCGGGGCCGCGTAGCTCGTCGATGTCGGTGGCGATGACGGTGGCGCCCTCGCGCGCGAACAGCTCGACGACGGCCTCGCCGATGCCGGAGGCGCCGCCCGTCACCAGCGCCACTTTACCCTCAACCTGCCCTGCCATGCTCACTCCCTTTTTTCTATTCGTTTTTTTGTTGTTTGCCGGGCCTATCTAATCATGGATGGCCCCTGGTCGGGTAGCGCGACATCCATGACCCGGAATTGCACACGCTCGGCGCCCTGGTAGCGATCGACCGACAATGATCCCGCGACATGCAGTTGCTGGCCGCGATTGGCAACGAGCGCGTTGCCAAGCTTCTGTCCGATCGAACGAAACGCGATGCCGTTGACGATGGCGCCGTCGCCCGACTTGAAGCGTAGCCTCAAATGCGCCTGTCCCACCTCGTCCGCATAGACGAGCTGGTGCGCCGGCAGCGCCAACACGACTTCCGGATTGCCGCTGCCGAAGGGACCGGCGCGGTTGAGCGTCGTTGCAAGCTCGGTCGTCACCGCGCGCGCGGAAACCGCGCCGTCGATGTAGAGCTCGTTGACGTGGCGCGCCTCGGCAACGTCGCGCGCCAACGCATGCTCGAGATAGGCGCGAAATTCGGCGAGCTTTTCCTTCCGCAGCGTGACGCCCGCAGCCATCGCGTGGCCGCCGCCCTTGAGCAGAATGCCGTCGGTGACCGCCTGCCGCACGGCCTTGCCGAGATCGACGCCGGCAATCGAGCGGCCGGAGCCGGTGCCGATCCCGCCGGGCTCCAGCGCGATCGCGAAGGCGGGCCGCGAGAACTTCTCCTTCAGCCGGGACGCAACGAGACCAACCACGCCGGGATGCCAGCCTTCGGAGGCCGTCACAATCACGCCGATCTTGTCCTCGAGCCCGATCGAGGCGAGTGCCTCGGCTTCGGCCTGCGCTTCGGCCGCCTGCTCGATGATACGGCGCTCGCTGTTGAGGCGGTCGAGTTCGGCTGCGATCCGCGCGGCCTCGACGCTGTCACCCTCCAAAAGCAGCCGCACGCCGAGATCGGCGCGGCCGATGCGGCCGCCGGCATTGATGCGCGGCCCCAGCATGAAGCCGAGATGCCAGGCCTCCGGCGGGCCGTTGAGCCGCGCCACGTCCATCAGCGCGGTGTGGCCGACATGGTCGCGCCGCCGCATCGCGATCAGGCCTTTGGCGACGAAAGCGCGGTTGAGACCGATCAGCGGCGCGACATCGGCAACCGTGCCGAGCGCAACGTGATGCAGCATGCCGAGCAGGTCAGGCTCGGGCATCTCCGCATTCCAGAAGCCGCGCTGGCGTAATTCGCGATTGACCGCGACCAGCGTCACCAGCACGAGACCGACGGCGGCGAGATGGCCGAGGCCGGAGAGATCATCGAGCCGGTTCGGATTGACCAGCGCATCGACCTCCGGCAGCTCCGTGCCGGCCTGATGGTGGTCGATCACGACGACGGACATGCCGAGACGTTTCGCTTCGGCGAGCGGCTCGATGCTGGTGGTGCCGCAATCGACGGTGACGAGCAGCGTGGCGCCCTTTGCGGCCAGCGCGCGCACGGCTTCCGTGTTGGGCCCGTAGCCCTCGAAGATGCGGTCGGGAATGTGGATCAGCGGGTCAAGCCCGCAATGGCGCAGATGCCAGGTCAGCAGCGCCGCCGAGGTCGCGCCGTCGACATCGTAGTCGCCGAAGATCGCGACCTTCTCGCCGTTCGCTGCAGCATCCGCGATCCGCTTCGCGGCGGCTTCCATCTCCGTCACCGTGAACGGGTCCGGCAGAAGCTTGCGGATGGTGGGATCGAGGAAATCTGCGACGGCGTCGCTGTCGACACCGCGGCCTGCCAGCACCCGCGCCAGCAGCTCGGGCAGTTGGTGGCGCTGCACGATGGCAAGCGCTTTCGCCGCCCCGCGCGCATCCAGCCGGTCGCGCCAAAGCTTGTCAGTGAGCGAGCGCGCCACCCCCAGGAATGCCTGGGGCGCTTCGACGGGCAAGGTGGTGGCGGGCGGCGTCATGAACAACGGTCGGTTTGAGGAACCTGGGAGCCGGAAGTATTGCATCGTCCGGCCGACGGGACGATTGGCCCGCAATCCCCCGGGATTTGCAACGTCTGCGCGGCACAAAGCGGTGGATTGCCGTTTTGCTACGCGGACTGACTATCATTTGAGCATTCCGCAAAACAGCAAATTAAGCAGGCGTTAGGCGGAATCTCCGAAAAAGAATCGTATTCGATCTGTCAGTGATTGTTCCGGGTTCGTTGCAGATCAGACCTCATTGCCAAGGGAAGCCCCCGATGTCTGCTGCGCTGGGTCTCAAAGCCAAGCCGATCGCAAATGAACCCGCTGATGATGATTCCGATATCTCCGCGCTGATCAACCGGCTCACGGCGGAGGTCAACCAGATCGCGGTCGACAAGACCAAGGCGATCCAGCAGATCACCAACCAGATGAAGATGCTGGCGCTGAATGCGCTGATCGAAAGCTCGCGCGCCGGCGCGCAGGGCGCGGGCTTCGCCGTGGTGGCGCAGGAGGTCCGCGGCGTCGGCCAGCAGGTCGAGACCATCGCCCGCGAGCTCGAAAGCCAACTGACGAAACGGACCGGCGATCTCGTCTCCTCGATCGACCGGATGAGCCAGCGCTCGCGCGGCGAGCGCATGGTCGACCTCTCGCTCAACGCCATCGAGCTGATCGACCGCAACCTCTATGAACGTACCTGCGACGTGCGCTGGTGGGCGACCGATTCAGCGTTGGTCGATTGCGCGGCCTCGCCCGACGCCGCGGCCGTGTCCCATGCCTCGCAGCGTCTCGGCGTGATCTTGGGCGCCTACACCGTCTATCTCGACCTCTGGCTCTGCGATCTCGAGGGCAACGTCATCGCCAACGGCCGCGCCGACCGCTTTCACGCCGTCGGCCAGAATGTCGCCCACACCAAATGGTTTCGCGAGGCCAAGACCCTGCGCTCCGGCGACGACTATGTCGCGGGCGACGTCGAGAACCAGCCGCTGCTCGGCAATGCCCAGGTCGCGACCTATTGCGCCAGCGTCCGCGCCGGCGGCCAGGCCAACGGCGCGCCGATCGGGGTGCTCGCCATCCATTTCGACTGGGAGGCACAGGCCCGCGCCATCGTGCAAGGCGTGCGCGTCGGCGACAGCGACAAGGCGCGCGTGCTGCTGGTCGACTCCAATCTTCGCGTGATCGCCGCTTCCGACGGACAAGGCATTCTCAGCGAACGCATCTCGCTGTCGCTGGACGGTCGGCGCTCCGGCTTCTATCAAGACCGCTCCGGCACGCTGGTCGCGTTCCATGCGACGCCGGGCTACGAGACCTATCGCGGGCTGGGCTGGTATGGCGTGATCGTCTGCGGGGCGTGAAGCGGGAGGCGGCCTGCCTGTCCAACTCAAAACCGTGAAAACAACCCCATGCACAGTAGCCATCTGGTTGTTTTCATGACGTTTTTTTCGCCGTTTGACGCGGGCAAAACGCCGGCATGCATGCGATCATGGCACCGTTCGCGGTCCGGACCCAGAGCGCTAGGCTCTGGCGATGTCGTCTTCGACTGCGTGCGGCGTCGTAATTCCAAGCGTTTGCGATGGACGCTCCCCGAACATTGCAAAGTAATACTGAGAAAACCGGCCGAGTTCGTAAAAGCCCTGTTGCATGGCGACGGCTGTCACGGTGGTCGAACCGGGTGCGCTCTGGTGCAGGATGGAATGAACAGCGCATAGACGCTTGTGCCTTAGGAAGCTGACCGGGCCGAGGCCGAATACCTCCTGAAAGGCGCGGTGGAGGGTGCGCCGCGATACGCCCAGCGCCGCGCAAATTTCCGACACGTGCACCGGACGCGTCCCGGCGTCGTCGAGATACTCCTCGACCTTGCGGATCAGCCGTCGGGCGGAAGGGAGCCAGCCGTTGCCGTCAGGTGGCAGCGACGACGCGACGTTGGCAACCATGCATTCGGCGATCGATCGTTTCCAGAAATCGGCAGTTGACGGCGTCAGCCCATATTTGTTGTCGCGCAGGTGCGACATGACCCGAACCAGGCGGCGCGAGGCGACCGCGCCGGTCGCGAGGTCCGCGCGGAAATGCCCGCGACTTCGCCATGTGTCGGGATCGCTCAACCGTAGTTCTCCGCCGAACAGCGTCGCGACCTCGTTGAGGTCGAACCGCATGGCGGCGTAAGCGGAGCCGCCGTGAAAAACACCGTCATGTTCGAGCCGCGGCGGAATGACGAGCACATCGTTGAGCTGCATGTCGAACGACCAGTGGGCGACGCGCTCTTCAGCCACGAGCAGCATCCCGATGATCAGCTTGTCGTCGCTGGAAACTCGCTGCGTGCGTATGCCGACGTTGAACGCACCAATGCTGAGCGAGAAGTCGCCGATGCCGACATGGGACAACGTTCCGCGCAACCGACCGCGGCCGAGTTGCATCACATCGACATGCGAGCCGTGGACGGCCTGTTGAAGTCCTTCGAAACCGTCCAGCTTGCGCGAATCAACCAGAAGGAATTGCCCCATGGCTGTACCCTGTTACTGAAGCGCGACAATTCTGCGGCAGGCAGCAGCGAAATACCACCACAACGCGAGGTGGGTGCGACATGCTGACTTCCCGTTTTGAGGTAAATCATCGCCGAATTTGTCGCTCGACATGCCACTGAATTGCCTCTGCACTGAGGCTTTGCGGCATGGGGCATTGGGTCTCACCAACTGGCCACGCAGACTGGCACAAACTGCACATCACAGCCGTCCAATCTTCGGGTACCGTTTGCAACCTTAGTGATATTGAGCGGACGGGCTCTGCGGATGGCAGAGCGGACGCGGCATGGATTTGCCGCGTGCTCGCAAACGTGCGTGCAAAGGAAAGAGATGTGGACGCAATGCAGTGTCCTCCTCTCCCCGAGGGCCAAAAAAGTAGGGATCAGACAATGCGTCTAATGAGCAGGGCAAAGAGCTATCGTCGAAGTCTCCCAGAGTTGGCGCAGTAGCATCGGGTGGAATGCGCGTATCGGAGCTTCCACCATGTTGCGAGCGGATCTGGATCACTGCGAGTGGTTGCCGGATGATTTGAAGAGCGGCGAGATGGTCTTCATTCCCGGCGGAACCTTTCGCATGGGTTCGGACCATCATTATTCCGAAGAGGCGCCGAGCCATCGCGTCGCTGTCGACGGCTTCTGGATTGACCGCACGCCCGTGACCAACCGGCAGTTCAAGCAGTTCGTCAACGCAACCGGCCATGTCACCGAGGCGCAGGTCGTTCCCGATCCGAAGGACTATCCAGGCGCGCTGGCGGAGATGCTCTACGCGGGATCGCTGGTGTTCTCCCCGCTGCCGCGCATCACCGATCTCACCGACTGGAGCCAGTGGTGGACTTTCCTGCGCAGCGCCAGCTGGCGCCATCCCTATGGTCCCGGCAGCAACATCAAGGACCTCGACGACCATCCCGTCGTCCACGTCTCCTTCAGCGATGCGGCAGCGTATGCCCGCTGGGCCGGCAAGGACTTGCCGACGGAGGCGGAGTGGGAGTTCGCGGCGCGTGGCGGCCTCGAGGCGGAGGAATACGCCTGGGGCGACGCGCTGATGCCGGGCGGCAAGCACATGGCCAATATCTGGCAGGGCAACTTCCCCGTCCAGAATCTCGGCGAGGATGGGTACGAGCGTACCTCGCCGGTCATGGCCTTCCCGCCGAACGGCTACGGCCTCTACGACATGATCGGCAATGTCTGGGAGTGGACCTCCGACTGGTGGTCGTCAAAGCACGCCGCCGACGCCGCAAAACCCTGCTGCATCCCCAAGAATCCTCGCGGCGGCGGTGAGCACACAAGTTACGATCCGCGCCTCCCCGACATCCAGATTCCGCGCAAGGTCCTCAAGGGCGGCTCGCACCTCTGCGCGCCGAATTATTGCCGCCGATATCGCCCGGCCGCGCGGCACGCCGAACCGGTCGACACCTCGACCAGCCATGTCGGGTTCCGCTGCGTGGTGCGAATGCCGTCTGTGACCGAACACCAACAAGGACGCGCTGCAATCTAGCGAGCGCCGCTGGCGGATGCCGGCGTCAGCGGTGCGCTCCGCGCGTCGGATGATTTCGATATGCAACTTTATCTATCGGCGATCCGACAGACGTCTTCAGCATTTTTGGACAAGGCGGGCCGGTTACAGGCAAGAGCCTGCCCCATTTCCCCGGTAAGAGTCGCCTCATCGCTTTCGCGACGCGCGCGCCGTCGACCCTGAAACGCTCGCGCCCGCAACGCCCCGAGGAGACATGCCATGAAGATCGTCGTGATCGGCGGGACCGGGTTGATCGGATCCAAGCTCGTAGCGAAGCTCAAGCAACAAGGCCACGACGCCGTCGCGGCTTCGCCGAAATCGGGCGTGAACGCCGTCACCGGAGAAGGCCTCGCAGCAGTGCTGGCGGGCGCGGATGTCGTGGTCGACGTTGCCAACGCGCCGTCGTGGGAGCCCGCCGCCGTGCTCGAATTCTTCGAGCGTTCGAGCAAGAACCTCGCCGCGACCGAGGCGGCTGCGGCCGTGAAGCATCATGTGGCGCTCTCGATCGTCGGGACCGAGCGTTCGCCCGACATCGCGTATTTTCGGGCCAAGCTGGCGCAGGAGACCATCGTCAAGGCATCTCCGGTCCCCTACTCGATCGTCCGCGCCACCCAGTTCTTCGAATTCCTCGGCGCCATCGGCGATATGGGTGCGGCCGATGGCCGGATCGTCGTTCCCTCGGCATTGTTTCAGCCGATCGCGGCCGAGGACGTGGCCGATCGCCTCGCGGAGGTCGCGATGGGCCAACCGCTCAACGGCACGATCGATATTGCAGGACCTGAGAAGGCGCCCTTCAATGACTTCATCGCACGGCGCCTGAAGGCGTCCGGCGACGCTCGACCGGTGGTGGGAGACCCAAGGGCGCCGTACTACGGCGCTCCCATCGACGACACGTCGCTGAACCCTCTCGGCGAGGCGCGGCTCGGGAAAACGTCGCTCGCAACCTGGCTCGCGAAACTTTGAGGAGACTCCCATGCGCAGATTGCTGATCGCAACCGCTGTTTATGCCGCATCATTCCTGACGGCCCATGCCGCCGAGACGGCGACACCCACGGCCAAGGTGACCGTCGTGTTCGACCAGGCGCTGCCCAATGTCCCCGGCAAGAGCATGAAGGGCGTGCTGGTCGAGTACGGCCCAGGAGGCTCCTCGCCCGCCCACATGCACCCGCGCTCCGCATTCATCTATGCCACAATCCTGGAAGGAGCGATCCGCAGCCAGGTCAATGACGAGCCTGCCAAGGTTTATCACAAGGGAGAGAACTTCTCTGAAAAGCCCGGCGACCGCCATGCCGTCAGCGCCAATGCCAGTGACACCGAGCCAGCGAAGCTGTTGGCGGTCTTTGTCGTGGATACTGCTGACAAGGAGCTCGTGACGCCTGTCGCGAAGTAACGCCAGGTCAGCGCGTGTAATCAGGTAGCGCGCGGAGCGGCCATCTCCGCGGCGAGCAACACCGCGGCGCGGCTGGCGCCGATTGATGCAATGCCCTGGCCTGCGATGTCGTAGGCGGTGCCGTGGGCGGGCGTGCAGATCGGGAACGGAAAGCCGCCGAGCAACGTCACGCCGCGATCAAAGCCCATCAGCTTCATCGCGATCTGGCCCTGGTCGTGATACATCGTCAGCACCGCATCGAAGGTGCCGCCCTTGGCACGCAGGAACACCGTGTCGGCAGGGAACGGCCCCTCGGCGGCAATGCCCTCGCGCTGGCCGGCCGCGACCACGGGCGCGATGACATCGATCTCCTCACGGCCGAAATTGCCGCCGTCGCCGGCATGCGGATTGAGACCGGCGACCGCGATGCGCGGCCGGGCGAAGCCGGCGTTGCGCATGCAGGCATCGGTCAGCTTGAGCGCGCGATGGATGCGTTCGCCGGACAGTCGCGCGGCGACGTCCTTGAGCGGGATATGGGACGTCACGCGGGCGTTCCAGAGCCGGTCCAGCACGTTGAACTCGCTTGCGGGGGTTTTGAGCCCGACCACTTCCGCGGAGAACGCGATCTCGTCGTCATACTCGGCGCGGGCCAGCCGCATCGCCTGCTTGTTGAACGGCGTGAAGCAGACGGCATCGACCCGGCCGTCGCGGCCGAGTTCGAGCGCCTGCTTGTAGTTGGCAAGCGCGAACCTGCCGCCGGCGAGGCTCGCGACCCCCTGTTGGACGTCGCTGGGATCGAGGTGCCCGAGATCGACGAACAGCGTTTCGCCCTCCGCCAGGCGCAGATCGGCCCCCTGCTCCACTGTTGTCAGCTCTGGCTTGACGCCGGCAATGCGCGCGCCTTCGTCGAAGATGCGGCGGTCGCCGATCACGACGATCCGGCTGCGCGCGCGGATGTCGTCCTGCACCACGAGCTTGGCGGTCAATTCCGGGCTGATGCCGGCGGGATCTCCCATTGCCAATGCAATGAGCGGCTGTGCGGTCATATGATCACTTTCTCCCGAGCGGTCTCTTGAGCTCTCTCTTGGGCTGTAATCTCGTCAGCGGACGGCGCAGGCTTGCGCACCAGGCGCGCAAGCTGCAGCACGAGCGGGAGCAGCAACAGCACGATGCCGGCCACGATCAGGCACGTCACGAGCTTGTTGGCGAAGAAGATCCCGAGCGATCCCTTGGACATCAGCATCGACTGCCGAAACGCATCCTCGGCCTTGTCGCCGATGACGATCGCGAGCACGAGCGGCGCCAGCGGATAGAACAGCTTCTTGAAGAGGTAGCCGACGATGCCGAAGCCGAGCATCATAACGACATCGAGATAGGAGTTCGACACCGAATAGGCGCCGACGACGCAGATGATCACGATCAGCGGCGCGATGATCACGAAGGGAATCCGCATCAGGGCGGCGAAGACCGGCACGGTCAGCAGCACCAGCACGACGGCGACGATGTTGCCGACGTACATCGAGGCAATCAGGCCCCAGACGAAGTCCTTCTGGTCCACGAACAGCATCGGCCCGGGATTGAGGCCCCAGATCATCAGCCCGCCCATCATGACGGCCGCAGTGGCCGAGCCGGGAATGCCGAGCGAGAGCATGGGCAGAAGCGCGCTGGTGCCGGCGGCATGATCGGCCGTCTCCGGCGAGATGATGCCCTCGACCTCTCCGGTGCCGAAATATCGGCCGCGGCGCGAGAAGCGGCGGGCGATGCCGTAGCTCATGAAGGATGCCGCGGTCGGGCCGCCTGGCGTGATCCCCATCCAGCATCCGATGGCCGCGCTGCGCAGCAGTGCCACACTATGCCGCGGCAGGCGGCCGATCGCGCGAAATACCTCGCGCCACTCTATCTTCGACGAGACCGCGCGGGCATGAAACTCCTCTTCGACGGCGACGAGCAGCTCGCCAATGCCGAACAGCCCCATCACCGCGACAACGAAGTTCACGCCCTTGACCAGTTCGTCGACGCCCATGGTGAGACGCACGCTGCCGGAAACGGTGTCGATGCCGATGGCGGCAATGGCGAAGCCGATCGCCAGCGCGACGACGGTCTTGATCGGCGCCGTCCCGCCCATGCCGACGAAGCTGGCGAAGGCCAGGAAATAGACCGCGAAATATTCCGCCGGCCCGAAGGCGAGTGCGACCTGCGCCACCCATGATGCGAGGAAGGTGATGAGGATGACGCCGATCAGCGCGCCGAACGCCGCCGAGCCGAACGCAGTGGCGAGCGCCGTGGTCGGACGGCCGTCGCGCGCCATCGGGTAGCCGTCGAAGGTGGTGGCGACAGACGACGGCTCGCCCGGGATGTTGAACAGGATCGAGGTCACGGATCCCCCGAACAACGCGCCCCAATACATGCTGGAGAGCAGGATGATGGCGGAGACCGGCTGCATGCCGAAGGTCAGCGGCAGCAGCAGCGACACCCCGTTCGGAGCACCCAGCCCGGGCAGCACGCCGACAAGAATGCCGAGCAGCACGCCGATCACCATCAGCGCCAGATGCGGCAGCGTGATCGCGATGCTAAAGCCGTGAAGGAGTTCCTGGAGATTGTCCATCGGCCTCTCCGTCAGAAGCCGAAGGCCGCGGCGAGCGCGCCGTGCGGCAAGCTCACCTGGAACATGCGCTCGAACACGATGTAGAGCGCGAGCGCCGTCGCCGCCGCCATGCCAAGCGCGCGCGGCACGGATTGTTGTCGGGGGATCGCCAGCACCGCGAAGATGTACAGGGCTGAGGCGACGTACATCCCGGCCAACGGGATCGCAGCCACAAAAATTGCCGCCGGCACGAACAGGCCGGCAAGGCGGCGCAGCTCAATCGACGTGATCGCGATGGGGACATTCGCCAGTGACGTAACCGGCATCAAACCGCGCACCAGATTGTAGAGACTTCCAAGCACGATGATGATGCCGGTCAGGAACGGGAACGTGCCGGCGTCCACGCCCGCGCTCGACCAGCCGATACCGTTATCGAGGCTGGAGACAACGACGGCCACACCAAAGCTGCCGGTGAGGATTGCGGTCGCAAGTTCGAGGGCACGGCGCGATATCATGGGAGGCTCCGGTCAGGCTAAGTACAATGGCCGGCTATGGCGCGCATGTTCCCCAACGCTCGGTGTCGTCCCGGCCTAGTGCGCAATTGCGCACTAGGCCGGGACGACGGAGGGGTTGGAGGCTTGCGCCGCCTCACTTGACCAACCAGCCCTGCTCGCCCGCGACCTGCTTGACGTGCTCGAGGTCGTCCTTGATGAACTTGTCGAAATCGGCGCCGGTCAGGAACGTGTCGACCTGGGAGGTTTTCTCGATGTAATCCTTCCAGTCCGGTGTCGCCTGCACCTTCTTCATCAGGTCGACATAGAACGCGGCCTGGTCCGGGGTGACCTTGCCGGGGAGCCACACCGTCCGCGGCTGCTCATATTGCTTGATGTCGAGACCCTGCTCGACGCAGGTCGGAACGTCGCCCCAGCCTTCGGTCGCGGTGACCTTGGCGCCCTGCGGCAGCCTCTTCGGGCTGAAAACGCAAAGCGGCCGTTGCGTCCCACCGCGCCATTGCCCGATGCTTTCGCTGGGATTGTTGACGTGGGAGTCGAGGTGCCCGCCGGCGAGCTGCACGGCGGTCTCGGCCCCGCTTTTGAAGGGGATGTAGGTCAGCTTGATGTGGCCGGCCTTCTCGATCATGCGGGTCAGCACCTCGTCGGTATCCTTCGACTGCGCGCCGCCCATCTTGAATTCGCCCGATGCGGCCGCCTTCAGATAGTCGCCCGCCGTCTTGTAGGGCGCGTCCTGCTTGACCCAGAGCAGGAACTCGTCCTGCGCCATTGCCGCGATGGCAGTGAGATCGGTGTAGTTGAAGGCGACCTTGGAGACGAGCGGCTGCTGCCAGGCATTCGACGTGCCGAAGATCACCTTGTAGGGATCGCCGGCGGATGCCTTGCCGTAGACATAGCCTTCCGCTCCGCTGCCGCCGCCCTTGTTGACGACGACGATCGGCTGCTCCACCAGCTTGTGCTTGGTGATGATGTTCTGCACGGCGCGCGCGAGATTGTCGGTGCCGCCGCCGGGTCCCGCGGTCGCCACGAACTCGATCGGCTTTTGCGGCTGCCAGGCGCTGAGCGCCGGCACCGTGCCGGCGAGCACGATTGCGGCGGCGGAGAGCAGAAGTGTTGACGTCCGACCCATGATGTCCTCCAGCTGATTTTTGTCTCTTGTTCTTGTCGTTTTCGACGCCCGGTCAGGCGACGCGTTCCTCGCGTCTTCCCGATGCCAGCACGATTGCGCCTTCTTTTTCGAGCGCTTCGATCTGCTTCTGGTCGAACCCGTGCTCGACCAGCACCTCGCTTGTATGCTCACCGTAGACCGGCGCGCCCGTACGCACTTTGCCTGGGGTCTCCGAAAACTTGACCGGCAAGCCGATCGTCTTCACCGGACCGAGCGTGGAATGCTCGACCTCGACGACCATCTCGCGCGCCACCGTCTGCGGATCGCTGAGCGCCTCCAGCATGTCGTGCACGGGTCCGCACGGCACGCCCTTCTCGTCCAGTGCCGCCAGCCAGTGCGCCCGCGTCCGGGTGCGGAAGCGCTCGCTCAGGACGGCTTCGAGCTCCTTCAGATTGGCCATGCGGTCGGCGCCGTTGATGAAACGCGGATCGGATGCGAGTTCGCTCGCACCGAGCGCGTCCAGCATCAACAGCCAGTGCTTCTTGTTGGCGCCGCCAACCACCAGCCAGCCGTCGGAGGCCTCGAAGGCCTGATATGGCGCGTTGAGCGGATGGGCCGAACCCATCGCGCGCGGCGCGGTGCCCGCGGCGAGCGCGATAGTCGACTGCCAGTAGGTCTGCACCAGCGCGGCCTCATAGAGCGAGGTCTCGACCCACTGCCCTTCGCCGGTCTTGAGACGGTGCGTGTAGGCTGCGAGGATGCCCATGCTCGCCAGCAGGCCGGCGGTGATGTCGGACAGCGGCGGGCCGCATTTCACGGGCGGACCATCGGGACGTTCGCCCGTGAAGCTCATGATGCCGCTCATGGCCTGGGCGACCAGATCGAAGCCGCGGCGATGCTTGTAGGGCCCGGTGCGGCCGAAGCCCGACAGCGAGCAATAGATCAGCGCTGGATGCTGCTTGTGCAGGTCTTCATAGCCGAAGCCGAGGCGCTCCATGGCGCCCGGCGCAAAGTTCTCGACCAGCACGTCGGCGCCCGCGATCAGCCGCCGCAACACCTGCTTGCCGCCATCGGTCTTCAGATCCAGCACGATGCCGCGCTTGTTGCGGTTCATCATCAGGAAGGAGGCCGCCTCGTCGCCAATCTTAGGCGGCACCGAATGGCGGGTATCGTCACCGTTCGGCGATTTCTCGATCTTGATCACGTCGGCGCCCATGTCGGCCAGCATCAAGGTGCAGGTCGGCCCTGCCATGACATGGGTGAGGTCGATGACCTTGAGGCCGGCAAGCGGCCCCGAACGGGCGGAGGTTGATTGCGATCGATCGCTTTGCATCGGGGCCTCCTATTGGCCGCGCCATTGCGGCGCCCGCTTGGTGAGGAAAGCATCGAGCCCTTCGCGAAAATCCTGGCTCGTGTAGCACATCAGGATGAGGTCCTCGCCCTCGTCCGGCGTCAGCCGCCTTTGCAGGCGCGCCACGGCCTGCTTGGTCGCATTCAGCGTCAGCGGCGCGTGGCTGGCGAGCAGCCGGGCAACCTCGTCCGCGCGCCTGTCGAGCGCGGCGAGATCCTCGACGATCTCGCCGAGCAGCCCGACGCTGGCGGCCTCCGTCGCGTCGACCAGGCGCGCGGTGAAGATCAGATCCTTGACACGGGCAGCGCCGATCAGCGCGGTGAGACGACTGACATTGGACATCGACAGGCAATTGCCGAGCGTGCGGGCAATGGGAAAGCCGATTTTCGCGCTTTGGGTGCCGATGCGGAGGTCGCAGGCCGCGGCAATGCCGGCGCCGCCGCCGGTGCAGAACCCGTTGATCGCGGCGATCGTCGGCACGCGGCACTGTTCGAGTGTGGTCAGCACCCGATCGATGCGGTTCTCGTAGTCGACCGCGTCCTGCGGCGACTTGAAATCGCGGAACTGATTGATGTCGGTGCCCGCGGCAAACGCCTTGTCGCCGGCCCCGCGCAGCACCAGCACCTTGATCGCCTGATCGTCGTTGATCTCCTCGCAGATCGCGGCAAGCCGCTCGTACATCGCGAAGGTGAAGGCGTTGCGGGCCTGCGGACGATTGAAGGTGATCCGCCCGATACCGTCCTGGCGCTCGAAAACGAGGTCTTCCGCCACCACCTGCTGGTCCATTTCCTCATGTCCTTCTGCTTTTCTACATTTTTGAATGCAAAATTGTCGATTTACAAGCTGGAACTTGCCTTAATCCGCATGTATCTTCGTTTTTGCATTCAAATGGACTTCAGACCCATGCTTCATGAGGAAGTCGTCGGCCGCATCCGGGCCATCCTGCTCGACGGCGAAATCCCGCCGGGCGCGCGAATTCCCGAGCGTGAGCTGTGCGAGCGGCTCCAGATATCGCGCACGCCGCTACGCGAGGCGCTCAAGGTGCTCGCCGCCGAAGGGCTCGTGCAGCTCCTGCCCCACCGTGGCTCGCGTGCGGCAAAACTGACCGACAAGGACATGCGCGACCTGTTCGAGGTCTGCCAGGGTCTCGAGGCGCTCGCCGGCGAACTCGCCTGCGAACGCATCACCGATGCCGAGATCGCTGCGATCGCCGCCGCGCACGCGGACATGGTGCGGCATTATCGTGTTGGCGACCTCATCCAGTACTATCGCGGCAACCGCGCCATTCACGAAGGCATCGTCGCTGCGGCCGGCAACCCGGTGCTCGCGGGGTTGTATGCGTCCGTGACCGCGCGCATTCGGCGCGCGCGTTATGTCACGCCGATGACGCCCGAGCGCTGGGCGGTCGCAGTGCAGGAGCATGACGCCATCCTGAATGCACTGCAGAGGCGCGACGGCGTCGGCCTCGCCCATATCCTGCGAGCGCATCTACGCCACAAGCGCGAAGAAGTTTTGCAGGCGGGCTTCGCCGAAACGGAAGGCAGTGACCTGGTGCCGCGGATTGCGTGAGACGGCATTCGCCACGCAGAAAGAAACCTGCGGTCCCGCCACAACGCTCGGTCAAGAGACACAATCGCGACACAATCATTGATTGCATTTGACTGCATCGGTCGGATCGTGCCGACGCGAGGCGATCGGCGCAGGCCGAAGGTAACGCGCGAACAATTGCGCAAAACAAAAGACAAAAGCGGAGGAAACGCATGACAATCGATGTCTCACGTCGGTCCTTGTTCGCCCTCGGGGCTGGCCTCGGTGCCAGCGCAATGCTCGGCAGCAGCGCGATGGCGCGCGCTCCCAAGCTCGGCACCCAGACGCCTTACTGGCACCGCTTCGTTCTCGGCGATGCCGAAGTCACGATCGTCTCCGACGGACCGCTTCCGCTTGGCGACCCCTCCGGGACCTTCACCGGCGTTCCCAAGGAAGAGGTGAAGAAGATGCTCGCCGACAATTTCCTGTCGCCGGACAATGTCGTGCTCGAACAGAACTCGCCGATCGTCAACACCGGCGACAAGCTCATCCTGTTCGATACCGGCATGGGCAGCTCCAAGCTGTTCGGCGCCACCACCGGCCGGCAGCAGAAGAGCATGACCGAGGCCGGCATCAAGCCCGGGGACATCGATGCGGTGGTCTGCTCACATGCCCATATCGACCACATCGGGGGCATCGTGGACGACGGCGGCAAGCCGCTGTTTCCGAACGCGCAGATCTACATCTCGCAGACCGATTTCGACTTCTGGACCGACGAAGGCAAGCTCGGCAGCGACGCCAAGGATTTCGTCGTTCACGCCCGCAAGAACCTGCTGCCGGTGCGCGACCGCATCGTGTTCTTCAAGGACGGCCAGGAATTCCTGCCGGGCGTGCAGGCGATCTCGGCCCCCGGTCACACCGTCGGCCATACCATCTTCATGGTCTCGTCGGCTGGCAAGTCCTTCGCCTTCATGGGCGACCTCTCGCATCATTCGGTGCTGCTGCTGGAGCGGCCGCGGATGGAATTCTCCTACGACACCGATCCGAAGCAGGCGGCCGAGTCGCGGGTCAAGCTGCTGACCATGCTTGCGGCTAACAAGGTGCCCGTGATGTCCTATCACTTCGCCTGGCCGGGCTATGGCCATGTCGCCAAGGCCGGCGAAGGATTCCATTATTATCCCGAACCGATGCAGATGACGTTGTAATCGCCGGATCAGGTCCGGGTGGCGCAAGCGCCGCCCGGACCATCCGAACGATCACCGCCGTCCGGCTGACCGGCAAGCAACTACAATCCGCAATGTCTCCGGCGGCGTTGGCAGGCGGACATTTTGGTGTTATTGAACTACATCTACTAATTGCAAACCGAATTTATTCACGCGAATTTGTTTGGGAGCGTCAATGTCCCGCGAGAACGATGGTTTTGTCTTCCATCGCGGCCTGCTCCAATGGGTCCCGGATGTTGTCTATCGGGCCATCAACTTCTTTGTCAGATGGGACAAATTGCCGAGGCTGCTCGGAGCTGCCAATCTCTCGGCGTTCCGCGATCGGCTGCGGGAGCACAATCTGCACCATACCGGCTACGGCACGACATCGCCTCGCTGGAGCACGGGCAATGACCGCTGGCGTTCCGCCGACGGCTCGTTCAACAGCCTCGACCATCCGCGCATGGGGATGGCTGGCGCGCGGTTCGGACGCAATTTCGCGCTGCCCGAATGCGTGCCGGACCGCCTGGACGACCTGCTCGAACCCAGTCCGCGCGTGATCTCGGAGGAGTTGCTGGCGCGCCGCGAATTCATTCCCGCGACCAGCCTCAATCTGCTGGCCGCCGCCTGGATCCAGTTCGAAACCCATAACTGGTTCAGTCATGGGGCCCCCAAGTCGGGAAACGAGTTCAAAATTCCGCTGAAGCCAAACGACGAATGGCCTGCGGATGAGCGGATCGACGACTGTATGAAGATCCGTCGGACCGTTTGCGACGAGACGCCACGTGAACGATGGCTCGGCGCGACCCCCACGTTCCGCAACCTCAACTCGCACTGGTGGGATGCCGGACAGATCTACGGCAGCGACCGCGCGAGGCAGATGCAGATCCGTTCGCGGGCAGATGGGAAGATCGCAGTCGGCAATGATGGGATGCTTCCAGCCGATCCGGTGCATCCGGGCGCCGATCTCACCGGCTTCAACGACAATTGGTGGGTGGGGCTCAGCCTGCTGCACAACCTCTTCGCACGCGAGCACAATGTCATCTGCGACGGCTTGAAGGCGCGGTATCCGACCTGGAAGGACCAGGAGCTATTCCAGCGCGCTCGCCTGATCAACGCGGCCCTGATCGCCAAGATCCACACCGTCGAATGGACGCCAGGCATCCTCGGCCATCCCGCACTGGATTTCGGCATGCACGCCAACTGGTCGGGGATCCCGTGCCGGGTGCTGCGCGCCGTGCTCGGCAAGAACAGCGAAGCCGCCTTAGGCATCATCGGCTCTCCGACGGATCAGCACAGCGCGCCCTATGCGATGACCGAGGAATTCACCGCCGTGTACCGCCTGCACCCGCTGATCCCCGAAACGATGGATGTACGGCGGCTCGATAGCACAGAGATTACCCCTAGCGACTTGGTCAATATGCAGGGGCGCGCCTCCCGGGAGTTCATGCAGACTCACGGCTTCGTCGACCTGCTGTACTCGTTCGGCACCGCTCATCCCGGCGCCATTCGCCTCCACAATTATCCCAACTTTCTGCGCCGGTTCACGAAAGACGACCAGCCGCTGCTCGACGTGGCGGCGATCGACATTATGCGTGATCGCGAGCGCGGCGTGCCGCGCTACAATCGGTTCCGCGAACTGGTCGGCAAAAAGCGGGTCAAGACGTTCGAGGAAATCACCAGCATCCCCGGCGCGGCCGGGAAGATGCGCGCGATCTACAAGGGCGACGTCGATCGCGTTGATCTGATGGTCGGACTATTGGCCGAGGACCTGCCGGACGGTTTTGGCTTCAGCGATACCGCCTTCCGCATTTTCATCCTGATGGCATCGCGGCGTTTGAAGAGCGACCGGTTCTTCACCGATGACTACCGGGCGGAAGTCTACACCAATTTCGGTATGGACTGGATCCACAACAACGGAATGAAATCGGTGCTGCTGCGGCATATGCCGCAACTCGGACCGGCGCTCGAGGGTGTCAACAACGCCTTCGCGCCGTGGAACGTGCTGCGACGCTGAGCCTTGGCCCTCTGCAAAGTCGCAGCCGCCCTAGCACCCGAGCTTGTCGGCGATTCCGCCAAAATCCCTGGCGACGATGTCCCAATTGCCGGTGGCCTCGAAATCGACTTTCTGGAGCGGACCGTATTCGGTTGGCCGCGCCACGAAGGCCGTCTTCAGCCCGTTCTTCTGCGCGGCGGCGAGATCGCCGTTGTGGGCGGCGACCATCATCACCTCTTCCGGCTTGAGGCACAGCAGGCGCGCGGCGCCAAGATAGGTTTCGGGATCGGGCTTGTAGTGCTCGAACAGCTCGGCCGACATGATGAGGTCCCAGGGAAGCCCTGCGAACTTCGCCATGTTGGTCAGCAGCGCGACATTGCCGTTCGACAGCGGCGAGATCACGAATTTCGTCTTCAACCGCGTCAGGCCCGCGACGCTGTCGGGCCACGGGTGCAGCCGGTGCCACCCCTTGGTGAGGTGATCGAGATCGGCTTCGGTCAGGCCTCGAATCGAAAATTGCGCGACCAGCTTTTCCAGCGAGCGGCGATGCAGATCATCGAGCATGACATAGCCGCGCTCGGGATGTTTGCGCACGTCATCCATCGAAGCCATGTACAAGCCGCGCCAGCCGTCGACCAGTGCGGTCCAGTCGGCGGAGATGCCGCGGCCCTTCGCCCACCACATGAAGTCCGTGATCAGGCTGGTGCGCCAGTCGACGACGGTGCCGAACACATCGAAGACGAGCGCTTTGACGACGGATAGATCAGACATGGGCGCTCCCCTGATTTTTTTTGTTGTCATTCCGGGACGCAACGAAGTCGCGAACCCGGAATCCAAAAGTTGTGGCGCGAGATTCCGGCTTCTCGCTTTGCGAGCCCCGGAATGACGGAGAAAATCAGTCCAAATGGAACTTCGCCAGTTCGCGGTGCTCGGCCTTGATGTAGCGTACGGTGCCGGTGACGGAACGCATCACCACCGTCTCGGTCTCGATCACGCCGTCCTTGCGGAATTTGACGCCTGACAGCAGCGAGCCCGTGGTGACGCCGGTGGCGGCGAACAGGCAGTCGCCGCGCGCCATGTCCTCGATGCCGTAGATCATCTTGGGATCGTTGACGCCCATCTTGGCGGCGCGCTCCCGCTTTTCGTCGGAGTCGAGGATGAGACGGCACTGCATCTGGCCGCCGATGCAGCGCAGCGCCACGGCCGCGAGCACGCCTTCCGGCGCGCCGCCGGTGCCGAGATACATGTCGACGCCGGTATTGTCGGGGTCGGCGCAATGGATCACGCCGGCGACGTCGCCGTCGGTGATCAGGCGCACGGCGGCGCCGGTCGAGCGCACGCTCTCGATGATGCTGGCATGGCGCGGACGGTCGAGCACGAGCACGGTGATGCCGTCCGGCTTGACGCCCTTGGCCTTGGCGAGGCGGCGGACGTTTTCGGCCGGCGTCGCATCGAGCTCGACGACGCCCTTGTCATAGCCGGGACCGATCGCGAGCTTCTGCATGTAGACGTCGGGGGCGTGCAACAGCGTGCCGCCGTCGGCCATCGCCATCGTGGCGATCGAGCCCGGCATGTTCTTGGCGCACAGCGTGGTGCCTTCGAGCGGATCGACGGCGATGTCGACCTGCGGGCCGGCGTTCATGCCGACCTTTTCGCCGATGAAGAGCATCGGCGCCTCGTCGCGCTCGCCCTCGCCGATGACGATGGTGCCCTCGATCGGCAGCTTGTTGAGCTCGCGCCGCATCGCGTCCACCGCGGCCTGATCGGCCGCCTTCTCGTTGCCGTGCCCGCGCAGACGCGCCGAAGACACCGCCGCCCGCTCCGTCACCCGCACGATCTCCAGCGTGAGAATGCGCTCGAGCAGTGCTTGCGGCGGGACTGAAATATGGGTCGACATCGGCTCACTCCTTCGAAACAGTTTTGGACGGACATCTCCGCCGCATCAACTCGTAACACCCACAGTTCGTTCGAACCGTGTCATTGCTTAAGCATGCTCAGTTCTTCTCGATCCGTATCACCTGCGGCCGTCCGCTGATCACCTTGTCCTTCTGCACGGCCGCGAGCGCGCGGCGCACGGCGTCCTCGTGCGTGGCATAGGTGATGAGGATGACGGGCACCGGGACCGCCTTCCCGTCTGCCGGCGCAGCACCGCCATTGGGATGGCGCTGCACGATCGACTCGATCGAAATCTTCTGCTCCGCCAGCCGGGTCGCGATCGCAGCCGCGGTGCCCGGGAAATCGCGTGCCAGAAGGCGGATATAGTAGCCGCCCTCGTGGCGCTCCATCGGCGCCTTCTTGGTATCGCGCAGCTGCGAAATCGGCCGGCCGAACGGATTGGCGCGGATGCCACGCGCGACGTCGGCGACGTCGGCCACGACGGCGGATGCGGTCGCAGCGCCGCCGGCACCGGGGCCGACCAGCGTGATCGGCGGGATGCCTTCGCCATCGATCGTGACCGCATTGGTGACACCCATCACCTGCGCGATCGACGAGGATTTCGGAACCATGGTCGGATGGACGCGCTGCTCGATGCCCTTGGCGGTGCGAACGGCGACGCCGAGCAGCTTGAGCCGGTAACCAAGATCGTCGGCGGCACGGAGATCTTCCGGCGCGATGGAGGAGATACCTTCGACATACACCGCGCTTTGAGCAACTTTCGTGCCGAAAGCGAGGCTGGCAAGAATGGCGAGCTTTTGCGCGGTATCGTGGCCGTCGACGTCGAACGACGGATTGGCCTCGGCATAGCCGAGCCGTTGCGCGTCCTTCAGGCATTCGGCGAAGGAAAGGCCCTCCTGCTCCATCCGGGTCAGGATGTAATTGCAGGTGCCGTTGAGGATGCCGTAGACCCGGTTGATGCCGGTTCCGGCAAGACCTTCGCGTAACGTTTTGATGACAGGGATCGCAGCGCCGACGGCTGCCTCGAAATTCAGCGCGCCGCCGTGCTTTTCGGCGGCCTTTGCCAGCTTGAGGCCGTGCTTTGCCAGCAACGCCTTGTTGGCGGTGACAACGGACTTGCCGGCGTTCAGCGCAGCTTCCACCGCCGCCAGCGCGGGATCGCCGGAGCCACCCATCAGCTCGACGAAGCAGTCGATGCCGGGATGCGTCGCAAGGGCAAGCGGATCCTTAACCCATTCGATGCCGCGCAGATCGACGCCGCGCTTCTTCGCCTTCGAGCGCGCGGTGACGGCGACCACCCGGATGCCGCGGCCGCTGCGGCCGGCAAGCACGCGCGCCTGCGTTTCAATCAGACGGACAACTTCGGCGCCCACGGTGCCGAGCCCCGCTATGCCCACTTTCAGGGGTGCAACCATGATGCCTTGGAAAACCTGCGGAAGAGAACTTAACGCCGAGTGGCGAGCGGAACGACGTTGTGCAACGTTTCGATGCCGCTTTCAAGGAAGCGGCGCACGCCGCGCGCGGCCTGCCTGATCCGTTGCTCGTTTTCCACCATGGCGATGCGGACATATCCTTCACCATGCTCGCCAAAGCCGACGCCGGGCGAGACCGCGACACCGGATTTCTCAACCATCAGGGTCGCGAACTGCATGCTGCCGACGCTGCGGAAGGCTTCCGGCAGCGGCACCCAGGCAAACATCGACGCTTCCGGCGGCGGGATCTCCCAGCCGGCACGGCCGAACGATTCCACCAGCGCGTCGCGCCGCTTGCGGTAGGTGTCGCGCATCTCCTTGATGCAATCGTCCGGTCCGTTCAGCGCGGCGGTCGCTGCGACCTGGATCGGCGTGAACGCACCGTAGTCGAGATAGGATTTGACGCGGCCGAGTGCCGCAATCACGCGCTCGTTGCCGACCGCGAAGCCCATACGCCAGCCAGCCATCGAATAGGTCTTCGACATCGAGGTGAACTCGACGGCGACGTCCATCGCGCCCGGCACCTGGAGCACCGACGGAGGCGGGTTGTTCTCGTCGAAATAGACCTCGGCATAAGCGAGATCGGACAGGATCAGGATCTCGTGCTTCTTCGCGAATGCGACCAGGTCCTTGTAGAAGTCGAGGCTCGCGACATAGGCGGTCGGGTTCGAAGGATAGCAGACGACGAGCGCCAGCGGCTTCGGGATCGAATGCACGATCGCCCGCTCGACCGCCTCGAAGAATTGCGGCGTCGGCTCCGAGGGCACCGAGCGGATCACGCCGCCCGCCATCAAGAAGCCGAAGGCGTGAATCGGGTAGCTCGGATTCGGACAAAGGATGACGTCGCCGGGCGCGGTGATCGCCTGCGCCACGTTGGCAAACCCCTCCTTGGAGCCGAGCGTCGCCACCACCTGGGTGTCGGGATTGAGCTTCACGCCGAAGCGGCGGGCGTAGTAGCCGGCCTGGGCCCGGCGCAGCCCGGGAATGCCGCGGGAGGCCGAGTAGCGGTCGGTGCGCGGCTTGCCCAGCGTCTCCTTCAGCTTCTCCAGCACGTGCGCCGGCGCCGGCAGGTCGGGATTGCCCATGCCGAGGTCGATGATGTCGGCGCCGGCATTCCGCGCGGCTGCCTTGGCCCGGTTGACCTGTTCGAACACATAAGGCGGAAGGCGGCGGATGCGGTAAAACTCTTCCATGGCTCTCTCGGCTCCGGGCAACCGGTCAGGACAGAATCGACAGGCCATAAAAGACCAGGCGGAAAGGCGCCCGCATCCCTCGCGAAAATTACTCAAGATCAAATACTTAGAGCAATTATCGACGACGTTGACTGAAGTCGTTCGCCCTGACTCTCGGCTGAACTAAGGTCTTTTAGCACGGCGAGGCGGAGGCGCCAGCGATTACCTTGCAGCGCCCTATTTCGCGTCCTTGGTGGCAACCGCCTGACGGTCGCGCGCGGCAGCAAGTTCGGCCTCGATCTTGGCGCGTTGGTCCGGCGGCATCACCGCCTGATCGCGATCCGGCGGCAGATCGTGCACCGGCAGATAGCTACCGGCCTCCCTGGGATGCGCTTGCGCATCGGAAGGCGTCATATCCGCGAGCTGGCTCGAGCAGCCGCCCAGGGCGAGCGTCGCCATCAGCAGCGCGCCACAGATCCGTCGCGACTTTTGCAGGTCCCTCAACGCCAACACCAGGGAAATCCCCACTTCGTCCCAAAGCACGGCCCCGGGCAACCTTACCCAAGTCCGCGCCCAAGCTCAAACCATTGCTGCCCAAATGGTCCGAGCGAGAAAATAGCCCCGGTCCACCAAGCCGAGCGGTGCGGCTCGATTGTGACGGAACCAAGAAAATTTATCGCACTGCAACACATCTTCGAGAGTGTTTAATGCCAAACATGCGAGCTTCGCGGTGACGAATACGGAATGAATCGTTACTGTTCTGCTCATGAGTATGGCCACGACCGATACGCCCAAACCCGAGACGAAGTTCGATGCGGAAGCCTTCGCGATAAATGTCGCGCGGGCGATGGAAAGCGGCGGCAAGGCGCTCGCCGCGTACCTGAAGCCGCGCGAGAGCGGCGAGGTGCAGGATCGTCCGCCGGCGGAGCTTACCGAGGTCGTCAAGACCTTCACTGCCGTCGCCGAATACTGGCTGTCGGATACGTCGCGGTCCTCCGTACTCCAGACCAAGCTCGCCAAGGACTATCTCGATCTCTGGGGCTCGGCGGCCCGCCGCATGGCCGGTCAGGACGCCCCGCCCGCGATCGCGCCGTCGCCGCGCGACAAGCGCTTTGCCGATCCGGAATGGAAGTCGAACCAGTTCTTCGATTTCCTGATGCAGCTCTACCTGCTCACGACCAAATTTGCGCAGGAGCTTGTGCGCGACGCCGAGGGGCTCGATCCGCTGACCCGCCGCAAGGCCGAGTTCTACGTCCAGCAGCTCACCAACGCGATGTCGCCCTCCAACTTCGTGCTGACCAATCCGGAAGTGCTGCGCGCGACGGTGGCCAGCAGCGGCGAAAATCTCGCGCGCGGGCTGAAGATGCTGGCCGAGGACATCGCCGCCGGCAAGGGCACGCTGAAGATCCGTCAGTCCAATCCGGACAATCTCGTCGTCGGCGTGAACATGGCGACGACGCCCGGCAAGGTGATCTACCAGAACGAGATGATGCAGCTGATCCAGTATGCGCCGGCGACGGAGAACGTGCTGCGCACGCCGCTCCTGATCATCCCGCCCTGGATCAACAAGTTCTACATCCTCGATCTCAAGCCGGAGAAATCCTACATCAAGTGGTGCGTCGATCAGGGCATCACCGTGTTCGTGATCTCATGGGTCAATCCCGACAAGCGGCTCGGTGCCAAGAGCTGGGAAGACTACATGAAGGAAGGCCCGCTCACGGCGATGGACGTGATCGAGAAGGTCACCGGCGAGATGAAGGTGCACACCGCCGGCTATTGCGTCGGCGGCACCATGCTCGCGACCACGCTGGCCTGGCTCGCCGAGAAGCGCCGCCAGCGCGTGGCCTCCGCGACGTTCTTCGCGGCACAGGTCGACTTCACCCATGCCGGTGATTTGCTCGTGTTCGTCGACGAGGAGCAGATCGCATCCCTCGAGCAGGACATGAAGGCGGCGGGCGTGCTCGAAGGCTCGAAGATGGCGATGGCCTTCAACATGCTGCGCTCCAACGATTTGATCTGGTCCTATGTCGTCAGCAATTACCTCAAGGGCCAGCAGCCGAGCGCGTTCGACCTGCTGCACTGGAATTCGGACGCGACGCGCATGACCGCGTCGAACCATTCTTACTATCTGCGCAATTGCTATCTGGAGAACCGGCTCTCGACCGGCACGTTGGTGCTGGACAACACCTTGCTCGATCTCTCCAAGATCATGGTGCCGATCTACAATCTCGCAACCCGCGAAGACCATATCGCGCCGGCGGAATCGGTGCTGTACGGCTCCCAGTTCTTCGGCGGCCCGGTGAAATACGTGCTGTCCGGCTCGGGCCATATCGCCGGCGTGGTCAATCCGCCCGCCTCGAACAAATACCAGTACTGGACCAACGACAACGCGAAGTCCGCCAACGTCGCCGAGTGGATGAAGGGCGCGGTCGAGCACAAGGGCTCGTGGTGGCCGGACTGGCGGCAATGGCTGGGCGCACTCGATCCCGAGGAAGTCCCGGCCCGCACGATCGGCAGCGAGGCGTTTCCCCCGATCGAGGACGCGCCCGGCAGCTATGTCAGGGTTCGCGCATAGCAGAATCTTCCGCGCTTTCGTATAAGCTCCACGCCTGCAGCAGAAATTGATGAGGGGACCGGGTTATGACGCGTGAATTGTTCTGGCTGACACTGACGGTGGTCCTGACCGGAATCCTCTGGATTCCCTACACCATCAACCGCTGCCAGATTCGCGGTCTCGGTGGCGCGATGGCCAATCCCTCGCGCACCGACAAGCCGCAATCGGAATGGGCGAACCGCCTGATGTTCGCGCATGACAACGCCGTCGAGAACCTCGTGCTGTTCGCGCCGCTGGTGCTGATCCTGAACGCGATCGACTACTCCTCGCAATGGACGGTGCTTGCTTGCGCCGTCTATTTCTGGTCGCGCGTCGCGCATCTGATCGTCTATGCGCTCGGGATCCCGGTGTTCCGCACGGTGGCCTTCACCGTCGGCTTCATCGCGCAGGCCGTGCTGGCCGTCGCGATTTTCAAGGTGGTTTGATCGGATCTCCGATGGCTTAGCGCCTGCAACAAAGGGGTGAAATGCTCGAAGGCCTGCCGCGGCCGCCGGTGTTGCCAAAGGATGACAGTGCGACAAAAACAGGGATGCGATCCCTAGGCTGACACGAAGGATCACCCATCCACAGGTATATTTGCCCATCGCATTGATGATTCGGGGCAAACATGAATTGGAAGATTGCATCCGCGCTCGCCGGCCTCTCGCTCGCGGCCGTCGCGACCCAGGCCAGTGCCGCAGATCTCGCCGCCCGTCCCTACACCAAGGCGCCGCCGATGATCGCGGCGACCTATGATTGGAGCGGCTTCTACATTGGCGCCAACGGCGGCTATGGCTCGTCGCGCAATTGCTGGGACCAGACTGTTGGTTTCGCGCCCGGCGTTGCGGAAGGCTGCCATGACGCGACGGGCGCCGTCGCCGGCGGCCAGATCGGTTATCGCTGGCAGAACAGCGCCTTCGTGTTCGGCCTCGAAGCACAGGGCGACTGGGCCGATCTCTCGGGCCGGAACACCAGCACCGTAGCCGGCGTCGCGAACCGCACCCGCGTCGATGCTTTCGGCCTGTTCACGGGCCAGGTCGGCTACGCCTGGAATAACGCACTGCTTTACGTGAAGGGCGGCGCCGCCGTCACCCGCGATCGCTACCGCGGTATCGGAACGGGTGGTCTGGCCGGAGCCGAGTTCGATCGTGCCGACGACACCCGCTGGGGCGGCACGGTCGGCATCGGCATCGAATACGGCTTCGCCCCGAACTGGTCGGTCGGCCTCGAATACGACCATCTGTTCATGGGCCGTCACGACGTCACGCTCACCTCCAACGGCGCGCTGACGCCGGTCGGCACGTTCTCACGCACCGACCGCATCGGCCAGGACGTCGATTTGATCACCGCCCGCATCAACTACAAATTCGGCGGCCCGATCATCGCGAAGTACTGAGGAAGCGTCTCGCAACCGTCATGCCCGGGACAAGCCCGGCCATGACGAGCAGCGAATGTTGCTGCTACTCGTCAGCGCAACCGATCGTCTATGCGCTCGGGATCCCGGTGTTCCGCACGGTGGCCTTCACCGTCGGCTTCATCGCGCAGGCCGTGCTGACCGTCGCGATCTTCAAGGTGGTTTGAGATCAGGCCTTGCGAACGACAAGATGCAGCATGTTCGCCGGCGTCTCGTCAAAGCTCTGGATCACGTTCCTGTCCGATGACAGCGTGATCCATGGGCCTGCGCTGGCGTAAGTCGCCTCGAGCCATTCTGGCGGCGCATAATTGTAATAGCGCCCGAGACTGTCCCGGCCGTCGCCCTCGCCCATCTTGTAGCTGGCATAGAACACGCCTGACGGCCTGAGCGCGCGATGAATCCGCGCCAGGATGCCGGTGAGTTCGTCGCGCGGCACGTGCAGGAGACAGGCGCTGGCCCAGACGCCGTCATAGGCCTCGTGCGCGTCAAGCTGGTCGAACCGCATCGCCTCGACGGCATGACCGAGCCGCTGCGACGCGATCTCGGCCATTTCAGGCGAGCCGTCGGTGGCGCGCACCGAAAAACCTTCGGCCAGCATCACCGCCGAATGATTGCCGGCGCCACAGCCGAGCTCGAGGATCGAGCCGCCGGACGGCAGCAGAGCAAGAAAGCCTCGCAGCCGCGTCGAGGGCGCCTTCGCCCAGTCCGCATAGGACCGGGCGTTGCTGCGATAGAATTGCAGAGTCCCTTCGTCCACGGCGACCACTCCGATCAGGGAAACAGCGCGATCTGCTCCAGTCCAGCGGTCTCGGGGAATCCGAACATCAGGTTCATGTTCTGGATCGCCTGACCGGCCGAGCCCTTCACCAGATTATCGAGCACCGAAATCACGATGGCGCGGTTCTTGATCCGGTCGGCGATGACACCGATCTGGACATAGTTCGAGCCGCGTACGTTCTGGGTCTGCGGCAGCACGCCCTTCTTGACGACATGCACGAACGGTTCTTTCGCGTAGGCTTTCTCGAGGGCGGCCTGCAAATCGTCCGGCGTCGCGCCGTTGAGCTTGACGTAGGACGTGCAGAGTTCGCCCCGCGACATCGGTATGAGATGCGGCGTGAAATTGACGGTCACGCTCGCGCCCGCCGCAACGCCGATCTCTTGTTCGATCTCCGGCGCATGCCGGTGCGTGCCGACCGAATATGGCGAAATCCCCTCGCCCGCCTCGCTGAACAGCGTGTTCTGTTTCAGGCCGCGTCCGGCGCCGGTGACGCCTGACTTGGCGTCGATCAGGATGTCATCGACGTCGATCAGTTTTGCTTTCGCCAGCGGCACCAGCGCCAACAACGCTGCCGTCGGATAGCAGCCGGGGCAGGCGACCAGCCGCGCCGCGGTAATCTTCTCCCGATAGAATTCGGTCAGGCCGTAGACGGCTTCGCCCTGCAACCCGAGCGCCTGATGTTCGTGGCCGTACCACTGCGCGTAGGTTTCCTTGTCGCGCAGCCGGAAATCGGCGGACATGTCGAGGACCTTGATCTTCGGGTTGGCCTTCAGCACGGCCGCGATGATCTGCTGCGTGGTGCCGTGCGGCAGTCCGCAGAACACCGCGTCGAGCTTGGTCCAGTCGACCTTTTCCCATTCCACGAGTTGGGGCAAATCCAGCATGAAGAAATGCGGAAACACCTCGCTCATGGCCTTGCCGGCATGGGTGTTGGCGGTGAGTGCCGTGATTTCCGCATTCGGATGCCGCGCCAGCAGGCGCACCGCATCGGCGCCGGTGTAGCCGGACGCGCCGAGAATGCCGATTTTCTTCAAACTCATCACACGTTCCTTTCAGGCGTCGCTGGATCGTCTTGCCGGAGTAGAAAGTTGCAGCGTCGCTTCGTCCACCGGACCCGTCTGGCAGGCAACGCTCATCGGCTACTCCTCGGCAAGGCCCAGCATCAGCCGCATGTTCTGCACGGCCGCGCCGGACGCGCCCTTGCCGAGATTGTCGAGCCGGGCGACCAGCACCGCCTGGTGGTACTTGTCGCTGGCGAAGACGTAGAGCTCGAGCGTGTTGGTCTCGTTGAGCGCTTCCGGCTCGATTCGGCCGCCCCTGGTCGCCTCGTTTTGCAGCGGCATCGCCGAGACGTACTTCGAGCCGGCGTAACGCCTTGCCAGCGCCGCCTGGAGATCGGCACTGCTGGGCTTGCCGGGCAGCGTGTCGAGCTGGAGCGGCACCGACACCAGCATGCCCTGCCGGTAGTTGCCGACCGACGGGATGAAGATCGGTCGCCGCGTCAGGTTCGAATAGAGCTGCATCTCCGGCAGATGCTTGTGCTCGAAGCCGAGGCCGTAGAGTTCGAACGAGGGCGCGCTGCCGTCCTCGAAACTCGCGATCATCGACTTGCCGCCGCCGGAATAGCCGCTCACCGCATTGACGGTGACGGGATAGTCCGCAGGCAGCAGGCCGGCATCGACGATCGGTCGCAGCAGCGCGATCGCGCCGGTCGGATAGCAGCCGGGATTGGAGACCTTCTTCGCAGCCTTGATCTTGCCAGCCTGATCCGGCGTCAGTTCCGGAAAGCCATAGGCCCAATCGGGCGCGACCCGGTACGCGGTCGATGCATCCAGCACCTTCGGGCCCGACGGCCCCATGCTGTCGATGAGCGCAACCGTTTCCCTGGCAGCATCGTCCGGCAGACAGAGGATGACGAGGTCAACCTCCTCCATCAGCGCCTTCTTGGCCGCGGGATCCTTGCGCTTGTCGTCGGCGATCGTCTTCACGACCACGTCGTTCTGCAGCTTCAGCCGCTCGTTGATGCCGAGCCCGGTGGTGCCGGAGCCACCGTCGACAAAGACGGTGGCGGGCTTTGTCGCAGCGCCGGTCTTCGGGGCATTTTTGGTGTCGACGAGGCTGGCTTCAGAAAAGGTCATGGCGCGCTCCTTTCGAGCATGTTGGTTTCGGATGCCAAGGCCTCCGGCCTGACGTCCTGCATCAATTCCGCGATCTCCCTGGCGTCGGCATGGGCTTGCGCGCCAAGCGCGTTGGCGATCGCCGTATAGTCGGCGTCGGACTTGTGCTGGTTGAGCTTGAAGCTGCCTTCGACCTCTTCAACCGTCATGACCAGACCCACGATTCCCTTCTTCAGCGCCTCGAGCCGCCCCGCCGTCATTTTGGCTGAGGTCCACGGCTTCTTCGGCAACAGCCAGCTCTCGAACTTGTCGCTGAGCGTGTCGATCTGCACGGCCAGTTCACCATCCGACAACAACCGCACCGGCCCGGTCAGATGGACCGACTGGTAGAGCCAGGTCGGCACCTGATCCGGCGAGACGTACCAGTCCGGTGACACGTAAGCATCGGGGCCGTTGACCGCGAGCAGCCAGGAGGTCGTCCCGTCCGCAAGCTTTAGCAGCGGATTGTGACGCGCGACGTGAAAGGCGGCCTGCGGCGTGCCGTCGGCGGCATAGGTCAAATAGAACGGAATTGGCGAGGCGATCGGCTTGTGGCCGTCGAACGCGCACATGGTGCCGAAGCCGCGCGTGTCGGCGAACTTCAGGCTCGCGGCGCGGTCCTGCTTGAAAAAGGGTGGCGTGTACATCGTTGTCTCCTGCTGGGCCTCCTTGGGGGCCGCCGGATCAGATCGCGCTGACAGGAGAGAGAATGCCGCGGATCGGATCCAGCGGCAAAGACGATGATCTCAAACGCGATCGATCGCCCAAACCGCTAAAGAGCGGCGGCGGCGACGGGCGAACAAAATGGTCGCGGCGTTGATCATGGCGCGGGGCTATAGGGCCAGTTGCGGTTCGCGTCAAGGTTCGGACGTCACACCACCCGCCAGATCCATTCCATGATCTTCGCGATCACGTCCCCGAACAGCAGGAGCGCCGCCGACCAGATCAGCGCCGAGACGAAATTGGCCGCCTGGAAGCTCCAATAGGGCATCTCGAAAATGCCGGCTGCGAGCGGCACGGAGGCACGCAAGGGACCGAAGAAACGGCCGATGAAGATGCTCGGCACGCCCCAGCTGCGAACGAAGGCCTCGCCCCGGGGCAGGAGTTCCGGATAGCGCGAGAGCGGCCACATCTGCGCGACCTTCTCCTTGTAGCGGTAGCCGAACCAGTAGGAGACCCAGTCGCCCAGCGCGGCGCCGATGCCGCCGGCGATCCAGACCGGATAGAAGCTGATGCCGCTCGCGCCGATCAGCGCGCCGATCGCGACCAACGCGCCCCAGGCCGGGATCAGCAGCGAGATGAAGGCGAGCGACTCCCCGAAGGCGAGCACGAACACGATGGGAGCTGCCCATGTCTGGTGAGCGCGCACAAAATCCGCCAGCGCGTGCGCAAACTGCTCCATTCAAAATAGCCTTTCCGCCCTGCCCGAAGGTGCTGCTCGATGAAAAGGACTGGTAAGCCAAGGACTTGTGTGACATCAAGTCACAAAGTCCGGTCCAGACCGGACCGGGCCGTCACATTGCCGGGAATTCGTTGGGGGTGCGGCGTAAAATCGCCGGGATTGGCTCCCAACCACACCGCCCGGCCCGCCCTGCGATAACCTTTCCAGGTCAGAAGTGGCATAGTCGGCCCAACCGATTCGCCGCTCATGCGGCCCTCAAAACGCATAAAGATATATGTCCAAGCAGTTGAAGCCCAAAGCAAAAGACGATTTTTTCGGCGGCGATGAGCCGAAGCCCCGAGCCGCCAAGGCGACCCCGCGCGCAGGCGGTGCCGAGGCCGACTACACCGCAGCCGACATCGAGGTGCTCGAAGGCCTGGAACCGGTGCGCCGCCGGCCCGGCATGTATATCGGCGGCACCGACGAGAAGGCGCTGCATCACCTCTTCGCCGAAGTCATCGACAACTCGATGGACGAGGCGCTCGCGGGGCATGCGACCTTCATCGGAGTCGAGTTGAGCGCGGACGGCTTTTTGACCGTCACGGACAACGGCCGCGGCATCCCGATCGATCCGCATCCAAAATTTCCGAAGAAGTCGGCGCTCGAAGTCATCATGTGCACGCTGCACTCGGGCGGCAAGTTCGACTCCAAGGTCTACGAGACCTCGGGCGGCCTGCACGGCGTCGGCATCTCCGTGGTGAACGCCCTCTCCTCGCTGCTCGAGGTCGAGGTCGCGCGCAGCCAGAAACTCTACCGCATGACGTTCGAGCGCGGGCACCCGAAGGGCAAGCTCGAGGATCTCGGCAAGATCAACAACCGCCGCGGAACCCGCGTGCGCTTCAAGCCGGACACCGACATCTTCGGTGCAAAGGCAGCGTTCAAGCCGCAGCGCCTGTTCAAGATGACGCGTTCGAAGGCGTATCTGTTCGGCGGCGTCGAGATCCGCTGGAATTGCGCGCCTGAACTGCTCAAGGGCGTCGACGACGTGCCGGCCGAAGCGACGTTCCACTTCCCCGGTGGCCTCAAGGATTATCTGGCGGCGGCGATCCACGCCGACACGCTGGTGCATCCCGACATCTTCTCCGGCAAGTCGGGCCGCAACGGCGCGCATGGCGCCTGCGAATGGGCGGTGGCTTGGACTGCGGATGCCGACGGCTTCCTGTCGTCCTACACCAACACCGTGCCGACGCCCGATGGCGGTACGCATGAATCCGGCCTGCGCAGCGCGCTGCTGCGAGGTCTCAAGGATCACGCCGAGCGCGTCGGCCAGGGCAAGCGCGCGTCGTCCATTACGTCTGAAGACGTGATGGTCGGCGCAGCCGTGATGCTCTCGGTATTCGTGCGCGAGCCCGAATTCCAGGGCCAGACCAAGGATCGCCTTGCCACGGCCGAAGCGCAGCGCATCGTCGAACAGGCGATGAAGGATCCGTTCGACCATTGGCTGTCGGGCAATCCGAACCAGGCCAACAGGCTGCTCGACTTCGTGGTCGATCGCGCCGAGGAGCGGTTGCGCCGCCGGCAAGAGAAGGAGACCGCGCGCAAGACCGCCGGCAAAAAGCTGCGCCTGCCGGGGAAGCTCGCCGATTGCAGCGATGCCGGTTTGGACGGCTCAGAACTCTTCATAGTCGAGGGAGACTCGGCCGGCGGCAGCGCCAAGCAGGCGCGCGACCGCAAGACCCAGGCCGTGCTGCCGCTGCGCGGCAAGATCCTCAACGTCGCCTCCGCCGGCAAGGACAAGCTGACGGCGAACACGCAGCTCGCCGACCTTGTGCAGGCGATCGGCTGCGGGATGCTCGCGCAGTATCGCGAGGAGGATCTGCGCTATCAGCGCATCATCATCATGACCGACGCCGATGTCGACGGTGCCCATATCGCTTCGCTGCTGATCACCTTCTTCTACCGGCAGATGCCGCGGCTGATCGACGAAGGCCATCTCTTCCTAGCCGTGCCGCCGCTCTACAAGCTGACCAACGGCACGAAGTCGGTCTACGCCCGCGATGACGCGCACAAGGCAGCGTTGATCAAGAGCGAGTTCAACGCCAACGCCAAGGTCGAGGTCAATCGCTTCAAAGGCCTCGGCGAAATGATGCCGGCGCAGCTCAAGGAAACCACCATGGATCCGGCCAAGCGGACCATGCTGAAAGTGGTTCTGCTCGCCGACGACCGCGACACCACGGCGGATTCGGTGGAGCGGCTGATGGGCACCAAGGCCGAAGCGCGCTTCGCGTTCATCTCGGACAAGGCCGAATTCGCCAATGACGACCTGCTGGACGTCTGATCCGCAGGCGCTGCCCGGTCGCATCCCATCAAGAGCCCCGGCATGAAGCCCGGGGCTCTTTTGTTTTTTGGGGACGACAACCGCCATTTCCCGACGATCCTGCCCGCCGAACCTGCCAACGGTCCGCCACGGCTCCGGTGATTCCCTGCCTCGTCGCATCGCGACTCGGCCAACGACTCACCGAGCCGGGCTGATGCAGGATTGCCTCCATTTCGGACAAAGCCGGATTTACTAACGAGAAGTTACCAAAATACAAATCGCAAAATTCGACCTACTGAATTGATAATACAAGACTATTTCGAATTTCCACGATGGTGCTCAGAATCCCTGCCGTGCGGCGTTTCCCGGCGACTGTGCCTGCTCTGCAACAGCATTTCGGAGAGAAGCAGGTATAGTCCGGGACATCAGATCACACGGACTTCAGTGCGCTCGCGCCTTCCAGACAGACCAAAGCTTGGGGATTTTAAGATGAAGAAGATTTTGCTCGCACTGACCGCGGTTGCCGCGATGACCGGTTCGGCCTCGGCCGCTGACCTTGGCGCCCGTCCCTACGTGAAGGCGCCGATGGCGGCTCCCGTCGCCAACTGGACCGGCTTCTACATCTTCGGCGGCGCCGGCGGCGGCCTCTCGGCCTCTGACCAGCGCGTGCAGACCACGGTTGGCGCAGTTCCCCTGACGATCGATCAGCGCCAGGGTGGCTCGGGCTGGTTCGGCACCGTCGGTCTCGGCTACGACTGGCAGTTCAGCGGCACCTGGGTCGCCGGCGTGTTCGCTGACGGTCAGTTCGGCAGCATCCGTGCTACCATTCAGGACCCGATCGCTGGAATCACTGGCAACCAGAAGCTGGAAGATTCCTGGGCCGCTGGTGTCCGCCTCGGCTGGCTGGTCGCTCCGAACGTTCTCTCCTACGTCAACGGCGGTTACTCGGGCGCTCACTTCGGCCAGACCAACTTCATGACCCTGGCCGGCGCGCCCGCCGGTATCCATCTCAACAGCTACAACCGCAATGGCTGGTTCATCGGCGGCGGCGTCGAGAACAACCTGAACATCTTCGGCATCCAGTCGCCCGGCTGGTTCATGAAGACCGAATATCGCTCGGCCTTCTACAACGCCAAGACCCAGAACGAACTGTTCGATGCTGGCAACGTCCTCGTCGGCCGCGACATCCGCGCCAACAGCTGGAACCAGACGATTTCGACCTCGCTGGTCTACCGCTTCAACTGGACCGGTCCGGTCGTCGCGAAGTACTGATCCGAACGCAAGTTCAGACGTTAAAGCCCCGGCATCGTCCGGGGCTTTTTCGTTGTACGGTGCTTCAGCGGACCTTGCGTATGGACATGCATCCGCCCTGCGGCCTGCATCAGCGGCCATTGTATCCGAACCACGGCTACGGCTAGTCTCCCGGCAAGTTTTCGGGCCGCGGCAGTGGTCATGCCGCGTCACGACAGAAGCGGACCTATGGGGAGGAATGCATGCGCAGATTTCTGCTGATCGCAGGCCTGTTTGCCCTTGCCGTCGGGCTGCTCTGGATCGGACAGGGCACGGGCACCGTCGCGTGGCCGCGATCGAGCTTCATGGTCAACCAGTTGCAATGGGCCGGCTATGGCGCAGCCATGGCCGGCTTTGGGCTGGTGCTGATCTGGCAGAGTAACCAATAGAAGAAACCAGGGAACAGCAGCATGACATCCAGTCGGTTCGATCTCCGCGGCAAGGTCGCGATCGTCACGGGAGGCAATGGCGGCATCGGGCTCGGCATGGCCCGCGGCCTCGCCGATGCCGGCGCCAACATCGCCGTGGTCGGACGCAACGAAACCAAATCGGCCGCCGCCGTGGCCGATCTCAGTCAACGCGGTGTGAAGGCGATCAGTGTTGCCACCGACGTCACCGACAAGGCGGCCATCGCCGCGATGGTCGAGCGTGTCGTCGGGGATCTCGGCCGCATCGACATCCTCATCAACAATGCCGGCATGAGCATCCGCAAGCCGCCGCACGAGCTCGAGCTCGACGAATGGAATACGGTGATCAACACCAACCTCACCAGCGCCTTCCTGTGCTCGAAGCTGGCCTATCCGGCGCTGAAGGCGTCCGGCAACGGGAAGGTGATCAACATCGGCTCGATGATGTCGATCTTCGGCGCGAGCTTCGCAACGGCCTATGCGGCGAGCAAGGGCGGTATCGTTCAGTACACGCGCGCCTGCGCCAATGCCTGGGCGCCCGACAACATCCAGGTCAATGCCATCCTTCCCGGCTGGATCGACACCGACCTGACCCGCGGTGCGCGGCAGCAGGTATCGGGATTGCACGAGCGGGTGCTGGCACGCACGCCGGCGGGGCGGTGGGGCGACATCGACGACTTCGCCGGCATCACGGTGTTCCTTGCCTCGTCCGCGTCTAACTTCGTCACCGGCACCGCGATCCCCGTCGATGGCGGGTTCTCGGTGATGGCGTAGGCCGTACGCCAGAAACCTGCACACAAAAAAGAAGCCCCGGACAATGCCGGGGCTTTTGAATTTGGGCAGTGATCGTCTTTTATGGTTGCTTGGTCGTTCGTTGACCCACTCAGTAGCGGGCGATCACAGGCGCGTCGAACTTGTAGCTGGCGCGCACGACGGCCCACTGGAGGTCGCGCGGCTTGGCATCGAAGCTGTAATTGCCCGAGGTGCCGCCGAGCTGATAGGTCTGGCTACCGAAAGCTGCGTAATTGTATTCGAGGCCGACGATCCAGTTGCGGGTGATGCCGTATTCCCAGCCGGCACCGACGGTCCAGCCGTTGGCCCAATGGGTCTGACCGCCAGAACCGGTAGCCGGACCGACCGTATCGGTGACCGACAGACGGTTGTTCACGCCGGCATAGCCGCCCTTGATGTAGAACAGGTTGTTCTGCACGGCGAAGCCCGCGCGACCAACGACGGTGGCAAGCACATTGGCGCGCCAGGAGAACACGTCATCACCCGCGCCGAACGCGGTGTTCAAGAACGAGCCCTTGTTGTCGAGGCCCGAGATCGTGCCTTCCATACCGAACACGTAGTTGTTGGCCTGCCAATTGTAGCCGATCTGGGCGCCGCCCAGGATGCCGGAGTTGCGCTGACGGTAGCCCTGCCCCGGGGTCAGATCGCCGAACGGCGCGCCGGTCCCGTTGTTGATGAACTGCTCGTTGGTCCATGCTCCGCCGATGTGACCGCCGACATAAAAGCCGGTCCAGTTGAACAGCGGCTCCGCATAGGCGGGCGCCTTCGTGTAGCGCGCACCGAGATCGGCGGCGGAAGCGGCGCCGGTCGAAACCAGAGCGGTCGTGCAGGCGAAGGCGGCAATCAACTTGTTACGCATAGTACACCCCGTGTCCTTTGATGGGTGCACGCTCACACGCAGTTCTTACTCAAATTTGAATCAAGACAGTTAAGACGCCGAATTGGCAAGCAGCGCGCCTTCAATCCATCTGAACTGTTGTACGCAGGCAACGCGCTGAGCGCGATTTAACGCCGCGTTATCCCTACCGAGTCCTTGCGCTACCGTGCCGGCGCAGCCTTCGACTGCACGTGCTCGGGCCGGACGCCGAGCGCGAGCAGACGCGCCGGAATGCCCTGGAGCCACGGCAGCGCGGTGATGAGGCGCACGATCAGCGGCACTTTCAGCGGCCGGTCGCCGCCCTGCAAGGCGCCGCTGATGATGTTGTTCTGCACGATCATCTGCATTCGCTGCGTCATCTTAACCGGGAATTCGCGGCGACGGCGCACGGCATCGAGTTCGTTCTCCGACGGGGCGCCGTTTTGCAGCTTGTCCGCCAGCAAATTTGCGGTCGCGACCGCATCCTGCACGGCGAGATTGACGCCGACGCCGCCGACCGGCGACATCGCATGTGCGGCGTCGCCGATGAGAAGCAAGCCGGGCCGCGTCCAGCGCGGCAGGCGGTTGATCGCGACGGTGAGCAGCTTGAAATCGTCGAAGCTCTTCACATCGGCAATGCCGCTCTTCAGGATCGGCGCCATGCGAACGACGTCGTCGAGCAGCGCCTGCAATCCCCTCGCCTTCACCGCGTCGTATTGCCCCTTGGCGATGACATAGGCGCATTGCCAGTAGTCGCCGCGGTCGAAGGTGATCATCATCTTGCCGGGCTCGACGCGCGCGAACACGTTCTCGGTCTCGTTCGCCTTGCGGCCGACGCGGAACCACAGCACGTCCATTGGCGCGCCGATCTCCTCGACCTCGAGGCCGGAACGCTGGCGCACGGTCGAATGCCGGCCGTCACAGGCGATGGTGAGATCGGCTTCGATGTCCACGATGCCGTCCGGCGTATTCGCCCGCACGCCGGCGATGGTCTCGCCGCGGCGGATCAGATCGACCGCTTCCGTGTTCATCATCACCTTCAGCGAGGCGAAGCGCTGGCCGGCCTCGCGCAGGAAGTTCAGGAAATCCCATTGAGGCATGAAGGCGATGAAGGGGTACTTGGTGCGGAGGCGGCTGAGATCGGCGATGCGAACGGGGGTACCGCCGAACAGGCCGTCCATCTTTTGCAAGCGCTGATGCGGCAACTTCAGGAATCCGTCGATCAGGCCGAGCTCGTCCATCACCTGGAGCGTCGAGGGATGCACGGTGTCGCCGCGGAAGTCGCGGAAGAAATCCGCATGCTTCTCCAGCACCACGACATCGATGCCGGCGCGCCCCAGAAGATAGCCGAGCATCATGCCCGCCGGTCCGCCGCCGACGATGCAACACCGCACTTTCAGCGAGGCGCCCTGGAGATTCTGCGACGTATCGGGTTTCACGGCCGGGTTCTCATTTAGGGTCAAGGTTTCTGTGCAGTGCAGCAAGCAAGATTCATTTGCCGCGATTGTGAATGGCCGTTAGCCTTTACGCCAATTCCGACTCATTCAGGAAATTGCAGTGCAGACAATCCTCATACTGCTCGGCGTCTGGATCCTGATCAACGTGCTTTTCGTCTTGATCATGATCGCACCGCGCAGGCCGGCGCTTGCGCCGGTGCGCATCGAACGGAACGGCTATCCGTACGAGGAGTAGGAGAAGCTCAAGAGCTTCATCAGGAAGCGCCGCGAGTAACAAGAAGCGCGCGCGACGCCTTCGGCCGCCTCATCAATTGTTGCTGCGGTTCGCGCTGCGGAAGCTCTTGATCTCCGACACGCTGCCGTCGCGATAGGTCAGCTCCACCGAGATGAACTGCGTTGCCGGCGCGAGCTTCATGTAGAGCGGCATGCCGGCGCTGATCGCGCTGGGATCGCGCATGTCGCAGCCCGGCATCTTCAACACCTGGTTCGGAACGGCGGTGTCGATGCCGATGCGCACCTCGCGGATGGCGCAGCGGTAAGACACGAGGTGCGTGTAGTAGACCAGCAGCCCGTTGAACTCGCGGAATGACAGCCAGCTCGTCGCGGTCATATCGAGGATCTTGCGCTGGTCGCGGATCAGCGCGGCCTCGGGATCGAACCTGATCGGGAATGGGCCCTGCATGTCACCGGACTGGTCGACATAGCGGACCTCGATGGTGCCGGCCTGCGCATCCGGCGGCAATTCGATCGACGGGTTCGGCATTCTCTTGCGCGTGCGCGGGTCGAGCGTATCGATAAAGCCGGTTTCGCGGAAATCGCCACTGCCGGCCATGCGCCAGGAAACGCCGAGCGTGGGATCGGCAAAGGAGAACACCACGCTCCAGCCGCCATTGTGGCGCGAGAAGCTCGCGATCGGCGCGTTGGTGGTCTCCTCCTTCGGCACGCGCGGCACCGACACTGGCGGCAGCGCCGCGAGCTTCTGCGCCGGCGGATCGGCCGGGCGCGCGGCGACATCCTTGGCGATGCCGCTGAGGAAGACGTCGTCGACCATCTGATCAAAATAGACCGGCACCTGCCTGTGCTTGACGGTGTCGGCCATCTCACTGACGAGACGGCGCGTACGTTGCGCCACCTGCACCAGGTTCTCGCCGGGCTGGAGCAGCTCTTTGGCGAAGGTGCGCGTGAACACCGAATTGGGATTGGCGTCGTCGTTGGAGAGGCGGTCGAGCGCGGTCTGGCGCGGGCCCGCGGAGAAGACCGAGAACACGCCTTCGGGCAGCTGCACCATCGGGGCAAGCCCGCCACCACCGGAGACGGCGCGGGTACCCTTGCGCTCGAACGGGTTGTTGCGGCAGGCGTCGAACACCAGGATCGAGGTTCGCGCCTTCTTGTTCTGGAGGCGCTCGACGATGCGATCGGCCAGGATGGAGGCGTCACGCACCAGCTCTTCCTGCCCTTCCGTCGCTGCCGGCACGTCCGTCGGCAGCAGGTAATTCTGGCCTGCGATCTCGAAGCCGTGGCCGGCATAGAAGAAGAACGCGGTGTCGCCGGGCTCGATCGTCCGATCGAACGCAAGCAGCGTCTCCGAAAATTGCTGTCGGCTCTGGTTTTCGGCGAGCATCACCGAGAAGCCAAGCTGCTTCAGCGTATCGCCCATGGTGCGGGCGTCGTTGACCGCCTTGAGCAGCTTCGGAACGTTCCTATAGTCGTTGTTGCCGACCACGAGCGCGACGCGCTTCTCGGCACAGGCGGGAAGCGCGAAACCGCTGAGGCCGGCCGCGAGGCCAAGCGCTGCCAGTACTCTGAAAAGCCGACGTGTCATCGAAAATCCCTCAAGAACGGCCCACGCCGGTTCCTTCGAACAGCGGTTCATGGGAACCGCGTCGTTGATGTGATAGTCGGCCCAGCCATAGCGCTGGTTCAACAGCTCTGAGGACACAGGTCTGCCGTCTAGCCTATGGTAGATGCCACCGGAATTTGCTTTTTCTCGGTCAATTCTTGTGGGCAATTCCGCTGGAAGCGAGGGGACGCCGTGTATCGCTGGTGCACCGACGAGGTCGAGCCGCACGACCGCTTCGACTTTTGGCGCGAGGTGCGCGCCAAGGGCCTGTTCGGCGTCACCGTCGAACTCGAGCGCGAACGCCGCGCGGACTTCTTCGGCGAATTCTCGCTGTGTCAGCTTGGCGGAGCCGGCCTCGTCGAGCTGAAGGCTTCGCATTACACGGTCGAGCGCAGCATGACCGACATCGCTGACGCGCCGGGCGACAGCCTCTGCGTCTATCAGCAACTCGGCAGCGGCGCCTGGTTCGGCGGCATGCGCGGCAGCGACTTCACGATCGCCAACGGCAGCTTCGCCACCAGCCATACCGACCAGCCCTATCGCGCCGCGCCGCTTGGCGCGGGAGGCTTCCACCTGCGGATCCTGAAGATTCCCGTGAGCGGTCTCTCCACGCAGGACAAGCGCATGCGCGAGCTTGCGCCCCGGACGTTCGTTGATCCCAGCCTGGCGCCCCTACTCGACGCCTGCTTTGCCGACCTCGGTACGGTTGCCGCGGGTGATGACGGCGCCGCCGATGCCGCCCCCCTCGTCCAGGCTTTAGCCCATCTGGCACTGATCGAGCGCGGCATCCTGCGGCCCGGCAGCCGCCTCGGGCAGGCCGCGCTGCGGATCGCCCGGCTCTCGCTGGCACGACGCCTGATCGCGCGTCACCTGCAAAACCCGGACATGGCGCCGGCGATGGTGGCCGACCTTCTCGGCGTGTCGGTCCGTCACCTGCACATGCTGTTCGAAAGCGCGGCCAAGAGTTTTTCGCAAACCGTGACGGGCGAACGCCTGAACCAGAGCCGCCGCCTGATGCGCGAAGCCCCGGACCGGCTGATCGCCGACATCGCGACCGCCTGCGGCTTCGACAGCCTCGCGACCTATTACAGGGTCTTCAACGCCGCCTATGGGATGGCGCCCGGCGACTTCCGCGCCCAGGGTCCGGAAGGGCGTTAGCCGACGTTTGGACAGCTCCGGCCGACCGCTGGATTGGGCGGAAAACCGCAGCCTCGCCCGCTATTTGAGCGAAAACCTCAGGTTTTTTAGGGCCTTCCCGCGGCTGCTCCATTGACTTTGGCCGATTCCCCCCTATGTTCCGGGTCGACGCGGCTCGGTATCGAAGAGCGATTCCTGAGCTTGGCGCTTTGTTCGCGTGAGTCAGCACCCCCAGCTTCTTTGAGAGCGCGCCGTTTTGGGGTGGAACGCGACAGCCTTATTACCCTCGAATCCGAACGGCGGTTTCGACCAGAGGCTCAATGTCTTTTACCCATCTCGGACTATCCGAAAAAGTCCTCGCCGCAGTGGCGGCCACCGGTTACACCACCCCCACCCCCATTCAGGAACAGGCGATCCCTCACGTCCTTGCTCGCAAGGACGTTCTCGGCATCGCCCAGACCGGCACCGGCAAGACCGCCGCCTTCGTGCTGCCGATGCTCACCATTCTCGAAAAGGGCCGCGCCCGGGCGCGCATGCCGCGCACGCTGATCCTTGAGCCGACCCGCGAACTCGCGGCGCAGGTGAAGGAAAACTTCGACCGCTACGGCGTGGGCCAGAAACTCAACGTCGCCCTCCTGATCGGCGGCGTTTCCTTCGGCGACCAGGATGCCAAGCTGACGCGCGGTGTCGATGTGCTGATCGCCACTCCCGGCCGCCTGCTCGACCACACGGAGCGCGGCGGCCTGCTGCTCACCGGCGTCGAGCTGCTCGTCATCGACGAAGCCGACCGCATGCTGGACATGGGCTTCATTCCCGACATCGAGCGCGTCTGCAAGCTCGTCCCGTTCACGCGGCAGACCCTGTTCTTCACCGCGACCATGCCGCCGGAGATCCGGCGCATCACCGAAACCTTCCTGCACAATCCGCAGAAGATCGAGGTATCGAAGCCTGCCACCACCGCTGTCACGGTTACGCAGTGTCAGGTCCCGGCCGGGCGCGAGGCGCACGAGAAGCGCGAGCTGCTTCGCCGACTGCTCCGCGAGGCCAAGGATCTCCAGAACGCGATCATCTTCTGCAATCGCAAGCGCGATGTCGCCGTCGTTCATAAATCGCTGCAAAAGCACGGCTTCAGCGTCGGCGCGCTGCACGGTGACATGGATCAGTCGGCCCGCACGGCGGCGCTCGAACAGTTCCGCAAGGGCGAGCTGCCGCTGCTGGTCGCATCCGACGTCGCCGCCCGCGGCCTCGACATCCCCGAGGTCAGCCACGTCTTCAATTTCGACGTTCCCCACCATCCCGACGACTATGTCCACCGCGTCGGCCGCACCGGTCGCGCAGGCCGGTCCGGCATGGCGATCTCGCTCGTCACGCCGCCCGACCAGAAGTCGATGGTGGCGATCGAGAAGCTGATCGGACAGAGCATTCCGCGCGCCGAAGGCGATTTCGAAGTCCGCACCGATGCTTCCGATGCGAGCGAGCGTCCGCGCGAGCAGCGCGGCCGTGAACGTTCACGCGGCGGACGCGGCAAGCCGCAACGCGGTCGCGAGCGCAGCCAGGAGCCGCGCGAAGCGCGTGGCGAGGCACAACCTTCAGCCGAAGCACGGTCCGCTCCCGAAGCAAGGCCCGCTTCCGAAGCAAGGCCCGCGCGCGAGGCAAGGCCTCCGCGTGAAGCCAGATCTTCGCGTGAAGGCAGACCTTCGCGTGAAGCCAGGCCTCCGCGCGAAGCCAAGCCATCATCCGAGCCGCGTGACGGTGCGCGCGAGCAGGCCAATCCGTCGCATGTGCCGTCGATCGGCCGTCCCGAGCCGCGCCGCCAACGCGAGGCCGACAGCGAGCCGGGCGACCACTCGCATCTGCCGGCCTTTCTGCTGCGTCCGGTTCGCTCCCCAGCCGGCGCCTGAAGCCCGATGCGCGCCCGGCTTTGGTTGAAATAAAGCTTGCGCGCACTTTTCTGGACGTATTCGTGGACGTATATTTACGGGGCGTTCACGATCGTCCGTTAGCCTACGAACATAATTTAAGTATTGCTGCGGTCGACGGCACGCCGATCGCTGTGGGGTATGTTCCGTGGTCAAGGTGCTCGACGAACACGAACGCACAATGGCGTTCGCCGAGGTAGCGCTCGGTCAGATCCGATCGCTACGACAGACCGCAATTCCCCGCAATTACGAGATCTGGTTCGTCTACGCCACCGGCTACAATGCCCCGCTCAACAAGATCATCAACGAGACACTGGCGCGGAGCGGCACGCTGACCGAAGCCGATCTCGATCAGATCTACGAGACCTACCTCTCCCACATCAAGACCACCGACCGCATCGACAAGGTCGGCGCGCGCGTCATCGGCGAGATCGACGACGTGATGAAGGTACTCGGTGACGCGCTCGGGATGACCGGCTCCTACGATGCCAGCCTGTCGGGCGCGACCGAAAAGCTCTCATCGGCCAAGAGCCGCGAGCAGATCAAGTCGATCGTCGAGACGCTGCTGCATTCGACCAGCGAGATGCGCGAGACCAACAAGGCGCTGGAAGACCGGCTGACGCTGTCGAAGAGCGAGATCAGCAACCTCCAGCAGAGCCTGGAGGCGATCCGCGCCGAGAGCCTGACTGATCCGCTGACGGGGCTCGGCAACCGCAAATATTTCGATCGCATGATCGACATGGCCGTGCAAGGCGCCCTCGCCTCCGGCGAGCCGCTGTCGCTGCTGC
Source organism: Bradyrhizobium sp. URHA0013 (assembly GCF_000518345.1). NCBI lineage: Bacteria > Pseudomonadati > Pseudomonadota > Alphaproteobacteria > Hyphomicrobiales > Nitrobacteraceae > Bradyrhizobium > Bradyrhizobium sp. URHA0013. The sequence goes on along the minus strand of NZ_KI912426.1, from coordinate 1,717,073 downwards.
TGGTCGACATCGATCATTTCAAGTCGTTCAACGATTCCTACGGCCATCTCACCGGCGACCAGGTGCTGCGGCTGGTCGGCCTGTCGCTGAAGCAGACCATCAAGGGCCAGGACATCACCGCGCGCTATGGCGGCGAGGAATTCGCGGTCGTGCTGCCCAACACCGCGCTGCGCCAAGCCCTCACGGTGGCCGATCACATCCGCCGCGCGGTGATGGCCAAGGAATTGAAAAAGAAGTCCACCGGCGAAATCCTCGGCCGCGTCACCATCTCCATCGGCGTCTCCATGCTGAAGCAGGGCGACGACACCGATGCGCTGATCGAACGCGCGGATGCCTGCCTGTACGCCGCCAAACGCAACGGCCGCAACCGCGTGATCTGCGAGGCCGATCCGGAATTCGCGGTCGAGACGCACAACCGGGTGGCGTGACGCAGAAGCCGCGCACCGCCAGCTGCGCTTGACATTCTGGCCTGACGAACGACATCTCCCTCGCCGTCTCGAGGCGTCCGACTGCGAGCATCCGGAGGACTTGTCGTCTTGCCCAACCCGCATGATTTTCACACGCCGCAACCGTCCTACACCAGGGACGACCTGCTGAGATCGAGCGAGGGCAGCTATTTCGGCCCAGGCAACGCGCAATTGCCGGCGCCGCCAATGCTGATGATGGACCGCATCACGGAGATCAGCCTGGACGGCGGCGAGTTCGGCAAAGGCCATATCGTCGGCGAGCTCGACATCGCGCCAGGCCATTGGTTCTTCGATTGCCACTTTCGCGGCGATGCCATGATGCCGGCGTCTCTGGGACTGGATGCCATGTGGCAGATGATCGGCTATTGGCTCGGTTGGTCGGGCTCAGCGGGCAAGGGCCGCGCGATCGGCGTCGGCGAGGTGGAGTTCACGGGCTCCATCACACCGGACACACGATGCGTGCGCTACGAGGTCGTCATGCGCCAGGTGAGGCGCGGCAGGTTGGTCCTGGGATTTGCCGACGGCCGCGTGCTAGCTGACGGTGTCTGCGTTTACATCGCCAAAGACATGAGGGTTGGCCTGACAAAGGCCGTGGACTGAGCTTAACCCAGTCGCCTGGCGCGCTTCCCAACCGCTTTTTTTTTGCTCGCCTTCTTCCGCCCTTTCGCAGGCTTGGCGGCCTTCTTCGCCGCCTTCTTGACCTTGGGCCGCTTCTTCACCTTGGCGCGCTGAGCGGCGGCGAGAGCCGCCTTCGCCCATTGCGCAAGCTCCTCGGAATCGTCGAACAGGCGGGCCGGCAGCTCCCAATAGGAGTTCACCAGCACCGTCTTGGCGCGGGTCGCGTATTGGAATGGCTTCGAGCCTTCCGCTTCAAAGTCCGGGATGGTCATCTCGTCGGCGCGAAAGAACAAGCCGGCACGCAGGGACAGCGCGAAATTGATGCCGTCGGCGGAGATGCCGTAGCCGGAAAACATTTTTCGGATGGCGACGGGGCCGAAATCGGCGAACAGGTCGATCAGGAATTCGCGGTCCATGGCAGGCTTCCCGGGGCGAGCAGGCCAGCCTTCATACCACCGCCGTCATTTCGAGCGAAGCGAAGCAATCCAGATTGTCGCCGCAGAGACAGTCTGGATTGCTTCGTCGCAAGTGCTCCTCGCAAGGACGGAAAAACTACCCGTCGATCTGCGCCGGGCGCAGTTCGACCGACTCACCGCAGCCGCAAGCGGATATCTGGTTGGGGTTGTTGAAGACGAACTGGGCCTGCATCTTGTCGGCCTTGTAGTCCATCTCGGTGCCGAGCAGGAACAGCACGGCCTTGGGATCGACCAGGATCTTGACGCCCTTGTCCTCGACGACCTCATCGGTCGGGCGGACATCGTGGGCGTATTCGACGGTGTAGGACTGGCCGGCACAGCCGCCGTTCTTGACGCCGACGCGCAGGCCCACGATCTCGGAATCGGCCCGCTGGGTCAGCTCGTTGATGCGCTGGGCAGCAGCGTCCGTCAGCCGCATCACCTGCGGGCGCGGCCGCCGCGGCTTCGGAGTGGATGCTGGTGTTGAACCCGACGATATCTGTGTCATGTCAGTGATGTGGTCCGTTGCCGAGCGAATTCAATGCCAAGGATCTAACGAGTATCTAAAGCCAGGGTTACGCGTCACCACATGTTGAGCACGAGGCGGGCCTCGTCGCTCATGCGTTCCGGCGTCCAGGCCGGCTCCCAGACCACCTTGACGTCGACCACGCCGACGCCGGGGACGCTGGCGACCGCGTTCTCGACCATCGTCGGCAACTCGCCGGCGGCCGGACAATTCGGCGTCGTCAGGGTCATTTTCACGTCGACGGAACGATCGTCCTTGATCTCGACCTTGTAGATCAGGCCGAGCTCGTAGATATCGGCCGGGATTTCCGGGTCGAACACGGTCTTGAGCCCGGCGATGATCTCGGTGGTCAAACGCTCGGTCTCCTCAGGCGGCAGTGCCGACTGGGTTTCCATCGGATTGGCTTTGATTTCGGCCGTGTCACTCATGCGAACAAATCCCGCGCCTTCAACAGCGCCTGTGCCAGATGATCGACTTCTTCCCGCGTATTATACATGCCGAACGACGCTCGGCATGTGGCTGTGACGTTGAACCGCTCTAAAAGCGGCATCACGCAATGGGTGCCGGCGCGCACCGCGATGCCCTGGCGGTCGATCACGGTGGCGACGTCATGGGCGTGGGCGCCCTTGAGCTCAAAAGAGATCACCGGGCCCTTGCCCCGTGCCGTGCCGATCAGCCGCAGCGAGTTGATCTCGCGCAGCTTGTCCTGGGCGTAGGTGACGAGATCGTGCTCGTGCGCGGCGATACGCTCCTTGCCGATCGAATTGACGTAGTCGATGGCGGCGCCAAGCCCGACGGCCTCGACGATCGCCGGCGTGCCGGCCTCGAATTTGTGCGGGGGATCGCCATAGGTGACGATGTCGCGCGAGACTTCGCGAATCATCTCACCGCCGCCGTTGAACGGACGCATCGCGACGAGGTGGTCGTACTTGGCCCAGAGCACGCCGATGCCGGTCGGACCGTAGACCTTGTGGCCGGTGAAGACGTAGAAGTCGCAGCCGAGGTCCTGGACATCGACGGGCAGATGCACGGCGCCCTGGCTGCCGTCGACCAGCACGGGGATGCCGCGGGCGTGGGCGATCTTCACGACGTCCTTGACCGGAATGATGGTGCCGAGCGCATTCGACATCTGCGTGATCGCGACCAGCTTGGTCTTCGATGTCAGGAGTTTCTCGAATTCCTCGATGAGGAAATTGCCCTCGTCGTCGACCGGCGCCCATTTGATCACGGCACCATGGCGTTCCCTGAGGAAATGCCAGGGCACGATGTTGGAGTGGTGCTCCATGATCGAGATGACGATCTCGTCGCCTTCTTTGATGTTCGGTTCACCCCAGGACGAGGCGACGAGGTTGATTGCCTCGGTCGCATTGCGGGTGAAGATCACTTCCTCGGTCCGCGCAGCGTTGATGAATTGCGCCACCTTGGTGCGGCCGCCCTCATAGGCCTCGGTCGCGGCGTTGGCGAGATAATGCAGGCCGCGGTGCACGTTGGCGTATTCGGAGGTGTAGGCCTGCGTCATGCGATCGAGCACGGCGCTCGGCTTCTGCGCGGAAGCCGCGTTATCGAGATAGACCAGCGGCTTGCCGTAGATCTGCATGGCCAGCGCCGGAAAATCCTGGCGCACGCGCGCGACGTCGTAAGAGCCGTTCTTGACTGCCGGATGCGCGCTCATTGGCGCCGCTCCAGCCAGCGCTCGGCAATGCCGATCACGTGCTCGCGCAGATCATCGTCGGCGATCTGCTCGATCGCCTCGCCGACGAAAGCCTGGATCAGCAGCGCCTGGGCCTGCTTCTCGGGCAGGCCGCGCGCCTTCAGGTAGAACAGGAGGCTGTCGTCGAGCGCACCGGCGGTGGCGCCGTGACCGCAGGAGACGTCGTCAGCAAAGATCTCGAGCTCGGGCTTGTTGTCGGCTTCCGCCTCGTCCGAGAGCAGCAACGCACGGATCATCATCTTGCCGTCGGTCTTCTGTGCATCGGGACGAACGATGATGCGGCCCTGGAACACCGAATGGGCGCGATCGTCGATCACGGCACGGAAAACTTCCCGGCTGACGCAGTTCGGCACGGCATGGTCGACCACCAAGGTGGTGTCGCCATGCTCGGTCTTCTGCAACAGGTTCACGCCGTTGACCGAGAGTTCGCTGCCCTCGCCCGCCATCGTGATGAAGCCTTGCAGGCGGCTGACCGCAGCACCGGTGGTCATGTTGAAGAAATTCAGCTTCGTGTTCGCACCGACCGTGACGAACTGCGAGGTGATGTTCACCGCATCAGGCGAATCGTCCATCAGGCGGATATGCGCGACGTCGGCGTTGTCGCCGACCGAGAGGATGACGGCATCGCTGACCTGGTAAGCCTTGGCGCCGGCCGCGACGAAGCTCTCGATGATGGTGGCACGAGCGCCCTTCCCGACCGCGACCTGCGAGCGGGTGAACGTCGACGCGGAAGACGTGATCGCGATGTGGATGATCTGGATCGGCGCGGAGAGCTGCGCGCCATCGGCGACCGTAAGCACGACACCGTCGGTCGCCATCGCCGCGTTCAGCGCGATCACCGCATCGGTGGCCGCGGTCTTCAACAGACCGGAATCCTTGTCCAGCGTCTCCCGCAAGGTCTTAACGCTCACCTCGGAGGCCAGCGCCTTGACGTCAGAGAGGTCGGTGGCGAACACGCCGTCCACCAGCACCAGCTTGCGGGCGCCCGCGATCGCGTGCGCTTTCACGGCGTCCGCGGCGCGCTTCAACGCAGCCGCATCGGGTGCAGCCGCAAGCGGCAGCACCTCGCCGACCAGCGCGCGCAGATCGGTGTATTTCCATTCCTCGATCCGGCGGTGCGGCAGGCCGAGACGCTCATAGGTCTCGAACGCCTCGCGGCGCACGGCGATCACGGAAGGCGAACCCGGCAGACGGCCTTCGGCGCTGGCGAACAGATCGCTCACCGCGCGGCCGTTTCCGGTCTTTGCCACAGCAACGTTCATCGCAAAATTCCTTACGCGTCCTCGTATTGGGCGTAGCCGGACGACTCCAGCTCCAGCGCCAGGTCCTTGGCACCGCTCTTCACGACACGGCCCTTCGACATCACGTGCACGACGTCAGGCACGATGTAGTTGAGCAGCCGCTGATAGTGGGTGATGACGACCATCGCGCGCTTGGGCGAATGCAGCGCGTTGACGCCGTCGGCTGCGATGCGCAGCGCGTCGATGTCGAGGCCGGAATCCATCTCGTCGAGGATGCACAGGCTCGGCTCGAACAGCGCCATCTGCAGCACCTCGTTGCGCTTCTTCTCGCCGCCGGAGAAGCCGACATTGACGCCGCGCTTGAGCATGTCCTGCGGGATGTTCAACGACTTCGAGACGTCGCGGACTTTCTTCAAAAAGTCCGGCGTCGAATATTCGCTCTCGCCGCGCGCCTTGCGCTGCGCGTTCAGCGCGGTGCGCAGGAAATTCATGGTGGAGACGCCGGGAATCTCGACCGGATACTGAAACGCCAGGAACACGCCCTTGGCGGCGCGCTCGTTCGGGGCCATCGCGAGCAGGTCTTCGCCCTTGAACAGGATCTCGCCGTCGGTGACCTCGTAACCGGGCTTGCCGGCGATGACGTGGGACAGGGTCGACTTGCCGGAGCCGTTCGGCCCCATGATCGCGTGGATCTCGCCCTCGTTCACGGTCAGCGTCAGCCCATGGAGGATCTCACGCTCCTCGACACGAACCTTGAGGTCTTTCACTTCGAGCAAAGCCATCTTGGTGTCCAGTTTATTCAAATGATGCATGGGGCGCGCGATGCGCGCCGCGAGGGTCGGCGTTAGCCGACCGATCCTTCGAGCGAGATCGAGATCAGCTTCTGCGCTTCCACCGCGAACTCCATCGGCAGTTGCTGCAGCACGTCCTTGACGAAGCCGTTGACGACGAGGCCGACCGCCTCCTCCTGCGTGAGGCCGCGCTGGATGCAGTAGAACAGCACGTCCTCGGAGATCTTGGACGTGGTGGCCTCGTGCTCGAACGTCGCCGACGAGTTCTTGGCTTCGATGTAGGGCACGGTGTGCGCGCCGCATTTGTCGCCGATCAATAGCGAATCGCAGGCGGTGAAGTTGCGCGCGCCGGTCGCCTTGCGATGCGCCGTGACGAGCCCGCGATAGGTGTTCTGCGACTTGCCGGCGGCGATGCCCTTGGAGATGATGCGGCTCGACGTGTTCTTGCCGAGATGGATCATCTTGGTGCCCGAGTCGACCTGCTGATAGCCGTTCGAGATCGCGATCGAGTAGAATTCACCACGCGAATTGTCGCCGCGCAGGATGCAGCTCGGATACTTCCAGGTGATCGCCGAACCGGTCTCGACCTGGGTCCAGGAGATCTTGGAATTGTTGCCGCGGCAGTCACCCCGCTTGGTGACGAAATTGTAGATGCCGCCCTTGCCTTCCGAATTGCCCGGGTACCAGTTCTGAACCGTCGAATATTTGATCTCGGCGTCGTCGTGCGTGACGAGCTCGACCACGGCCGCGTGCAGCTGGTTCTCGTCGCGCTGCGGCGCGGTGCAGCCCTCGAGATAGGAGACGTAGGAGCCCTTGTCGGCGATGATCAGCGTGCGCTCGAACTGGCCGGTGTTGCGTTCGTTGATGCGGAAATAGGTGGACAGCTCCATCGGGCAGCGCACGCCCGGCGGCACGTAGACGAACGAGCCGTCCGAAAACACCGCCGAGTTCAGCGTCGCATAGAAATTGTCCGAGGTCGGCACCACGGATCCCAGATATTTCTGCACCAGCTCGGGATGCTCGCGGATCGCCTCTGAGATCGGCATGAAGATCACGCCGGCCTTCTTCAGCTCGGCCTTGAAGGTGGTCGCAACCGAGACAGAATCGAACACGGCGTCGACCGCGATCTTGCGCCTGTTGGGGTCTTCCTCGCCGGGCTTCGGCTCGACGCCTTCGAGCATGGCGACTTCCCGCAAGGGAATGCCGAGCTTCTCGTAGGTCTTCAGAATCTCGGGATCGATCTCGTCGAGCGAGGTGATCGTCTTCTTCGGCTTGGGAGCCGAATAGTAATAGAGGTCCTGGAAGTCGATCTTGGGATAGTCGACGCGGGCCCAGGTCGGCTCGGTCATGGTCAGCCAGCGCCGATAGGCCTCGAGCCGCCACTGGAGCATCCAGGCGGGTTCGTTCTTCTTCTCGGAGATGAACTTGACGGTCTCTTCCGACAACCCCTTGGGGGCCTTGTCGGACTCGATCAGGGTCTCAAACCCATAACGATACTGATCGACGTCGATGCGCTTCACGCGCTCGACCGTCTCTTGCACGGCTGGCATTCTATCCTCCGCTCGCGGTTTCAAGGACCGCGGTGGATCATCAAACTCGGACGACTATTACGATGTTTCTTGGCGGGACGCACGCGCTTAGAACCGTTCAAGCCGTGTTTCATCGCTTATCCCTTAAGTAGGGTATTACCGAGCTTTCGCCAAGCCTCTAACGCCCTGTTGATGTCATCCGGCTCCGTGGACCAGCCCAGACTGAGACGCACTGCTCCCTGGGCGACGGTGGGATCATACCCCATCGCCGACAGCACGTGGGACGGCTGCACCTTGCCCGAGGAACAGGCGGAACCCGAGGATACCGCGATGCCTTCGAGGTCAAAGCCGATCACCGCGATCTCGGCTTTCAAGCCGGGAGCCGTGAAAAGAACGGTATTTGGCAACCGCTTGACGTCGTCTGAGAAGACCGTGGCGCCGGCCATGGAGCGAATGTCATTTTCCAAGCGATCTCTGAGACTTGCCATCCGCTCCGCATCTTCCGGCAAAGCTTGCAGGGCGACCCGCACCGCTGCCCCGAAGCCGGCAATGCCCGCGACATTCTCGGTTCCCGCGCGCCGGTTCAGCTCCTGCCCGCCGCCCCGCAGCACCGGCGCGAGTCCGGCTACGCCCTCGGCCACGACCAGCGCGCCAACACCCTTGGGGCCGCCGATCTTGTGCGCAGAAAAGGTCGCAAGGTCTGCGCCGATCACCTTGATATCGAAAGGGATTTTTCCAAGCGCCTGGATTGCATCGACGTGCAGGAGGCCGCCGGCCCCGTGAACGATTCCTGCGACGTCAGTGACCGGCTGCAGCGCGCCCGTCTCATTATTGGCGGCCATGACGGAGACCAACGCCGGCGGGCCATCGCTGAGCAGCGCCTCTAAATGATCGAGGTCGATCACGCCGGAGCGTGTGACCCTGATCTGACCGATCTCATCCGCCGGGAACCGGCCGCCTGCCATTACCGAAGCATGCTCGACGGCCGAGACCAGAAGCCGCTCGACAGGCCCTCCCGACGGCCCCCGCAGGCCCGGCGACAGCGCCAGCGCGTTGGCTTCGGTTCCGGTGGAGGTGAAGACGACGTTCCGCGGCAGCGCGCCTACTGCGGTCGCAAGGACGGCCCGCGCCCCCTCGACCAGCCGCCGCGCCTGTCGCCCCTCGGCATGAACCGAGGACGGATTGCCGATCAGCTCGTAGGCGGCCAGCATCGCTGCGCGCGCCTCGGCGCGCAGCGGCGTGGTCGCATTCCAGTCGAGATAGACGCGGCTCGGCATGGCGCCCTCTTAGCATCTTTTACCCTCGCGCCAATCGGCAGCCGCCGCACATCAGGCCGGCTGTTGCTGCGCAATTCCGGCCGAGGATCGGACCTCTGTCCGGAGGCCAAACAGTGGCCGTAGCCAGGCGATCCGACGCGCGATCTCGTAGGCGACGAGGCAAGTGAGCCCGGTGCCTGATATTACGATGGCGGCTTCGCTTCCGGCTGATAGCCCGCTGCCCTGCAATGCGTGCGCGATCATGATGATCGCGGTCTGATGCACGATGTAATAGGGAAAGATCGCATCGGTCAGATAGCGGCGCACGGGGCCGTCGGCCGTCAGGTGGCGTCGCGCAAAGCCGAGCACCGCCGCCATCGCCAGCCATTGGTAGCAGCCATAGGCCGAGCTCGCGAACCATCTCAGCATCGGCGATGGCTCGACCAGGCCGGCACGAAGCAGAATGAACAGGACGAACAGGCTTGCGGCAACTGCGAGCGCAATCCAGCGCTGCCGTTCGATATCGCGCCAGATACCGCCCTCTTTCGCCAGCAGGAAGCCAATCAGGAACGCGGTCGCATGGTCCGCATGGTTGTACCAGTCGCCGAACAGCGCGTGCGTCGACGGGAAGGCCGGAAACAGGAACAAGCGCCAGGCCGCGAACAAAAGGCACGGCAGGACCAGCAGCCCGGGTCCGGTGAGGAGGACAGCCAGTCTCGGGCCGAGCCGATCGGCCAGCATGGGCCGCAGCCAGAGCAGGCCGGCCAGCGCGACGGTGTAGACCCATAGATAGACTACGAACCAGAGATGGTTCCAGGTCGGCAGCACGATACAGGGGTTCGGGCAGAATTGCGCTCCGAACGCCAGATAGTGCCGGACGTAAAAATCGGCGAAGCCGGCGGGGTAACCGAGGCTCTCAACGATCTGGAGGTAGGACTGCGGCGGCACGATCACGAACATGCCAAAGATCAGTGGGATCAGGAGTCGTGCCGAGCGCGTGCGGACGAAGGCACCGAGGTTGTACTTGCCCAGCATGAAACGGGTGGCGACGCCGGAAACCAGAAACAACAGCGACAGCCGCCAGGGATTGATGACCAGCATCAGGGGCTCGAGCCAAGTCAGCCGGTGCTCGCTCTTGATGTGAAACCCCCAGGACACGTAGAGCATGCCGACGTGGTAGAAGATCAAGAGCCCGAACGCTAAAATCCGCACCCAATCCAGATCGATGCGTCGTTCCGAAGTCGAAATTTGTTGCGGTGTTGACATGGTTCTCTGCTCCTCGGCGGGACGGCAAACACGGGTTTTGGGCCATGGCTGACGGCCAAAATGCCCCCGAAACGGAGCGTGTCGAGACGGTTTGGGATCAGGACCGGGCGCGAGGGGACGAGGCGTCGGGGTCCGGGACGAGCGGTTGGCCCGGCGGGATCAGTGGCGACGGGACGATGTTCGCCGCGATCGCCGCCGTCTCGCTCGCCATCGGGATCGTCAATGCGCTCTCCGGCGCGCAGGACGCCGCCTGGCGTGGCGACAGCTATGACATTGGCCGGCGACTGTTCTGGGAGCTGTCGAGCATCATCGTCATCTTGCTGCTGGTGCCGATCCTGGTGCTGGCCGTCCGGCGCATGCGCCAGACACGGCCGCTGGCAATTCGGATCGGAATCGCCGCGGTCGCCTTGCTTGGCTTCTCGGCCCTCCACATCACCGGAATGGTAGCGGTCCGGAAATTCCTGCTCTGGCTCGCGGGAAGTGCCTACGACTTCCATTTCTCGTTGGCGGCGGTCCTGTACGAGTTCCGCAAGGATGCCGTGACCGCTTTGCTGCTCGGAGCAACGCTCTGGCTGCTCGAAAGCCGGCGCGAGCTGCGGAAGGCCGTGCGGGCGGCGATGCCCATCCCGGCCGTTCCATTGGAGCAGTCGTCCCTCGATCTGATCTGGCTCCGGGACGGCACCAGCCGCATTCGCGTCGTGCCGCGCGACATCCTGTGGGTCGCCTCTGCCGGCAATTACATCGAATACAACCTCGCCAGCGGCATCCAGCACCTGATCCGCGGCACGTTGGCCGCGACCGAAAGCGAGCTCGCCCGCTTCGCCATCGTGCGCGTGCACCGGACCAGGCTCGCCAATCTCGACCGGGTGAGCGCCGTGGACTTCAAGCCGTCAGGGGATTTCGAGCTCACATTCGACAATGGGCAGACGCTTGGGGGCAGTCGCCGCTATCGGCCCGCGGTCGCCTCCCTGGGAGATCGCACCGAGCCGGTGTGAATCGCCACCGGCGATCGCCCGACAAACGATAAACAATCGTGATTCCAATTGGTTGTTGCCACACCACCGATCCTAGCCGTCACCTGGTTGGGTCCCGGCAGCCGTCGGCATGACACTGGCATGACCGGGTAAGCTCTTGAGCTCATTGGGCGATGTTCAAGATGCTTGCTTTTTGACCCTCGCCTCATGTTAGAACGCGCGCGTCAGTTCGCCGCGCGCCGCTCGCGCATCATCCGAGGGCGCCGCTCCACCCTTCCATTCGCGGCTTGATCGGCCCAGCAGCCGACGAAGTCCGCACAATCGGTTGATTGTTGAAGAGCGTCTTCAAGGGATCAATCAAGAGATCATCATGCCTGAAGTTATTTTCACCGGCCCCGCCGGCCGTCTCGAAGGCCGCTACCATCCGGCCAAGCAGAAGAACGCGCCGATCGCGATGGTCCTGCACCCGCATCCGCAGTTCCACGGCACGATGAATCACCAGATCATCTACCAGTGCTACTATGCGTTCGCGCATCGTGGCTTCTCGGTGCTGCGATTCAATTTCCGCGGCGTCGGCCGCAGCCAGGGCTCGTTCGACCACGGCACCGGCGAATTGTCGGACGCGGCCGCGGCGCTCGACTGGGCGCAGACCATCAATCCCGAAGCGCGCGCCTGCTGGGTTGCCGGCTTCTCCTTCGGCGCCTGGATCGGCATGCAGCTGCTGATGCGCCGTCCGGAGGTCGAGGGCTTCATCTCGATCGCGCCGCCCGCCAACCTCTACGACTTCTCGTTCCTCGCGCCCTGCCCGTCCTCTGGGCTCATCGTGCATGGCGAGAAGGACGCGGTGGTGCCGCCCAAGGACGTCAACACGCTGGTCGAGAAGCTGAAGACGCAGAAGGGCATCGTGATCGACCAACAGGTCATCCCCGGCGCCAATCATTTCTTCGACGCCAAACTCGAGCCGCTGATGGAAACCATCACCGCCTATCTCGACATGCGCCTCGCCAACGTGCGCTAAGGCCTCGTCGCTGAGCCTTGTAGCCCGGATGGAGCGAAGCGAAATCCGGGAAGCTCCATCTGCTGAGACAAGGCCCCGGATTGCGCTTCGCTCCATCCGGGCTACCAAACTAAAGCTCGGTTTTAAGCCAGCTTGAGGGCGACGATTCCCATCAAGACGAGCGCGATGCCCGCTAGTTTCATCGCGCTCAAGGTCTCGCCGAACAGCACGACGCCCATGACGAAGGTGCCGGCGGCGCCGATGCCGGTCCACACCGAATAGGCGACGCCGACCTCGAGCACCTTCAAGGCACGCCCGAGCAGGACAACGAAGGTTGCGAGCAGCACGAGCGAGACGATGCTCCATCCAGCGCGCGTGTAGCCCTCCGCATATTTCATCGAGATCGCCCAACCGACATCAAGTGCGCCGGCGATCACCAGCATCAACCAGGCCATGGATTGCGACATCGGCGTGGGCTCAGGCCGCAAGCTTGAGCAGATGCGCGTCGTGGCGCACGAGGAAGGCGCGCAGCAATTGCGGATAGTCCGCGCCCACCGCAGTACGGACGCTCGGACGCTTTGCCAGCTCGGCGCGCCACGCGCGCACCTTCGGTAGATCCTTGAAGATGCCGAGTTCGATCAGTTCATCGAACACATCGAAATAGCGGAAGACGGGAGCGAACACCGCATCGACGAGACTGAACGCATCGCCTGCAAAGAATGGGCCCGCGCTGAGCGCGGCCTCGACACGCGCGAACTTCGCCACGAGTGCCTGGCGCTTACTCTCAAACGTCGCCGGGTCGGTCGTGGTCTCCAGCCCCCAGAGATCGCCGAGAATCGCCGAGCCGAACTCCATCCAGGCGCGATGCTCGGCACGCTCGAGCGCATCAGTCGGATGCAGTTTTCCGCCGCCTTGCGTCTCCTCGATGTATTCGCAGATCACGTTGCTCTCGAACAGCGCGACCTCGCCCTTGTCGGTCGCAACCACCAGCACCGGCACCTTGCCGAGCGGCGACAGTTTGAGAAACCAGTCCGGCTTGTTGGCGAGATCGATGTCGACCCGCTCGAACGGGACGCCCTTCTCGTTGAGCGCGATCACGGCGCGCTGCACGTATGGACAAAGCTTGTGGCTGATCAGTTTGAGTGAAGCGGTCATGGCAAAGATCCCGGCGGTTGGATGCAACTGCATCCAATATAGATGCACTTGCATACATTCGTCAAGTTCGTGCATTTGCATCGACCGGTATCGATGTAGGATCTCCTCACGGCCGCGCGATCACCCCGCCTGTCATCGGCATCGGCACGCCCGTGGTCGCGGGATACGACAGCGGCAGGCCCTTTAGGCCGCGGGCAGCCAGGAAGCCGAAGGCCTGCGCCTCGATGGCGTCGGAGGCCCAGCCGACTGTCTCGGCGGCCTCGACAGTGGCGGACCCCACGCGCTCCCGCAGCATCTGCAGCATGGTCCGGTTGCGGGCGCCGCCGCCGCAGACGATCCAGCTTCGCGGCCTGCGTGGCAGCAGCGGGACGATGCGGGCGATGGCCGCCGCAGTGAAGGCGGTGAGCGTCGCGGCGCCATCGGCCGGCGCGATATCGCCCAGCTTGAGGGCAGCAAAATCGTTGCGGTCGAGCGATTTCGGCGGCGGGCTTGCGAAGAACGGCAATTCCAGCGCCCGTGCAATCCAGGCCTCGTCGGCCTTGCCGAGCGCTGCGAACTTTCCGTCCGCGTCGAACGCCTGATTCATGGTGCGGTACATGAAATCGTCGAGCAGCGCGTTGCCGGGCCCGGTATCGCAGGCGATCAGCGTGTCGTTGCCGTCGATATAGGTGATGTTGGAGACGCCGCCGATATTGACGACAACGATCGGCCCTTCGCGCTCCAGCGAATGGACGAGCGCCCGGTGGTAGACCGGCACGAATGGCGCGCCCTGCCCGCCGGCCTCGACGTCGGCGGCGCGGAAATCATGCATTACGGGAATATGGATCGCCCTCGCCAGCGCCGGCGCATCGCCGATCTGCACGGTCAGGCGCTTCTCGGGGCGGTGCAGCACGGTCTGGCCGTGGAAGCCGACGATGTCGATGTCTTCCGGCTTCATCCGGTTCTGGGCGACGAAGGCGGCCACCGCTTCGGCGTGCGCCAGCGTCACCGCGCGTTCGGCCTCGGCCAGAACTCCCGGCCGGGCATCGCGTTGCGACAGGTGCACGGCCTCACTGAGCGCCTGGCGGAGTAGGTTGCGCTCCGCCGGACTATAGGGCCGGTAGCCGGACGGCCCGAACGCCTTGACCTGCTTTCCATCGGTTTCGATCAGCGCGACGTCCACCCCGTCCAGCGAGGTGCCGCTCATCAAACCGAGTGCCGTCAACATCATGGATCAGCATCCTCAAAGCCCCCTCCGGCATGCCGATCTTGTGCCAGAGGGACACATCTTATAATGCCACAGGCCAAAGTAGCGGGCAGCAACCGAGTTCCCACGGAAGACCCTTAAATTGCTCCCGAAACAGTAAACCAAGAATTGTCAGGCACGCCGACAAATGACTGCATTCAAATCGGATTTCCTCAATACGCTGCAGGAACGTGGATTCATCCACCAATGCTCCGATTTCGAGGGGCTGGACGCACTCGCCGCCAAGGGCGAGGTGACGGCCTATGTCGGCTACGATTGCACCGCCCGCTCGCTGCACATCGGCAACTACCTGACCATGATGATGCTGCACTGGCTGCAGCAATCCGGCAACAAACCGATCACGCTGATGGGCGGCGGCACCACCATGGTCGGCGACCCCTCCGGCAAGGACGAGACGCGGGCGATCCGCTCCGTCGCCGAGATCGAGGCCAACAAGGAATCGATCCGCGGCGTGTTCGCAAAAGTGCTGCGCTATGGCGAGGGCAAGAGCGACGCCATCATGCTCGACAATGCCGAGTGGCTGACAAAGCTCAATTACATCGAGATGCTGCGCGACATCGGCCGGCACTTCTCGGTCAACCGCATGCTGACCATGGACTCCGTGCGCCTACGCCTCGAGCGCGAGCAGGAGATGAGCTTCATCGAGTTCAACTATATGATCTGCCAGGCCTACGACTATGTCGAACTCGCCAGGCGGACCGGCTGCAACTTGCAGATGGGCGGCTCCGACCAGTGGGGCAACATCATCATGGGCGTCGATCTCGGCCGCCGCATGGGCACCCATCAACTGTATGCGCTGACGACGCCGCTGCTGACGACGGCATCGGGGGTCAAGATGGGCAAGACCGCACAAGGCGCGGTCTGGCTCAACGCCGACCAGTTCTCGGCCTATGATTTCTGGCAGTACTGGCGCAACACCGAGGACGCCGACGTCGGCAAATTCCTCAAGCTGTTCACGACGCTGCCGATGAGCGAGATCAGGAAGCTCGAGGCACTCGGAGGCTCCGAGATCAACGAGGCCAAGAAGGTGCTCGCCACGGAGGCGACCGCGCTCCTGCATGGCCGCGACGCAGCGAACGAGGCGGCCGAGACCGCGCGCCGCACCTTCGAGGAAGGCGCGCTGGCCGAGAGCCTGCCGACCGTGGAAATTCCACGCGGCGAGTTCGACGCCGGCCTCGGCGTGCTCAATGCCTTCGTCAAGGCGGGCCTCGTTGCCTCTAACGGCGAAGCACGGCGCCAGATCAAGGGCGGCGGCCTGCGCGTCAACGACGAGCCCGTCACCGACGAGAAGATGGCATTGTCGGCGGCCGACCTGACGCCGGAAGGCGTGATCAAGCTGTCGTTCGGCAAGAAGAAGCACATCCTGCTCAGGCCTGCATAGGCGTATGAGATTTTCGCTGCTTGTCAGGGCGCGCCGAAGCGCGCTCCCTGATCGGCAATGGACCAGAACACGCTAGAGGAACAGTCCAAGCAAGCGACCAGGGAACGCGTCACGGCGACGCCGCAGGGCGTCGTGCGCACCGCGCTCGTGGTGCTCGCGCTCTGCTTCACACTCGCCGTGCTCGGCCGCGGCCTCAGCGAAAGCTTTACCGTCTTCCTGAAGCCGATCTCGGAAAATTTTGGCTGGGATCGCGCCCAGGTGGTCTCGATCTATTCGCTGACCTGGCTCGTCAGCGGACTGACTGCGCCGTTGGTCGGACGGCTTTTCGATCATTCCGGACCGCGCATCGTCTATGCACTCGGCCTGTTGCTGCTCGGCTCGGCTTTCCTGATTGCGGCGCACGCGCAGTCACTCTGGCAGTTCCAGCTCTCGATCGGACTCTTCGTCGGCATCGGCGTCGCCTTCATCGGCAATGTGCCGAACTCGATCCTACTGGGCCGCTGGTTCGGCCCAAAGCTGCCGACCGCGATGGCGGTGGTCTACTCGGCCATGGGGGGCGGCGTGCTGGCACTGCTGCCGACCTCGCAGCTTTTGATTGATCATCTCGGTTGGCGCGAAACCTACCAGCTGTTCGGCTTCGCCGCGCTCGGCCTGCTGGTGCCGCTCATGCTGCTGCCATGGCGGCTGTTCGCCTCGGGCTCGCCGCATATCGCGAAGAAGACCGATCCGGATTTCGTCGATCACGGCTGGACCCTTCCGAGCGCGATGCGCCATCACGCCTTCTGGGCGCTGTTCTCGACCTTCTTCTTCACCGCGGTCGGCATGTATGCGATCGCCGCACAGATTGTGGCCTATCTGATCGATGCCGGCTTTCCGCCGCTGCAGGCCGCGACCGCCTGGGGCTTCTCCGGCGTTGTGCTGGTGTTCGGCATGCTCGGCGTGTCCGCGCTCGACGGCCTGATCGGACGTCGGCCGTCGGTGCTGCTCAGCTACGCGATCTCGATCCTCGGCATCTTCCTGCTGTGGCTGTTGCAATACTCCGCCAATCTCCTCCTGCTCACCGGATTCGTGGTCTGCTTCGGCAGCATGATGGGCTCACGTGGACCGCTGATCACGGCGACCGCGATGAAGATCTTCGGGGGCAAGCGCGTCGGCACCATTTACGGCACGATCTCGATCGGCAGCGGACTCGGCTCGGCGTTCGGCTCCTGGAGCGGCGGCCTGATCCATGACGCGACCCACGGCTACAACGCGCTGCTCGCCTTCGCGCTTGCCAGCGTGGTGCTCGGGATGATCCCGTTCCTGGTCGTGCCCGCCCTGCGGCGGTAGGTGTCTCAGAGGTAACCTGCGGGCATTCGCGTCACCGGGAAATTACGGATGGGCACGACGCGAACAGCTGCAAAAGATGTGGATGGCGCGCGGGTGAAAGTCCCTCCTGCGGTGTTTTGTCCGACATGACAAAAATGTCAGCGCAAATTGCCCTTGGGCGGCTTGCAGGGCAGAACTGAATGCGGTCCTAGTCGCAAGCATTGGATGGAGGGCACAAACCAATGAACTTTCCCTATCTCGTTCGCTTTCAACCGGTTCTCTTGAGCCTGTTTCGCTTCATCACTGGACTCCTGTTGCTCCAGTACGGCATCGCCAAGCTGTTCAAGTTTCCGGTGCTTCCCTACTTCGCAAACATCCCGCCGCTCATCTACGCAGCCGGTACGCTTGAGCTCGTGCTTGGCGCGCTGCTGATGATCGGCCTGTTCACCCGCCTCGCGGCGTTCATCCTGTCGGGTGAGATGGCCTTCGCCTACTTCATGGGCCACATGTTCAAGGGCGAGACGCCGGTGTTCCTGCCGCTGCTCAATGGTGGCACCGCGGCGATCCTGTTCTGCTTCGCCTGCCTCTATCTCTCGGCAGCCGGCGGCGGCTCGGTCAGCGCCGATGCGGCGATGGGCAAGGACTAGCGGCACAACCGGCGGCGCGTTCCCGCGGCGCTGAGGCATCAGCAATTGATTCGCGGATAAAGGGATGGCACCCGAACATTTACGGGTGCCATCTCAGCGCGAGCCCAGCACGTTCCAGACGAGGACGAGGACCGCGACCAGCAGCATCGACATGATGAGGCGATGAACGAATCGGTTCATGTCCGCTCCCACCGGATTCGGTCGGGACTAAAGACCCACACAATCTTTCTCCCAGTTGACTTGCCATGCGCCGACACGGCGCTTTTCCGCATGGATGTTTGCGCATGCGGCTCGCGGACGCCGCTTGCGCGGCAGCCGTCGCACGCGTCCATTCATGATTGGTAAGAATTTCATGCTACCGACGCGAGCAACAATAACCATTCCGTCGAGGCCGTGATGAAGCTGCTGAGCCACCTCAAGATCCGCACCAAGCTCGCCAGCATGGTCTTTCTTTCGGCACTCACGGTCACGGCCATCATCGGGGTGTCGTCCGTGCTCAGCAAGAGCCGCATGCTTGAGGACCGCGTCCAGCAGATGCGGACCGCGGTCGATATGCTCCATAACCTCGCCCAATCACTTGAAGAAGAAGTCGGCGCCGGCAAGCTGACGCAGGCCGAAGCGAAGGTCCAGTTCCACCAGCGCGGCCGCCGCATGAGCTTCAATGGCGGCCAAGGCTATCCGGTGGTCTATAACGCCGATACGTCCCTCATCGTCAACGGCGCCAACCAGCAGCTCGAGGGCAAGATCACCGGTGCGAAGGACTCCAATGGCGTCCTGATCGCCGACGCCATTATCAAGGCTGGCGCTGAGACCGCACAGGGCGGCGTGACCTCCTATCTCTATCCCCGCCCCGGCCAGACGGAGCCCGTCCGCAAGACCGTGTTCGCGCGCAAATTCGCGCCCTGGAACGCGACGATCAGCTACGGCCTCTATGTCGACGACATTGACGCCGACGTGCGAGCCTTGACGCTGGAGCTGGGGGCGATCGGCATCGGCCTGATGCTGCTGATGGCGACGCTGTCCTGGCTGATTGCGCGCGATGTGCTCGGCGCGCTCGACCGCCAGAAGAACCGCATGCAGGCCATCTCCGAAGGCGCCATCGATGCGGCGGTCGAGGAGACCGGTCGCGGCGACGAGATCGGCCGCATGGCCGAGACCCTCGAAGTGCTCAGGCAGACCGCGCTGACAGCGCGCAAGCTGGAGGCCGAGCAGGTCGCCACCAAGACCCGCAGCGAACAGGAGAAGCGTGACGCGCTGATCTCGCTTGCCGACCGGTTTGACGCCTCCGTCGGCCAGCTAGTCGGCCTCATGGCCTCGGGCTCCGGCGAACTGGAGGTCACTGCCAAGTCGATGTCGTCGACCGCGGAAGGCACCAACCGCCGCGCCGCCGTCGTGGGCTCGGCCGCCACCGAAGCCAGCCAGCGCGTCCAGACGGTTGCGGCCGCCGCCGAGGAGCTCTCCTCCTCCATCACCGAGATCAGCCGTCAGGTCGCGCAGTCCGCCGTGGTCACCGGCCGTGCCGTGGACAGCGCACGCCGCACCGACACCATCGTGCGCGCCCTCTCGGACGGCGCCCAGCAGATCGAGCATGTCGCCGAGCTGATTTCCAGCATCGCGGCGCAGACCAATCTGCTCGCGCTCAACGCCACCATCGAGGCCGCACGCGCCGGTGAAGCCGGCCGCGGCTTTGCGGTCGTCGCTTCGGAGGTGAAGTCGCTGGCGAGCCAGACTGCGGAAGCCACCCGCGAGATCGGCGACAAGATCGCCCAGATCCAGGGCGCGACCAAGGAAGCGGTAGACGCCATCGGCGGCATCACCGCCACCATCGAGGAGGTCAGCCGGATCGCCACCTCGATCGGCGCTGCGATCGAGGAGCAAGGCGCCGCCACCGCCGAGATCGCCCGCAGCGTCTCGCAGACGGCGGAGGCGACCCAGGAGGTCACCACCAATATCGGCGGCGTCAGCACGGCAGCGAACGAGACCGGCAATGCGGCAGGCATGGTGCTCGCAGCTGCGTCAAACCTCTCCAAGCAGGCCGAGCAGCTCTCCGGCGAAGTCGGAACCTTCCTGGCCGGCGTGCGCGCGGCGTAAGCGGCCGGCATCAAACCCAGCACGTCGTCATGGCCGGGCTTGTCCCGGCCATCCACGTTCTGCGCGCTTATTGGAAGGAGCTCGGCAGCCTCGCCGCTATCGCCGCGCGAGGGTGCAGCCGCTCGAGAGCTGGCGCGTCGTTCCGGTCGAACCATCGTTCGACTGCGACGGGAATTCCTCGAACGGCGAGTTCTGTTTGCCGGTGTTGAATTCGAAGATCTTGCGGAACAGACCGGGTGCCATCGCCGAAATCGGATTGACGCGCATCACGGGCGCGGCCGGGGTGCCGACGACCTCGTAGGTCACGCCGATCAATCCTTCATTGTTGCCGCCGCCGAGGAAGATGCCGAACAACGGGATCTGGCCGAAGATGTTGTTGACGCCATACATCGGCACGAATGTGCCGCTCATGCAGACCTGATTGCCGGGAAAGTCGATTGAGCCCTCGATGGTAGCGCCGATCATCGGCCCCTTGACCACGCCGTCGCGGATCGTGAGCGCGCCGTTCTGCCGCGTGAACTCCGCACGCATCGCCGTAAAGGCCACGCCGCTCTGCGCCCCGTTGGGAGCGCCCGCCGCGACGCGATCGAGTTGATCCATTCCCTTGACCGAGAAGTCGCGCACATTGATCAGGCCTTCCCGGGTCGTGGGCTCCGACGTCGGCGGCTCCATGGCCACCACCATCTGGCCGCCGAAGACCTTGTTGGTGGTGTCTGTGAAGCGCAGGAAGTTGCCGGCATCGCTGGTCTGGAGATAGATCACCTCGCGGTTGCCCTGGGCGCGGCCGCCGCGCAAATCGGCGGCCACAGGCGTGTCTTTTCCGATCCTGCCGCTCAACGTGAAGGCTTTGACCGCACCATTGCGCCGCGACATCTTGGCCTCGACGCTGCGCATCGCCTCGCCGTTGAAACCCATGACGGCGCCGAGCTTCACGTCCATGTCGAAATCGACGTTCTTCGTCTTGCTCTTGGCATCGTCCTTGGAATTGCCTGAGATCGCCGATTTCAGGAAGCCGCGGCCGTCGAATACGTCGCCGCGCATGGTGCCCTTGACCACGCCGTCCTGGCTGCGCTCCACCTTCAGCGACGCCTTGTCGCCGTCGGACGGCGCGTAGGTCGGGAAGTTCGCGTTCATGAGATCGCCGTTGGCATCGACCTCGATCGACCCCTTGATCGAGGCGCCGCCGCCTTCGATGACGATCTCCTCCAGGCGCGTCGATTGCGCCGTCGGCACCACCTTGAAGCTGGCCTTGCCCGCTCTGCCCGGCAACTTGACCCAGCCGGGCAGGATGTTGTCGAGCTTGACCGAGGTCAGGTCGGCCTCGATGCCGAGCCTCGTCGTCTGGTCGGGCCCCCCGGCGATCTTGCCCGACAGTTTGATCGGCACCGATCCGCTGACGGCGGGGCCCAGATCGAACCCGAGGCGCGCGCGGCTCGCATCGTCCAGCGTGGTCTGCAATTTGACGTCCGCATCGCCCTCGGCGGGCTTGCGGTAGTCGAGCGAGGCCGCCTGCCCGTTGATCTTGACGTCGCCCTTGACCTGATAGCCCTGGTTGCTCGCGACGATCTTGAGGTTGTTGGCCTCCAGCTTCTGGTTCATCACCAGCTTGTCGGCACCAAAACCGTTGAGATCGGCGGTCACGCTGTAGGTGGTGTCGGCTTTGGTCAGCTCGCCCTTGACCGGCAGCCCAAGCTGGACGTTCGCCGAGAACGTCCCCTTGCTGGTGTTGGGATCGATGACGGTCGACGACAGATCGCTCAGGCGATCGTTGGAAAGCATTTCGGCGGCTGCGGGCACCGGACCCTCGACGCGGAACCTGGTTCGCGACGGCGACGGCTTGGGCGCCATATCGGGCACCTCGAAGACGAAGTCGGAAATCGTGACCTTGCGGCCCGCCGGCGTATCAGCAATGCCCTGCCCGATGTTCACCGTCGCGGTGCGCCCGGTCACGCGCGCCTTCAAATCGGCATCGTGCACCACCGGCAGGCCATCGACAGGGCGAACCGTGACACCGCTCGCCACGATATTGACGGACAGGCCGTCGTCGGGAATGGGTGGGCCCTTGCGCGGAAGATTCTTCGTCGGCGAGTTAACGCCGATCTCGATGCGCTGGAGCGTTCCACGCTCGATCCGCTCGATCACCCATTCGCGCAACTCGGGAACGACAAGCGTTGGCCACATCCGCTTGAGCGCCGAGGCCGACATCGGCGTCCCCGCAAAACCCAATGTCAGCCGCGGCTCGCCCGAATAGTCGATGGCACCGGTGCCGGCGACGCCGATCTCTCCGTTGGAGATGTCGGCCTGGGTCAACAGCAGCCTCTTGTGGTCGGTGTCGAAGCGGAAGCCGATCGCAATACGGTTGAAGACCAGCGGCGGCTCGTTGTCGATGCCGCCGAGCAGGATCGAACCGCCGCTGAAACCGAGCTGCCAGTCATTGACGGTGCCGTTGGGCGGCTCGACATGAGCCAGAAGCGTCAGGCGGTTCGCGCCCGAGAGGACCTTGAACGGAGCGACCAGCACCCGCCGATTGGCGTCCCACTCGACATTGATCTCGGCCGAGTCGATCGCCATCGGATAATCCGGCGTATCGGTGTCGATGATGTTGCCCGCACCGACTGCGATCTTGCCGCGAAAGAAGGTCGGCACGCCGTCGCGGCCGAGCTCGCCCTTGAGCTCGCCGGTCAGCGGCAGGTCGGCGGTGTAGGTGAGATCCTTCAC
Source organism: Bradyrhizobium sp. URHA0013 (assembly GCF_000518345.1). Lineage (NCBI taxonomy): Bacteria > Pseudomonadati > Pseudomonadota > Alphaproteobacteria > Hyphomicrobiales > Nitrobacteraceae > Bradyrhizobium > Bradyrhizobium sp. URHA0013. Next base: position 1,694,696 of record NZ_KI912426.1, on the reverse strand, counting down.
CCGCAGCGCCAGCAGGATGTTGGCGGTCGAAACCTTGTCGGCGCGGATATCGACCGAACGCACACCGTTCTCGGTGGGGCCGATCGTGGCCCGCAACGACCACGGACGCGCGCCCTCCTCGCCGAGGCTGAGCGCGACGCCGCCACGGCTGGGTCGGCGCAGGCTGAGCGTGATGTTCTCAAACGTCCATTTGCTGCCGCGCTGCTGGTCGTCGACGATCAGATTGCCGTTCTTCAGGCCGATCTCGTTGAGATTCTGGCCGTCGAGGCCGGTCATGCTCAGACTGTCGAGCCAGTCGAGGCCCTGAAGAATGCCGGTCGGGGCCGTGGCCTGGGTCGCGGCTTGCGATGCGTCGGGGGTCGCAGGCCCGGTGGCGAATGGCGGCGGTGGGACACCATTGCGCGGGAAAGTCGGCGGCAGCCCCGCGTCCTTCTTGGAGGCGACGCCAGTTGCAAGCGGCTTTGCGGTGTCGCCAGCCGACACCGTGACGGTGCCGTCAGGCGCGATCCGGATCGCGAGCTCGGCATCGACGAGGTTGAGGCTTTCGGCGCGCAGATGCCCCATCAGCAGGCCTGCACCCGACAGCTTCACCTCGGCCTTCGGTGCGGTGGCGACAATGACGTGATCGTGGTCGCGCACGACGATATCACGGATGCGCACGGCGATTCGGATCCGCCCGGCCCGTTCGATCTGCGTGCCGCCGACCTCCACGGTGTTGCCGTGACCGATATTGTCCTCGATCGCGGCCGCGAGCCACGGCGTCGCAATGTCGAGATTGATGGGACCGGCGCCGAGCCGCCACCACAGCGCGCCGAAACAGCCGACGAAGATGACGACCAGGGCACCGACGACCACGGCCACGCGCTTCACCCAGCGACCGCCGCCCAGCCAGCGGCGCAAGGGACCAAACCCGTCAGCGAAGCGATGGAAGCCCGAATTGGAACGCGACAACAGCCGGCGCGCCCGATAGCCCGCCGCCGCTTCCTGATCCGGATCCCAATCGGCGTCGTCCCATTGCTGCTGCTCTGGTTGGCTGCCGCGCCGATCCGAATCCCGATTGTAATCCTGGGGCGACGTATTCCTTGCCATTGCCTCTCGATACAGGCGCCCGTCGTGGGATTGAGCGCCGCCGGGGCCGCAGCCGTCGTCAGGAAGCGAAGCTTCCCGCGCCGGCATTGCCGCCATACCTCGAATATTCCTTCTGTTCGTCATGTCGCCCCGGGAGCGCGTTCAACGAGCAGTGGGGTGGTCCGTGTAATTCCTTGTAACCAGACTTCGCCGTCGTCAGACTCATCCAGCCGAGGGCACGATTCCGGCATACCGGAAAAAGGCTGCAATACCGCTTTGGTTGACCCGCCGAAAGCGACGAAAGGAAGGCGTATGTCCAAGAAATCCCGAAAGAAATCGTCCAAAACGCCCTCCGTCAGTCCGACGGCTAAAAAGACGCCCGTGAAAGCGCGGGCTGCGACTCAAACTAAGTCCGCGAAAACACAGCGGACACCAGCGAGCAAATCAACTGGGATCATAGCAAAGACAGCATCGCATAAGGCCGCACCGAAACGGTTAAATTCTTCCAAATCGGCATCCGCGCCCAAAACGGCGGCGAAGGCCGGCTTAGCCGAGGGTCAGAAGGCCCCCGCCTTCCGCCTGCCCCGCGACGGTGGCGGTGTCGTTGCGCTGTCGGATTATGCCGGCCAGAAGCTGGTCCTGTTCTTCTACCCCCGCGCCGACACGCCGGGCTGCACCAGGGAAGCCATCGACTTCACCCGGCTGACCGGCGCCTTCGCCAAGGCCAGCACCGCCGTGCTTGGTATCTCCGCCGATCCGGTAAAGGCTCAGGACAAGTTCCGCGACAAGCACGGTCTCGGCGTGCCCCTCATCTCGGACGAGACGCACGCGATGCTGGAGGCCTACGGCGCCTGGGGCGAAAAATCCATGTATGGCAAGAGCTTCCTGGGAGTTCTTCGCACCACGATGCTGCTTGGCGCCGACGGCAAGATCGCCCGGATCTGGCGCAATGTTCGGGTCGACGGCCACGCCGACGAGGTGCTGGAAGCCGCAAGGAGCCTTTAACCAATCATTTAAATTCAAGCGGTTCCGTTTCCGGAAAATTAACCATGACCGGCCCAGATTGCCGCGGCAATTAGGCCGCACGGACTCATCCGATCGGCGCGGGAGTGCCGATGTCGAAAAGTTCTGCCCAGCTCTCGCAGTACCCCCAACATCACCCCCACGACCACGGCCGAGCCTTTCATCGCCGTGCCGCCGCGGTGGCAACCGCGCTTCCCCTTCCGGACATCGACGACGCCTACACCATCGTGCATCACGGCAAGCAGGTTCGCCTGGGGCCTGTGGTGTTCTGGATCGTGGTCGGCACGATCGTGTTGCTCGGGCTCTGGTCGGCTGCAACCGCGACCTATTTCGCCTTCCGCGACGACGTCCTCACCCGGCTGATCGCCCGGCAGGCCGAGATGCAATACGCCTATGAAGACCGCATCGCCGAGCTGCGCGCCAAGGTCGACCGCACCACCAGCCGGCAGCTACTCGACCAGGAGCAGTTCGACCAGAAGCTCGACCAGATCATGAAGCGCCAGACGGCGCTGGAGTCCCGTGCCACGGCGCTCGGGTCCATGCCGGACGTGACCGGATCGATTCCCCGCTCCAGCCCGCAGCGTGGCGATGCCAGCCAGACGACGCAGGGCACGCCAAAGCCCTCGCCGATCAGCGACACCGTGATCTTCGTGGCGCCGCCGGATCGCGAGGCGCGGCTCGAGTCGCGCGCGCCGACCCTCGCGGCTCCGCCCGTCAATCAGTTCGCCAAGAACCAGGGCTTCGACAACGTCGTCGTTCGGCTCACGACCTCGCTTGACCAGGTCGAGCGTCGCCAGATCGCGGCGCTCAGCGCCCTCGAGGAAACCATGGATTCCCGCATGCGCCGGATGCGCGGCGTCGTCAGCGATCTCGGCCTGAACCTCGCAAATCTCGAAGCCGCCGTGCCGCGCACCGCGATGGGGGGCCCCTTCGTGCCCGTTAAGATCACCGCCAGTTCGGGGCCGTTCGAGAAGCAGCTCTATCGCATCAACAATACCCGCACCGAGATGGACCGACTCAATCGCACGCTCGCGCTCGTGCCCTACCGCAAGCCCGTCATCGGCGAGGTCGAGTTCACCTCCGGCTTCGGCGTGCGCAGCGATCCGTTCCTCGGCCGGCCCGCGATGCACACCGGGCTCGACTTCCGCGCCGCGAGCGGCGATCCCGTTCGCGTCACCGCCAACGGCAAAGTCATCTCGGCCGGCTGGTCGGGCGGCTACGGCCGCATGATCGAGGTCGATCACGGCAATGGTCTTGCGACCCGCTACGGCCATCTCTCCGAGATCAATGTCCGGGTCGGCGAGATCGTGAAGATCGGCCAGGTCGTCGGGCTCGTCGGGTCGACCGGCCGTTCCACCGGTCCGCATTTGCACTATGAAACCCGCATCGACGGCGAAGCGGTCGATCCGCAGAAATTCCTGCGCGCCGGCGTGCGCCTGAGCGCGGGCTAGGCTCGTTGAGAGTCCGCTCGCCTAGTTCCTGTTTACATCGCGGAACTTCGGAGTTCCCTCGACGTTAGATCGCAGCTCCCTTATCAGCGCGATCTTCCGATGCAACAGACCGATACCAAAGCTCGTCCGGCCAAGGGCAAAGCGAACCAGCCACGTAACAGCGCGGCTCAACTCTTCAGCGATATTGCTAACCGAACATCTCAAGCGGCCGGGCGCGCGCTAACATTCATGATTGCAGCCGGCATCATCCTGGTTTGGGCGGTCACCGGTCCCATCTTCCAGTACTCCGACACATGGCAGTTGGTGATCAACACCGGCACCACCATCGTGACGTTCCTGATGGTCTTCCTGATTCAGAATTCTCAGAATCGCGATAGCGCGGCGATCCAGGTGAAGCTTGACGAACTGATCCGGGTGAGCGCGGCGCAGAATTCCTTCGTCGGAATTGAGCATTTGACCGATGACGAGCTCGACGAGATCCGCACCAAATGTGAGCTTCGCGCCAACGCCGAAAAGGCCGGAGAAGAGACGGTCAAGAATACCGGCAAGAAGGCGAAACGCGCCGCCGATCTCGTCACCGAATAAGCGGGGGGACGCCGAAAATGGGGCTGACTACTGTCCGCGCTCGTGGCCGACCTCGCCCGTGATGACGTCGCCGAACAGCTCCCAGGCCTGTCCGTTGAAGCGCATCAGCTGCATCTGCTCGATCGGAAAATAATCGTCGGCGGAGGTGTTGACCATGATGCCGGGCAGCATCAGGTCGGTGTGAAAATCCTTCAGGTTCGTGGCCTGCTTCATGACGTTGTCACGTGTGAGGTTGTTGCCGCACTGCTTCAGCACCTGCGCCATCGCCTCCGCCTGGACGTAGCCGTAAAGGTTGTTGGCGTTGGTCTTGTCCCCTTCGGGATAGTACTTGTCCATGAAGGTGCGCCACGCGATGACCGCCGGATCCTTGTCCCAGGTCGGGTCGGTCGGATCCTTCAGATATGCGGTCGAGATGATGTCCTTGGAATAGTCGAGCCCGGCGGGCTTGAGCACCGAGGCGATCGACGTGGCCGTATTGGCGAGGAAGAATTTCGGCTTCCAGCCGAGCTCGCCGACCTTCCGGATCGCCTGCGCCGAGCCTTTCGGCGCGGCCCATGAGAAGAAGATGTCGGCGCCGGAATCGTGAAGCGCAACGATCTGCGAGTCGATCGAAGGATCGCTGACCTCATAGGATTTGTCGGCGATGATCATATTGGCTTTGTCGCCGAGCCCATCCTTCAGGCCCTTGAACTGGTCCTTGCCGGCGTCGTCGTTCTGCCAGAGCACCGCGATCTTGCTGTTCGGAAACTTGTCACGGATATACTTCGCGTAGATCCGCCCCTCGCTCTGGTAGTTCGGCTGAAATCCCATGGTCCATGGGAAATTCTTGGGGTCGCCGAACTTGGTGCCGCCGGAGGCAACGAAGAGCTGCGGTACCTTCTTGGCGTTCATGTATTTCATGATCGCGGAGTTCGAGGGTGTGCCGAGCGGCTGGAAGATCAGCAACACCTCGTCGCTCTCCACCAGCTTGCGCGCCTGCTCGATCGCCTTCGGCGGGGAATAGGCGTCGTCATAGCTGATGAAATTGATCTTGCGCCCGTTGATGCCGCCCTGGTCGTTGATCATCTTGAAGAACGCAGCCTCGGTCTTGCCGATCACGCCATAGGACGACGCCGGCCCGCTATAGGGCATGATATTGCCGAGCTTGACTTCGGTGTCGGTGGCGCCGGGATCGTATTTCTTCTGCGCCAGGGCCGGTGTCGTGACGAGCACGCCGGCAGCAAAAATGGCGAGGGCAGCAAAATTATTGCGACGACCCGGCATCGTTCTCTCCCCTGTGTTTTGTAGTCTTGTTTTGCTGGGAGTGTCGCAAGGTGGCTCTCGGCTGGCAAGCGCCGCGATTTTCCGCGAGGTGAAACGGCGGCTCTGGAACTATGTGCCGCGCCGCAACAGGTTCAGAACGCGCCCATCAATCACCAGCAATGCGCTGCCGATCACGATCGCGCCCGCGATCTCGCGCATCGAGATCGGCTCGCCCAGCACCAGCCATCCCAGAAGAATGGCGGTGACGGGAATGACCAGCGTCACCAGCATCACATTGGTCGCGCCTGAGCGCCGCAGGATCTGGAAGAAGACGATGTAGGCGAGGGCCGTCGACAAGCCGGCAAGGCCAAGCACAGCGAGCCACGTTGTCGCGCCCGGCATCGGGAGACGCCACGGCTGCTCCATCGCGCCGGCGACGATCGCCATCATCACCGTGGAAGCCATCAGTTGAAATGCTGCCGTCCCCAGCGGGGCTGCGTCCTTCAACAACCGCCGCGCCGCTAGCGCCGCAAAGCCATAGCTGAAGGCGCTGCCGAGGCAGAGCAGGATGCCGAGCCCCTGCCCTGCCCGTGTTTCAACGCCCCATCCGCGCAGGATGATCACGCCGGCAAGCCCGAGGGCAACGCCGGCCACGCGGCGCAGCCGTAAGGCCTCTTCGCCTGCCGCGGCCATCACGATCACCGTGAACAGCGGCGTGGTGGCATTCAGGATCGACGCCAGCCCGCTTGGAATGAAAGTCTGGCCGATCACGATCAGCGAGAACGGGATGACATTGTTGAGGAGCCCTATCGCGATGAACGGCTTCCAGCCGGCTATGCCCCGGGGGAAACTGATGCCCTGCATGCGGAGCAGCGGCAGCAGAATGGCCGATCCGAGTGCAACTCGCAAAAGCACCAGCGTGAGCGGCGGCAATTCCCGCAGCGCAGCGCCGTTGAAAAAGAACGAGCCGCCCCAGAGGACCGAGAGCACAGCGAGCAGCGACCAGTCGCGCGCGTCGATCCGTTTGTGGTTCGGGGGCATGGTGTCTCGTATCAGTGACCAAGGCGGTCGCTTATACGACATGGCGGACATTGCCACCCGATTTCCGATGAATGCCGGTTTATGAAACCGATCCCGACAATGAATGGGGCGATCGAATTTCTCCCACGCGATGCTGACCGGCCAGGACGCGTAACTCATAAACCCGATCAGCCCGCGGAGGCGGCGCCTTGTCCGTTCAGTTTTCAATTGCGGACACAGCGAGGTCGCCCCAACTGGTCGGCTAAGGGCCAGTTACAGAAGTCCCGAAATTGGGCACGGCCCCGAACTGATCAGGGCGCAGCGGTGCCATCTCGCTTGGCAATGCCGCGTTCGACGATGTTCGCCGCATCCTCAGCGGTCATGCTTTGATTGTAGAGCCGCCGCACTGCCGGGCTCAACCGCTCGGCAAAGATAACGACCATCACATTTGCGCCGGTGACTTCCTGCTGGCCCATCTGCTCGGCGTGTGCCTCCGCGCGCTGCATCACGCGCTGAAACGCCGCCGATGGTCGCGATCCGCCGAGGGATCTACCAGGTTCGACCACGATGGCCCGCAGTTCGTTGTCGATGTAGTCGGTCAAGCTCTTCTGGAGCGCGGCAAGATCGACACCGCACGCCCGCAATGCCTTCGAAGCATTCCCATCATCGGTCAGCGCAAGCAGCAGATGTTCTAGCGTCGTGTACTGGTGTCTGCGTGCGTCGCCGTAGCTGAGCGCATGCTGCAGAGTGAGTTCAAGCTCGGTAGAATACCGAGGTGCCCGAGGCCTGATCCCCGCGTCGATTGCGCCCGGTGGCGTGGCAACCTCGGTGCGGCCCGCCGTGACTTCGCCGCGAATTGCAGCGGCAAGCGTATTCCAGTCGGAAACTCCAAATGCCTTTGCAACCAGTTCAAGACTTTGACTGTTTGTGATCTTTAGGTTTTGGTGCGCCAAGAAGCTTCGAACCGTGTGTGCCATAGCCTTGGCATCGCGAAAATCGCGCATGACCTTTCATCCTTTGCTTGAACGAAAAAGAGGTGCCAGGAGCTTGCGTTGCTGACCCGTTCGTTCGGGCAAAGGGCTATGAAAGACCTGTGATACGTTCACCGTCCCCGTTGGGGCGCAAGCAGCAGGTCGTATCTACCTTCCAAGGTAGAATGATCCGGATGCAAAACGCTGTCAATTACCTTTGACGCGATAGATCATGTCCGAGTTGGGTCATTCGCGCCGGTTTGCCCGAGAGGCAGTGACTTCCGGTCTATCCAGATAAGCGGACGTGGTCAGATCGGGCCGGCAGGTCTCGAACGGGCCAAATGCAGACTTATTGGAGCCATGGGAAACGCGCTTTCGCTTCTCGTTCAGCGACGGCTGGCGTTTGGAGAACAGTAGAAGTGCGCACAAGGGAGTACCACACTCTGAAGCTTAATCGGTGATCTTTAGCCGGATCTGGGCACCGTCGGGAAGATCATTGATCTGTTTCGCAACGTGGCCCGAGAATGAGATCAGTTCTGCTCTATCGATAGTTCCAATATTGGCGAGCGCGTAAGCACCGCCCAGGGTGGCGGGGATTTTCAGGCAGTAGCATCGCTGAGCATCTGGCATTCCCAACGTTGTGCGAACTTGTTCAACGAGTTCGCGCATAGTCCAATCTTTCAAGAATTCGTCCGTATCTTGCAGCCTTGCAAAGTTCTCTCCGTTGATCGCGACAACCTCGCAAGTCAATTCCTCTGGGCAGATGCGCCAATATTGCCCGTCTTCATCAGTGAAGATCACATTGCCAAATTCATTCTGCATGACAAATGCACGTGGCCGTACCCCCCGCCAACCCCAAGCATCAGCTATCTCATTAAGGATGTGCATCGCATCATGCTATAGGTGTGAAGGTCACCCGCCAATGTCTCGTTCGGGTCACAAGCCGCCGAACACCTTCAAGGTCGGAGACTTCCGCTTTGCGTTGCTAAGCTGAAGTTTATGAGTCCACACCTAGGACGTTTTCTTCGGCCGCGACACCAGCTCGATCATCTTGCCTTCATCGTCATCCGGCATCGCAGCTTTTGCCTGCGCGTAGGCCTCCACCGCGGCGCGCGCGACCAGCGGCTTGTCGGCCAGCAGGCTCTCGGCGAGCTTCACCGCGTAGGCGGCATCCTTGTGCCGCAGTGCCGCCGTGAACGTTGCGCCGGAAAAATCGCGGGCGACCATGCGCCTGGAGTGGCGCTGCACCTGCGGGCTCGCGGCCACGCCAGCCTGAATCGAGTCCAGCACCAGGTTCATGTCGAGCCCGGCCTGTTCGGCAATGGCAAGTCCCTCGGCGAGGCCGGCGATCTGGATCGCGCCCATCAGATTGTTGATCAGCTTGTAGACGGTGCCGGTGCCGACCGAGCCGAAATGGCGGATGGTCGAACTGATCGGTGTCAGATAGGGCCGCGCGCGTTCGAGATCGGCCGCATCGGCGCCAACGAGCAGCGTCAGCTTTCCGCTCGCGGCCGCATCCGGCAATCCGGTCACGGGGCAATCGATATAGATCAGACCGCGCGCATTCATTTCGCGGCCCATCTCGCGCGCATGGTCATAGGAGACGGTGGAGCATTCGATCGCGATGGTGCCGGCCTTCGCCGTCTTGGCTGCGCCCTTGGGGCCGAGCCAGACTGCGCGCGAGGCCTCGTCATCGGCGACCATGGTCACGACCGCGTCGGCGTCGATCGCCGCGTCCTCGGGCGAGGTCGCCCACAGCGCGCCGCGCGCGATCAGGTCTTCCGCTTTTGTTTTGCTGCGATTCCACAGCGTCACCGTAAAACCGGCATCGAGATAGCGGCCGGCCATGCCATGGCCCATCCGTCCAAGCCCGATGAAGGCGATGCGGAGCATCAGTCGACGTCCTCGATGTCGGCGCCGGGAGTGCCGAAGGCGCGCTGCGCCAGGGTTGCGGCCATGAACTCGTCGAGATCGCCCCCGAGCACGCCTGAGGTGTCCGAGGTCTGCACACCCGTGCGCAGGTCCTTCACCATCTGGTAGGGCTGCAGCACGTAGGAGCGGATCTGGTGGCCCCAGCCGATGTCGGTCTTGGCGGCCTGGTCGGCGGCGGCCTTCTCCTCGCGCCGCTTCAGCTCGATCTGGTAAAGCCGGGCGCGCAGCATGTCCCAGGCCTGCGCCTTGTTCTTGTGCTGCGAGCGGCCGGCCTGGCAGACCACGGCGACGCCGGTCGGGATATGCGTCAGTCGTACCGCGGACTCGGTCTTGTTGACGTGCTGGCCGCCGGCACCACCAGAGCGCATGGTGTCGACGCGAACGTCGGATTCCTTGATGTCGATCTTGATGGTGTCGTCGATCACCGGAAACACGGCTACGGATGAGAACGAGGTGTGCCGCCGCGCGTTTGAATCGAATGGAGAGATCCGCACCAGGCGGTGCACGCCCGCCTCGGTCTTGAGCCAGCCATAGGCATTGTGACCGGAGACCTGGATGGTCGCGGACTTGATGCCGGCCTCTTCGCCCTCGGACTCTTCCAGCATCTCGACCTTGAAGCCGCGGGTTTCGGCCCAGCGCGAGTACATGCGGAGCAGCATCTGCGCCCAGTCCTGGCTCTCGGTGCCACCGGCGCCGGCATGCACTTCGAGATAGGAATCGAAACTATCGGCCTCGCCCGACAGCAGCGCCTCGAGTTCGCGTCGGGCGACTTCCTTCTTGAGGGTCTTGAGCGCGGCTTCGGCTTCCTTGACGACGCCCTCATCGCCCTCGGCTTCGCCGAGCTCGATCATGCCGATGTCGTCTTCGAGCTCCTGCTCGACCTTGCCGATGCCGGAGAGCGCATCCTCGAGCGAGGTGCGCTCCTGCATCAATTTCTGGGCTTTCTGGGGATCGTTCCAGAGGTTGGGATCTTCTGCGAGCTTGTTCAGCTCAGCGAGGCGCGCCGTCGATTTCTCGACGTCAAAGATGCCTCCTCAGCAGCCCGACAGACTGCTTGATCTCTTCTACCAACCGTTCGATTTCGGCGCGCATGTGATTCTCGGGTCTCGCGGAATTGTTCCGCGTCTCGTTGCAACGGGATGTAGCGGCGGCGGCTGCAAAGCGCAACCGCCGCGGCGAAGAACGCCCTTTTTGTCCTAAGCCCTAGTACAGCCCGCCGGTGCCCGGCCGCATGAAGAAACCGGAATCCGGCTGCTGCTGCTGTGACGCCGGCATGCGGCCGTCGGCATCGGCAACGCCGATGACCGAATAATTATCCGGCGGCGCCGTGCCCGGCTTGAAGGCTTCGAGGATTGTTCCGCCGGTCTCGCCTGGACCGGCGCGCATGCCAGACTTGGCGACGACCCGCACCAGCTTGATGCCGGCCGGCACCTTGAACGGGACCGCCGGCTTGTCGGCGAGCGCGAGCTGGAGGAAGTCGCGTGCGATGGGAGCCGCCAGATGGCCGCCGGTCGCGGCGTTACCCTTGCCGAGCGGACGCGGCTTGTCGTAGCCCATATAGATGGCAACGGCGACGTCGGGCGAGAAGCCGACGAACCAGGCGTCCTTGGCCTCGTTGGTGGTGCCGGTCTTGCCGGCGATCGGCTTGCCGACCTGCTTGACCACGGTCGCGGTACCAGCCTGGACCACGCCTTCCATCAGCTCTGTGATCTGATAGGCGGTCATGGAATCCAGCACCTGCTCGCGGCGGTCGATCAGCTGCGGCTCGTTCTGGTTCTTCCAACCACCCGGCGCGTCGCAGCCGCGGCATTCGCGCTGGTCGTGCTTGAAGATGGTGTGGCCGTAGCGATCCTGGATCCGGTCGATCAGAGTCGGCTTCACCCGGCGGCCGCCATTGGCGAGCATCGAATAGGCCGTGACCATGCGCATCGCCGTGGTCTCGCCGGCGCCGAGCGCGTAGGAGAGATAGTTCGGCAGTTCGTCATAAACGCCGAAGCGGCGGGCATATTCGCCGATCAGGGGCATGCCGATGTCCTGGGCGAGGCGCACCGTCACCGTGTTGAGCGACTGCCGCAGCGCATTGCGCAGCGTCACCGGCCCCTGGAATTTGCCCGAGGAGAAGTTTTCAGGCCGCCACACGCCGGCGCCCTGGCCCTGGTCGATTTCGATCGGAGCGTCGAGCACGACAGTCGAGGGCGTATAGCCGTTGTCGAGCGCGGCCGAATAGACGATCGGCTTGAACGACGAACCGGGCTGCCGATAGGCCTGCGTGGCGCGGTTGAACTGGCTCTGGTCGAACGAGAAGCCACCGACCATTGCCAGCACGCGGCCGGTCCAGGGGTCCATCACCACCATCGCGCCGGACACTTCGGGAATCTGGCGCAGCCGGTACTGGCCCTCGACAGGCTGGGCGTCCTTGTACAGCGGATCGGCGTAGATCACGTCGCCGGGCTGAAGCACTTGCGACACCGCGCTCGCCGCCCTGCCCTTCGCAGCCCCGGACGCCGCTCTTGCCCATTTGATGCCATCGAGCGTGATGAGGCCGGTCTCGCGCTGCTTGCTAATGGCGCCGCCGAGTTCGCGACTCGGCTGGAAGCCGATGCGCGCCGACTGATCGCTGGTCTCCAGCACCACCGCCATGCGCCACGGCGAGATATCGGACGGAGACTTGATCTCGGCGAGCTTCACGCCCCAGTCGCCCGAAATGTCGAGCTTGCTGATGGCACCGCGATAGCCTTGCTGCTCGTCATAGTTCACGAGTCCGGCGACCATGGTCTTGCGCGCCATGACCTGAATCTTCGGATCGAGCGTGGTGCGGACCGAGAGACCGCCCTCGTACAACTTCTTCTCGCCATAACGCTCGAAGATGTCGCGGCGCACTTCCTCGGCGAAATACTCGCCGGCGAAGGTGTGGGCGCCGTTGGAACGGCTGGTCACGGCCAGCGGCTCCTTGCGCGCCTTGTCGGCGTCGGCCTGCTTGACCCAGCCGTTCTCAACCAGACGATCGATCACGTAGTTGCGGCGCTCGATGGCGCGATCGCGGTTGCGAACGGGATGCAGGGTCGCGGGCATCTTCGGCAGCGCCGCGAGATAGGACGCCTCCGCCACCGTCAGCTCGTTCACCGACTTGTCGAAATAAACCAGCGACGCCGCCGCGATGCCGTAGGCACCTAAGCCCAGATAGATTTCATTCAGATACAGCTCGAGGATCTTGTCCTTCGAGTAAGTCTTCTCGATCCGCATCGCCAGCAAGGCTTCCTTGATCTTGCGGGCGAAGGAGACTTCGTTGGTCAGAAGGAAGTTCTTGGCGACCTGCTGGGTGATCGTGGAAGCGCCCTGCGGGCGGCGATTGGAGCCGTAGTTCTGGATGTAGACCACGCCGGCGCGCGCCATGCCGGTGTAGTCGATGCCGCCATGCTCGTAGAAATTCTTGTCCTCGGCCGCGAGGAAAGCGTTGATCACGAGCTTCGGCACCGCCTGGATCGGCAGGTAAAGCCGCCGCTCCTTGGCGTATTCGCCGAGCAGCGAGCCGTCGGTCGCGTGCACGCGGGTCATCACCGGCGGCTCGTAATCCTGAAGCTGAGAGTAGTCCGGCAAGTCCTTGGAGAAATGCCAGATCAGGCCTGCGATGGCACCGACCCCGACAAGGAACAACACCGTTCCCGCGGCGAACAGGAAGCCCATGAACCGCACCAGCAAGCGCATTATCTGTTTATCCGTTCAAACTCTGATCAGCCCAAAGATCAGCCCAAGACCAGCTTAAGATCAGCCCTTGGCACCGAAAACAGGCACCAAACCATCGCGAATTCCCCGGCCTTACTCAATACTATCAGTGCCGGACCCAAGACGCTTGCCGAGCGGGATTCTCGCCGATTCCGGAACCCCCTGCGGCGTTTTTATAAAGCGCCCGCTGTGGCCAAACTAGGGCTTTTGCGGCGGGACGGAAAATCACTCTCAATTCGACGACCCCCGGTCGTCAGTTCGACGATCCCCCGGTCGTCAATTGGACGATCCGGCCGTGGCCATCCGCTTGGCCAAAAACCCGTCGATCGCCTGCGCCATCGAGCCCACGGCACGCGAACGCCATCCCTCGGAGACCAGATGCTCGAGGTCGCCCTTGTTGGAGACGTAGCCGATCTCGACCAGGACCGACGGCACGTCGGGCGCCTTCAGCACCCGGAAGCCGGCCGACTTCAGGGGATGCTTGTGCATGCGCACCGTCGACTTCATTTCGCCCATCAACAGGCGGGCAAAACGACTTGAAAAGGTGCGGGTTTCCCGCTGGGTGAGATCGATCAGGATGTCGGCGACATCAGTCGGCTCCTCCGCGAGGTTGAAGCCGGCGATGGCGTCGGCCCGGTTTTCCGCATCCGCCAGCCGCTGCGCCTCGGCGTCGGAGGCCTTGTCGGACAAGGTGTAGATGGTCGCGCCCTGCGCATCGCCCTCGGCGCGCGGCAGCGCGTCGGCATGGATCGAGACGAACAGCGCCGCCTTGAGGCTGCGAGCCACTTTAACCCGGTCGTTAAGCGGGATGAAGGTGTCGTCGTCTCGGGTCATCACCACGCGATATTTGCCGGTCTTTTCCAGCCGTTCGCGCAGTGCCAGGCCAAAGGCCAGCACCAGATTCTTCTCGCTCTCGCCGCTCGACTGCGTGCCGTTGTCGATGCCGCCATGGCCGGGATCGATGACGACTACCGCGCGGCCATCGGCCTTCTGCCCGGCTTCAGGGTGCGCAGATGCCGGAACCGTCGCGGGCGGCGGATCGGCAATTGCCGGCCGCAGCTCAGGGCGGTTTTCCGGAGCTAACGACGCCACGAAGGCGGTGCGCTCGACCTCCTCCAATTCGAGCACCAGCCGCGCCGGCTGACCGTTGGCAGCCTCCACCACGTAGGAATTGGCGATCTTGGCCGGGCCGGTCAGGTCGAACACGATTCGGGAGCCGCCGGGCATCACCAGCCCATAGCGGAAGGCCTTGACCAGTCCGCGTCCGCCGGAACCGGTGCCGGCGGGAAGTTGAAAATTAAGCTGGGGCACGTCGACCACCACCCGGTACGGGTCAGCCAGGGTGACGGCGCGGAAGGTCACGGTCTGGTCGATGTCGAGGACAAAGCGCGTTTGCCGGCCGTCGCCGGCCAGCCGGGCGGCCGAGGCCGTCGGGAAATTCGCTGATGCAACAGGGAGTTGAGGCTGACTTTCCGCAGCCTTCAGACGCGAGGAATCAGCACACGGCAATGCCGCCGCGCAGAGCAGCACGCATCCCAGCAGGATCCTTTGATTTGCGCGGCTCGCCACCGATTCCGTGCCTCCGAGCAGCCTCTTTAACGCAATAGAACCACAGGGTTAAACGATCCTTAATGACGGACACGCGAAACTCGCTGACTGTGACCGCCGTGCGACGCTCCTTGCACGAATGGCCCAATCCACGTATGTACGGAATGCTGACGGCCGATATTTCTGGTTGTGTCGCATTCAGCCTCCCGGTGCAGCGCCGGAACTCTCAAGGTTTGGGAATTCCAGCGTTTTTCCGTTCCCCTCTAAGTCCAGCGCGGTGCGCGGCAGCGAGGTGGACGGGGCAAGCCCCGGCGGCGGACGGTCCCCGGTTACCACCATGTTTCCGGGACGGTTCTGACAGTGGCGCGACCCGTTACCCGGTCCCTTAATCCAAGGGAACGGTTCGTAATACCCAAGGCGAGCGCGCTCGCGCCATGCCTGGCCAACAGCAACTGATTGAGGGGCGGCCCCGCCGCCCAATGTTTCATACGGGCCGACGCTTGATGCGCCAGACTGTGCCGACCAATTCCGAAGGACCATTCGCGACGCTGCGGAGTGAAAATTCCGCGCGCCGCTTTGGTCCTCCGGCTTCCGGTTCGGCAAGGCGCGAGAGACGGCGTTTCGGCCTTCCCCTCACCCCCGAATCAGGTGGACCGTCGCGTCACCCGGCAGCGCTGATGGCGCCCACGGTGAATCGCGCCCGCCGCCGCCAAGAGTTAAGACATGCCCAACAAGATGTTGATCGATGCCACCCACCCGGAAGAGACCCGGGTCGTCGTGGTCCGCGGCAATCGCGTAGAAGAGTTTGATTTCGAGACCGCGCAACGCAAGCAACTGCGCGGGAATATCTACCTCGCCAAGGTCACAAGGGTCGAACCCTCGCTCCAGGCCGCTTTCGTCGAATATGGCGGCAACCGCCACGGCTTCCTCGCCTTCAGCGAAATCCATCCCGACTACTACCAGATCCCGGTTGCCGACCGGCAGGCGCTGATCGAAGCCGAGGAGCAGGCCCATCGCGAGGCCGAGGAAGAGAGCGAGAACCGCTCCCAGGGTCGCCGTCGCTCCCGCCACCGCAATTCCCGCCGCCGTAGTCATGGCGAGCGCGTCCGCAGCGACGTCGTCGAAGGCAGCGATCCCGCGGCCCGGCAGGTCCCGGGCGAGGCCCTGCCCGAGGGCGCGTCGCACGAGGGCGAGCACCTGCACGCCGGCGCAGAGCATCACGGCGAGCACGAAGGCCACGATCATCATGATCACGGCCACGAAGCACATGACCACGAAGGGCATGACCACGAAGGGCATGACCACGACGACCATCATCATGCCCATGGTGACGATCATCACGCGCACGAACATCACGACCACGATCATGGCGACCATGGTCATCACGACCATGATCATGCCGACGAGACACCGGCGCCTGTCGCAGCGATCGGTGCCGAGCCCGCGGTCGCCACCGAGGCCGTTGCCGAGCCGCAGGAGGTTGCCTCCGACGCACACGCCGACGACCTTGCCGAGGCCGTGACATCGGCTGCTGAGCCTGCCGACGCCGTGTACGCCGCAGGGGAGAGTGCGGAGCCTCCGCATCACGAATCCGAAGCCACGGCTGAGGATGACGACGAAGACGAGGACGACGAGGAAGCCGAAGAGGACGTCGTTGAATCCGTCGGCGGCGACGATGTGCTGGAGGAAGTGCCGGAGCGCACTTTCCGTCCCCGCCGCCAGTACAAGATCCAGGAAGTCATCAAGCGCCGCCAGGTGATGCTGGTGCAGGTCGTCAAGGAAGAGCGCGGCAACAAGGGCGCAGCGCTGACGACCTACCTCTCGCTCGCCGGCCGCTATGCCGTCTTGATGCCGAACACCGCGCGCGGCGGCGGCATCAGCCGCAAGATCACGAGCGCGCAGGACCGTTCGCGCCTGAAGGAAGTGGTGCAGGATCTCGACGTGCCCGAGGGCATGGGGATCATTCTGCGCACCGCGGGTGCCGCCCGCACCAAGCCCGAGATCAAGCGCGATTTCGAGTACCTGATCCGGATGTGGGAGACGGTGCGCGACATGACGCTGAAGTCGCAGGCCCCGACCCTCGTCTACGAGGAAGGCTCGCTGATCAAGCGCTCGCTGCGCGACCTCTACAACAAGGAGATCGACGAGATCTCAGTTGCCGGTGAATCCGGTTACCGCGAAGCGCGCGACTTCATGAAGATGCTGATGCCCGCCAATGTGAGCGCGGTGAAGCAGTATCGCGACGGCCAGCCGCTGTTCTCGCGCATGGGCGTCGAAAGCCAGCTGGATGCGATGTTCTCGCCGACCGTGCAGCTGCGCTCCGGCGGCTACATCGTGATCAACCAGACCGAAGCGCTGGTTTCGATCGACGTCAACTCCGGACGCTCGACGCGCGAGCATCATATCGAGGACACCGCGCTCAAGACCAATCTCGAGGCTTCTGAGGAGGTCGCCCGTCAGCTTCGGCTGCGCGACCTCGCCGGCCTGATCGTCATCGACTTCATCGACATGGACGAAAAGCGCAACAACCGCGCGGTCGAACGCAAGATGTCGGATTGCCTCCGGCAGGACCGCGCGCGCATCCAGGTCGGCCGCATCTCGCATTTCGGCCTGCTCGAGATGTCGCGCCAGCGCATCCGCGCCAGCGTGCTGGAATCCTCGACCGATCCCTGCACGCATTGCGGCGGCACCGGCCATGTGCGCTCGGTGTCCTCGGTTGCGCTTCAATTGCTGCGCGGCCTCGAAGAGATCCTGATGAAGGGCGCGACCCACAATCTGGTGGTCCGCACCCGCACTGACGTCGCGCTCTATGTGCTGAACCACAAGCGCGGCCATCTGCGCGACCTCGAGAACGGCTTCAAGGTCACGTTGGCGGTCATCGCCGACCCGAGCGTCAACGGACCTCAGGCCTATGTCATCGACCGCGGCGAGCAGGTGCATACGCTGGAAGCCGCCAAGGCTCTGCTGGCGGCGCAGGCGGCCGCAAGCCCGCCGCCCCTGGTCGAAGAGGCTTATGACGACGAGGAATTCGATCCCGAGACCGAATCCGAGGTCGAGACCGAGGAGACCGAAGGTCTCGCCGAGGAGCAGACCGCAGGCGACGCTATCGAGCAGGACAGCCAGCGCCGCAAGCGTCGCCGTCGTCGCCGCGGTCGCGGTGGCCCGCGCGACGAGGAGACGCGCGAGGATGGCGCTCCCGCTCTTGCCGAGACGGCCATGGCGGCCGGCGAAGGCGAAGAGGATGCCGAGGCCGAGCCGGACGGCGAGGACGGCGAGGACCAGGCAGCCCGTGGCGAGCAGCAGGGCAGCGCGGACCGCCGCCGCCGGCGTGGTCGCCGTGGCGGACGCCGCCGGCGTGGTCCTGGCGAGGAAGGTCTCGCCGGCTCCATCGGCGACGAGCTCGCGGCCAATGCGCCGTCGGAAGCGACCGACGCAGTCGCCGATTTCGACGGTTTCAGCGGCGAGGCTGCGCCCTCGATCGCGCAGGCCGAGCACACCTCGCAGCCGCAGGTCACCCAGCCAGAGCCGCGCGCCGCGGCAAAGATCGAGGCAAGCATCGAGGCAACGGCCCGGCCTGAGCCGGCTCCTGCTGCCGCGGACGAAGAGAACGCCGACGACAAGGCCTCACGACGCCGTTCGACGGTTCGGGAAAAGGTGAGCTTCCTGTCGAGCAGCCAGAGTGAACCGGCGCCGGTTGCTCAGGCGCCCGAGCCGGTTGCCCCGCCCGCACCGGCTCCGGAGCCCGCGCCCGCAGCGGCAAGCGAAACGTCGGCCGCACCGCGTCGTGCCGGCTGGTGGTCGCGCCGCTTCGGCGGCGGCGAATAAAGCGAACAAAACTGTTGAAACCGCCCGGCCAAACCGGGCGGTTTTGATTTGCGAGGTCAGTTCGATGCAAAGCGTGATCGTCCTCGGCGGCGGCATGATCGGCGTCAGCGCGGCGCTGCACCTCCAGCAGCGCGGCTGGTCCGTCACGCTGATCGACCGCAGGGAGCCGGGCCGCGAGACCAGCTACGGCAATGCCGGCATGATCCAGGCGGAAGCGGTGCGCCCCTATCCGATGCCGCGCGACCTCGCCACGCTCCTGAAGATCGCGACCGGACGCACCAACGACGTGCGTTACAGCCTGTCATCGCTTCATCTCCATATCGAGCCCCTGCTCCGCTATTGGTGGCATTCGGCGCCGAAGCGGCATCGCGAGGCGATCGACGCCTGGGCGCGGCTGATCGCCTACGCGACGGCGGAGCACGACATTCTCATTCGCGAAGCCCACGCCGACAATCTGATCCGCCGCGCGGGATACCGGCACCTGCATCGCGACGCAGCTTCGTTCGATCTCGCCGTCAAGGCGGCGGAAGAGGACCAGCGCGAATTCGGCGTGAGGTTTCGTGCGCTCTCGGGCGCCGAGCTCGCCAAGGCCGAACCTGTCCTGCGCGACGACCTCCCCGGCGCGATCCATTGGCTCGACACCTGGACCGTGTCCGATCCCGGCGCGCTGGTCACGGCCTATGCCGATCTGTTCGAGCGACTCGGCGGCAGCATCGTGCTTGGCGATGCCCAGAGCTTGCGGCAAACCGCGACCGGCTGGTCGGTCGGGACCGACGTTGGACACATCGACGCCGCCCACGCCGTCGTTACGCTCGGGCCGTGGTCGCCCGATCTCCTGCTCAAATTCGGCTATCGCATCCCGCTGGTGCGCAAGCGCGGCTACCACATGCATTACAGCGGTGGCGCCTCGCTCGATCTGCCTCTGGTCGACAAGGCCGGTGGCTACGCCATGGGTCCGATGGCCAAAGGCATCCGCATCACCACCGGCGCGGAATTGACCGGCCTGGACGCGCTCGCAACGCCCGTGCAGCTTGCCAGCGCGGAAGCCTCCGCGCGCGAGCTGATCGACCTCGGCAAGCGCGTCGAGCCTGACCCATGGTTCGGCACCCGCCCCTGCACGCCCGACATGCTGCCGGTGCTCGGCCCTGCCCCACGCCATCCCGGCCTCTGGATGAACTTCGGCCACGGCCACCAGGGCTTTACGCTGGGACCCGCGACCGGGCGCTTGCTCGCCGAGATGATGAGCGGCGAAACGCCTATGATTGATCCGACGCCGTACCGGCCGGAGCGATTCTAATTCCCAGGGTTGACGGCAAGCACCGCGCGCGCGTCGCCCGATGCAGGTTGAACGCGCGAGTTCGCAAATTCCGTCAGCCAGCGCGCTCGGCGAGAAGCGTCCTGATGCGTTCGGCATCATCAGGCGTCGCCGGATTGTAGACGACCATGCCGAGATCTGGCCTACCATCTACGGCAAAGGCCGAATATTCGAACGCGATCGGACCGAGCACGGGGTGGCGCAGATGCTTGACGCCTTCGCCATGGGCGCGGACGTCGTTGTCGCGCCATAGCGACGCGAATTCGGGGCTAAGGCGGCAGAGCTCATCGACGAAGTCGGCGACATGCGAGACGGCCCCGGCCCGCGCTGCATCCGCCCTGAAGGCGGCGACCACGAAGCGGGCCACACTGTCCCAGTCATGTTGCGCGGCGCGCACCCGCGGCTCGCAGAAGATCAACCGCAAGATGTTGCGTCGCTCCGGCGCGAGCTTGGCGTAATCGGTCAGCACGATGGTCGCCGCGCGATTCCAGGCAACGACGTCCCAGATTGCAGTTCTGATGATCGCCGGGCTGGTCTCCAGCGCGTCGAGCACGCGCTGCAGGCGCGGCGAGACGCCTTCGCTCGCCTGGTAGCGCACCTCGGGCGGGCGGCCGAGCCCGATCAGGAACAGGTGCTCACGCTCGACATCGGTCAGCATCAGCGCACGCGCGATGCGGTCGAGCACATCGGGCGATGGCGCGCCGCCGCGGCCCTGCTCGAGCCAAGTGTACCAGGTCGGGCTGATATTGGCGCGCTGCGCCACCTCCTCGCGGCGGAGTCCCGGCGTACGCCTGCGGCGACCCGCGAAGCCGAACGCGGCCGCGTCGAGCCGGGTGCGGCGGTCCTTGAGGTAGGTCCCGAGCAGGTTTTCGGCTGAAGCTGTCTCGCTCATCCTGTTAGCTATTATACCCCGATAATGTCACTACTTTACCCGGATAATTCTAGCGCAGATCGTCGTCTCCACCAATCCTTGCTTGATCCCTGGAGAATGCTCATGCGTGTTTTCGTCACTGGCGCCACCGGCTTCGTCGGCTCCGCCGTCGTCCGCGACCTGATCGCCGCCGGCCACCGGGTCGCGGGCCTCGCCCGCTCCGACGCGGGAGCCGCGGCGCTCGCCGCGATGGGTGCCGATGTCCACCGCGGGTCGCTAGAGGATCACGCCTCGTTGCGCAGCGGCGCGGCCGCCTCCGACGGCGTCCTGCACCTCGGTTTCAACCACGACTTTTCGAAGTTTCTGGAAAATTGCGAGCTCGACCGCCGCGCGATCCTGGCGATCGGCGAGGAGCTCAAGGGCTCCGGTCGCCCCCTCATCGTCACCTCCGGCGTCGCGCTGCTTGCGCCCGGCCGCCTCGCCACCGAGGACGATGTGTTCGGCGCAGCGCTTTCCGCGCGTGTCGGAAGCGACCGCGCTGTCGCTGGCCGGCGTCCGCGCCGCCGTTGTGCGCCTTCCGCCCTCCACGCATGGCGAGGGCGACCACGGCTTCGTCCCGATCCTGATCAACCTCGCGCGCCAGAAAGGCGTATCGGCCTATGTCGGCGATGGCGGCAACCGCTGGCCCGCCGCGCACCGCGTCGATGCCGCGCGCGTCTACCGGCTGGCGCTGGAGCAAGGCGTAACCGCGAAGCACTATCACGCGATCACCGAGGAAGGCGTGCCGTTCAAGGCGATTGCGGAGGTGATCGGCCGACGGCTCGGCGTGCCCGTGGTGTCCCAATCGCCCGAGGAAGCGGCCGCGCATTTCGGCTGGTTCGCACAGTTCGCGGCCGCCGACGTTCCGACCTCGAGCGCGAAGACGCGTGCCGCTCTCGGCTGGTCGCCCAAAGAAAAAGGGCTGATCGAGGATCTCGACCAGCCCTATTACTTCAAGATCTGACGGCGCTCGGCACCGCCAAATGCAGATCAGTCCGTCGTGACCGCCGTTTCCATATCGGTCGGATCGATCTGCCTGGCGAGGTTGGCGTTGAGCTTGTCGCGATCGAGTTCGCCCTCCCACCAGGCGACGACCACGCAGGCAACGCCGTTGCCGCACAGATTGGTTAGCGCGCGGCACTCGCTCATGAACTTGTCGATGCCGAGCACGATCGCCATGCCCGGCACGAGGCGCGGATCGACCACGGCGAGCGTCGCCGCCAGCGTGATGAAGCCCGCGCCCGTGATGCCGGAGGCACCCTTCGAGGTCAGCATCGCCACCACCAGGATGGTGAGCTGCTGGCCGAAGGTGAGATCGAAGCCCAGCGCCTGCGCGATGAACAGGGTCGCCAGCGTCATGTAGATGTTGGTGCCGTCAAGATTGAACGAATAGCCCGTGGGCACCACGAGGCCGACCACCGACTTGGAGCAGCCGAGGCGCTCGAGCTTTTCCATCAAGGACGGCAACGCGCTTTCCGAGGACGAGGTGCCGAGCACGATCAGCAGCTCGTCCTTGATGTAGGCGAGGAACTTGAAGATGGAGAAGCCGGCGAAGCGCGCGATGGTTCCGAGCACGACGAACACGAACAGCGCCGCGGTCACGTAGAACGTCGCGATCAGGCCGACGAGGTTGAGGATCGCCCCGGTGCCGAACTTGCCGATGGTGTAGGCCATCGCGCCGAAGGCGCCGATCGGGGCTGCGCGCATCACGATGGAGATGACGCCGAACACCGCATGCGCGGCGTCGTCGATGAAGCTGCGGATGGTGTGGCCGCGTTCGCCGAGCCCCATGATGGCGAAGCCGAACAGCACCGAGAACAGCAGCACCTGCAGGATCTCGCCTTGCGCGAAGGCGCCGACGACGGTGTCCGGAATGATGTGCAGCACAAAGTCGACCGACTTCTGGCCTTCGGCCTGCTTGGCGTAGTTGGCGACGGCCTGCGCATTGGCGGCGGCGCCGCCGAAGCCCGCACCCGGCTTCACCAGATTGCCGATGATGAGTCCGATCACCAGTGCGAAGGTCGAGACGATCTCGAAATAGACCAGCGCCTTGACGCCGATGCGGCCGACCTTCTTGGCGTCCTGGATATGGGCAATGCCCGAGACAACGGTGCAGAAGATGATCGGCGCGATCACCATCTTGATCAGCTTGATGAAGCCGTCGCCGAGTGCCTTGATCCACTCGTTGGTGGCGACTGACGGCCAGAGCCAGCCGACGATGGCGCCAAGCACGATCGCGATCAGCACCTGGATATAAAGTACCTTGTACCACGGCTTGGCGGCGGGCGGCGCGACCGGCGCCCCCACCATCGTTGTCGTCGTCATTGTTTCACTCCCCCTCAAAACGCCAGGCCAGCCAAGATCAACTTGGCCGGCCCTGTCAATCGGAACTGCTCGATATTGCGCGCTTTACCCGCGGTCGACCACCCGGCGTATCGCCGGCATCAACGTCGCGCCCAGCGCGTTCTTGACCAGCGAGGCCGCAACGAACGGCATCAGGCCGACCTGCCACGCCTTTGCGGCGCCGAGGCCGAGACCGAAGGCCAGCCAGCCAAAGCCCGCGGCCAGAATGAGGATGTGGCCGACGGCCATGGCCGCAAACAGCAGCATTACGCTGCGATCCCAGCCGCGCTCGGCGAGCCAGCCGGTGACGAACGCGGCGCCAATGAAGCCGAACAGATAGCCTGCGGTCGGGCCGACCAACGGTGCGATTCCACCAACGGGACCGGCGAACACCGGCAGGCCCATTGCGCCCTCGGCGAGGTAGGCGATCATGGTTGCGCTGCCAAGCCGCCAGCCATAGGCGGCGCCGATCATCAACACGACCAGCGTCTGCAATGTCATGGGCACGTAAGGCAGTGGCAGGTTCACCTTGGCTGACAGCGCCATCAAGGCGGTGCCGAGCGCTATCAGCACGACGGCGCGCAAGGCGCCGACGGTTTCACCCGGCCGGATCGGCCACATCAATGCGGCGAGAGGAGAATGCGTGGCGGTAGACGGGACGGAACGGTCAGACAAGTTGCACTCCAGAAGGCTGTCGAAAACTGGCGGCTATTTAAGCCAGTGGGCGATCCGGTCAACTGCTTCCCGCATCTCCGCAGCCGAACGCGCGTAAGAGAGCCTTATGAATGAACGACCATGGATGGGATCGAAGTCGAGCCCCGGCGTGACCGCGACATGGGCCTGTTCGAGCATCTGCTTGGCGAACTCGAAACTGTCGGAGGTGAAATCCGAGACGTCCGCATAGAGATAGAATGCACCGTCGGCCGGCAGAAACCTGGTCAGGCCGGCCTTGGGCAATCCCTCGATCAGGATGCGCCGGTTTTCCTGATAGCCGTGCTTGATCTCCTCCATCTCGGCCGCGCCGTCGAAGGCCGCTTCGGCTGCGATCTGCGACAGCGATGGCACCGAGATCGACAGGTTCTGCTGCAGCCGCTCGATCGGCCGCACCAGAATCTCGGGCACGACCATCCAGCCGACGCGCCAGCCCGTCATGCAAAAATACTTCGAGAACGAGTTGATCACGAGCGCGTGGTCCGACAGCGCCGCAGCCGTCACCGCGGGAAACGCGTAATCGAGCCCATGATAGATCTCGTCCGAGATGAAACGGATGCCCGCGTCTTCCGCCGCCGCGATCAGACCGGCGAGCGCCTCGCGGGACATCATGGTCCCGGTTGGATTGGCGGGGCTGCCGACCAGCACGCCCTTCAGCGGCGCCTTGCGATGGGCGGCCAGCAGCGCCTCGCCGGTCAACGCATGGCGCGTCTCGTTCGTGGTCTCGATCAGCACCGGCTCGCAACCGAGCGCGGTGAGGATATGACGGTACGGCGGATAACCCGGCACCGTTACGGCAACGCGGTCGCCCGGCTCGAACATCGCGAGGAATGCCAGAATGAACCCGCCGGAGGAGCCGGTGGTCACCACGATCCGCTCGGGGCTGACGTCACAGCCATAGGCATCGCGATAATGCCGCGCGATGCGCGCGCGCAAGGAGGGGATGCCGAGTGCGGAAGTATAATCAATCCGCCCCGCCTCGAGCGCCGCATGGGCGGCCGCAATCGCAGTCTTCGGCGCGCCGGCGGCGGGCTGGCCAACCTCCATGTGGATCACATGGCCTCCGGCCGCCTCGATCCGGGCCGCCGCGGCCATCACGTCCATCACCATGAACGGGGGAACATCGCCGCGGCGAGAGGGCGCAAGCCACTCTCCCAATCGGTTCCTCAATGTCGCATCGTGCATCGATTTCTGCTATTCGCTGGCGGGGCCGATCCGTCCGACCCGGGAAAAACGGGGTGCTTGCGCCCCAGACTGGCCGCATTGTACGGCTCATAAGGGGTACGGCTCAAAGGGGCATATCGCGTATCCGGTCCGCCGCCAATCGCCAAAACCAATCACTGAACTGCTTGACCAGGAATGCCTGACAAGCCTGCTGACAAGACCGTTTGACCCAGACCGCTTGATGTTGTTCCAGATCGCATTGCGCAAGAAGGCCACCGCCCTCACCTCCCTCGTCGCGGCGGCTGCGATCGCGCTGACGCCGTTCTCGGCCGCGCATGCGCAGGCCAAGGGGCCGCCGGTCCTGCGCGACACCGAGACCGAGCAGCTGCTGCGCGAATACACGCGCCCGATCCTGCGCGCCGCCGGTCTGGAAAAGCAGAACATCCAGATGGTGATCGTCAACGAGGGCTCGTTCAACGCGTTCGTCGCCGATGGCCGCCGCATCTTCGTCAATTACGGTGCGATCCTCCAGTCGGAGACGCCGAACCAGATCATCGGCGTGCTCGCGCACGAGACCGGGCATCTGGCCGGTGGCCATCTGTCCAAGCTGCGCGAGCAGCTCGCCAATGCCCAGACCCAGATGATCATCGCCATGCTGCTCGGCGCGGGCGCGATGGCCGTAGGCAGCACCCGCGGCAGTGGCAGCGCCGGCAACAATGGCCTTGCCAATGCAGGAGCCGCCGCCCTCGCCGGTCCCCAGGAGATGATCCGCCGGACGCTGCTGTCTTACCAGCGCCAGCAGGAGGAGAACGCCGACCGCGCGGGCGTGAAATTCCTGACTGCGACCCAGCAGTCGCCGAAGGGCATGTACGAGACGTTCAAGCGCTTCACCAGCGAGAGCCTGTTCGCCGCACGAGGCGCCGATCCCTATCTCCAGTCGCACCCGATGCCGGCCGAGCGCGTCGCTTCCTTGCAAGAGTTCGCCAGCTCCAGCCCTTATTGGGACAAGAAGGACGATCCAGCGCTCCAGCTCCGCCACGACATGGTGCGCGCCAAGATCTCCGCCTTCATGGAGCGGCCGGAGACGGTGTATCGCCGCTATCCCCTGACCAATGACAGCATGCCGGCGCGCTACGCCCGCGCCATCAGCACCTATCTGCACGGGGATTTGCGCAGCGCGCTCACCCAGATCGACGCGCTGATCCAGGTCCAGCCCAACAATGCGTATTTTTACGAGGTGCGCGGCCAGGCCCTGCTGGAGGGCGGCAAGCCGGCCGAGGCGATCCCTGCCCTGCGCAAGGCCGTCGCACTTTCGAACAACGCGCCCCTCATCGAGATGTTACTTGGGCAGGCTCTGGTTGGGTCCGATAATAAGGCCTACACCGATGACGCCGTTCGGATTCTCCGGGCCGCGGTCGCACGGGAACCGGAGGCCATTCTCGGCTACATGCAGCTCGCGATGGCCTATGGCCGGAAGGGCGACTATGCCGAGGCCGATCTGGCGTCGGCGCAGGCCGCTTATCTGCGCGGCGACAACAAGACCGCCCGCGAGCTTGCGACGCGCGCGAAAACCCGTTTCGCCGTCGGCACGCCCGGATGGGTCAAGGCCGACGACATCGTGGCGTCGAAACCGCCGCGCAACTGACAAGACCAAGACGACCTGACAAGACGACGCTTACGCCACGACGCCCTAAGAAACGACGCCTTACGAAACGACGTCACGACACTGAGCTTAAGTCTGCCGGGACGTTTTCCGAAACCTGCTTTGGATAAGAGGATTTGCCTATGCCTTCGCTGCGCCTGCTTGCTCCCGCGCTGTTTGCGCTCGCCATGTTCGGCGCAGCCGCACCCGCGTCGGCCGACAGCTTCTCCGATGCCCAGCGCACGGACATCGAGGTGATCATCAAGAACTATCTCGTCACCCATCCCGAGGTGCTCGAGGAAGCGATGGCCGAGCTCACCAAGCGCCAGGCCGCGGCCGAGACGCAGAAACACGAGGCCAGCGTTGCGCAGAATTCCGATGCGATCTTCAACTCGCCGCGCCAGGTCGTGCTCGGCAACAAGGACGGCGACGTCACCTTCGTCGAGTTCTTCGACTACAATTGCGGCTACTGCAAGCGCGCGATGGACGACATGCTCACCCTCATGAAAGCCGATCCGAAGCTGAAGGTAGTGCTGAAGGAGTTTCCGGTGCTGAGCCAGGGCTCGGTCGAAGCAGCCCAGGTCGCCGTCGCCGTGCGCATGCAGGATCCCTCCGGCAAGAAATATCTCGATTTCCATCAGAAGCTGCTCGGCGGCCGTGGCGCGGCCGACAAGGCGCGCGCGCTTCAGGCGGCCAAGGAAGCCGGTCTCGACGTCGCGAAGATCGAGAAGGATATCGGCAGCGCCGAGGTGCGCAGCACCATCGAGGAGAACTTCAAGCTCGCCGAAGCGATGGGCATGAACGGCACGCCCAGCTACGTGATCGGCAAGCAGATCGTTGTCGGCGCCGTCGGTGTCGATAGCCTGAAGGAAAAGATCGCTGTGGCCCGCTGCGGCAAAGCGACCTGCTAACAAGGCGACTTGCTGATCAGCGATCTGCTCTACAACTCACCAACGCAAAAGGCCGGCTGAAAAGCCGGCCTTTTCATTGCGCCGAAATCTGGCGCGCGCGTTCATCTGGCGTTCAACAAACAAATGCCGCGGAACCGCCAATGTTCCGGAACTCCTGATACCTCCTTTCGTTGTCGGCGCGGGCAATGACGCAGAGAAACACGTGAGGAGAATTCAATGTCTAACCGCTTTATGATCTCGGTCGCCGCGCTCGCGCTCGTCGCCGGCACCGGTCTGGCAAACGCACAGGGCACCATGAACCGCGACAGCGGTGGCGGCGCTGGCGCGCAGCCGACCCAGCACTCGCAGCCTTCCGGCGCCGCCGAGCGCGGCGGCTCGATGGGCCGTGAATCCGCTCAGGAGAAGGGCACCGTCGGCCAGACTGGCGGCGCCATGAAGCCCGGCGGTGCAGCCGAGGAGAAGTCGTCGGGCGGGATGGATAAGTCCGGCGCGATGAACAAGAACGCGGCCGACGAGAAGGCCGGCGCGGCGAAGGGTGAGCACGCCCAAGGCGCGCAGGATAAGTCCGCGCAGGACAAGTCCATGCATGACAAGTCAGCGCAGGACAAGGCAGCGCAGGACAAGTCGAAGAGCACGATGGACAAGTCCCAGACGGACAAGTCCAAGAGCACGGAGACTGACACCAAGAGCGGCAATATGAACGCCCAGACCAAGGGCGCAGACAGTCAGACCAAGGGTGCGGACAACAAGGCTGCCGATACCAAGTCTCAGACCACGACCGGCACGGCCTCCGCGACCGCTTCTGCACCGCCGCCCGAGAAGCGGACCGAGATCACATCCGCGATCAAGTCGACCAAGATCGAGGAAACGACCAACGTCAACTTCAACATCTCGGTCGGCACGACGATCCCTGCCAGCGTTCATTTCCACCCGCTCCCGCCGCGGATCGTCGAGATCTATCCGGAGTGGCGCGGCTACGAGGTGATCTTCGTGCACGGCCAGTACGTGATCGTTCGTCCGCAGACGCGCGAGATCGTGTACGTCATCGAGGGGTAAGCCGGTCCGCTGACCGACCCGTCCGCACGAGCCCCCGCCGAGAAATCGGCGGGGGCTTTCGGTCTCTCGGGAGACCCAGCCCCTCTGGCGCTGCGGCAGCCATGCTTCGGACTGGTTAACAAGCAATTTCCGTAGCTTGCACACAGGTTTTTGCACCCCGGATGAGGCATCTGAAGCCAGCTCGGAGGTCCTTCAAGGCTTCCCCTCACGCGCTTTGTTACCTATAACCCCGCCACGCCGAAGCACCTCTTGCGGGATTGGAATGGCCGAACCAGCAACCGATACGATCCTTGTCCTGAACGGGCCGAACCTCAACATGTTGGGGACACGCGAGCCCGAGAAGTACGGGCATGCGTCGCTGGCCGACGTCGAGGCGCTGTGCCGGGAGACGGCAACGACGTTCGGCCTCAAGGCGGACTGCCGGCAGTCCAACCGCGAGGGCGAGCTGATCGACTTCATCCACGAGGCACATGCCCGCAAGATGAAGGGCATCATCATCAATGCCGGCGGCTATTCGCACACATCGATCGCGCTGCACGACGCGCTGCTGGCGGTGCAGATCCCGACGGTCGAGGTGCACGTCACCAACATCCACGCCCGCGAGAATTTCCGACATCACTCCTACACCGCGCGCGCGGCCTTCGCCTCGCTCTGCGGTTTCGGCATCGAGGGCTACCGCCTCGCCATCCAGGGCCTTGCCGCCAAGCTCGGCATCAAGCCCAAAGCCTGACGCTCCCCCTTCACACAGAACA
Organism: Bradyrhizobium sp. URHA0013; assembly: GCF_000518345.1. NCBI lineage: Bacteria > Pseudomonadati > Pseudomonadota > Alphaproteobacteria > Hyphomicrobiales > Nitrobacteraceae > Bradyrhizobium > Bradyrhizobium sp. URHA0013. Next base: position 1,665,504 of record NZ_KI912426.1, on the reverse strand, counting down.
TTCGGATCAAACAACATGGCGCGCCAGCCAGACGACAAATCAGCCGCAAAGTTTTCCAGCGAGGATTCCGCCCTCGTCCGCGAGCTCGCCTTGCTGCTCGATGAGACCAGCCTCACTGAAATCGAGATCGAGCGTGCCGGCCTGCGCCTGCGCGTCGCCCGCAACATCAGCGTCGCCGCGACCATGCCGATGCAGATGGCGGCTGCCCCCGCCGCGCTCCCGGTGGCTGCAGCTGCCGCCGCGCCGGCCGCTGCCGACCTGTCGAAGCATCCCGGCGCCGTGACCTCGCCGATGGTCGGCACCGCCTATTGGGCGCCGGAGCCCGGCGCCAAGCCGTTCATCGAGGTTGGCAGCAAGGTCTCGGTCGGCCAGACGCTGCTGATCATCGAAGCCATGAAGACCATGAACCAGATTCCCTCGCCGCGCGCCGGCACGGTGACGCAGATCGTGATCGAGGACGGCCAGCCGGTCGAGTACGGCGAGCCACTCGTGATCATTGAGTGACGTTCGAGGGCGGTCTCATCGCCCTCGCCGCTTTCCGCGCGTCAGTCCAATAAGGACACCATGTTCGACAAGATCCTCATAGCCAATCGCGGCGAGATCGCCCTTCGCATCCTCAGGGCCTGCAAGGAGCTCGGGATCGCGACCGTCGCCGTGCATTCCACCGCCGACGCCGATGCCATGCATGTGCGCCTGTCGGACGAGAGCGTGTGCATCGGGCCGCCGGCGTCCAAGGACAGCTATCTCAACGTGCCCGCGCTGCTCGCGGCCTGCGAGATCACCGGCGCCGATGCCGTGCATCCCGGCTACGGCTTCCTGTCGGAGAACGCGCGCTTCGCCGAAATCCTCGCCGAGCATAATCTGCATTTCATCGGCCCGAAGGCCGAGCACATCCGCCTGATGGGCGACAAGATCGAGGCCAAGAGGACTGCCAAGAAGCTCGGCATTCCCGTGGTGCCCGGCTCCGACGGAGGGGTCGGCCCCAACGACGACGCGATGGCGATCGCCAGGAAGATCGGCTTCCCCGTGCTGGTCAAGGCCGCGGCGGGCGGCGGCGGCCGCGGCATGAAGGTGGCCGAGAGCGAGGCCGATCTTCAGGTCGCGCTGTCGACGGCTGCCAACGAGGCCAAATCCGCTTTCGGCGATGCCTCCGTCTACCTCGAGAAGTATCTGCAGAAGCCGCGTCACATCGAGATCCAGATCCTCGGCGACGGCCGCGGCGGCGCGATTCATCTCGGCGAACGCGACTGCTCCCTGCAGCGACGCCACCAGAAGGTTTGGGAGGAAGGCCCCTCGCCTGTGCTGACCGCGGCTGCACGCGCCAAGATCGGCGAGACCTGCGCCAAGGCGATGCGCGAGATGAAATATCTCGGCGTCGGCACCATCGAATTCCTGTTCGAGGACGGCGAGTTCTACTTCATCGAGATGAACACGCGCATCCAGGTCGAGCATCCCGTCACCGAGAGCATCACCGACATCGACCTCGTGCTGGAGCAGATCCGCATCGCCGCCGGCGGCGACCTGCCGGCGAGGCAGGAAGAGGTCCAGGTCATCGGCCACGCGATCGAGTGCCGCATCAACGCCGAGAATCCGCAGACCTTTCGTCCTTCGCCCGGCCGCATCACGCAATATCACCCGCCCGGCGGGCTCGGTGTGCGGATCGATTCCGCCGTCTATCAGGGCTACACGATCCCGCCTTATTACGACTCGCTGGTCGGCAAGCTGATCGTGCACGGCAAGACCCGCGGCGAGTGCCTGATGCGGCTGCGCCGGGCGCTGGACGAGATGGTGGTCGAGGGGATCGAGACCACGCTGCCGCTGTTCCGCGCTCTGGTGCGCGAAGACGACATCATCAACGGCGACTACCACATCCATTGGCTGGAACAATATCTTGCCGGCAAGGCGGAACCCGCCCCGAAGTAGCCGTCCCTCCGCATGGAACCCTTTGGCCCCAATCGCGTTTGGGACGATGGGGACAGTTCCGAGGGGGCGTTTTGAAGTCCGGCAATCCTGATCGAGCGAGACCGTCGTGACCGCTGACGCGCAGCGACGGCGTACATTTTGGCAGATCCTGCTGTTCGCAGCGGGACTCCTGGTGCTGACCGTGATCAGCGCCGGCTCCGTCTACCTCGTCAACAAGGCGAGAGACGACAGCAAATGGGTGGTTCACACCATCGAGGCGGAGAACCAGATCAACGCCCTCCTGCTGGAAATCCGGCGGGCCGAGAGCGCCGCCCGCGGCTACCTTCTGACACAAGGGGCGGATTTCAAGGTCGAGCATGACAAGGCCGTGGCGGCCGTCATCCCCGCTCTCGACAAGCTCACGCGCCTGATCGGCGACAACCCGGCGCAACGCCAAAGCATCGAGAAGCTGAGCGCGGCGATCGAGACCCGGCTCGGGCAGTTCGCGCAGGAGATGGATTTCATCCGGCGGGGTGAGCCGGAGAAAGCCGCAGCGCTGGTCCGTGAGATCGCCTCCACGGACGCAACAGCCGTGATCGCCAATGTCGCGACAGGGATGATTCAGGAGGAGGAGCGGCTGTTCCGGCTCCGAACGGTCAATTCGGATCGCAGCCAGACCCTCGCCGCGTCGATGACCGGCATCGGCTCCGGCCTCGTCGTGCTGCTGGCGCTGATATCGATCTGGCTGGTGCGGCGCTCGGCCGGCGCCCGTGACGATGCCGAGGCGCGCCTGCGCGATGCCAACGTCAACCTGGAAGCCGTGGTCGACGAACGCACGGCCGATCTGCGCGAAGCCAACAACGAGATCCAGCGCTTTGCCTATATCGTCAGCCACGATCTGCGCTCGCCACTCGTCAACATCATGGGCTTCACCAGCGAACTCGAAGAGCTCGGCGGCGACATTTTCCGCCGTATCGGCGGCCTTACCCACGTCCCGGCCGACGGGCCGCCGCTGCCGGACGGCGAGATCGCGCTCGAAGGTCCCGACAAGCAGCTCTCAGCGGATTTTTCCGAAGCGCTGGGCTTCATCAAGTCGTCGATCGCCAAAATGGATCGCCTGATCTCGGCGATCCTCAATCTCACCCGCGAGGGCCGGCGCGAGTTCCAGCCGGAAAAGATCGACACCGCCGAGCTGATCGAAGCGATCGTATCGACGCTGGCGCATCAGGCCGCCGAGGCGCAGGCGGAGATCCAAGTCGCCCCCCTGCCCAATCTCGTCAGCGACCGCCTGGCGCTGGAGCAGATCTTCTCCAATCTGATCGACAACGCCATCAAATATCTCAAGCCCGGCGTCCCCGGCGAGATCAGAATCCGCGGGCGCACCAAGCTCGGCTACGCAATCTTCGAGATCAGCGATAACGGCCGCGGCATCGACCCCAAGGACCACCAGCGGATCTTCGACCTGTTTCGCCGCGCCGGAACCCAGGATAAGCCCGGTCAGGGCATCGGTCTTGCGCATGTGCGTGCACTTGTGCGTCGCCTCGGCGGCACCATGTCGGTATCATCGGAACTGAATACGGGCAGTACCTTCACCATCACGCTGCCCATCACCTGGAACACCAGCAACCGGAACGCGGATCAATGACTCAACCCGTCAGCATCATCATGATCGAGGACGACGAAGGGCACGCGCGGCTGATCGAGCGGAACATCCGAAGATCCGGCGTCAACAACGAGATCATCTCCTTTGCCAACGGCACGGACGCGATGAAATACCTGTTCGGGCCCGACGGCAGCGGGCTCGTGCAGAAAGGTAATGCGCTCCTGATCCTGCTCGATCTCAACCTTCCCGACATGACCGGGATCGACATTCTCAAGCAGATCAAGGAGAACAAATATCTGAAGGCCTCGCCCGTCGTGGTGCTGACCACCACCGACGATTCCCAGGAAATCAAGCGCTGCTACGAGCTCGGCTGCAATGTCTACATCACCAAGCCCGTGAACTACGAGAATTTCGCCAATGCCATCCGGCAGCTCGGCTTGTTCTTCTCGGTCATCCAGGTCCCGCCCGCCGCCCCATGAACCAGCGCATGCCCACACTGCTCTACATCGACGACGACGGGGCGCTTGCGCGTCTGGTCGATCGCGGCCTGACACGGCGCGGCTACAAGGTCGTTCACGCCGCAAGCGGCGAGGAAGGCCTCGAGCTCATCCGCCGCGCGGGCGCGCAGGACAGCATTGACCGCGGCATCGACGTCGTGGCGCTCGACCAGTACATGCCCGGCCTCGACGGATTGGAGACGCTGGAGCAGATCATGGCGATCCCGGGCGCGCCGCCGGTGGTCTTCGTCACCGCTTCGCAGGATTCCAGCATTGCGGTGACGGCGCTGAAGGCGGGCGCGGCCGATTATCTCGTCAAGGACGTCAAGGGCGATTTCATCCCCCTGCTTCACGTCGCGGCCGAGGGCGCGCTGCGCCAGGCCGAAATGCAGAAGGCGCGCGAGGAAGCCGAAGCCGAGATCCATGCCTCACGCGACCGCTACGCGGCCCTTGCCGCCGAACGCGAAATGCTGCTGCGCGAGGTCAACCACCGCGTCGGCAACTCGCTCCAGATCATCGCCTCCCTGCTGCATCTGCAGGCCAGCTCCGCTGCGCAGGACGAGGTCAAGGCTGCGTTGACCAATGCGATGGGCCGCGTCGCCGCGGTCGCGCAGGTGCACCGCCGCCTCTACACCTCGCAGGACCTGAAGAGCGTGGTCCTGAACCAGTATCTGGACTCGCTGCTCGAGGATTTGCGCCGCTCGGCCGAGGGCAACCGGATGTCGCGCCTGACGCTGAAGGCCGAACCGATCGAGATCGATCCGGACCGTGCGGTCGCCGTCGGCATCATCGTCAACGAGCTGGTGATGAATGCGGTGAAATACGCCTACCCTGACGGCGCCGGCCCGATCCATGTCGAGCTGACCTCGCAGGGCGACGATCTCCTGCTGTCGATCAGCGACGATGGTGTCGGCGACAACGTCAAGGCCGATCCGCGCTCCACCGGTATGGGCCAGCGCATCGTCGCAGCCATGGCCACGAAGCTCGATGCTTCGGTCGAGCGCGATCCCACCCATTCCGGAACCCGCGTCATGTTGATGTTCCGCCGTGTCCCAGTTGCCGCCGGCAAGCCGGCTGCTGCCGCAGCGAACTGATCTGCACCGCCCATCGCAACCGCATTGCGATCCTGCTATTATGGCGAGCCATGACTTCGCGCGACTCTGCCCCGTCTGAAATCACGCCGGCCGTTCTGCTGCGCGCCTATGCCTGCGGCATCTTTCCGATGGCCGAAAGCGCCGATGATCCGACCCTGTTCTGGGTCGAGCCGGAGTTGCGCGGGGTCATCCCGCTCGACGGATTTCGCGTGGCTTCGCGGCTCGCGCGCACCGTACGTTCGGATTCATTCCGTGTGACCGTCAACACCGCCTTCAAGGCCACGATCGCCGGCTGCGCCGCGCCGCAGGCCGGGCGCGAGGACACCTGGATCAACAAGCGCATCCGCGACCTCTATGGCGGGCTGTACGAGCTCGGCCATTGCCACAGCGTCGAGGCCTGGCAGGGCGAGGACCTTGTCGGCGGGCTTTACGGCGTCAGCCTGGGCCGGGCCTTTTTCGGCGAGAGCATGTTCCACACCGCGCGCGATGCCTCCAAGGTCGCGCTGGTGCATCTGGTCGCGCGGCTCATCCATGGCGGCTTCGAGCTGCTCGACACCCAGTACGTCACCGAGCACCTGAAGAGTTTTGGCGCGGCCGAGATTTCGCGGCGGCGCTACACCGCGCTGCTCGACAAGGCGCTCGCGGGCGAGCCCGGCGATTTCCTGAGGCTCTCCACTGGTGAAGCAATCCCGGGCGCACGCGCGCTCGAGATCATCGCCGCGCGGCAATAATCAGGGATATTAGCCAACCCCCGGGGATTTGGCCTAGCGGCCGAACCCGGGGATACCGAACAGACCTGGGCGCTGCTCGGGCGGCGGAGGTGGTGGCGGCGGTGCCGGCTGCTGCTGCTGGATCGGCGGCAGCGGCTGCGGCGGACGCTGCTGCACCTGCTTGGGCGCGGCTTTCTTCTGCGCGGGCGGCGGCGGTGGCGGCTTGGTGCCGGGATCCGGTGCCGCGGTCGCAATCGTCTGCTGGGGCTCTTTGCAGTCGGTGAGCCAGATATCGTAGATCGGGTGCTCGACGCCGTGCAGGCCTGGACTTGCCGCGTACATCCAGCCCGAGAAGATGCGCTTCACCTCACCCTGCAAGGTGATCTCGTCGACCTCGACGAAGGCGTCGGTGTTGGCGGCCTCGGTCGCCGGCCGCGTGTAGCAGGCGTCTGTTTTGACGCGCAGCGCACCGAACTGCACGGTCTCGCCGATCTCCTCGTCGAAATTGATGATGCGCCCGGTGATCTTGTCGAGGCCGGAGAAGGTCGCCTTCTTGTTCACGATCTTCTGGGCCGGCGGCTCGGTAACGACCTCGTCGCCCGGCTGAAGGCTCGCCGGCGTCTGCGGGACTGCGCCTCCTGGCGCGCCCTTCTGCTGCGGCTGGCGCTGACCCGGCGCGCCTTGCGGATTGGGTGGAGCGACCGCGACGGACGGCGGCTGGTTTGGCGGAGCTGCGCTAGACCCTGGCGGCGGCGCCAGAGGCTGGGTCTCGACCGGCCCCGGCATCACATTGCCCTGCCGACCCGGCGGTGGCGCCATCGGACGCGACGGCAGCACACGGCCCTGCGGCGGCAGCTCCGGCACCTCTTCGTCGTCGTCGGGTATCTGCTGCTGCGGCTGGGGCTGGCCACGCGGAATGTTGCCGGGCGGCCGCAGCGGCGGCGGATCGGAGAAGATCGTACCGATCTGCGCCTGCGCCGGCGTCGCAGCCGTCAGTGCGGTGGCGGCCAGAAGCGCCGCAAGACCTGTCAGAGTAAATGTTCGAAACATCTCGCGCGGCTTCAACAGCGAATCGGGCTTGCTGGACATTCTACAGGGGATACCGCCGCTCGCAGGCCATCCGGTTAACACGGCGAATACGGCGGGGGAAGGGCGGCATCCCTGCCCTTCCCGGCCCGGTCTGGCCAGATCGGCCCCCGGATGGGATAGTCGAGCACTCCTGCCAGGGGTCAGGCGGGCATCGCCCCCGAAAACGACGTCCAACGAACAATCAGAAACCCGCAAGGTCGCTCCCCCATGCCCGTTGTGCTCGATCCCGATGCCGCCGCCGTCTACAAGGCCTTCCAGGAGGCCGGCCGGCCCGCCTACGAGACGCTGACCGCCCCGGAAGCGCGGGCCTATTACGCGCAGGCACGCTTTGCGACCAATCCCGAGCCACCGGACCTCGCGCGCGTCACGCCGCTATCGATCCCGGCACCGCACGGCGCCATTCCCGCGCGTCTCTATGTTCCGAAGGAGCCGCGCCGGGATGATGGTTTGTCGCCAGCGCTGGTGTTCTTCCACGGCGGCGGCTGGGTGATTGGCGATCTCGATTCCCATGACGTCGTCTGCCGCCAGCTCGCCGACGCCGGCGCGCTGATCGTGATCTCGGTGGATTACCGCCTAGCGCCCGAGCACAAATTTCCCGCCGCCATTGATGACGCGATCGCCGCGACCAAATGGGTCGCCGCCAACGCGCGCGAGCTCGGCATCGACGCCTCCCGACTTTCGATCGGCGGCGACAGCGCTGGCGGCAATCTCGCCGCCGTCGTCGCGCTCGCCGCGCGCGACGGCAACGGTCCCGCGATCGCGGCCCAGTTGCTGATCTACCCGGCGACCGATTTCGCCATGACGCATGGCTCTCACCGCGAGCCCGAGACCAGCTTGCTGCTGACGCATTCGGTGATCCGCTGGTTTCGCGACCATTATCTCAACGGCGCCGCCGATATCCACGACTGGCGCGCCTCGCCGGCACGGACGACAAACCTGGCCGGACTGCCGCCGGCCTATGTGCTCACCGCCGGTGCCGATCCCCTGCGCGACGAAGGCGACGAATATGCCCAGCGCCTGAGGCAGGCCGGCGTGCCCGTGGCTACCAAGCACTATCCCGGCCAGTTCCACGGCTTCATCACGATGGGAAAATTGCTGCGTGAGGCCAATGTCGCCGTGAGCGAGATCGGCGCGTGGCTGAAAGGATTGGGCTGAAACGCCGTTCCCGATGCCGCCCGTTCTTCAAAGCATATTCGTCCTCCCCCTGCGCTGGCTGACATGGCTTGGCGGCCAAGGCACCCGCGCGGTGGCCGCCGTCGTGTTCATCGCGCTCGCGGTGCCGCCGCTCGGGATGTTGCTGCGCCCCTTCGTCACCGAGGCGATTTTCGTTCTGCTCTGCATCTCCTTCATGCGGGTCGATCTCGCCGCGCTCACCGGCCATCTGCGCCGGCCGGCGCTGGTCGGGACCGCCACCGTCTGGACCATGATCGGCGTGCCCGTGATCGTCGGGCTGATCGTCCATGTCACCGGGCTCACGGCGCGCGCGCCCGACCTTGCGCTGGCCTTGATGCTGCAGAGCATGGCCTCGCCGATGATGGCCGCGCCGGCGCTGGCCGCGCTGATGGGCCTCGACGCCACGCTGGTGCTGGTCACGCTGGTGAGCGCGACCGCGCTGGTGCCGTTCACGGCATCGCTGTTCGCGAGCCTGTTCCTCGGCGACATGCTCAGTATCTCGCCGCCTGCGCTGGGGCTGAAGCTGCTCGGCATCCTCGCAGCATCGCTGCTGGCAGCGACCGTGATCCGGCAGGTCTTCGGCGCGGCCGCGATCCAGCGCCACAGGCAGCCGATCGACGGCTTCAACATCGTCATCCTGCTGGTCTTCGCGACCGCGATCATGGGCGACGTCGCGAGCGATCTCGTCGCCCGGCCGGTCTCCACCCTGGGCTTCGCGGCTCTCGCCTTCGCGATCTATTTCACGCTGCTCGCCGTGACCACGCTGCTGTTCCGCCGTATCGGCTATGAGCGCGCGCTGGCGCTCGGGCTTATGGTGTCACAGCGCAATCTGGGCCTGATGCTCGCCGCGACCGCCGGCGCGCTGCCGCCCACCACCTGGCTCTATTTCGCGATGACGCAGTTTCCCATTCACCTGGCGCCCTACATGCTGATGCCGATCGCGCGGCGCTTGACGGCGCGCGCACAGGCCTCGGGCGCCGCGGCGACCGGCGGCAAGGCCGCATCGGGCTGAACCAATCCGCAAGTCATGTCCGCTGCCAAGCGACGCCGCTGGTGACCAAGCGAATGTCGTCACGCAGCGCGCCAATGTCCCTTGTGAATATCGAACTTCACGGCACCGTCGTCGCGCATCTTCAACAGGAGCGATTGGCAGTCGTCCTGGTTCTTGATGTTCACGCGCTTCATGATGTCGAAAGTCTTCAGAGGTTTTTCGCGAAGGGCAATCAGAATCTTTTCTCGATCGGTCATTGGGGTTCCTTGCATCGGTTTCGGCGACGGTACGTGTTGTACAGATCGTCCGCAACGGCTGCATTCGCTTGAGGAGGTCGGTTCCGGGTCCAAAAGGCGAAATGCCGCGCAATATGCAAGTCTGCTCAAATATCCAAGTCTGCTCACCCGCTCAAGCGGCCTCTCCAAATCGGTGAATTCTCCCTACCCGGCCCTTGCCGCGCGCCGCAGCGCCTGCGGCGGCTGGCCGAAGGCGCGGATGAAAGCGCGCCGCATGCGCTCGGGGTCGCCGAAGCCAGTTGTCTCCGCGACGAGCTCGATCGCCTCACGCGAGGACTGCACGCGCTCGCGCGCGACCTCGATGCGCAAGCGCTCGATGGCCTTCGAGGGCGTCGTGCCGGTCTCGGCGGCAAAGGCGCGGGCAAAATGCCGCGCACTCATGCCAGCGCGGTCGGCGAGATCTTCGACCGTCAAGCGAGCGTCGAGGTTCTCGCGCGCCCAGGACAGCAGCGCGCCGAAGCGGCCGTTCGGCGTCTTCAATTCCAGAAGTGACGAGAACTGCGACTGGCCGCCGCTGCGGCGATGATAGAGCACGAGCTGCCGCGCGGTGTCCTGCGCGATCTGCTCGCCGTGGTCCTCGGTCACCATCGCGAGCGCAAGGTCGATGCCCGCCGTGATGCCCGCCGACGTCCACACATTGCGGTCGCGCGTGAAAATCTGGTCCGGCTCGAACTTCACCTTGGGATAGCGCGCAACGAAATCGCGTGTCCGCCCCCAATGCGTGGTGGCGCGACGGCCGTCGAGCAATCCCGCCTCCGCCAGCACATAGGCGCCCGAGCAGACGCTGGCGACCCGCACGCCGCGCCGCGCCAGCCGCTGCACGAAGGCGCGCGTGACCTCGCAGCGCGCGGCATCCGTCACGCCCGCGCCTCCCGCCACGACCAGCGTCGTGATCGCATTTGCCGACTTGAAGTCGCGGGCCATCATCTCGACGCCGGACGAGCTGCGCACGGGCCCCGCGTTCACCGCCAGCACGCGGATCCCGGTCGTCGTCTTGCCCGTGCAGCGCGCCGCGATCTCAAACACGGAGATCGGACCGGCCGCATCGAGCAACTGGAAGTCCGGGAAGATCAGGATGCCGATCATGGTCATGTCCGAAAGCGAGGGAAATACGCCATTTTGGACAGAATGGCATCATGAGAGGCTGCGTCCGTCAAGCTCAAAATTGGAGGCTCTCATGTCGTCCCCGCTCCAGATCGGTCTCTTGGTGTTTCCGCGCGTCACCCAGCTCGATTTTACGGGCCCCTTGCAGGTGTTCTCCTCCGTGCCGGGCGCGAAATTGCATTTGATCTGGAAACGGATCGAGCCGGTGCCGAGCGATTCCGTGCTGACGCTGACCCCGACCACGACCTTCGCCGACTGCCCGCAGCTCGACGTGATCTGCGTGCCCGGCGGCGGCGGCACCAACGATCTGCTCAATGACGAGGAGGTGCTCGGTTTCCTGCGCCGGCAGGCCGAGGGCGCCAAATACGTCACCTCGGTCTGCACGGGATCGCTGGCGCTCGGCGCCGCCGGCCTCCTGAAGGGCTACCGCGCCGCCACGCATTGGAGCGCGATGGAGATGCTCGCTCAGTTCGGCGCGACGCCGACCAAGACGCGCGTCTGCGTCGACCGCAACCGCATCACCGGCGGCGGCGTCACCGCGGGAATCGATTTCGCGCTGACCCTGGTGTCGATCATGGTCGATCGCACCACCGCGGAGGCGATCCAGCTCCAACTCGAATATAATCCGGCCCCGCCGTTCAATGCAGGCTCGCCCGACACCGCACCCGCCGAGGTGCTGACATTGCTGAAAGAGCGTGGCGCGCAGGGTCAGGCGCGGCGGCTAGAGGCGGTGAAGCGCGCGGCTGAAAGGATGACCTAGTCTCCGCTCTCGTGTTCCGGGCGCGCTGCAGCGCGTAGCGGCGCTGCGCACGGACGCGACATCCAGTTGTGCCTCCATGAAAGAAAAAGGCCGCCCGGTTTCCCGAGCGGCCTTTCCTGTCTTACGGCGGCTGCACATTTCATCGGGCGATTTCGGAGCTTCCAGACCGGGGGCCTATTTCCCGATCGAGTCCTGGTCGGCGGCCGCTGCATTTCGGGACAGTCGCGAACTGTTGCCCGAACCGAACACGATGGTCTCCCATCTCCGTAAGATGCGACCATTGAGCCGCATCGCCCGGGTGGCTGCAATGCCCGCGCAGGACTCATCGCCGCTGTTCCCGCTGTCCACAGCAGAGCGAGGCGGATGCGGGTGCATCCACTCCAACGACAAGGGTTGAGACGGGAATCGGAAGCCTAGCTGGGCGTCCAGGGCTGATAGTCGCCGGTCGCCTTGGGCCGCTTGCCGCTGGCGAGCGTCGAGCCCGAGGGACGGTAGGCGTTGGCCGTGCCGGTGAGATTGGGCTGGTGCGGCTTTTCCCACTCGCGCGGCTGGTAGTTGTCCTGCGTCGGCGGCACGTCGACGGTGTGATGCATCCAGCCGTGCCAGGACGGCGGGATACGGCTGGCCTCGGCGTAGCCGTTATAGACCACCCAGCGCCGCTCGAAGCCGAGGGCAGGATCGATCGCCCCGCCGCGGGTGCGATAATAGAGGTTGCCCTGCTCGTCCTGGCCGACCAGCTCGCCATAGCGCCTGGTCCAGAGTTGGGTGCCAAACGTCTGGCCATTCCACCAGGTGAAGAACTTGAGGAAGAATTGTTTCATGCGGCAAGGGCCCTGCTTCGTCGGGTCCTGATGCCATCCGGACGGCGAAATGTCCAGTTCGGCGGGGGCGGCGGTGCCCTGCTGCAGATGCGGTCGCCGGGCACACGGACTCTGCCGCAAATCGGACGCGATCCGTTCATGCCGGATACAGCGTCGCCATGAAAACTTGTCCTCGCACGCAAACCGCCGTGATCCCAGGAACTACAGCCCTTTCATCGGGTTTGCTTCCGGGAAAAGGAGTTTTGATCATGAGAAGTCTGAAAGTCTTGAGCGCGGCTGCGGCCGTGGCGCTGGTTCTCCCGTTGGCGACGCCAAGCTTCGCGCAAGGTCGCGGCGGACATGGCGGTGGCGGCGGTGGCCATTTCGGCGGAGGTGGCGGTGCCCACTTCGGCGGCGGCGGCGGCGGTGGCGCTCACTTTGGCGGTGGCGGCGCCCGCATGGGCGGCGGCAACTTCGGCGGCGCGAGGATCGGTGGCGGCGGTGGCAATTTCGCAGCAGGTACAGCCATGCGTCCCAGCGGCGGAGCTGCCTTCAACGGCGGCGGCGGGCGCAGCTTCGCAGCAGCCGGGGGTCAGCACTGGAATGGCGGCGGCGGTCATTGGCACGGCGGCGGCTGGCGCCATCGCGGCGGCGGCTTCTGGCCCGGTGTCGCGGCAGGCGCTGCGATCGGCGGCCTCGGCTCGTACGCCTATTACGGCGGCGGCTATTACAACGACCCGTACTACTATGGCGACGACAGCTATTATGATGAGCCGTCAGTAGCCGTGGTCCCAGATAGCGGCGGCGACTCCGCGGGCTACTGCGCGCAGCGCTACAAGTCCTACGATCCGGCGTCCGGCACTTATCTCGGCTATGACGGCCAGCGTCATCCCTGCCCGTAACACGACCTGCAACACGTGAAGAAGAAGGCGTCGCAGCGATGCGGCGCCTTTTTCGCATTCGGGCGCCTCACCTGTTTCGCTCGCCTCATGTTCGCCATCGGCGACTGTCGCATACAACCGATGCGCGGACCTTTATTCACCGCACCGTGCATACCTACCCTTATCCAATCCCAAATTGACCCGACGCGCGATTCACCTGTATCAACTTGGCTATGGGGACTTCGATGACTGGGAAGTGTCATGCCGCGTATTCTCGTGGTCGATGACGATCCGATGGTCGGTGCGACCATCGAGGTCCTCCTCCAACGTCAGGGCTTCGACGTCACGTTGACTGACGGCGGAGAAACGGGTTTGGCTGCGCTCGAAACCCAGAGTTTCGACGTGATGCTGGTCGACATCTTCATGCCGCATATGCGCGGCTTCGAGTCCATTCGCATCTTTCACGAGCGCGCGCCGGCGGTTCCGCTGATCGCAATGTCCGGCTACGCCTTCGCCTCATCCGCCTCGCCCTCTCCCGACTTCCTCCGGATGGCGCTGGAGCTTGGCGCGACCCGCTGCCTGCGCAAGCCGTTCACGCCGGACGCGCTGCTGACCACGATCCGGGAATGCATCGCCGCGCCGGGCGATGGCTCGCAGCCGAAGGACAAGAAAGAAGCCCCTTGATCCCAACGCAGCGCGTCATTCTCGGTGCTGGACTTGCCATCCTCCTGATCATCACCGCAGCCTCGATCGGCCTCGACGTCAAGTCGCGGTCCGACGCGGCCTGGGTCAATCACACCGTCCAGGTGCTGAAGAAGATCTCCGACCTGCGCGTGCTGATGCGCAGTGCCGAGAGCGCCGCACGCGGCTACGAGATCTATCGCAACCCGAGCTTCAGCGAGGAATTCCAGGCGGTGCACGCCCGGATCGCACCGGCACTCGCCGACCTCAAGCGCAGCGTGCGCGACACTCCGGAACATGTCGCGCTGCTCGAGGGCACCGAGCCGCTGGCGCTGCGCCGGATCGAGATCGCCGCCGAAGTGATGCGCCTGCGCGCCGGAAACGACCAGGCCGGCATTGCCGCGCTCCAGGGCAAGGGCGAGGGCCGTGGCCTCATGGACACGGTGATGGGCAATTTCGATCATCTGAGCGCAGAAGAAGAACGATTGCTCGCGGCGCGCTCCCAGGATTCGCGCCGCACCGGCATCGTGCTGCTCGGCATCGACGTCGCCGGCGCGCTGGTGATCCTGCTGCTGGTCGTGATGATGATGCGCGAGAGCCGGCGCACCGAGGGCGCACTCAAGAGCACGCTATTGGAGACTACGGCCGCCAACCAGCAGCTCGAGACCGCAGTGGCCGAGCGCACCGAGCATCTGGTCACCGCGCATGACGAGCTCCGCCTGTCGGTCAACGTGCTCCAGAGCACGTTCCACAGCATGGCGGAAGCGGTGCTGGTCATCGACGCCGAGGGCAACGTCCTTCTGTCCAATCCCGCCGCCGAGCGCATGCTGCTGCACCGGACCGGCATGAACCTGCGCAATCTGCGGGCGCTGTCCAACGTGCTTCACGGCGACGGCGTCACCCCGCTCAAGCCGGACGAACTGCCGTCGGCACGCGTGCTGCGCGGCGAGCCGTTCGAGAATATGGAGATGATCGTCCGCCCGCACAGCGGCAATGCTCCCCGTCATCTCATGATCAGCGGCCGGCCGATGCTGGACGGGCAAGGCAACGTCTCCGGCGCGGTGCTGGTCTATCACGACGCGACCATGTCGCGCGAGACCGAGCGGCAATTGTACCAGTCGCAGAAGCTGGATGCCATCGGCAAGCTCACCGGCGGCGTCGCGCACGACTTCAACAACATGCTGACCGTGATCTCCGGCAATACCGAGACGCTGGTGGCAAGCCTGAAGCAGCAGCCCGAGCTCCAGCGCGTGGCGCGCCTGATCGACGAGGCCGCCGAACGCTGCGCCGAGCTGATCCAGCATCTGCTCGCCTTCGCGCGCAGGCAGCCGCTGCAGCCGCGCAACGTCGAGATCAACGCCGCGGTCGCGGACATCGCGAAACTCCTGCGCCCCACCCTCGGCGAGCAGATCGAGATCGAGACCGTGCTCGAACAGGGGCAGATGACCGCGCACATCGATCCGTCCCGCCTCACCAATGCCCTGCTCAACATGGCGATCAACGCGCGTGACGCCATGCCGAACGGCGGCAAGCTGCTGCTCGAGGCCCACCGCGTCGTGCTCGACCAGGCCTATGCGCAAAACAATCCCGACGTACGGCCCGGTCCTTACGTGATGCTCGCCGTCAGCGACACCGGCACCGGCATGCCGACGGAGGTGCAGCAGCAGGCGTTCGAGCCGTTCTTCACCACCAAGGAGGTCGGCAAGGGAAGCGGCCTCGGCCTTTCCATGGTCTACGGATTCGTCAAGCAGTCCGGCGGCCACATCAAGATCTACAGCGAGGAAGGCCACGGCACCACGATCAAGCTCTATCTGCCGCCGGGCGAAGGCATGGCCGAGGTGGCTCCCACCACGACGCCGCAGGCGGAAGGCGGCGCCGAGACCATTTTCGTGGTCGAGGATGACCCGCTGGTGCGCAACTTCGTCACCGTGCAGCTCCAGAGCCTCGGCTACCAGACCGTCGCCGCGCCCGACGGCAAGGCCGCGCTCGAATTGATCCAGGCCGGCCAGCCGTTCGATCTGCTGTTCACCGACGTCGTCATCCCCGGCGGCATGAGCGGACGCGAGCTCGCCGACAAGGTGGCGACGATCCGCCCCGGGGTGAAGGTGCTCTACACCTCCGGCTACACCGACAACGCCATCGTCCACCACGGCAAGCTCGACGACGGCGTCATGCTGCTGACAAAACCCTACCGCCGCAACCAGCTCGCCGAGATGATCAGGAAGGCGCTGGGAGGCGCGGTGGCGGGCTAGCGTTTCTGCTTGGCGGCACATCCAATGGCGTTGCAGATGATCCGCGCTGCGCAGATCGCCCCAATAGTCTGCACATCACGTTCCGGCACCAATTCGACTAGATCGAGACCGACAATTCTGGCCTTCGAGGCGACGCCCGCGATCAGGTCTATGACGTCGAAATAGGACAGGCCCGCTCTCAGGAGCCGTTGCAACAGGGGTAGCGTGCGTTTACTCCGAACAACATAAGCCATAGCCGCAGCGTAAGAGGCACGTGTTTTGGCGTCTCGATCGCACCTGGCGGTTCCTCGGCCAGGTAGACAAACCGAACCCCAGGAAAAACCCGACTGAGCTGCAGCTGAACGTCAGCCACGCTGCCCAGTGCAGTCCGGTTCGATTTTGCGGATCACTCCACGCAATGACATCTGACACCTCGGCTTTTGTGCGTACACCAAGGTTGTCGTTCCTTCCTGCCCCGGCGGTAGCCCGTCAACAACATAGACTCCTGCAATCGGCCCCATAGCCGACTTGTCGCTCTTCGCACATTTCGCAGTGTTTCGATGCCTACCAATCGTCGCGACAACAGGCGAGTGTGGCTTTCCGGGGACAGTAATTTGCCAGAATAGCGCTACTTTCGGGCCACGATTTCGGATGCGCCATGGGAGAGTGGACATGAAAAAGATCGTGATCTCTATCGCCGCTATAGCAGCATTCACCGGATCAGCTATCGCCGCAGATATGGCTCCTCGTTATGCGAAGGCTCCACCCCCCGCACCTGTCACGGTCTATAACTGGACGGGTTGCTATGTTGGCGGCAACGTCGGCGGTGGTTGGGCCCGGACTGATCAAACCCGAGTGTCGCGACTCGGTGTACTGTTTCCGGCGGACTATGGTTCTAGCGATAACAGCCAGGTCATTGGCGGCGGTCAGATCGGATGCGATTACCAATTTGCTGGAAATTGGGTGGTCGGTATCCAAGGCATGTACGATTATGCTCGCATCGGCAGCTCGCACGCTTTGCCAGCGTTCCCGACCTTTACCTCCGTTAACGAGACCAAAGACGTTTGGACTGTCACGGGCCGCGTCGGCTATTTATTCGTTCCGCAGTTGCTTGGCTATATCAAGGGCGGTGGCGCTTGGACCCGGCAGGACAATATCGTCGTGCAGCCCAGCGGAGCTCTTTCCGAAACGGCTCTGAGTGTGAACCGTTCTGGTTGGACAGTGGGTGGCGGTCTCGAGTGGATGTTCGCTCCGGGCTGGTCGGCTTTTGCCGAGTACAATTATATGGACTTCGGCCGTCGAGACGTTCAGCACATCTCGGCCGTTACCGGCAGTGGCTTCGTGGCGGGACTTCCCTCCGAAGTCATCTCGACTCGGCTGGAGGTATCTACCGCGACGGTCGGCGTAAACTACAAGTTCAACTTCGGCGGTCCGGTCGTCGCCAGGTACTGATCCTTAAGAGCACTGCGAAAGCCCCGGCATCCTCCGGGGCTTTTTTGTGTGCTCAGCATGTCGCCGATCGGCCCATCGGCGACCTCGGAGACCTTCCGCTCGCCGGCGGATGTTGGCGGTAAGCCGGACATCCGCCGGCCAGTCGCTTCCTGAGTACACGCCCTACCGCGTCGCCAGCACCACCGCCGCCAGCGTGAAGATCAGTGCCGCGATCTGCCCTGCCCCCAGCGGCTCGCCGAGCGCAATCGCTGACGCCACCACGCCGATGACAGGCACCGCCATGGTGCCGATCGCGGCGACGGAGGCCGGCAGGCGCGCGAGGGCTGCGAACCAGCTGACATAGGCGATGCAGAACTGCACCACGGTCGAATAGACCAGCAGCCACCATCCGACCGGCGTCACCAGCTCCAGATGCGTGGTCTCGACTGCGAGGCCGATGATGGTGATCGGCAGGCAGCCGATCCCGATCTGCCAGGCCGCGGCCGTGATCGGCGGCAGGCGGATGGGGTACTTCTTCGAAAACACCGTGCCGGCGGCGAAGCCGATCGCGCCGCACAGCGCCATGATGATGCCCGGCAGCTTGTCCGCGGTGGCGGCAAAGCCGTTGCCGCCCATGATCGAGGCGAGGCCGGCAAAGGCCATCACCAGTGCGATGGTGCGCAACAAGGTCGGCCGCTCGCCGAGCACCGGCCAGGCGATCAGCGAGGCCCAGACCGGCATGGTGTAGGCGATCAGCGCGGCTTCGCTCGCCGGCAGCCACAGCAGCGCCAGGCCCATCAGCACCATCCAGCCGGTGACATTGAGGGCCGCGGCGGTCACGAGCCGCGGCCAGATCTCGCGCGGAACCCTGAGGCTGTCAGCGCGGATCAGCGCCAACGCCGCCAGCAGCACCGCGCCCAGCACGCCGGTCACCCCGCGCAAGGTCAGCGGCGGCAGCTCGGAGAGCAGGAATTTCGTCACCGGCCAGTTGAAGCCCCAGCCCACCGAGGTGATGGCGAGGAACATCAGGCCGGCCGGGGCGATGCGCGGTCGCAGCACCGGCCGAGTCGAATCAAGCATGTGGGCAGTCCGGCAAAATCGGGCTCAGCTTGGCGCGGATTCGCGCCTCCCACCACCACCCCGGCGGGCATGCCTGCCCTCACCTTCCGTAGCCCTACGTGAGTCCCCCGGAGGCAAGCCCGCCATTCAAAAATATACCTCCCCTGTGAACAGCGGGGTGAAGCCTCGCCGGCACTACAAGATGCAAATTTTTTCGGTTGGGAATCCCTGAGGACTCACTGATACTTGGCTCAACAACAGGCGTGGGCTTGCCCCCTGTTATCCCCCGCAATCCACCATATTTAGTATTTGATTCAGGAACTCGCACTAGTTCTTGACGGGCGTAACGGAGAGTCCTAGTTTTCGATCCGTTCGGCGCGAGTGTGTTTGCGTCCCGCCGGCACTCCCCCAAAGGGTCTGCAAAACAGCACTCCGCCAAGCCAGACAAGGGCAGCGGGATACGGGCTTGTCTGCCCGGCGAGAGCGGACTTTTCGGGCGCCTGAACGGGCTGGAAACAGGCCCGGATGGCAATGGTTGAAGACGTGCAGTGGTTGAAGACTTGATGTGTGGGGCGTTGAACGCATGTCGGGCTCATCCCTTTGGGGCGGATGGGTCTGGACGTGCCGGCGGATGATCGGTGCGCGCATCGAGGAATCGCGTCGGGAGAAAATGGGCCGGGTCTACCGGCTGAGCTGCGTTGCTAAGGGGCCCGACCGCCCTCAAGCACCGCGAAATGAAATGATGACCCGGCACGCCTGAACGGAGGCGGTCCGGTCAAAGATTAGGACGGGGCAAGACCATGCGGATTGAGCGGCGCCACACCACTTCGGGACAGTCACCTTACGCCGGCATCGATTTCCGGCTGACCACGTCGGAGATCAGGAATCCCGACGGCTCTGTCGTGTTCAAGCTCGAGAACGTCGAGGTGCCGACCGCGTGGTCGCAGGTCGCCTCCGACGTCCTGGCCCAGAAGTACTTCCGCAAGGCCGGCGTCGCCGCGCGCCTGAAGAAGGTCGAGGAAGAGTCCGTTCCCTCCTTCCTGTGGCGCTCCGTGCCCGACACCGAGGCGCTCGCCCTCCTGCCCGAGAAAGAGCGCTATGTCAGCGAGCTCTCGGCCAAGCAGGTGTTCGACCGTCTCGCCGGCTGCTGGACCTATTGGGGCTGGAAGGGCAACTATTTCTCCTCCGACGAGGACGCCCAGACCTTCTACGACGAGCTCCGCTACATGCTGACCATGCAGATGGTCGCGCCGAACTCGCCGCAATGGTTCAACACCGGGCTTCATTGGGCCTATGGCATCGACGGCCCCGGCCAGGGCCATTATTACGTCGACCCCTTCACCGGCAAGCTGACCCGGTCGAAATCCTCCTACGAGCATCCGCAGCCGCACGCCTGCTTCATCCAGGGCGTCGGTGACGACCTCGTCAACGAGGGCGGCATCATGGACCTCTGGGTCCGCGAAGCCCGCCTGTTCAAATACGGCTCCGGCACCGGCTCCAACTTCTCGCGGCTGCGCGGCGAAGGCGAACGCCTCTCCGGCGGCGGCCGCTCGTCCGGCCTGATGAGCTTCCTCAAGATCGGCGACCGCGCCGCGGGCGCGATCAAGTCGGGCGGCACCACGCGCCGCGCGGCCAAGATGGTCGTCGTCGACGTCGATCACCCCGACATCGAGACCTATATCGACTGGAAGGTGAAGGAGGAGCAGAAGGTCGCGGCTCTCGTCACCGGATCCAAGATCAACCAGAAGCACCTCAAGGCCGTGCTCAAGGCCTGCGTCAATTGCGAAGGCTCGGGCGACGATTGCTTCGATCCCGAGAAGAACCCGGCGCTCCGCCGCGAGATCAAGCTCGCCCGTCGCAGCCTCGTGCCTGACAACTACATCAAGCGTGTCATCCAGTTCGCCAAGCAAGGCTACAAGGACATCCAGTTCGACGTCTACGACACCGACTGGGATTCGGAAGCCTATCTCACGGTATCCGGCCAGAACTCCAACAACTCGGTCTCGCTGAAGGACGACTTCCTGCGCGCGGTCGAGACCGACGGCGACTGGAATCTCGTCGGACGCACCACCAAGAAGATCACCAAGACGCTGAAGGCGCGCGACCTCTGGGAAAAAATTGGCTACGCCGCCTGGGCGTCGGCCGACCCGGGCCTGCACTTCAACACCACCATGAACGACTGGCACACCTGCAAGGCGTCCGGCGACATCCGCGCCTCCAATCCGTGCTCGGAATACATGTTCCTGGACGACACGGCGTGCAATCTCGCCTCCGCGAATCTGCTGACGTTCTACGACATCCCCTCCAAGCGCTTCGACGTCGAGGGCTACGAGCACCTCTGCCGGCTCTGGACCATCGTGCTCGAAATCTCGGTGATGATGGCGCAGTTCCCGTCGAAGTCGATCGCCGAGCTCTCCTATGAGTTCCGAACGCTCGGCCTCGGCTACGCCAATATCGGCGGCCTGCTGATGACCATGGGTCTGTCTTATGACTCCAAGGAAGGCCGCGCCATCGCCGGCGCGCTGACCGCGATCATGACCGGCATCACCTACAAGACCTCGGCCGAGATGGCGTCCGAGCTCGGCACCTTCCCCGGCTACAAGAAGAACGCCGCGCACATGCTGCGCGTGATCCGCAACCACCGCCGCGCCGCCCATGGCCAGTCCAACGGCTACGAGGCGCTGAGCGTCAATCCGGTGCCGATGGACCTGGTGTCCTGCCCGCAGACCGACCTGGTCACGCACGCGCAAGCGGCCTGGGATGCGGCGCTCGAGCTCGGCGAGAAGCACGGCTATCGCAACGCCCAGACCACGGTGATCGCGCCGACCGGCACGATCGGCCTGGTCATGGATTGCGACACCACCGGCATCGAGCCTGATTTCGCGCTGGTGAAATTCAAGAAGCTCGCCGGCGGCGGCTACTTCAAGATCATCAACCGCGCGGTCCCCGCAGCACTTCGCGCGCTCGGCTATCGCGAGAGCGAGATCGCGGAAATCGAGGCCTACGCCGTCGGCCACGGCTCGCTCTCCAACGCGCCCGGCATCAACGCCTCGACGCTGAAGGCCAAGGGCTTCACCGACGAGGCCATCGCCAAGGTCGAGAAGGCGCTGCCGACCGCGTTCGACATCAAGTTCGCCTTCAACAAATGGACCTTCGGCGAAGACTTCATCCGCGACCAGCTCGGCATCGGCGCCGAGGCGATCGCGACCCCCGGCTTCGACCTGCTCCAGGCCGTGGGCTTCACCAAGCGCGAGATCGAGGCGGCCAACGTCCACATCTGCGGCGCGATGACGGTGGAAGGTGCTCCGCACCTCAAGGCCGAGCACTATCCGGTGTTCGACTGCGCCAACCCCTGCGGCAAGGTCGGCAAGCGCTATCTGTCGGTCGAGAGCCACATCCGCATGATGTCGGCGGCGCAGCCCTTCATCTCGGGTGCGATCTCCAAGACCATCAACATGCCGAACGACGCGACCGTGGAGGACTGCAAGTCCGCCTACATGCTGTCGTGGAAGCTGGCGCTCAAGGCCAACGCGCTCTATCGCGACGGCTCGAAGCTGTCCCAGCCGCTCAACTCGCAGCTCATCAGCGACGATGAGGACGAGGACGATGCGATCGAGCATCTCTACGACAAGCCGATGGCGGCACGTACCGCCCAGGTCTCGGAAAAGATCGTCGAGAAGCTGGTCGAGCGCATCATCGTGATGCGCGAGCGCGAGAAGATGCCGGATCGTCGCAAGGGCTACACCCAGAAGGCGGTCGTCGGCGGACACAAGGTCTACTTGCGCACCGGCGAATATGACGACGGCCGCATCGGCGAGATCTTCATCGACATGCACAAGGAAGGCGCGGCACTGCGCTCCTTCATCAACAACTTCGCCATCGCGGTGTCGCTGGGCCTCCAGTACGGCGTGCCGCTCGACGAATATGTCGACGCCTTCACCTTCACCCGCTTCGAGCCGGCGGGCCCCGTGCAGGGCAACGACAGCATCAAGTACGCGACCTCGATTCTCGACTACGTCTTCCGCGAGCTGGCGGTGAGCTATCTCAGCCGCTTCGACCTCGCCCATGTCGATCCCAGCGAGACCGGGTTCGACGTGCTCGGCAAGGGCGTCGAGGAAGGCAAGGAGCCCGACGATCACGGCCAGCGCGCCTCCAAGCTGGTGTCGCGCGGCCTCACCCGCTCCCGCACCGACAACCTCGTGGTGATGCGCGGCGGCTCGACCGCGGTCGCGCAGGGCAACGACAGCGCACCATCAGGCGGCAGCAAGGTCACCTCGCTGGCCTCGCACGGCGCAGGCCGTGCCGGCGACGTCCTGGAAGGCGCGGTCGCGCTGAAGCAGGAAGTGGCCCACGACCTCTCGCCCACCGAGAAGCTGGAAGCCCTGCAATGGAGCAAGTCCGGCACTGCGCAGACCATGGTGCCCTCCAAAGCCGAACGCCGCGCGGAAGCGAAGGCAAAAGGCTACGAAGGCGAGATGTGCTCGGAGTGCGGCAACTTCACGCTAGTGCGGAATGGCACCTGCATGAAGTGCGATACGTGTGGAAGCACGACGGGGTGTAGCTGAGTTAGCGAGAAAGATGACAATCTTCTAGTTTTTACGAAAGAAAGCCCGCGACTCCCACTCTGACGCTCGCGATCGCGGGCCTGCAAATCCACGGATTCCCCGCGAAGTTGCGGGGTTTCCAACCCACGGAGGCCCGGTTGGCCTCTCTCTGCCGGCATCTAACCGACCTGCCGGCCAAGTGCCGGCGCATTCCTGAGTGAAGAATTGTTCGTTTCGACGAGGTCAATTCGATGTCGAGTGACGATTTCATAGTAGATCCGCTGCGGGACATCGAAGTCCACGAACACGCGAAGGCTTTCCGCCGCTTCCTGCGGTGGGAGAATTCCGAGCGAGTCGATCCTCTCGCTCTCGAGTCAGTCAACGAGATTTGGACTGTTCGCGGGAAAATGCCGTTTAGGCTCGACGTCGTGTCCGATGCCGAACTGCCCGACGATTCCGGACTGACCATTTACGATGGCGCATGCATCGTCGTGAAGATTCCCAGGCGGATTCGGCACAAGGCATTCATGGGTGACGGTTATGCTCGGTACACCATTGCCCATGAGCTCGGCCATGCCGTTCTTCACATCGACCAGTTGATGAAGGGAGCAACGCTCCCACGGCGTCGCGTCGGCAACGTAACCCCGACTTGGATTCCCAAGTTTAAGTCGGCCGAGCACCAAGCCGTCGTGTTCGGCGGGGCGTTCTTGATCAACGACGACACCGCGCGCGGACTCTCCTCGGCCGACGAGGTGTCCGTTCAGGCTGGCGTAAGCTTGACTGCCGCGCGTATCTATTTCGAGGAGATGCAGGAAGAGCTGGCGAGACCGGCGGTTGCAATTCGGGTCCAGAAGATCGCCGACGAGGTCCGGGAGATCTTGTCGTCAAATCCCGTGCCTCCGCAAACTACGTTCTTAAACGAGGTCTGCTCTTGCTGCGGTCAGCAGAAGCTCTTTCCAGTCGGCCACAAGTTCATGTGTCAAGTCTGCGACACAGTTTACGACCGTTTCCAAGATGGCGACGAAGTCCAGTAACGGAGCGACGCCTATACCGCGTTGATTTGGCTATAATGGCAGGATTACAGTCACAGTGCACTAAACGCTAACGCCAAGATCCGACCGTGGCCTATCGGGTTATGCGGACTCGTGCGCCCGTTCGTCTCGCTTCTTCCGAACCTTGGCGAGCGAACGGTTTGCCTGTGCGAGATAACGCTGCGCTTCCTCGCCCCGACGCTCGCGAATGCCTTCATAGACACGGGGCTTCTGTTCGCTTTCCCTGCGGAAACCGATTGCCTCCAGCGCCGTCGAGATCAACTTTTGCCAATTCATCGAAGGACCTTCGTCGAACTTCCTACCCTAGGTAGGACAGATCAAACCCTTCTCGGCCCATCAGCCAGAACGTCCGCTTCCAATCGTCCGTTCCGTCCCTAAGGATCGAGTAACCCTCATTCTGCATCACATTCGTCACCAAAGTGTGCTTGTGCAGTGCAGGTCCTCCAACCTGCGAGGCAGCGGTCACACGGTAGATATAGCCGGGCCTAAACTCCCGCAAAAGCCTGCGACAACAATGGTTTACGACGTCGAAAACCAAGCCGGAGCAGTTTGGCGGCAACCAGACTTTTGCGATGTCCCGGTTCATCGTTGATCGGATCGGGACCTTCCCGGACTGATCAAGAATGGTAACTTCATACCCGAATTCGTGATAGTCGAAGGACCGCAGGTCGGGCAGAGGCGTCGAATCGCGTCTCGGTGTAAGGCCCACGTCGATCAGGGTGAGCCAACGGTCGTCTTCGCTCAGGCCGATCGGAGCGCGAAGATAGACGCAGCCGTCTTCCTCTTCAAAATCGAGGTCATCAGGTAGATCATCAATACTTCCCAGCATTGCGCGGACGGGCGGCAAGGACATGGGCGATGCACTTCTCTCCACCGACTTCTCATTGAAGAGACCAATCTTTGGCCCACGAGTGAGTGCAATTCAATCTTAAATTGTCGTGAGGCTCAGCTTTCTTCATCGACGATCCGACGCCACAATTTCTCCTTCGCACGCGCGTTGTGTTGGACAGCGGCGCGACCTATCGTTCCAACGATCGAACTGCCTCACTCCCATTGACGCACGACTGGAGCGAGAGCGCATCGGCGCCCGAGACGAACGAACCCAAGCCGGATGACCACAAGCCTGACGCCCCCAAGCCGGACGGGGGCGCGTCGATGGCGGGCTGGCGCGGGCGTACGACCAGATCAAGTGCTGCGCTGAAGCGGAAGAGGCTTAACAAGCCCGTAGGATGGGTGGAGCGAAGCGATACCCATCGTCAGTCGTTCGGCAAAGCGATGGGTTTCGCAACGGCTCAACCCATCCTACGGGCTAGCGACAACCCGCTAGACAACCAGCGGAGATGTGAATAAAAATTCACAATTATAAGCTGAGCCCTATTGTCACCCTTTACTCTTTTGATTGATTAGACATGCCAGATGATCCGAATCCTCTCGTACCTCAGGAAAACGCAGGCGCCGCAAAAGATCCTGCCGCTGATCCGTCGGCCACGATCCCCGTCCGCAACAAGTTCATATCCGACGTTTGGTCATCGCTTGTTACGTTACTCATCGGATTGGCTTGGCCGGCGACGTTGCTAATCCTGATCTATATGGCCGTCCAGCACACCAACATGAACGCAATCCAGACGTTCGTGAATGCTTTCATGCGAGACAAGCAATCCGTCGAGATTTCTGCCGGTAAGGACGGGCTCACTTTCAAGTTGGTCGCGCAACAAGTTCAGAATGGATTATCGCAACAACTTGCAGCCAAACCTGGGGAAGCAAATACGATTTCTCGACGAGATCCTACCAGTCCCGAGGCAAAAAACGCGACATCAAAGCTGATGTCGCAGAATTTGCAGCCACCGGAAACACGCATGAAAGTTTTGTGGATCGACGATCATCCGCAGAACAATATTGGCCTACAATATGCGTTTCAGACCCTTGGGATGATCGTCGTTTGTATCGACAGCGATGCCGGTATATCTGCATCTTTTGCAACCGCAGGACTGTTTGACGTAGTCATTACAGACATCGGGCGAGACGGCAGCGGAATGAGGGCCGCCGATAAGACCGCCGGCTTAAAGACCATCGATAACATCAAGTCGAGCCATCCGAATATTCCAATCATTGTCTACTCCGGTAGCTTCGCAAACCGGCCTTCAAGCGAGGCACTTGTGTCGCCCGTCATAACGATCACGGATGACCCGCAGAAGGTCTTTGATCTCGTAATTGATATCGCGTCAAAGAAGATAACTTAAGGAAAGGATCGGAAATGGCGGCGACAGCTCGTAGGATGGGTAGAGCCCTTGCGAAACCCATCATTCGGCGATCAATGCCGCCGAAATTACCTTTGCGGTCGAGCCCCTCCCTCCTAAACTCCGACCACCGCCGGCATGGGTTCCGACGGGCCCGGTAGAAGCGGAGTCGAGTTATGCCCAAACCGGAAAGCTTCCCGATCGAGAAGATTTTCGTTCCCACGAAGCAGAAGAAAGCCATCAAGCCCGAGACCGTCGAGGAGATTGCAGAAAGCATGCTGGAGATCGGACAGCAGAGCCCCATTTCCGTTCGGCTCGACGGAGACCGGCTCGTTCTGGTCGAGGGATTGCATCGGCTCGAAGCCTGCAAGGCGCTCGGCGAGACGACCATTCTCGGTGTCCTGGTCCCGGCCGAGCTTGCTCAGCACAAGCCGCAGCTCGCCGAACGCCCCGAAGTCGAGGCAGAGCGCCTCAAGATGGCGCGATTGAAGCAATTGCGCCTGGAGAAGGAAGCCGCGGAGGCATCGACGACTGCCTTGAGGAGCGTCCACGCAACGGATGCACCGCGGTCCCGTTCGACCAAAGGCACCCGCGACAATCCAAAGGTATCACCGGGCCGGACCGAGAAATCCAGACCGAAAACATTGTCGGACTGGATCACGCAGCAAAAGGGCAGCGGCAGCCGCTATTGATTGCTGGCTCCAGATTCTGGCGCGTAAGGTGGGTTAGCGAAGCGTAACCCACCTCTTTTGTTTTCTCCGGCAAGTCGTGGGGGGTACGCCTTCGGCTAACCCACCCTACGAGCTACGAGCCAATTTCATTTCGATAGCGCCACGTGAACCGGGGTTGGATGGCATCGCCTCGCGCACCGCCAACACCCTTACGCCGCGTTGCTGCGCTGGGTGTGGCGGCCTTCCTTCACCTCTTCGATGATCTTGGCGCTGAAGGCCTTGAGGTCACCCGGGTTGCGCGAGGTGATGATGCCCTGGTCGACGACGACCTCGGAATCCTCCCACTTCGCCCCGGCATTGGCGATGTCGGTCTTGATCGATTTGTAGGAGGTCATCCTGCGGCCCTTCGCGATGCCGGTCTCGACCAGCAGCCAGGGCGCATGGCAGACCGCGGCAACGACCTTCTTGGCATCGAAGATGCTCTTGATGAAGGCCAGCGCCTTGGGCTCGACGCGCAAGAGATCTGGGTTGATCTGGCCGCCGGGCAACACCAGCGCGTCATAATCGCCGGCCTTGGCCTGATCGAGGGTCTTGTCGACTTTGACGGGGCGGCCCCAGTCTTTCTCGTCCCAGCCCTTGATCTCGCCGGGCTGCAGCGAAATGATCTCGACGGTCGCTCCGGCCGCCTTGAGGGTATCACGCGGCACTTCGAGCTCCGATTGCTCGAAGCCGTTGGTCGCAAGAATCGCAATCTTTTTCCCGGCCAGTTCCATCCGTGTCTCCGTTGATCGTGGGGTGATGCTCATCAATCGAATGATTTTGCATTTGGTTCCCAAGCCCAACATTACGGTAAGAGCTCGTCGGGTAGACGAGCGAGGCGCTACTTCGTATTGGCCTCGACCGCATCCAGCAGCGGCATCTCGCGATGCGACTCGCAGAAGCGCGATAGCTTGTTGCCGTTCTTGTTCAGCGCTTGCGTGTCCACAACGGGATTGTTGCGGCGGCCGGCGTAGAACCCGGCCAGCCAGACGTTCACGGTCTGCATGTGGGTAATGCGCTGGGTGATGTACTGGTCGCAGCTGATCTTGGAAACATCGACCAGCACCTGGGCCTTGGCCGGCACCGCCAGCAGCAGGGCGGCGAAGGCACCAAGGACGATCACTCTTGTCTGAACCATGTTTTCCTTCCGATGAATGCCTGCACGCTGGAGGCGGTCGGGCGCTGCCTGCTTGATCCAGATCAAGGGGCCCGCTACCCCGCGACCCGCCCTCCTTCGAGCCCGCCATAATTTCTCCTTCGCACGCGCGTTGTGTGGGACAGCGGCGAGACCTATCGTTCCGATTGAACTGCCGCACTCCCATTGACGCCCGACTGGATCGAGAGCGCATCGGTGCCCGAGACGAACGACCCCAAGCCTGACGACCACAAGGCAGACGCGCCCAAACCTGAGGCCCCCAAGCCGGACGCGGGGCGCGCCGATGGCGGGCTGGCGCGGGCTTACGACCGGATCAAGAGCGCGGAGCAAGACCTTGCGCGGCTGGACCGGCTGGTTTCCGGAATGGAACGCGGCAGCGAAAGCCCACGGGTCTCGCGAGCAAGCGCCGCCGCGGAGGCAGTCCAGCCTCCCAAAGACGAGATTCCCAAGGAGGAGCCTCCCAAGGACGAGCTTCCCAAGGCCGCGGCGCCGGCGCCGGATAGCCAAGTTCGCGATCAAGGCCTGATGGGAGACCGGCCCATGCGGCGCGCTCTGATCGGCCTCGTGCTGGCAATCGGCGTTCTCGGTGTCGCCTTCGCTTCGCAATATCGCGATGAGGCCAGGTCGATCAGCAGGTCGATCATGGCGCGATGGGCTCCGCCGGTCGCGAAGCCGCCTCCGCCATCCTCCGCTGTCGAAAGTCCGGCGCCACCGCGGGCCGTGCAACTGGCTGCCGCGGATGAGCCCGGCACGGTGCCAGCGCCGCCGGTCGCCAAGGACACGGAGAGCAATGCAGGATTTGACGCTTCAAGACCCGATGCCTCGAGATCCGACGCCTCAAGAACCGGCGCCACAACGCCTGACCCGTCGTCGTCTGATCTCGCGCAATCGCTCAAGACCATCAGCAGCGAGCTCGCGAACATCAACGGAAAGCTCGAGCAACTGAAAAGCCGCAGCGAACAGACGCTGCGCGAGCAGGCCGACACCATTCAACAGCTCAAGGCGGCGCAGGAGAAGGATGCGGCGGCCAATGCGCGCCTCGCCGCACAGGTCCAGACGCTGCAAAAGGAGCTGACGACTTCACCCGCATCCGCACCTCCATCCGCGCCTGCATCCGCGAAACCCGCCCCGCGCAGCGTGATCAACAACGATGCCGCTGCGCCTGCACGGCCGCACGCTCAAGCGGCCGCACCTCGGCGGCCCAGGCCGTCGCGAGGGCCCTGGATGCCCCCGCCCTATATGGTCGATCCCTATTACGGCGATCCGGATTGGTGAGCGCGCTGGGCGAATGAGCCGACTTTACGGAGCCGCCGATCGAAGGCGGCCCCGGATGTTGAGTGGGTTTGCGTTTAGCGCCAGCCACGATGACGGCCCCTGCTCCAGCCATAGTGATGACCGTGGCCGCCACGTCCCATGTGACCGTGGCCGTGTCCATGACCGCCGCGCGCGAGAATCACCGGACTGTCGGAGCCAGCGACCAGCGTCTCCGCCGCAACCCGGGGCATGGCAGAAGCGGATAGTGTCGACATTGCCGCGATTGCGCACGCGGCAACGCCGATCAACAAATGACGTATCATGTTGGGGATTCTCCAGGAGCCGCGTGATCGCGGCTGCAGATGTGAATGCTTCCGCGGCCCCAGAGTTCCATCCACGCATCAGGGCACGGCAATCAACGCAAGCACGTCTGCGCCAGCACGCAAGCCTGCGGACCGGCATCAATCACGCGACGAGATCTGAAGCTCCATCAACGCCATGCGCTCCAGGACAGCGGGGTCTCGCTCGCCCTCCTTCGCCGTGCGAAGGATTGTTTCCGCGATCGACCGGACATGCGCAGAGCTGACCGGGGCCGGCAGTGACGCCACCGCCGTGTCCAGCGCGGTCTTCATGACGCCGATGGTTTCAGGCGTAAAAGATACATTCGAAAAGTCTAACATGCTGGATCCGATCTGGAGGTCATCACGAGCGTCGCTTGGTTCGAATGGCTGCTGATCTGCGCGATCCGGTCGACCAGGGCCGCTAGATGTCGCGGCAATGGGTCGTGCTCGCCGCCAAGCTTGATCCGCAGGCGGTCGCCTATTTCATTGCAGATCGCCAGGCTGGAGCCGCGGTCGATCTGAATGGCATTGCGAACATCGGGGCTGTTCATGAAGGTTTCCGGTTGATACGCACGGAGGACGCTTCGCGCCGAGCCGCGCTCACAACGCGACTGCGGTCTTTATTCAGGCGAGGATCGGAGGTTCGATCTCGCTACGCTCGGGGATCATAGGCTCAACGGCTCCCTTGGGCCAGAGTTCCCTCCGAACACAACTTATGTTTGGATTTCACCGATGGCGTCCAAGCCAACGCGGGATAGATACGGTTTGGCCCGCGCCTCACGCACAAAGCCCGTAGGTGGGTAGAGCACTTGCGAAACCCGTCGCGTCATAATGGCAACTGATGGGTTTCGCTTCCGCTTGACCCATCCTACCTGC
Source organism: Bradyrhizobium sp. URHA0013 (assembly GCF_000518345.1). Classification (NCBI taxonomy): domain Bacteria; kingdom Pseudomonadati; phylum Pseudomonadota; class Alphaproteobacteria; order Hyphomicrobiales; family Nitrobacteraceae; genus Bradyrhizobium; species Bradyrhizobium sp. URHA0013. The sequence continues at coordinate 1,635,032 of NZ_KI912426.1, read as the reverse complement.
TTCAGACCATCGCTTCGGTATCTGCCACTGGACGCTTTCCGTCCTCCGAATCTCCAGAGCGAACAGCCCTGCTTCCGGCCGCGAAAATGTCGTGCACCAACCCGAGCTTCCCCAGCCCCAGAATGATCAGGCCGTTGATATCGATCTCGTACCAGGCGTGCGAAATGTAGGCGTCGCGCGGAAACCGGTGATGGTTGTTGTGGAGGCCCTCACCGAAGGTGAGGATCGTGGTCACGAACTCGTTGGTGGTGCCGTCGTCGAGATCGAAGCGGCGGTAGCCGTAGCGGCCGTCGCTGTGGCAGACCGAATTGACCATCGAGGTGGCCATGGTCATGAGGTAGCTGCGGAACAGGCCGGAGAACAGGATGCAGCCGGTCATCGTGTGCACGCCGCCGAAGGCGTAGCCGATCGCGCCCGGAATGATCACCGCCGAGAGCGCGTACCAGTACCAGCGTGTCCTGGTGAAGAACATCGCGATCGGATCGGCCAGGATATCCTTGGCGTAGTATCCGGCATCGGTGGTGGCCTGGTCCCACACCCAGCCCCCTTGCGCATGCATCATCCCCTTGGCGAATGTGACATAGGGGTTGCCGTCGCCGTCATAGTAAGGGCTGTGGACGTCGCCGGGCTTGTCGGAGTGCAGATGATGCCGGCGATGATTGCTCACCCATTTCAGGATCGAGCCCTGCACCGCCATGGTGGCGATGGCCGCGAACAGCGTCCGCATCACCGGACCGCAGCGGAAGCTGCGGTGCACGAAGTAGCGATGCATGAAGCCGATCCCGACCGTGGACAGCGCGAACGTCCCGGCGAAGACCGAAATCTCCACCCAACCGATGCCTTGCCAGAACGCCCAGACCAGCGCCGCGATCGAACCGCCGATCATGATGACGAAGGAGATGTAGGAGTCGCGAAACTTGGCCTCGACCACCGGCCCTTCGACCAGCACGCCCGGCGGCATTTTCCGCTCCGCGCCTTCCGCCGACACCACGCTTTCGATTACGGTCATTCCAGCCGATCCATTCACACAAAATTATCCCTGTTGCGGTGCACAGTACAACCTCGGGTTATTTCCATCAAGGATGCGAACTGCCGTGGGAGTACGGACCGGCGGCTTGAAAGGACGCGACCAGAGCGAAAAGAAGCCGGATTTCAAGCCTGGTGGTAGCGTTAACCAGGTGCAAAGCCTCCGCAATGCACTCCCAGAAGACCGATGCCAGGACGAAGCAAGCCCCTCCTCTCTCGCCTTCGCAAGCTCAGGCGACGCGCACGATGGATGCGAAAGACCTTCGCGCGCGCACCGCGGATGGTCCGGATCGCGGGCGGCGTGGCGATGCTGCTTGCGGTCGTCGTGCTCGTGAACATCGCCTATCAAACCATGCGCAAGCCGACCGAGCTGTTCGTCCTTGTCGGCCACGCGCTCGACAAGGATCCACCGGAGACCTGGCGGCAATACGGGCCGCTATTCCGCAAGCATGCCACCGCGACGATCACGCCCGAATTGCTGGCCGCGCTGGCGCAGGTCGAGACATCGGGCAATCCGCTGGCGCGCACCTACTGGCGCTGGCGATGGAGTTTTAATCCGCTCGCGATCTACCGGCCCGCCTCCAGCGCCGTCGGCCTCTTCCAGATGCTGGACGCAGCCTATGCCGACGCCGCGCGGTTCTGCGTTCGTGGCAACGCGGTCACGGAGGCCGGCTGCGGCTCTCCCTTCCTCTATATCCGCGCAATCCCGAGCCACGCCATCGAGCTGGCATCGGTCTATCTCGATCGCAATGTCGCCGATGTGCTCACCCGTGCGGGCGATGTGAAGGCGAGTGCGCGCGAGAGACAGGATCTCGCCGCCTTCATCCATCTCTGCGGCGCCGGCCCCGCCACGGCCTATGCGCGCCGCAAGTTTGCGATGAGCGCCGACGAGCGCTGCGGCGATCACCTCGTCGCGAGCTATGTCGCCAGGGTCAACGTAATGAAGCGGCAGTTTCTGCGGCTTGCGGCGGAGGATGGCGGTTAGGAACGGCGCCCTTCACCACCAATACGGCCACCGCCAGCCCTCGTAGCGGACATACGACGACACCAGCGGCGGGCCGTAGGGGTCGACCCGGTCGTCTTCCGGGCGATAACGATAGCGCGGAACGATATTGTAATCCCACGGCGTTGGCCTGAGCACGGGGACATCCACCCTCAGCCGTTGTTCATCCACCACGCGAGCCTTCCGCGTCCGGGCTTCGGCATCCGATATCCCGAGATTGCCCAGCACCAGGGCGGTTCCGAGCGCACACGCGACAGTCATGATCTTCATGCGTTGGTCTCCTTGCCGCCAGAGTGCAAAAGGACGCCAGGCAAGGCAAGCGAATTTGCGATCAAGCTTTGCCGGAATGACCGACGCCGGCCGCTCCGCCGTTTCGGCGCAGCGCAGACCGACCATCATGCGCCGGGCTTGCCATCCAACAGCGCGAGCGCTCGCGGCACCTGATCGCGGTCCGCAACCAGCACATATTCCTGCCGCGCCAGGCTGGCGCCGCTCGCGATCACGATCGATTGCTTCGGGCACAGGCCGAAGCATCCGGTCACGATCAGCTTGGCCGGCTTGGTGCCGTCGCGCTTGTTCGCCTTCAGTTCGGATTTCAGCGCACGCCTGACGTCGCGGCCGTCGTCGCTGCGCTTGAGGCACTTGCGGCAAACCAGGACAGGCGCCGCGCGGCGCGAGCGCACGATCATTGGGCTTGCAGAATTGGGGCTTTTAAAAATCGACGGCTTTTCAGACATGGCAACCTATGTGGGACATCAGTCCATATAGGCATGGAACCGCGACCTCGCCGCCAAGGACGACGACGCGGCGCGCATGGCCGGGCATTTACTCCCGCGCGCGACGCACAGCCTCCGCCAGCTTCATCCTCTGCTTGTCCCACCGGCTCTGCTCCGCCTCGGCGCGTTCGTCGAGTGCAGCGCGCTCGGCTTCAATCGTCTCCGCCCGCGATTCGTGCTCCCGCCTCGCTTCGTCCAATGCGGCCTGCGCAGTTGCGACCGCCTTGTCGCGACGCGCGCGCTCCTTGGCGCGGGCGGCCTCCTCCTTGCGGCGCTCGGCTTCCCGCCGCTTCTCTTCCTTCTCGAACGCCGCGGCGGCCTTGCGCGCCTGTTGAGCGTCGATCTTGCGGGCTGGTTGCTTTGCAGCCTTTGAAGGACTCTTTTTCGGTTTGGACTTCGCTTTGGACTTGGCCTTGCGCTTCGGCCCGGCCTCGTCGTCAGCGAGATCGGTCGGCAACTCGGAATGCTCGGTGAACGCCCCGTCCGATCCGACCGGACGCCGGAGCACCACGCCCGGCTTCTCCATCGTCGCCGCGACGATGTCGGGGTCGTCGGTCTCCTTCGCGGCGCCCTGGTGAAACAGATTGGACCTGGCGCCCCAGGCATCCAGCGCCGCCTTCATCGAGGGCGCGGCGATCGCCTGGTCGTAGAAGCCGAGCGAGGTCTGATAGGTCTTCAGTTTTCTTTTTGGTGTCTTCGGCATGTCGCTCCGCAGCCGGCGAGCCACCAGCTTCCAGCGGCGCCATCATGCCATACTGCCCCTGTTTTGCCCGACGAGTCAAATTCGATTCGGTATCGCCGAAGTCGATGCGAGGCTCGTAGCCCGCTGCGCTCCATCCGTGCTACGGCTCAACACCACCGTTTTTTCGGATTTTCAACACGCTGAAATCCCTCGGGATTTCTACTGTGCATGGGGTTGTTTTCGACGTTCTTATTTTGACGGGGTGCTGACTACGCCGCGTCGACGTCCTCGGGCGCCGGCCCTGCGACGAGCCCATCGAGACCGACCATCAGCAGATCGGCGATGTGCATCAGCTGGTACAGCGGAATGTCCGCCAGGCCCTGCTCGGCCAGCGAGACGAAGGCCGGCGTGGCGCCGATGAGTTCGGCGAGCTGGCCTTGCGTGTAGCCGCGTTTTTCGCGCGCAGCCCTGAGGCGCGCGCCGATCCCGAGCCGGTGCCGGGACTGCTCGTCCGCCGTCATCATCACGGCCTGCTCGTCCGCGCTCGCATAGCCGTCCGCGAACGCGCTGCCGATCAGCCGGCCCTTGCGCCAGGCGACGCGGCAGTCCTTGCGCAGTCCGCTGCTGAAGACCAGCGTGAACTGCTCGGCGACCCAGAGCGAGGCGTTGAGGCCGAGGCGCGCGCCGGTGCCCGAGACATCGCGGATCGTGCAGGGCGCGCTGATGATCTTGCCGGTACCGTTGTCGAATTCGACAATGCCGGTGCGTAGCGTGTGATGTCTGACTGCGGCGCGATGCTCGCTCATGACCAGAACACTCCCTTCCGCCGCGACGTCGAACCGGCGCAGCCACAAATTCCGGACCTCGATACCGCAGAGTTTTTCCTGAACTCCTAAGTTTCCAAGGGTTCGACCAGGACTGAAAGCCATGGTAAAGGATTTGCTCCCAATCCATCTTTTCCGGCGGAAAGCGTGCGGCGCGCCCGTGACGGGCGACGAGGCAAACGATGACCGACGCGATGAAATGTCCGACCTGCAACTCCGAGCACGCCTATCAGGATCGCGGCCTCTGGGTCTGCCCGGAATGCGGCCATGAATGGAGCGGCACGGCGGAGGCCGCCGCGGACGCCGCGCAGGAGGCCGGCGTGCGCGATGCCAACGGCAATGCGCTCACTGATGGCGACAGCGTCATCGTGATGAAGGATCTCAAGGTCAAGGGCTCCTCCTCCGTCGTCAAGGGCGGCACCAAGGTCCGCAACATCCGCCTGCAGGACGCGACCGACGGCCACAACATCGCCTGCAAGATCGACGGCATCGGCGCGATGAACCTAAAATCGGAGTTCGTGAGGAAGGCGTAAACCGAGGCATGTCGCAATGTTCAGAAGTGGACATACGTTGCTGCGCCGGACCGCTACCCATGAGCCGACATCCGTACGAACAAGACTTGGGAGGCCGCTCTGCGAGGACCGCCAACAAGCGACGCGACCAAACCAAACCCGACCGATGACATGTTCGACAATCTGAGCGATCAGGCCGTCTTGCGATTGTACGAAAACATCCGGCATCAGGTTGTCGCCGACAAGGCTCTCGGAGGCAGGTATCGGCTGCTCGGCAAATCCGCCAGCGAGCGCGCCGAGCGGCTCGGGCGGGAGCTGACCGGCCGCGGCGTCAAGTTCACCACCATCGAATGGTAAGCGCCGTGCGGAGGCTTGCGGTCTATCGCTGCCTCTGCGCCAGATAGAATCCGCACAGCACCGTCACCAATCCCGCCGTCTGCAATAGTGTCGGCGGCTCGCCGAGCAGGAGCCAGCCGGTGAGCACCGTCAGCGCCGGCACGCAGGCGGGGACAACGGCGGCGCGGGCAACGCCGAGGCGTTGGACCGAGACGGCGAACAGATAAAGCGCAGCCGGACCCGCAAGCACGCCCTGCGCCAGCGCCTGGATGGCGTTCTCACCGACACCGATCGCCGCGATCCGCGCGAGGCCGCCGGTCATGAGGTAGATCGGCAGCAGCAACAGCGACAGCACGTTGATGACGAGCGCGGCCGACACGGCGGAGACACGCCAGTGGCGCACCAGCGCGCCGAAACCTGCGAACATCAATCCGGTCAGCACGAAGGTGAGATCGCCCAGCACGCCATCGACGCCGATATGACCGATCGATTCCGCGCCGATCACGCCGAGCCCGGCGACGATGACGAGGGCGCCAGCGATGCGCGACGCGGAGACATGCTCTTTCAGAAACAAGGCCGCGAGCAGCAGGCCGCCGAGCGTCGCGCAGGAGGGCTGGATCACGCTGCCATGGCCGAGCGGCACGAACAGAAAACCGGTGTAGGAGATCAGCGACATCACGGGGCCGCCGAGCACCATCAGCGCAAGGCCCCTGCCCCAGCCGATGCCGCAGAGATCGGAGATTCCGCCGCGTATCACCAGCGGCAGGAACGCGATGCCGGACCAGACATAGCGATGCACCAGCAGATCGACCGGCGTGAAGCCGACCTTGAGCCCGTGCCGCGTGCCGGCAAAGCCGAGCGCCCAGAACACCGCCGCGGCAAGGCCGCAGAGCACGCCGACAAGCGCCGGCGCCTGATCGTTCTTCCGAATGAGAGCGTCGGCGCCGCTCGTCAGCTGATCCATGGGACAAAGCGGTACGCCGACGGAGGCCACGGCTCAACCCATGTGCCTGCAAGGCTGGCACGCAGGCGAGAGACGCCAGCGCGCCTTCTCTCAGAAGAACCCGGGGCTGAGATCGAGCCCATAGGTCAGGCTCAGAACGAACACGAACAGCGCGGCGGCTGCGAACAAAGCGATGTGCCTGAGAATGAAGGCGCGCGGCGAGACGCTTGCAACAACGGCTTTCTGTGCAACGGGCATGACTACTCCATTATGAAAATGATTCTTGGCTGCTCAATAAGCGGCGCCCGCATCAAGCGCCGCGATCTGCAAAGCAACTATTAAAGAGATCACACTCGCTTTGAACGGCCGTACACAACCGCACGTGATCATGACTCGCTGCGCCAAAAAAAGACCGCGCTCCCGAAAGGGAACGCGGTCCAGGCAGGCTCGAAGAAAACGAGCCTGCATCACGTTGGCTTGATGTTGGCTTGTGGCGTCCCCAGATCAGCGGGCGCTGCCCGTCGTGACGTCAGCCGTCTTCACCTTGCGCGGCGACAGAACGCGGGTCTGGTGGACCGAAGCGACAGTAGTGGGCGCCGAGGCCTGCTGCTCGACATGCGCTGCACCGAGCACGCGCACCTGCATCGGGGAGACCGGAAAGCCGTTGACCTCATAAGTCGGCAGCTCGGCGGCGAAAGCCGCGGTGCTGCCCGCGATCGTCAGAATGGCGGCGGCGATCGACAGAGTCTTCTTGTTCATGGGTGATGCTCCTGATGGAAGGTTCGGAGCACATCTAAGCTCATTTTGCTGCGTTGCGACATGCGTTGCTGCATTGCAACAACGCGCCCGGTGCATAGCAATATGTTTAATGCGCACAAAGCTTTGGCCGAATCACCGCCGACTGCGACATGACACTTTTATGAGCGGCGGTCAGCCGCCGAGCACGTGTCCCCAGCCGTCGAAGACGTAGGTCTTCCAGATCACGGTTCCGTCCTGTCCCGGCTGGCTGGCACGCCTGAAATCGTCAGCCTGCTCAGCGGTCCACGTGATGATCGTATCGGAGAGCTGGTCGTGCAGGATGGCGGGCTCGGAAGGATCGAAGGCGTCCATGGGACGAAGCGACGAATGCGTCATGGCCGCCTAACGCGCCAGCCGGCCCAAGGTTGCGAAGCGCCGGGCGCCGCACCGCACAGCTTATTTCAGCGCTGTCGCCAGCGATTGCAGCTTTGCGACGAGGTTGGTGCCGAGGGCGTAGATGATTTCGATGATCGCGAGCGCGATGCCGGCTGCGATTAGGCCGTATTCGATCGCGGTAGCGCCGGATTCATCGGCAGCGAATTCGGCCCATTTGCATTTCAGTTTCATGTGCGTGTCCTTCCCAACTCTGCCGGAATCGCCGACACGGGAGACTTGCACAGCCACAATCCAAGATTGAGTAAATTCAGTCGCCTCAAGTTGATGACAATGAATGCCGCATTTGCGGGCCCTTTCGACTACGGCCCCCTGAAACCACAATGGAACCCGCGTTGCCCGCGCGCAACACCCGCTCGAAAAGCCCCATTTCGCCGAATTGCGCCATTGCGCCGCCACACCGTCCTCCGAACAATCGACGCGCGGCGTGCCTTTTCGTGCAAGGCTGTTTGGCCAAGACTGTCTGGTCAAGTCTGTTCGGAGAAGACGAGGTTCGACAGAACCGTTTGGAGGCAGGGATCATGAATGATCGGCGGTCTCTTCTGGTGGCGGTCTCCTGCCCCTCGGCGGTTCTCGCTGGCTGGCTGGCGCTCTCTTTGTCCGCCTATGCCCCTGCCCTTATCGAGAACAGCGGCGCGAATGCTTCCGCCGTCTCGCGCGCGAAGGATCTCAGCCGGCTTGACCTCGCGGACATCCCGCACGCTGCGGCCATCGAGGACGGCGTCGCCCTGACCGCCGACATCGCGGCCGCCATCGCTGCGACACCGTCGATCGTAACCACTGAAACGGCAGCGCCCGAGGCGCCAGCTCCGGCCATCAAGCTCGCCTCGGCCGACCCGTTGCTGATCTTGCCGACCGAAGCGCCGCTCGTGCCGCAGATTTCAACTGAGCCGACTCCAGTCGCCAGCGAGGTGGCTCCGGCTCCCGCGCCGGAGCCCGTGATTAAGCTCGCCTCGGCCGATCCCACCGAGATCGTGACGACGGACGCACTGTCGCCCGCGACGATCGCGACCGGCCCTGCGCCTGCCGCGAGCAAGGCCTCGCCGTCCGCGGACACGACCGCGGTGCTCGACGAATGCTACGTCATGGAAGCCTGCATCGACCGTTATCTCTGGGCGCTCTACCAGCGCACGCCCAAGGAAGACTCGGTCAAGGTCGAGGATCGGCGCGCTGTCACCGTCAAGCGCAAGGGCAAGATGGTGACCGTGATGCGCAGCTTCACGAAACTGGTCGACGAGGACTTTGGCTGGAAGGATCCGAAGGCGGCCGACCGCGCCGGCATGTCGATGATGGACTACGTCATCGGCGGCATGGACAAGAGTTTCAAGAAAAAGCTGTTTCGCACGTTGCTCGCGGCTGAGGCTGCCGGGCTTTCGCCGGGCATCACCAGCGCGTTCCGGGACGACTATCGCCAGTCGATCGCGAGCGGCCTGAAGGCTGCCTCGGACCGCTCCTATCACGGCGGCAGCACGCGCGGCGGCTACGGCCACGGCATGGCGGCCGACATCGTCAGCACCAAGGGCGACAACCGCGCGCAACGCTGGGTCTCGACCGAGGTGCTGTGGAAGTGGGTCGATGCCAATGGCAAGGCGCTCGGTATCGGCCGACCCTATCTCGGCCGCGATCCCCCGCATGTCGGCCCGGTCGACGGTACGGAATATGTCTCGCGCCGAGGCACGTCGGACCGTAAGGAAGCCAGCGTCAAGCCGAGGAAGGCGCGGGCCGTGGCAAGCGCAAAGCCGCCAAAGGCGAAGGCACAGGCGACGCGCGAGCAGAAGGTTCCGGCAAAGCCGCAGAAATCAGCGCAATCGGCCGCGAAACGCGCGACCTGAGTATCCAGCTTATCGTCCCGGCGTCGGCAGCGGCACGAGCTGCATCTCGACGGTGCCCGCCTCCTGAGTCCGCACCAGCACTGCAAAGATGGTTTCGACCGCGAGCCGTACCGCCGCCTCGGTCGCTGTGCCCTTGGCCAGATGCGCCGCGACCAGGCCCGTGAGAAGATCGCCGGTGCCTGAGGGGCGGATCGGCAGGCGCGGCGTCGCAAAGCGCGACAACTGACCGTCGGCGCACAGAATCGTTTCCACCTGCCCTTCCGCCGTATCAGTGAGCGTGCAACCGGTGGCGACCACGTCGACGTGGCCGGTCCCGGCCAGCGCTGCGCACGCCGCGCGCAGACCCTGCGCATCCGCGATGTCGAGGCCTGCGAGCAGCCCGAGCTCGAACTGGTTCGGCGTGGTCAGATTGGCGGCCGGCAGCAGCCGGTGCCGGACCACGTCCAGGATGCCGTCGGCGACGTAGACGCGGCCATCGTCACCGATCACGGGGTCGCAGAGATAGATCAGCTTTGGATTGCGTGTCAGCGCCCGCTCTACGAAATCGGCAATGACAGCGGCATTGCCGGACGAACCGAGATAGCCGGTGACGAGGACCGCGGCCTCGTCGACGAGATCGCGCTCCTCGACGCCTCTCAGCAGATTTGCAACGAGCTCGGTCTCCAGCACCCGCCCGCGCAGGGTCGGATAGCGCGGATGGTTCGACAGCAACGTGGTCGGCACCGCCGCGACATTCACACCTTCCGCCTGCATGGCATAGGCGGCGGCGCTGTTGCCGACATGGCCGTGGACCACCTGGCTTTGAATGGAGATGACGAGCATGAAGGAGGTCCGTAGGAGTAATCGTCAAGCGGGACAAGGGTCGCCCAGATCACGAAAAATCATATCCAAGCCCCGGCCGCAGCGCTTGCATCTTCCGCGCCAGCCGCCGATGCCCGCTCTCCTCCGACCGCGCCAGCCGGCCGGCGACCGCGACGTGATCCGCATCGCTCTTGTGCTGGTTGAGCTTGGCCTGCCCCTCGACGGTATCCACCACGAGATCGATGACGCGAATGGTGGCCAACATGGTCTCGCGCTTGTCCGGCTCCATCTGCGCCAGGTCCCAGGGCGCCTTCGGCAGCCGCGCTTCGGCGACCGCGAGTAGCGCATCGCCGTGCCCGCGGTTCTCGTCGAGCCCGCGCACATGCGCCACGCCCGACAGGTGCACGGCCTCGTACAGCCAGGTCGAGACGTTGTCGCGCGAAGAATACCAGTCGTTGGAGATGTAGGCGTCATCGCCGGCAACGATCAGCAGAAAGCGCCGCACGCCATCCGCGAGCGGAACGAGCGGATTCCTGGCGGTGAAATGGATCTGGACGATCGCGCGCCCCTCACGTTGCTCCAGCACGAAGGGCACATGCGAGGCGCGCGGACCGCGCTCATCCGCAGCGACGATCATGCCGAAGCCGCGCTGGGTTGCGAATTCCAGCGCTTGCTGCTCCTCGATGCGGAATTGGGGGCGGAGGACATGCATGGCGGGGCGCTCGTTAGCGGGCTGGAGGACAAATCGAGGCTAACTCATGATCCGGTCAGATCAGAAGCGATATTGGCCCGCAAACGCGGATGTCAGGAATGATCTCGCCGCCGCGCAAGCTCATCGATATAGGCGCAGAACATGTCGGCCATTGCGTCGGCATGACGCGCGATCTCCGCGTCGTTGCGCGGTGTCTCCGAGAACTGCTTGCCGCCCTCGCTCAGCGTCGTCTTGATCAGCTCGCCGGCAAGCTCCCGCGTCGCATCCGGCGCCTTGGGCAGGGCCTCCCGCATGAAGGCCGCGACGATGCCCTTACCGGCGGCCCGCGCGTCGTGTGCTTCGGGCGCATCGCGATAGAGCGGCGCGGCGTCGCTGAGCGCCGTGCGGATCGCAGCCTCCTCGCACTCGGAGCGAATGAAGGCGTGGACCAGCGCGCGCAGCCGCACCAGTGGCGGCTTCGCCCGGTCCGCCAGGATGCCGCGCAGGAGCTCGCTCGTGCACCGCCACTCGTCGCTCTGGAGGCGGAACAGGATCGCCGCCTTGTTCGGAAAATATTGATAGAGCGACCCGACGCTCACCCCGGCTCGCTCGGCCACCCGCGCCGTCGTGAAGCGCTGTGCCCCCTCCTTTGCCAGGACCTGAACAGCCGCGTCCAGAATGGCCGCCAGCAGCTCGTTCGAGCGGGCCTGCTGCGGCTGTTTTCGTGAGGAAACTGAACGGCTTCGGCGATCGGCCATGGGGCCCTCGGGCAATGCGAATAGCGAATGCGACGAATTAGTCGTATTTCAATTCTCACGCAAGCACTCGCCTCTCGGCGACATCTGGAGAGTACACATGACCACCCCGACCATCACATCACTTGCGCCACTGCTCGATCGTCTGTTCGACCAGGACGAAGCCGCGCGCGGCGCGATGCGAGCCGCCTTCGCCGATGTGACCGACGCCGACCGCGCACGGATGATGCGGAGCAAGACCGCTTACCGCGACCTCTACGGGCGGCTGAAGGACGCACCGCTCGCGGTCTCCCGCGAGACCGGTCACCTGCTTTACATGCTCGCACGCAGCTCCCGCGCCAAAGCGATCGTCGAGTTCGGCACCTCGTTCGGCATCTCGACCCTGCACCTTGCCGCGGGCTTGCGCGACAATGGCGGCGGCCGCCTCATCACCAGCGAATTCGAACCGTCCAAGGCGGCCCGGGCGCGCGAGAACCTCGCGGCCGGCGGGCTGCTGGACCTCGTCGAAATCCGCGAAGGCGACGCGCTGAATATGCTTCGAGTCGATCTGCCTGATACGATCGATCTCGTGCTACTCGACGGCGCCAAGGCGCTCTACCCCGATATCCTGGATCTGGTCGAAGGCCACCTCCGGCCGGGCGCGATCATCGTCGCCGACAACGCCGACGACAGCCCCGACTATCTGGCGCGCATGCGCATGCCCGGAAGCAGCTACATGTCCACGGCCTTTGCCGACGACGTCGAACTCTCCGTGCGGATCAACTAACGCCACGACCAATGAGCCGCCGCGCGAACCATCGCGCGGCGGTTTCGTGCGGCGCTCCTTCGTGTCGCAGGCTCGTCACTGACACGTGATAGCTGGACCCGGGCAAACGTCATATTCCCCGTACCGTGCGGTATCTTTCTTTGCACAATACGCCCGAGCCCGTGATGACTTCCGCCTTCAATGCCTACGCAGCGCTTGCCCTCGCTATCGTCCTCGAGGTCACGGCGTCCGCCTTCCTCCAGCAATCCGTGCAGTTCACGCGGCTGTGGCCGACACTGGCGATGGTGCTGTTCTATGTCGCCTCGTTCTACGCGCTGTCGGTCGCGATCCGGGTCATCCCCCTGAGCATCGCCTATGCGATCTGGGGCGGGGTCGGCATCATCCTGACTGCAACGATCTCCTTCGTGCTGTTTCGCCAGATGCTCGACGCTGCGGCCTTCGTCGGCATCGCGCTGATCGTGTCCGGAGTGGTGGTCATCAACCTGTTCTCGGCGACCACGGTGCATTGATGCCGGCAAGCACGGTGTTCACCGGCAAGGCCTTCGGCTTCGCGACGCCCTGCCGGCAGCCGACCCACGCCTACTGGCTTTGCGACGGCTTGGGCGCACGCGGCCCGGATCGCTTCGCGCCAGGCTTGGCCGCAGCTCGCGGCGGCGCCGTGTCGACCGATTCCAGATAGGCGGCAAGTGCCTTGGCTGTGTCCGAACTGGTTGCGTAATGGTCCTTCAGAAACCAGGACAGCGTCAGGTTGAAGCGCCCCTTGGCAAGACCGCGCGGGCTGCGATGGCAGGTCGCGCACCCATCGGCGAAAAGCTTTTGCGGCGACTTGCCGGCATCGAGATTTTGCGCCACGGCAACCGTCGCCGTCAGAACAGCGGCCGCCGCAAGAGTCATCGTTGGAAGAGTCATAGGGGGCGCGATCACGCCGCGCCCCAATCGAAATGGCGAAATCAATGTCTTGCCCAGCCCCGTCTTGCGGTCAGGCCGCCAATAGCTGATCGAACTCGGGCGGCGCGTAGGCCTTGCCGTCCTGGTCGGTGATGACGACCTTCCACCCCTCGCTTGCCCAAACCTTTGCCTTCGCCACGATGAGCAAACGGCTCTCGCGGGCAAAACTGCACTTCTCATTGTCGCGTTCTGCGATCATCTTGTAGGCCAATGCGCATCCCCTTAGCGTTGCCTGCACCCGCTCTCGTCGTGGCAGCGGGCTTTGGCGGCAATTCGCCGGGAGCGTGGCAATTTGGTGCCATCCGCGGCAGCATTGTGCCTGGTTCCGATTACGAAAGGAGCTTTTCGTGCGCCGCATCATGAATGCAATCCTGCTTGTCGTGGGCTGCCTTGGTGCGGGCCTGCTTGGCGCGGCGCCCACAGCGGCTCAGACCTACGATCCGCGCCATCCCGTCTGCATCGAGATCTACACCATCGACGGCCGCAGCATCGATTGCAGCTTTGCGACGATCGCGCAGTGCGCCGCTACCGCCTCCGGGCAATCCGCCCAGTGCTACGCCAATCCCTATGCCACGCAGAGCCGGCAGCTGAGCCCGGTTCCGTCGCCGCCGCGACGAAGCCGATAGCATCAGGTCTGCGCTCCGATCAGTGGACGCGAATGATGTGGGGGCGGCCAAGATCGATCAGCCCCTGCACCGCGGAGAGGCGGTCGTCGAGGGCTGCGATGGTCAGCAACAGATTGTTGCGGCGTTCGTCGAGAAGGCCCATCTCGGCGCCGGAGAGTTTGGTGCTCGATCGCTCCTTGTGAATCACCTCGAGAGATTGGCGCAATCCGGCAATCAGGCCGGACAGCTGCTTGGCTTCCTTGGTCATCGACCTCTTCGCGACATTATGGCGGCGCGTCTCCGCCTGGTTCTGTCTCATCGTCGTCATCCTCCCGTGCCCCGCTGCCCCGAGTGGAATGCTTACAGCTTTGAGTAGACATATTACGATCGATGAAATCTGCCCGCGAAGAAACTTCTTAAATTGTATGGGCAAGGAACTCGCTCGGGCCTCAGCAGAAAGCCCGGCGCGAGGGCCGGGCTTTCGTTGGCAACGCTAGTGCTTCTGGTGCCCGCCACCGGGACCGCCGGCCGGCGCACCGCCGCCGTGCGGCGCGGCGTTGATGTGAGGAGCGCCGCCACCGCCATGAGGCATCGCAGGCGCAGCCGTGCGCGGCGCCGGCATTTGGGCATGAGCGTTCATCGGGGAGCCGTGGCTCACATTAGGCTGGGCCACATGCGGCATCGCGGGCCGGCTTGCGGGAGCTGCTGAGACACGCGGCGCCTCATGCGGGCGCGCCATCGGCTGCGCATGCAGGGCCGCGCGGTGTGCGGCTTGCTCGTGCATGATGCGGGCCTGTGCATCGTGCGGATTGCGGCCCTGAAGATTGGTCCGCTCATGCGCGATGCGGTCGCTTCGTCCCGCACGGCTCCGGTCCGTCGCAGTCGCACTCTCGTGCCTGGCCATCGCGGCGTCGTGCCGTGAAGTTATGGCATCACGACCGGAGACCGCGGCCGCGCCCTTGACACTTTCCTTCGCATTTTCCCTGGCATTCGCACTGTTGCGCCCGAGTGCGACCGCCGCATCGCGCGTTGCCGCGCGGCCGATGCGAGCCGCGCGCGGATCGATCGTCATCCGCGTCGCTTCGCGCTGATGCGAGGTCCAGTAGCTATTCCAGTGGGCATGGCGCCGATACCAGGGCCGCCCCTCATAATAGCTCGACCAGTACGAGGTCAGCACGAAGGGGACGACCGGCACGTCGATCTCGTCGACATAGTCGGGGAGATAGACGTAATGATTGCGGTAGAGATATTCGAGATATCGCGACGACACCCAGCCACGGTCATCCGAGAAGCTCACGTCGCACCAGGCTTTGCCGCGCAGGCAACCATGGATATCGACGCGGGCGCCCTCGGGGATGCGATCGACCAGCGGAAAGCCCGAACCCGGCCCGGCGCGCAGGCCGGTCGAGACGGTGACCATACCCGGAGCGGCCAGCGCGGCCGTCGGGGCGAGCAGCAATGCGGCTAACAACACGCTTCGGAATTTCATGGCGTAGTCCTCCTCTTTCGAGTCGGAACGCGCAAGCGGAACAGGCGTTCCGCGAACGAAGGTCTCATCCGTCGAAAGATCAAGACGAATGCCGCGCGCGGTTCAATATTCATTCGCCGTTCATCGACATCGCGCGCACGCGCGAGTGTGTGCGCCGCCGTCCCGTCAGTTCACTTGCTGCATAAAACCGTCGAAGTACGCAGCAAGCGCAGCAAAATGATCGAGCGGCAGCACGGTCGCGACATACTGATCCGGTCTCACCACGACCATGCAGCCGGCCTTACGATCGATACCGCGCATCGCGAAAACGTCTTGGCCATTCTTGAGGTCCGGACAGAACATTTTCTCGTAGTCGATCAGGCCGTACCGGCCCTTGCGCGGAAGCAACAGCGCGGGCATCGCCTCGACGGCGAGCTCGCGATGATCCTGCTGGAAGACCGCCCGCAGGTCGATCACGCTGTCGATGTCGGCGGCCCCGGGCGTGTAACGCCGGACCGGCGACTCCCGCGCCTGGGAGAGAAAATTGCACAATGCGCGTATAGCCGAGCCGGCTGTTGCCGGATCCTCAGCGCCGGAGAAAGCGTAGATGCGAAAGCGGCCATCCGCGGACGCTGCGTGACCGAGATGCACCGGCTTGGCATCCGCAAGCCGGATCACGGGTGCGGAATGAAAGCGCGTGCCGATGACGAGGCCTTGCGCGAGCTGCTGGTGGGACGTCGCTCCGGTCAGAACCGACGAGCGGTAATGCGTCGCCGTGCCCGCGGTGTAGCGACCGTGCCTGACGAAATAGTCCTGCGTCCTGGCGGCATCGGCGCCGCCGGCCTTGGCGGCGGACGCAAGAATCCCAGCCCATTCGCGGTCGAAATCGATCAGCTCTTTCGCAACGGCCTGGCGCTCGGCCGAATAGGAATGCAGCAGGCTTGGCGCAGACTGCTTCCGCAAAACGGCAGCGAGCTTCCAGCCGAGATTGAAGGCGTCTTGCATCGAGACGTTCATGCCCTGCCCCGCCTTCGGGCTGTGGGTGTGGCAGGCATCGCCGGCGATGAAGATCCGCGGCAGACGCTTAGCGATCTCGGTCCCCGGCACGTCGTCGAACTTGTCGGTCAGTCGCTGGCCGATCTCGTAGACCGACCACCACGCGATCTCCTTCACATCCAGCGTGTGCGGCTTGAGGATCCGCTGCGCCTTCGCGATCACGTCATCGGCGGTGATGTTGCGATTGGCGACGCGCTCGCCGATGTCGAGCTTGGCGAGCTCGACATAGAGGCGGACCATGTAACCGCCCTCGCGCGGAATGATCAGCAGGCTGCCGTCCTTCGCCGACTGGATCAGGGCCTTGAAGCGGATGTCCGGAAAATCGGTCACCGCCAGCACGTCCATCACGCCCCAGGCATGATTGGCGGAATCGCCGAGCAACTCGCGGCCGATCGATTTGCGCACTGTGCTGCGGGCGCCGTCGCAGCCGACGACGTAGCGCGCCTTGATCGTCTCTATCTTGCCCTCGTTCTCGGCATCGAGCCGTTCGAGCCGCGCCGTCACGGCATGGTCGGCGGGACCCGCGGCCGGATCGACCTGAAGGTCGAGCAGGCGCCGGCTGTAATGGGGCTCGAGGCTGGCGGGCGCTTTGCGCATGACGTCGAGAAAACCGTCATGAATGCGCGCCTGGTTGAGAATGACGTGCGGGAATTCCGACAAGCCGTCCTCGACGTCCTGCACCCGGCCGCTGCGGACGATATGTTCTGGCACCCGCTCGTCCGGCTTCCAGAATGTCGTCTCGTTCACCCAACAGGCTTCCTTGAGGACGCGCTCGCTGAATCCGAAGGCGTGGAACATCTCCATGGTGCGGCATGCGATGCCGTCGGCCTGCCCGACCAGCAAGCGGTCCGGCTTCTGCTCGACGATGCAGGTCTTGATGTCATCAAACTGCGCAAGCTGGGCCGCAAGCGTCAGGCCCGCAGGACCACAGGCGACGATGAGGACATCGACCTCTTCAGGCACGGCGCCCGTTGCGCCAGAAGGCTGAATGCGCGCGGCGGGATCTGCGATTTCAGGGTCACCCGGCTGAAATCCATTGAGATGGAATTGCATGAGCACCTCTCCCGCCGATGTTCTGTTTGGATATTGCTCAGTATGCTGACTATCAGTATACTTGTCAACGATCCCGGCCGTCCTACCCCAACGGAGAAATTCGGTGAAAGACAACAACGACATGCCCGGACATCTGGCGCGCCGTTTCCAGCAGATCGCGGTCGCGGTGTTTCTGGCCGAGGTCGAGGATGCCGGCTTCGACCTCACGCCGGTGCAATACGCCGCGCTCGCGACCATCAAGGCCAATCCGGGGCTCGACCAGGTGACGCTCGCAGGATTGATTGCCTACGACCGCACCACCATCACCGGCGTGATCGACCGCCTCGTGCAGAAGGGGCTCGCGGAGCGCCGCGCCTCGCGCCGCGACCGTCGTGCCCGCGAGCTCGAGATCACCGACGAAGGCCGCCGCACCCTGCGCAAGATCACGCCGGCCGTCGAATCCGCGCAACGCATCATGTTGCGTGGCCTCAGCGCGAAGGAAGGTGAGGATCTGATGCGGCTGTTGCACAAGGCCATTGCCGCCGGTAACGAGCTCAGCCGCGCCCCGTTACGCGAGGTGCAGGCATAGAGCGTTTTCGAGCGAAGGGGCACCGCTTCGCGTCAAGAAAGCGCGCCACGACAGAATGCCCCCGTAATTCTACCCCTCATTGTCGCAGTATCGCGAAACCAGGAACTAACCTTCGGCTGTTACGGTCGGCGGCATTCGGCGTTTAACGCGCGATTAACTTTGCCGGTCTGGAGTTTCGGATGTTCAGGTTCCTCATTGCGGCGGCGGCGATGGCGCTCTCGGTCGCTCCGGCGCTCGCGAATGGCCATGGCGGCGGCGATGCCCCTCCTCCGCCGAAGCCCGCGACCTCACCGGCGAAAGTGATCCTGACCAAGCAGGGCCCCACGCTCGTCGACCTCAACGGCATGACGCTCTACTATTACGAGCGAGATACCACCGGCAAGACGTCGAACTGCAACGGGAAATGCGTCGAGAGCTGGATTCCGCTCTCCGCAACAGCCGATGCCAAGGCGATCGGCGATTTCACCGTGATCAACCGCAACGACGGCAGCAAGATGTGGGCATATCGTTATCGTCCGCTCTACACCTCGCCGGCAGACAAGGCGCCGGGCGAGGCCAACGGCAATGCCACGACGCTGCAATGGCGCATCGCCCGTCCCGAGAACTAGGGCGACCTCACCCGCGCCAGCTGGGCCGCGCCTCGACCTGCGCGTTCTGTCCGGGCGGCAGCACCACGACCATTGAATTGAGCTTCACGCGGTCATAGAGATCGATCACGTCCTCGTTGCGCATCCGGATGCATCCGGACGAGATCGCCTGCCCAATATATTCCGGCTGGTTGGTGCCGTGGATGCGGTAGAGCGTGTCCTTGTTGCCGGCATAGAGATAGATGCCCCGCGCGCCGAGCGGATTGGCGGGACCGCCGGGCACGCGCGCCGGATAGGGTCCGAGCCGCGCCTGGATGTCCGCCGTCGGAACCCAGTCCGGCCATTCCGCCAGACGACCGACCCGCGCGACCCCGGAAAACGCCATGGCTTCCTCGCCGACCGCAACGCCGTAGCGGATCGCCTTGCCTTCGGGCAGCACGAAATAGAGATAGCGCGCATCGGTATCGACCAGGATCGTGCCCGGCTGCTCCTTGCGCGGATAATCGACGATATGACGGAGATATTGCTCGGGCACGTTCGCCTGCGCGTACGGCGTATGCGCCAGCAACTGCCGGTCGCGCGGCGTCATGCTCGCATCTGTCGATGGCGAAAGCGTTGTCTGCATGCAGCCGCCCAACGGAAGCATGGCAAGAACGAATAGAACGAATAAGGATCTTGGCACCGCCGGCCCCGATAGCGATAGCAGCACCCCCAGCGACACCAGATGCTGCCAAAATCGTGCTGAAAACAAGGCATTGCGGAACAATTGCGCGTGTTTGATCAACCGGGTTCCATCACCACAAACGGCGCAAGAGCGTCGCACAGTCTCCATCCCCTCGCCTTGCTTTGGTCAAACCCGGCTGGACTCGTGCGTCATGTGCTTGGGCCTCGGGGAATTGGATGGGCTCACCTCACGGATCTGCTCGCGCGAATGCGGACGGCCAACACTTCAACTACTCAACAACTGGGCTTCAAAACACCCAGGCTTCAAAGGAGCTGCGATGCTCGCGACGCTGAACTCTCGGCAAATCGTCGATGAGATCGTGAAGGACACGGTCACGAACAACGACCCGCACGACGCCGTGCAGATTTCGCCTGACATTGTGCTGGCCTCGCGCCCTCTCAGCGTCGCGCCCGCGCTCGCGCCTGAGATTACGGCCCGTCCGGAGCCCAAGATAGATCCGGCGTTCACGCTGAAGTCCAGAACGAATCCCGAGCCGAAGTTCAGTCCCCTCGTGGAGCCGCAGGCGGCAGCGCCCTCGGTCGACACCGCCGTGCGCGTCGCGGCCAGTGATGGTCTCAGCCGGCAGAAGCGCTCCTCAGCCGGCAAATGGCTGCGCGGCGCGTTCGTCACGATGCTGTTTGCGGGCGGAAGCGCGGCCGCCACTGTCGCCTGGGAGAAACATGGCGACACCGCAAGACAGATGCTCGCCGAATGGACCCCGGCATTGTCGTCGCTGCTGCCGTCGACCTCGCACTCGGCACCGGTCGCCGCCGCACAAGCCGCGGCGCCTGCGGACCAGGCTGCAACGGATCAAGCCGCCACGGATCAAGCAACCGATCAATCTGCGGCTCCGCCCGCAACCCAGCTTGCAGCAGCGGTGCCCGCGGCAGCACAATCCGATCCTGTACAATCGGTGCAGTCGATGACGCGCGATCTCGCCGCGATGGCGCAACAGATCGAGCAGCTCAAGGCCAACATCGCCGACTTGAAGGCCGGGCAGGAGCAGATGGCACGCGAGATGGCGAAGCCACCCGCGCCGAAGCCGGTGGCCGATGCCAAGCCGCGCATCGATCCGCGCGCGCAAATGTCTGCGCTGCCGCCGCGACCCGCGGCGCCGCCGGTTCGCAAGCCCAAGCCGGTCGTGTCGCACACCTACATGCCGGCTTATTCGCCCGCGCCGCTCGCTCCGCCGCCGCCTTCGCAGGCTGCTTCAGTCCCACCGCCAGCTGCCATGACGACGCAAGCCGTTGCCGACGACGACGGACCTGTCGTACGCCCGCCAATGCCGCTGCGCTGAACGATCGTCACGCGATGACACGAAAGCGTCGCGCCAGCGATGCTGTCCGAGTCGATATGATGCGTTGACTCCGGATGACTACGGGAAGCGGCGCTTCGATCGTTTTCGATCAAGAGAAAAGGCCGTCGGGATTTATGCCGGCGGCCTTCTCTTGCAGCTGCCGGTTCCCGGAGCCCGGTTCTGCTGCAATTCCATGCCTCATGATCACGCCGACATATTTAATAAAATCTTAACACGCTTGAATGCTGCACATCATTTCTGCGCCATAAGCACAGAGATTGCGCGCGCCGTTCATTCGATAAACATCGACTCAGTGGTACCATCGGTCATGTGTTGAAACGTCCACCCGAAGCTCAATTCGTCACACCGGGGAATTCGGATGCCCTACTATTCCTTCGATCTCGTGGTTGGTGAAGAGTTCAAGAACCAGGGCGGCATCATCCTCGAAGACATCGAGGTCGCCTCCGATCGCGCCGTTCAACTGGCCACCGAGCTGTCGCAGGTGAAGCCCGAGCTGCAAAGCAAGGGTTGCGCTGTGCGCGTTACCGACCGCGATCACAAAGAGGTCTATCGTACGCCGCTCGATCCCGTGCCGGCCTGGCGGCGCTAGGTCGCCGACCGGCTTCGCAGCCGCACGCTATCCCCATTGCGGAGCGGCGCGGCAGCCGCTAGCCTTCCCGAAAATTCGGGGAGGTACCAAGGATGCGCACTGGTTTTCTGATGACGGCCCTGTTGCTGCTGGCGGCGCCGGCCCAAGCGGCCGACCATCCACGTTCGACCTATGTCACTTTGGTCTTGCAGGCCTTCGCCGCCAAGGTCGAATGTCCCGGCACGGATGTCGTCTACCAGGATCTGGTGCAGAAGGCGGAGCAGATGCAGCTGCCCGAAGGCACCACCGAGAAGGTCCGCAAGGCAATCGCGTGGATGCACACCGGCGGCAAATTGGGCGAGAAGCAGGACGACGATCTGATGGCCGAGGTCGCGGTGGCCACCCAGGCGACCGACCTCAACCAACGCCGCCTCGGCATGCCCAGCTGGTGCGAGGCCCAGAAGACCAACCTCGCCGGCCTGATCCGCAGCAAGGGCGGCTAGCGTTGTCGCGCGGCGTTAAGCACGCCGCGCCGGAACTTTTGCTTCGGCCAATAATCGTCACAATCCTCGCCAGCATGCGGCTCTCTTCGAATCTCGAACAGGGGAGCCCCATGCGGATCAACCATGTCCTTCTCGCCGTGGCGTTTGCCGTCGCCACGATCCTGACTGCGCCCGTGCTGGCGAAGAATTCCGACGCCCAGAAGGGTGAGGACAAATCGACCTCGCCGTCATCGTGCAGCGCTTATCAGCAGGCGCCGGACGGCTCGTGGGAGCCGCTGCTCTGCAAGGAAACGGGCGAGCGCTCCCAGCCGCAGACGCAACATCGTACGTCGCCGCAGGGCGCCGACCGCGGGGAGCGTTGAACGCGCGGGAGTGTCAGCTCTGGTGCGGACCGCGAATGATCTTCATCGCGTCGGCGAGGTGACGCCACTCTTTGGCTTCATCGGCCTCGCCGCGGCCCTCGCAAGCCCTGGCCTGTTCCGCGGCCTTCGCGATCGCCGCAAAACCGTGCTGTTCCAACATCTGGCGCGCGACGGTGTGGACCTGGACCTCGGTCATCATGGGCGTTCTCCCGTTTGACGAAACCGCGGTGCATCGCGCCGCCGCGGGTTGTTCACAACGATTGAGCCCCGGACCTCGTTCCGTAGCGTTCACTCGACGCGCAAAAGGCGGCCCGCTATGCCCAGCGGACCGCCTTCTCACCCACCCCAAATTCAAAGCGTCGCGGCCGAAATCCTACCCGGCCGCCGCGCGCTTGCGCTCGAAATCGTTGGGCACCTCGATATCGACCTCGAGGGTCGAGACCTCGTCGCCGCGATCGAGCCGGACGATGACCTTGGTCGGGTCCAGCGTGACGTGCTTGGAGACGACCGCGAGAATTTCCTCACGCAGCACACCGAGCAGATCGGGCTGGCCGCGCAGTCCGCGTTCATGGGCAAGCAGGATCTGCAACCGTTCGCGCGCGACGGGTGCAGAGGCCTTGTTGCCGCGGAGAAGCCGAAGCAAACCCATGCTCATGCGGCCCTCCTTCGCAGCAGGCGGTCCATGAAGCCCTTGCGCTCGGTCGGCACCTGCATCGGCACGGTGTCGCCGCACAGCCGCCGCGCCGCGTCGATATAGGCCCGCGCCGGAGCACCTTCCGCGTTCGACAGCGTCACCGGCGTGCCGACATTGGAGGCGCGCAGCACGTCCTGGCTCTCCGGGATGATGCCAAGTAAGGGCGTCGCAAGAATTTCGAGGATGTCCTCGATGGTCAGCATCTCGCCGCGCGCGGCGCGCGAGGGATCATAGCGGGTGATGAGAATGTGCTTCTCGACCCGCTCGCCCTTCTCGGCCCGCACCGTCTTGGAATCGAGCATGCCGATGATGCGATCGGAATCGCGCACCGAGGAGACTTCCGGATTGGTGACGATCACGGCCTCGTCGGCAAAGCGCATCGCCATGGAGGCGCCGCGCTCGATGCCGGCAGGGCTGTCGCAGATCACCCAGTCGAAACGGCTGCGCAGATCGTCGATGACCTTGCCCACGCCCTCTTCGGTCAGCGCGTCCTTGTCGCGGGTTTGCGAGGCCGGCAGCAGCCAGAGGTTCTCCAGCCGCTTGTCCTTGATAAGGGCCTGCGGCAGCTTTGCGACGCCCTGCACCACGTTGATAAGGTCGAACACGACGCGGCGTTCGGCCCCCATCACGAGGTCGAGGTTGCGCAAGCCGACGTCGAAATCGACGACCACGACCTTTTCGCCGCGTTGCGCGAGCGCAGCTCCCAGCGCGGCGGTCGTCGTGGTCTTGCCGACGCCCCCCTTGCCTGACGTCACGACCAGTACCTTGGCCATCTCTCAAATCTCCTTCTGGTCAGTTCAGCGCAGTAATTCGCATGGTGTTGCCCTGGAGCCAGGCCTGAGCCGGCTTGCCGCGCAGGGCCGCGTCGATATCGTCGGCGGTCTGGTAGAAACCATCGATTGCAAGCAGTTCGGCCTCGATCTTCTGACAATAGATGCGTGCGCTCGTGTGACCGTTCACGCCCGCCATGGCACGGCCGCGCAGCGCGCCGTAGATGTGAATGGAGCCGCCGGCAACGACCTCGGCGCCGGAGCCCACAGAACCCAAAATGGTGACGTCGCCTTCGGGGAAGATCACGGTCTGGCCGGAGCGCACGGGGCTTTCGAGCAGCAGCGAAGTCGGCTTGGTCTCGACCTTTGCCTCAACCTTCTTGGGCGCACTCGGCTCGACCACGCAGCTCCGCCCGCCCGACAGCAGCGGCGGCATCATGGGGGTCAGCCGGCCCTCCTCCACGCCCTCGATCCCGAGCACGCGGATGTTGCGGTCCTGAAGGCTGGTGAGCAGATGGCCGATGCCGGACTGGCTGAGATCGACCGAGGACAGGTCGATCACCACGGGGCGGCCGGCGAAGAAGCCCGGCGAGCGCGCGATGGTGGTGTCGATCTCCTGCAGCCAGTCCTGGATGGGAACCGTCGGCACGAACACGAAGGCCACATAGGAGCGCCCGCGCAGGCGAACCATTTGGCGTTGAGGTTTTACTGCAGCCTCCATAGCGGCCGACTCGTTCCCTGTTATTGAATGGTTAACGATGCCGCCGATATGGTTAATGGCCGGTTAATTTCTCCGTGCGGTTACGTGGGATGTTGGTGGGCCGCGATGAGCCGGCGGCATTGGGCGAGCGTCGGGCAGACGCTCTCGCCCAACGCGCTGCTGTCATCGCCCGCGAAGGCGGGCGATCCGAGACGGTTGTGGGTCAGCCGATAGGCGGCGGCGTACTGGATGCCCCGCCTGCGCGGGGCATGACACCGGTGTATGAGGCGAGCGCTTCCGCCCGTAGCCCCCCTACTTCTTCACCTTGCTCGCATCCATTTTGATGGTCGGATCGAGCATCTTGGTCGTGAACGCCGTTGTGACGTCGAACGGCTTCTCCATCCCGAGATAGGTCTGGACCAGATCGTAGTCCTTCTTCATCCGCTCGCCGTCGATCCAGCCGAGCGCCTTCGTCGTCGTGAATTCGTCCGTCATCAGGAACTTGATGCGCTCCCACTGGCGCTCCTGGTTCTCCTTGTCGAGACCGGAGACCTGGTCGAGCAGCGCCTTCAGGCAGGGCGCGGCGTCGGCAACGCAAGTCGCGAAGGCCTTTTGCGTGACGCGGACGAACTCCTCGACCAGCTTCGGGTTCTTCTGCAGATAGCCGCCGTTGACGATCAGCGAATTGCCGTAAGGATTGAGCCCGATGTCCTTCCAGTTGACGTAGCCGAGATCGGCTCCGAACTCGATCACCTTCAAATCGTGCTCGTTGTAGAAGTCGCTGATGATGTCGACGGTATGGCTCTTCAGCGCGGCGATCTTCGCCGTCGGTCCGACATTGACGAAGCCGACGGAGTCGGGGGCAAGCCCTGCAGCCTTTGCGAAGGCCGGCCACATCACGCGCGAGGCGTCCCCGGGCGGATTGCCGATCTTGTGGCCGGCAAAATCCTTCACCCCGTTCACGCCGTAGCTCTTCAGCCAGTAGAAGGTCTGGCCGGTGTTGGCGTAGACGCTCATCACGGCAACGGCGTCAGCCCCCTTGCTCTTCGCCACCAGCATGGTGGCGAGATCAGCGACGCCGAAGGGCGAGCCCCCGGAGCCGACCTTGGCGGCGGAGACACCGGAGCCCTTGCCGACCTCGATGGTCAGATCGATGCCCGCCTTCTCGTACCAGCCTTGTGCCTTGGCGTAATAATAGGGCGAGTGATCGGCCGTCGGTGCCCAGTTCAGGATCAGATTGACCGCCTCGCCCGCGGTCGCCGGCACGACTGGTAATCCGAGCATCAGGGCCACAGCCAGGGCCGAGCCCGCCGCCTGCAAACGCTTCATCGCATCTCTCCTCGTTGCCCGCGACCGGCTTGTCGCTCTCCCCCTGTGAGGATACCAATGCAACAAGGCCGCCCTCAACTTGTCAACTGTTTGGTTGGAAATGCCCGCAAAACGTTCAGGCGACACCGTGCCGCAGCGGCGCGACCCGGTCGCAACCCGCAGGAAGCTGCTCACCGCGGCGCGCGAGGAGTTCGCCCGGCACGGCTTTGCCGGTGCCCGCGTCGACGAGATCGCGGAGCGCGCCGGCGTCAACAAGCAACTCGTCTACCATTATTTCGGCGACAAGGACGCGCTCTATCTTGCCGTGCTTGAATGGGTTTACGCCGATATCCGCGAGCAGGAGCGCCAGCTCAATCTCGAAGGCCTGCCGCCGGAAAAGGCGATCCGGAAACTGATCGAGGCCTCGTTCGATTACCTCGCGGCAAACCCCGATTTCATCGTGCTTCTGAACGACGAGAACCGCGGCGGCGCCCGCCACGTCCGTGGCTCGACGCGGCTGGAGGCGATGCATTCGCCACTGGTGAAGAGCGTGTCCCACATCCTCCACGAGGGCGTCCGCGCCGGCATGTTCCGCAAGGGGATCGACCCGATCCAGCTCTATATCTCCATCGCGGGCCTCAGCTATTTCTATCTCTCGAACACGCCGACGCTATCGGCGATCTTCGGCAAGGACCTGTCGAGCCGGGCCGCGCGCCGCGCCCGCCGCCGGCACGTCGCCGATCTCGTGCTGCATTCGCTCCGTCCGTAATCAACCAACTGGTTGAAACTTCCCTCAAGGACGGTTAGGCTTCAGACCAGGCGGCAAGGTGGCCGGCGGCAACAGGGAGCAACCGGTGACAGGAGACGGCGCCCGCAATACGCGCAGCTTTGCGATCGTCCTGATCGTGCACCTCGCCGTGCTCGTGCTCTGGCAGGTCCTGGTCGATGCCTTTCACGTGCCGAAGTTCATCCTGCCCTCGCCGCTCGCGACAATCCAGACGCTGGGAACCGCGAGCTACGCCTGGGGCGCCAATACGCTGGTGACGGCGATCGAGATCCTCGGCGGCTTTGCGCTCGGCGCATTCGTCGGGGTTGCGCTGGCCGTCATCTTCAGCTGGGCGCCGCTGATCAGCCTCGTGCTGCTGCCGCTGTTCGTGACGCTGAACATGATCCCGAAGGTCGCGCTCGGCCCGCTCCTCATCGTCTGGTTCTCCTACGGCATCGTGCCGAACATCCTGATCGCCTTCAGCATCTGTTTCTTTCCGATCCTGCTCACCACCGCGCGGGGCTTGCGCGAGGTCGAGCCGGATCTGCTCGATCTGGTCAAATCGCTGCGCGGCTCGCGCTGGACGCTGTTCCGCAAGATCCAGCTGCCGGGATCGCTGCCTTACATCTTCTCCGGCATGAAGGTCGGCGCCATCCTCGCGGTGGCCGGCGCCATCGTCGGCGAATTCATCGCCTCCGAGCGCGGGCTCGGCTACCTCATGATCCAGGTGCAGTCGTCGCTCGACACGCCCGCGATGGTGATGGCTGTTGTGCTGCTGACGCTGCTCGGCGTCGCGCTTTACGGCTTCGTGCTCGTCCTCGAACGCATGTTCGTGGTCGGTGACGCAACACCGACTTGAACGGCAAAGCCAAGACCAAGGACCACAACCATGCTCCTCACCCGCCAGACACTGCCGAAGACCATCCCCGATATCGCCGCGCTAGACGATCTGCTGTGCCAGCCGACGCAGGCATTGGTCGACGACCTCGCCAGGGTTGACGGCGACATCATGATCCTCGGCGTCGCCGGCAAGATGGGGCCGACGCTGGCGGGGCTCGCCAAAGCCGCAGCACCCGATCGCCGCATCATCGGCGTCGCCCGCTTCAGCGACGCCGGCGTCAAGGACTGGCTGCACGCGCGTGGCGTCGAGACCATCAATTGCGATTTGATGGACGAGACCGCGATTGAGGCGCTGCCGAAGGCGCCCAACATCGTCTTCATGGCCGGCCGCAAATTCGGCGCGGAGGGCGACCTCTCGCTGACCTGGGCGATGAATGCGCACGTGCCGGCACTGGTCGCGCAGGCCTTCCCGTCATCGCGGATCGTGGCGTTCTCGACCGGCTGTATCTATCCCTTCGTCCCCGTGGGCGGCAAAGGCGCAACCGAGGACATGGCGCCCAATCCGCCCGGCGAATACGCCCAGTCGTGCGTCGGCCGCGAGCGCATGTTCGAGTATTTTTCGCGCAAGTTCGGAACGCCCGGGCGGCTGTTCCGCCTCAACTACGCGATCGACATGCGCTATGGCGTGCTCCACGACATCGCATCGAAAGTGCTCACGGGCACGCCGATCGACGTCAGCATCGGCCATGTCAATTTCATCTGGCAAGGCGATGCCTCGTCCCAGGCGCTGCGCTGTCTCGCGCATTGCACGACGCCGACCTCGCCGATCAATGTCAGCGGCCACGAGATTTTGTCGGTCCGCGACCTCGCAGCACGATTCGGCGCCAGGTTCGGCCGCACGCCGGTGCTGACAGGAAACGAACAGCCGACGGCGTGGCTGACCGACACGTCCAAGGCCGTCGAGCTGTTCGGCCTGCCGGTCGTCGACACCGAGCAGCTGATCGCCTGGACCGCGGATTGGGTGTCCCGCGCCATGCCGAGCCTCGGCAAGCCCACAAAATACGAGGTGCGCGATGGACGCTACTGACGATCCGGCCATCATCAAGCTCGGCGTCGACGATGCGATCGCCGGGCTCGTGCTGTCGACGGAAGCACACTGGAACCAGACCGAGGAGGACTGGCGCATCTTCCTGCACGATGGAATCGTGTTCGGCATTCGCGACGGCAGACGGCTGGTGGCAACCGCGGCCCTGCTGCCCTACTCCAGCAAAAACGCCTGGATCAGCATGGTGCTGGTATCAGGCACCCATCGCCGCCGCGGCATTGCAACGCGCCTCGTCGATGCCTGCCTGGAAACCGCTCGCAGGAACGGCCTGACGAGCTGGCTCGACGCAACACCCGACGGTGCTGCCGTCTACGGACCGCTCGGGTTCACGCCGACGCTGCAATTGCGCCGTCTCAAGCTGGTGAAATTCGCGTTCGCGTCCGCGCAGCCACCTTCATCCGCGACGCTCGACGCGCTCTGCGCGCGTGACCGGCGGGCTATGGGCCTCGATCGAACCGCCCTGCTCTCCAACTTCGCTCAGCGTCCCGGCTCACGCATTGTCGCCGCGAACGGCGCCATCGCGCTGGTTCGCGACGGACGCACCGCGCGCCATATCGGCCCGCTGTTTGCCGACGACACGGCAGCCGCGCTGACCCTGGTCGAGGCAATCGCGCGATCGGAGACCGGGCCGCTGCTGCTCGATGCCGTCGCGTCGCAAGCCGCGTTCCCTGACGGATTGACCGCATCGGGCTGGAGCATCGAACGGCCATTCCAGCGCATGCGGTTCGGCCCCGCCACTGCCGTGGGGGAAGACATGCCATTCGCCGTCGCCGGCCCTGAATTCGGATAGGACATCATGCACCACAGCCAGATCAATCGCGATATCCGCAAGCTGATCGCCGACGGCACCGTGCTGCCGGCGCATCCCCTCGCGCTCACCGCCGAACGCCAGCTCGACAAGGAGCATCAGCGCGCGCTGACGCGCTATTACATCGACGCCGGCTCCGGCGGCCTTGCCGTCGGCGTCCACACCACGCAGTTTGCGATCCGCGATGTCGGCCTCTATCGTCCCGTGCTCGAGCTCGCCGCCGAGACTGCGGCGAACTGGACCAAGCGTCCGCTGGCGCTGGTCGCGGGCCTCGCCGGTCCGACCAGGCAGGCCACCACTGAAGCCCGCACCGCGCGGGACATCGGCTACTACGCAGGGCTTCTCAGCCTCGCTGCGATGAAGAGCGCGTCGGAAGACGAGATCATCGCGCATTGCACAGCGGTCGCAGCCGAAATTCCGCTGGTCGGCTTCTATCTTCAGCCGGCAGTCGGCGGCGTGGTCCTGTCGAGCCGGTTCTGGCAGCGCTTTGCCTCGATCGACAATGTCATCGCGGTCAAGATCGCGCCGTTCAACCGCTACAGGACCCTTGATGTTCTGCGCGGCGTCGCGGCGGCCGGCGCGCTCGACCGCGTCGCGATCTATACCGGCAATGACGACCACATCCTGCTCGATTTGATGCTGCCGTTCGATCTGCGCGACAACGGCGTCACCACGCGGACCTACTTCAAGGGCGGTCTGCTCGGCCACTGGTCGGTGTGGACGGCGAGCGCGATCAAGCAATTCGAGCGCTGCAAGGCGGCACGGCACAAGGACAGCGTCCCGGCCGATTTGCTCGCGCTCGATGCCCGCGTCACCGATTGCAACAGCGCCTTCTTCGACGTCGCCAACGATTTTCACGGTTGCATCGCCGGCTGCCATGAGGTGCTGCGACGGCAGGGCCTGATGCAGGGCCTATGGTGCCTCGATCCGAACGAGGGCCTGAGCCCCGGCCAGAAGGACGAGATCGACCGCGTCACTCGCGAGCATTCAGATCTCAGCGACGATGCCTTCGTGGCCGCAAACTTGAACAAATGGCTGGCATGAGCTCAAACCCCTTCATCAGCCTGCACGGCGTCCGCAAGGTCTATCGTAGCGGCGGAGCCGAATTCCTCGCGGTGTCCGACGTCACCATGGACGTGCAGGAGGGTGAGCTGGTCTCGCTGGTCGGGCCGTCCGGCTGCGGCAAGACCACGGTGATGAAGATCTTGGCCGGCCTGCACGACGCCGACGGCGGCACGGTGAAGATCGGCAATGCCAAAAGCCCGTTCGATCCGACCCGCGACATCGGCATGGTGTTCCAGCAGGCGCTGCTGCTGAAATGGCGGACCATCCTGGACAACGTGCTGCTGCCGGCGGAGATCGTCGGTCTTCCCATGAAGGCCGCGCGCGAGCGGGCACGCGATCTGCTCAATCTGGTGGGACTTGCCGGCTATGAGCAGAAATATCCGCGAGAGCTGTCAGGCGGCATGCAGCAGCGCACCGCCATCGCGCGCGCCTTCATTCACGACCCGAAACTGATCCTGATGGACGAGCCGTTCGGCGCGCTCGACGCCTTGACGCGCGAGCAGATGAATTTGGAGATGCTGCGGATCTGGCGCGAGAGCGGCAAGACCATCATCTTCATCACGCACTCGATCCAGGAGGCCGTATTCCTGTCCTCGCACTGCGCCGTGCTGACCGCCGGCCCGGCGAAGATGGCCGATTATTTCCCGATCGACCTGCCCTTCCCGCGGGCTCTGCCGCTGAAGACGACGGACCTGTTCGGCGCCTATGCACGGCGCATTTACGAGAAGCTGGGTTTGGGCGCGGCTTAATTCACCGCACGACAGATGCTGTAGGGTGGGCAAAGCGAAGCGTGCCCACCATGGCGACTCGAGCAAGCAGTGGTGGGCACGGCGCAAGTGCGCCTTTGCCCACCCGCGGGCGTTTGCGCGATCAGGTCTTGTTGCGCATCTTGCCGAGCAGATAATTGTCGTAAAAATTCTCCGCGATCTGCGTGTAGAACAGCAGCTCTTTCATATAGGCGTCGTGGCTTTCCTTGGTGCGCTTGAAGAGGTCGCTCTTGGTGGCGAGCTCGTTCAGATGCTCCTGGGTCGCAGCGTAGCAGGCCTCCAGCACCGGCTGCGGAAACGCCTTCAGCTCCGCGCCATTGGCGATCAGCCGCTTCAGCGCCGCCGGATTCACGCTGTCGTATTTCTCGAGCATCCAGGCGCCCGCGGCCGACGCGGCCTGGTTGACGATCGCCTGGTACTGCTTGGGCAGCGACGCCCACTTCTCGTCGTTGACGATCATGTGCAGCATGGCGCCGCCTTCCCACCAGCCCGGGAAGTAATAGTATTTTGCGACCTTCTGGAAGCCGAGCTTTTCGTCGTCATAGGGGCCGACGAATTCGACCGCGTCGATCGTGCCCTTCTCCAGCGCCGGATAGATGTCGCCGCCCGCGATCTGTTGCGGGACCACGCCGAGCCGCGCCAGCACATGACCGCCCATACCGGCGATGCGGAATTTCAGGCCCTTGAGATCGTCGACGGTCTTGATCTCCTTGCGGAACCAGCCGCCCATCTGGGTGCCGGAATTGCCGCAGAGGATGGCATGCGCCTTGAACGGCTTCAGCGCCTCGTTGGTGAGGTCGGCGCCGCCGCCGAAATGCCACCAGGACTCCTGATGACGATGGTTCATGCCGAACGGCGCGCCGGTCGCATAGGCCAGCGCCGGCTCCTTGCCGATGTAGAAATAGAGCGGGGTCTGCGCCATGTCGACGGAGGCTGTGCTGACCGCATCGAGCGCCTGCAGGCCGGGGACGAGCTCGCCGGCCGCAAAGGTCTGGATCTGGAATTTGTTGTCGGTGGCCTCGGCAACATATTTCGCAAACGTCTGCGCGGTGCCGTAGATGGTGTCCAGCGACTTCGGGAAGCTCGACGTCAGGCGCCATTTGATCTCGGGCGCGCCTTGCGCGATCGCGGGTGCGGCAACCAGCGTCGTCGCGCCGGCGACCGCGCCGCCCTTGAGAAATGTACGGCGTTTCATGATGGGTCTCTCCCTGAACTATGTTTCAATGTATCGGCTTGAGCGCGATCTTCGCGAGCTATTGCCGTTCCTATAGCGGAATTCAAGTCGTGAGCGGTAGCCCGGATGGAGCGCAGCGCAATCCGGGAATCTCCCCAAATATCTGCCGTGTCGCTCTCAGAGCAGCTTGGCGCTGACGAACAGCGCGCGCACGGCGTTGGTCGCCTGCACGACGAGCATGGCGTTCTCGGCGGCGCCTTCGAGCGCCGCGACCGCGTCTTCGTGCAACGAGCGGAATTCCATCCACTCGACCGATTTGAAATTGGTGAGGAATTGATAGGCCTGGCCGACGGTCGCGATCGCCAGCGTGTCGCCGTTCAGCTTGATCTTGAACGTCGTGCGCAGCGGGGTCTCGGAACTTTGCGGATCACTCATGGGCTGCTTCTGGACGATGACGGCTTAACGAAGGGAAAACGGCAGCCCCGCCGCGGCAGGCAAATATCAGGAGCAGATATCAGGACTCAGTGCTCGCGCGCTGCGAGGCGGTCGCCGATGGGGTCAACCTGGGCACCACGACCAGACGGTTGAACTCACCGTTGTCGAAGGCCTTCATGAACCGATCATAGTCCTTGATCGACACGCAACCATTGGAGTCGCCACGGGGCCCGAGCATGTAATTGTGGGTGAGCAGGCCGACGCGGCCGAGCGCGCTGGTGCCTTCGGTAGGCGTCAAGCGCAGGGCGCGGACGCCGTGAAACAGTTTTTCGCGCGGCTTCAGGTCGTAGGTCGCGGGCGGGGTCGCGCCAACCATCCGCTGGTCGACGTGCTCCGGGTCGTCCATCAGCGCGCCCATGCCGGAATGCGCTTCGAGCGCGAGGCCGCTCGGCAGGTAAAGCGCCTTGGCCGAGATGTCGTAGACCGCGGTGCGCGAATCGTAACCGAGCGCGGCGAGGTCCGGCGCCTTGCCGAACAGGCCACTGTCGGGCGTCAGCGAGGCCAGCCTGATCTTGTCGGTGAATTTTTCGAAGAAGTTGCGGTTGTCGACCCTGGGGTTGGTCTCCGCGTAAGCCTGGCTCGAGGCGATCTGGGCCGAGATGTCGGCCTGGGGCGGGCGCGAACGCGGCATCGGGATGGCGTCAGCACGCTGCGATTGTCTCGTCTCCTCCGACATATGCCGGTCGTCGTCGGTCAGGGTCGAGCGCCAGTCGTCGCCCTGGAGCTTCTGGGCAAGCATCGCCTTGGCGTCGCGCAATTTGAGCTGGACTGCACTCACCGCGGAGCGCTCCAGCGTCCGCAAGCCGAGCTCGCGGGCGGGCGGACTGCTGGAAGCAGAAGCGAAACGATCATCGAATGAAGGCGCATTGGACGGCGGCAGCGCGGCGGTGACCAGCGAGGCCGAACCGCCGATATCCGCGACCCAGGCGGCGGCGCCCAGTGCCAGCGCGACAGCGGCCAGAGACAGCAATATCGTCTCGGCTCGCCCAATACGGCGGCGCGACAATAGCCTCTCGGCTTGTGCCCGGTCGGAAACCATCAGCTCCCCAAAATCGAGCCCCGGGGGGGACCCACCCCCACCCGGAGATTCTATACCAGCTACCACATTGGGAGCCAAAAGTTAGGCATAATCGCGGCCGGCAAGGCTCCGGCAAGCCATTCCAGGGTATCCTAAGGTATCCAATGACCGATCCTTTCGACCTCATTCGCTTTGTCCGGGCCCAGGACCCGGTCTATCGCGACATCCAGGGGGAGCTGACCCGGGGCCGAAAGCAGAGCCACTGGATGTGGTTCGTCTTTCCCCAGGTCGCCGGCCTCGGCTTCAGTGCCATGTCGCAGCGCTACGCCATCGCCTCCCGCGCCGAGGCCAAGGCCTATCTCGCCCACCCCATCCTCGGTCCGCGCCTGATCGAATGCACCCGCCTCGTGCTTGCCATCGAGGGTCGGAGCATCAACGCCATCCTCGGCGCGCCCGATGACGCCAAATGCCGCTCGTCGATGACGCTGTTCGACGCGGTGTCCAATGAGCCCGTTTTCGACGAGGCGCTCGCCCGGTATTTTTCGGGCGAGCGCGACGGCGCTACGCTGGAGATCCTGTCGAAGCTGGATCGGCCGACATAGCGCGTCGGATCAGCGCCCCTGAAAGACGGCCGCGCGACGCTCGATGAAGGACTGAATGCCCTCCTTCGCGTCGGCGCTTGCAAGCACGCGATCGCGGATTATCGGGATATAGGCGATCGCCGCCGCCTCGCCCCCTTCGATATATTTGGCCGCGGCTTCCTTGGTGACCTGGATGCCGAGCGGGGCATTGCGCGCGATGATGGCGGCAAGCGCCATCGCCCGCTCGACCTGCTCTCCCGCCGGCACGACCTCTTGGACGAGACCGATTGTGTGGGCGCGCTCGGCTGAAAACTCGTCGCAGAGGAACAAATGGTACATCGCGTCACCCCAGCCGGCGCGCGACAAAAAGCGGAAATGCGCGCCCCCGAGCGGCGCAATGCCGCGCTTGGACTCCATCTGGCAGAAGCGCGCATCCTCGGCGGCGACCACGATGTCGCCGGCGAGCATCAGCTCGATGCCGATCGTGAACACGATGCCCTGCACGGCGGTGATAACAGGCTTGCGGCAGCGCTTGGCAAGGCCGAACGGATCGACATTGCCTTCCCTGATATTGCGCTTCTCCGCAGTCGGGCCGAAGAATTTCGGCATGTCCAGACCGGCGGTGAAATCCCCGCCCTCGGCGCAAACCACGCCGACGCGATAGGCATCGTTGTCGTGCAGCTCAGTCAGCGCATCGGACAATTGCTCCATCATCGCCGGCGTGAACGCGTTCTTCTTCGCGGCGTTGTCGATGATGATCTTGAAGACATGGCCGTGCACCTCGGTGCGGATCTGACCTTCGCTCATTTCGCTTCTCTCCGGATTAATCGGTGGGCAAATCAGGCCGGCGGCTGAATTGCCGCGCGGATAGCCTCGATCCGCTGCGGCGTGAACACACCGGAATCCAGGAGTTGGAGGATCGAGAGCACGCCGCCGCGCGATCCCCAGCTTCCCTCCTCGATGATCTCGAAATTGACCCACCAGGTTGGCGCAGGCGCCTGCATGCCGCAGGCCTCCGCAAGCCGCGCCAGCACATTGCGGATCACCTCCGCTCGCACCTCGGCAGGCCAGGCTGCGTTCATCACCGCGATATTGACGGTCATCACGTCGCGCGGCGTTTCCTGGTCCGACAGGAGCCGGCCGCCAATCGCCATGCAGTCGGCTGGCAGGTCATGGAAATGCACCTGAAAGCCCATTCGCGCCGCCGGCGCATGCTGGCCGATCTCGGGCGAGAGCACGGCGTCGGTCAGGCTTTCGGCGAGGCAGCGGCGCTGCGCCAGTCCGAGCCGGCCGGCAGGTGCGGTCACGGTGATGATGGTCAACCTATTCCTTTCTGCGACTATGACGCACGTCATATCGCAGTGCCGCTTGCCTATGTCAATCGTCATAGTTTAGATAAAGCACAGCCAACTGCGGAAGTTCCGATGACCACCACGCGCGACAAGATGATCGCCGGCGCCGCCGACCTGATGAGCCGGCGCGGCGTCAACGCCACCAGCATGCGCGACGTCGTCCGCCATACGGCGACGCCACGCGGCTCGATCAGTCACCACTTCCCCGGCGGCAAGCAGCAGATGATCGCCGAGGCCGTAACCTTTGCCGGCAAGCAGGTGTCCATTCCCCTGGAGAGGGCCATGAACGAACGCGGCGTGATCGGTGGCTTGCGAGCTTTCGTCGCATCGTGGCGCCGCCAGCTGGAAGCGACCGGCTTCGAGGCCGGCTGCCCCGTGCTCGCGGTCGCCGTCGACCGCTATGTCGGAGAAGCCTCCGACAGGGACGACGAGACGGCGCAGCAGCACCTGCTCGATCTTGCCGACGGCGTGTTCGCCGATTGGCGACAGATCATGCGCTCAGCCCTCCTGCGCGAGGGAGTGGCCGCCGAACGCGCGGAGCGGCTTGCAACGCTGGTCGTCGCCTCGATCGAAGGCACGGTCGCAATGTGCCGTGCAAATCGCAGCGCCGACGCGCTCGATCAGGTGCAAGAGGAGCTGGAGACGGTCCTGTCCTCCGCCCTCGCCCGCACACCAGGATAGAATGGAGACGCACCGATGGATCTCTCCCGACAACGCGAACTCGCCCGCCATCTCGCCGATTTGCGCCGCGAGGGCCGGCAGCAAAGCGG
Organism: Bradyrhizobium sp. URHA0013; assembly: GCF_000518345.1. Lineage (NCBI taxonomy): Bacteria > Pseudomonadati > Pseudomonadota > Alphaproteobacteria > Hyphomicrobiales > Nitrobacteraceae > Bradyrhizobium > Bradyrhizobium sp. URHA0013. The sequence goes on along the minus strand of NZ_KI912426.1, from coordinate 1,598,921 downwards.
CCTCGAGCAGCGGCTGGTGCCGCCGGATGCCGACACGGCGTACCGCATCGCGCAGATGGTGGAAGAAGAATTGGGCTGGGACGTCGTCGGCTGGAAGATCGCCGGCATGAAGCCCGGGCTCCAGCGCCAGCTTGGCATTTCCACGCCGATCTATGGGCGGGTGTTCGCGCCACTGATCAAGACCTCGCCCGCGAGCGTGGAACACGTCAAACAATGCAGTCCGATTCCGGAGGTCGAGTACCAGGCCCGGCTCGGCGCCGACCTGCCGCCGCGCGCGAAGCCCTATACGGTGGAAGAGGTCGGCGATGCGGTCGCTTCGCTGCATCCCGGCATCGAGCTCGCGGAATGCCGCTTCGTCCACGACGCGGCGTTTCCCCCGATGCCCGCAATCATGGCCGACGGCTCCGGATCGGGAACGATCGTGCTTGGAGAGCCCATCGCGGACTGGCGCAAACGCGACATTGCCAATCAGGAGGTCGTCCTGAACTGCAACGACGCCGAGAGGCGCCGCGGCAGCGCTGCAGAGGCGATCGATCATCCGCTGGTGCCGCTCGCCTGGCTCGCCAATGAGCTGTCACGAACCGGCATCGGCCTCAAGGCCGGCCAGACCATCTCCACCGGCACGCTGACGGGCATGCTGCGGCCGAAGCGGGGCGAGACTTACGTCGCCGATTTCGGTCCGCTCGGAACCGTAAGCGCGACCTACGCCTAGACGGACAGACTCAGCGCGCGGCTGCCCGCGGCCACCAGCGTAAACCCGGGATTAACATCGCCTGCTTATTGTCCGTGCAAATAATTTCCCGCGCCAGTTGCCGGACAGAATCATGAAAATCGGTACGCTCCTGACCACCGCCATCGTCTCGCTCTCGACAGTGGGCGGCGGCCTCGCCGTCTACGTCGCCGTGACGAAATACCAGACCATGGAGCGGATCACCGAGGCCCAGGGGCGGCTGGCGATCGTTCGCGCCGTCAGCGACATCCCACGCTACCTCAATCCCGAGCGCGGCTTTTCCACCAACATCCTCTATGGCCCTCCCGCCGTCGACCCGGCGCTGCTTGCCGAGCAGGACAAGCTGCGCAAGCAGACCGATGCCGCCCGCGACAGGATGAACGCGCTGCGCAAGGACCTGCCCGGCCCGTTCGACGACGGCAACACCACCGGCGGCAACATCGACGCCGTCAATTCGAAGTTCACCGCGCTGCGCGAGGCCATCGACAAGGCGATGTCGGGCCCGCCGGAGGCGCGCAAGGACGCGGCCAAGAAGATCGTCGCCGACAACGCCGTGCTCAACGCCGGCGTGACCGCGCTGCTCAACGAGCAGGTCCGCCGCATGGCGATCCTCAACGGCGATGCCTACCGGCAGGCCAGCTACGCCAACATCGCCATGACATTGCGCGACGTGGGCGGCTTCAACTCCAGCCTGCACAAGAATCTCGTCGGGGGCAAAAAGCCGGCGACCGATACCGAGAAGGCCGAGATCAGCCGCTCGCAGGGCCGCAACGACCAGATCGTGATGTCGCTGCTGGAGTTGCGCGGCAATCCCGCAACGCCGGCGAACGTTGCCGCCGCACTGGAGAAATTCAACGCGATCTATATCGACGAGTTCGGCCGCGAGCTCAAGCTGGTGAAGGAGGGTGCGGTCAGCGGCAAGTACGAACACGACATGGACACCTATTACACCGCCACGCAGCGCGGCCTCAGCACCATCATCGACGTCCGCGATGCCTTCTACGACAACGCGGAGCAGATTCTCGCCGGTGCCTCCACTGCGGCCCACACCAGCTTCACCATCGCACTCGCGGGCCTCCTCGCCGTGCTGATCGCCAGCGCCGGCCTCATCGTCACGGTCCGCCGCCGCGTCTGCGCCCCGATCGTCAACCTGACCACGCGGATGTCGCGGCTCGCCGAGGGCGAGGTCACGGAAGAGATTCCCGGCGCCGAGCGTTCCGATGAAATCGGCGCCATGGCCGCGGCCGTCCGGGTCTTCAAGGACAACATGATCCGGGCCGACAGCCTTGCGGCGGAGAAGCAGGCCGAGAACGACGGCAAGATGCGCCGCGCACAGGCGCTCGACGGGATCACCCGCGCGTTCGAAGCCAAGGTCACCGAGCTCGTCGGCGGACTGTCCCGCGCGTCATCCACCATGGAAAGCACGGCGCAGTCGATGACCTCGACGGCGGCCCAGACCAACAGCCAGGCCGCGGTCGTTGCCGCCGCCTCACAGCAGACATCGAGCAACGTCCAGACCGTCGCGAGCGCCACCGAAGAGCTGACCTCTTCGATCTCGGAGATCGGCCGTCAAGTGGCCCAGTCCACCGAGATCGCGGCCCGCGCCGTCGACAACGCCCGCCGCACCGGTGACACCGCCCGTGCGCTGGCCGAGGGCGCGCAGAAGATCGGCGACGTCGTAACGCTGATCCAGAGCATCGCCGAGCAGACCAATTTGCTGGCGCTCAACGCGACCATCGAGGCCGCCCGCGCCGGCGACGCCGGCCGTGGCTTCGCGGTGGTTGCTGCCGAGGTGAAGTCGCTGGCGGGCCAAACCGCCAAGGCCACCACCGAAATCTCCGAGCAGATTTCGGCGATCCAGGCCGCGAGCGACGAGACCGTGACCGCGATCCGCAACGTTGCCGACGTCATCGGCGAGATCGACCAGATCGGCACCGCCATTGCGGCCGCGATCGAGGAACAGGGCTCGGCGACCAAGGAGATCGCCCGCAGCGTTCAGGAGGCCGCGCGCGGCACCCAGGAGGTCAACACCAACATATCAGGCGTGCAGCGCGCCGCCGACCATACCGGCACGGCCGCACGGGAGGTGCTGGGCGCAGCCGAGCAGCTCTCGACCCAGTCCCGCGATCTCGCCGGACAGTTCGACCGTTTCCTCGGTGAGGTCAGGGCCGCGTAAGCGCGGCAAACGCGCAGCTTCGTAGTCCGGGACCGTCAGTAAGGCGGTGCCTTGCGCGCCGGCTGCGCCTTGGCGGCCTCGATCCACCAGGCGAGATCGTCGGCGAAGCGCGGGAACGAGCGTTCGAGCGCCTTGCCGCCCTCGCCGATCGGTTCGCCCGCCTCCGACAGCGTCTGTGCGATCGGGCCGACGCCGATGGTGCTCGACACCACCACCATGCCCATCTCCGACAACGTGCCATGCCAGGCGGTCGAGGCACGCGCGCCGGACAGGCGGCCGGCCGAATAGCTCACGATCGCGGCCGGTCGCCAGAACCACTCCTCAAGGAAGTGATCGGTGAGATTCTTCAGGCCAGGCTGAATGCCCCAATTGTATTCGCCGGTGACGAAGACGAAACCGTCCGCGCCGCGGATCTCTCCGGCCAGCTTCTCCAGCGCCTCGGGTGCGGAGCCCTTGGGATATTCCTTGTACATGCGATCGAGCATCGGCAGGCCGATCGCCTTGGCATCGATGAACACGGCGTCGTCGCCGCGGGCGCGCAGGCGATCGATGACGAAATTCGCAAGGCGGATGCCCATGCGGTCGGAACGGTAGGAACCGTAGAGGACGAGGATACGATTGCTCATGGGCGGTAGTATAGCACGGATCAGCAAGCCGGCCTCAACGTTTTGACGCGCTAGGTTCGCCGTCCGCGCTCGAGCGTTTGCGACGGTGTCTCGCCGAACTGGTCGCGATAGCTTCTGGAGAAGTCGCCGAAATGCCAGAACCCGAACGCCAGCGCGACGGCCTTGACGCTGTCGGCACCGGCGAGCAGCCGCTGGCGCACCAGCCACAGCCGCCGCAGACGTAGATAGCGGTGCAGGCTCATGCCGCGATAGCGGCGGACGACGTCGTGCATGGTGCGAACCGGCAGGCCAAGCTTGCGCGCGATCTCGGCGCTGTAGATGGGCTGAGAGAGGTCGTCGGAAAGCAGAGCGCGGATGTCCTGAAAGACCTTGAAGTTCCGCTCGTCATTGGGGTGCAGGGTCCATCGCGCGGGACCCATATTTTGGAAAATTGCGTCCACGGCGCCGAGCAGGGTCTCCTTCATGGCGGCCGCCTTCAGCGGCACGTCGGGCACGTCGACCGGCTCCGAAGCGGCTGCCAACACCTCCCGAACCACCCCGCGGAGCCGGTTCAAGCCCGCGACGGTCGTTTCGAAGATCTTGAAGCAGAGGGCTGCTTGTGGCCAGCCGCGATCCGTCACCTCCGGCCTGAACACCACCGAGGCGATTTCCCGCTGAACCTCCTCGACGGTGGTGTAGGCCGCGCCGCCGCTGCCGATCACGATGACGGGTCGTGTGCGCCGCGTGCCGTTGAATCGAACGGGCACGTCCAAATCGTCCATCGTGAATCCGATCGCGGTGCAATTCTCGACGAGCTGTGCGTCGACGACCCGCGGAAATGCCCGCGTCAAATTCACGTCGCAGCCGGGCAGCGACAGAATGGTCTGCTCGGCCGAAATCCTCCGTACGAAAGGCGTGAACTCGAAGTTCAGGCCCCGTATGGCATTTCGAAATTCATCGACGTCAGAGAAACGAAATACCTTTGGCGCCAGCGTCGGCGCATCATCAATTCTGTTCATGGCAATGTGAAACTTCGCGTCGCAACAAACGCGTGTCCGGCGACAATGCCGACCCAACTTCCCGTTCCGGTGTCCCCTCAGTCTGAAAGAATCACTTCGAACTATGCCGACCAGTTGGCGAGCGTCGAAGTCCAAGGACAACCCGGCGCATCAAATCTCGCCAATTTTCGATAGCGTTTCCTGCCGTGCCAGCGGTGCACCAATACCCAAACGGTCGAAAGCAACATTTCATATTAACCTCTGTCGAGCGGAATGAGCGCTGTTAGATAGTCAAAATCAATTTTGAGTCAGGCCCCTGCCAGGATGGCAAATTCGCCTGCTGCTATTCTCGCTGAATTGGAAGAGGTGGTCGCAACGTGCCCACCGCACCGTTGCGCACGCATTCTCACCGGCATGGTGCAGTTGCTCATTGGCAGCCAGGACCAGTGCCGGGAATTGCTCAGCAACGTGGTCGACGGTGTTCTGCTGCGATTGACGGAACGGGTCGAGGCCAGCGCACTGGTTCAGCTCAGCACGGCGCTCGCCGAGCTTGACGTGGCGCCTCCCGAAACATTGTGGCGTCTCGCCTCACACGACGATCCCGACGTGGCGTGTCCGGTCCTGCTCAAATCGCAGGCGCTCTCCGCGGCAGACCTCGAGGCTGTCATTGACTCCCGTGGCGAGCGGCATCGACGCGCAATCGCCGCCCGCAGCGAGATCGCGCCGACCGTGACCGAGGCGCTGATCAAGCACGGCGGCCCGATCTGCCTTGCCCTGATCAAGAACCCGGGAACGAAATTCTCCGACGCAGCCTATGCAGCGCTGATTGCCAAGGCTGACCATGACGGCGAGATCGCGAAGGCGCTGGTGCTCCGGCCCGGCACGCCCGACCTGGTCGTGCGCAAGCTGCTCTCCGCCCCACCAGCCCGGAAGGCACCGGCCACACCCAACCCGCCCGCCGCGGCGCCGGTGCCGGAAGCGGAGCCGGCTCCGCCAAAGCGGCCTTGCAGGGCCGACTACGCAAGCGCGAGGCCGGAGATCGTCGTCCTCAACCGCATCGGCAAGCTCAACGATTCCACGGTGAACCGTTTTGCGATCCGCGGCGAGACGGCCAATTTGTTCACGGCGCTGTCGGTGCTTTCAGGGGCGCCGCTCGAGATCATCGAGCGTGTCGTGAGCGACGACGATTGCGAAGGGCTGGTCATGGCGTGCCGGGCTTCGCGGCTGAACTGGCAGACCACCCTTACCATCCTGAGCAACCGCGGCGGGAAAAGGCTCTCCTTTGCCGAGCGCGAGCGCGCGCAACGCATCTTCGAGACGCTGCTTCTGTCCACCAGCCAATGGGCAGTGCGATGGGGAGAAATAGCAGCAAGCGCCAACACGCGCGATCCGGTAGATCGCGGCTCGAAGATGGTGGTTAATCGATGAAGTTCGACGGTCGCAAAGCGCAGCGCGTAAAAATGGATCACAAGCAGCCGGTCAATCTGATGGGCTCGGACGGCACGTGGCGGCGCAGTTGCGTTCTGCTCGACATATCGCAAAGCGGTGCGAAGATCGAAGTTGAGGGCACGCTCGACGTGCTGCGGGCAAAGGAATTCTTCCTGCTGCTATCGTCGACGGGGCTCGCCTACCGGCGCTGCGAATTGGTCTGGATCGACGGCACCACCGCCGGCGTACACTTCGTCACCGCAGACGGAAAGAGGAAACCGGCAGCCGCCGCGCAGACTGCCGCTCAGAGCAAATAGCCCCAAGGATTCATCAGCCCCAATTAACTCCAGCATGATTCAGGTCAACCGTGCAGAACGCGCGAATTATATCCCGCCCCGTCAAAGGCGACGGCGGCATCCGAGAGAAGGAAGCGGCACGCCCGTTCGTGCATGTGCTGGCTGATTCCTCGGACAAATTGTCGAGCGTCTGTTCGATTCTCGAGCAGCAGTTTGCCGTCGCAGGCGAACGGCTCGACGCGGAAGCCAAGCTGTCCGAGGTGCCGTTCGCGATCGTGATCCGTGCGGAATTGCGTGACGTCCGCACCATTGCGGCCATCAAGAAACGAGCCGCAAAGCTCGCGAAGGCAACGAAACGCATCTTCCTGGTCGAGCACTCCTCTCACATGAGTATCTCGCAGGCGTACGCGCTCGGAGCCACGCTCGTCCTTCCCGGGACGATCGACAAGATCAAGCTCCTGGCAGCGCTGGCTCATCCCGCCGAAGAGGCGTCTGGTTCCTCAGGTCACGCGCCGCAGCCGGACAACGCCGTCGAGACCGCGGCGATCGCCATCGCGTCGATGTTCACGGCCGTCACGCTCGGCGAGCCTGTCGACGTCGACGGCACGAAGGAAGCCGGCCGCCAGATCGCCGATCGCATCACCCAGCATGGCTTGTCGGAGTGGCTCACCACGGTGCGGCGCCATCACGAGGGGACCTATCAGCATTGCCTCCTCGTCACCGGCGTCGCCATCGACTTCGGCCTGAGCCTTGGCGTCGGCAGGCCAGATCTGGAGCGGCTATATACGGCGGCCATGTTCCACGACATCGGCAAGGCCCGGATTCCGCTTGCCATCCTCGACAAGCCCGGCCGTCTCGATCCGGAGGAACGTGCCATAATCGAGACGCACCCGGTGGCGGGCTACGATTTTCTGAAAGACCACGACAATATCTCGCCGGAGATCCTTGATGCCGTGCGGCATCATCACGAATTTCTCGACGGCAGCGGCTACCCGGATGCGCTTTGCGCCGGGAACATCGGTGATGTCGTGCGCATCCTGACGATCGCGGACATCTTCGCTGCCCTGATCGAGCACCGGCACTACAAGCCGACGATACCGCGGGCAGAGGCTTATAACATTCTCTGCGGAATGAGTGGAAAGCTGGAAAAGGCACTGCTGACCGCGTTCAGACAGGTCGCGCTCACGAGATGAGCGCAGCAACCCGTCTCGACCCGGTCTAGTGCGCGGCGCGATGTCTGGTGCGGCGCGGAACGGTCCGGCACGCGAGCCCTTCGGCCAGCAGCTTCATGTCCTCGTGCCGGCCGCTGCGGATCAGCCGGCCGAACTCTTCGGGTGTGAAAGGAAGACTTGGATCATCATCGATCGGACGCCGCACTCGCGGGCCGAAGAACCGTCGAACCAGGCTAGCGAGCCGCCGCATGTCAATTCCCTCGCGCCAGCATCAAACCTTTCAGTCCGTACATTGTTCCTCCTGCACGATCGAGATTGCAAGAGGCCGCCAAGCGGTCCGCACCAAAAAAAATTCGGCGAGAGAATAATCTCCTCTGCCTGCGCTACTCGGCGAATCCGACGTAGCGCACGAAATCGTCGTTGCCCTCGCGATCGGAGCGAACGGCGTTCGCGGCAAAGTTGTCGTCGGGATAGCCCATCGCGACGCAGGTCATGATCACCTCGTCCTCCGGAATGTTCGCGACCTCGCGCACGATGTCGGAGCGCATGATGCCCTGCCCGTTGATCACCGAACCGAGCCCGCGGTCCCAGGCCGCGAGCACGATGCCGTAGCAGAGCGCGCCCAGGTCGAAATGGCAGACCGCGCCGGGATCGAGCACGCGGTCATAGGTCAAGACCAGCGACACCGGCGCGTCGAACTGGCGGAAGCCGCGCAGCACCCAGTCCTGGCGCATCGGTTTGTCGTCGCGCGCGATTCCCATCGCGCCGAACAATTTCTTGGCGACGTCGACTTGCCGCGTCCGGTGCACGCCCTGGTATTCGCCGTGGCTGACGATGTCGCGCTTGACCTTGGCGCCGCCAACCATCTCCTCCATGTTGCGTCGCCGCAGCTGTTCCAGCGGACTGCCTGTGAGCACGTGGACATGCCAGGGCTGGGTGTTCATCGACGACGGCGCACGTTTGGCGGTGTCGATGATCGCCTCGATCACCGCGCGCGGCACCGGCTCGTTCCTGAAGCCACGCACGCTGCGGCGCGACTGGACCAGCGTTTCGAATTCCACCTCAAGACCTCCCTGCCCGTTCATTCCCCGGCATTGCCACATGCGAGCGGTTGCCGACGCGGCGCGCCATATCTATGCTAACCCGCAAGCAAGACCAAGAACCCTGTGAGGATCCCATGAAAGCCAACATGGCCGCACCGCTCGATCCCGTCATCGCCCAGATCATTCCGCTGCTGCCGATGCGCGATGCCACCACGATGACGCCACAGAGCGCCCGCGATTCCTTGCGCGCACTGGCTGCCTCGCGCGCGGCCATACCGCCGCCACCCGTCGACATTGTCGCGGATATCAAGGTGAAAGGCGGCGCCGGACCGCTCGATGCACGGGTCTACCGGGTCGGCACCACGCCCGCACCGACCGTGGTGTTCTTCCATGGTGGCGGCTGGGTCGCGGGCGACCTCGAGACCCACGACCGGCAGGCCCGCAACCTTGCGATCGAGACCGGCGCGGTCGTCGTCTCCGTCGACTATCGCCGCCCGCCCGAAACGCGCTTTCCCGGCGCGTTCGAGGACGCCTTTGCCGCGGTCAGCGACGTGTTTGGCCGCGTCACGGAATTTGGCGGCGATGCAAAACGCCTCGGTGTTGCCGGCGACAGCGCCGGCGGCAATCTCGCCGCCACCACCGCGATCGCCTGCCGCGACGCCGGCATCAAGCTCGCCGCGCAACTGCTGGTCTACCCCGTGACCGACGTCCTCGGCAGTTATGCGGACGCGCGCGAGAACGCACGCTTTCCCTCGCGCGCAGAGAATGCCGAAGGCTACTTCCTCTCACGCGCCGTGATGGAGTGGTTTTGCGGCCATTATCTCGCCGATCCCTCGCATGCGACCGACTGGCGCGTTTCACCGCTGCGCGCGAATTCGCTTGCCGGCGTCGCGCCCGCGATCGTCACCACCGCCTGGTTCGATCCCCTGCGCGACGAGGGCACAGCCTATGCGCGCGCGCTGGAAGCCGCCGGCGTGCCGGTGAAGCACCATGAAGGCCCCGGCCTGATCCACGGCTATTTCGGCCTCGGCGATGCCTCCGAGGTGGCGCGCGCGGAAGCGCAGCGCGCACGCGCGGACTTCAAGGCGCTTCTCGCGCGCGGCGCCTGAGGGTGATATCGGGAGCGGCAGGATCGGCCGCCACGCCGGCCGGCGTTCAGGCCTTGGCAGCGGGCACCTCGAAGAAGCCCGTCGCCTGAACGAGCCGGCCGTCGCCGCCGAAGCGGCCGAAACTCTCACCCCTGACGAACACGCGACCGGCGCCATCATACATAGTCCAGCGAAAAAGCCCCTGCTCGTGGTGTTCGAGGAAGCTGTCGTTCCTGAAATGCGCGCCAGGAAACTTGAGCTGGGTTTGACCGATGCGCGCCATCAAGGCGTCGCGTCCCTCAATCTGAGAGCCCGGATCGGTATACACACAGTCCGCGGCGACGCTTTGCTCCAGCAGCCGACGCCGCTCGTCCTCATCGACGGGTCCCCACGCCGCCTGATAGGTGTTCCAGGTCTTCAGTCGCGCTTCATCGTTCATCTCGCAGAACCTCTCATGGCTTCATGCCGCTTCCGGCAAATTGACAATTCTTGTTCTTTTGTCAATATGACCGAGGTTCAATTCCGACGCCGGTGAGGCTCATGGCTCGTTCCAGCATTTCGAAAGAGGAGCTCGCGATCGAGGCTGCGACGGAGGTCTTCTCCCGCTACGGCCATGCCCGTACGACGATGGGCGATATCGCCGCCAAGGCGGGCATGTCGCGGCCGGCGCTCTATTTGCTCTTCCCCGACAAGGATGCCGTGTTCGCGGCGGTGATCCAGAGAATGGACGAGCAGAAGCATCGCGACATTAAGGCCGCAATCGCGCGTCTCGACGGTCTCCATGCCAAGCTGCTCCACGCCTGCAAATCCTGGGGATCCCATGGCTTCGACCTGATCGAGGCGCATCCCGATTCAGCAGATCTGTTCGACCTCCGTTTCCCGGCAGTCCGAAACGTCTACGACAACTTCCAGTCTTTGGTCGCCGACCTCATCCGCGATCAGGTGAAGGCCGCTGCGATAGCGGACGAGCCGGAAGTACTGGCGCGATGCCTGGTGTTCGGCATGCGGGGGCTGCGCGAAACCGCCAGGACCGGCAAGGAGATGCGGCGGCTGATCGCCGTTCAGGTCACCATGCTCGTCAGAAGCATCGATGACAGCGTTTGAGCTGCGAACAGCCGCCTATCTCCCCGCCCTTTGCGCGTCGGTGTGCCCCCACGTCTGGTCCCAATCCTGACCGGCGGCATCGACGACGCGGCCGTCGGCTTCGAAGAACTTGTTCGGCACCTGGAAGATCGCCAGGATCAGGGCGCCTTCCGGGCACCAGGCGGCATGCCGGCTGCCGGCCTCGCGCCAGATGAATTCGCCGGCCTTGCAGGCAATCCCCTTGGCCGGCCCCTCGTTGTCGACGAGAGCGCCTTCGATGACATAACTCTGCTCGACCCCGACATGCTCGTGATCGGGCAGCACCGATCCCGGCGCAAAGCGCATCAAGGCCGTCATCAGACCGCTGCTGCGATCGAACAGCAGCGTCTTGGCCTCGCAGCCGGGAAAGCGCGTCTTCTGCCATTCCATCTCTTGCGGCCGAACCAGGTGAGAATGCCGGTCAGAAGCGGCAACCGGCATGTTCGCAATCAGGGTCTCCATCACGATGCTCCCTTCGGCTAAATTCGCCCGAAGCTAGCAGGATCGCCCGTCCCGGTCAGCGAGCAGTGCAGCAGGCCGTCGGCCCCTTCGCACCCGCGCTCGAAAAATCGCCAGGAAGACCGGACGGCAGGCGCTCATCCAGCTTGATTGCGCCACGATTCCCGGCTCCAATCCGCGCGCCATTTCTGGTTTAGGGAGACAATCATGATGAAGCGGATTTTCCTGGCTGCGATCGTTGCCACGTTTGCGGCGGGTTCGGCCTTCGCGGAGGACACCTGCGAAAGCAAGGCCGTCGGGAAGGACGGCAAGGCCCTGGCTGGTGCCGCCAAGACCTCGTTCATGAAGAAGTGCAAGGCCGACGCCTGCGCGCCCAAGGCCGTCAGCGCCGAGGGCAAGCCGCTCGCCGGCGCCGCCAAGAACAGCTTTATGAAGAAGTGCGAAGTCGGCGCCTGACCGCTGCGACTTTGGTGCTCATTTAGCGAGCAACGGTTCCACAAACTCGTCATGCCCGGGCTTGTCCCGGGCATCCACGTTTTTGTCTCTGAATAACAGAGGCAAAGACCGTTTGCCTCTTCTCGCACGCGCCGAGCGCGCAGAGCAAAATCGTCGCCACCCTAGACAGAGTGCCTCGGCTAGCGGAACATGCAGCGCTGAGCAAACCGGGGCGCACCAACGAATCTTCCAGCAAAGGGTGGTCGAGATGTTGCAGTTTCGAGTGCGTGATTACACGATGGCGATAATGAGCGTGCTCTTCGCGTTGCTCATCAGTTTTGACGTCGCGCATGCAAGGGGCCCGGGACTGCCCAACGTCATGGTGCTCGCAACCGGCGGCACGATCGCCGGCAGCGGGGCGAGCAGCACCACCGTGGTCGGCTACACCGCCGCCACGGTTGGCATAGAGACGCTCCTGAACGCCGTCCCCGAGCTGAAAACGGTGGCCAACGTCAAGGGTGAGCAGGTTTTCCAGATCGCCAGCGAGAACATGAACAATGACTACTGGCTCAAGCTCGCAAAGCGCGTCAACACGCTGCTCGCGCAGGACGACGTCGATGGCATTGTGATCACGCACGGGACCGATACGATCGAGGAAACCAGCTATTTTCTGGATCTCGTCGTCAAGAGCAAGAAACCTGTCGTCGTCGTCGGCGCGATGCGGCCGTCGACGGCGATCAGCGCGGATGGGCCGATCAACCTCTTCAATGCGGTGATCCTCGCAGGCAGCGACGAGGCCGTCGGCAAGGGCGTACTCGTTGCTCTCAACGATCAGATCAACGCGGCTCGCGATGTGACCAAGAACAACACCTCGACGGCAGACACCTTCCGCACGCCTGAACTCGGCTTTCTCGGCTACATGCAGGGCAACAAGCCGTTCTTCTATCGTCAATCGACGCGGCGGCACACGGCGGACTCTGAGTTCGACGTCTCCAGCCTCGATGTCCTGCCGCAAGTCGACATTGTCTACGGCTACGCCAACATGAACCGGGTCGCGATCGACGCGTTTGTCGCCGCCGGTGCCAAGGGGATCGTGCATGCCGGCGTCGGTGACGGCAGCCTGGCTCGTCCCGCGGTCGAACCGGCCCTCGACGAGGCCCGCAAGAAGGGCGTCGTGATCGTGCGCAGCAGCCGTGTCGGCAACGGCATCGTCGCACGCAATGGCGAGGCCAAGGATGACGAACACGACTTCGTCGTCTCGGATACGCTCAATCCTCAAAAGGCGCGTATTCTGCTGATGCTGGCGCTAACCAAGACGACCGACACCAAGGAAATCCAGCGGATGTTCTTCACTTACTAGACCGTCCGGTCGCCCTACTCCCGCTTGAAACGGTAGTCGAAGGCGGCGCCGAACGGCTTGATCAGCCCGACCGTCGGCGCCGGGAAATGAATCGGCAGGATCAGCGTGTCGGTGTCGACGACGGAAGCAAAAAACTTCCGCCGCGACACCGCCGACTGCTTCGCATCCCAATCCGGCTTGGCCGACCAGTCCGGCTCGCGGCACTGGATCTGGTGATGCATGAGATCGCCGGCCACCACCGCGCGCTGGCCCTTCGAGAAGATGTTCACGCAGCAATGACAGGGCGAATGCCCCGGCGTCGGCGTCAGCGTGACGGTGTCGTCGAGCGCGTAATCGTCATCGACCAGCAGTGCCTGTCCGGCCTCGACGATCGGCAGGCAGTTGTCGCGAAACACGGTGCCGGGCGGGTTGCTGCCCTTGGCGTGCTCGGCCTCCCAGGCCGCATATTCCCCCTTGTGGAAGACGTATTTCGCATTCGGAAAAGTCGGCACCCAGCGTCCGTCGCGTAAGGTCGTATTCCAGCCGGTATGGTCGATATGAAGATGCGTGCAGAAGACGTAATCGATCTGCTCGAAGCCGATGCCGAGCGCGAACAGCTCGTTGCGCCAGCGCTCCTTGCCCGGAAAATCGAATGGCGGCGGTGGCCCTTGTCCTCGCCGGTGCAGGTATCGACCAGGATGGTGTAGCGCGGCGTGCGCATCACGAAGGTCTGATAGGTGATCACCATCATGCCGCGCGCGGCGTCGAACACCTCCGGCTCCATCGTCGGCAGATGGTGCTTGAACACACCCTCGTCATAGGCCGGGAAAAAATCCTGCGGCCGCCGCCACGGCCCCTCCCGCTCGATCACCGCATCGATGGTGATGTCGCCGATCCGCAGCTGCTTCATGCGCGTTCCACCCCAGCTTTTAAAGCAGCGTAGCGGGCGGCATCGGACCGTTCAAGCCGGAAGGCGCAGAGCCGTCCCCTTGCGTGACGATTGCCGCAAATCAACCCCAAACGCCGCCGACGGTGATCACGGAGTTGGGGGAAGAATCGGTGGGCACGAAACTGAGAGTCGCGACGGCAGCCATCATCGCCGTCGCCGCGGGCGTCTACGTCAACAACACGAGTCTGCTGGCGCCTCGTCGTGACGGCAAGCCGGTGCTGCTTGCCCATCGCGGCATGGCGCAGCGCTTCGATGAGCGCGATGTGAAGAACGACACCTGCACCGCCGCACAAATGTTGCCGCCGACACACGACTATCTGGAGAACACTGTTCGCTCGATGCGGGCAAGCTTCGACGCCGGCGCGGATGTGGTCGAGCTCGACGTGCACCCGACCACCGACGGCGAGTTTGCCGTCTTCCACGACTGGACGCTCGATTGCCGCACCGACGGCCACGGCGTGACGCGCGAGCAAAGCATGCCGAGGCTGAAGCTGCTCGACATCGGCTATGGTTACACCGCCGACGGCGGCAAGACATTTCCGTTTCGCGGCAAAGGCATCGGGATGATGCCGAAATTGTCGGAAGTGTTCGCCGCCTTCCCTGACAGGAAGCTGCTCATCAACGTGAAGAGCCGCGACGGGCACGAAGGCGAGAAACTTGCCACGGTGTTGAACGCGCTGCCGGCCGAGCGCCGCCGGACGATCATGGTTTATGGCGGCGACGAGCCCATCGACATGATCCGTCGCCTTACCCCGGAAGTTCGCACGATCTCGCGCGCGGCAATCCGAACCTGCCTGATCGGCTCTATCGGCTGCGGCTGGACCGGCCTGGTGCCGGCAGCCTGCCGGAACGCGATGGTGCTGGTGCCGATCAATATCGCGCCCTTTCTATGGGGCTGGCCTGACCGCTTCCTCGCGCGCATGGAGGGCGCGAACAGCGCAGTGTTCGTGCTCGGTCCCTACAGTGGAGGCGAGTTCTCCACCGGCATCGATACGCCCGAGCTCTTCGCCCGGCTCCCGCAAGGCTATTCCGGCGGGATCTGGACCAACGAGATCGAGGCGATCGCCGCGATCGCGGGCAAGGGCAAGGGCAAGGGAAAGAGCAAGAACTAGCTCCGCAATCCCGGCGCTTCCTGCCCCGTGCGCGCGACATATTCGGTGTAGCCGCCGCCGAACTGGTGGATGCCCTCGGGCGTCAGCTCCAGCACGCGGTTCGACAGGACGCTGAGAAAATGCCGGTCATGCGAGACGAACAGCATGGTGCCCTCGAAATCCGACAGCGCTGCGATCAGCATCTCCTTGGTGGCGAGATCGAGATGGTTGGTAGGCTCGTCCAGCACCAGGAAGTTCGGGGGGTCGAACAGCATCTTTGCCATCACCAGGCGCGCCTTCTCGCCGCCTGACAGCACGCGGCAGCGCTTCTCGACGTCGTCGCCGGAGAAGCCGAAGCAGCCGGCGAGCGCGCGCAGGGAGCCCTGCCCCGCGGTCGGAAACGCGTATTCGAGTGACTCGAACACCGTCTGCTCGCCATCGAGCAAATCCATCGCGTGCTGGGCGAAATAGCCCATCTTGACGCTGCCGCCGACCGCAACCGTGCCCTCGTCCGGCTCGCTCGCACCGGCGACGAGCTTGAGCAGCGTCGATTTGCCGGCGCCGTTGACGCCCATCACGCACCAGCGTTCTCGGCGGCGGATCATGAAATCGAGCCCGTCATAGATGCGCTTGCTGCCGTAGCCCTTGAACACCCTCTTGAGCGCCACGACGTCCTCGCCCGACCGCGGCGCCGGCGGAAAGTCGAATGCCACCGTCTGGCGGCGGCGCGGCGGCTCGACCCGCTCGATCTTGTCGAGCTTCTTCACCCGGCTCTGGACCTGAGCCGCATGAGAGGCGCGCGCCTTGAAACGCTCGATGAACTTGATCTCCTTGGCGAGCATGGCCTGCTGGCGCTCGAACTGCGCCTGCTGCTGCTTCTCGCTCAGCGCCCGCTGCTGCTCGTAGAACTCGTAATTGCCGGCGTAGGTGGTGAGCGATCCGGAATCGATCTCGACCACTTTGGAGATCACGCGGTTGATGAACTCACGGTCATGCGAGGTCATCAGCAACGTGCCTTCGTAATCGTGCAAGAACTTCTCGAGCCAGATCAGGCTTTCGAGATCGAGATGGTTGCTGGGCTCGTCGAGCAGCATGACGTCGGGCCGCATCAGCAGGATGCGGGCGAGCGCCACGCGCATCTTCCAGCCACCGGAGAGCTTGCCGACGTCGCCGTCCATCATCTCCTGGCTGAAGCCGAGGCCGGACAGCGCCTCGCGCGCACGGCCGTCGAGCGCGTAGCCGTCGAGCTCTTCGAATGCGTGCTGCACCTCGCCGTAACGCGCGATGATCTCGTCCATCTGGTCGGCCTTGTCGGGATCGGCCATCGCGGTCTCGAGCTCGCGCAGCTCGGCCGCGACCGCACTCACCGGCCCCGCCCCGTCCATGACCTCGGCCACGGCGCTGCGGCCGGCCATCTCACCGACGTCCTGGTTGAAATAGCCGATGGTGATGCCGCGGTCGGTCGAGACCTGCCCCTCGTCGGGCAGTTCCTCGCCGGCGATCATCCGGAATAGCGTGGTCTTGCCCGCACCGTTCGGGCCAACGAGGCCGATCTTCTCGCCCTTGTTGAGGGCGGCGGAGGCTTCGATGAACAGGATCTGGTGGCCGGCTTGCTTGCTGACGTTGTCGAGGCGGATCATGGGGTCTTTTGGGGGATTGTTGCGTTGCAGCGTCATAGGCCATGCCGGCCGCCAGGGGAAGCCCGGCCGGACCCGGATCAGCCCCGCGCGCCGCCGAATTCGCGCAATTCGACCCGCAGCTTAGGCCTTGTAGACCTCCACGGTCTGCATCATGCCCATCTCCTCATGGTTCATCATGTGGCAGTGGAGCATGTAGACGCCGGTGAAATCGATGAAGCGCGAGCGGAACACGACCTGGCCGCCCTTGCGCTCCACGATCACGGAATCCCGCCATTCCGGCACCGCCAGCGCCTTGCCATTGGCCGAGATCACCTGGAACGGGTTGGTGTGGATGTGGAACACGTGGTCGTCATGCTCATGGGTGTTGACGATGGTCCACTCCTCGACCGCACCCAGCTTGACCCGCTGATCGATACGGCCAGGGTCGAACTTCTTGCCGTCGACGAAGAACTCGAATTCCTGCCAATGGCCTGCGGCATCGGCCTCCGGCGCGGTCGCCGACAGCACCACCTTGCGACGGTTGGTGATCTCGGAATCCTTGATGGTCGCGAGCGGCGCCGGCGGCAGGGCCCGCGGCAGCTTCATGTCCATCGGCGCGCCTGAGACCACGACCCGCGCCAGCGGTCCCACTGGCGAAGGATGGCCCTGGTCGTACTGCGCCGCGTTGAAGGCGTAGGTGCCGGGGCTCCCTGCCTTGACCAGAATGTCCGCGCGCTGGCCGGGCGCGATCAGGACCTGCTTGAGCGGCTGCATGGCGCCGAGCTGGATGCCGTCATAGGCGATCGCTTGCAGATCGTGCTTCTCCAGGTCGAGCAGCATGTCGTCCTGATAGGCGGCATTGAGGATGCGCCAGCGCTGCACCTCGCCGGGCCGCATCTCGATCATTGGCCGGCGCTGGCCGTTAATGGCGAGAAAGCGCGTCGCAGTCTCGGGAAACAGCGTCTCGAAATTCTCGACCATGCCATTGGCATCGTAGACCACCTGGGTCAGCACCATGAGACGTTCGCGGGCGGTCGAGATCTCGGGGACGTCGGCGAAATCGCCCTCGATGACGATGGCGCCGACCATGCCGGAGGACATCTGGATGTCAGCGCTGCCGTGGTGATGTGGGTGATACCAGTAGGTGCCCCTGGTGTGATCGGCCGGCAGGGTGATTTCGATGTTGTAGCTGCGGCCCGGCGCCATCGAGCGCATGACGTTGTCGGAAATCCCGCTCGGGCTGGTATGCGCGCCGTGGAAATGGAAATTGGTGTTGTTGAACTGGTGCGGATGGCTGATGTCGGCCGGCAATCCATCGCGGTTCGGCGGCAAATCGTTGATCATCTTGATGCGCAGCGTATCGCCGGGCTTCATGCGCAAGGTCGGCCCGGGGCTGCCGCCCTCATAGGACCTGACATAGAGCCGGACGCCGCCGATCTGGCGATAGGCATAGCCGACGCGCAAGGTCGTGCTCAGCACGCCATTGACGGACCGCCGCGCCTCGGGCTCGAGCAGCGGCTGGTCCATGGCGGGAACGGGCGTATCAGCGATCATTCCCATGGTCGGCGACATGTCCGCGGTGTGGGACGTGCCTGCATGGTCGTGCACGGCGTGCTGGGCATTCGCTGCACCTGCGAACAGCGACAACGCACCCGCTTTGAGACCGCGATCCAGCAATTGGCGGCGCGACAATGTCGTCGTGCCCATGGTGCTGGTGACTGAACACGCACCGTTCGGATCGTGCTGCATTTGAATCGCGCCCCCTGTTGCCGGACCGTCTTCCGTTCGATTCGATTTCAAAGCAAGCACGAAACCACAATTCGATCTGCGAGCGCACGACATTCAGCGGTTGTAAACCTTCTCACCCGTTCTATCGTCGCATGATGCATCGTGACGGATTCGCGCTGGCGCTGACCTATGTCCTCCGGACATCGCATGCTGGCCGCATCCCGATGTTCTCGAAACTCTGTACAAGGATATGATCATGGGGCCTTCGCGACGTGAGTTCGTGAAGTGGTTGTCGGCGGGAGGCATCTCGGTCAGCCTGTCACATCTGGCGTCCGCGGCGGGCGTGCCCTTCGCAGCGCACGAGACGCTGCCCGGACGCGGCAAGTTCAATCCCGCGACAACGGGCGCCGGCCGCGTCGACGGCGTCGCCAAGGTCACCGGCGCAAAGCTCTACGCTTCCGACTTCCGCGCCAACGATCTGCAGGGCTGGCCACAGACCACCTCGCACGCGATCCTGGTCCGCGCCAACGACGCCACGCATGTCTATACCGGACTGGACCTCGCCCGCCTCGGCGGCGCGCTCAAGCCGTCGGTGGTGGTGACAGCCGCCGATCTCGACCGGATCGGGACGCAGGTGCCGGAATTCTATGCGGGCGACCTGTTCTGTCCGATCGGCAAGACGCCGCTTTATCTGGGACAGCCGGTGGCGCTTTTGATCTTCGAAAAGTTCGACGCCTTCGACCAGGCGCGTCTCGCGCTGCGCGACGGCACGTTCGTCCAATTCGGCGAGGAGACCGGGCCTGTCGTCGTCCCCGATTACGGGGCCTTCCGCTTCACCCGCGTGGCAGGTCCCTCGCCTGACCAACCGGATGTCTATTCGCCGCTCCAGGCCGGCTGGGTCTCGCCCAAGAAGGTGCAGAGCGCGGCGCTGCCGGTGTGGTCGCCGCTCGCGAAGGACATGCCGGCGGATTACGCCAAGGCGGCGAAACATGGCGAGCAGATCCGCGCCGAGCTTGCAGCGAATGACGCCTCGATGCTGGTGCTCGACCGCGAGTTCGAGACGCAATCGGTCGACCCGATGTTCCTCGAGCCGGAATGCGGGCTCGCCTGGTACGACGGCAAGGGCGGCAATCTCGAACTGCTGCTTGGCGTCCAGTCGCCCTACGAGGCGGCGGAGTCGATCGCGCATCTGTTCGGCAAGGCCCGCGCGCCCTACAAGCCGGCGCACATCAACGCGCAGTTCGCCCATGTCGGCGGCGGCTTTGGTGGCCGCGATCACACGCCTTTCATTCTCTATGTTGCGCTCGCGGCGGTCTGCTTTCCCGGCAAGCCGGTGCGGCTGGCGCATGACCGCTACCAGCAATTTCAGGCCGGCATCAAACGCCACGCGATCAAGATGCGCTCGCGCATCGGCATCGATCGCGCGACCGGCAAGATCAAGGCGTTCGCCGCCGATCACGTGCTCGACGGCGGCGGGCTCGCCCATTTCTCGGCCAGCGTCGCAATCGTCGCGGCCACCGGCGCGATCGGCATCTACGACATTCCGAAGGTCGACGTCAGGACCGTCGCGGTGCACTCGCGCGGCGTGAGCGCAGGCTCGATGCGCGGCTATGGCATCCTGCAAGCCATGACGGCGCTGGAGGTCCTGATCGACGAAGCCGCGTCCGAGCTCAAGCGCGATCCGATCGAATTCCGGCGGCGTAACGCGCTGCCGCAGAACGGTCGGACCATGACGGGCAATCCCTACATCGTCTCGGTGCGCACCCCCGAAATCCTCGACAAGCTCGAGAAGCATCCGATCTGGCAGCAGCGGGCGCAGTTCAAGCAGACCTCGTCGGATCGGCTGGTCGGCACCGGCGTTGCCTGCGTCACGAAAGACTATGGCTCCGGTGCGGACGGCTCGCTCGGACGCGTTGAGCTTGGACCTGACGGCAGGATCGTCATCTATTGCGATCATGTCGAGATGGGCAACGGCATCGGGACGGCGCTGGCCAACCGGGTCGCCGGCCATCTCGGCGCCATCGCCGATGAGGTCTCGGTCGCCCGCGTCGACAGCTATGACGTACTCGGGCTGGTCACATCCGGCGATCCCTCAACCATGGACCAGAAGACCCAGGATGCCGCGGAGAAGAACCCGCGCTGGGTGCCCGCGATCAGCTCGCCGACGAGCTCCTCGATCGGCGCGCATGTCGGCACGCATTCCGCCGCGGAAGCCGCCCGCGTGATTTTCCGCTTCGGCCTGTGGCCCGCGGCGCTTGAGCTGTGGCGCATCGCAAAGACCGATCCGCGCGCGGGGCAATGGGCCAGCGCAAGCTGGCACAACGGCCAGCTCATCATGCCCGGCCTCGAACCGCTCGCCCTCCCTGCGCTCGCGGCGGCAGCTCACGCGCGCGGCTTCGTCACCGGTGCGGTTGCGCACAGCTTCTCGCGCTGGGCGTGGTCGCGGGCACGCTTCCCGCTGTCCGGCGAGCAATACCGCGCCGAGATCGACGCGCTGGCGATCCGCAAAGGCAACGGTAAGTTCGAGCGGATCAACCGCACCAGCGTCAAGTTTCCGCCGACCGACAACAACCGGATCGGCACCGCCTACACCTCGATGTGCGGCACGGTCGTCCGCGTCGAGATCGAGCGCGCAACCGGCGCGCTTCGCATCGCCAAGGCCTATAGCGTTTTCGAATGCGGCACCGCGCTGGTGCCCGAGGTGGTGATGGGCCAGGCCCAGGGCGGCTTCGCCATGGGCGTCGGCTACGCGCTGCTCGAAACCCTGCCACCCTTCGAGGGCGGCCCCGGCAACGGCGAATGGAATCTCGGGCGCTATCTGGTCGCACGCGGCTCCGACCTGCCGCTCCGCGATCTCGAGATCGAGATGCTGAAGCCGCTAGTACCAGACGAAGCGCCGAAGGGCATGGCGGAGGTCGTGATGATCCCGATCGTGCCGGCGCTGATCAACGCCATCCACGACGCCACCGGCCATCGCTTCCGCGCGCTGCCGGTCACCGCAAGCCTATTGAAGGGAGTGCTCGCGTGACGACCCTCAGCCTCACCATCAACGGCCAGAAGCACGGTCCGATGGACGTCCGCGACGATCTCTCGATGAACGATTTTCTGCGCGAGATGCTGGGCATGACCGGCACCAAGTTCGGCTGCGGCGCCGCGCAATGCCTGAGCTGCGCCGTCATCGTCGACGCGCCCGACGGCACCAGCACCACCAGCCCGACCTGCGTCGCGCCCGCCATGAATTTCGACGGCAAATCGATCCGCACCGTCGAGGGGCACGCGAGGGACGGCGAGCTCTCGACCCTGCAAAAGGCGTTCATCGCGCATTTCGCCTTTCAGTGCGGCTATTGCACCGCGGGCTTCCTCAATGAGGGCCAGGTCTTGCTGGAGCGCCTGTCGCGGACACCGGTCGCGCGCGAGGCGCTGGAGCAGACCATCGCGGACGCGCTCGACGGTCATCTCTGTCGCTGCACCGGCTACGTCAAATATCACGAGGCGGTGCGGGACGTGATCCTCGCCGACTCGAAGCGCTACCTCATGGCCACCAAGTGACACGCATCATGATCTCCGACGTGCGGTTCAAGATGATTGCCGTGGTCGCCGCACTCGCCGGCA
Source organism: Bradyrhizobium sp. URHA0013 (assembly GCF_000518345.1). Classification (NCBI taxonomy): domain Bacteria; kingdom Pseudomonadati; phylum Pseudomonadota; class Alphaproteobacteria; order Hyphomicrobiales; family Nitrobacteraceae; genus Bradyrhizobium; species Bradyrhizobium sp. URHA0013. The sequence continues at coordinate 1,577,031 of NZ_KI912426.1, read as the reverse complement.
GTCTCAGTGCGGGCTACGCGGCGTCGGAGACGGCAAGCCACGCCCTCGCCTCGCCCGAGAGCTTTGCTTCGGTCGGAGACACAGAGAGGCGTTCGGCCGCAATCTTCACTGAGCTCGGCAAGGTGCTGACGCATCCGCGCTGCACCAACTGTCATCCGGCCGGCGACAGGCCGCATCAGGGCGACAATGCCCGCCTGCATCAGCCGCCGGTGACGCGCGGCGCTGACGGCCACGGCCTCGAGGCGATGCGCTGCAACAGCTGCCACCAGAAGGCCAATTTCGAGCCCGGCCGCATGCCCGGCCATCCCGACTGGCATCTGGCCCCGCGCGAGATGGCCTGGGAGGGCAAGACCGTCGGCGAGATCTGCGAGCAGATCAGGGATCCCGCGCGCAATGGCGGGCGCAAGGTGGAAGACCTGATCGACCATATCGGCAAGGACACCCTCGTCGGCTGGGCCTGGAAGCCCGGCTTCGGCCGCTCACCCGTGCCGGGCACGCAGCAGCAGGCCGGCGCGCTGGTGGAGGCGTGGGCGAAGACCGGAGCGGCGTGTCCGGCGCCTTGACGACGTCGAAGCATGACAAAAAAGCTCCAGTGAAGCAGCAGTACGGTGACAGGGCATCGAGGCTTCACTCCTTCGACGCCGAGAAAATGCAAACCAACGCAGTGTGAAAAATAACTGAGGGGCTCCGTCGCCGGGGCCCCTCTTGCGTCTCGTTCTCAGCCAACGTCTGAAAGCTTCGTTCGCTTAAGCTTCGTTCGCTTAGAAATGATAGTTCACACCAGCGCGCACGACGTGCATGTCTGTTTTTTCGCTGACAGAGAAGCCGGTGCCTGGGGGAAGGCCAAATTGATCTAGGTTGAATGCGTCCTTGCCCAGGTCAACGTAAAGGTACTCGGTCTTCAAAGACCAGTTTTGTGCGATCATGTATTCGAAGCCGGCGCCGGCGGTCCAACCGAGTTTCGTATTCGTCCCGAGTGGAACGCCGCTGTTGGTTGTTGTCTGTCCATAGGCGAGACCGCCCGTCGCGTAAACGACGAAACGCTCCCACGGCAGGAAACCAATGCGTCCGCGAACCGTACCGAAATAATCCACCGTCGTGCCGGCGGCGGCGCCAAAAAGCGCGGGGATCCCGAGGCTGCTTTTCACATCGGTGCCCTGAATGTCAGCTTCGAAGCCATACAAGAACTGTGCGGCCTGCCAGTTGTAACCAAATTGGCCGCCGCCGAGAAATCCGTTCGACTTGAGGGCCAACACTCCGCTCCCGAAAGGAGACTCAGTGATGATTGCCGATTCACCGCCGCCATATCCGGCGTTCACACCGACGTAGAAACCTGTCCAATTGAAAACCGGAGCGGCATGGGCCGGCGCCTTTGCGTACAAGTCAGCGGCCGATGATGAGCCAACCATAGTCAGTAAGGCCACCGAGGCCATCAAGATCTTCTTCATTAAAGCCCACCTGTTTTTTAAGTTATCGACTGTATTCATAGCTTTCGAGAACGGTAGCAGTGCGTCCTCATCGTCACGCTCCCGACTCGTCTTTCAGTAAGAATGACGCTCGGTAGCAAGCAGACAGCGTCATTCGGGTCGGCGGCGCCCGCGCGCCGCCGCTTCTTCGCGATCTCAACAGCGCGCCAATCGATCTCATTTCTCAAGCGCACTCCGTCCCGGGAACGGAGTCCAATCGAAATTGTAGTTCACGCCGAGCGTCATCACGTGATCGCGCGGCCTGATCATTTCCGACGGCACCGCTGCCACCCGAGGAGTTCACCACGCATATCGCACCACGCCTTTGCCGGCGTAGCTGCGCGTCACGTTGGAGAACTCGCCTTCGAAAGTCGCGGCGGTCGACCAGCCGTTCATCCATTTGGTTTCGGCGGATGCGGTGAGAAGCGCGGAATCGGTAGCCTGCGGGGCGCCGTTGACGAAGAAGCTGGCGCCCGGCAGAGTCTGGAACGTCGCACCGATGCCGCGGTCGGAACTGAAGTCATGCGCCCAGGCCACGCGGCCGCGCAGCGTCAGCATCGCGCTCTGCATGGCGAAGGATTTGTCGGTGCGCACGCCGAGTTCGCTGCGGGTGTCGGTCACGCTCTTCGCCGTATAAGCGAGCGTAAAGGTGTTGTTGCCCGAGATGACACCTTCCGCATAGGCCGGCAGTTCGAACGTGGTGAACTGGCCCGCCCCGTAGGGCGTGAAGCCGATCCCGCCGATCAGGGGCGCCACGAAGCGGTAACCGCCCTCGACGCGGCCGGACCAGGCATTGGCGTTGAACTGCGCGCGCAGCCGATCGATGCCGGCAATGGTGACGGTGCGATCGGTGGTGACATCCTGCCAGCCATAGGCGAGTGCGCCGGAAACATAGGCGGCGCCGATAGTGTGCCGAACGAACGCGCCGGCCTGGAACAGGTCGGAACGCCCGGTGCCGTTATTGGCGACGCTGAAACTGGTACCGCCGCCGGCCAGCGAGAAGCCGGCGATGGTAAACGGCGAGAAGCGATAGTCAGCGCCAACAGCTGTGCCAAAGACCTGCGACGTCGCCGCATTGGAGCCGGTCACGTTGTTGCCATTCGTCGTTTGCGAGCCGCCGAAGCCGGCCGCCCACACGCTCCAGCGCTGCTGGAACGGCACCGCAGCTGGCGCCTTGGTGTAAATCGCCGCCAGCGCATCGTTCAGATTGCGCTTCTTCGCGGCAAAGGCGAGCGCTTCCTCGTCGGCATAACCGGGGGCGTTGCCGCCGGCAGTTCCGCCGTCATCGCGTCCGGCAATGAACGGGTCGGTCATGACGCCCATGAACTGGTTCATCGCGTTGAACGTGGATTGCTGCGATCCCGTTCCGGTCTCGCCGGCCGCCTGCGAGAGCCCCTTCGGCGACATGTTTGCGAACACTGCGGGAATGCCGCCGGTGGTGTTGAAGAACTTCGTCAGCGCGTCGCCGACCGCCTGCTGATTGGGGTTGAGGCCGCCTGGAATGCCAAAATTCAAGACCATGTCCAGGTAGACGTTGTTGGCATCGTAGCTCAACGTCGAAGAAAAGTTCGATGGCGCACTGGAAGTAATCACGCCACCGAAGGCACCGCTGACGCCGCCCGTCGCGGTGAGGATGATGTACTTTTTCTGCACATAGGTCCCGGGCGCAAAGCTGGCGCCCACCGCAGCGCCGCCAAGCGTCGCTGTACCGTTGACGACCGTGAATGAGGCCGTCGTGGGGTCGATTTGGACCAGATATTGCGCGGCCGCCTGGAACGCGAGATTGCCCGTTATCACCATCGACGAACCCGGCGTGCCGTTGCCAGGCGTAAACATGCCGGAGATCGTGCTGCTGGCGCCGGTCACCGTGCCGGCGCCTTGCAAAACGGCGAATGTCTGGTTGAAGCCGTTCAAATCCAGCGTCGCGCCGCCCGCGACCGAAAACTGATTGCTGGTCCCGAACGCGGCGGCGTGTCCGGCGCGCAGCGTTCCGCCGTCTACCATCGTTGCGCCGCTATAGGTGTTGGCCGCCGAGAGCACCAGCGTGCCGACGCCGTTCTTGTTCAGTCCCCATATTCCGGCCTCGACACCCGTGCCGCCAGAACCGGTCTGGTCGGCGATGCCGTCTGAAAGCGTTTGCGTCGCGCCGCCGCCGGGCTGGAAGTTGAGGATGCCGTTGCCTTGAAGGAAGATGCCGGCTCCGAAAGCAGAACCGCCACTACCCGCCGTGCCATTGTCCACGCCGCCAAAACCGTTGCCGCCCGTGCCGCCGACTCCCCCGGCGACGCTGCCGCCGTTGACGTTGAACGCGCCGGCGATCGTTAGCGAGCCGCCCTCCTGAACGAACATGGCGCCGCCCAATCCGGCGCCGCCGCCGCCGCCGCCACCTCCACCACTGCCACCGTTCGCCGCGATGCTGCTGCCGTTGCCACCGACGCCACCACCAAATCCTCTACTCCCGCCGGTTCCGGCCACCTCACCCAAATGGTCTGCCCCGCCGCCGCCGCCGCCGCCGCCACCAACGCCACCAGCGCCTCCCTGATGGCCCGCTATCGAGTGACCCCCTGCGCCGCCGCCGCCAAATCCCCCCGAGCCGCCTCTGTCGTCCGCAGCACTATGAGTGCCGCCGCCGCCGAAACCGCCTTGGCCATTGCCGAATATGGGACTTCCGCCGATCCCGCCGGCACCTCCATCGCCGCCACCTCCGCCGTTAATGCCACCGGGGGAGCCGCCGAAACCCTGTCCGCCACTTGCCGCACCAACGACAATGCCCGCCCCGCCTCCGGCCCCTGTGTCGCCATCGGCGCCGCGTCCGACACCGCCACCGGCGAACCCGCCCACTGCATGGCCGCCGAGACCGCCGCCTGCGCCGCCGGCCGTTCCTGCGCCCGGCACGCCGTCACCGCCGACAGCGCCGGCGCCGCCGGTTGCGTTGTTGCCTGAAAGAACGACGTTGCTCACGGTCACATGGCCACCGCTCGCCACGAACAGCGCGCCGCCTGCACCGAGGCCGCCAGCGCCGCCCCCGCTACCGAATCCAACGTTGCCCCCGTCGCCGCCAAGCGCCTGGGTGTTCTGGATCGTCAGATTGTTAATGGCGACAGTGCCTGCGTAGACAAAGAACCCGCGCTGCACGCCACCGCCGTCCAGCCTGAAGCCGCCGCCATTCACCGTGACGTTGCTGGTGGTGTTGAAGGCGCTGAGCGTGTCGGCCGCTGCGCCAGTCAGCGTGATGTTGTTCTGGAAATTGATGACATAACTCGCGCTGGCATTGCTGTCGGCCTGCGCGATCGCCGCCGACAGGCTGGCACCGTCGGACACATTGATGACCGTCTGGGCGTGCGCACAGGTGCAACTGATCAGGGCATAAGCCGTGCCGCTCAGGAGAGTTGATCGCACCAGAAGCTCGCGGCGCTGTCGACGGGCAGGCGTATTCTTCACTTCATTGCTCCACCGCCGGCACCCTGGCCAGTGGAAGCTGCGAGTGCCGGAATAGCGCCTGACAGGACGAAGAAAGAGCCGGGCCATCGCCTGTCCGTCCGGCCTTCGCCGGGCCATCTAAGCCGGCGCGCGCCCGTCGTCGTACGCATCGCTGATCTCCCAATGTCGCTACGCTGAGAGAATCCGTCTTCCCAGTCACGGCGCCGAATATCGCGCCACTGGATAGGTCTGAGAACTACCTAGAAAGGTGGTTCGCCGTGCTTTATGTATGCCCGCGCAGGTCGGCGACCTCTGAGGTCAGAGAAACTCTGCACGCGCACTGGGAATGACATGCTTCTCTCCACGGATCCCATCGATCCGCAAAATCAAGACGTCTATGCACTCTGGGATCAACTGGCCGACTTCTCGGTAGCCGATGGTGATGCTGCGCTGACCCACCTGATGTCCGCACTGCGCACCATGTTGTCGGCACGCAATGTGCTGTGGGGCGTGGTCGTGCGATTGCCTTCGCCGAAGCGGGCCGATCCCCTGCTCGGCTGGCGTCCGCGCCTCGTCAGGGTGCTGGACCCGGTACCGGCGGTCGCGGCATCCGTGCAGAAGCAGTACGATACGCTCTGGTCGGACGACGTCGACCTGTCGCAGATCCTGTCAATGTCGGGCGATGAGCCGTTCCGCGTCCGCCTGCTGTTCGAAACGCTGCCGCCGGCATGGTTCGAGGGCAAGCACTATCGTCGGCACTATCTGGATGTCGGCTTCGCCGACAGCATTTCCGTGCGCATCGCACTCAATGACGATTTGAGGATTCGCCTGTTCGTGTTTCGTGATGCCCAGCAACCCCGCTTTACGGCACAGGACGGCCAGCGTCTGGGCTCCGTGATGCGCGCCTTGAGATGGTTTCACCGTCAACAATTGCTCAGCCATGGTCTGCTCATCGCCAACGCGCCCCTCACGCCAGCTGAACGCCGGGTGTTGCTCGGACTGCTCGCAGGGGACACGGAAAGGCAGATCGCGCAAAAGCTCGAGCAGAGTCCGAACACCACGCATTTTCACGTCAAGTCGATCTACGCCAAGTTCGGCGTGCGCAGTCGCCAGTCGCTCGCCGCCCTGTGGCTCGGCAAGCTGCAATAAACGAACTCAAGTCCGCAGTTAACCCGGCCTGACACAGGTCGGTAGAGGCTGTTCTCAAACACGGACGGCGGGCCGATGCACCCCTTGACCGACGAGGAAATCGTTTGATGGGAGTTCTATACAACCGAAGCCCTTTGGTCTGTGGCGCGCCTCGCAAGTCAAAGAGCCGCTGCGGCACCGGGCTCTCGCGTGGTCGAAATTTCTTAGATCAGGACTTCGCAACTGACCCGGCCTTCCGGCGAAACCGCCACCGGTCGCAGCAGTCGAGCTTCGATGCGATAACCACGCGGCCCTCAATGAAATGCGCCGCTACTTCGCTGATGGTCCAAGAGCAGAAGTCGCAGTGCATGAGCGCGCCGACGCGGCAGCCTTACTCTTTGTTCTCAGTCCAGGTTTGCTCGCCGCACTGGCACTTGAACATGCGAACGATTCCACCGGTATCCGGGTTGAGCATCTTCACCGCGAGGGCCAGCCTTCGGCCACAGTGATTGCAGGGCTTGGTCGGATTTGGCTGATAGCTGGAAAAGACTTCGTTTTTGAAATCGCGGTCCACTGTACTGCACTCAGGTTGCGAGAATCACTAAGTTCCAACGTGCACAATTGTTCCGCAGATTGAACCAGGCGAGCGCGAATTCAACTGAGGCTGCGGGCGGTTAAGTAGCCCCGGTGTCGCGCCGAGAATGAGAACAAATCGGCATAGAACGCGAACCTCCATGTCCTCTTGGGTCAACAAAGCCGGTTTGACTGGAGTCGTGGCACTTCCGGACTGACCCGAACTGCAGATAGATCGCTGCACGGCGTCCGGGCAATGCGAAGGGCCAACACCGGAAGTGTCAACTCACCACATGTATCTCACCACGCCGAACTGGCTCTCGGCTGCAAACTTCCGCTCTAAACTCTCGAGCCGACATGCATCGCACCGCGTCAACCGAAGCGATGGGCCAACAGAGGAAGTCAGCACGTCGATCACGATTCAAATCCGTGACGCCGCAAACTAGCGGCGGCCGGCAGGGACCATGCGCTCGCGAAAACAGAAGCCATCCTCCATAGAAGCTTTCGAGCTTTTGGTCTGCCTCGTTATTGAAGGCTTCATATCGCTCGAGTGCATTTGCCTCCAGATATCCGGGCCCAGGACTACGCAGCCCTCACTGTGCTAAGAAACTTGCCAACCTCCAGCTTGAGGCGATTAGAATCACCTGAGAGTGACTGCGCAGCAGATAAAACTTGCGAGGAAGCCGACCCGGTCTCACTAGCTCCCCGCTGCACATCCATGATGTTGGAGGAGACCTGCTGGGTGCCTTGCGCCGCCTGCTGGACGTTGCGGGAAATCTCCTGCGTCGCCGCGCCCTGCTCTTCGACTGCTGCGGCAATGGTTGACGAAATCTCCGACAGCCGCTCGATGGTGCCGCTGATTTCCTTGATGGCGCTCACCGATTCCTGGGTCGCGGCTTGAATACCGGTGATCTGCTGACCGATCTCGCCGGTCGCCTTTGCGGTCTGCTCGGCCAGGGCTTTAACCTCCGAAGCCACGACTGCGAAGCCGCGACCGGCCTCGCCAGCACGGGCCGCCTCGATGGTTGCGTTGAGAGCCAGCAGATTGGTCTGGCCGGCTATGGTGTTGATCAGTTCTACCACATCGCCGATGCGCGCGGCAGCCTTCGACAACTCGCCGACTCGATCGTTGGTGGTGCGGGCCTGGTTGACGGCATCATTGGCCATTCGCGCCGATTCCTGCACTTGGCGGCTGATCTCATTGACGGACGACGTCAGTTCCTCAGTGGCGGACGCCACAGACTGCACATTGGTTGAGGCTTCCTCCGAGGCCGCAGCGACCATGGTGGTGAGCTCCTGCGCTCGCTCGGCGGTGGAAGTGAGCGTTGCCGCGGAGGCCTCGAGTTCGGTCGAGGCCGAAGACACGGTTTCGATGATCTCGCCGACAGCGCCTTCAAAACCATCAGCGAGCTTGATCATGTCCGCCTTGCGCTGCTGCGCGGCAACTTGGTCCTGCTTGATCTTGGCTTCGGCTTCCGCTTGGGCCTTCTGTGCCGACACCACCTTGAATTTCTCGACCGCTCCAGCGACCTGGCCAACCTCGTCCTTACGGCCGAGGCCGGGCAGCACCACTCCGAAATCACCCTCGGCAAGCTTCTCCATGGAAAGGCTCAATGCGCGCATGGGACGGGCAATGCTGAAAATCGAGAACACGCAGCTTGCGACCAACAATAACGCTGCCGACAGGCCGATCGCCAGCGACATGAGTTCGGCTGAAGCCATTTCCTTTGCGGCAGTGACATTGGCCTCATCGGCGCTGCTCTTCGAAAATTCAACAATTTTGTTGGCCAGCACCTCAACTTCGTTCGCGACGGGCAAAGTCACCTCGCGAGCGACGCGGACTGCCTCGTCGTTGAGTTTTGCGATCTTTGCAACAGCATCAGCCGGCAGTTCGCCGCCGGCGACGCGCTTAGCTTCGATCCCAATGATCTCGGTCTTGATCGCTGCGATCTGCTGGGCACCCTTGGCATATTCTCCAATACCGCCCTTGAGCTTCTCCATGCGTCCTCGATTTTCCGGGGAATGGCTCAGCTTCAACATCGCGTCGGCAAATCCGTGTGCCCGCGTCACCCGGGCCGCAAGGTACTCGCTCGCCGCTTTGAAGCTCTCGGGGCCATTGGCGAGGCGCATGTCGCGAAGGCCGATCTGCATGCCGCGCTGCGCCGCCTTCGCCTCTGCAGCAGTGAGCGCGATTGTCTGTTGCTCGGTCGCAGTCTGATTAGCTCTTTTAACCGCCAAGTTGCCGGACATCTGGGTGTAGATCATCAGGCCCACCAGAAGAATGCTCAGGGCCGAAGCGATCCCAAGCTTGGTTCCAATGCGCAAATTCTGGATCATGCCAATCATGTCGTTTCCTCAAAATGTGTTCAGCCCATCAACGATGTGCGGTCGGCAATTGATGATTTGGGGGGCGAGCGGCGGTGCTCTGCCTAAATCTGAGGCACGGCTGGTATTGTTAGTCTTAACATTCCGTTACGTAAAAATACGGATCCACCCTGCTCGCAATTTTGGGCGTCCTCGCCGGAACGGCACAGGTTGACACGGTGGTGGTGCGATCGAGGATGATCTGCAATGGCGGAATTACCGAATGACGCTTCGTTCAGAAGCGCCGCTATCGGAAGTTCAACGAGAGATCCGCAATGGGGTCACGTGCTGACCTCGACCTCAGCGGAACGCCAGCCTGCTTATCTTCGCAAGCGGACACCCCGGACCTTTGAATAACCGCCCTACGCCCGTCGCATCAGCTTGAGCGATGCTGCCAGCCGCAAGCTGCGCTTGCCGGCGAGTGCGATGCCTTCGAGCTCACCGCTGTCGGCCGTGCAGGTTCCGGAGAAGCCGATCCCGACCTCATAGCCGCCGAACACGGGGTTCTCGCCTTTCGCCGGCGTGTGCTCCTGGTTGAGGATTTCGCCCTTCCAGCGGCCGTCGGCCGAGGAATAGGAGCCGAGATAGTAGAAGAACGCATCGCCCCCGAGGATGCGGCCGTCCATCAGCAGCATGACGCCGGAGAGCCCGGCATCGACGCCGTCGAGCGCGCGCAGGTGGATCGCATAGAGCCCGTTCACCACCCCGCCCGGACCAATCGTCCCCTGCGGCGGCAACCCCTCGTCATCGAGCCGGGTGAGATTGGCCCAGAAACCGGCGCCCGGCACCGTGTCCGCGCTGCCCGCGAGACGGATCTGGTTGCCAACGAGCCGGCCGCGCGCGCCGATCGAGGCGACGTCGGCCCCCATCAGCGGCTTGTAGTTGGGATCGTCGTTATGCCGTTCGGTGATGACTTCGGCGATGATCTCGCCGTCGCGCTCGAAATAGCTTCCGAGATGCGCGAATGCCGAATTGCCGCCCAGCAGCTTGCCGTCATGCATGCACATGATGCTGCGGCCGAAGGCATCGTTGACCCCGTATTCAACCTTGTAGAGTCCGTCCAGCAACGCAATTGACCCGGAATATCAGAAGGAAAGCACGCGCTACCTAGCACCGCCATCGCACCAAGACCATCGGGCTTTTTCGCGCAGGGGCATTCGCGAAGCCACACCCTGCCATGATGCCATCATGCGCCTGTTTTGCCCGACGGCGCAATAGATTTCGGCAATTCCGCAGGAGGCGATTTCACACCATTTGCGGAGCTGCGATTTCAAACACTTGGCTACTGTGCATGGGGTTGTTTTTCGAGTTTTTTGTTTGGCCGGTCGCGAGCCGCCCTTACGCACTCCCCCAAGCCGGCTTCGAACCCGCCGGTTGAGGCGCGCGACAAACCGGCATGGATCACATGGAGCCATCAGCCGAGGCGCAGATCGCAACCTTCATCGCAAGCGCGGCGAAGCAGCCGCTGCTCGATGCCGCGTTCGAGCTTTGGCGCCGACGCACCCAGCTGGATTCGGTCGAGGGGCGCCCGACCGCCGAAGAGGTCCGCGTCAACCGCACCCTCACGCCGGAGCAGATCAGCGCGAAATACCGCTGGGATCGCGACCACGCCCATGAAGGACCGATGTTCGATTATCTGAAGCGCGCTCATCCGCGTGCCGATGACGACGCGATCAGGCAGGCCATCATCACCGCCGTCAGGTTCGAGGACGCGACCTTCACGTATTTCAGCTGGGATGGCGATTTCTGGGACTGCGTCGTCCGCGCGGTGGCGAAGGCCTCCGCGCACTATCCCGATTTCCTCGAGATGACCTATCGCGACGCCCGCAACAACGTCGCCTACTACTACAAATGAGCTACAGCATGATCCGGACCCGCAGGGCCGCGTTGGCGCAAAGTGCACAGCGGTTTTCCGAAGAGATCATGCTCCCAAATAAATCCAAAGCGCGTTCAACGCGCTTTAGAAGCACAGCGTGGTGACGAGCTTGCCCTGCTTGTCCTTGATCGCATAGGGACAGCGCAGCCGCTCCAGCGCCTGCTTGGCATCCGCATCGCCGAGCGCTGCGGCGCGCTCGTAATAGGATTTCGCGGCGTCCTTGTCCTTTGGCCCGCCGCGGCCTTCCTGTGCGAAGGCACCCATCCGCTCCAGCGCGCCGGGATGGTTTTGCGCGGCCGCCTTCTCGAACAGCGCGCGCGCCGCGGCGTCGTCCTTCGCCCCGCCGGTACCTTCGGAGAGCATCACGCCGAGCTGGTACTGCGCCTCGGCATTGGTCTCGGCGGCCCTGCCGAGCAATGCGCGCGCCTGTGCGGGATCGGCCGGCGCGGCACCGCCGGTACCACTGAGCGCGGCGAGATTGCTGATGCCGCGGGGATTGCCGGCCTGCGCCGCCTTCTCGAACAATTTGCGCGCCTGCGCTTCATCCCTGGCGACACCGGAGCCGGTGCCGTAGGCCACACCGAGCTCGACCATCGCCGCACTCGATCCCTTGTCGGCGGCCTTGCGCCAGGCTGCCATCGCTTCCGCCGTCTGCCGGTTGGCCGCATAGGCGCGGCCGAGCGCGAACATCGCGCGTCGCGATGACGGCGCGGCCTGCTTGCAGAACTTGATGGCGGTCGCAACGTCGGAGGCCGCAATCTCCGTCACGCCCCTCATGTCGGCCGGCTTGTCGGGATCGCTGGGGTCGGCGGCGACCCGGTCGCACAGGACGAGATCGGCCGATTGCGCATGCGCCGACAACGGCGCCGCAAGCGTGAGGAGGATGGCAACGAGGAAAGTCCGCATGGACGCCAGGTTGCGTCGTGGCCCCGGCAAATTCAAGGCTCCAGCCCCGATTGGCGCAGCACGGGAATGACCTCGGGCGATGCCAGATAGCGCAGCAGCCGGTCAGCGGCTTCGGCGTGCTCGGCGTTGGCCATCCGGCCGGCGGAGAACACGGCCGGCGTTTGCAGATCGTGCGGGACCGGGCCGACCACCTCGATGCCTTCGACCTGCTTCAGCTCGCTGATCTGCTGCACGGCGAGGTCAGCTTCGCCGGTCACGAGCCGCTCTGCGGTAAAGCCCTGCTCGACGATGGTGGCCTTGGCATTGATCTGGGCCGCGATCCCCATCCGGACGACCAGCTGGGCGAAGTACACGCCGCTCGCGCCCAGCCGCGAATAGGCCACGGACCGCGCCGCCAGCAGCGTGTCGCGCAGCGCGCATGCGGTGGCGATGTCGGGATGTGCTTGCCCTGCCCGCACCGCGATGCCGACGAAGGAGCGCGCGAGATCGGCTGCGTTCCCTGAGACGACGCGGCCCTCGCCGATCATCTCGTCGAGCCCTTCGCGGGTGAGGATCACGAGATCGGCGGCCTCGCCGTCCCGCAACCGTTTGAGCAGCGCCAGGGTCGGCGCAAAGTCGGCGTCGATGCGGACGCCGGTCGCGGCCTCGTGCGCGGAGGACAGGCTGCGCATCGCGCCCATCAGGCCGAGCGTCGAAAGCATGCGAATTGTTTCCATCAGCGATTCCCGTGGCGATCAGGCGCGGTGCATCAGCTTGAGCGCGGCGGTCAGGCGCAGGCTGCGCTTGCCGGCGAGCGCCGTTGCCTCCAGGACCGCCTCCTCGGCATCATAAGTGCCGGAGAAGCCGATGCCGACCTCGTGGCCGCCGAAGATCGGGTCGTCCTTGGCCGGCGTGTGCTCCTGATTGAGGATCTGGCCCTTCCAGCGCCCGTTGGCGGCGGTGTAGCTGCCGAGATAGTAGAATGATGCGTCGCCGCCGAGGATGCGACCCTTGTTGAGCAGCATCACGCCGGTGAGACCGCCGTCGACGCCGTCGAGCATGCGCAGATGCACCGAGTAAAGCCCGTCGGCGATGCCGGCCTCGCCGACGCCGCCGGCGATCGGCATCTCGTCTTCGGTGATCGGCGTCATCAACGACTGAAAGGGTACGCCGGGCAGCTCCTTGAGCTCGCCCTTGAAGCGATAGAGATCGCCGTCGGCCCAGCCCTTGGCCAGCAGGGTCGCATCGTCCGTGCCCGCCATGGCGCGATAGGTCGGATCGGGGTTGTGGCGGACCGTGTTGATCACGATGTCGACGCCGGCTTCGGTCTTGGCGTAGGTGCCGATATGGGCGAAGGCCGAATTACCGCCGAGCATCTTGCCGTTGCCAGCATGCATCACGCTTCGGCCGACCCCGTCGCCGAGCTGAAATCTCACCTTGTAGAAGCCTTCAAACACCAGCCGTCCCCGGCCCTACACGCATCCAGGCGCACTCTACTCCGCTTTCGGCGACGATGGACAAATTTCCCGCCATGATATCCGGGGAGTCTTCCGCAACGGCTGTCATCGGAATGAAAAATCCGCCGAAGCCTTTCGGCTTCGGCGGATCGAAGTCCAACCCGGGCCAGCCCCCCAGCCCGGGCCGGGAGGATCTTAGGCGGCCGCCTTCTTGTCGGCCGGCACGGAGGCGATCGTCTTCAGGATCTGCGAAGCGATCTGGTATGGGTCGCCCTGCGAATTCGGACGACGGTCTTCCAGATAGCCCTTGTAACCGTTGTTGACGAAGGAGTGCGGCACGCGGATGGAAGCACCGCGATCGGCAATGCCGTAGCTGAACTTGTTCCAGGGCGCGGTCTCGTGCTTGCCGGTCAGACGCTTGTCGTTGTCCGGGCCGTAGACGGCGATGTGGTCCATCAGGTTCTTGTCGAAGGCCGCCATCAGCGCCTCGAAGTACTCCTTGCCGCCGACCGTACGCATGTACTCGGTCGAGAAGTTGGCGTGCATGCCGGAGCCGTTCCAGTCGGTGTCGCCGAGCGGCTTGCAGTGGAACTCGATGTCGATGCCGTACTTCTCGGTCAGGCGCAGCATCAGGTAGCGGGCCATCCACATTTCGTCTGCGGCCTTCTTGGAGCCTTTGCCGAAGATCTGGAATTCCCACTGGCCCTTCGCGACTTCCGCGTTGATGCCTTCATGGTTGATGCCGGCAGCCAGGCAGAGGTCGAGATGCTCTTCGACGATCTTGCGGGCGACGTCGCCGACATTCGAGAAGCCAACGCCGGTGTAGTACGGACCCTGCGGGGCCGGATAGCCGGAGGCCGGGAAGCCGAGCGGACGGCCGTCCTTGTAGAAGAAGTATTCCTGCTCGAAACCGAACCAGGCGCCGGAATCGTCGAGAATGGTGGCGCGCTTGTTGGTCGAGTGCGGCGTCTTGCCGTCGGGCATCATGACTTCGCACATCACGAGCACGCCGTTGGTGCGGGCGCCATCCGGGAACACCGCGACCGGCTTCAGCACGCAATCGGAGCTGTGGCCTTCAGCCTGCTGGGTGGAGGAGCCATCGAAGCCCCAGAGCGGAAGCTGCTCGAGCGTCGGGAACGACGCGAATTCCTTGATCTGAGTTTTGCCGCGCAAGTTCGGAGTCGGCGTATATCCGTCGAGCCAGATGTACTCGAGCTTATACTTGGTCATTGAGCCTCTCTGTAGATGATGCGAAAGGTGGGGGCCGCAGGCCCCCGCACGATTGTTTACCCGGCCAACATCGGCCGACCCTTTCCAAGCATTTAACGTGCCAAAAGGCCGCAGCGCGGGAGGTTTTCCACCGCGGCCGGCCCCCTCTCCCTCCCGGCGGATCGGCCAGCGCGCCGTGCGTCATAGCGGCGCACCTTTGCGTGAAGCTGCACCGCAAAAATCCCGCGGAAATCGCCCGATTCTGGAGCAGGCAGGCCCCGGCCTGAGGTTGCCGGCTAAACGCGCATCAACGTCCGGCAATATTCGCGAAGTCTGCGACCGTCGCCCGCAACCTTCGCAACGGCCCACGCGTTAGCCACCCGAGCGCTGCCTTAGAGGAAGCAGAATGCAGTCTGCCTACAAAATAGGCCAAGGCTGATTTCCTTTTCAGCACTTTGCATTTCGGAATGCACGGCCGATATGGGGATTCCAGCAACCACAAGCCAACGAGTCGGGCGCACCATGGAGGCCCAGCGCTGCGATCTCGGGAGATACCGCAATGATGAACAATGGACTGAGTCACGGATCTGCACAGATCTACCAATTCCCTGTCGGGGGCCGCTCGGCTCTCGGGGGGCGCCGCAACGGTGAGACCCGCCTTCCCGCCAACCACGCCTCGCTCCCCGTGAACGAGACGATTTGCAGCGGCAGCTGGTACCATCAGGAAGCAGTCGATGAAGCCAAGCCGAAATGGGATCGCTGATGCCTGCGTTCGGTTCAATACCGCCGCGGTCTCTCAATGCCCGGCGTCAGTCGAAAAAGGGTCGAAACAACGGTGTTTCGGCCCTTTTTGATTCCGGACTTGATTGCGGGATCATATGGTCGCACAGGCGGTCACCGACCGCTTCAGATGCGTGACAAGACACCTCCATGAAAGACTCCCCTACCCGCCATCTCGCCCTGCAAGGCGCCAGCAATTTTCGCGACCTCGGCGGCTATCCGACCGCAGATGGCCGCACCACGCGCTGGCGGCACATCTTCCGCTCCAACCATCTCGGCCAGCTCACTGCCGCCGATGTCGAGATCGTCCGCGCGCTGGGCGTGCGCAGCGCCTTCGATTTTCGCGGCGTCGATGAGCGCGCGGCGGGTGTCTGCGTGGTCAGCGAGATCGCCGTGCACTCACTGCCGATCGAGCCGACGGTCGTGGCCGCGCTGCGCGCCGAGCTCGCCAGGGGCAGGCTGACCGCGCCGGTCGCGCTCGAACTCATGCGCGAATCCTATCGCAACTACGTCCGCCACAACACGGCCAGTTTCCGCAACCTGTTCGGTCATCTCCTGGAGGACCGCGCGCCACTGGTCATTCATTGCACCGCCGGCAAGGACCGCACCGGCTTTGCCAGCGCGCTGATCCTGCATGCGCTCGGCGTCGCCGACGAAATCATTGCCGAGGACTACCTCTTGACCAACCGGCACTACAAGCGCGACGCATCAAATGTCTCCGATCTTCCCGCCGATGTTCTCGACGCGATCGGCACCGTCGAGGCCTCGTATCTTGCCGCTGCTTTCGAGGCCGTCGGTAGCGAGTATGGCGATCTCGAAACCTACTTGCGCGACGGTCTCAAGCTCGGCACAGCGGAACGGACCGCACTGAAGGCGCGCTATTTGCAATCGTAAGCGGGAATAAATCCTATACGGCCGTGCCGGGAGAACGATGATGCAAGGCAAGGTTCTGATCGTGACCGGAGCACTCGGCGCACTTGGAAAAGTCGTCGCCGAGACCGCGCAGTCGCGCGGCGCGCGCGTGGCCGGCATCGACCATGCGCCATCGCAAATCTCCGCGACGCCTGAGCGCATCGAGATCGGCGGCGTCGATCTGTCCGAGGCGGCACAAGCAAAGACGGCGGTCGAGGTGGCGGCAAGACACTTTGGCAAGGTCGACGTGTTGGTCAACATCGCCGGTGGCTTCGCCGTCGAGACCGTGGGCGACGGCGACGTCAAGACGTGGCAGCACATGCATGCGCTCAACCTGCTGACGGCGCTCAACGCCTCGCACGCGGCGCTGCCCCATCTGGCTGCGTCCACAGCCGGCCGCATCGTCAATATCGGCGCCATGGGAGCGCTTCAGGCCGGCTCCGGCATGGGGCCCTATGCGGCTTCGAAAGCCGGCGTCCACCGGCTCACCGAGGCGCTGGCGAGCGAGTGGAAAGGCAAGGTGACCGTGAACGCGGTGCTGCCCTCGATCATCGACACCGAGGCGAACCGCGCCGACATGCCGAAAGCCGACTTCGCCAAATGGGTGACACCGCAGGAGCTCACCGAAGTCATCCTGTTCCTCGCCAGCGATGCCGCCAGCGGCGTCACCGGCGCGCTGATCCCGGTCGGCGGGCGGATGTAGGTTCAACTGCCGCCCACCTTTTCTGAATCTTCCTGCATTGCTATATTCGAACCATGACAACGGAAGATATCGAGCAAGCGGTCGAGCGACTTACGCCTGACGAATTGGCCCGGTTTCGTGCATGGTTCGAGCAGTTCGACGCTGAACGCTTCGATCAGGTCCTGGAGCAGGATATCAAGGCGGGTAAGCTCGATCAATTTGCCGAGGAAGCGCTGAGCGATTATCGCGCCGCCCAAACGCGCGACTTGTGAAGCACACGGCTTCCACGAGATTCTGGAAGGCTTATGAGGCATTGCCCGTCAATGTTCGGCGGCTCGCCGATGCCAATTTCAAGCTGCTGAAGAACGACCCAACGCATCCCTCGCTTCAATTCAAACGGGTCGGACGATTTTGGTCCGCCAGAGTCGGCCTACGTTATCGCGCCCTCGCTATCGAGTCTGATGGAGCCTGCGTCTGGTTCCGGATCGGCTCGCACGCGACCGTCTCATAGGCTAAAGGCGTCAATCCGGCACCCAAGAGCCGGAGATTGCCTTTGAAACGGATGCTCTGCTCGCCGGTGAGTGCGATTTTCTCGCCAACAGCCGGATCATCTGTTCCCGATCAAATGGCGCAGAGCCTCAAGCCCGTTCCGGGCTAAACTGCCGCAACTGATTCTCCGATCGGACGTGACACCCGGAAGCTTTCTTTGGAAACCACGCTCTACCTGCCTGTCAAACGCTTCCTCGAAGAGCTCGGCTTCACGGTCAAGGGCGAGATCGGCGGCTGCGATCTCGTGGGCCTCAGCGCCGGCGATCCGCCGGTAGTCGTGATCGGCGAGCTCAAGCTGACCTTCAATCTCGAGCTGATCCTTCAGGCGGTCGATCGTGCACCGGCCGGCGACGAGGTCTGGATTGCCGCGAAGATGTCGGTGCGCGGCAAGGGACGCGAGACCGACGCGCGCTATCGCAATCTCTGTCGCCGCCTCGGCTTCGGCATGCTCGGGGTGACCGATCGCGGTCAGGTCGAGGTGCTGGTGAAGCCGCCGACGGCAGCCCCACGCCGCGAGCCGAAGGTCCGTTCGCGCCTCGTCGCAGAGCATCAGCGCCGCCAGGGCGATCCGGTGCTCGGCGGTAGCACGCGCGCGCCGATCATGACGGCCTATCGGCAGCAGGCGCTGGCCTGCGCCTCAGAGCTTGCAGCGGGCCCGCGGAAGGTGAGCGAATTGCGCCAACGCTGTCCCGATGCCGGCAAGATCATGCTTAACAATGTGTATGGCTGGTTCGAACGCACCGAGCGGGGAATCTACGGGCTGACGGAAGCGGGCCACGCCGCGCTGAAACGCTGGCCACAACAGCGGCTTGCGGATGTTGCCGGTGTCGCGTCACCACCCTGACACCCAACCGGTGCATAGCTGTGATGCCACACCGATTTCATATTGCAATGCAACATAGACAGCACTAGGTATCCCGGCATCGAAACGAGGCCGTTATGAACGCAGACTGGAATACGAAATATGGCACGCGGCGCGTGCGCCACGATCCGCCGACCCTGGACGAGGCGATCTTCGCCGCCGTCGGCATCACCGACGATCAGGAGCAGCAGGCCGAGATCGCCGCAGCCCTGATGGGCATGCCGCTTGATGTCGTCCAGGCCGAGGTCAAGAAACAGGTTCGCACCAACAGCCGCATCACCTCGACGCGCGTGATCGCCGGCGAACAGGGCGCGCAGCGCTCAGTGGTGGTCGAACGCCGTGTCGTGCGCCGCTTCGGCAACGACAAGCGCACCGGCACCTGAGCTCGCTATTCTGAATACAAAAGCGGACCGGTTTTGCCGGTCCGCTTTTTTGATTCCAATCGGCTTCAGGCGGCGCGATTGCCGTAGATGCTGGAAATGATCTTCCAGCAGGTCGAGTTGAAGCTGATAAGAGCGCGGCCGGCCGCGAATGGCGAGGCCGCGAGATCAGCGAGTTCGTCCTCAGGCGCCTTGGCGAGATCGATCGTACCGGTCGATTCGCCATGACGGAATTGCAGATGCGCGCCGAACTTCCTGGCGAGCGCCCGCATCGCGTGATTCTCGGCGCCGGTGGTAATACGCAGGCGCTTGTAGCCTTTCCAGCGCGCTTCCGCGATCAAACGGCTGAACAGCACGGTGCCGACGTTCTGGCGCCGCGCCGAGGCTTCCACGCTGAAGGCGACCTCGGGCAGCGAATCGCCCTCGGGCGGATGCAACTCGGCCGCACCGCGGACCACGCCATCTACGATATAGGCGACGATCACGGTGCCGTCCTCGGCGCAACGGGCGGCGTAACGCTCGATGAAACTGTCGTCGAGAAAACCGTTGAAGCGGTCGTGCCGGCTTTCGGCATCAAGCCTCAGCAGGTGATCGCGCAAGAGCGGCAATTCTTCCTGCTGGCTCAACGTGCGCACGTAGCCCTGAACGGACTTCGGGCGGCTGGATACTTCAAGTCCAAAATCTGCTGCGAGTGACAAGTCAAAACTCCTCTTGGTGTCCCTCGAGGAGGCGTTCGAATCCCTAGGCCTCCAATATTGTGCATCGCAACAAATTTTTCAAGACGGGAACCTGCCAAAGTTTCGGGCATGGGAGGCGACTAATTCGTTAACAAAATCAAGCCCCGTATTCATACGAGGACCAGCTGGGTCTGCGTCACCACGGCGACCAGCTTGCCGTCCTCGGTCTCCAGCCGGGTGGTCCAGACCTGGGTTCGCCGGCCTCTGTGGACTGGGGTGGCGGTCGCGATCACCGTGGTTCCCTCCTTGGCCCCGCCGATAAAGTTGGTCTTGCTCTCAAGCGTGGTCGTGCCCTTGGCGTCCTCCGGCAGATTGATCACGGTGGCCGCCGCGCCGACGGAATCGGCCAGCGCCATCACCGCGCCGCCGTGGATGGTGTGATGAAGCGTGCAGAGATCGGGCCTGACCGTCATCCGCGCCACCACGCGATCTTTCCCGGCCTCGACGAACTCGACGCCCTTGAGTTCGGCAAACGGCATCTTCATTGCTTTAAGCTTCTCGAGCGGCGTCATCGGATCTCCTCCCAATCATTCTGCTCACAGGGTGAATTGCTCCGCGCGGCAAAGCAATGACGTCCGAGGTCGTCATTGCGAGCGCAGCGAAGCAATCCAGAATGTATGCGCGGAAAGATTCTGGATTGCTTCGCTGGGCTCGCAAGGACGGGGAGACAGCCTTCGTACCTCACGTCACCGCATTCACCACCTGATACTCCGGCCGCCGCCACACCTCGCCCGCGATCACCTCCTCGATGAACTCGGCGGCCCGCACGATCTCGCTCTCGCCGATATACAGCGGCGTGATGCCAAACCTCATAATGTCAGGCGCGCGGAAATCGCCGATCACGCCGCGGGCGATGAGGGCCTGCATCGCAGCGTAGCCGCCTGCGAAGGCGAAGGAGACTTGCGAGCCGCGACGCTGATGAGCGCGCGGGGTGACGAGTTTCAAGGACGGACAGCGGCGTTCGACCTCGGCAATCAGGAGATCGCCGAGCGCCAGCGAACGCGCGCGGACTTCCCTGATATCGACGCGGTCCCAGATGTCGAGCGAAGCCTCCAGCGCCGCCATTGCCAGCACCGGCGGCGTGCCGACGCGCATGCGCTCGACACCGCCCGCGGCCGCGTAGGCAAGCTCAAACGCGAACGGCTTTGCGTGCCCCATCCACCCCGACAAAGCGGCTCGCACGCTGTCGGCGTGGCGCGGCGCGACGTAGAGGAAGGCTGGCGCGCCGGGACCGGCGTTGATGTATTTGTAGGTGCATCCGGCGGCGAAATCAGCGCCGGTGCCTGCAAGGTCAACCGGCAGCGCGCCGGCCGAATGCGCGAGGTCCCATACCGTGACGATGCCGAGCGCATGCGCTCTTGCAGTCAGCTTCGCCATGTCGTGGCGCCGTCCGGTGCGGTAATCGACCTCGGTGATGTAGAGCACCGCGATCTCCTCCGACAACGACGCCTCGATCTCCTCCGGCGCGACCAGGCGCAATTGATGGCCACGGCCGAGCGTCGCGATCAGGCCTTCGGCGATATAGAGGTCGGTCGGAAAATTACCGGTGTCCGACAGGACGACCTTGCGCGATGCGTTCATATCGAGCGCGGCGGCGAGCGCCTGATAGACCTTGAGCGACAGCGTATCTCCGACCATGATGGAGCCGGCTTCCGCGCCGATCAGTCGCGCGATGCGATCCCCGACATGACGCGGCTGGGCATACCAGCCCGCTGTGTTCCAGGCGCGGATCAACTCATCGCCCCACTCGGCGGTGATGACGCGACTGACGCGCTCGGCCACGCCAAGCGGCAGCGCGCCGAGCGAATTGCCGTCGAGATAGATGACACCGTCGGGCATATGGAACAGCGCTTTGGTGTCGTCGTAAACGCGAAGCATGGTCATGAAAATCTCTACAGGATTGTGCGCACGCGCCAGAGCTCGGGAAACAGCTCGACCTCCAGCATACGCTTGAGATAGCTGACGCCGCCGGTGCCGCCGGTACCGCGCTTGAAGCCGATGACGCGCTCGACTGTCGTCACATGGTTGAAGCGCCAGCGCCGGAAATAATCCTCGAAATCGACCAGCTTCTCGGCCAGCTCGTAGAGCATCCAGTGCGTTTCCGGCGCTTCGTAGACGATACGCCAGGCCTGCAGCACACCTTCGTTGAAGCTATGGGTCTCGCGAACATCGCGCGCCAGCACGGCCGCAGGCATCTTGAGCCCGTTGCGGTCGGCGAGCCGCAGTACCTCGTCATAGAGGCTTGGCGTCGCGAGCTCGGCTTCGAGCAGCTGCGTGGTTTCCAGATCGTGCGCGTGCGGCTTGAGCATGGCGTGGTTGCGGTTGCCCAGCAGGAATTCGATCAACCGGTATTGCCGCGACTGGAAGCCTGAGGATTGCCCAAGCTGAGAGCGGAAGCGCGTATACTCGCTGGGCGTCATGGTGCGCAGCACGTCCCAGGCGCCGTTGAGCTGCTCGAAGATACGCGACATCCGTGCCAGCATCTTCATCGCAGGCTGCACTTCATCCTTCGCGATCGAACGACGTGCGGCGCTGAGCTCGTGGATGGCGAGCCGCATCCAGAGTTCGGTGGTCTGATGCTGGATGATGAACAGCATCTCGTCATGTGCTTCCGACAGCGGATGCTGCGCACCGAGGATCGCGTCCAGCGCCAGATAGTTGCCGTAGGACATGCGCCGGGCGAAATCGGTCTCGGCGCCTTCGCTTGCGGGATCGTATTCGCTGGACGTCATGGCATGCCCTTTCGATCGATTTTTAAGGCCTCGTCAGTCGAGGCCGATCAGGCGCGCGGTGATTGGCGACGACGGGTCCTTGAGGGCGTCGATCACGGTGAAATGGTTCAGCCCGGGATCGACGACAAGACGCGTCGGCACGTCGAATCCAGTCCAGACATTGGCCACCAGATCGGACTGGCGGATGAATTCGGGCCGCTCGTTGCCACCGACCCAGGCGGTCACAGGTGAAGGCCCGCGCGGCAGATGCAGCGCCGCGCTTTCCAGCGTCGCCTCCTCCATCGTCATGCGCAGGGTGTCGTTCATCCTGGTCTTGAGCAGCGGACGCAGATCATGCAGGCCGCTGATGGACAGCGTCCCGGCGATGCGGTTGAAGACGGCGGGCTCCAGCCGGCTGTCGTCGCACAGCATGCGCGTAACGAGATGCCCGCCCGCGGAATGGCCGGCGAGCCGGATCGGTCCCGCGACGAGCGCGGCCGCCTTGGCGATCGCTACGGTGATTTCCGCCGTAATGTCGGAGATGCGCGCGGCCGGCGTCAGCGTGTAGCTTGGCAGTGCCACCGTCCAGCCATGATGCCGCGCGCCTTCGGCGAGATCAGTCCACGCCGATTTGTCGAAGCGCATCCAATAGCCGCCGTGGACGAAGACGACGAGGCCCTTGCTGTCGCCGTCGGGCAAGATCAGGTCGAGGCGCTGGCGCTCGCCGGGGCCATAGGCGATGTCGGCGCGAAATTCCTTCAGTCCGGCGCGATAAGCCGCCGCGCGCTCCGCCCACAGCGCGGGTATCTTGTCCGAGCCCGGGATATGGGCCGAATTGGCGTAAGCGTCATCCCAATCGCGCATCGTGACTTCCTCGACGGACTCAAGACCTTGTGGACCCGGCGCCAGTCTGCCACCGGCGCGGGCGGCGTCCTAGTCTTTAGTTTAAGCTTAAAGGATTTTGGAACGCCGGTGGATTGGGCAGCTCCCGTCATTGCGAGGGCAGCGACTTGTCCGCCGAAGCTTTAGCGAGGGCGGAAGCAATCCAGTCTGCCTCCGCGGTGGCAGTCCGGATTGCTTCGTCGCAAGGGCTCCTCGCAATGACGACGGAAGGCCCCTATCCCTTCTCCACCCCGCACCAATCCGCGATGAACAGCGCCATCGCCTTGGTCGTCTTCTTCAGCGATTGCAGATCGACATATTCATTGAAGCCGTGCATCTCGCCGCCACTCGCGCCGAAGCACAGGCTCGGGATACCGTGATTGAGGCCGTAGAAGCGCGTGTCGGTGAGCGCGGTGAAGACGAGGTCTTCGATTTGTCCGCCATAGACCGCGCTGAAGGCCTTGCCGAACGCGGCTTCCGGCGCGGCGGCGTCGGTCAGCTCATAGCCTTCCGACAAGAAGCCCGACCATTCGACCTCCGGGGGATTATTGGCGAGGAAACGATGGTTGCGCGCGGCAGCCGCAACGCAAGCCATGATCTCCTTCTGGTGATCGGCGATCGACCAGCCCGGCAACACGGCAATCCGGCAATCGACGTCGCACCAGGCCGGCACGCTGGAGGCCCAGTCGCCGCCCGTGATGATGCCGGGGTTGAAATTGATGGGATGGTTCAGCGTCTTGAAGTGACGATCGGCTTTCGCGCGCTCGTTCCACTCGATCTCGAGTTTTTGCAGCGCCTGGATCAAATGATAGGCCGCCATGATTGCGTTCGCGCCGGAGCCGGCGAAGGCGACGTGTGTCGGATGGCCCTTCACGCGCAGGCGGAACCAGATCACGCCGACCTGCGAGCGCACCATCTTGCCGCCGGTCGGCTCAGGAATGAAGCAGGCATCCGCGCGATAGCCACGTTGAAGCGTCGAGAGCGCGCCGACGCCGGTGCTCTCCTCCTCTATCACGGACTGGAAGTGAATCCGCGCCGTCGGCCTGAGGCCCGCGGCCTTGATCGCATCGAGCGCGGAGAGCGCTGCGATGGTGCCCGACTTCATGTCGCAGGCACCGCGTCCGAACATCTTGCCGTCCTTGATGACGGGCGAGAACGGCGGGGTGTCCCACAGTTCCAGCGGGCCGGCCGGTACGACGTCGCAATGGCCCTGGAGGATCAGCGATTTGCCCGCCTCGGTTTTGGGCCGGTACGTGCCGACCACAGTGCGCGCCTTCGAAAAATCATGCTCGATGGGCCCGAAGCCGCGCAGATCCTTGAGGTCATTGACATCGATGTGCCAGTCGTCGACCTCGTAGCCGCGCGCGCGCAGGAGGTCGCCGATCATGTCCTGGCACGGCCCCTCCGCCCCGCGGGTCGAGGGGATCGCGACGAAATCGCGTATGGTCGCGAGCTGGGCTTCGAAGCCGGCATCAACGGCGTCAAGAATCCTCTGCTGCGTTTCGGCATTCATCAGGCAACTCCAATCGGGCATTAAGATCATCGATGGAGCGCAAGCTAGCCGATTTCAGCCGTTCGGGTACTCTGCAAAATAGGCATCCCGCAATGCATCTTCGAGCAGCCGGCCCTCCGAATAGCCATTCAGTGTCGCCGGTCGGCGCACGCCCTCAAGCAGCCGCGGGCAAGGCTCCGGCGCGCCGAGCACGGTGCGCACCGGGATGCGCTCGGCATAGATCGGCAATTCATAGTCCTCGTCATCGTCGGCTACACCCTTGGCGCGGACTTTCGCGGAGGCCTCCTCGATCTCCATCGCGATAAAGGAGGTCGCCTTGATCTCCTGCGTGTTGCTCGCCCGCAGGCTCGCGGTGCGATCCGGGAAGAAGCGGTCGACCATCGCGACAACCGCGCGTTCTTTCTCCTCGGGATCGGTGACGAGATAGGCGGTGCCGAATGCCATCACGGCGCGGTAATCGGCCGAGTGATTGAACCCGCAGCGCGCCAGCACGAGGCTGTCGAGATGTGCGACCGTCAGGCACACGCGCTCGCCCCGGGTCTGGTTGCGCAGCATGCGGCTGGCGCTCGAGCCGTGCCAATACAGCTTCGTTCCTTCGCGCCAGAAGAAGGTCGGCGTGCAATAGGGTTGGCCGTCGATGGCGTAGGAGACGTGGCAGAGCATCGAGGAATCCAGGATGCGATGAACGGTGTCGTGATCGTAGAAGCCGCGGTCGTGACGGCGCTTCACCTGGTTGCGCGCGGATGTCGGATAGGAATTTTGGTTCTCGGTCTGGCTCACGGCCGCTCCTGTCGGATTGAATCACTTCCAGCGCAGTTGTAGCCACGGATTTGGTCTGCGATAGTGCCAATTCCATGCGAAAAATTCCGACCAATTACGTCTCCTCGCCGGCCAAAGCCGAGCTGCCGCTCGACCTCGCAGGCCCGCACATCACGGCTGGCGCCTCGTCGGCGCACCGGCTGTATCAGGCGCTGTGCGAGATGATCGTCGGCGGTCTGGTAAAACCCGGCGAGCCGCTGCCGCCGTCGCGCACGCTGGCCAAACAGACTGGCTTTCGGCGCAATGCCGTCGTCACCGCCTATGAGCGGCTGATTGCCGACGGCTTTGCCGACGCAACAGTCGGCTCCGGCACCTTCGTCGCCGCGCGCATCCCCGCGCGCGCGGCCGAGCCGAAGCGGCCGAAGATCAGCGTCGAAACGCCCGGGCAAGGCGCGTTTTCGCTCGGCTGCACCCATATCGACGCGCGCGCCGTGCAGCGTTTCCGCGCCTTTGTCGGCCGTCGCATGCGCTCCTTCGGCGCGGAGCATCTGCACTATGGCGATCCCCGTGGCAGCCGCGAGCTGCGTGCGGCGATCGCCGATCATCTGTTGTCGGCGCGGGGCCTGCGCTGCGATCCCGATCAGATCATGCTGACGTCGGGCACGCTGCACGCGCTGCGCATCCTGCTGAGCGCGATCCTGAAGCCCAACGACCAGGTCTGGTGCGAAGACCCCGGCTACCCCGCTGCGCGGAAAACCATCGCGCATTGCGGCTATCGTGCGGTGTCCGTTCCCGTCGACGCGCACGGCATGCGTGTCGCCAAAGGCCGCGCAGCGGCGCCGTCCGCGCGCGCAGCCTATGTGACCCCGTCGCACCAGTTTCCGCTGGGTGTGCAGATGTCGATGCCGCGACGGCTCGAGCTGCTGGACTGGGCCAGGCAGGCCGGCGCCTTCGTGCTGGAAGACGATTACGACAGCGAGTTCCGCTATGACGGCGCGCCACTGATGTCACTAGCCGGCATCGATCACCTCCAGCGTGTGATCTACATGGGCACGTTCGCCAAGACCTTGTTTCCGGGCCTGCGCATCGGCTATTGCGCCCTGCCCGAGCGCTTGATTGCGGATGTCACCGCCGCGCGGGCCGCGCTCGACCGCTTTCCCGGCACGCTGATGGAGGGCGCGGTGGCCGACATGCTCAATTCCGGCGCGTTCGCGGCGAACCTGAAGCGCGTGCGCAAGCTTTACCGCGAGGCGCGCGACGCGCTGGCCGGGACGCTCGAAGCCGAATCCGAGGGCGTGCTGTCGGTGCCGGTCCCATCACAGGGTCTGCATCTTGTCGCCCGGTTCGATCCCTCGGTCGATCTGGCTGTGGCGGCAGACGCCAAGCAGGCCGCCGGCGCCGAAGGCTGGCTGTTGGCCGACACCTATTCACGCGCGCGTCCTCTTCCCGGTTTCGTGCTGGGATTTTCCGGCCACGCGGTTCCGAAGCTCGTCGCATCCGCCGAGCGGCTCGCGCGGGAATCGCGAGCGGCCTTGCGTGCGAGACGCAAGCCGGCCCGGCGGGCATGACGAACGCTCACTATGAGAATCGGCTGCCGCTCCCTACATTGCGGCATCGATGCCGGGAGCTCACACCATGCTGCTACGCCGCGCGACTTGCCTCTCGCTCCTGATCTTCATCGCATTCGCCGCAACCGCGCGCGCAGGCACGGTCGGACGCGAGCAGGACATCGTCGATCTCAAGCTCGGCCAGCGCGTGCAAGTGGACGACGGAACCTGCCCCGCCGGACAGGTCAAGGAAGTGCGCGGCGCCAAGATGACCGACAAGGGCGTCGCACGGACGAGCACCTGCGTGTCGCGGTTTGGTCCGAAATCAAAGCGATGAGCGCTACTTCGCCGGATCGAACATACATTGCAGGGTCGGCTTGGCGATCTTGGTGAAGGTCGGGCCGATTTCGGTCTGCTTTGCGGCCGGCACCCAGTCGGTCTCGATCGTCGGAACCCCGGTCTCGCTGATGCCGCGCAGCAGGGCCTCGCGGAGATCGCGATCCTCGACGACGGCGGCAGCATGATCGTGCAGGCAGCCGCAGACCTCTTCCGGATGCTCCCATCGCCCGAGCATGCGCGGCGCGCATTGCCTCACGAACTCGGTACGGGGATCGGGTAATCTGGAGGGAGAGCGCACCTGCGCCTGAACGGCACTGATCGTCAGAAGGAATATGAACGCCGCAGCGAAGGTACGAACAATCATGATGGCCTTTATCGGCTGATTTTTCTTGTTGGCGATCAGAAGCGCGCGGCAACCACGATCGGCTGCGGCGCCGGGGTCATGATCGGCGACCCGCTGTACTGGAAAGTGCCGATACCCGGGACATTGCCGTCCGGCGAGCCTGCGAACGAGGAGCCGGCGAGCACAAAAGCGAAAGCAAGGATGAGGCTGAGCGTACGCATGGAGTTCTCTCCGAATTCTGTGGCCGGCGTGCGCCGTCGTCGTTGTGAGGTTGATAACCATGGGCGGTTTCGCGCGTGATGCGCCAAAGCCGGAAAATGGTTTCATCTCCGTGAGAATTGTTTCGTCCCGCTCGGGGCGACGACATATTCGACGGAAAATCTCAATCTTTTCAGATGGGTCGTGCGGCCGCCCAATGTGGCTTGGCAGGTTCCGTGCGCGCTCGGCTGCGCGCCGGAATGCTGGCGCCGTCATGATCCCGCCTCACACCCTTCACATGCGTTTTACGTTTTTCTGCTGAAGAGAAGCCGAACGAAGGCTGGGCCCCGTCGAACCGGGGGCGCTTCGACGGCGACCCAAGCTATCGAGACCGAGACGCCCGGAAATCGCCGAGCGCGTTCATGTGAGGAACGGCCATCATGACGGCGCAGAATCGCGCAACGACGCGCGATGCGGACCAACCAACGGACCGCCGGGAGCAACGGTCTGTTCGCAGCAGCGCCAATTCGCCTGGCGAAATGGCGCTGCAATCGAGCCGCGGGTTTGAGGCCACACCGCAATCATTCGTGCGGCTGACCGGCTCGCATCTTGCAAAACCGCGCGCCAGCCGCGCTGACATCACCGAGTGAAGGCAAACGCGTCACTGGTGAACGCAAGCGCGTCACTTAGTGAACGCAAGAGCGTCACTGAGTGAACGCAAGAGCGTCACTGAGTGAAGAACTCTCCGCACTTCTGGACGTTTGCGTCCGCCGGTCCCCACGGCATGACCGGGACGGTCGAGGTCGAGTTCTTCGGCGAGCCCTCGATCAGCCTGTCCGAATAGACCATGTAGACCAGCACGTTGCGCTTGGCGTCACAGCCGCGCACGATCTGCATCTTCTTGAAGAACAGCGAGCGGCGCTGGCGGAACATGTCGTCGCCCTGCTCCATCTTGTTCTTGAACTTGATCGGGCCGACCTGACGGCAGGCGAGCGAAATGTCCGAGACCTCCTCGGCAAGGCCCAGCCAGCCCTTGAAGCCTCCCTTCTCCGGCACCGTGAAATGACAGGCCACGCCCTCGACTTCGGGGTCGTCGAGGCCATAGGTCGCAAGCTTGTCGTTCGGGCTCATCCATTTGAACACGGTCGAGCGGCGGAAGATCAGATCCGGCTCGTCCGCGGCGGATGCGGACGCTGCCGGCACGGTCAGCGCCAGGAGAAATAAAGCGAGGCCTTTCAAGCGGATGCTGGAAAGACTGGGGAAACGAGATGACATGAAGTTCTCCAGTAACAAGTCCCAGCAATGTAGGTATGAGGCGACCGATCAGGAAGACGATCGGCAGGCCGATACGGCCGCCGTTTACCGCTCCGTGAGGCTTTTTTGCTACGCTTTGGACAAAAGTAGCTGATCGCAGAACCGCCGTGCTGGTGAACGCGTATCCCCTCTGAGAGACTAACATCTGATTTGGATTATGGATTCGATGATGAACAGCGTGAACGGGTCTGGTTTTTCTGCCAAGCCGGCGCGATTTTGGCAGGTCGCCATTTTGACGGCGGCGGGTGCGATCGGCACGGCGAGCCAGGCGGACGCAGCGTTTTATTACTGGACGGATTATTCCGACGGGTCCTACGGGCGCCAGGAGCGCCATCCCGAAGTCCCGCGCCAGAAGCCGCAGAAGCGTGGTGCGGCCGGCAAGAAAGACCTCGTTGCCGAAAAAGAAGCCGGCACGAAACCGCAGGGTCCTCTCGTCATCGTCGTCTCGATCGACCGGCAGAAGGTCACGGTCTACGACACCAAGGGCGTGTTCGCGGAATCCCCGGTGTCGACGGGCATGAAGGGCCATTCGACGCCGATGGGTGTGTTCAGCGTCATCCAGAAGCACAAATTCCACCATTCCAACATCTATAGCGGCGCGCCGATGCCGTACATGCAGCGGATCACGTGGTCGGGCGTTGCCATGCATGCCGGTGTGCTGCCGGGCTATCCGGCCTCGCACGGCTGCATCCGCATGCCGATGGCGTTCGCTGTGAAGATGTGGAACTGGACCAGGATGGGCGCGCGCGTGATCGTTTCGCCCGGGCAGATGTCACCGCAGAACTTCTCACATCCGCTGCTTGCCTCGATGCGCGTTCCGCCGCAACCCGCGGCCAGCCTGGAGCCGCAGACCAATGCCGCCGAGAAGGCCGACAAGGGCGCGGCCAATACCGGGGCCACCGAAGCAAAGCCGGTTGAAACGAAGACTGCCAGCGCGGACGGCGTGCTCGAGCTGCGCTCGTCGGTCGGCCACACCGTGTTGTCGGACGTGACCACCGGATATGCCCCGGTCCTCGAGGAGGCCTCGGCCGACCAGACCGAGACCACCGCAAAGCCCGAGACCAAGACCGCTGAGGCGGCGGACGCGGCCAAGCCCCAGGCCGGAGATGCCGCGCAGCCCGCGAACACTGAAGCGAAGCCTGTCGAGGCCGCGGAGACGCCGAAGTCCGAAACCGCCGAACCCGCGAAGACGCCCGATGCACCGGCCGTGGCTCCAGCGCAGGCGGCCACGCCCGACGTCAAGAAGGACGAAACCCGCGTTGCCGATCCGGCGCCCGTGGCGAAACCTGAAGCGCCCAAGCGCGCGGGCCAGATCGCGGTCTTCATCAGCCGCAAGGATTCCAAGCTCTACGTGCGGCAGAACTTTGCGCCGCTGTTCGAGGTGCCTGTCACGATCGCCGCGAGCGACCGACCGCTCGGCACGCATGTCTTTACCGCCGAAGTCGACAAGGCCGATTCCAATGCACTGCATTGGTCGGTGGTGTCCTTGCCGGTGTCCGTCCGCTCTGCCGCGCGCGAGGATGATCGCCGCATGACAGGCCACCAGCGTGGCGCAGCCGTGATTCCCGTCGCTGCCAAGCCCGTGGTCACGCCGGACAGCCCGGCCGAAGCCCTCGACCGCATCTCGGTCCCGGCCGACACGATCACGAAGATCAACGAAATGCTGACGTCAGGCGGCTCGATCATCGTCTCCGACCAGGGCATCAACCAGGGCGAGACTGGCGAAGGCACCGATTTCATCGTCCGCCTGTACTAACGCGCTTCATCGCAGCAGATAACGCGGTGTTGACGAGGCCGCTCGCAGCGGCGGGGTAACATCCGCCCCGGATCATTTCGGGAAACGCCGTCATGATGAACCGCAGGACGATGCTGATCGCCGCTTTTGCAGGCACGCTGGCACCGGCGACGCGTGCACTGGCGGATGGCGGCATGAGCCGAATCTCCGCCTACGCCTTCTCTTTCCCGGCATTGTCAGGCGGCGACATCCGCCTTGCGGCCTTCACCGGCAAACCGCTGCTGGTGGTCAACACCGCTTCGCTCTGCGGTTACACGCCGCAATACGCTGGCCTGCAAGACATCTGGGGCGAGTTTCGCCAACGCGGCCTCACCGTCATTGGCGTGCCCTCCAACGACTTCGGCGGACAGGAGCCCGGCGGCACCAGCGAGATCTCGGAGACCGCCCACCACCAATACGGCGTTACCTTCCCGATCGCGGCCAAGGCTGTCGTGGTCGGTGCCAAAGCGCATCCGTTCTACAAATGGGCGGCAGAGGCGCGCCCCAAGGATGTTCCACGCTGGAACTTCCACAAATACCTGATCGGCCGGGACGGCTATATCGCCGACGTCTTTGCATCCACGGTCGAGCCGGCCGACACGCGGATCAAGACGGCGATCGCCAAGGCGCTGGCCGACACTTGACGGCGCATGTCCCGCAACCCGGTTGGGCACAATTGCGGTGGGGCGCCAAACAGCCGTTGCAATGGCGAGGGCCCACCATCTAGGCTAGGATCGTTAGGGGCAGGATGGTTTTGCCGGAGGCGAAAAGCCGCGGCGGAACAACGGGATCAATCTCGAGGACAACACCATGCGTGTGGCGGCAGGACTGATTTTGGCAAGCGCGATGTCTCTGGCGATGACGAGCGCGGCATGGTCGCAGACCCCGGCTGCAAAGCCCGCTGCCGCGACGCAAGCCCCACCGGCGGCAACACCGGCTGCGGCTGCGCCCGCTGCGGCTCCGGCACCCGCTCCTGCAGCAGCCGCCGCGCCGGCGGGCTTCGTCAATCCTCCCGCGCCTAAACAGGCGCCGCAGCCCGCGCGCGCGGCTTGCAACACGCCGGGCGCCTTGGGCGTCGCCCGCACCGTCGAGATCGACACCACGGGCGGTCCCGGCTTCGGCTTCGAGCATTTCAAGGAGCTCGATTTCCTGCGCGACAAGGAGGTTGTGCTGACCTTCGACGACGGCCCCTGGCCCAAGAACACGCCTGCGGTGCTGAAGGCGCTCGCCGACGAGTGCACCACCGGCATCTTCTTCTCGATCGGCAAGCACGCGACGTACGAGCCGGAGATCCTCAAGCAGGTCTACGCGGCCGGCCACACCGTGGGCACCCACACCTGGTCGCACGCCAATCTCAACAACAAGAAGCTCACGGAAGCGCAGCGCAAGGAAGAGATCGAGAAGGGTCTTTCCGCGGTGAAATGGGCGCTCGGCGGCATTTCGCCCTCACCGTTCTTCCGCTTCCCGGCGCTCCAGCATCCGCCGGAGATGGTCACCTATCTCGGCAATCGCAACACGGCGATCTTCTCCTGCGACATCGACTCCTTCGACTTCAAGGCCTCGAAGCCCGAGAAGGTGGTCGAGACCGTCATGAAGAAGCTGGACAGCAAGGGCAAGGGCATCATCCTGATGCACGACTTCCAGAAGCACACCGCGGAGGCCCTGCCCGAATTGCTCAAGCGCCTGAAGGCCGGCGGCTACAAGGTGGTAGCGATGCGCGCCAAGTTCCCGGCCTCTACGCTGCCGGAATACGACCAGGAGCTGCTCAAGGACGTCAAGCTGCCGACGGTGAGCACCCGGCCGGTCAACAGCGTCGTGACGACGGTTTCCGAATAGCCGCGCCTTGTCCTTTCGCATCGAAGGCTACGTCATCGTCTCCGCGGACGGCATGCTCGCCGACGCGGCGCATGTCATGCCCGACAGCCTGAAGTTCGAAGGCGACAAGCTGTTCTTCGAGCAGGCGCTCGATCGCGCTGCGCTGATCGTGCACGGCCGTCACTCGCACGAGCAGCAGCCGAATTCACCCAAGCGCAAGCGCCTGATCCTGACCCGCAAGATCAAGGCTCTGACCGTCGATCCCGAAATGCCGAACGCGACCTTGTGGAATCCGGATCACGTCAGCTTCGAAGACGCCTGTGCGTTTGCCGATGTCGCCTCCGGCACGGTCGCAATCATCGGCGGCCCCGTCGTGTTCGACATGTTCATGAACCGCTACGACACGTTCTGGCTGTCGGAAGCCCAGCATCTGCGGCTGCCCGGCGGCGAAGGCTGTTTTGTGGAAGTACCGGCGCGGACGCCTCAGCAGGTGCTGGCCTCACACGGGATGAAACCGGGCGCGCCGTATCTGCTCGACGCCGCGCACGGGGTGACCGTCACGCCGTGGCGCAGGACGTAGCGGTTTATCTTTTATACGTCCCCGTAGGCCGCCTCCGCCGGACGCGTGGCGCGGCCGTAGCCCATGATCATGAACAGCGCGCCGATGATCGACAGGTTCTTGAGCGCGTCCACCAGCATCTTGCCGTTGTCAGGCGGCACCTGGTTCCAGAAGTCGTAGAACAGGAAGGTCGCGACCGCGACATAGATGATCATCAGCATCGCGAAGAACCGCGCGCCGAAATTCAGCGCGATCATCACCCCAGCGATGATCTCGAGGACACCGACCGCGATCGCCAGCAGTTGCGGCGTCGTCATGGCCGTCGCCGTCTCGACCTGCTTGGCGTAAGGCGCGATCATGTCGGGCACCACGACCTTGGCGGCGATGAAATCAACGGTCGCCTGCATGGCAAACAGTCTTGCCGCGCCCGTGTAGATGAACAGCACGGCGAACAGAATCCGCCCGAAAGTCACGAACGCTGGCATGATCGGCCTCTTTGCTCAGGCTTTTTGAAACCGGAATTTTCGCGAAAGCACTGAAGGATTATGGAGAGTCATTCGCCGGTTTACAAACGGGGAAATGGCGAAAGTCGTTTTGAAAGCATTGAATTGCCGACGCGCGGCAGGTGCGCTCCCTCGCCCCGCTTGCGGAGAGAGGGTTGGGGTGAGGGGGAGCCTCGGCCGGGACGGTGAAAGTTGGACTCGCGGAGAGTCCCCCCTCGCCCGAATTCGAGCTGCGCGCGAATTCGACCTCTCCCCACAAGCGGGGCGAGGTGAAGAGCCCCGCCCCTACGTAAACAACGTCGGCTGCTGCCGCGACGCGCGCTCCTGCGCTTCCACCACGGCCACTGCGGTCATGTTGAGGATGCCTCGCGCCGTCACGGACGGGGTGAGGATGTGGGCTGGACGCGCCGGCCCGATCAGGATCGGACCGACGGGCAGCGCGTCCGCCAGCGACTTGATCATCTGATAGGCGACGTTGGCAGTGTCGAGGCTTGGCATGATCATGATGTTGGCCTCGCCCTCGAGGTTGGAGTGCGGCAGCACCATTTTGCGCGCCGCGGCCGAGAGCGCGGTGTCGCCCTGCATCTCACCGTCAGCCTCGAGCTCCGGATGCTTCTCCTTCAGGAGCTGGGTCGCCCGGCGCATCTTGCGCGAGGATTCCGTGTCGTAACTGCCGAAATCCGAATGCGAGACGAAGGCGATCTTCGGCTTGATGTTGAAGCGTTGGACGTGGACCGCCGCGAGCGAGGCGATCTCGGCGAGCTCTTCGGCGCTCGGATTGGGCCGCACCTGGGTGTCGGCGATGAAGAAGGCGCCCTTGCTGGTGATCAGCAGCGCCAGCGCCGCATAGTCGCTGATCCCCGGTGTGAACCCGACGATCTCGCGGACATGGCGCAGATGGCTCATGTAGCGGCCCTCGACGCCGCAAAGCATGGCGTCCGCCTCTCCGCGCACCACTGCGAGCGCCGCGATGACGGTGTTGTTGGTGCGCACCACCGTGCGCGCCGCATCGGGCGTCACGCCGCGGCGGCCGGCGACCTCGACATAGGACTGCACGTAGGAGCGGTAGCGCGGATCGTCCTCGGGATTGACGAGATCGAAGTCCCTGCCGGCCTTGATCGACAGGCCGAAGCGCTCGATGCGGGCCTCGACCACCGACGGACGTCCGACCAGGATCGGCGTCGCCAGCTTCTCCTCCAGCACCACCTGGGTGGCGCGCAGCACGCGCTCGTCCTCGCCTTCGGCGTAGATCACGCGCACCGGTTGGGTCTTGGCCTTCGCGAACATCGGCTTCATGACGAGGCCGGAGCGGAAAGCGAAGCGCTCGAGCAGCGCGGTGTACTCGTCGAAATTGGTGATGGGTCGGGTCGCGACGCCGGAATCCATCGCAGCCTTGGCGACCGCCGGCGAGATTCGCAAAATCAACCGCGGATCAAACGGAGACGGGATCAGCGAGCCCGGGCCAAACCCTTGCGTCTCGCCGGTATCAAAGCCTTGCGCGACCGCATCGGACGGCGCCTCGCGCGCGAGCTGCGCGATGGCCTCGACGGCGGCGAGCTTCATCTCCTCGTTGATCGCGCTGGCGCCGACGTCGAGCGCGCCGCGGAAGATGAAGGGAAAGCACAGGACGTTGTTGACCTGGTTCGGAAAGTCGGAGCGGCCGGTGCAGATCATGGCGTCCGGGCGCACCTTGCGCGCCTCCTCCGGCATGATCTCCGGCGTCGGATTCGCGAGCGCCATGATGAGCGGCTTGTCGCCCATCGCCTTGGCCATCTCGGGCTTGAGCACGCCCGGTGCCGACAGGCCGATGAAGATGTCGGCGCCGCCGATGACGTCGGCGAGCGTGCGCTTGTCGGTCTTCTGCGCATAGACCGCCTTCCAGCGGTCCATCGTGGTGTTGCGGCCCTCATGCACTAGGCCGTCGATGTCGCAGACCCAGATGTTCTTGCGCTGCGCGCCCATCGACACCAGCAGGTTCAGGGTCGCGATCGCCGCGGCCCCTGCCCCCGATGCTACGATCTTCACGTCGGAGAGCTTCTTGCCGTTGAGTCGCAGGGCGTTGGTGACGGCGGCGGCAACGATGATCGCGGTGCCGTGCTGGTCGTCGTGGAAGACCGGGATCTTCATGCGCTCCTTGAGCTGCGCCTCGATCTCGAAGCATTCCGGTCCGCGGATGTCCTCGAGATTGATGCCGCCGAAGGTCGGCTCGAGCGCGGCCACGGTCTCGACCACGCGCTCGATGGTGTCGGCCGCGATTTCGATGTCGAACACGTCGATGCCGGCGAATTTTTTGAACAGGACCGCCTTGCCCTCCATCACCGGCTTCGAGGCCAGCGGACCGATATTGCCGAGGCCGAGCACGGCGGTGCCGTTCGAAACCACGGCGACCAGATTGGAGCGGATCGTCAGCGTCGCCGCTTCCGCCGGGTTCTTGGCGATCTCCAGGCAGGCGGCGGCGACGCCGGGCGAATAGGCCAGCGCGAGGTCGCGCTGGTTGGCGAGCGGCTTGCTCGCCTGAATCTCGAGCTTCCCGGGGCGCGGCAGACGGTGATAGGCCAGCGCCGCCTGGTGGAGATCATCGGAATAAGACGACATGCGGTGTCTCGCCTCGCGTTACCGGCCTCAAACTACGTTGTCCTGACCGGCCCGCCTTCGGGTGGTATTTCCGGGTCATGGAAACGGGATGAAGCACGCCGGGCGCCCCGGTGGCAACATCCGATTGCGGCTCCATCAACAGGGCGCGCGGTCAAATATCTGATAGCGCTCACTTTCCCTGGACCCCGCATTGCTTTGCGAATATGGCAGGTTGCGTCCTGCAATGCGAGCAACTGGAGCTGAGAATGAAGCGAATCCTGATCGGCCTAATCGTCGTGGCCGTGGTGGTCGCGGGCGGATGGTTCGGCTTCAATCTCTACGTCCAGCATCGCACCACCGCCGAGGTGGAGGCCGCGTTCGAGCAAATCCGCAAGCAAGGCGGCAAGGCCAGCTACGGCAAGATCGCCTTCGATCTGCCCACGCGCACCCTCACGATCGAGGACATCGCGGTTACGCCCGGCAAGGCACCGCAGGCGCAGATCAGGATCGCCGCCATCAAGGGCACGGGCGTTCGCCAGATCGACGAGACAAGGTTCTCGGCCGACGATATCAACATCACCGGGCTCGAGGTTACGCTGGACCAGATCGGCGCTGCCAAGCTCAAGGTCGCGTACAAGCTCCCGCAATTGGTCATGCGCGACTATGCCGGTCCTGTTCACGCGGATCAGGTGCCGGCGGACGGCTCGCTGGTCGACCTGTACCGCTACGTGCTCGGCCAATATGCGAGTGTCGCTGCATCGTCGCTCACGGCCCCGACCCTCGCGATTAGCTTCGATTCCGGCGCCGCCGGCAGCGGCGAGGTCACCTATTCCGGACTGGCGATCCAGAACCTGAAGCACGGCAAGATCGACGCGATGAAGTCGGACCGCGCCGTGATCTCGCTCGACGTGAAGCAGCCCGGCAAGCCGGACAAGCTGACGGGCGAATTGTCGAACATCATCGTCAACGATTTCGACGCGAGCGCTATCCTCGCCGCGCTCGATCCGCAGACGGCCAGCGACGACAGCTATCGCCGGGTCTACCGGCAGGTCTCGACAGGTCCCTATGCGCTCAAATCGGCACAGGGGATGCGAGTGGATATCGACGGCTTCACCATGGAAGACATCGCCGTGCAGCCGTCGAAATTCCGGCTGGCCGAGATATTTGCCGCGCTGCCGCGGGATCAATCGGCCCCGCCGACGCCGGCACAGGCACGCGAGCTGCTGGAGAAGCTCGCCGGAGTCTATGAGGGTCTTCGCATCGGTAAGGCCGAACTCGGCAAGATGTCGGTCGGCACGCCGCAAGGAACGGCCACGGTTAATGCCATCCGATATCGCGACGGCGAGTTCGCGGTCGAAGGCGTCGACACACCATCTCCGCAAGGCCAGTTCAAGATGGAGCGCTTCGCGCTGAAATCCTTCAGCACGGCGAATTTGATGCGCTGGGCAGCAACCCTCACCACTCCCGGGCGGGCGCCCTCGCCGGATCAGATGCTCGGGCTGTTCGGCGTGCTCGCTGGCGCAGAGATCAAGGGCGTGACGGCGCCGTTCAAGACCACCAAGAAGCTGGTCATGATCGACACACTGAGCCTGGACTGGGGGCAGCTGGTCGGCTCAATCCCGAGCAAGGCGCATGTGGTTGCCAAATTTGTCACGCCCACCGATCCATCCGACCCGAAGCAGCTTCCATTGATTGCCAGCGGGATCGACAAGCTCGCGGTCGACCTCGATCTCGGCGCTGCCTGGACCGAACAGTCCAACAGCTTCGTTCTGACGCCGGCGACGCTCGACATCGGCGGGATCGCAAGCGCGCAATTGCGTATTGCGCTCGGCAACGTGCCGCGTGAGGTGTTTTCGACCGATCCCGCCCAGCTCATGGGCCAGGCGGCACGCATCGAGGCGGGCACACTCGAATTCTCATTGCGCGATAGCGGCGTCGTCGATCTCGTCGCGGCGCAGTTCGCGCGCATGCAGAATGTCAGCCGCGATACCGCACGCCAGGCACTCGTCGAGAGCATCAAGGCTAAACGCGAGCAAGTTGCTTCCGCCAATCCGGATGCGAACGCGGCCGTGGACGCGATCGCCCGCTTCGTCGAGACGCCGGGCCAGACGCTTTCCATCAAGCTGTCCCCGCGCGCCAAGGCACCGCTGATGCAATTGATGCAGCTCTTGCAAACCGACCCACAGAGCGCGCTTGCGCAGTTCAGGATCGAGGCGTCGACAGGGCTGTAGGGAACGACGCTGCGCGCGGGGATGGCAATTGGACCGGCGCAAATCCCTCCCCGTCATTGCGAGCGTAGCGAAGCAATCCAGAGTCCCTCCGCGGAAAGATTCTGGATTGCTTCGCTACGCTCGCAATGACGCCGTGGAGACAGCCTCACTTCTGCGGCAGATTCACCTTCACATGCAGCTCGCGGAGCTGCTTGGGGCTGGGCTCCGACGGCGCGCCCATCAGGAGGTCCATGGCCTGCTGGTTCATCGGGAACAGCGAGATCTCGCGCAGATTGTTGGTGCCGCACAAGAGCATGACGATGCGGTCGACGCCGGCGGCCATGCCGCCATGCGGCGGGGCGCCGTACTGGAAGGCACGGTACATGCCGCCGAAGCGATCGACGACTTCCTGTTCGCCATAGCCGGCGATCTCGAAGGCCTTCACCATCGCTTCCGGCACGTGGTTGCGGATGCCGCCCGAGGCGATCTCGTAGCCGTTGCAGGTAATGTCGTACTGGAATGCCTTGATGGTCAGCGGATCCTGGCCCTTCAAGGCCTCGAGACCGCCCTGTGGCATTGAGAAGGGATTGTGCGAGAAGTCGACCTTCTTGTCTTCCTCATTGTACTCGTACATCGGGAAGTCGACGATCCAGGCCAGCTCGAACCGCTCCTTGTCGGTGAGGTTCAGGTCCTCGCCGACCTTGTTGCGGGCCAACCCTGAAAACTTCCAGAACTTGTCGGGATCGCCGGCGACGAAGAACGCGGCATCGCCTTCCTTCACGCCGATCTGGGCGCGGATCGCGGCCGTGCGCTCAGCGCCGATGTTGTTGGCAAGCGGACCGGCACCTTCGCCGCCCTCGCGCCACATGATGTAGCCGAGGCCGGGCTGGCCCTCGCCCTGCGCCCATGAATTCATGCGATCGCAGAAGGCGCGAGAACCGCCACCCGGCGCCGGGATCGCCCAGACCTGGTTCTTGGGGTCCTCCAACATCCGCGCGAACACCTTGAAGCCGGAGCCACGGAAGTGTTCGGAGACGTCCTGCATCTCGATCGGATTGCGCAGGTCCGGCTTGTCGCTGCCGTATTTGCGCAGCGCTTCGGCGAACGGAATCCGGCGCCAGCCCTTGGTCACCGGCTTGCCCTTGGCAAACTCCTCGAACACGCCGGTGATGACCGGCTCCATCGCCGAGAAGACGTCCTCTTGAGTCACAAAACTCATTTCGACGTCGAGCTGGTAGAACTCGCCCGGCAGACGATCAGCGCGCGGGTCCTCGTCGCGGAAGCAGGGCGCGATCTGGAAGTAGCGGTCGAAGCCCGACATCATCAACAGCTGCTTGTACTGCTGCGGCGCCTGCGGCAGCGCGTAGAACTTGCCGGGATGGATGCGCGAGGGCACCAGGAAGTCGCGCGCGCCTTCCGGCGAGGACGCGGTCAGGATCGGGGTGTTGAACTCGAAGAAGCCCTGCCCCTCCATGCGCCTGCGCATCGACTTGATGATTTCGACGCGCGTCATGATGTTCTGGTGCAGCTTCTCGCGACGCAAATCGAGGAAGCGGTACTTGAGCCTAATGTCCTCGGGATATTCCTGGTCGCCGAACACCGGCAGCGGCAGGTCGCCGGCAGGTCCCAGCACTTCGATCTCGCTGACATAGATCTCGATCTTGCCGGTGGGCAAATCATCATTGTCGGTGCCTTCGGGGCGGCGGCGGGCCTTGCCGTCCATCTTGACCACGAATTCCGAGCGCAGCTTCTCGGCCTGCGAGAACGCCGGCGAGTCCGGATCGACCACGCACTGGGTCAGGCCGTAATGGTCGCGCAGGTCGATGAACAGCACGCCGCCATGGTCGCGAACGCGATGGACCCAGCCTGAAAGGCGGACCGTCTCGCCGATGTTGCTCTCGCGGAGCGCGCCGCATGTATGTGACCGGTAGCGATGCATGGTCGTCCCAAAATGATGTCTGAGGATCGAATCGGACGGCCTGAAACGACCGGTCCGAAGTTGCGGCAGGGTTTACCCGACGAGGCCCCAAGCGGCAACCAAGGGAACGCCCTGTTTTCGGCTGGAAGTGCCCCTTTTTGCCCGATCCGGGCTCAAGCCTTTGCCATCCGGCGTTCCACGCCTATCTTGAGGCCATGACAGTCCATTTCCCGTTCCAGAACTCCTATTCGGGGCTGCCGGATAGCTTTTTCGCCCGTGTCGCACCGACGCCGGTGGCGGCGCCCCGGCTCATCAAGCTGAACAGGCCGCTGGCGGTCCAGCTCGGGCTCGATCCAGATGTGCTGGAGACCCCTGAGGGCGCCGAAATCCTGGCGGGCAAGACGGTTCCCGCCGGCGCCGATCCGATCGCCATGGCCTATGCCGGCCACCAGTTCGGGCAATTCGTACCGCAGCTGGGCGACGGAAGGGCGGTGCTGCTCGGCGAGGTCATCGACAAGGACGGCATCCGCCGCGACATCCAGCTCAAGGGCTCGGGTCCCACTCCGTTCTCCCGCCGCGGCGACGGCCGTGCCGCGCTCGGGCCGGTGCTGCGCGAATACATCGTCAGCGAAGCGATGTTCGCGCTCGGCATTCCGACCACGCGCTCACTCGCTGCCGTCGTCACCGGCGAGCACGTCATCCGCGAGACCGCGCTGCCAGGCGCGGTGCTGACCCGCGTCGCCTCGAGCCACATCCGCGTCGGGACCTTCCAGTTTTTCGCCGTTCGCCGCGACACTGATGCCATTCGCCGGCTCGCCGACCATGTCATCGCGAGGCACTATCCGGAGCTGCTCGGCGCCGAGCGGCCCTATCACGCGCTGCTCGGTGGCGTCGTCGCGCGCCAGGCCGATCTCGTCGCACGCTGGCTGTTGGTCGGTTTCATCCATGGCGTGATGAACACCGACAACAGCTCGATCTCGGGCGAGACCATCGATTATGGCCCCTGCGCTTTCATGGATGCCTACAATCCGGCGCAGGTGTTTTCCTCGATCGACGAGATGGGCCGCTACGCCTATGCGAACCAGCCGCGCATCGCGCTGTGGAATCTGACTCGGCTGGCCGAATGCCTGCTGCCGCTGTTCTCCGACGATCAGGAAAAGGCGGTCGCCGATGCCCAGGACATTCTCGGCGCCTTCTCCGAGACGTTCAGCGACGCCTATCAGGCGGGTCTACGCAAGAAGGTCGGCCTGTTCACGGAGCGCGACGGCGACGACGCGCTGATCCAGGACCTGCTGGACACCATGGCCAAGAACCAGGCCGACTTCACCCTCACCTTCCGCAAGCTCGGTGACGCCGCTGGCGATCCTGCTGCCGACGATGCACGCGCGCAATTCATGGAGCCCGCGGCGTTCGACGAGTGGGCCAGGCGCTGGCACGAGCGCACAGCCCTGGAGCCGCAGAGCGCAGCCGAACGGCAAGCCGCCATGCACGCCGTCAACCCGATCTTCATCCCGCGCAACCACCGCATCGAGGCCGTGATCCAGGCCGCGGTCAACGATAACAACTACGCGCCGTTCGAGGAATTGGTGAAGGTGCTGGCAAAGCCGTTCGATGACCAGCCAGACTACGCCGCCTACGCCGATCCCCCGCTGCCGGACCAGCGGGTGCTGCAGACGTTCTGCGGGACGTGAGGCGAGCTCGGTGCGCAGGGTGGAGGCGCCGAAGGCGTAATCCGTGATGCGGGTGCGGAAATCGTTTGTCCAGGACGATCGTTCGCTCAGATCGTCACCACGATTTTGCCGAACTGCTCGTTTGACTCCAGAAAGTGATGGGCCTCGACTATCTCGTCAAAGCGAAACGTTTTGGCGATGATCGGACGCAAGGCACCACCCGAAAGCCCATCGAGGATGAACGCTTTCGCCTTCGCAAGCCGCGTGGGGTCGCGGATGATCTCGTGCACGAGATAGCCGCGCAGCGTCAGGCTCTTGGTCAGGACGTTGACCAGCGGAAATGGCGTCGGCTCGGGGCTCAGGCCGCCATATTCGATGAGAACGCCACCCGGCGACATTGCGGCGGTGAGCGGCTCAAATATGGGACCGCCGACCGCGTCGAACACCACGCGGACGCCGTTTGAGCCGACAA
Organism: Bradyrhizobium sp. URHA0013; assembly: GCF_000518345.1. NCBI lineage: Bacteria > Pseudomonadati > Pseudomonadota > Alphaproteobacteria > Hyphomicrobiales > Nitrobacteraceae > Bradyrhizobium > Bradyrhizobium sp. URHA0013. Next base: position 1,534,650 of record NZ_KI912426.1, on the reverse strand, counting down.
TGTCCTCCAGGCGCGACCCGATGTCCTCTTCCACCGAGGCGATGACGTCGGCAGCGCCAGCATCGCGCAAGGCTTGCCGCTTGATCGAGGTTCGCGTCACTGCAATCGGCATCGCACCAATCCGGTTCGCGATCTGAATCGCTGCAAGCCCGACACTGCTCGACGCCGCCGTAATAACGACTGCCTCCCCTCGCTTTAGCCCAGCAATATCGACCAGAGCACCGAACGCCGTCAGATATTGCATCCATACCGCGGCCGCCGCGTCGAAGCCGAGCTCGGGCGGGTGCTTCACAACGAACTCCGCCGGAAACGTGACGAGCTCGCCATAGGCCGGCCATCGCACCATCGACACGGGCGGCACGATGCTGACGACCTCGCCCGGCGAGAAGCCGCTCACGCCTTCGCCGATCGCCTCGACGATGCCGGCGGCCTCGAGACCAAGGCCAGACGGAAAGGTCGCGGTCTCGATATAGGTCCCCGCTCGCAAGAGCGCTTCCGCGCGATTGAGCCCGAGGGCCTTGACCCTGATCTGCACCTCGCACCTTCCTGGCGGCGCGACGTCAACGGTCTCGATGCGCAGCACCTCGGGGCCACCATGTCTGTGGAAGCGAACGACGCGCGCCATGAACACACTCCAAAACAATTGAATTGAATGGAGCTATGCCAACCGAGCGGCAGCGCATAAAGCGATCAAACGGCAAAACAGTCGAAACCAGGAGTTTGCAATCATGGACCGCCTGACCAGCATGGCCGTCTTCGTCAAGGCGGTTGACGTGGGTTCGTTCGCCGCTGCCGCCGATGCGCTCGAAATGTCGGGGCCAATGGTCGGCAAGCACGTTCGCTTCCTCGAACAACGCTTGGACGTCCGCCTCCTCAACCGCACCACACGGCGCCAGAGCCTGACCGAGACAGGCCAAGCCTATTACGAGCGCTGCCGCACTGTGCTCGCCGAAGCCGAGGCCGCCGATGCCGTCGCTTCCGACGAATTGTCCGAGCCGCGTAGCCGGCTTCGCGTGACCATGCCCGCCCTGCTGGGCCGGCACTGCATCGCCCCCTTGCTGATGAAGCTCGCGCGACGATATCCCCATCTGGAGCTCGATCTCTCGTTCGGCGACCCGATCGCTGACATCATCGAGGCCCGCTATGATCTTGCGATCCGGACCGGCGATCTAAACGATCAATCCGGCCTGATGACGCGGCGCATCGCAAGCCAGCGCATGGTGGTGTGCGGTTCGCGCTCCTATCTGCGCGCCAACGGCAAGCCGAAATCGCTCGACGATCTCGCCGCACACCAAGCGATCATCTATCGCCGCTCCGGACGCGTCCGGCCGTGGCTGTTTCCCCGCGAAGGCCAGCCTCCGAGCGAAATCATGCCGGCGGGAAGGCTCAGGCTCGACGATCTCGACGCGATTGCGGACGCCGCTACACAGGGGATGGGACTGGCCTGGCTGCCATACTGGCTGGTCCGCGAACGCCTACGCGCCGGTACGCTCATCAATCTGTTGAGCGGTCAGCCGGGATTTCTCTACGACTGCCACGCGCTCTGGCCCCGCTCGCCCCGGATGCCGCCGAAAGTTCGCGCCGCCGTGGACGCCTTGGCGGCCGTCCTGCCGAAGCTCATGACGTGACGCCGGATGCCGCGGCGCTGCATCGCATGGTGCCCCCGTTAACCCCGCGTCCACCATCCGGCCCAGCCCGCCGCCGGTAACCACGAGAATTAACAGACCCTCAATTCCCCCCGGACAAGTTTAGCAATGTTGCTGGGGGACATTGCCGTGGATCTGTTGGTTTTCGAGTTCCTGGGGCTGGCGCTGGTCGCCATGTGCGTGGTCGTGGTGGCGCTGCCCTGCGCGCGCAAACCCTCCCGGCGGGTCCGCTACGAATAGGATTTTCGTCGGAAAATGCGATTCCGGCCCAAATGCAAGGCTCGAATTCGCTTCGAGCCCCTTGACATCACAGCGCTTTCGGCAGAACGGCTGATGGACTTGTCATGGGCCGTTCATGGATTTGATTACCACCACCGCTGACCTTGCGGCTGCCTGCAGCCGGCTGGCCAAGCACCCCGTCATTACCGTCGATACCGAGTTCCTGCGCGAGACCACCTATTACCCGCTGCTGTGCGTGGTGCAGATGGCGAGCGCCGAGGAAGCGATCGTCATCGACACCCTGGCCGCCGGCATCGACCTCAAGCCGTTCTTCGAGCTGATGGCCAATGAGGCCGTGCTGAAGGTGTTCCACGCCGCCCGCCAGGACATCGAGATCATCTGGCATCAGGCGGGCATCATCCCGCACCCCGTGTTCGACACCCAGGTCGCGGCCATGGTGCTCGGCTACGGCGACAGCATCGCCTACGACGCGCTAGTCGAGAAGGTCACCGGGCACCGCCCGGACAAGACTCATCGCTTCACCGACTGGTCGCGCCGGCCGCTGACCAAGGAGCAGATGCACTACGCCGTGTCCGACGTCACGCATCTGCGCGACGTGTTCGCAGCGCTCGACGCCGACCTCAAGAAGCGCCGGCGCAGCGAATGGGTCTCGATCGAGATGGAGGTCCTGACCTCGCCCAAGACCTACGACTTCCACCCCGAGCGCGCCTGGGAACGGCTCAAGACGCGGGTGCGCAAGCCCAAGGACCTCGCAGTCCTGATGGAGGTCGCCGCCTGGCGCGAGCAGGAGGCGCAGAGCCGCGACGTGCCGCGCGGCCGCGTGCTGCGCGACGAGGCCGTCAGCGACATCGCAACCCACGCGCCGAATACGATCGAGAAGCTCGCAAACCTGCGCTCGGTGCCGAAGGGTTTTGAGAAATCCAAATGGGGCGCCGACATCGTCGCCGCCGTCGAGCGCGGGCTGGCGCGGGATCACGCCACGCTGCCGAAGCTGGAAAAGCCGCGCAACAACAACAATGGCGCCGCGATCGTCGAGCTGTTGAAGGTGCTGCTGCGCATGACCGCGGAGCGCCATGCGGTCGCGAGCAAGGTGATTGCGACCGTCGACGATCTCGAGGAGATCGCGGCCGACGACGAGGCCGACGTGCCGGCGCTACGCGGCTGGCGCCGCGAGCTGTTCGGCGAGGCCGCACTGAAACTGAAGCGCGGTGAGCTGGCGCTGGCGGTGGAGAAAGGCCGCGTGATCGGGGTTCAGCGGGCGGAATAGGCCGCCATCCCTCCGCAACGTCGTCCCCATTACTCCAGGCAAGAGTTTGGCGAAGACTCGTCGTTCGGGACTACTACCACCCGTCTCGCTAGATCGCGCGGTATGGGTCCTGGCTTTCGCCAGGACGACACCGAGAGTGTGGTGAGACGCTCCGCTCGCGTTGAAACGCTTCCCTTACGCCGGCGTCAGCTTCGCCACTTCCGGCTTCATGTCGTCCAGCACACCTGAAATCGCCGCAACCAGCTCGTCGATCTGGGCCTTGGTGACGATCAGCGGCGGGCAGATGGCGATGGCGTCGAGCATGTTGCGCGAGATCACGCCGCGCTCCTGCAGCATGCGGCTGGCCATGCCGCCGACGGCGCCCGGCGTTGCCGCTGCGGTCTTGCGCGCCTTGTCCAGCACCAGTTCGATCGCGGCGATCATCCCGACACCGCGGACCTCGCCGACCAGCGGATGGCTGGTGAGTTCACGCAGCTTGCCTTGCATGTAGCCACCGAGCTCGGCGGCATGCGCAACGAGGCCCCGCTCCTCGATGATTTTCAAATTCTCCAGCGCAATCGCCGACCCGACCGGATGGCCGCCCGCGGTGAAGCCGTGGCCGAGCACGCCGATCTTGTTGCTCTCATCGGCGATCGGCTCGAACATGCGATCGTTCATCATGATGGCCGACAGCGGGAAATAGCTCGACGTGATCTGCTTGGAGACCACGATCGCGTCGGGCTTGATGCCGTAGGTTTCGCAGCCGAACATCTTGCCGGTGCGGCCGAAGCCGCAGATGACCTCGTCGGCGACCAACAGGATGTCGTACTTGTTCAATACCTTCTGGATCTTGTCCCAATAGGTCGCCGGCGGCACGATGACGCCGCCCGCGCCCATCACCGGCTCGCCGAAGAACGCCGCGATCGTGTCCGGGCCTTCCTTCTGGATCAGCGCATCGAGCTCCTCGGCCCGCCGCGTCGCGAAGGCTTCCTCGCTCTCCCCGGGCGCGCCGTCCTTGTAGAAATGCGGCGAGCCCGTGTGCAGGATGTTCGGGAGCGGCAAGTCGAAAGAGCGGTGGTTGTTCGGCAGCCCGGTGAGGCTGGCGGACGCAATCGTGACGCCGTGATAGGCGCGCATCCGGCTGATCACCTTCTTGCGCTGTGGCTGGCCGAGCGCATTGGAGCGATAGGCAATCAACTTCAGAACGGTGTCGTTGGCCTCCGAGCCGGAGTTGGTGAAGAAGACCTTGCTCATCGGCACCGGCGACAGCGCCACCAGCTTCTCGGCGAGATCAATCGAGGGCCCGTGCGATTTGGCGGAGAAGGTGTGATAGAACGGCAGCGCCTGCATCTGCTTGTGCGCGGCTTCGACCAGCCGCTTCTCGTTGAAGCCGAGCCCGACGCTCCACAGGCCCGCCATCGCCTCGAAATAGCGCTTGCCCGACGCGTCGAACACGTAAGGGCCCTCGCCGCGTTCGATCACCAGGGGACCGGCCTGCTGATGGGCGCGCGCGTTGGTGTAGGGATGGAGCTGATAGGCCACATCCCGGGCCTCTTGGGAATTGGGCAACATGGACATTTGCAGGCATCCTTGAAAGCGTCACGTCGCCGGCGCGGCCAGCGTCATCACTCGATGATCCAGCTCCTTGGCTATTGCCACCGCGCAAAACTTGCAACGTCAATTCGTCGGCAGCAAGCGCTCAGCAGCGTTGCACAAAGCCGCACATCGGGCAGCTGTCACGTCGCGCCGTCGTCATTTCCATCGCCATCGGCGGCAGCGGCCTCCCGCACCTCCACCAGCGCCATCGAGAGCAGATACACCGTCGTGGGCAGACCGAGACGGCGCGCCGCCTCGGCGGCACGCGACAGGTCGCTTGCCAGCTCCTCGAGCTGATCTCCCCGTGACAATGTCCCACTCCATCCGTCGATCGCGGCCGCCTACACCGCAACGGCGCCGCTGGTTCTGATCAGTTCGGCGCTGGACTGGATTGTAGCAAAATTCCCGATCACATTCACTACCGCATGCTTGTAGGCGGCAGCATCGCCTGTCCCCGGCTGCCGGCAGGCCACCGCGTCAGCCACCACCTGGAAGCGATGACTGCGGTGAAACCCGTCAATAGCGGTGGCCAGGACAGTTTCGTCCAGGGAAAAGCCCGCGAGCACGCAACGGACATTGCGGATATTGGACATGTAGTCCACAAAACGCGCCGAACTGTATGCCGACGGCAGCGGATGCTCGAACGTCATTTCTCCCGGCCGCGGCTTCGCCTCCGCGATCCAATCGGTCAGCTTGGATGCCGGATTGAACCAGGCCGCCTGCGCGATGCGCTTCAGATGCATCACCGGCCAGAGATTGTCGCGCCAGAACGTCAACAGTTCCACGCAGCGCGCTGTCGCGGCGTCGCCATCGAGGATGACGTGGCGACGTCCGGGGGTCAGATATTCGACCTGGAGATCCGCGCAGACCAGGATCGGCGGATCGTCGGCGATGGAAACCAGCATGTTTTTGCGCGCAGCTGCACCAGTTTCAACGGCCAGCGAGCGCGACGTCCCGCAGCGGCGACGTCACGGCCCGTCCCGCCGAGGCGTCGAGCACGCCCGGCCGGTCCCAATCGCCCTCGGGTCGGATGATCACGTACGGATCGCTCTCCAGCGTAATGGCATCCGGGCCCGGTTCGATCTCCAGCAGCATTTCCGTGTAGGAGAAGTCGGAGAAAGTGATCTTGCGATTGTGGCCGAGCGGCTTGGCGCCGAAATGGGCCCAGAAATCGACCAGCCGATCCTGCGCCTGGCCGTAGATCTTGCGAAAGCCCTTGCGCTTCACATAGTCGACGCTCGCCTGCACCAGCTTGAACGAGACCCGCGAGCGCCGATATTGGTGCCGCACCGCAAGCCGTTCCACCTTGGCGAAATCGCCGAAGAACCGCACCCGCAGACAGCCCGCAGGCTCGTTGCCGACATAGCCGATGAAATGCGCGGCGACCATGTCGTTGCCGTCGAACTCCTCGTCGAACGGGCAATCCTGCTCGGCGAGATAGACGGCCGAGCGGATCGAGGTGACCAGCATGAGATCGCTGAGATCGCGTGCGAGGCGAATGGTGATGGCGCGGGAATCGGGCTTCGCGAGAGGAATCCTAGTACCGTGCATCTGCAAAACTCCTTGCTTGAATGATCGCGCCCGGCATGCGCATCGGCTGCCGATGCCAGGGCCGCTCGTAGCACCAGAGGTCGGGTTGGAAGCTTGGAACAGGCTCGAATCCCGTCGCCTTCATGATGTCGCGTCCGGCCACGGTTGACGGCTGCGCATAGCAATCCGCGTGGCGAAACCTTAGCTGCCTCAGATGAGCCGCGGCCTTGCCGAGACCGGCGACGCCGCGCCCCGTCGCCGCGATCGCCCAGATGTAGATGGCGGAAACGTCTTCCTTCGCGGACGCGAGATGGCGCGTCTCCGGCGCGGTGAGGCAGATCTCGTCGAGCAGCAGCGCATCATGCCCGCGATCGTTGAGAAACAGGAAGGCCATGCCGCCGACGAGATTGCCCTTCCGGCTGAAAGTCAGGATGCTCTCGGGATCGAAGGCGAAATATTTTGCAAGCTCCGCCGCCCCGATCCGAACGCCCGGCACCAGCCGGTGGGCCAACTGCGAAAGCGCGGCGATTTCGGAAAATTGCGCGCGGCGGACGTCGACATCCGGACTGAGCGGCAGCGCGTCGAAATCATGCCTTGCGGCAAACGAGCCCCTTTCCATACCCATGTCACCCCTCTATCGTTCGCGGCTTTCGTGCCCCGCTATGACCAAGAGCTTAGCGGCTGGGGATCTGGCGTATGCAGCAGTTATTGCACCGGGGTGCTGCGATGATGCAGCACCGTGAAGAAGCCCTGGATATGTCCTGGGACGATTTGAAACTGTTTTTAGCTTGCGCAAAATATAAAAGTTTCCGCAACGCCGCCGAGGAGCTCGGGCTCACCTCCACGACCCTGATGCGCAGGATCGACCGGCTCGAAGAGAGCATCGACTGCAAGCTGTTCCTGCGCGACCAGAGCGGGCTCACGCTCAGCGACGAAGGCAGCGCGATGATCGCCGACGTCGCGCATATGGAGCGTCATGCCTTCAACGTGTTCCGGCGTGCTTCGCGATCGTCGAACGACATGTCAGGCACCGTGCGCGTCGCGGTGACGGAAGGCCCCGGCAATTTCTGGATCCTGCCGCGACTGATCGACTTCCAGAAGACCTATCGCAAGATCACCGTCGACCTGCGCTGCGCGATGGAACAGGCCGACGTCGCGCGGCTCGAATCCGATATCGCGATCCAGCTCGAGCCGCCGACCAATCCCGATCTGATCGTCGCCAAGCTCGGCCGGCTGCACATCTATCCCTTCGTCTCCAAGGAGTACGAAAACCTCTACGGCGTGCCCGCGACCCTGGCCGAGCTGAAGAACCATCGCATCATCAAGCAGAGCGCCCCGCAGGTCGACGACGGCGCCTACGCCCGCGTGCTCGGACTGAAGTCGCTCGAGGGCATCGTCGGGATCAAGACCAATTCCTCGGTCGGCGTGCTCTATGCGGTGGAGCGCGGCGCCGGCATCGGGTTCCTGCCGACGGTCTCGATCGCGCTCGGCGCCCCGCTCGTTGCCGTCGATCTCGGCGTCAGCCACCACGCCGATCTCTGGCTCACCTATCACAAGGAGTTCCGCGCCTCCGAGCGCCACAAGATCGTGGTCGATTGGCTGAAGAAGATCTTCGATCCCAAGATCCATCCCTGTTTCCGCGACGAGTTCATCCATCCGAACGCGCTGGCGCCAATGATGACGGCCGCGCGCGAGGGCTTTGGATTGACGGGTTATGTCGCGGCGATGCCGACTTAAAGCTTGAACATGATCTCTTCGGAAAACCGCTTCGCAGTTTTCCAGATCCGGCTCTGGGCGGACGTGGGCAGGCTTCGCCTCACCACCGATATTCGAAGCCGACCGTGCCCTGGTGCGACGTCAGCTCGCTGCGGAACTTGCCGTCGTAGTTGACGTAGAGCCGCGCCGTGTTGGTCAGACTGAGCGAGGCCGAGGCGCCGGCATCCGTGCCGTAGCGGCTCTCGCCGATGCCGGGCACGACGATGCTCTGGGTCCCGAGGCTGACCTGCACCGATCCCAGGTTCTGATGGAAATTGTCGACGAACTTGCCGTAGGCGGACAGGTCCAGGATCTTCTGGTCGAAGATGAAGTAGCGTCCGATCTCGGCTCCGATCATGACGCGCGCGCGAGAGAGCGCCGTCGAGCCGACATTGAGTGGATCGAGGCCGCCAACCTCCTGGAACGCGACGCTGGTGGCGCGGACATATTCCAGTGCGCCCTTGGGCACGATGCGCATCTGGTCCTTGGTCCAGTAATAGCTGATCTCGGTCAACGCGCCGTCGACTGCGGCGCGATAACCCGCGGTCGCAAGGCCGAGGCCGGTATCCCGGCTGGAGCGGACCTTGCCGAAACCGTGCACCAGCGCGAAAGCCCAGGTCCAGGGGCCCTTGTCGACGGAGCCACTGAAGCCGAGTTGAGTCAGGTCCAGCGTCGCGGACTGGAGCGCGAGCGGAACGTCGATGTCGGTGTGGCTCTGGTCGACGGAGAAGCCGAGATTGACGCCCGGTGCGAGCCGCGCGCCAAAGCCCGCGACACCGCCAAAGGTCTTCCGCTTGTCGCCGACAAAGTCTCCTTGCGCATCGGTCCGGACCGAGATGCCGTAGCCCTCGAACCAGGTGCGGTAGCGCGGATCTTCCGCGCCGGCCGATGCGCCGCCGCCGCCGGGATTGGTTCGGAACGCCCGGTTGACGCCGCCAGATGCCTGGTTGCCGAGCCGCTCCAGGAAGTTCGACCCGAGATTGAGCGCGCTGTTGCCGGCCGATTGGTCGTAATTGGTGGAGGTGGCCGACGGCGTGGGAGGTGGTGGCAGTGGCAGCGGCGGGGCGACCTGAGCGAGAACGGGAGCAGCCGTCGTCACCAAGCCAAGCACGATGGCACTCGCGACCTTGGCCGCCGTCCGACGAACCCGGTCTCCGCCAATCACCCGCCGCGTCCCGGAAAGCTGCAATGTGCAGCACATGACAATGAATCCCAAAGCAAAATGGCGGCGCGCAAAAATGCAACACGCGCCACACTGCATGCGACGATTTGTGCTGAACTGCCCCCGAGGGTCAATCGGTCCAGACCTCATCGCCAAGGCGATTGCCATCGATTGTGGTTCCCCGGCCACAGGTCGTAAATTGCAGATGACGGCACCCGGCCCGGACTTGAAATTCGCGCGCGGCTTGCTAACGGGCGATTTTCATGTTGCAATATCGGACACAATCGGAATTGGCCGCTCGACTGTGCGTTTCGCGACATTGAGACTCAAGACTCGAACAGACTACCGGAAGCCCGTTTGTGGCGTGGCACGCGAAAAGCGGCCGCGTCGTTTTTGTATCTAGCGGAGGAGACTGAGGATGCCGCAAAAGGGCACCGTCAAATGGTTCAACCCGACCAAGGGATATGGGTTCATCAAGCCGAACGGCAGTGACAAGGACGTCTTCGTCCACATCTCCGCCGTCGAGCGCGCCGGACTCTCCACCCTCAATGAAAACCAGGTGGTTGAATACGACCTCGTGGAGAACCGCGGCAAGGCATCCGCGGAGAACCTCAAGGTCTCCTGACTTCTCTCGCGGTCTGCGCAAGAGATCATGACGTTGCCCCCGGCTCTGCCGGGGGTTTTTGTTTTGGGGATGAGAAGTATTTCGTGCGACGGCGCTTCACCGCACCAACGGCGCAACCAGAAAATTCTCGGACGGCCCGCTGCCCGCGGTCTTGCACACGTCGCCCTCGATCCGGACCTTGCCGGCCGCGAGCAGGCTCAGCGCTGCGGGATAGATGCGGTGCTCGACCTCGAGGATACGCTCCGACAGCGTATCCGCCGTGTCGTGGTCGCTGACGGGAACCGCGCCCTGCATCACGATTGGGCCGGCGTCGGTCTCGGGGATTACGAAGTGCACCGTTGCGCCGGACAGCTTGACGCCGGCGCGCAAGGCCTGGCCATGCGGGTCCAAGCCTGGGAATGACGGCAGCAGCGAGGGATGGATGTTGAGCATCCGCCCGTACCAGGCTTTTGTGAATTCAGCCGTGAACAGCCGCATGAAACCGCCGAGACAGATCAGCTCGATGCCGTGCTGATCGAGCGCTGCTTGCAGCACCTTCTCGAAGCCGGCGCGGTCCTTGCCGAACGGCTTGCTTTCGATCACCAGCGTGTTCACGCCGCTCGCTTTGGCCCGTTCGAGCCCGAGCGCGTCGGCCTTGTTCGAGATGACGAGCGAAATCTCCGCCGGGAAATCCGCAGCAGCAGCGGCCCTGATCAGCGCGGACATGTTGGAGCCGCGACCGGAGATCAGGATGGCGACGCGGCGTTTCATCAAAGCGCCAGATCGAGGTGGCCGTTATAGATGACGCGGTGCTCGCCCTCAGCCGGGATCACGGTACCGAGCTGTGCGACGGTCTCACCGGCGTCAGTGAAGACCTCCACGACCTCGTCGACCTTGTCCGGCTCGACGATCGCGATCATGCCGATCCCGCAATTGAAGGTCCGCAGCATTTCGAGCTCGGCGATGCCGGCTTGGGCTGCCAGCCATTTGAACACCGGCAGCACCGGCAGGCGCGCCAGATCGATACCGACACCGAGATGGTTCGGCAGCACGCGCGGAATGTTGTCGGTGAAGCCGCCGCCGGTGATGTGGGCAAGCCCCTTCACCGCGCCGGTCTCGCGGATCGCGCGCAGGCAGGATTTGACGTAGAGACGCGTCGGCGTCAGCAGCGCGCCGCCGAGCGTCATGACAGGCGCAAACGGCGCCTGCGCCCCGAAGCCGAGGCCGGATTGTTCCACGATCTTCCGCACTAGCGAGAAACCGTTGGAGTGCACACCCGACGAGGCGAGCCCGATCACGGCATCGCCGGCGGCGATATCCTTGCGCGGCAAGAGCGTGCCCCGCTCCGCGGCGCCGACGGCAAAGCCGCCGAGGTCATAGTCGCCGTCCTTGTAGAGGCCGGGCATCTCGGCCGTCTCGCCGCCGATCAGGGCGCAGCCGGATTCGCGGCAGCCTTCGGCGACACCGGCGACGATCGATGCGGTCGCCTCTGGATCGAGCTTGCCGCAGGCAAAATAGTCCAGGAAGAACAGCGGCTCGGCGCCCTGCACCACGAGGTCGTTGACACTCATGGCGACGAGGTCGATGCCGATCCCGCCATGCAGGCCGGTCTCGATCGCGATCTTGACCTTGGTGCCAACGCCATCGGTCGCGGCCACCAGGATGGGATCCTTGAAACCGGCCGCCTTGAGGTCGAACAGGCCGCCGAATCCGCCGATTTCGGCGTCGGCGCCGGCCCGCGCGGTTGCGCGCACCATTGGCTTGATCAGGTCGACCAGGCGGTTGCCCGCGTCGATATCGACGCCTGAATCGGCGTAAGTGAGGCCGTTTTTGCGGTCGGTCATGCCCGATTTCCAGTGGGTTTGCGGCTGGTTACGTCGAATTCCGGGGACGCGCAATGGCTCGCATGGCGCGCCTCCGTATACTATGTAGAGATATCAACCGGTTCAGCCTCCAAAGGGCCGAATTCGAGGTCAGGCCGGGTGCCGGGAAGCGCCGTGTGAGTATACCGAACATCATTACTTTGGGCCGCATCATGCTGGTCCCGATCATCGTCTGGGCCATCGTGTCGAGCCAAATGGAGGTGGCGTTCGCCGTCTTCCTGATCGCCGGCATCAGCGACGCGGTCGACGGCTTCCTTGCCAAGCGCTTCAACATGACGAGCGAGCTCGGCGCCTTGCTCGACCCGCTCGCCGACAAGGCGCTGCTGGTCTCGATCTACATGGCCTTGGGCATCTGGGGCGCGATTCCGCGTTGGATCGTCATCTTAGTGGTCTCGCGCGACATCATGATCGTCGCCGCCGTGATCATATCGTGGCTGTTCGACCGCCCTGTGGAGATGAAGCCCTCGAAGGTATCCAAGCTCAACACTGTGGCTCAGGTAGCGTTCGCGGCGCTGGTGCTGGCCGCCCTCGCCTTCGGCTTCAAAGCCGGTCCTTATGATATCATCCTGATGGGCCTCGTAACGGTCTTCACGCTCTCCTCCGTGTCGCTCTATCTCGTTGAGTGGTTGCGGCACATGAGCACGATCGAGGCCAAGTGAGTTGGGAAGCGGCCCCGTAAAAGGCCAACTCCCGCTCGATGAAGTCGCATCTCGTCAAACGAAGCCGGCACGCCGGCACGGAGCAAAGCAAGCGTGCCAGGCCGCGTTCATCCCCGACAATTGGCGTTTTCGCTTCCGCATGCGGAGAGCCTGAGCCGGGACAATTTCCTCGAAGGCCCCGTTAATGCCGCCGGTCTTGCCCTCATCGACGCCTGGCCGGAATGGCCGAACCGGATCATGTGGCTGGCCGGCCCGGAAGGAAGCGGCAAAAGCCATCTCGCCGCGATCTGGGCCGAGGCTTCAGGCGCCCGCTCGACCACGGCCAATGGGCTGACCGCCGAAGCCGTCCCGGCTGCGCTCGCCACCGGCGCGCTGGTGGTCGAGGACCCCAAGGCCAGGGAATTCGACGAGCGCGCCCTGTTCCATCTGATGAATCTGGCGCGCGAGGACGGCGCCTACGTCCTCTTCACCGGACGCGAGGCGCCCGCTTCTCTCGAGATCGAGCTTGCCGACCTGCGCTCGCGGCTCCGCGCCGTCCCTGTTATCTCGCTGCTGCCGCCTGACGATCAGCTCTTCCGCGGCCTGATCGTCAAATTCTGCGCCGACCGCCAGCTCGCGGTGGACGAGAGCGTGGTCAGCTACCTCGCCACTCGCCTGGAGCGGTCCTCGGCCGCCGCCCGACGGGCTGTCGACCTGCTGGACACCGAGGCCCTGCGCCTTGGCCGTCCCGTCACCCGGGCCCTGGCAGCCGAGCTGCTCCGGGATGTCTGACCAAGGCGGCTTGACGCGGCCGGGCGGCGGAACATCAATGTCATCGAAACGTCATCGCTCTAACACATGCTCCCGCGGGTTTTGCGCGTAAGTCGCAAATTGGGGCGAACTGGATGGATCGACTTCTGATGGACTCTGCGCAAGCTGTTGAAGTTAAAGAAAAAGCCCCGGAAGCCGAAGGCCCGCCGGCGATCGCATCGAGCCCCGAGCGGTTCATCAATCGCGAGCTGTCCTGGCTGCACTTCAACCGCCGCGTCCTGGAGGAATCGGTCAATCCCAGCCACCCCATGCTGGAGCGGGTGCGATTCCTGTCGATTTCAGCGAATAACCTCGACGAGTTCTTCATGGTCCGCGTCGCCGGCATTAAGGCCCAGGTGCGCGAGGGCATTGCCGAGCGCAGCCCCGACGGTCTGACCCCGTCCGAGCAGCTCGCGCTCATCAACCGGACCGTCTCGCAGCTTGCGTCCGACCAGCAGGCAATCTGGCGCGACCTGCGCGGCACGCTCGCCGACGAGGGCATCGTGCTGGTCGAGGGCAAGGAAGTCACCAAGGCGGAACGAACCTGGATCGAGGACTACTTCCTCAGCAACGTGTTCCCGCTGCTGACGCCGCTCGCGATCGACCCGGCCCACCCCTTCCCGTTCATTCCGAGCCTCGGCTTCACCATCGCGCTCCAGCTCACGCGCGCCGCCGACGGCAAGCAGATGAACGCGTTGATCCGCATGCCCGGCAAGATCGACCGCTTCATCCGCCTGCCGGCCGAGGGCAAGGTCGTCCGGCTGATCTCCCTGGAGCAGGCCACCGCTCTGTTCATCAACCGCCTGTTCCCCGGCTACAATCTGCACGGCCAGGGCGCATTCCGCGTCCTCCGCGACTCCGAACTCGAAATCGAGGAAGAGGCCGAGGATCTCGTCCGCCTGTTCGAGACGGCGCTGAAGCGCCGTCGCCGCGGCTCCGTGATCCGACTCGAGATCGACGCCAAGATGCCGGAACAGCTGCGCAGCTTCGTGCAGCACGCGCTGTCGACCGCCGACGACGAGGTGTTCCTGGTCGACGGCGTGCTCGCCATGAACGAGCTCTCGCAGCTCACCCGCCTCGACCGGCCCGACCTGGAATTCACCCCTTATGTGCCGCGCCATCCCGAGCGCGTGCGCGAGCAAGGCGGCGACATCTTCGCTGCGATCCGACAGAAGGACCTCGTCGTCCATCACCCCTACGAATCCTTCGACGTCGTGGTGCAGTTTCTCCAGCAGGCCACGCGCGACCCCGACGTCGTCGCCATCAAGCAGACGCTCTACCGCACCTCCAGCAACTCGCCGATCGTGCGTGCGCTCGTGGAAGCCGCCGAAGCCGGCAAATCCGTCACCGCGCTGATCGAGCTGAAGGCCCGCTTCGACGAGGAGGCCAACATCCGCTGGGCGCGCGACCTCGAACGCGCCGGCGTGCAGGTCGTCTACGGCTTCCTCGAACTGAAGACGCACGCGAAACTCTCGATGGTGGTGCGCCGCGAGGGCGGCAGCCTAACGACCTACGTCCACACCGGCACAGGCAATTACCACCCGGTGACCGCGCGCATCTACACCGACCTCTCCTACTTCACCTCGGAGCCGACCATCGGCCGCGACGCCGCGCGCGTGTTCAACTTCATCACCGGCTACGCTGCGCCGAGCGATCTGGAAAAGATGGCGGTCTCGCCGCTGACCTTGCGCAAGCGCATCATCGAGCACATCCAGGGCGAGACTGCGCATGCGCGACACGGCCGGCCTGGTGCGATCTGGATGAAAATGAACGCGCTGGTCGACCCCGACATCATCGACGCGCTCTACGAGGCCTCACAGGCCGGCGTGCAGGTCGAACTCGTGGTGCGCGGTATCTGCTGCCTCAGGCCCGGCATTCCCGGCCTGTCGGAAAACATCCGCGTCAAGTCGATCATCGGACGATTCCTCGAACACGGCCGAATCTACTGCTTCGGCATGGGCCAGGGCCTGCCGAGCGCGAAAGCGGCTGTGTATATCTCCTCGGCGGACATGATGCCGCGCAACCTCGACCGCCGCGTCGAGGTGCTGTGTCCGCTGCAAAATCCCACGGTGCATCAGCAGGTTCTCGAACAGATCATGGTTGCGAATCTCAAGGACAATGAACAGAGCTGGCAATTGTTGCCGGACGGGTCCTCAACGCGTATGAAGACCGCGAAGGGCGAGGAGCCTTTCAACGTCCACAACTACTTCATGACAAATCCGAGTCTGTCTGGCCGTGGTAAGTCGCTCAAGGAATCCTCGCCGCGCCGCCTCACGCGCCGTAATGAACGTCATCAATCCTGATCCGGGATCGTCGACGTGAAGCGGCCGCGCAAGCGCGGCTCGAGCGTCGCCGTCATCGACATCGGCTCCAACTCGGTCCGTCTCGTCGTCTACGAGGGACCGACGCGGAGCCTCATTCCGATCTTCAACGAGAAGACGCTGTGCGGGCTCGGCCGCGAGGTGCAGAGCACCGGCTTGCTTGCGCCCGACGCCGTCGACAAGGCGCTGACCTCGCTCAAGCGCTTCCGTGCGCTGTGCCGGGTGATGCAGGTCGGACGGGTGTTTGCGATTGCGACCGCCGCCTGCCGCGACGCCTCCAACGGCGCCGACTTCATCGCGAAAGCCGAGCGCATCTGCGCGGTGAAGATCGAGATCCTGTCGGGCCCGCGCGAGGCGCGGCTGTCGGCGCTCGGCGTGATCTCCGGCATCCACCATCCCGACGGCATCGTAGGCGACCTCGGCGGCGGCTCGCTCGAACTGATCGACGTGCGCAAAAACACCGTGCGCAGCGGCGTGACGCTGCCGCTCGGCGGCCTCGCGCTGCAGGACCTCGCGCATAAATCCCTGAAACGCGCCGACCGCATCGTGCGCGAAGCGCTCGACGGGGTGCCGCAGCTCAAGGCAGGGAGCGGCCGCAGCTTCTACGCCGTCGGCGGCACCTGGCGCGCGCTTGCGCGCATCCACATCATCCAGAGCGGCTATCCGCTCCAAGTGATGCACGGCTATTCGATTTCGGCGGCCGAGGCGCTCGATTTTTCGCGTCGTCTCCGCCGGCTTGCGGCCGCCGGCATGCTCGCCGACATCGAGATCGTCGCCGATGCCCGGCGCCCGCTCCTCACCTATGCCGCACTGGTGCTCGAGCACATCATCCGGGTGGCGAAGCCGAAGACCATCGTGTTCTCGACCTTCGGCGTGCGCGAGGGCCTGCTGCACGAGAAGCTGCCGGAGTCCGAACGCAACAAGGACGGGCTGATCTGCGCGGCCGAGGAGCTGAACCAGCTGCTGTCGCGTTCGGCCAAGCACGCGCGCGAGTTGATCGCCTGGACCGACCGCCTCGCCCGCGTGGTGAAGCTGCGCGAGACCGAGGAGGACCGCCGCCTGCGCCACGCCGCGTGCCTGCTGTCCGACATCGGCTGGCGCGTGCATCCCGACCATCGCGGCGAGCAGACGCTGAGCCTCGTCGTCAACGGCAATTTCGGCGCGATCACCCACACCGAGCGCGCCTTCGTCGGCCTGTCCGTGTTCTATCGCTATGCGGGGCTCAGCGAGGAGAACCAGCCGCCGGTCGCCATGCAGGAGCTTCTGACGCCGGCGCAGCTCGAACGCGCCCGCCTGCTGGGCGCGGCCTTCCGCGTCGCGCATCTGATCTCGGCGGCGCGTCCGGGCGTCTTGCCTGCGACCCATTTCCGCAGCGTGGGCCGCAAGCTGTTGCTGGTGTTCGAGCACCGCCTCGGCGATCTCGTCGCGGACCGCGTCGGCAGCCGCTTCCGCGCGCTCGCCCGGCTGATCAACCGCGCCGGCTCGATTATCCGGCGCTAGCGCATGATCCGGAAAAGCGTGAAGCGTTTTTCCGGAAAGATCATGCTCGAAAGATAAGCCTATTCCGCCGATGCCTTGGCGTGGCGCTCGGAGGATTCCAGCGCGGCTGCGCTCATGCTGCGTCGGCGCCAGATGGAGCCGACGACCAGCACGACGACGACGCCGAGAGCTGCGCAGAGATATTCGCCGCCTCCGCCGCCATGGGCGAATTGCGGCGGGATGCGCAAGGCGCCGAGCATGTTGTCCAGCGAGGCGCCGAACGGACCGTCGAACAGCGTGTGCAGCCTCGGCGCGATGCCGGGATCGGTCGCGATCACCTCGCCCGCGATCCAGCCGAGCAGCGCCGCGCCGGCCCACACCAGAACCGGGAGCTTTGCGAGCAGCGCCATGATCAGCGCCGCACCGGCGACGATCAAGGGCACGCTGATGGCAAGACCGAGCACCAGCAGGGGCGCACTGCCATTGGCGGCCGCGGCCACCGCAATGACGTTGTCCAGGCTCATGACGATGTCGGCGACGACCACGATCTGCACGGCCTGCCACAGATGCGAAGCCGACTCGACGCCGTCCTCGTCCTCCTGTTCCGGCACCAGCAGCTTTGCCGCAATCACGATCAGCGCAAGACCGCCGACCAGCTTGAGGTACGGCAGCTCCATCAGGCTCGCGACGATGCCCGTGAAGATGATCCGCAGCAGCACCGCCGCGCCTGCACCGAGGATCATGCCCCACAGCCGATGCCGCGGCTTGAGGCCGCGGCAGGCGAGCGCGATCACCAGCGCATTGTCGCCGGACAAGAGGATGTTGATCCAGATGATCTTGCCGACCGCGACCCAGAAGGTCGGTTCGGCCATCTCAACGCGGAACTGGGTGAAGAATGCCCCGATCGTAGCGGGATCGAAGATCTGCCAGAGCCAGTTCACACTACGTCCTTTCGCCGCGTCTCGTTACCTTATCGGCCGACGGATCAGCCGACGATCTCGTTGCCCGAGAAGAACTGCGCGATCTCGATCGCGGCGGTTTCCGGCGCATCCGAACCGTGCGCGGAGTTCTCGCCGATCGACTTTGCGTAGAGCTTGCGGATGGTGCCGTCAGCCGCCTTGGACGGATCGGTCGCCCCCATCACGTCGCGATACTTGGAGACGGCACCCTCGCCTTCCAGCACCTGGACCACCACGGGGCCCGAGGTCATGAAGTCCACGAGTTCACCGAAGAAGGGGCGCGCCTTGTGGACCGCATAGAAGGTCTCGGCCTGTTCCTTGGTCATGCGGATGCGCTTCTGCGCGACGACGCGCAGGCCCGCCTTCTCGATCACGGCGTTAACCGCACCGGTAAGGTTACGCGCGGTGGCGTCAGGCTTGATGATCGAGAAGGTGCGTTCGATGGCCATGATCTTGTCCTTGAAGAGAAAACGGTGGTTCGGAGTTGCCGGGCTTATATCGGCGCGTTCGCCATACGGCAAGCGACCGCCAAAACCGACTCGCGGGCGCTTCGCCGCAGGCCAAGCGCCCGAATTCCAAGATGGATTACGACGATTTCACCCAAATGAACCCAATCTGAAGGCCTCGTCAGGGTTTGGTTCAGCCTCGCTCGGATAACCTCGGGTCCATCGAAACCAAAGCCTCTGCCCGAGGCGGACCGTTTCGGCGGCCTTTCCATCGACGCGATAGCCCCGCGCCGGCAGTTTTGAGGAGATCACCATGTTGAGGAAACTTTCGCTCGCCGCGCTCGCCGTGGTCGCGCTTGGTGCCGCGCTGGCGCCGACCTCCGCGTCCGCTCATTGGCATGGCGGCTGGGGTCATGGCGGCGGCGGTGGCTGGCATCACGGCTGGGGCGGACCGCGGTTCTATGCCGGCGGCCCCGTCTCCTACGGCTATGGCGGCTGCTATGTGCGCCGGCTGGTCCCGACCCCCTGGGGACCCCGCTGGCGGATGATCAACCGCTGCTACTGAGCCCGACAGCACCTTTCCAAAGCTACCTGAGCCCCAAGGTACCTTCCAAGCGAAACCCGGTGTCCCCCAGCGCCGGGGTTTTGTATTCGGAGGGGGCCATTGCGCGGCTTCACACAATTTTTGCTAGAATGCCGCGCAATCGCCGCGAGTGGCGAAACCATTTGGGGGCCAAGGACTTGGTACCGTGTCGCTTCTTTGAGAACACGGAACCCTGCGATGGTTAGCCTTTTCGCCGATGACAGCGAGCAAATCGACCGGCGCACCAGCCGCTCGATTCGCGATGCGGTGGGCGAACGGCTCAAGCAGAGTCTGCGCCCCGAAGCCAGGCTCCCGACGCACCTCGAGCAACTCCTCAATGAGCTGAAGCAGCGCGACCGCGATTCGCACTGAGTTGACGAGCACTGGCCCGTGGACACGGAAAAACGGGTTGCGTTTGATCGCGGGTGCGGTGACAAGGCCGCATGCTTGCCATCACCGACCTCTCCATCCGCCTCGCCGGACGCCTTCTGATTGACCAGAGTTCCGTGCAGATCACGCCCGGATCCCGCGTCGGCATGGTCGGTCGTAACGGCACCGGCAAGTCGACCCTGTTCAAGGTGATCCGCGGCGAGCTCGCCGCCGAGCACGGCACGGTGACCCTGCCGCCCCGCTGGCGCGTCGGCAGCCTCGCGCAGGAAGCGCCGAACGGCCCCGAGAGCCTGATTTCGGTCGTGCTCAAAGCCGACCTCGAACGCGACGCGCTGCTCACCGAGGCCGAGAGCGCGACTGACCCGCACCGGATCGCCGAGATCCAGACCCGGCTGGTCGACATCGACGCGCATTCGGCACCGAGCCGTGCCGCCGCCATCCTTTCCGGCCTCGGCTTCTCCGCCACCGACCAGCTCCGCCCCTGCGCCGAATTCTCCGGCGGCTGGCGCATGCGCGTTGCGCTCGCCGCAACGTTGTTCGCGGCTCCCGACCTGTTGCTGCTCGACGAGCCCACCAACTATCTCGACCTCGAAGGCACGCTGTGGCTGGAGGATCATCTCGCACATTATCCGCGCACCGTGATCGTGATCAGCCATGACCGCGACCTGCTGGAAAGCTCGGTCGACCAGATCCTGCATCTGGAGCGCGGCAAGCTCACGCTTTACAAAGGCACCTACTCCTCCTTCGAGGAGCAGCGCGCCATGCGCGAGATGCTGGACGCCAAAGCGGTCAAGCGCCAGGAAGCCGAACGTGCGCGCCTGCAGGCCTTCGTCGACCGCTTCAAGGCCAAAGCCTCGAAAGCCCGCCAGGCGCAGTCCCGTGTGAAAATGCTGGAGCGGCTGAAGCCGATCACGGCGCTTGTCACCCAGGACGTACGCGAGATCAGCTTTCCCGCGCCGGAGAAAATCCTGTCGCCGCCGATCATCGCCGCCGACAACGTCGTGGTCGGCTACGATCCGAATACGCCCGTGCTGAACCGCGTCACCTTGCGCGTCGACAATGACGACCGCATTGCGCTGCTCGGCTCCAATGGCAACGGCAAGTCGACCCTTGTGAAACTGCTCGCCGGCCGCCTCGCGCCATTCTCGGGCAAGGTGACGCGCGCGGACAAGCTGTCGATCGCCTATTTCGCGCAGCACCAGCTCGACGAACTGAACGAGGATGCCTCGACCTACGACCACGTCCGCAAGCTGATGGGCGAGGCGCCCGAAGCGAAAGTACGCGCCCGCGCCGGCGCGATCGGCTTTTCCGGCAAGGCGGCCGACACCAAGGTTGGAAAATTGTCGGGCGGCGAGAAGGCGCGGCTCCTGCTGGGACTTGCGACCTTCTTCGGCCCCAACATGATCATCCTGGACGAGCCGACCAACCATCTCGACATCGACAGCCGCGCAGCGCTCGCCGAAGCCATCAACGAATTCCCCGGCGCCGTCATCATGGTTTCGCACGACCGCTATCTGATCGAGTCCTGCGCCGATCAACTCTGGATCGTCGCCGACCGCACCGTGACCAATTACGACGGTGACCTCGACGAATATCGCCGCCTGGTGCTGTCCGCGCGCAATGGCGAGCCCGCCCCGCGCGAGCGAAGCGCCGCGAGCGAGAAGCCGCAGCGTCCGAGATCGGACAATCGCGGTTCGCTGAAGAAACGTATCGCGGAAGCCGAAACCGAGATCGCCCGCGTCAGCGCGATCATCAGCAAGATCGACACTGCGCTCGCCCTGCCCGACATCTTCACCCGCGACCCCAAGCAGGCCGCGCAATTGTCGAAAGCGCGCGCCAATGCGGCCGACGCGCTGGCGCGCGCCGAGGAGCAGTGGCTCGAGGCGAGCACGCAGTTCGACGAGGCGGCGGGTTGACGCCTCCACGACCGGGCCGACATCAAAATCGCAAAAACAACCCCATGCACAGTACCGGTATTTTGCTACCCGGTGATTAGCTGTTGAATGGACTGTTCTTTCGGGCTGACTTGGCCCGCTCACGCAGCGATACCGGCACGAATTGCGCAGAAATGGCTCAGTCCGCGAATTGGCCGGCTGCCTTGATCATCGGAGCCCAGCGGTCGACTTCGCTCTCGAGCATCGCGGCCAGCGCCTCCGGCGTCGCCTTCTCCTGCGGGACCGGCTCCGTGTTGATGTCGTTGAACCGGGCGATCAGCGTGGAATCCCTAAGGGCGGACTGGAGCGCCGCGGTTAGCTTCTGAACGACCGCCGGCGGTGTGCCCTTGGGGGCATAGATGCCGTGCCAGACACCAAGCTCGAACCCTTTGAGGCCGGCCTCGTCGGCCGTCGGCAGATCGGGCAGGCTCTTCAGCCGCTCCCTGGTGGTGATCGCATAGGCCTTGACCTGCTTCGACATGATCGGGCCGGTCGTGTTCGTGGCCTGGTCGCAGGTGAGATCGATCTGCCTGCCGAGAAGATCGTTCATGATGGGGCCGTTGCCCTTGTAGGGCACTGCGGTCAGCTGCTTCTGGATCGCCGTCATGAACAGCATGCCGCAGAGATGCGACGCCGCTCCGAGTCCGGCATTGGCATAGGTCAATTTGTCGCCCTGCTGTTGGGCGTAGGCGACCAATTCCTTCAGCGTGTCGGCCGGAAAATCCGGACGCGCGATGATGGTCATCGGCGCATTGGTCACAAGCCCGATCGGCGCAAAGGCCGTCTTCGTGTCATAGCTGAGGTTGCGGTACAGTGTGGCGGCGGTCGAGAGGCCGACATGATGGATCAGCAGCGTGTATCCGTCGGGCTGGGCTCGCGAGGCGCGGGTCGTGGCGATGGTGCCACCGGCGCCTGGCGCGTTCTCGACGACGACCTGTTGGCCAAGCGATTTTGCCATGCCTGCCGCGGTCAGGCGAGCAATGGTGTCCGTAGGTCCGCCGGCGGCGAACGGCACCAACATGGTGACGGGCCTGATCGGATAGTCCTGGGCGAGCGCCGCGCCAAACGGCAGAACCAGAGCCGATACGAGGGCAATGAGCCGCATGCTTTCCTCCAAATTTTTTGCTTGCTCCTATGTACGCATTCCGGGCTGCGCGGCCACACCAAAACGACTTCATCGAGAGCGGCGCGCCCGCGGCATGGTGTAGCTGCCGAAGGCCTGATCGGCCCTCAGCGCGCCTCGCGAAGCTTCGTCGGCAACAGGCGGGAACTAGCGCTCCCGCATGATCTCGTGCCGGTAGCGCTGCAGGGGCGATAGGAGATAGCTCAGGATGCTGCGCGAGCCGGTCCTGATCTCGACAGTCACCGCCATCCCCGGGGATAGATTGACGAGGCGGTCGTCCACCTGCATCTGGCTGCGATCGAGCGAGATGCGGGCGCTGTAGCTCAACTCCTGCCCGCTGGGCTCGCTGCTGTCGCGTTGCGTCCCAAGCGCACGGTCGCTCCCGCGCTCCTGGGGCCGGTCGCGGATGATGGCGTCCTGCGAGACGCTCACGACCTGGCCCGCGAGAAGGCCGTAGCGGGTGAAATTGAAAGTGTCGATCTTGATGGCGGCGCCCTGCCCGGCCTCGACAAATCCGATATCGCGGTTGGAGATCATCGCCTCGATCTCCAGCCGCGCATCGGTCGGCACGATCACCAGCAGCGACTGTGCGGGCGTGACCACGCCGCCCACAGTGTGGACCGCGAGCTGCTGCACGACGCCGTCGACCGGCGACGTCAGTTGCTGAAGCCTCGTCCTCTGCTGTGCCTTGATCAGATCGCGTGCGACGCCATTGGCTTTCTGTTCGCTCTTGGCAAGCTCGTCGGAGAGACTTTTCCTGTACTCCGCCAGGGCCTGGATGCGGGTCTCCCGGATCGCGGCGACGGCCGCCTCGGCCTCCTTCAAGCGGCTGCTCTGGACGCGAAGCTCCTCCTGCTGCTCGATCTGGAGCTGGAGGGTCTCATAGTAAGTCAGCTTCGAGCCGATCTCCTTCTCCATCAGCGTCTTGCGGATCTCGACACGCTGCTGGGTGACCGGCAGCAACGCATCAAGCTTGTGAATCGTCGCCGCAATCGTCTGATGTTCGGCCTCCTTCTGCGCTTCCTGACGCGCCAGCGCCGCGAGCTTGGCCCTGTTCTCGCTGACCTGATTGGCGAGGAGCTGCCGTTGCGTCGCGACCAGCATGGGATCGGCGTCCTCTGGTACGACGAGATCGGCGGACACCTCTTCGCCGCCCGCCAATGCCGCGCGGAGGCGCGCGACATTGAGCCGTTCGGCCATGAGATCGTCGTGCAGACGATCGCGCTCTGCGGCGTTCACGGTCGGATCAAGCTCGATCAGCAGGTCGCCTGATTTGACCGATTGCCCGTCCTGCACGTGAATCGCGCGCACCACACCGGTCTCGAACGGCTGGACCACTTTGCTTCGCCCGCTCGATACGACCTTGCCGGTTGCGGACGCCACGATGTCGATCGTGCCCCAGGCCGACCAGGCCAGCGCTGCGCAGACAAGCAGCATCAGGACCAGGGCGATGGCGCGGCCGATCGGCGACGGCGGTGTTTCCGTGATTTCCAGCGCCGCCGGCAGGAAGGCGACTTCCTCGGCGCGCCGGCCCTTTCCATTCCGGAACGGGATCACGGTCTGCTCCGGACGAGCGGCCGGCACAGTGCTAGCCGACCTCATAAATGCCTCCCTGGAGACGATGCAGGGCGGCGTAGCGGCCGCCGGTCTTGATCAGCGCATCATGCGTGCCGTCCTCGACCAGACAGCCGCGTTCCAGGGTGAAGATGCGATCGGCGCCGCGGACGGTGGACAAACGGTGCGCGATGATCAGGACGGTGCGGCCTTTCGCGATCTCCTTCATGTTGTCATGGATGATCCGCTCGCTTTCATAGTCGAGTGCGCTGGTGGCTTCGTCGAAGATCAGGATCCGGGGATTGCCTACCAGCGCACGGGCGATCGCGATGCGCTGGCGCTGCCCGCCCGAGAGCGTCGAGCCGCGCTCGCCCACCATCGTATCGTAGCCCTCGGGGAGCTCCAGAATGAAATCATGAGCGCCCGCCAGCTTCGCCGCGTCGATGATGCGGTCCATCGGCAGGCTTGGATCGGCCAGCGCGATGTTGTCGCGCACCGACCGGTTGAACAGCATGTTGTCCTGGAGCACGATTCCGATCTGCCGACGGAGCCCGGCCGGGTCGGTCGTCATCAGATCCATTCCGTCGACCAGCACGCGGCCGCCTTGCGGAACGTAGAGCCGCTGCACCAGCTTGGTGAAGGTGCTTTTGCCCGAGCCGGACGATCCGACAATGCCGACGGTCTGTCCGGCAGGAATGTCGAATGAGACATCGTGCAGGATCTCCGGCCCATCGGGCCGGTAGCGGAAAGAGACGTGCTCGAAGCGGATGTTGCCCCGGATCGGCGGCAGGCTCGCGCGGGCGGCGGAGTACGCCGGCTCCGCCGCGCTGTTGAGGATGTCGCCGAGCCGCGCGATCGACAGCCGCGCCTGATGAAAATCCTGCCAGACCTGCGCGAGCCGCAGCACCGGGGCCGACACCCGGCCCGCGAAGATGTTGAAGGCCACGAGCTCGCCGACCGTCAATGCGTCACCGATCACCAGCCTGGCTCCGACATAGAGAATGGCGGCAGTGACGACCTTACTGACGAGCTGCACCAGCTGGCTTGCCGTGTTGCCGAGGCTGGTGACACCGAAGCTCGCCGAGACATAACCGGCGAGCTGCTCTTCCCAGCGACGCTGCATCTGCGGCTCGACCGCCATCGCCTTCAGCGTTTCGATGCCGCTGACGCTCTCGACCAGGAAGGCCTGGTTCTCGGCGCCACGGCGGAATTTCTGGTCCAGCCTGCGGCGAAACAGCGGCGTCGCCACGGCCGAGATCGCGATGTAGAACGGGAACGATGCGAGCACGATGAAGCTCATCTGCGCCGAATAGGCGAACATCACCGCCAGGAACACCGAGGTGAAGACCAGGTCGATGAGAAGCGTCAGGGACGAGCTGGTGATGAAATTGCGGATGTTCTCGAGCTCTCGGACCCGGGCCACGGAATCTCCGACGCGCCTGGCCTGAAACCACGCCATCGGCAGCGCCAGCAGATGGTGGAACAGGCGGGCCCCGAGCTCGACGTCGATGCGGTTGGTCGTGTGCGCAAACAGGTAATTGCGCAGGATCCCGAGCACGGTGTCGAACAGGGAGACGACGACGAGGCCGATGACGAGGACGTCGAGCGTGGACAGCGAGCGGTGCACCAGCACCTTGTCGATTACGACCTGGAAGAACAGCGGCGAGACCAGCGCAAAAAGCTGGAGGAAGAACGAAGCCGCCAGCACCTCGCCCAGCAGCCGCCGGTATTTGCCGATCGCGCCGATGAACCAGGTGATATCGAACTGCCGGCCGAGGTCGGACAGGCCGGCGCGCCGGACCATCAGGATCAAGCCGCCGTCCCAGATCGCGCACAGCTCGTCGCGATCCATCAGCACCGGGCGCTGCGCCTCCGGGGACTGCACCAGCACCTTGTCGGCGGAGGCCTTTGCGATGACCATGAAGCCGCCGTCCCGCAGCATTGCGATCGCAGGCAGCGGGGTGTCCGACAGACGGCTCCACTGCGTTCGGTAGGTTCGCGCTTTAAGTCCGAGAGACCTGGCGCAGCGGACGATATCCGCTGCGCCGAAACTTGCCGCGCCGAGCCGGTGCCTGAGCTGCTCGCGATCGGCCGCAACGCCTTGCAGATGCAGCAGCGTCAGCAAGGCATCGAGCCCCGTATCGGCGGAGACCGCGTTGGTCGTCATGAGCGTTCTCCAGGCCGCAGCCGCCAGCTTCAGGCGTGCTGGGGCGGTGCGAGCACCTGGCTCTGCGCCGCGTGCGGATCGGGCAGCGGCATCTCGCCATTGCCCTCACCTGCCGGGACGAAGCTCGCCGCCATAGCCTGGTTGAGCAGCATCGCGGCCGCGAACGCTCCGCCCTGGATGACGACGTTGTTGCCGGTGCCGCCGTCCAGGATGTCGAGGCCGCCCCCGCCGATCAGCACGTCATCACCGGCACCACCCGCCAGCGTGTCGTTGCCGGGGCTGCCGATCAGCACGTCGTCGCCGTTGCCGCCATTGGCAACGAGCTGGATGCCGCCGTGCAAGCCGGAAGCGGTGATGACGTCATCGCCATCGAGACCGTTGATGACGATCCTGTCGCCGGCGCCGGCATCGGTGATGTTGATGTCCTGGCCAAGCCCCGACACCGTGATGATGCCGTCGTGCTCGGTCACCGTGATGACGTCGTTGCCGCCGGTTGCGTTGATGGTCACGGTATCCGCGGCGCCGTCATTGGCGCCGAGATCGAGGTCGACCTGGCTGACGCCGGTGCCGGAGAGGTCGCCGACGGTAATGTTGTCGGCACCGCCGAGAGCATTGAAGTCGACATGCTCGACCCCGTTCAGGTCCATCGCAATGGCGGCGACATCTCGCGTGAACAGCACGCGGCCGCCATTGGCCGAAATGTTGATGTTCTCGCTGATATTGGCGCCGTTGAATGCCAGCGTGTCGGTGCCCTTGCCGCCTTCGACGGTATCGCTGCCGTCGCCGGGATTCCAGACGAAGGTGTCGTCGCCCGCACCGAGATTGGCGAAATCGTTGCCGCGTCCGCCGTTCACAATGTCATTGCCGGCACTGCCGGTGATGGTGTCGTTGCCGTCACCGCCGTTGATGTTGAGGCTGAACGACTGTCCCGCCTTGATGGAAGACGCATTGATGACGTCATTGCCTTGTCCGCCGTTGATGCCGAGCACATCACCGGCGTCCGCGTGTGCAATCGTCACCTGCGCAGCGAGGCCGTTGACCACGATCGATCCGCCGGAGGTCACAACCGATATGTTGTCGTCACCGGTCGTGCCGTTCGCGGTCACGCGGTCCGCCGCGCCGTCGCCGCTCTGGCTGCCGGGGCCGGCACTGAGGTCGATGGCAACCTGCGTGATTCCTGTCCCGGTCAGATCGTTGACGGTGATGTTGTCGGCGCCGCCTGCTGCCGCGATCTGCACGTGCTCGACGCCAGCGAGGTCCATGACGATAGCACCGACGTCACGGGTGAGTAGCGCACGGCTTCCGTTCGCCGAGATCGACATGGTCTCGGCCACATTGGCGCCGTTGAACACCATCGTGTCGGTTCCGGTGCCGCCTTCGACGACGTCGCTGCCGTCACCGGGATTCCACGTGAAGATGTCGTCGCCTGCGCCGAGAAGCGCGACGTCATTGCCGCGGCCGCCGACGACCTTGTCGTTGCCGTCGCCGCCGATCAGGGTGTCCGCGCCCTGACTGCCGGTGATGGTGTCGTTGCCCGCCCCGCCGTCGATGGTCAGCCCGATCGCCGCTCCGAGCGTGGATGCATCGATCACGTCGTTGCCGCCAAGTGCCTGCACGACCAGCCGGTCGTTGCCGGCCTCTGCGTTTGCGATCGTCACGACCTCCGGCAGCCCCGTGACCGTCACCGTTGTGCCCGTGGCTGTGACCTCGATGTGCTGATTGCCGTTGCTGCCGTTGACGGTCACCGTATCAGCTGCGCCGTCGCCTTGCGTCCCTCCCGGAACGGCTCCGAGATCAACCAGCACCTGCTTGACGCCGGTCCCGGTGAGATCGCCGACGGTGATATTATCGGCGCCGCCGCGCGCATCGAATTCGATCTGCTCGACGCTGTTGAGATCCATCGTGATGTTGGCGACGTCGCGGGTGAAGCGCACCCGGCCGCCATTGGCCGAGATGTTGATGGTCTCGTTGATGTTGGCGCCATTGAAAAGCAGCTTGTCGCTGCCCGAGCCACCCTCGACCGTGTCGCTGCCGTCACCGGGATTCCAGATGAAAGTGTCGTCGCCACTCCCGAGCTGGGCGACGTCGTTGCCGCGTCCGCCATTGACGATATCGTCGCCGCTGCCGCCGATGATGAGGTCGTTGCCGTCACCGCCGATGATCCTGTCGTTGCCAGCGCCGCCATCGAGCGTCAGCGAGATCAGGCTGCCGAGCCCGTTGCCCGCGGTGATGGCATCGTCGCCGCCGCCACCGTGCAGGACGAGATTTTCCGTCGTGCCGATATCGAGCGAGAACGGCGCCGCGCCCGCCCCGTCGAGCCGCACGCGGGTGCCGTTCGCCGTGATCGTGAACGTCTCGGCGCCGTTGCTCCCGTTGACCTGAGCCGTATCGTTGCCCTCACCACCCTCGAACAGGTTGGTGCCGCCGCCGGGATTCCAGATCATGACGTCGTCGCCGGCCTCGCCGAACAGCTGGTTGTCGCCGCTGCCGCCGTCCAGCACGTCGTTACCCGCTCCGCCGAACAGCAGATCGTTGCCGCCGCCGCCCTTGATCAAATCGTTGCCGGCCTGACCAAACAGAAGATCGGCTCCCGAGCCGCCCGTGATCTTGTCATTGCCGTCGCCGCCGAAGACGTGCACCGCTGGCATCGGTCCGTGGCATTCGTCGACGGTGATCGTGTCGTCACCGCCCTGACCGAAGATGTCGATCGCGGTGGTGTTGTCGACCGTGGGTTCGCCACCAACCGTTTTCACGTGCCCGTTATTGACCAGGATGCGGCCGGACTTGTCGCGACTTATCACGAGGCCGTTATTCGCGCTGTCGCCGAAAATGGTGAGCTGCCCCGTAACCGGGGAAAACACAGAGGTAATGGACATCCAAATGATCCTTCCGACCTAGCCCCTCCCTTCGACGCGTAGCATTCGCGCACAAGACATTCTTGAACCGTTGCTTGAGACGCGCGTGATTATTCTGGAGATTTCCTCCAGTTTTCCTTCGGGGCAGTTTCCGACAGGGGATGCGAAGGCTTGCTCATCACGAACCGCCTGATCACGGATCACGCGTAACGCCCCCGTGATTTTCAACGCGCGCGGAAGAACGCAGCTCGAGGCAATGAAGGCACTTTGGGCGAAGGTCGGCATCCGCGATGTCGAAACTCGCGAACAAGATCGCCGGCGAGCGCGAACGGGAGAGATCACGACTCACGCCTCTGCCATCGCAATAGGGATGCAAAGCCGCTTGACGAAGGGGACGAGCGTGCGCGGCTGATCGCATCGACAGCCGCAACCAGCTTCAGGGCAAAAGGCCGACCCGTGTTACGCCGACTTCTTCTTCGGCTTTGGCTTGGTCGCCTTCGGCATGACCGGTGCCTCCGGCGTGCCCTCGATCGAGGACAGGCGGCCGGCCGTGAAGGTGTAGATGCCGGCGCGCGGCCCGGTCGTCCACGTCACGACCGCAACGCGCCTGCCGGCGGCATCACCGGAGAGGTTGACGCTCGAGGGCGCGCCAATGCCGCGCACCACGTCGCATTCGGTGTGGCCGAGCGCGACGGTGCCGCCCATCGGAGCCGGCGCGGTCGTCGACGCATTCGCATCGGCCGGCCCGGGCGGCGGCGCCATGCCGGCACAAGCCCCGTCGGCGCTGACCAGATCCTCGGCCCCAACCGGCTTGTCGGGGGTCAGCGGCGGCGACTCAATCGAGATGCTTTTGATGAACAGACGGCTGGGCGTGTTGAACCACTGGGCATCCCTGGACAACAGATCGGTCCCGCCCGAACAGCCCGCGACCAGCGGGGCGACGGCCGCCAACGCAATTATGAGCGAGCTGGGAAGCTTTTGATGTCGCACGATAAACTAAATTCCCCGAGTGAAGGATCGGCCCTAAGCAATTGTAGCAACATCACTTTGCGGCACGAAGGTGACAAAAGCCATCATCACCCGAAAAGTGCAAATTATCATTAATTGCGAGCGACGGCTAATTCCGCTTCTGCCATCGGCCCCGCTCGTCAGCCTGCCAATAGGTGACATCAAATCCCCGCGCCTTGCAATCCGCCCAGGCGCTGCGGGCGAACGCAAGCGCGTCCGGATCGTCGCCATCGAACAGCAGCACCATGCGCTCATAGCCCTGCGCGTCCTGCGGCAGCGCGGCGTTGTCGACGAGGAAGCGGACATTGGCACCGTTCGGATTGTCCTCCTCGACCGCCAGCACGATCGGCTGATCGGCGGCGTCGCTGACCCGCCATGTCGCGTGCGGCAGGAAGGAATCGTCGCGATAGGTCCACAAATGGGCGTCGAGCGTATCGGCGCGCTCCGGCGAGGTCGACTGCACCACGACGCGCCAGCCGCGCTCCAGCGATTTCTCGAGAAGCGGCGGCAACACGTTCTCCACCGTCATGTTTTGCAGATGGTAGAACAGGACTTCAGTCATCTCGGGTCATTTGCGTTCGTAATGGTCGGCGACCAGACGGTCGAGCAAGCGAACGCCATAGCCGCTTCCCCAGCTGTGGTTGATGTCGGTCTTCGGCGCCCCCATGGCGGTCCCGGCGATGTCGAGATGCGCCCAGGGCGTGCCGTCCACGAAACGCTGCAGGAACTGCGCCGCGGTGATCGAGCCGCCATGGCGGCCGCCGGTGTTCTTCATGTCGGCGAACTGGGAATCGATCAGCTTGTCGTATTCGGGGCCAAGCGGCAGGCGCCAGACCTTCTCGCCGCTCTCGATGCCGGCCGCCAGCAGCCGCTCGGCAAGCTCGTCATTGTTGGAGAACATGCCGGCATGCTCGGTGCCGAGCGCGACCACGATGGCGCCGGTCAACGTCGCCAGATCCACCATGAATTTCGGTTTGGTTTTCTTGGCGACGTACCAGAGCACGTCGGCAAGCACCAGGCGGCCTTCCGCGTCAGTGTTGATGATCTCGATGGTCTGCCCCGACATCGAAGTGACGATGTCGCCCGGGCGCTGCGCGTTGCCGTCCGGCATATTCTCGACGAGGCCGATGGCGCCGACGACGTTGACCTTGGCCTTGCGTGCCGCGAGCGCATGCATCAGGCCGACGACGCAGGCAGCGCCACCCATGTCGCCCTTCATGTCCTCCATGCTGCCGGCCGGCTTGATCGAAATGCCGCCGGTGTCGAAGCAGACGCCCTTACCGACGAAGGCAACCGGCGCCTCACCCTTCTTGCCGCCGTCCCAACGCATGATCACGGTGCGGCTCGGCCGCGCCGAGCCCTGGCCGACGCCGAGCAGCGCGCCCATGCCGAGCTTGTCCATCGCCTTGACGTCGAGCACCTCGATCCTGACGCCGAGTTTTCGGAGCAGGCCCGCGCGGCGCGCGAACTCCTCGGGAAAAAGCACGTTCGGCGGCTCGTTGACCAGGTCGCGCGCAATGACCACGCCGTCCACGATCGCAGCGGCCGATGCAAACGCCCTCTTCGCGGCGACGACATCGCCGACCGCAAACGAGACGTCGGCGCGCGTGCCGCCCTCCTCGCCCTCCTTCTTCTTGGTCTTGTAGCGGTCGAACTTGTAGGTGCGCAGCCGCAGCCCCGAGGCGATCGCGACCGCCTGCTCGCTCGTCATGGCGCCATTGGGCAGTTCCGCCATGACGGTCATGGCCGCCGCCCCGGCCGGAAGCTTGCTCGCCGCCACGCCGCCGAATTTGAGGAAGTCGTTGGCCTTCAGGCCGGCCGCCTTGCCGGCGCCGATCACGATCAGGCGGGTGGCCTTCACGCCCTCGGGTGCAAGGATGTCGAGCGCAGCACCGCTTTTGCCCTTGAAGGCGGCGGCGGTGGCCGCCCGCTTCACGAGTTCGGTGGCGCCGCCGAGCGCCTTGGCGGTCGCCGGGCCGAGCTTCAGACCGTCATCGCAGAACACGACCATGATGCCACGGACGGCGGCAGACAATGGAACGAAGCCGACCTTGATGGCATCGGACATGAGTAACTCCTCAAAAACATTGCGCTTTTTACCGATCGGCGGCCCCGGCCACAGGCCGGAGCTGAACGGCGATTCACTGAGCGTACCGCACTATGGCCACCGGCCCGGCAGATGCCAAGCACCCCCCGTGGCCGAGGGGCCACAACGAGGGAAATATTAACCATATATTGAGGGTGCCACGGGGCAGCCATTTTGTTGACGGATCAAAGGGATGGTACTGAGAGAGTAAGCTGGCGGATGAGATGGTTGGCCGACCTTGGGGATCCTCTTGCGGGGATTGGTTGGACAGCCGGAATTCCGGCCGGCATTGGGGACTTGGTGGGATTCGTGCGGTAGCGCATGGGGTCAATCGATAGGTATATCTTCCGCACGACGCTCGCGTCGTTTGCGCTGGTCCTGGTCAGCCTTACGGGCGTGATCTGGATTACGCAGGCGTTGCGCGGCATCGACCTGATGACGAGCCAGGGTCAGACCATCCTGACCTTCCTCGGCATCACCAGCCTCGTCGTGCCCGCGCTGGTCCTGATCATCTCGCCGATCGCGCTGATGATTGCGATCTCGCATACGCTGAACAAGCTCGCGACCGATTCCGAGATCATCGTGATGAATGCCGCCGGCTTCTCGCCGTTCCGGCTGTTCTATCCGTTCTTCTACGCCACCTGCGTCGTGGCGCTGCTGGTCGCCTTCATCGCGGCCTATCTCGCTCCCGACGGCATGCGGCGGATCAAGCAGTGGGACGCCGAGATCACCGCCGACGTGCTCACCAACATCCTGCAGCCCGGCCGCTTCGCCCAGCTCGACAAGAACCTGACGATCCGGATTCGCGAACGCCAGCCCGGCGGCATCCTCGCCGGCATCTTCATCGACGACCGCCGCGATCCGAACGAGCGGGTCTCGATCGTCGCCGAGCAC
The DNA here is from genome assembly GCF_000518345.1 of Bradyrhizobium sp. URHA0013. Lineage (NCBI taxonomy): Bacteria > Pseudomonadati > Pseudomonadota > Alphaproteobacteria > Hyphomicrobiales > Nitrobacteraceae > Bradyrhizobium > Bradyrhizobium sp. URHA0013. Next base: position 1,501,741 of record NZ_KI912426.1, on the reverse strand, counting down.
GGCGAAGTCGTGAAGAACGACAACGGATCGTTCCTGGTGCTGGAGACCGGCAATCTCCAGCGATTCGAGGCCGGCAAGCGCGATCCCGCGCTGGTGGCGTTCGGCCGCTACGGCTTCGACATGTCGAAGTTCTCGGGCCAGGGCCGCGATGTCACGCTCGGCATCCGCGAGCGTTATCTCTGGGAGCTGCTCTCGCCGTCCGAGGACGACCCCGTCTACAAGCAGATTCCCGGCCAGTTCCGCTCGGCCCTGCATGACAGCCTGCTGGCGCCGATCTATCCGTTCGCCTTTGCCGTGCTGACCTTCGCGTTTCTGGGTGCGCCTCGCACCACGCGCCAGAGCCGCAACTTCTCGATCGGCTCATCCATCCTCGCCGTGTTCGGCCTGCGCATGGCCGGCTTCGCCTGCTCGGTGATGGCGGTGAAATCGCCGGGCGCGGTGCTGGTCCAATATGCGATGGTCATCGGCGCCATCGGCCTCGGTCTGGCGATCATCATCGGCGGCCTCGTTGTCGAGCCGCCGCCGCGCCTCATGGAGGCCATCAACAGGTCGAACGCGCGCATCGCGCGGCTGTTCCGACGGCCGGCCACCGCATGAGCATGCTCACCAACACACTCGGGCGCTATTTCGCCGGCCGTTTCGTGGTCGCGGCGCTCGGCGTGTTCGCCAGCATTTTCCTGTTGCTGGTGCTGGTCGATTACATCGAGATGGTGCGCAAGACCTCGGGGCTCGCATCCGCCTCCGCAGTCATGGTGGCCGAGACCTCGCTGTTCCGCGTGCCGCAGCTGCTGGAGAAGCTGACGCCGTTCTGCATGCTGATCGGTGCCATGACCTGCTATCTCGCCCTCTCCCGCCGGCTCGAGCTCGTGGTCGCGCGCGCCGCCGGCGTCTCCGCATGGCAATTCATCTCGCCGGCGCTCGGCAGCGCGCTCCTGATCGGCGTGATCGCCACCGTCGCCTACAATCCGATGTCGGCAAATCTGCGCGAGCTCTCCAAGCGCATGGAAGCCGAGCTGTTCGGCTCGGCACCCGGCGGCGGCATTCAGGACGCCTCCGGCTTCTGGCTCAATCAGGTCACCAATGACGGCCAGACCATCATCAACGCGGCGCGCAGCGAGCAGCAGGGCGTCCGGCTCACTGGGCTCACCCTGTTCCGGTTTGACACAGAGCAGCACTTCAAGGAGCGGGTCGAGGCGCGCGAGGCGACGCTCGAGGCCGGCCGTTGGCTGTTCAAGGGCGTCCGCCGCTTCTCACTGGATTCGCCGCCGGTCGATCAGGCCAGTCTGGAGATTCCGACGACGCTGACCGAGGCGCAGGTCCGCAACAGCTTTTCCACACCCGAAACTGTGTCCTTTTGGCAACTACCGAGCTACATCCGCTCGTCCGAAAGCTCGGGCTTCGCGACAGCCGGATACCGACTCCAGTATCAGAAGCTTCTGGCACAGCCGTTTTTGCTTGCGGCCATGGTGATGCTCGCGGCTTCCGTGTCGTTGCGCTTCTTCCGGATGGGCGGCGTGCAGAAGATGGTTTTGAGTGGCGTGGGCGCAGGCTTTCTGCTCTACGTTCTGTCGAAAGTGACTGAAGATTTGAGCAAGGCTGAGTTGATGCATCCGATCGCTGCGGCGTGGTTGCCCGTGGTGGTGGGCGGCCTCACCGGCTTTTTGGCCTTGCTGTATCAGGAGGACGGATAGTGACGGCCGTCCACCGCGGGCCCGTGTCTCATTTGACGCGGCGCACATTGGTGCGCGCGAACGGGTGTGGCTTGTCCATTCGCAGGTTCCTGCTTGCTGTCGCTGCCGTGGTATCGCTCGGTGGCGTGGTGGACGTTGCCGCCGTTGCGCCGGCCTCCGCCCAGAGCTTCACCTACAATCCGCTGCCGCCGCGTGCGAAGCCGCCGAAGGCCGTCAACGACAACCAGATGCTGGTTCAGGCGACCGAGGTCGACTACGACTACAACAATTCGCGCGTCTCCGCGGTCGGTAACGTCCAGCTGTTCTACAACGGCACCAGCGTCGAGGCCGACAAGGTCATCTACGACCAGAAGACCAAGCGGCTCCATGCCGAAGGCAACATCCGCATGACGGATGCCGACGGCAAGATCACCTATGCGGAGATCCTGGACCTGTCCGACGACTACCGTGACGGTTTCGTCGATTCGCTGCGCGTCGATACGGCCGACCAGACCCGCATGGCGGCGAGCCGCTCCGATCGCTCCAGCGGCAACTACACGGTGTTCGAGAACGGCGTCTACACGGCCTGCGCGCCGTGCAAGGACGATCCGAAGAAGCCGCCGCTATGGCAGGTCAAGGGTGCGCGCATCATCCACGACCAGCAGGAGAAGATGCTGTATTTCGAGACGGCGCAGCTCGAATTCTTCGGCGTGCCCATCGCCTATATGCCCTATTTCTCGACGCCCGACCCGACCGTGAAGCGCAAGACCGGCTTCCTGATGCCGGGCTTCACGTCGAACACGCCGTTCGGCTACGGCGTCGAGGTTCCGTTCTACTGGGCGATCGCGCCCGACATGGACGCGACCTTCAGCCCGCGCATCACGTCCAAGCAGGGCGTGCTGTTCCAGGCCGAATTCCGCCAGCGCCTGATGGACGGCGCCTATCAGATCCGCGTCTACGGCATCGACCAGCTCGATCGGAGCGCGCTCGCCGGCCAGCCCGGCGACAAGCAATTCCGCGGCGCCGTCGACACCAAGGGTCAGTTCGCGCTGAACGACAAATGGGTCTGGGGTTGGGACGGCGTCCTGATGTCCGACTATTATTTCTTCTCGGACTATCGGCTGTCGCAATATCGCGATCCGCTCGGCTCGTTCCTGTATCTGCCGACGGATGCGCTCTCGCAGCTTTACCTGACCGGTGTCGGCAATCGCAGCTTCTTCGACGCGCGCACGATGTACTGGCTGAGCTACTCGGGCAACCAGAGCCAGGTGCCGGTCGTCTACCCCGTGATCGACTATTCGAACGTGCTGAACTATCCGGTCTTCGGCGGCGAGTTCAGCTACAAGACCAATTTCGTGAACCTGTCGCGTGACACCGCGGTGTTCGATCCGATCACGACGCTCGCCAACACCAACAGCCTGTGCACGACGGCATCGGCCGATCCGCTCGCGCGCACGCCGTCGCAGTGCCTGATGCGCGGCTTCCCGGGCACCTACACCCGCCTGACGGCCGAAGCGCAGTGGCGCAAATCCTTCACCGATCCGTTCGGTGAAATCTGGACGCCGTTCGCCATTCTCCGCGCCGATGCGATCAACTCCTCGGTCTCCAACCAGCCGGGCGTGTCGAACTATCTTCCTGTCGGCGACACCCAGGCGTTCCGCCTGATGCCCACCGTGGGCCTCGAATACCGCTATCCCTTCATCAACGTTCAGCCCTGGGGCTCGACCACCATCGAGCCGATCGCGCAGATCATCATTCGGCCGAACGAGACCTATGCCGGCAAGTTCCCGAACGAGGACGCGCAGAGCATGGTGTTCGACGCCTCGAATCTGTTCAGCGTCGACAAGTTCTCCGGCTACGACCGTGTCGAGGGCGGCGGCCGCGCCAATGTCGGCGTGCAGTCCACCACGCAGTTCGACAGGGGCGGCGCCATCAAGACGCTGTTCGGCCAGTCCTACCAGCTGTTCGGCATGAACTCCTTCGCGGTCCAGGACTCCATCAACACCGGCGTGGATTCCGGCCTGCAAAGGCCGCGCTCCGACTATGTGGCGAGCGCCGCCTATTCGCCCAACAGCACCTATACGTTCAGCGTTCGCTCGCGCATGGACGAGCAGACCTGGAACGTCCAGCGCTTCGAGGCGGAAGGCCGCGCCAACTTCAACCGCTGGTCCGTCAGCATGCTGTACGGCAATTACGCGGCGCAGCCGGAACTCGGCTATCTGACCCGCCGCGAGGGCATCCTGACGTCGGGCTCGATCAAGGTCGCGGCCAACTGGGTGGTCACGGGCTCGGCGCGCTGGGACCTGGAGGCCAACAAGATCAACCAGTATGTGCTCGGTGCTGGCTACGTCGACGATTGTTTTGTGCTCGGCTTGAACTATGTAACAGCGTATAGCTATTCCGCAGGCGCGACGCCGCCCGTGCTGAACCACGCGATCATGTTCCAGATCGGCCTGCGCACGCTGGCGAACACAGCGACGACCAGCAGTTCCGGCAGCGGTCTCCAGTGATTGGTTTGAAGGTGCCGGCCGCGTGTTCCCGATCGCAGGTTCACCGCGGCTGACATGCGAGCGACAAATATGACGATCCCATTGCCTGTCTTCCGCCTCTTCCTCCTCCTCACCGCCCTGCTCCTGGCCGGCACGCCGTCGCGCGCGCAGAACATCGTCGTGATGGTGAACGGCGATCCCATCACCGACTTCGACATTGACCAGCGCTCCAAGCTCGACCAGCTGACGACGCAGAAGACACCGGCCCGTCAGGAGGTCATCAACGAGCTGATCGACGACCGGGTGAAGATGAAGGAAGGCAAGAAATACGGGGTCGATCCCGGCGTCTCCGACATCAACCAGTCCTACGATGGCATGGCGCAGCGCATGCGCATCTCGCCGGACCAGCTCACCAAGTCGCTCGAGGTCAAGGGCGTCCGCCCCGAAACCCTGAAGAGCCGCATGAAGGCCGAGATGGTCTGGAGCAGCCTGGTGCGCGGCCGCTTCAAGGAAAAGCTGTTGGTCGGTGAGAAGGACGTCGCGCAGGCCGTGCAGGCCCAGACCGGCGACAAGCTGCAGATCGAGGGCACCGAATACAAGATGCAGCCGATCGTGCTGATCGTGCCGCGCGGATCGTCGCCGGCGTTCCTGGAGACGCGGCATAAGGAAGCCGAGCAATATCGCTCGCGCGTCGGAAGCTGCGAAGAAGCCAATTCGTTGTTCCGCTCCACGCCGAACGCCACCATCCGCGACATCGTCACTAAGACCACCGCTGAATTGCCCGAGGCGCTACGCAAGGTCCTCGACGACACGCCGATCGGCCACCTCACCGCCCCCGAGACGACCAAAGCGGGCATCGAGATGGTGGTGCTGTGCTCGCGCAAGCCGACCATGATCGACACGCCGAAGAAGCGCGAGGTCCGCGAGAAGATGTATCAGGAGAAGTACGAGAAGACCCAGAAAGCCTATCTCGAGGACCTCCGCAAGGCGGCGATGATCGAGTATCGCAACCGCTGATGGCCCAGCAGCCTACCAAGCCTCTCGCCCTGACGCTGGGAGAACCTGCCGGCATCGGCCCCGACATCACTATCGCAGCCTGGCTCAAGCGCCGCGAACTGGACCTGCCCGCCTTCTATCTGCTCGGCGACGAGGCGCTGATCGCGCGCCGCGCCAAAGCGCTCGGCGCCGACGTCAGGATCGCTTCGGTGAGCGCCGGCGAGGCCGGGGCCGCTTTCCCTGAGGCCCTGCCCGTGGTCGCGACCGGCGACGAGCCCGCGAGTGCCGAGCCCGGCAAGCCCGACGCATCGAGCGCGCCGGCCGCGCTCGCCTCGATCCGCCAGGCGGTCACTGATGTCCGCGACGGTCGCGCCGGCGCCGTCGTCACCAATCCGATCGCCAAGAGCGTGCTCTATCGCGCCGGCTTCCGCCATCCCGGCCATACCGAATTCCTCGCCGAGCTCGCCGCGGAAGACGGCCGCGTGCCGCAGCCGGTGATGATGCTGTGGTCGCCGCGGCTCGCCGTGGTGCCCGTGACCATCCACGTCTCCTTGCGCGACGCACTGGCCCAGCTCACCAGCGAGCTGATCGTCTCGACCGTGCGCATCGTCGCGACCGAACTCAAATCCCGCTTCGGCATCGCCATTCCGCGCATCGCGATCTCCGGCCTCAATCCGCACGCGGGCGAGGACGGCTCGCTCGGCCACGAGGAGCAGACCGTGATCGCGCCGGCGATCAAGACGTTGCGCAGCGACGGCATCGAAGCGAAGGGACCGCTCCCCGCCGACACCATGTTCCACGAAGCCGCGCGAAACAGCTACGACTGCGCCGTCTGCATGTACCACGACCAAGCTCTGATCCCGATCAAGACGGTGGCGTTCGACGACGCGGTCAACGTCACCCTCGGCCTGCCCTTCATCCGCACCTCGCCCGACCACGGCACCGCCTTCGACATCGCCGGGACCGGCAAGGCCAATCCGGCAAGCCTGATCGCCGCGTTGAGGCTTGCGAGCCGGATGGCGGCTGCGAAAACCCGATGAGCGCGATCGACGACCTCCCGCCGCTTCGCGAGGTCATTCGCCAGCACGCTTTGTCGGCCCGCAAATCGCTCGGCCAGAACTTCCTCCTCGACCTCAATCTCACCGCGCGCATCGCGCGTGCGGCGGCTCCGCTCGAGGACTCTACCATCATCGAGATCGGCCCCGGCCCGGGCGGATTGACGCGCGCCTTGCTCGCGCTCGGCGCCAGACGCGTCATCGCCATCGAGCATGACGAGCGCGCGATCCCTGCCTTGCAGGATATTTCCGCGCGCTATCCCGGCCGTCTCGAGATCGTGCATGGCGACGCCATGACCTTCAACCCGCGCCCGCTGCTGTCGGGCGAACGAGCAAAAATCGTCGCCAACCTGCCCTACAACATCGCGACCCACCTTCTCGTCGGCTGGCTCACCACCGAGCCCTGGCCGCCCTGGTACGACATGATGGTCCTGATGTTCCAGCGCGAGGTCGGCGAGCGCATCGTGGCGCGCGAGGACGACGAGGCCTATGGCCGGCTCGGCGTGCTCGCCAACTGGCGCTGCGAGACCAAGATCCTGTTCGACATTGGGCCGTCCGCCTTCGTGCCGCCGCCGAAGGTCACCTCTTCCGTCGTGCGACTGATCCCGCGCGAAACGCCTCTCGCCTGCGATCGCAAGCTGCTCGAACAGGTCGCCGCCGCCGCCTTCGGCCAGCGCCGCAAGATGCTGCGGCAAAGCCTGAAGGCGCTCGGCGCCGATCCCGCGCGGCTCGCCGCAGCTGCGGGCGTCGACGCGACGCGGCGCGCGGAGACCGTTCCGATTTCCGGCTTTGTTGCCATGGCCCGTGAATTGGCCAATATACGCAGCGAAACAGAGAGATAATTTCGGAGGAAGAAATATGGCGTTGATGCGTCGGCAGTCCCTTGTCAAGTTCGATGCGCCGCTGTGCGAGACCATCGTTGACACGCCGAAGCCGCAAGGAGGCGAGGTGCTGGTGCGCATCGAGCGCTGCGGCCTCTGCCACTCCGATCTGCACATCCAGGACGGCTACGCCGATCTTGGCGGCGGCAAGAAGCTCGACACCACGCGCGGCATGACGCTACCCTTCACGCTCGGCCACGAGATCGCGGGCGTAGTCGATGAAGTCGGCCCCGACGTGTTCGCCGGTCTCGTCGGCAGCAAGAAGGCGGTGTTTCCGTGGATCGGTTGCGGCCAGTGCCGCGACTGCGCCAATGGCGACGAGAACCTCTGCGCCAGGCAGCGCTTTCTCGGCGTCTCCATCGACGGCGGCTTCGCCACCCACGTGCTGGTGCCCGACGCGAAATATCTGCTCGACTACGATCCCCTGCCCGTCAACCAGGCCGCGACCCTGATGTGCTCCGGCGTCACCGCCTATGGCGCGCTCAAGCGCCTGGTCGACCGACCGCGCCAGCGCAACCTCCTGCTGATCGGCCTCGGCGGCGTTGGCATGATGGGCCTTTCCTTCGCGGCGGCCATGTTCAAGCAGCCGATCACGGTCGCCGATCTCAGCGGTGCCGCGCGCGAGACCGCGCTGAAGAACGGCGCGGCGGTGGCCTACGATCCGGCCGAGCCCGACGTGATCAAGCGCATCCTCAAGGAAACCGATGGCGGCTTCGACGAGATCGTCGATTTCGCGGGCAATGAGAAGTCCATGGCTTTCGCGGTCGCGGTCGCCGCGCGCGGCGGCAAGATCGTGGTCTCCGGCCTGATGGGCGGCCAGTTCACGTTGCCAATGGTGCAATGGGTCTACAAGCGCATGACCATCGAGGGCTTCATGGTCGGCACGCTCACCGAGGCTCACGAGCTGATGGCGCTCGCCCGCGCCGGCAAGATCAAGCCGACGCCGATGCGCGAGGAGCCGATGGGCGACGTCCAGACCTGGATCGACGAGCTTCGCGCCGGCAAGGTCGTCGGCCGCATCGTGCTCAAGAACTAGCGCCGTAGAAGATCGACGAACGCAGGGCGGCGGAATCCATTTCTCGCCGCCCGCTTCGTGGACGGCGATTAACTCGAAATTGACGCAAGGCGGGGTTCCGAATTGGGGAACCCGCTCCCTGCGGATTATGGTCCTCGCCAGCTCTCTTATTGGAATTCTGGCAAGACCATGCAGACCATCCGCCGCTTCCTCGCCGACGAGTCCGGCGCCACCGCGATCGAGTACGGCCTGATCGCCGCCGGCATCGCGCTCGCGATCATCGCCGTCGTCAACAATCTCGGCGCGACGCTGAACAAAAAGTTCACCTCGATCAGCAGCTCGCTGAAATAGCGCGGGCACGCTCGTTAATACACGGCATTCGTCTGTCCCGCGGAACGGCAACGGCCGCGCCGCGTTGGCAGCCATGTCCATTCGCTGCACCGTCGAGAACGCATTCTTCATCGCCTGGAGCTTCCTGGAGCAGAGCGGAGAGCTCGGCTCTCCGGACGAGACGGCGAACGTCCTGCTCGACGCCATCGAGGCCCAGCTCAGGACCGGTGAACGCCGGCAACTGATGCTCGCCAACAGGGCGATCGATGCCTATCGCGCCCACGCGGAAAAAAGCCGGCCCGCGCATGATTGCGAAGCACGCTTCGGGTGACGAACATCCTCGCCGCCCTCGGGCCCGCCGGCCCGGCGGCGTTTGAGGTATAGGCCGGCGGTCCGTCGGGCAGAGCGCACGGGCTGCGGCGCCCCGCATCGGGGACGCTACGCCGATCCGCGCCCCTGTTGTGTGCACTCCTGCACAGAGTTCGTGAAGTTGAAGGCCGCCGGGTTCGGCAGCGCCATTTGCCTCGCGTAACATGCGCCTCGCCAGCGATTTCCGTAATTCCGCAGACCGGAGGCCAATTTTTCAACGCTTGGAAAACGCCTTGTGTGCACTTTGGAACCGTCGGCTCCGTCGCGGAAACGTAGAGTTCTGGCCGGTGCCGATTCCCGGCCAGAGCAAGACATGTGACCGGTCGGCCCCAGAACGATCTTCTCCAGCGGCTCAGCCGCCCGGATTTCGAACTGCTCGCGCCGCACCTCCAGCCGGTTGAACTCGAGGCGAGCCACATCCTGCATCACGCGGGCGACGAGGTCGCGGCGGTGCATTTTCCCTGCCGCTCGACACTCGTGTCGTTCGCCGTGCCGGTCGAGGACGATCGCGAGGTCGAAAGCCTGCTGGTCGGACGCGAGGGCGCGGTGGGCATTGCCGCCGGCCGCAGCGCCTCGCTGGCCTATTCGCGCATCGTCGTGAAGCTGGGCGGCACCCTGATGCGGCTGCCGCCGCGCGCGCTCGAGCAGGCCCAGCAGAGGTCGGCCACGCTCCAGCAGGTGTTCTCGCGCTACGCCGACTGCCAGTTCGCTCAGCTGCTTCAGACCGCGGCCTGCAATGCCGCGCATTCGATCGAGCAGCGCGCTGCCAAGTGGATCATGTCGGCGCAGGAGCACGTCGGCGGCCCCGAGATCCCTCTCACCCACGAGCAGCTTGCCGGCATGCTCGGCGTCTCCCGCAGCTATGCCAGCCGCGTCATCCAGATGTTCAAGGCGAGGCGGATCCTCGCGACACGCCGTGGCGCCATCCTGATCCTCGACGCGCCGGCGCTCGAAGCCAGAGCCTGCCGTTGCAACGATTGGGTGAAGAAGCATTTCGACGAAGTGCTCGGCGCGCGGCATCTGCCAGCGGCTGACATATTGCGGCCTCACGCGCGCGGCGGCGACTGACGCTTGAGATGCAGATAGGTCGGACTGAAGCCTCCGAGCCGCTGCAGTTCGCGCCATTTCAGCACGATCAGCTCGCTGTCGCGCAAGTCCATGGTCCCGCTCCGCCTGAGGTCGGCGAGCGTCCGGTTCACCGTCGCGATCGCCATGCCCAGCGTCTCGCCGAGCTGCGCCAGGCTGATCGGCAGGCGGCAGCGATTGCCGCGAACGAGTTGCGCGGCGCGGGCGCGGTAGAACAGCTCGCAGAACAGGTGTGCCATGCGCGTGTGCATCGGCCGGGCGCTGTTGTTGGTGATGGCCTCGCGAAAAATAGCCGCATCGAGCAGTGTCTCGCGCCAGACCGAGAGCGCGAAGGTCGGTCGTCGCCGGAAGGCAATGAACAATTCGCGATGCGGGATGAAGGCCACCGAGGCGGGCCCGAGGGCGCAGAGGCCATGGTCCATCTGGTCGATGAACAAGCCCTGGGAGTCCGGCAAGTCGCCGGACAGATGGAACGCGAGATATTGCCGCCGGCCGCTGTCGAGCAGATGGTAGCGCGCGATCATGCCGGAGACGACCAGCGCCGAATGCTCGGGTTCGTCACCCTGACGGATGAAATCCTCGTTCGGCGCGAACTCGCGCTGCACAAAGGTCAGCCCGCGAATTTCAGCGACATCTTCCTGTGCGAGCGCGGTGTGCTCGCCCAGGTTCCGGATCAGCACGTCATGGGCTTTTTCCATGTGTCCCGTTCCACGTATCCCGCCAAAAATCCTGCCGCTTCGATCAAATGATACATCTGTCCCATATCCAGCGGACTAGAACGCTGGTCGGAAGCACAGGTTGCTACCGGTCTGCGACATTACTTGGTCGCAGCCCACCGTCCCTCGATCGCGGACTGCACCCGCCATTCGCATGAGCTCTACGACGATCCTGAAGCGCATTCGCCACCTGTTCGCACCGGATTCGGGCGAGCACCTCGACAGTATCAGCCATGCCTTCCTGCAGGGCAGGTTGAAGGAGCCGGCGCAGCCGATGTCGGATCAGGAGCTTGCGCGCGCCATCCGCGAGTTCCAGGCGGTTCCCGTCTCCGATTGGACCATCGCAAAACTCTCCCAACGCCTGCTCGACCCGGCGATGCCGCGTGACGAGTGAAACACCTCCTCTTGTCCATGCCGCACCCGAAGTTCATCGCTCATCTCCAGGCGATTGAAGGCCTCTCGGAAGACGAACGCCGCCAGATCGCTGGCCTGCCGTCCACGCTCCGTCAGGTTTCGGACGGCGAGATCGTGCTGCGCCAGGGTGAAGATGCCTCTCGCTGCGTTTTCGTCGTCAGCGGCTTTCTCTACCAGGCTCGCATCGTCGGCGATCGCAGCCAGATCCTCGCCTTCCACGTTCCCGGCGACATGCCGTGCCTGCACACGCTGCTGGTCTCGCCGATGGATGCGGACCTCGTCGGTCTTGGCCCCACCATCGTCGGCTACGTCGCACACAGCCAACTCAAGCAGCTGCTCGACGGCTCCATTCACCTGACCCGCGCGTTCTGGCGCGAGACGCTGATCGATGCGGCGATCTCGCGACAATGGATCGCGCGCCTCGGTGCACAGGCGGCACTGCCGAAGGTAGCGCATCTGATCTGCGAGCTCGCCGCAAGGCTGGAGGTCGTGGGCCTCGTCAAGAACCGCCGCTTCCAGATGCCGATGACGCAGCGGCATGTCGCCGATGCCTGCGGATTGTCGATCGTCCACGTCAACCGCACGATCCAGGAGCTGAGAGGGCGCCGATTGATTGCCTGGGAGGGAAGCGAGATCGAGCTATTGCAACCCGACGAACTCCGCGCGCTCGCGGATTTCACGCCGGATTATCTGACCTGAGCGCGACGGGCAAGTTGGGGGACGCGCCGGCGCTCCAACGAGGCAAGCCCGGCCGACCTGCGTCCGGGACACGAGATGGAAGGATAGCGCACGCTGTCTCCACGCAGTCATTGCGAGCGCAGCGAAGCAATCCAGAATGCCGCCGCGGAAAGATTCTGGATTGCTTCGCTTCGCTCGCAATGACGAGGAGGCCGCGGTCCTGCCCCAAGCCCTCTCGCCGCACAAGGCCTGCACCGCGACCGGAGGCAATAGTGCATCGCTCCCGGGAAGAGCACGAAGGACACCGTTAAAACCATCCACGCAGGGAAGGCCGGGCGATCGGCCACCCCATCGGTCCACCCCGTCTGCATTCCTGTAGCGCACGGACCAACGGGTGCCGCCGGCGCCCGGCCTTCCCTACGCCCTTTGGCCTCCATTGGGCGATGAACGGCGGCAAGGCTCGGGCAGAATCTGCCGCGGGAACGTGCAAGCATGCGCCTCGCCTGCGAATACATAACGCAGCCTATCCGCGTCATGGCCGGGCTTGTCCCGGCCATCCACGCCTTGCCGCGCAGCACGAAGGACGTGGATGCCCGGCACAAGCCCGGGCATGACGGCCTGTACAAATGCCGCACCGCTTTTCGCCGGCGCGTGGGACTGCTAGACTGACGCCATTATTTTGGGGAATTTTGATGCGCGCGAGGATTTTCAGTCGCGTCCCGGGGCTGGCGACGCTGGTCGCAGCCCTGCTCGTCGTCGCCACGCTACCTGCATCGGCCGAGAAGCGCATCGCGCTCGTGGTCGGCAACTCCGCCTACAAGAACATCACGCCGCTCGACAATCCATCCAAGGACGCGAGCCTGATGGCGGAGACGCTTGGCTTGCTCGGCTTCACGCTGGTCGGAGGCCGCGCCCAGCTCGATCTCGACAAGGGCGCGATGGACCTGGCGGTGCAGAGCTTTGGCCGGCAGGTGCAGGGCGCCGACGTCGCGCTGTTCTATTATGCCGGCCACGGCGTGCAGGTCTCGGGCGCTAACTATCTCGTGCCGGTCGGCGCCAATCCGACGCGCGAGGCCGACGTCGACTTCCAGATGACCGACGTCAACCTCGTGCTGCGCCAGATGCAGGGATCGGGCACGCGCCTCAACCTCGTGATCCTGGACGCCTGCCGCAACAACCCGTTCGGCTCGCGCGGCCTGCGCGCCTCCGATGGCGGTCTCGCGCAGATGCGCGCGCCCGAGGGCACGCTGATCTCCTACGCAACGCAACCCGGCAACGTCGCCCAGGACGGCAGCGACGGCCACAGCCCCTACACAAAAGCATTGGCCGCGACGGTCCGGACCGCGGGCCTCGACGTATTCCAGACCTTCAACCAGGTCGGCCTCGCGGTGAAGCGCGCCACCTCCGGCGCGCAGCAGCCCTGGGTGTCGTCCTCGCCGATCGACGGCACTTTCTATTTCGTACCCCCGACGCAAACCGCCCCGCCGCAGGTCGCAGCGATGCAGCCTGATCCGTTGCCGGCGGATCGGCTGCGCGCCGATCCGGACCGCGTCCCGTTGCGCGATGCCGCCCTGCTGAGCGAACTCAGCGAGCGGCTCTACGAGCTCAATTTCGATCCTGACAGCCCTGACGGAATGACCCGCGCGATCACAAAGCTCCAGCAGCGGATTTCCATGGCGCCGACGGGCGAAGCCACCGAAGGCCTGCTGCTGCGGATGCGCAAGATGGAGGACCTGAAGCCATGGGGCTCGATCGTCTACGGCCCCGACGGCAGTAAATGGGGCATATCCTGGAACCACGCCTCGCGGCGGGCGGCGGTGGCGGATGCGCGCGGCAATTGCGCCGGCGCCAAATGTCCGATCGAGCTGTCTTTCTATGGCAACCGCTGCGGCGCGTTCGCGATCTCCGACAAATCCTGGTCGCTGGTCCAGCGCGACAGCGTGCAGCGCGCGAAAGACGCCGCGCTTGACGAATGCGGCAAGGCTGGCAAAGTTTGCCGCATTATCGGTTCCGTCTGTGCCGACGGCTCTGGCCGCTGATACGATTTTCATTTTGGATTTTTACGCATGCGCAATGCCGTCATCCCCGCGATTGCCCTCGCCTTCTTCCTGTCCGCCACCATCGCTCCACCGTCCGCCGTCGCACAATCCGGCAGCGCCGGCGGCTCGATCGGCAATGACGAGAAATCGCTGTCCGGCTCGCGATCGGACCGTTCCGCCGAGCCGGCGCCCTCGGCGCGTCGCAGCAAGCCGGCCGAGGAGCCGCGCAGCTCCTCGCGACGCGGCGGTGGGGGTGGTGGCGGCGGGAGTTTCGACGGCGCCTGGATGGTCGTCAGCGTCGGCTGCGGCGGCACCACGTCCGGCGCGGTCGTGGTTTCCTCAGGCAAGGTCATAGGCCAAGGCGTCACGGGTACCGTCAGCGCAACCGGCGCGATCAGCACGTTCGGTCAAGGCGATGGTGTGACCTTCACCGGCTCCGGCCGCCTCGCTGCCCGCAGCGGCTCCGGATCATTCCGCCGCTCAGACGGCTGCGGCGGAACCTGGACCTCAAGCAAGCAATAGCGGCGAAAAAGTCTGATCCCGCGGCGGAACGAACGCCGCGCAGGCCCGATTCAGGCCACATCCTCTCCGGATTTGCGGCTCATTGCCACCCAAGTCTTTGACGACAAAGGGAAGGTAACGAGTTGCGTCATGCGTAATCGGGAGACCAGGATGGGCAACCGCACCGCAAAATTCTTATCTGCCCTCGTAGGCAGCATCATTGCCGGCGCGCCACTTGCCGCCGTGTCGCAGAATGCCTCGACGCCGCCGAGCGCGGCAAATGCCGCGAGCGACTGCATTGGCTCGCCAAAGGGCGCCGCGCCGCAGGGCCAGCATTGGCATTATCGCCTCGAGCGCGCGACCAAGCGGCAGTGCTGGTATCTGCGTGCCGAAGGCGGCAAGGCCGCTCAAACCGCCCAGGCTGCGCCGGATACGCCTGCAGCGGATTCAGCCGTGCCGCAGCAGCACTCGGTCCAGGACGCGCGCGCCGAATATCTGACGCCGCAGAGCATCGTCACTGTGAAGACGCCTGCACAGGCGGGACCGGCGCCGACGCAGCAAGTTGCGAGCCCCTCCGCTGACGTCAACGCTCAGCAGCCCGCCGTCGCCGGGCGCTGGCCCGACGCCACCACGGCGTCCGCCGCGCCCACAGAGCAGCCATCGCCTGCACCTGTGGCGGCCGCTGCGCAGCCGACGACCACGAAGCCGGCGAAGTCCCCTGCTCCGATGGCTCTGGCCGCGGCCGACAGCACCGCCGACAAGCAGACCGGCTCGCTCCAGATGCTGCTGCTCGTGATCGGCGGCGCGCTGACGCTTGCCGGCATCCTCGCCAGCGTCATCTACCGCTTCGCCGGTGGACGCATCCGCGTCCAGGCCGCCGACCAGCGCCGCGTCAACTGGGACAATTTTGAGCCGCACGATCGCGACGATGGCCGTGCGCCCTGGCTCAACGCAGCGTCGGCCGGCGCGCCGCACGCTCGGCAGCCGCGCCCGGTGGATTTCGATGCCGTGCGTCCGCAGGCAGACCAGCTCAAGACCGCGCAGCTCGCCGCGATCGATCGCGAGATTGACGTGATCGACAAGCGCGTCCCGCAAGCGCACCAAGATGCCGCAGAGCTCGACGATGCCAATATCTTCGATGCCGATATCTTCAACGGAGAATTCCAGATCGAGGCGGCGCCGCGGCTCGCGGCCAATGACGTCAATGACGAAGAGCCGGCCGGTCGCGATGACGATACGGGAGTCGAGGACGCCATCGACATCGACGTGATCACGACGATGCTGGAACGGCTCGCGAAGGACGGGCCGCGGCTGACGCAGCCTAACCTTGAAGCTGACCTTGCAGACCTCGCACGAAGCCCACGAGGCCGGTCTGCCGCTCGCGCTTGAGGCGTTCGGCCTTCAGGATCGACTGCACCTCGGCGAAGGCCTCGTCGACGTCATGGTTGATGACGATGTAGTCGTACTCCGCCCAGTGGCTCATCTCGTGGCTGGCGCGGCTCATGCGCTTGCGGATCACCTCGTCAGAATCCTGCGCGCGCGAATGCAGCCGCTTCTCGAGATCGGCGGCCGAGGGCGGCAGAATGAATACACTGACGACGTCGGCGCGCGCCTTCTCTCGGAGCTGCTGCGTGCCCTGCCAGTCGATGTCGAACAGCACGTCCTGCCCGGCTGACAGCGCAGCCTCAACCGGCGCACGCGGCGTGCCGTAACTGTTGTCGAACACGGTCGCCCATTCCAGCAGCTGGTCAGCCTTCACCATCGCGGCGAAGGTGGCCTTGTCGACGAACGAATAATCCCTGCCGTCGACCTCGCCCGGCCGCATCGCCCGCGTGGTCGCCGACACCGACATTCGAAGGCCGGGCATACGGTCGATCAACATGCGCGACAGCGTCGTCTTGCCCGCGCCCGACGGCGAGGACAGCACGAACATCAATCCGCGCCGCTCGACACCATCAGTTCCGTGACCGCCAATCGTCATCGATCACTCCAGATTCTGGACCTGCTCGCGGAACTGCTCGACCACGTTCTTCATGGCGAGCCCCGTATTGGTCAGCTCGATGTCGTTCGACTTCGAGCAACAGGTGTTGACCTCGCGGTGAAACTCCTGCGCCAGGAAGTCGAGCTTGCGTCCGACCGGGCCGCCCTTGCCGATCAGCTCGCGCGCCTGCGCGATGTGCGAGGCGATGCGGTCGAGCTCCTCGCGGATGTCGGCCCTGGTCGCAATCAGGATCGCTTCCTGCATCAGGCGGTCGGAATCGAAACGGTCGGAGGTGTCGAGGAGGCTCGCGATCTGCTCGGCGAGCCTCGACTTGATCGCCTCGGGCTTGCGGCCGGGCGCGGCCTCCGCCTTCTTCGCCAGCTGCTCGACCTCGTCGACGCGCTGTATCAGGATCTGCCCGAGCGAGGTCCCCTCGCGCTTGCGCATCTCGACGAGTTCGGCGAGCGCCTTGTCGAAGGCGTCCGCGGCGGCGGCGCGCGCGGCCTTGTCTTCTTCCTCGTCGCCCTCGGGCTCGGCAACCTCAATGACACCCTTGATGGCCAAAAGCCCGTCGACGCTCGGCGCGACCGCGTCGACCTTGCCGGCGATCACGGCGGCGGCCTTGAGGACGGCGTTGAGCACGTCCTCGTTGACGCGGACGCTGGTGGCCGCATTGGCGCGTTTGACGGTCAGATTGGCGTAGACGGTGCCTCGCGAGAGCAACTCGGCGGCCCGCTTCTTGGCATGAGCCTCGAGCTCGTCGAATCCCTGCGGCAGCCGCACCCGCAAGTCAAAGCCCTTGGCGTTGACCGACTTCAATTCCCATTCGAACGTATACGGCCCGCTCGCGCCGTGGCTTCGGGCAAAGCCGGTCATGGACGACAACGCCATCAGGTCAATTTCTCCAGAAGCACGGGATTCGCGCGGCCATCAAGCCACGCGAATCTTAAGACTATTTTGCAGGAAAGTGTAATCCGCAAAGTCCCGCGGGGGCAGGTCTGCGCGCAGGCCTAGCGCTGCACCACCGGGGGCGAGGCCTGCACCGCGCCTTGGCGGGCCGGCGGCGGACCCGCGGGGCGAGCGGCCGGCGGCTTTTTCTGCTGGTTGGGGCGCGCCGGCGTGGTCGCCGTCGGCGTATCGGCGGCACCGGGCGCGGCGGCGGCCGGCGCGTCCTCAGCCGGCTCGACCGTGTCGTTCTGGATCTGCTTTTCCATCGCGCGCAGCTTGGCGACGTTCTTCTGGTGCGCGTCGTAGGTCTCGGTGAAGGAATGCCCGCCGGTGCCGTCCGCGACGAAATAGAGGTCACGGGTGCGGGCCGGGTTGGCGGCAGCCTCGAGCGAAGCGCGGCCGGGGTTTGAGATCGGGCCCGGCGGCAGACCCTCGATGACATAGGTGTTGTAGGGCGAGGGCTGCGTGATCTCGCTGCGCTTGATCGGTCGGCCGAGCGTGCCCTTGCCGCCGACGAGACCATAGATGATCGTGGGATCGGACTGCAGCTTGATCCTCTGCTTCAGGCGATTGACGAACACCGCGGCGACGCGGCTGCGCTCGTCCGGCTTGCCGGTCTCTTTCTCGACGATCGAGGCCAGCGTCACCAATTGCTCCGGACTCTTGACCGGAATGTCCTGATTGCGGCGCTCCCAGATCTCGGTCAGCACTCGCTTGTGCGCCTGCTGCATGCGCTGGATCACCTGATCGCGCGGGGTGCCGCGCGGGAACTTGTAGGTCTCGGGCAGCAGCGTGCCTTCGCGCGGCAGCTCACGCACGCTGCCGGTGAAGATGTCGTTGTCGGACAGGCGCGCCACGATCTGCTCGGAGGTCAGGCCCTCCGGGATCGTCACGGCATGCTGCACCACCTTGCCCTCGACGATGGTGGCAATGACGTCGCGCAAGGACGCGTTCTTCTGGAACGAGTATTCACCGGGCTTGAGGTCCGAGCTCGCCTTCAACGCAGCGACGCTGGCAATGAACGCCCACGGATTGACGTCGGTCACGCCTTCCCGGTTCAACGTCTCGGCGATGTCGCGCTTGCCGGCCCGCTGCGGGATGTTGACGATCTTGTCTTCCTTCAGCGGTCCCGGCGCCTCGAGCACCTGTCGGCCGTAATAGTACACGCCGCCCGCACCGATCATCGCAATCAGCAGCAGGGTGATGATGGCGTTGCCGACGATCACGAAGGGATTACGCGCGCGGTCCGATCGCTTCGGCGGCGGCGGGACCTGCTCGGGCTCGAGCGCTGCCCGCGGACTCCGGGGCGAAATGGGCGGCCTTTCACTCATCGAAGTAACCTGAATCCTGCCGGTTCAAATGCGACCCGACAATCGCTTGTCTGGCCAAGTACACGCGCCCACTTGTATGACTATCGCCGAATACGGCAAAACGGTGGATTCGTCGCAAACACAAACTATTGGACCGGACGCCGGAAGATCACCGACGCGTTGGTACCGCCAAAACCGAAAGAATTCGACAACGCGACGTTGACCTCGCGCTGCTTCGCCTTGTGCGGCACGAGATCGATCGCAGTCTCGACCGACGGATTGTCCAGGTTGATGGTCGGCGGCACGACATTATCGCGAATCGCGAGAATGGCGAAGATCGCCTCGATCGCGCCGGCCGCACCCAGGAGATGACCGGTCGACGACTTGGTCGAGGACATCGCGACCTTGGAAGCGGCATTGCCGAGCAGACGTTCGACTGCACCGAGCTCGATCTCGTCCCCGAGCGGCGTCGAGGTGCCGTGCGCATTGATGTAGTCGAGATCGGAAGCGGTGAGACCGGCGCGCTTGAGCGCAGCCGCCATGCTGCGGAAGCCGCCGTCGCCGTCGGGTGACGGCGAGGTGATGTGATAGGCATCGCCTGAGAGACCGTAGCCGATCACCTCGGCATAGATCTTCGCGCCGCGGCGCTTGGCGTGTTCGAGCTCTTCCAGGACCAGAACGCCGGCGCCCTCGCCCATCACGAAGCCGTCCCGGTCCTTGTCGTAGGGACGCGAGGCCTTCTCAGGCGTTTCGTTGAAGGCTGTCGAGAGCGCACGCGCGGCGTTGAAGCCGGCAATGCCGATGCGGCCGATCGGCGATTCCGCGCCGCCGGCAACCATGACGTCGGCATCCCCGAGCGCGATCAGACGGGCAGCGTCGCCGACCGCGTGAGCGCCGGTCGAGCAGGCCGTGACCACCGAATGGTTCGGCCCTTTCAGCCCATGCTTGATCGAGACATAGCCTGAGGCGAGATTGATCAGGCGGCCCGGAATGAAGAACGGCGAGACCCGGCGCGGCCCGCGTTCCTTCAGCAGGACCGCGGTTTCAGCGATGCCGTTGAGGCCGCCGATGCCGGACCCAATCATGGTGCCGGTGGCGCATTTGTCCTCTTCGGTCTCGGGATGCCAGTTGGCATCGTCGAGCGCCTGGCCGGCTGCGGCCATGCCGAAGATGATGAAGTCGTCGACCTTGCGCTGGTCCTTCGGCTCCATCCAGATGTCGGGATTGAAAGTGTCGTTGGTGCCGTCGCCGCGCACGACCGTGCAGCCGATCTTGGTCTGAAGATCGGAGACGTCGAAGCTCTCGATTTTGCGTGCGCCACTTTGGCCGTCGAGGATGCGTTTCCAGGTCGGCTCGACACCGCAGCCGAGTGGCGAAACCATGCCAAGACCCGTGACGACAACCCGCCTCATATCCGAAAACTCCGCATCGAAACATTCACGGCCAATAACAAGAAACCGGCTGACCGCTGTTGGGCGGTCCGTCCGGTTTCAATGTTGTCCCCGCGAAAATGAAGAGCCTTAGCTCTTCGCGTTCTTCTCGAGAAACTTGGTGGCGTCGCCGACGGTGAGAATCGTTTCCGCGGCATCGTCCGGAATCTCGCAACCGAATTCCTCTTCGAACGCCATCACCAGCTCGACGGTGTCCAGACTGTCGGCGCCGAGGTCGTCGATGAAGCTCGCAGCATCGACAACCTTCTCGGGTTCAACACCAAGGTGTTCGACCACGATCTTCTTAACCCGCTCGCCAATCTCACTCATTGCATAACCTCGTGTTGTTCCCTGTAGACCCGACCCCCCGGGACGATACGAGCCGTCGTGGTCGTTGACTGCCTTCGCTTACGAACTTTGATTTGGCCCCATCCTAACCGATGCAGGCCCGGCGAATGACGGCCAAGGCTCCGCATCGCCAATATACAGGGTTTCAAAAACCTGCAATGGCGTTCTTTGCCCATCCGTTGAAGGTCCGGTTATCATACTTCAATTGCGTTGACTACAAGCCTCATTTCGCTCCGGAAACGGCCGTTTGCCGCATTCCGCGCCGCCAGGGGGCGGTGCGGCATGGAGCGTCAGATCATGGCCATGCCGCCGTTGACGTGGATGGTTTGGCCGGTGACATAGGCCGCTTCGTTCGAACTCAGGTAGACGGCGGCCGCCGCGATGTCCTCGGGCGTGCCCAGGCGATTGGCCGGAACCTTGGTCAGAATCGTTTCGCGCTGCTTGTCGTTGAGCGCATCGGTCATCGGCGTCTTGATGAAGCCGGGAGCGATACAATTCGCGGTGACCCCGCGCTTGGCGTATTCGGCACCCAACGTCTTGATCATGCCGATCAGGCCCGCCTTCGACGCGGTATAATTGCCCTGCCCCGGGTTGCCGGTGACGCCGACCACCGAGGTGATGGCGATGATGCGGCCGAAGCGCTTGCGCATCATCAATTTGGTGGCCGCTCGGGCAAGCCGGAAGGTCGAAGTCAAATTGATGTTGATGACCTCCTCCCAGTCCTCGTCACGGAGCTGCACGAAGAGATTGTCGCGCGTGATGCCGGCATTGGCGACGAGGATGTCGACCTGTCCCATCGCCGCCTCCGCAGCGGGCACCAGCGCCTCGACCTCGTCGGCCTTGGAGAGATTGCAGGGCAGCACATGGGTGCGCTCGCCGAGCTTGCCGGCAAGCTCATCCAGCACTTCCTTGCGCGTCCCCGATATCGCGACGGTGGCGCCCTGCGCGTGCAGCGCCTGTGCGATCGCGCCGCCGATGCCGCCGGTTGCGCCGGTGACGAGCGCCTTTTTGCCAGTCAGATCGAACATCGATAACTCCTCCAAAGCATGATCCGGAAAAATGCGCAGCGGTTTTCCGAAAGGATCGTGCGTCAACTAAAGAACTCAAGCGCGACGACGAATCATCCCGCCTCAGGCCTGCTTCGCAGCGGCCAATGCATCCTTGGCGGCAGCAATGTCGTTGGGACCACCGACCGCGACGCCAACGGCACCGTCCGCAATACGCTTGACGAGACCGGTCAGCACCTTGCCGGCACCGATCTCGAAGAAACGGGTGACGCCCTGCCCCGCCATATAGGCCACCGACTCGCGCCAGCGCACGGTGCCCGTGACCTGCTCGACCAAGCGGCGGCGGATCTCGTCGGGATCGGTGATCGCGCTCGCCAGCACGTTCGACACCAGCGGGGCCGCCGGCGCCTTGATCGTGACCTTGGCCAGCGCCTCCGCCATCGCGTCGGCAGCCGGCTGCATCAGCTTGCAATGGAACGGTGCGGACACCGGCAGCAACATTGCGCGCTTGGCGCCCTTGGTTTTGGCGATCTCGACGGCGCGATCGACCGCGGCCTTGTCGCCGGAGACGACCACTTGCCCGCCGCCATTGTCATTGGCTGCCTGGCAGACCTGCCCCTGCGCGGCCTCGTCCGCCACCGCCACGGCTGCCTCGTAGTCCAGGCCGAGCAGAGCGGCCATCGCACCGACGCCGACCGGCACGGCTTTTTGCATTGCGAGACCGCGGATGCGAAGCAGCCGCGCGGTGTCGGAAATCGTCAGGCTGCCGGCCGCGGCCAGCGCCGAATATTCACCGAGCGAGTGGCCGGCGACGAAGGCCGCATCCCGCTCCACGGAAAACCCGGCTTCGGCCTCCAGCACGCGCAGGGTGGCGACAGACACCGCCATCAGGGCCGGCTGGGCGTTTTGAGTGAGCTGGAGGGTTTCGGCCGGACCATCCCAGATGGTCGCCGTCAGCTTCTCCCCCAGCGCGGTATCGACCTCGTCGAACACGGCGCGCGCCACCGGAAAGGCATCCGCCAGCGCCTTGCCCATGCCGACCGCCTGGGAACCCTGCCCCGGAAATGTGAATGCAGCCGTCATCGGCGCTCCCTGCTTGTCGGGCGTGATCTCTGCGAGAACCGGCAGCCGATTACGCACGGCCGTAGGCCATGGTTCCGGATCATGCTCCAAAGGGGGCCGTAGACACTGTCCGGGGCTGGAATGTCAAGCCAAGATAGGAACTTCGATCAGCCTTCAACTGATGAGACGGCTCCCTAAAATCCGCCGGCCGTCTGGTTGGCGTCGACCTCGGACCCCGCTTGCGCGCGGCGCGCGCTGTTGACCAGTTGCCCCGGGCGGTCATCGCGGTTCGGCTTCGCGGTCGCAAGCCGCAGCACGGCAGCGTAACTCGGCTGCACCTCCATGCGGCCCGCATGCCGGCTCTGGCTCAGCAGGCGATGCACCTTGGGCAGATTGTAGCAGGGCACATAGAACAAGAGATGATGTTCGAGGTGGTAGTTCACGTAATACGGCGCGATGAACAGACGCTCGAGCAAATTGGCGTAGGTGGTGCGGGTATTGCGCAAGGGATCGCTGCTGTCGGGCACGACCGCGTGCTCGGCGATGTTGCGGATACGGGTGATCACCATCATCCAGGTCAGGAGCGGCACCAGCCATAGCAGCGGATAGGCCCACCACACGCCGGCCGCCGTGAGCGCTGCGAACATCGCGCCATTGACCAGACATTGCGGGCCGAGCTGCTCCCAAAAATGCGCCGCGCGCTGTCGCAACGGCCAGTCCTTCGGCCCCAGCGCATTGAGCAACTGCGCCTTGCGCTGCTGGTAGCCGGTCTGCCCTGTGAGGTCGCGAATGAACTTGCGGCGATAGCTCAGCTTCGTGATCGGAAATGGCGCCGACAGCACGAGATCGGGATCGTCCTCCTGCTGCGTGCGCGCATGATGCTGAAGGTGATAGCGCCGATAGCTGCGCGTCTCCGCAAACAGAGGATAGGCGCAGAACCACTGGCTCATGGTCAGATTGGTTTTCTCGTCGGCGGACAGGCAGCCATGCGCGCCGTCATGCATGAGGATCGCGAGCCCGAGCTGGCGTGAGCCGATGATGGCGACGGCGAAGAGATAAGTGATCGGATTGGGCCACCACGCGACCAAGGCGATTGCCGCGATGATAAGCGCCCAGGCGTGCGCGATCAGCGCGACGCCTTTCCAGGTCACGCGCTGGCGCACGTCGGCAAGTTGGTCGTCGGTCAGGAAATCGCGGGCACGCATGCGAAGCGCAGTCATGGCCTAACTCTCCTCGTTCGAATTGCTCGATGCGTCGCGCGCGTCGACAAGGCGCAGGCGCGTCGTGTCACTATTGAATTTCGCCTGTTCACCCAGCACGCGCAGCATCTCGGCGCACAGCGCCTCGGGCGAACGGCCCATCGCGTAGCCCTCGAGGATGACGCCGATGGCGACGGCCCAGAACCGCCGCGAACTCTCATCGGGCGCGCGCAGGGAGCGCCAGCCGTGCCGCGCGACCTGGCTCGCATAGGCTCGCGCACCCTCACTGTGCAGGCGCACGATGGTGCGCTCGACCAGCGGCGCGAGATCCTGGCGCCGCCGCGTCAGCGTCAGCGCCTCGGCGAAGAAGGTCACCGAATCGCTCGCCGTGACGGTCTCGGCCAGCGCGTGGGTATAGTCCCGCGGCGTGCGCGCCTTCAGCGCCGCCTGCTCGGTCGCTCGCGCCAGGTACAGCAGCTCGCGGCAGGCGCATTCGACGAACAGCGCCTCCTTGGTGCGGAAGTAATAGGTGATCTGGCTCGGGAACGCGTTCGCAGCGGCTGCGATGTCGGTGATCGCCGTACCCGACAGCCCCCGCTCCCGAAACAGCGGGCTCGCGGCATCCAGCAGCAGCGAGCGCATTTTGCGGCCGGCCGACCGCGTGGCGCGGGCGGCGTGTTTGGGATCGCCTGCCGCCTCGAGCGGCTCCTGGGCTGACTTTTCTGCCATTGGGGTTCGCTCCCGTCAGCTTTGTTTGTATGATATACAAACAAACAAATCAAGCCGGTATGGTGGACCGCGGTGGATCCAGCCGCCCGCATCGGGACCATCCGCGCCAAAACGCCGCCTGCAACCTTGCCAGAAACCTTGCCAAGTCAGCCGAAATCCGTATAACGCGCCCATCCGCAGACCCCGGCCGGGAGCTGAACGGACGGTCTCAGCAAATCATTCGTGATTTTGGTGTGGCAGGGCCAGTCGGCCCGTCGTCCCGTGTTTCCGCCTTCTGAGCTTAATCCCAGAGTCCTTTCCGAAGGCCTCTTAAGGGCTTGACGCCGGGCGATGCGCCAACATGAGGAAAGGACTTCCATGGCTCTCTATGAGCATGTTTTTCTCGCGCGCCAAGACGCGAGCACGCAGCAGGTCGAAGAGCTGACTGCGCAGATGACCGGCATCGTCGAAGGTCTCGGCGGCAAGGTTACCAAGACCGAGAATTGGGGCGTACGCTCCCTCACCTACCGCATGAACAAGAACCGCAAGGCGCATTTCGTGCTGCTCAACATCGACGCACCGTCCGCGGCGATCGCCGAGATCGAGCGCCAGGAGCGCATCAGCGAAGACGTGATCCGCTATCTCAGCGTCCGCGTCGAGGAGCTCGAGGAAGGCCCGTCCGCGATGATGCGCAAGGCCGACCGTGACCGCGAGCGTGACGACCGTGGCGGCGGATTCCGTGGCGATCGCGAAGGCGGTGGCTTCCGTGGCGACCGCGAGGGTGGTTTCCGTGGTGGCGATCGTGAAGGTGGCGGCTTCCGCGGTGACCGCGGTCCGCGCCGTCCGCGCGAAGACGCTGAAACCACCACGACCACCACCACCACGACGGATGGGGAGTAAGAACAATGGCTGAAGCTGGTGCACGCCGCCCGTTTTTCCGTCGCCGCAAGAGCTGCCCGTTCACGGGCGCGAATGCTCCGAAGATCGACTACAAGGACTCCAAGCTGCTGATGCGTTACGTCTCCGAGCGCGGCAAGATCGTGCCGAGCCGCATCACCGCGGTGTCCGCGAAGAAGCAGCGTGAGCTTGCCCGCGCCATCAAGCGCGCGCGGTTCTTGGGCCTGCTGCCCTACGTCATTCGCTAAGACGAATTCGGCCGGCGGCGACATCGCCGCCGGCCGAGCTACCTAGTTTCTCATAAGGCTTCCGGGTCGTCCGGTCGCCGATGGTTGGGGCGAGATGCCTCTAACCGCTCGAAGGGAGCGGGACAGCTGATGATGGCCTTTGGACTGATAGCCTTGATCGCCGGCGCTGCGTCGGCCCTGATGTTCGCCTCGATCGCTTCGGGCGCGCTGATCTCGCTCGTCCTGTTCTATCTCGCACCGCTGCCGCTGATGGTCGCTTCGATCGGCTGGGGACCGCTTTGCGCGAGCCTCGGCGGCATCGCCGCCGCGGTTGGCCTCGGCGCGCTGTTCGGCCTGCCCTACTGCATTGCCTTCGCCGTCACCGTCGCATTGCCGGCCTGGTGGCTCGGCCATCTCGTCCTGCTCAGCCGGCAGGTCGGACCCGCCGCGCCGAAGCCCGCCGCCGAGCCGCCCACTGAGCCAGTGCTCGAGTGGTATCCGGTCGGCCGCATCCTGCTGTGGATCGCGGGCTTCGCCACACTGACCACGCTCGCCGCCCTGCTCACGCTCGGCACCGACGCCGAGACCATCACCGGCACGCTGCGCCGTGGCCTGATGCGCCTCCTCCGCGCCGCCGACCCGCAGACCTCCGGCGAGACCGACCAATTCGTCGACGCACTGGTGCGGATCGTGCCGGCCGCCGCCACCATCGTCGCGATGATGACGCTGACCCTCAACCTCTGGCTCAGCACCAAGGTGACGGCGACGTCGGGCCGGCTGCGACGCCCCTGGCCGGACCTGATGACGGCGGAGCTGCCGCCGATGACGCTCGTGGCGCTCTGCATCGCGCTCGCCTTCTGCTTCACCGGCGGACTGCTTGCGATCGTGGCGCAGATCGCGGCGGCGGCGCTGATGATGGGATATGCGCTGACCGGCTTTGCCGTGCTGCACACGCTGACGCTGGCGCTGAAGAGCCGCACCTTCTGGCTCGGCTCGACCTACGCCGTCGTGGTCGTGTTCGGATGGCCCGTCATGGGGATGGTGATCCTCGGCCTCGCGGATGCCGTGTTCGGCCTCCGCGAACGCTTCCTTCGTACGCGCCAACCACCGCCGCTGCCGAACTCTTGAGTTCAAATCCGAAAGTTCAAGTTCGAAATTCCAACTCACTCAACACATCAAAGGAGAACGAATATGGAAGTCATTTTGCTGGAACGCGTCAACAAGCTCGGTCACATGGGCGAAGTCGTGAAGGTTCGCGACGGCTATGCCCGCAATTTCCTGCTCAAGCGCGGCAAGGCGCTGCGCGCCACCGCCGACAACCGTGCCAAGTACGACGGCATGAAGGCCGAGCTCGAGGCTCGCAACCTTGAGTCCAAGGGCGAGGCGTCCAAGATCGCCGAGAAGATCCAGGGCAAGAACATCATCGTGATCCGTCAGGCTTCGGAAGCCGGCCAGCTGTTCGGCTCGGTCAACGTGCGCGACATCGTCGTGGCGTTCGAAGCCGACGGTGTTTCACTGTCCCGCCCGCAGGTTCAGCTCGACGCGCCGATCAAGACCATCGGCAAGCACACCATCACGGTCGCCATCCACCCCGAGGTCGAGATCGAGATCAGTGTCACCGTGGCGCGCAGCCAGGACGAGGCCGAGCGCATCAACCGCGGCGAGGACATCTCGAGCCGGAACGAAGACCGGGATGCTGCGGCCGAAGCGATCGCAGCTGCCGGCGAGTTCTTCGACCCGGAAGCCCAGCAGGACGACGCCGAGCCGGCGCCGGCTGCGGAAGAGACCGAGAAGTAAGCCTCGCATTCGCGCAAGGCTTTCGAAGCCCGGTCGCCTCAGGCGGCCGGGCTTTTCGTTTTGGCGCCAACGTCCTCGCTCAGCATCGCGATCGACGCGAGTGTGGTTGCCGGTTGCTTCTCGATGCCGTCGGTGACGCAGAAAGCGTCGGCTGCGACCACGGAGACCTGACGCCCCGGCTTGATCACCCTCGCCCGGCAGATCAGCTTCTTGCCAGCCGTGGGCGACAACAGATTGAGCTTGTATTGGGCGTCAACGCCGGCTGGCCGCGCGAGATCGCGGCTGCGATCGATCGAGTTGCGGTCAAGACGACGAAGGCCGCGCGAGCGCGCGGCCTTCGCATGTCGAAATATATGGTCGTTTATCGCGAAATCGGCGGCGTCGGCGGACTGGGCGATTCGGCGGGCGGCGGTGGAGCCGCAGCGGTTGCGGGCGGCGCGGGCTCCTGCGACTTCGCTGGCGGTTCGGCCCTCGCGGCGGGCTTGGGGGCGGCGTCTTCCGCCGCCTTGGGCGCAGCTGGCTCGGCGGGCTTCGCGGCGGACGGTGCCGCCGGCGTCACCTGCGGCACTGGATCGGGCCGCAACGCCGGAGCCTCGCTGCCGCGCGGCTCAACCTTGGCACTTTCCGGCTTGGCCTCGGCGGGCTTCTCGGATGGCTTGCTGCCTTCAGATTTGCTGCCTTCGGATTTAGCCTCGCCGGAATCCCCCTTCGCAGTTTCGGGCTTTGTCTCGGGCTTGGATTCGACCTTCGGCTCGCTCTCCTTGTCGTCTGCCGTGGGCGCCGCGGCATCGACCTTCGGTGCCTCATCACTTCCCGGCTTGCCACGCTTGCCGAGACGCTTGGCCTTGCGCCCTTCGGGAGCAGCCTGCTCCTCGGGCTTCGCGCCTTCCTTCGTTCCTTCTTCGGCCGGCCGCGCGGCGCGTTTCTGACGCGCGCCCTCGACCGCGGGAGCGGCACCCTCGCCTTCCGGCTTGGCGGACTCCTGGGAACGTTGCCGGCGGCCCTGACGTTCGGGGGACTGCGCGGGATTCGTATTGGCCTCCTTGTCCTTGTCCTTGTCCTTGGCGCCGTCCTTCTTGTCCTTGCCGTCCTTGGCCTGGTAGCGGGTGTCGGTGGCTCCGTTGGAGACGAGATAGGAGGCGAGCACGCCGGCCATGTCGGAGCTGGTCGTGTAATGCTGGCGCAGGAAGCCCGGCAGCGAGCCCGGCGCCACCGTTTTCAACAGGCCGCGCGGGCTCTTGTGACATGCATTGCAGGTCTGCGCGAAAAGCTGGGATGGGGCCTTGCCGGCCTCGAGGTTCGTCGCCTGCGCGAGAACGGTATCGGTCGCGCCGAAGCCCATCAGAAGCAAGATCGTCGCGAGGCTGAGCGCTCGGCTCGACATTCCCATCATCTCCATTGAATTCCGAGAGGTGCAGCCGGCAGGCGGCGCCGCGGCGGGTCACCTTTTATCCGATTGAGCCGCGAATGGAAGCAGCCTCCGCGCGCAAGGATGTGATTACGCGGTTTGGGAATATCCGCTTTGAGCACAGCGCAATAGCGGGCCCGGGACACCTCCCTAGATCTAGATGCAAACGCATAGGAACCGCCGAGATGCCCGGGCGTAGGGTGTGAAAGGCCGGGTTAGTCGCATCTCTTCGGGTCCGCTCGAGAGGATGGGTGCCGATGGATCGATTGCTGCGTCAATTTCTGTCTCAATTCATCCGCCGCGGGTCGATGACGGTGACCACGGCGAAGGGCGCGAAGTTCACCGTCGGCGACGGCTCGGGCGAACCGGTCGCAGTCCGCTTCGTCACCGTGGACGCAGAACGAAGGATCCTCGTCAATCCCGAGCTCGGGCTTGGCGAGGCCTACATGGACGGCGAGTTCGTCGTCGAGCACGGCACCGTAGCTGATGCCCTCGCGATCCTGCTCGATCAACCCGACCTATTGCCGCACTGGGCAAAACCCTGGTGGCACCTGCGCTATCTGGTGCGGCACCTGAAGCAGTTCAATCCGCGCCCGCGCTCCCGCAGCAACGTCGCACACCATTACGATCTCGATGCAAGGCTCTATTCGCTCTTTCTCGACGCCGACAAGCAATACAGCTGCGCCTATTTCGAGACGCCGGAGAGCACGCTCGACGATGCGCAGCTCGCCAAGAAACGGCACGTCGCCGCAAAGCTGCTCGTCAAGGGCGGCCAGCGCGTCCTCGACATCGGCTCGGGTTGGGGCGGACTTGGGCTCTATCTCGCCGAGATCGCAGGTGCTGACGTCACTGGCGTCACGTTATCGAAGGAGCAGTTGCAGATCGCCAATGCGCGCGCAGCCGAAAAGGGCCTGACCAGATCCGCCAAATTCCTGCTTCAGGACTATCGCGACATCGCCGGCCCGTTCGACCGCATCGTCTCAGTCGGCATGTTGGAGCATGTCGGCGCGCGCTTCTACGACACCTACTTCCAGCGCTGCGCCGAGCTGCTGGACAAGGACGGCGTCATGTTGTTGCACTCGATCGGCCGTTCGCAGGGCCCGGACTCCACCAATCCGTGGATCGCCAAATACATATTTCCCGGCGGCTACATCCCTGCTCTCTCGGAGGTGCTGCCGGCGATGGAGCGGGCCGGCCTGCTGATCTGCGACATCGAGATACTGCGCCTTCATTACGCCGAAACGCTGAAGGCATGGCGCGAGCGCTTCATGGCGCGGCGCGAAGAAGCCGTGCAGCTGTATGACGAGCGCTTCGCGCTGATGTGGGAATTTTACCTGGCAGCCAGCGAGATGACGTTCCGCAAGCAGGATATGATGAACTTCCAGATTCAACTCACCCGGCGTCAGGGCGTCGTGCCGATGACGCGCAACTACATCTCGCGTGAAGAAGCCCGGCTGCGAGCCGTCGAAGCCGGCGCCAAGCCGAGACTGAAGCTGGCTGGTGAATAAGTCCTAGTGGCGCAGGGTCGAAATCGGAGCGGACCGGAAAGAGGCCGTTAAGGCCAATTGCATCCGCAGTGCCTTCAGGATTTCGGGGGCCACCGGTTCCCGACGCACTTCAGGCCGCTCAGCATGCTCCATGGCCGCGATCAGCCCCGACAGCCAATGTCGGCTGCCTGCTTCGCTTCGCCAATTCCGGGGCTGCCGTTCTGGCCGCATCGCTTGCCTCGTTCCCTGGTGGCAGACCGGGAGACAACCCCCCGCCCGCTTGCCTGTTCCGGCTGTACCCCCGAAAGAATCCGGGGAGATGTGATCTGCTTCACATAAGTCTCGTCGGCCCTGGCTTAGACCGTCGCCATGAGCAAAGAGACCCAAACCTCATTCGACGTGCAGGACGACCTCCGCACCGATTACGCCCTGATCGCTACCGGCGTCGGGGCGGCTCTGGTTGCACTGGTTTACCTCCTGCTGGTCTGAACCGAGCCGAAAGCGCCCAGCGTGCGTCATTTCGCGCGCGTCTCGATACGTCTGCCCGCCAACCCATTAGGTTCACTTCAACGAGCGTTTTCCGTGGCGCGGTAGCGACGGCTTTCAGGTCCCGGCATGGTTCCAGGAAAATCCGTCAAGCGCGGCGCGGGCTGCGGCGGCCAATCATCCACCATTTTAATGATCGGTTGATAGCGGCGAGCTTTTGCTTCCGCTTTGGTCTGAGGCGGCGCTTTATCCCGGCCCCGCATCCGCCCCAGAAAATTGCTATCGCTCGACCATGGCCCTGACTGATTCGAACGTTCTCAAACTCGCGCCCGAAGCCGGAACTCCCGCTTATCGGAGCGCGCCGCATAATATCGAGGCGGAACAGAGCCTGCTGGGCGCGATCCTGGTCAACAACGACGCGTTTTACCGCGTCTCCGACTTCCTGGAGCCGAAGCATTACTTCGAGCCGCTGCACCAGACCATCTTCGAGACCGCCTCGAGCCTGATCCGGATGGGCAAGATCGCGACGCCCGTCACGTTGAAGACCTTCCTGCCCGCCGACACCGACATCGGCGGCATGACCATCGGGCAATATCTGGCGCGCCTCGCCGCCGAAGCGACCACGATCATCAATGCGCAGGATTATGGGCGCACCATCTACGATCTGGCATTGCGACGCGACCTGATCGGCATCGGCGAGGACATGGTCAATGTCGCCTATGACGCCCCGGTCGACTTCGCGCCGCGGGCGCAGATCGAGGACGCCGAGCGCCGTCTCTACGAACTCGCCGAATCCGGCCGCTACGACGGCGGCTTCCAGAAATTCTCGCAGGCGCTGACGCTTGCGGTCGATCTGGCCGCGAAAGCGTTCCAGCGCGACGGAAAGCTGTCGGGCATCTCGACCGGCCTGCGCGACCTCGACACCAAGATGGGCGGGTTGCAGCACTCCGACCTCATCATCGTCGCCGGCCGTCCCGGCATGGGCAAGACCTCGCTTGCAACCAACATCGCCTACAACGTCGCCCGCGCCTACGTTCCAGAACTCCAGGCCGACGGCACCATGAAGGCCGCCCATGGCGGCGTCATCGGCTTCTTCTCCTGCGAAATGTCGGCCGACCAGCTCGCCACGCGTATCGTGGCCGAGCGCACCGGCATCCCCTCCTCCTCGATCCGCCGCGGCGGCATCTCGGAGGCCGATTTCGAGAAGATCCGCGAGGTCTCGATCGAGCTGCAGTCGTTGCCCTTCTATGTCGACGAGACCGGCGGTCTCTCCATTGCG
Source organism: Bradyrhizobium sp. URHA0013 (assembly GCF_000518345.1). Lineage (NCBI taxonomy): Bacteria > Pseudomonadati > Pseudomonadota > Alphaproteobacteria > Hyphomicrobiales > Nitrobacteraceae > Bradyrhizobium > Bradyrhizobium sp. URHA0013. Next base: position 1,469,928 of record NZ_KI912426.1, on the reverse strand, counting down.
CAGCTGATGGCGCGCGCCCGCCGGCTGAAGCGGCAGAAGGGCCTCGACCTCATCGTCATCGACTACATCCAGCTCTTGTCGGGTTCGGGCAAGCGCAGCGAAAACCGCGTGCAGGAAATCACCGAGATCACGACCAGCCTGAAAGCGCTCGCCAAGGAACTCAGCGTGCCCGTGATTGCGCTCTCGCAGCTCTCGCGCCAGGTCGAGTCGCGTGACGACAAGCGGCCGCAGCTCTCGGATTTGCGCGAATCGGGCTCGATCGAGCAGGATGCCGACGTCGTGCTGTTCGTCTACCGCGAGGAATATTACCTCGGAAACAAGGAGCCGCGCCCGGGCACACCCGAGCACGAAAAATGGCGCCTGGACATGGATCTTGCGCATGGCAAGGCCGAAGTCATCATCGGCAAGCAGCGCCACGGCCCGACCGGCACCGTCGATGTGGCCTTCGAAGCATCGATCACACGGTTCGGCGACCTTGCGCCGGACAGCCAGGTGCCGGACCGCAGCGGCAACGACTACTGAGTTCCCTGGGTTGAACCTGACCGGCCTCTTGCGTAAAACGGCGCCATGACAATGGCGTCCGACCCGAAAATGATCCCGCAATCCGGCCTTCTCTCCGCGGAGGCCAATCAGGCTGCCGCGCTCGCGACCTTCGGTGGCGTGCTCACCGTCGATCTCGACGCCATCATCGCCAATTGGCGCAAGCTCGAGAAGACGGCGGTGCCTGCCGAATGCTCGGCGGTGATCAAGGCGGACGCCTATGGCTGCGGCGCCGAGCAGGTCGCGCGTGCCCTGAACAAGGCCGGCTGCAAGACCTTCTTCGTCGCTACCATCGAGGAAGCGCGCAAGGTGCGCGCGGCGGTGCCGGAGCCTGCGATCTACGTGCTCGGCGGCTATTTCCAGAACACCGGCGAGCATTACGCCCAGATCAACTGCCGCCCCGTGATCGGCGATCTCAACGAGCTCGCCGAATGGGACGTGTTCTGCCGCCGCACCAGCTGGACCGGTGGCGCCGCCATCCACATCGACACCGGCATGAATCGGCTCGGCCTGACGCTTGCGGAAGCACAGGCCATCATCCCCCGCATCAACGCCGGCGATCACGGCATCACGCTGGTGATGAGCCATCTGGTTTCGGCCGAGCAGCTCAACAGCCCGGTGAACGCCAAGCAACTCGCGGCCTTCCGCGGCATCGCCAGCGAATTCTCCGGCGTGCCGGCGGCGCTCGCCAATTCGTCCGGCGTCTTCCTCGGCGCGCCCTTCCAGTTCGACATGGTGCGGCCGGGCGCCGCACTCTACGGCGTCAACCCGACGCCGGAGGCCGACAATCCGATGCAGCCGGTGGTCGATCTCAAGGCCCGCATCGTGCAGATCCGCAATATCGAGCGCGGCGAGAGCGTCGGCTATGGCGGCACCTGGACCGCACGGCGGCCGACGAAACTCGCGATCATGGCGGTCGGCTATGCCGACGGCTATTTCCGCGCCGCAAGCTCCAACGACGGCACCCGCGGCGCTGAGGTCATCGTCGCCGGCAAGCGCTGTCCGGTCGCCGGCCGCGTCTCGATGGATCTGATCGCGATCGATATCACCGATCTGCCGCCGAACGCGGCGCGGCGCGGCCACATGGTGACGCTGCTCGGCGAGGGCATTACCGTCGACGAGCTCGCGCATCATTTCGGAACGATCGGCTACGAGGTGCTGACCAGCCTCGGCCGCCGCTACGCCCGCATCTACAAGGGCGGGAACGTGGTGGAGCCGCTGGCCAAGCCGGCTCCAGCGCAAGCGGTCGAGCAGCAGACGGCCGCTCCGCCGCCCGTCGAGCAGCCCGCTAGCCCGCCGCCGCTGCCGGGCTGAGCAGCGCGCCGCTTACTTCTTTTTCCTGCTGTCCAGCGCCGTCTTGCAGGTTGCGCTGAGCTTGTCGCGCTTGGCGTTGAGGCAGGCGACGATGCCGCCGCCCGGCGCAATGCCGGCGCAGAATTTGTCATAGTCCGCCTTGCACGCGCCGCGCGGATCGGATGATTGTGCCGAGACGCCCCCGGAGAACGCAACGGCGACGGCGATAACGGCAAAGCTCAACTTGGACATTGTTTCTCCGGTAACGGAAGGCAGGAGCCGATAGCTCTACATGAAGATCGCGACCTTCAACATCAACAACATCAATCGCCGCCTGCCCAATCTGTTGGCATGGATGCGAACGGCGAAGCCCGACGTCGTCGCACTTCAGGAGTTGAAGGCAAGTGATGGCGAATTTCCGGCGGCCGCGATCGAAAAGGCCGGTTACGGCGCAGTGTGGTGTGGACAGAAGACCTGGAACGGCGTCGCCATCCTGGCCCGCAATGCCGAGCCCGTTCTCACCCGCGATCGCTTGCCGGGAAAGCCCGGCGATCACGAAGCCCGCTACATCGAGGCCGCGGTACGCGGTGTCATCGTCACCAGCATCTACCTGCCGAACGGCAATCCGCAGCCGGGACCGAAATTCGACTACAAACTCGACTGGTTCGCGCGGCTCAAGCGCCACGCCAAAACGTTGATCAAGCAGGATCTGCCCGTGGTGCTCGCCGGCGACTACAACGTTGCGCCTGATGAGATCGACATCTATCCGACGCGTTCGTGGGACAAGGATGCCTTGATCCAGCCGAAGAGCCGTGCGGCCTTTGCCTCGCTGGTGGCACAAGGCTGGTGTGACGCGATCCGCGAACTGCACCCGGAAAAGCGCATCTACACCTTCTGGGATTACAAGCGAAACCGCTGGCCGCGTGATGCGGGCCTGCGGCTCGACCATCTCCTGCTCAGCCCTGCCCTCGCCTCACGCCTGGCAAAAGCCGGCGTGGACAAGAAGGTTCGCGGCGAGGAAGGCGCGAGCGATCACGCACCGGCCTGGGTCGTGCTGCGCTAGGTCAGCGCCCGTAATATTCCTGCACCGTGTCCCACGCTGCTTTTTGCAGCAGCTCCACCGTCGGTGCGTCCAGTCCCATCGTGTAGGAATTGCCGACCGACGAGCGGCCCGTCAGCGCGGCGAACGTCACGCAGGTCGCCAGATACGTGCCTGCGGGGCTCGGGTGCCGCTTGTCCGGCGCATACAGATTGAGCTCGGGCTGCAGCTTGCGCACGCGCGCGAAGGCGAGACCTGCGGGGATCACCAGCGCATCATTGGCGTTGCCTGCGATCGTGTAGGCCTCGGCCAACGCTTCCGTCATCTCAGGCTTGTCGGCGTAGGCCCAGGACATGAACAGGACCGGCCGCATGCCATGCGTGCGGACGATCTCGCTGTCCTTCTTCACGAAGGTCGCGAACGCGTCCTTCAATTGCGGATGGATTGGGCACTGGCTGCAATCCATCATCACGACGGCGTCGTACTGCCTGCCCGGCTTGTTGAAGACGACGTTGTTCTGCTCGTCGAACGAATAGGCGCCGAGGCCGCCCGGCCGCAGCAGATTATCCATGTCGTGCCAATCGAGGCCGGAGCCGCCGATCGTCGCCATGGTGTTGCGATAGGCCGCCTTGTTTTCGGGATACGCAGCCCGCTCCATGAAGGAGAGATGCCCGGGCATGCCGTTGTTGTAGTAGAAGAAGCTGTTGCCGACGAACAGCGCGGCCTTGGGGAAATCCGGTCCTGATGTCCTGACCTTGGGTTTGGTCTGCGCCTGCGCATTGAAGCCGGCTACAACGGCCAGACACATCGCGAGCATCACTCGCGCGAAAAGACGCATCATTGGCTTCCTCCCCTTTTCTGTCGGGCGGAAACAGATCAGCTTTTCAAGAGTGCCTCAAGAGCACGGACGAGCAGCAGACATGCGTGAGAGCGCATGCTCACCACAGATTCTTGCCGTCGATCATGGTCACCGGCACGGCCTCGAGATCGAACTCGTCAAACAGGCGCGCGTTGACGCCGACCTTGGGATTGTCGAAATCGGGCTTGCCGGTCGACCAGTCGGGCGACTCCGAATAGGTACCGCAGCCGCAGCTTGCGCAGAAATGGTGTTTGACCGTGCGGCTGCCCCAGAGATAGGTCGCGACGTTCTCCGCGGGCGACAGCAGCCGAAACTGCGCCGGCGTGTAATAGGCCCACAACGCGCCGCGCTTGGCGCAGAGCGAGCAGGTGCAGCGGGTCACGCTCGAGGGCGCCTCCGTCACCTCGAACACCGTCTCACCGCAATGACAGCTTCCCTCGATCGGCATGACCCGCTCTCCATTTTGTCAGGAGATGGTCGTAGCCGGACCCTGCTGCCAACATGCTGTCAGCAGCGCGCAGCCGGCCTTGACCGGTGTGCTGCGAACCCCGACTTGCCGCGCCAACTCGACAAAAACATGAAAAACAACCCCGTGCACAGTAGCCGACCGCTGGGGAATCAATGGGTTACGCATGCTCCGAACCGGGCAAAATACCGGCGGGATGTCTCCGGAAGCAGTCATCGCCCACTGGACAGTGAACAGGAGAGATCGCCCACGAGCGACCTCTCCTTCGCATTCAGCGCAGTGACGGCGATCAGCCTTTTTGAACGGCGGCCACGGCCTTGCGTATGACGTCGATCACCACGCCAGGCTGGGACAGCATTGGGACGTGACTGCTCGCGACCTCGGTCACTGTCGCTCCCATGCGCTTCGAGACCCAACGTTGCAGATCGGGATGCACAGTGTGGTCTTTCGTGGCCAGCACGTACCAGCTTGGCTTCGATCTCCACGCGACCTTGTCCGCGCTGAGCTTTTGCTGCTGGAACAGGTCGTAGACGGGCGCATAATGTGTGGCCCAAACCAGCTTCTGGTCTGCCTCGGAGAGGTCACCTGCGAAGAACTCGGTGCCGCTCGGAAGCATCCAGGCACGCCCATCCGCCACCTCGACGCGAGAGAAAATGTCCGACGGATATTTGTCGAGCTGATCCTGTACGGTTTCGCCGGCATCCGGAGCCACCGCCGCAATGTACACCAGCCCAACCACGCGCTCATCCGTGCCTGCGCCTGTAATCGTTGCCCCGCCGTAAGAATGACCGACGAGGAGGACGGGGCTGCCGACACGATTGAGCGTGCGCTTAACCGTCGCCAGATCCTCCTCGTAAGAGTCCAAACCATATTGAACGGCAATCACCTCGTGCCCATCGGCCTGCAATGCAGGGATGACCTTACTGAAGCACGAGCCATCGGCCCAAATGCCGTGGCAGAAAACGATCGTTGGTTTGCCGTTCATGGGAACTTGCCTTCCTGATCACAATTGAAGAGCGACAGGATAGCGAGGCGGTAAGGCGCGTCTTCCGGAATGGCACGGGTAGGTGTGGTCTTTTGAAAATAGCTCGATTGGGCGACTTGACTTGCCTCCTTGTCCTCCGTTGCAGGAGGAGGACGAAGGACGAGTTACTGGGCCTCGGCGATCTTCGGTCCGGATGACGGCATCTGCGCGTGGGTTGCGGAGGGCCGGTTCAACTGGGATGCCGGGTCCGGTAATCGGAAAGCGGCGTCGGCCGGCGCTCCCTGGGGTGGTCGACGGGCAACGGTTGTCGGAAGCACGATCACTTTCGCGCCGACTTTCACGCGATCATAGAGGTCAACGACGTCCTCATTGGTCAGCCGGATACAGCCGGACGAGACCCGCTTCCCGATCGTATCGGGCTTGTTGGTGCCGTGAATTCGATATTCCGTCTCGCCCAGATACATCGCCCGAGCGCCGAGCGGGTTGCCGGGACCGCCGGCCATGAACCGCGGCAGATAGGGCTGACGCGAGACCATCTCCGCGGGCGGATGCCAATCCGGCCATTCCGCCTTGCGAGCCACAGTCTGCTCACCCGACCATGTGAAACCTTCGCGGCCAACACCGATGCCGTAGCGCAGTGCCTGCGCGTCGTTCAGGACGAGATAGAGGAAGGTGTTCTTGGTGTCGATGATCACGGTGCCCGGCGTCTGGCGGCTGGCGTAGTCGACCACCTGCCGAACCAATGCTCCGGGAACGTCGGCCGCTTTGGGCGGTTCGATCAGAGGCGCGGGGGCCGGAAGCGGAGCCGAAGCCGGTGTCGGAGCCGGAGCTGATGCATGAACCGGCGTTGCGACGTAAACCGGAGTTGACGACGCCTGGGCTTCGTGCGCGGGCGGCTTTCGTGCCGGTTGCACGTTCGCCGGCCGGGACAGCAAACCGTACCCCAACGCGCCAACGGCCACAGCGCCAATTGCAACTCTCGCGGCCATCGGGATCGCGAAGGTCTCCGCCTTTCCGCGTTTGGCCCGCTTACCCATACTCTTCCCCCAGATCACTATGCCCAAGAGAGGTACCCAGTAAGATTTAAGAAACTTCGAAGCGATTTCGCTCAGACTGGAACCGTCGGCGATGGTTAACGCCCGGCTCTCGGCAAGACAGGGTTCCCTCGCCTCGCAGATCGCCTGCGCCCCTGGCCGCGGCTAAACTCCCGATTCGTGGAGACCGTTTTGGCTTTTCTCTTCGTCCTCATCGTCGGCCTCATCGCAGGCACCATTTCCGGCATCGTCGGCACGGGCTCTTCGATCATGCTGATGCCGGTGCTTGTCTATGCCTATGGGCCAAAGGAGGCGGTGCCGATCATGGCGGTGGCCGCCGTCATGGCCAACTTCTCACGAATCTTGGCCTGGTGGCGCGAGGTCGACTGGCGGGCCTGCGCGGCTTATTCGGTGACAGGCATTCCGGCCGCCGCGCTCGGCGCGCGGACGCTGCTGGCCCTGCCCTCGCACGCCGTCGATCTCGCCATCGGGGTCTTCCTGATCGCGATGGTGCCGGTGCGACACTGGCTGGCGCGGCACGATCTCAAGGCCAATCTCTGGCATCTGGCGATCGGCGGGGCTGTCATCGGTTATCTCACCGGCATCGTCGTCTCCACCGGCCCGCTCAGCGTCCCGCTGTTCCTGTTCTCCGGCTTGTCCCGGGGCGCCTTCCTCGCGACCGAAGCGGCTTCTTCGCTCGGGCTCTATGCCGCGAAATCCGTGACCTTCGAACGGTTCGGCGCGCTGACCGGCGACGTGTTCGTCAAAGGCCTGATCGCTGGATCTTCGTTGATGGCGGGCGCCTTCATCGCCAAACGCTTCGTGCTGCGCCTGAAGCCGGAGATGTTCCGCGTCGTGATGGACGCGATCATGATCGCCGCCGGCCTCTCCATGCTGTGGAATGCGGCGCAGCCGTAGCCGCGCTGCGCTCAGACCGCAAATTCGGGCGCGATCGACGGGCTATCCTCGATGACGCGGCTCTGGTGGGCCGGCCGTCCCTCGAGCCATAGCAACACGGCCTCGAGTGGCTGCGGCCGATGATAGAGAAAGCCCTGGCCGAACCTCACGCCCATCTCGCGCATGGCTTGGGCCTGCTCGGCGCGCTCGATGCCTTCGGCCACCAAAGTGAGGCCCAGCGTGCCGGCGAGCGACGCGATGACGCCAACAATCGCCTTGTCTTCCGCACTATCGGGGATCTCGCTGATGAAGGCCTTGTCGATCTTGACCTTGTCCAGCGGAAACCGCCTGAGATGGGCGAGCGAGCTGTAGCCCGTGCCGAAATCGTCGAGCGCGATGGTGGCACCCAGGCGCCGCAGGCGGTGCAGCGTCTCGGATGCGCTGGCCATGTTGTTGATCAGCGATCCCTCGGTGATCTCGAGCTCCAGCAACGATGCCGCCACGTCAAAGCGCGCGCAGGTCGCGCGCAGCTCGGCGGCGAACGAATGGTCGGCGAGCTCGGACGGCGGCAGATTGATCGCAATCCGGATATGCGGCCTGCCGGCCGCAGCCAGATGTTGCAGCGCGCGGCAGGCGTCGGTGAGCACATAGCGCGTCAGCCGCGCATTGTTGCCGCTGCGCTCGATCAGCGGCAAGAATTCGCCCGGACCGATCACGCCATGTTCCGGATGGCGCCAGCGGATCAGCGCTTCCAGGCCGACGATGTCGTGGCTTTCGAGATCGACCTGGCTTTGATACCAGACCTCGAATTGCCTCTCGTCGAAGCCTGTGGGAATGCCAAGTTCGAGCTCCCGGCGGCGGCGATAGTCGCGCTGAAGCGCTTCGTCGAGCACCGCAACCGTGCCGGGCGCCTTGCTCTTGGCATGGTAGAGCGCGATGTCGGCGAGCGCCGGCAGGTGCGAAAGCTCGGGATCTCCGGCACGGCGCACGGCAAGGCCGATGCTGGCACGCGGCACGACTTGCTTGTCGTGAAGTCGGATCGGCTCGGAAATCGCATCCAGCAAGTGGCGCGAAAATCTCTGCGCGGTCTCCTCGTTGCTGACCTCGGGTCGAATGACGACGAATTCATCGCCGCCGAGTCGAGCTATCCAATCTTGCGGTTCGACCGCACCACGAAGGCGCTCGGAAATGTGCACCAGGAACTTGTCGCCGGAGTCATGGCCAAAGGTGTCGTTGATGCCCTTGAAGTCGTCGAGATCGATGAAGCAGAGTGCGATCAGCGCGTCCGGTGAGCCGGCATCGTGACTCAGGGTCACGAGGTGCTCTGAGAGCGAACGGCGATTGGGCAGCCCCGTGAGCGGATCGTGCGCGGCCATGTGGCCGAGCCGGTCGAGCGCACCGGACGTCGTGTGCTGCATGGCGTTGAAGGCATGCGCGAGCTGACCGAATTCGTTCGAGGATTTGACCTCCGCCGGATAGGCGCGGCCGTCCTGCTTGCTGCGCTGGATCGCGGACATCATTGCCGCCAGCGGCCTGCCGATGAAGAGGTTGGCGGAGATCCGCATGGCGATCAGGGTCGCAAACGTTGCCAACAGACCGACGACCAGCAGCAGCACCAGCCGGCTGCCCGTGTCCGCGTAGAGCGCCGCATGCGAATATACGATCGCGATGCGGCCGGCCTGGACCGCCATGTTGCCGTTGCTGTAGTTGATCGGACGCGAGATCTCCGCGACCGCCTGTCCCACCGGGCGCGCCACCACGCGGGCAATCGCGATTCCGGTATCGTCGTAAACGGCCGCCGCGGCGATGCTCTCGTCGTGCATGATCTCGTTGAGCACGCTCGTGACCTGATCGTAGCGCATCTTCCAGAGCGGTTCGGCGATCAGCTCGGCACGGCTCTCCGCGAGGCGGGCGATGCGCGCGTCGAGCTGCCTGATCTGCGACCAGAAGCTCGAGGCCTCGACGCCGGCGGAGGCGAGCAATTGAACCAGCAACAGAACAGGTACTGTCGCCCAGATCATCGCGCGGACGACGGAGCGCAAGCGCGGCGGCGGCGCCTGCTGCTTGCGATCCGGATCGGTCATGTCGTCGCCGTTTCGCATCAGTCGGCAGCGCCTTCCACAGGGGTCAGCGACGAGATCAGCGCATCGACGGAGAAGTCGTACTGGCCGCAGCGCCCTGCCTTGGCCCTGAAACGCGCGAAATCGATCCGGTCGAAGGCGCGCGTGGTGATGAGGTCGTCGACCGCAGCGAGGTTGTTACGCGTGATCGCGGACGTCTTGACCTCGACACGGGGTGATACGTCCGCAAAATCGCAGCCGTCGGCGTAGTCGCGCAACAGAACGATCGACCAGCCGCCGAGCAGGAAATGCCCGCCGTCGGTCAGAAGCAAGCGGCCCGCCTTGATCTCGCGCAGCGCATCCTCCGACCAGTTGAGGCCGACCAATTGGATGTTCCGCCCGGGCGTGAGGCCGCCAGCGATCACCGCGCGAAGCGCTCCCAGCGCCATCGGATCGTTTCCGGCCCATATGCCTGCGGGCCGGATGTCTTTGCGCGCGGCCCAGCTCAGATAATTCGTGGTGACATGCTCGGCCTCCGACCGCGTCCAGTTGGCGAACAGCATCCGATCCACCACGACGTCCGGCGCGGCGTCCACCGCGAGCTTGAGGCCCGCGTTGCGGGCGATCGAGGCCGGCGTGATCTCGTCGCCGCCGATGCCGAGAATGTGGATCTTGCCGTCCGGGCTCTGCCATTTCTCGGCACGCGCCGCGTCGATCAGGGCATTGGCCATCCGCGCGCCCGCGGTCTGAAGATCCGTCGTGATGTCGCCGAGCCAGGTCTTGAGCTTTTGACGCGGCGGTCCAAGACGCGCCGCATCGTCACCGATCAGCGTGTTCGAGAGCAGCAGCGTCCTGATCCCAGCGGCCTCGGCTGCCTCCATGATCGGAACGGCGGCCGATTCCTCGTTCGAGAGAATGAGAAAGTCGGGCTTGTCGCTGCGTGCCACCACGCCGAACCCGAGCTCCTGCATGGTGCGGTAATTGCGCTCGCTGGTCAGCACCTCGACATGCGCGCCGAGCTTGCGGCCGGCGGCCTGCATGGTCAGCGAAACCATGTCCCAATAGACCTCGCCGGTCTTGCCCGGGTTGACGAAGACGACGTTGAGACGCTTCGCATCGGCCGCAACAGCGCCGCCAGACGGCATCAGAACGCCGCAGGTGATGCCGAAAGCCAGCAATATCCGCAAAAGTCCGGTCATTCTTTTCGCCATCCCGTATTGGTTCCGAAACTGGACCCGCGTCCGCTAACATTTGGCAAAGCCCGGCCTGTTGCGGCGGCATAGAGCTAACAAAGGGTGTATCAGGCCTGCCGAACTGCGATATGCGGTCCGCTCGGACTCACGCTCTCGACCCGTCATTCCGTGCTATCAGCAAACCTGAAACCCCCGACTCGCTGTCCCCGGACTCGCTGTCCCCATGGCCAAGAACACGCTTTCCTTCGTCTGCCAGAACTGCGGCGCGGCCTATAACCGCTGGCAGGGCAAGTGCGAGTCCTGCGGCGAGTGGAATACGCTCGCGGAGGAGGACACGACCGGCAGCGTGCCGGTGTCGATCCGCTCCAAACGCAAGGGGCGGACGTTCGCGCTGGAGAGCCTGTCCGGAAAAACCCAGGACGCCCCGCGTCTGTCCTCGGGCATGACGGAGCTCGATCGCGTCACCGGCGGCGGCTTCGTGCGCGGCTCGGTGCTTCTGGTCGGCGGCGATCCCGGCATCGGCAAGTCGACGCTGCTGACGCAGGCCACAAGCCTGCTCGCGCGCGCCGGTCACCGCGTCGTCTACATCTCCGGCGAAGAGGCGGTCGCACAGGTGCGGTTGCGCGCGGAGCGGCTCGGGCTGTCGGATGCGCCGGTGCAGCTCGCCGCCGAGACGTCGGTCGAAGACATCGTGTCGACGCTGTCCGAGGGCGCGGTGCCCCGGCTGATCGTGATCGATTCGATCCAGACGATGTGGACCGACACGGTGGAATCGGCGCCTGGCACGGTCACCCAGGTGCGCGCCTCGGCACAGGCCCTGATTCGTTTTGCCAAAAGGACCGGCGCGGCCATCATCCTGGTCGGCCATGTCACCAAGGACGGTCAGATCGCCGGCCCTCGCGTGGTCGAGCACATGGTCGATGCGGTGCTGTCGTTCGAGGGCGAAGGCTCGCAGCAATTCCGCATCCTGCGTGCCGTGAAGAATCGTTTCGGGCCGACCGACGAGATCGGCGTGTTCGAGATGACTGGGCTTGGCCTGCGCGAAGTCACCAATCCCTCCGAGCTGTTTTTGTCCGAGCGCGATCTCGGCACGCCCGGCACCGCAGTCTTCGCGGGCATCGAGGGCACAAGGCCCGTTCTGGTCGAATTGCAGGCGCTGGTGGCGCCGACCTCGCTCGGCACGCCGCGCCGGGCCGTGGTCGGCTGGGATCCGAGCCGGCTGTCGATGGTGCTGGCGGTGCTGGAAGCCCATTGCGGGGTCAAGCTGTCCGGCCACGACGTCTATCTGAACGTCGCGGGCGGCCTGCGCATCCACGAGCCCGCGGCTGATCTGGCCGCAGCGGCGGCGCTGGTGTCCTCGCTGGTTAATGCGCAGTTGCCCTCCGATGCGGTCTATTTCGGCGAGATCTCCCTGTCCGGCGTGGTGCGCCCGGTGGCGCAGACCCCGGCCCGGCTGAAAGAAGCGGCAAAACTCGGCTTTCAGCGTGCCGTGCTGCCCGAATCGGCCCGGGGCGAAGCCGCCGGCGATGCCGGCCTGTCGCTGAACGCGATCAACAGCCTGACGACATTGGTCGCCGAGATCGCCGCGCGCGGCTCCCGGCGGGGCGAGCCGAGCGCTCCGGCAGAGAAAAATGCCACACCGGCAAGATTCCGCCGTGGAGAGGGTTAGCCGGTGGTGACGTCCCCCGCCCTCGCCGCTATACAGCCGTCACAAAAGCAGCATGGGATTGCGTGGTTGCGGCCTTGCCGGGAACGTCGTCTGGCCCTCACTTAGGGGCGGCGGCCAAACACCGATTCGCTGAGCACCTTGAAGTACGAGCGGACCAGACCAGCCGATGCCAGTAACCATCCTCGACCTGATCCTGCTCGGTGTGATGCTGATTTCGGGCCTGCTCGCCATGGTTCGCGGCTTCATGCGCGAAATCCTGTCGATCGCGGCCTGGGGCACGGCGGCGATCGTCACCCTTTATTCGTTCTCGAAGCTGCTGCCGACCGCAAAGACCTATTTCAACAACGATACCGTCGCGAGCGTGGTCGTGGTCGCCGGCGTGTTCGTAGGCACCCTGGTCGTGGTCTCCGTGATCACGGTCCGGATCTCCGACATGATCCTGGATTCGCGCATCGGCGCGCTGGACCGCACCCTCGGCTTTCTGTTCGGGCTGGCGCGCGGGCTTTTGATCGTCGTGGTCGCCTTCCTGTTCTTCACCTGGCTGGTGCCGGACAAGCAGCGCCCGGATTGGGTCACAGGGGCCAAATCCCGCGTGGTGCTGCAGGGAACCGGCGATTGGCTGATGGCCCTCTTGCCTGACGACCCCGAGAACACCATCTTGAAGAGATTCAAGAAAAACAAACCAGATGAAGAGCAAACTGATTCCGAGCAGCAGCCTTCGGGCAGTGCCGACGGATACAGCAAACCGGCTCGTGACAGCCTTAAAAAGCTGATCGAGAAACCCGCGGCGCGTTGATAAGCCCTAACGAGAGGCTCGGACGAGATGCGAAATCCTGACCAGGACGCCCTACTTGATCTCGGCCCGGCCGCGCTGGAACTTCAAGACGATCTGGAGGGGGATACGCTGCGCGAGGAATGCGGCGTCTTCGGCATCTACGGCCACCCAGATGCCGCCGCCATCACGGCGCTCGGCCTCCACGCCCTTCAGCACCGCGGCCAGGAAGCCGCCGGCATCGTCTCCTATGACGGCGGCCGCTTTCATTCGGAACGCCGCCTCGGCCTCGTCGGCGACACCTTCTCCCGCCGCGAGGTGATCGACCGCCTGCCCGGCACAATGGCGGTCGGCCATGTCCGTTATTCCACCACCGGCGCGACCATCCTGCGCAACGTGCAGCCGCTGTTCGCCGAATTGAATGCCGGCGGCCTTGCGGTCGCCCACAACGGCAATCTCACCAACGGCCTGACGCTGCGCCGCGAGCTCGTGAAGAACGGCGCGATGATGCAGTCGACCACCGACACCGAGGTGATCCTGCATTTGGTCGCGCGCTCCAGGCGCAGCCGCTTCATCGAACGCTATATCGACGCGCTGCGCGAGATCGAGGGCGCCTATGCGCTGGTGTCGCTGACCAACAAGAAGCTGGTCGGCGCGCGCGATCCGCGCGGCATCCGTCCGCTGGTGCTCGGCGAACTCGATGGTTGCCCGATCCTGACCTCCGAGACCTGCGCCCTCGACATCATCGGCGCACGCTTCGTCCGCGACATCGAGCCCGGCGAGGTCATCGTGTTCGACGAGAACGGGCAGGACATCCACAAGCCGTTCCCGCCGATCGCGCCGCGTCCCTGCATCTTCGAATACATCTACTTCTCCCGTCCGGATTCCATCGTCCACGGACGCTCGGTCTACGAAGTGCGCAAGGCCTTCGGTGCGCAGCTTGCGCGAGAGAGCCACGTGCCGGTCGACGTCGTGGTGCCGGTGCCGGATTCCGGCGTGCCCGCCGCGGTCGGCTACAGCCAGCATTCCGGCATCCCGTTCGAGCTCGGCATCATCCGCAACCATTATGTCGGCCGCACCTTCATCCAGCCGACGCAGGCGATCCGCGAATCCGGGGTGCGCATGAAGCATTCGGCCAACCGCGCCGCGATCGAAGGCAAGCGCATCATCCTGATCGACGATTCACTGGTGCGCGGCACCACCTCGAAGAAGATCGTGCGCATGATGCGCGATGCCGGCGCCAAGGAAGTGCACTTCCGCCTCGCCTCGCCGCCGATCCTCTATCCCGATTATTACGGAATCGACCTGCCGGATCGCGGCGGTCTTCTTGCGGCGACACATTCGCTGGAGGAGATGCGCGAAATCATCGGCGCCGACTCGCTCGCCTTCCTGTCGATCGACGGCATGTACCGCGCCATGGGCGAGCCGGGCCGCGACCCCGCCAATCCGAAATTCTCGGATCATTGCTTCACCGGGGCCTATCCGACCCACCTCACCGACCAGACCCAGACCGAGCAGCAGCCGCGGCAATTGTCGTTGCTGGCGGAGGCGAGCTAAACTCGTCGTCCCGGCCTAGTGCGCAATTGCGCACGGGGGCCGGGACCCAATAACCACAGGTCTTTGTGGTTTGAAGAGGATGGCCTGACCATCTTCACCCAATCATCGCCGTCACGGCGTATGGGTCCTGGCTTTCGCCAGGACGACGCTGGATAGAACCTTTCAATGACAAATCCTCTCGCCGACCGCATCGCTCTCGTCACCGGCGCCTCGCGCGGCATCGGCTTCGCCACGGCCAAGGCGCTGGCCAAGGCCGGCGCGCATATCGTCGCCGTGGCGCGCACGCAGGGCGGGCTGGAAGAGCTCGACGACGAGATCCGCAAGGACGGCGGCAGCGCCACGCTGGTGCCGCTCAACCTCACCGATTCCGACGGCATCGCGCGCCTCGGTGCCGGCCTGCATGAGCGCTACGGTAAGCTTGACATCCTCGTCTGCAATGCCGGCGTGCTTGGGCCCTCCTCACCGATCGGCCATATCGAGCTGAAGGCCTTCACCGACGTGATGGCGGTCAACGTCTCCGCGAACTTCCAGCTGATCCGCTGCATGGAGCCGCTGCTCAAGCAATCCGACGCCGGCCGCGCGGTGTTCATCACTTCCGGCGCCGCCAACAAGGCGACCGCTTATGTCAGCCCCTACGCCGCCTCCAAGGCGGCGCTGGAGACGCTGGCGCGCGCCTGGGCGCAGGAGACCGCGAACACCAAGCTGCGCGTCAATCTGTTCAATCCGGGCCCCGTCCGCACCCGGATGCGCGCCACGCTGATGCCGGGCGAAGACCCGGCGACGCTCGATACGGCCGAGCAGGTCGCCGAATTCATCGTGCCGATGTGCGCGCCTGATTGGACCGAGACCGGCAAGTTCTACGACTACAAGACCCGCAGCCTGATGAGCTTCCGCTCTCCGGCCTGATTGACTTGACGGCCTCCCCGCGATTGACTGCCCGCGCTCAAGCGGCAGCAAGCTGCAGGCCAAAAAAGGGAGGTTGCCATGGCACCATGGCGGAATCGCGCAGGCTCTACGCGTGCGCTCGCAAATGTCTCTCGCGTCCTCTCCGTCCTGATCGCCGCCGTGGCGTTCGCGCTTCCGGGCGCGGCGACCGCCGGCGATGTCCCGACCTTCGCGGTCGATGCGTCCTGGCCAAAGCCATTGCCGAACAACTGGATCCTCGGCCAGGTCGGCGGCATCACCGTCGACTGGCAAGGCCACATCTGGGTGATCCATCGACCGCGCTCGCTCACCGACGACGAGAAAGGCGCAAGCCTCACCCCGCCGCGCTCGAAATGCTGCGTCTCGGCGCCGCCCGTGCTCGAATTCGACAGCGACGGCAACCTGCTACGATCGTGGGGCGGCGCGGGCGAAGGCTATGAATGGGTCGGCCGCGAGCACGGCATCGAGGTCGACGAGCGCGGCTTCGTCTGGGTCGGCGGCAATGCCGACAACGACAACGCGATCCTGAAATTCACGCTCGACGGCAAGTTCGTCGCCCAGATCGGCAAGATCGCGCCGAGCCTCGGCAGCAACGACACGACACAGCTCGGCAAGCCCGCCGAGACCGCGATCGACAAGGCCGCCAACGAAATCTACGTTGCCGACGGCTACGGCAATCGCCGCGTCATCGTGTTCGACGCAACCACCCTCGCCTATAAGCGGCACTGGGGCGCCTACGGCAACAGGCCCGACGACACCAAGCAGGCGGCGTACGATCCCAAGGCGCCGGTGTCCCAGCAATTCGGCAATCCCGTCCACTGCGTGAAGCTCGCCAATGACGGGCTCGTCTACGTCTGCGACCGCATCAACAACCGCATCCAGGTGTTCAGGAAGGACGGCACCTTCGTGAAGGAGTTCTTCTTCGAGAAGAACACGCTCGGCAACGGCGCGGTGTGGGACATCGCGATCTGGCCCGATCCGAAGCAGACCTGGCTGCTCAGCGCCGACGGCGAAAACAACGAGATCAGGGTGATCAGGCGCGAGGACGGCAGCGTGGTCGGCAGCTTCGGCCACAACGGCCGCAATGCCGGGCAATTCCACTGGGTGCATGCCATGGCGATCGACGCCAAGGGTAACGTCTATACCGCCGAGGTCGACACCGGAAAGCGCGTCCAGAAATTCAAGCTGACATCGGACGCGCTGAAATAGCGTCTCGACGCATTTTGCCCAAAAGTTAACGGAGGGATGACGCTGCGACGCAGCGTCATCCGGCTTTAGGCGCATTGCCGCCGGCCGTGGGACACGGTAGAGCCATCAGCCGGAACAAGGCTCCGTTCAAGAGAGCCGTCCGCATGTTTGACAATGGAGGAAATCTTTTATGACGACGACGTTCGCGCGCCGCTCTGCGGCCCTTCTGGCCTGTGCCGCCTTCGGTTTTGCCACATCCGCCTTCGCCCAGGACAAGACCGTCAAGATCGGCGTGCTCAACGACATGTCCAGCCTCTACGCCGACATCGGCGGCCCGAACTCCGTGGTCGCGATCAAGATGGCGGTCGAGGATTCCGGCCTGCTCAAGAAGGGCTGGAAGATCGACGTCATCAGCGGCGACCATCAGAACAAGCCGGACGTCGGCGTCAACATTGCCCGGCAGTGGATCGACAACGACAAGATCGACGCGATTGCAGACACGCCGAATTCCGGTGTCGCCCTGGCGGTCAGCAATCTGGTCAAGGAAAAGAATGCGGTGCTGCTCAATTCCGGCGCGGCCTCGGCCGACCTGACCGGCAAGGCCTGCACGCCGAACACGGTCTCGTATACCTACGACACCTACATGTTGGCCAACGGCACCGGCAAGGCGCTGACCAAGGCCGGCGGCGACAGCTGGTTCTTCCTGACCGCAGATTATGCCTTCGGCCATGCGCTCGAACGCGACACCACCGCTGTCGTGACCGCGAACGGCGGCAAGGTGCTCGGCAGCGTCAAGCATCCGATCAATACCGCGGACTTCTCGTCCTTCCTGCTGCAGGCTCAATCGTCCAAGGCCAAGGTCGTGGGCCTAGCCAATGCCGGCGGCGACACCACGAACTCGATCAAGCAGGCCGCCGAGTTCGGCATTGTGCAGGGCGGGCAGAAGCTGGCGGCGCTGCTGCTGTTCATCAACGACGTGCATTCGCTGGGTCTGAAGACCGCCCAGGGCCTGACCTTCACGGAATCTTTCTACTGGGACATGAACGACCAGACCCGCGCCTGGTCGAAGCGCTTCTCGGCGCTGGCCAACAAGAATGCGATGCCCTCGATGACGCAGGCCGGCAATTACGCGATGGTGCTGCATTATCTCAAGGCGATGGACGCGCTCGGCAGCAATCCGCATGACGGCGCCAAGGTCGTTGCCAAGATGAAGGAGCTTCCGACCGACGATCCGCTGTTCGGCAAGGGTCCCCTGCGCGAGGACGGGCGTCGTCTCATCCCGGCCTATCTGTTCGAGGTGAAGAAGCCCGAAGAATCGAAGGGACCGTGGGACTACTACAAGCAGATCGCCACGATCGCGGCGGAAGACGCGGCCAAGCCGCTCAAGGACAGCGAGTGCCCGCTGGTGAAGAAGTAAACGAGGCTTTGTAGGGTGGGTTAGCCGAAGGCGTAACCCATCCTACGATTCTGATGTTGCCGCGCCCAGCGCCCGCACAGCAATCGCCACGCACGCCACCATCAGCACCGCCGCGAGCAGGAACGGCGCGCCGGGCAGCTGCCACGGCGCGCTGGCGCCGATGAAGTATGAAAACGTCAGCGTGAACAGGAACGGGCCGACGAGCTGCGACACGCTCTGCACGCTCGCGGTCGCGCCCTGCAACTGGCCCTGCTGATCAGGCGCGACCAGCCGCGTCATCAGCGATTGCATGGCAGCGCCCGAAATGCCCCACAGCGACATCACGGGAATGCCGATCCAGAACAGCGGCCCGGTCGGCGCCGCGCCGAAGATCACGAAGCCGATCGCGCCACAGCACAGGCCCATCAACAACGCATTGCGCTCGCCGAGCACACGCACGATCGGGCCGATCGCGAGCCCCTGCACCACCATGGCGCAGACGCCGACCATCGCCAGCGTCAATCCCACGGTCTTCGAATCCCAGCCGTAGCGATAGGTCGCGTAGAGCACGAAGGTCGAGGGCAGCACGACATGCGCGACCTGCGCGATGAAGTTGACGACTGACAACGCAGCGAGCACCGCGTTGGAACGCAGCAGGCGGAGCGCGCCGAGCGGATTGGCGCTCCTCCAGCGGAACGGTGCGCGCTTGTCCGGCGCCAGCGATTCCGGCAGGACGAAGAGCCCATAGAGCGCATTGGCAAAGCTTAAGGCCGCCGAGGCCCAGAACGGCAGGCGCGGATCGATATCGCCGAGCAGGCCGCCCAACGCCGGGCCCAGCACGAAGCCGGCGCCGAACGCAGCGCCAATCCTGCCGAACACCGCAGCGCGCCGCTCCGGCGGCGTGATGTCTGCAATATAGGCAAAGGCGGTCGAGATGCTGGCCGAGGTGATGCCCGAGATGACGCGGCCGACGAACAACCAGACCAGCGACGGCGCCAGCGCCATCAGCACATAATCGGCCGCGAGCCCGAAATTCGACAGCAGCACCACCGGCCGCCGCCCGAAGCGATCCGACAGCGCGCCAAGCACCGGCGAGAACACGAACTGCATCAGCGCCCAGGCGGTGCCGAACAGCCCGAAGATGCGGGCCGCATGCGCCGTGTCGTTATCGACGAAGCTCTCGATCAGTTTCGGCAGGATCGGCATGATCACGCCGAGCGCGAGCATGTCGAGCAGGATCGTGACGAAGATGAAGGCGACCGCACCGCGCCGGATTGGCGCTGCGTCCTGCGCCATCGCCTCGCCGGCGTCGTTGCTCACGACGGCCGCTTGCGCTTGTGGGCGAACGGATTGGCCTTCTCGCGCAAGGTGATGCGCACCGGTGTGCCCGGCAGCTCGAAGGCCTCACGCAGCGAATTGGTAAGGTAGCGCAGATAGGACTGCGGCACCGCATCCGCACGCGAGCAGAACAGCACGAAGCTCGGCGGGCGGGCCTTGGTCTGCGTGATGTAGTTCAGCTTGAGTCGTCGTCCGGACACGGCCGGCGGCGGATTGGCCTGGACCGCCTCCTCGAACCAGCGGTTCAGCGCCGCGGTCGACACACGCCTGTTCCAAAGCGCATAGGCATCCTGGATCGCCTGCATCAATCGATCTATGCCCTCGCCCATCAAGCCGGAGACGGCGACGATCGGCACGCCCTTGATCTGCGGCAGCAAGTGATCGGCATCGCGGCGCAGGTTCGAGATCGCGCCGCCGCCCTTGCTCTCCATCAGGTCCCATTTGTTGACGGCGAGCACGACGGCGCGACCCTCGCGCTCGATCAGGTCGGCGATGCGAAGATCCTGCTCCTCGAAACGGTTCTGCGCGTCCATCATCATCACGACGACTTCGGCAAAGCGCACCGCGCGCAGTGCGTCGGCGACCGAGAGCTTTTCGAGCTTCTCCTCGATCCGGGAGCGCCGGCGCAGACCTGCGGTGTCGAACACGCGAAACTCGCGGCCCTTCCAGTTGATCTCGACCGCGATGGAATCGCGCGTGGTGCCGGCCTCCGGGCTCGTCAGCAGACGCTCCTCGCCGAGCAGATGATTGATCATCGTCGACTTGCCGGCGTTGGGCCGGCCGACGATCGCGACCCGGATCGGGCGCGTGGCGGCCTCTTCCTCCGTCAGCGGTTCGTCGTCTTCGAACTCATCCTCCTCCACCGGCTCCGGCATCAGCGGTCGCAGAGCGTCGTAGAGCTCACCCATGCCCTCGCCGTGCTCGGCCGAGATCTGGATGGGATCGCCGAGGCCGAGCGCGAAAGCCTCCATCGCGCCGGCATCGCCATGCTTGCCTTCGCTCTTGTTGGCGACGAGCAGCACCGGCTTGTTGGCCTTGCGGGCGAAATCGGCGAAGGCGCGATCGTTGGGCGTGAGGCCCATGCGGGCATCGATCACGAAGAACAGCGCGTCGGCCTGTGCGATCGCGGCCTCCGTCTGCTCCTGCATGCGGGCGGTCAGCGAACCCTTGGCGCCTTCATCGAGGCCGGCGGTGTCGATGATCGTGAAGTCGAGATCGCCGAGCCTGGCCTCGCCCTCGCGGCGATCGCGGGTGACGCCCGGCAGATCATCGACAAGCGCGAGCTTCTGCCCGACCAAGCGGTTGAACAGCGTCGACTTGCCGACATTCGGCCGGCCGATAATGGCAATCTTAAAGGACATGGGTCATTCGTGCGCTGCCGGAGCCGCGCCTGTCAATGAAATGAAAAATTAGCGCGAGAAGCTGCCGCTCGGCATCGGTGCCGGGAAGGCGCCCTGCGATTGCTGCTGGGTGGTCTGGGTCGGTTGCGCCTGCTGGACCGGCTGATCGGGCGGCGGCGCGGTGGTGCGCTTGCGCACGATCTTCTGCCTGGGCGGCGGAGTGGCCGCGGGCGGCGCGGCCTCGGGCTGGGCCTCGCCATCGACTTCGCCGGCGGGCGCCTCAGCCGGCGCAACGGCCGCGCTGGCCGGCTGCCTGGTCTTTTTCGCCTTGGCACCCTTCGCCGGCTTGGCTGGCTCGGGCAGAGGCTCGGTGGGCAGAGCCGCGACGGCGGGGCCGTTCGGATCGGGCTGTTGCTGCGCGCCCTTGTACATATCCTTCGGAACGCCCTGCTCGAGGCCCGGCACGCCTTCCGGGAACACCGGCTTGCGGTCGCCCGGCAGCTTCTTCTTGGTATCGAGGAAGTCGAGCATGTCGCTCGGATCGAAGCTGGAGCAACCGCCCAGCACGCCCGTGAAGGCGATCAGGACGGCGGCTGCGATCAAGCGTGGCGTGCGGCGCATATCGGGATCTCGTCTCAGCTCTCGGCTCAGCTCTTCGCTACGGGCGGCAGCAGGGCCTGCAGCGCCTCGGCGCGTGAGCGCAGGCCGGGCGGCGTTTCGCCGTCCTCGGCAATCGCGTCCAGCCATTTGCGGGCCGCAGTCATGTCGTTGTTGCGCCAGGCCGACAGCGCCAGCATCTCGCGGGCGGTATGGCGGAAGGTCGATTTGGGCGCGGTGGAGGCTTCCAGCCGCTGCTGCATGTCCGCATAGCCCGCGCTGTCGAGCAGGAGACCGGCGGCGCGGATCTTTGCCAGATCCTGCCACTCGCCGCCTACGCTGCGGTCGGCGGCGATGTCGTCATACAGCTTGGCGCCTGCCTTGGGATCGCGGGCCGCCGCCTCGGCCGCGGCACGCAGCCGCGCCAGAGTGCGATAGCCTGATGGAGCCTTGGCAGCGAGCTCGGTGAAGGCCGCCTCGGCCTCCGCATGCTTGTCCTGCTCGGACAGCTCGGCGGCCTTCTCGAAGGCAGCACCGGCCTCGGCAGCCTTCTTGGCCTCCACATACTGGTAAGCGCGCCAGCCACCCACGGCGGCGACGATCAGCACCATCAGTGCGATAAAGACGATCGAATATTTGTCCCACAGCTTCTTGAGCTGCTCGCGACGTACTTCCTCGTCGACTTCGTCAAATAATTCAGACACTTATGCTAATCCCATGCCCGTCCGGGTGCGCGCGCCAAAGCGTTCGCGTCAGGAATCCCGTCCCCCACGTGGCGGCGGGGTACCCTAACGATATGGCGGTGGCAAGGCAAAGCGAGCCCGATCAAGGCGTTAACCACCCGAGACAGCCCGGACAGACCGCCTCCCCGGCTCAGGTTCCCAACAGCTCCCGCAGCTGCCGCTTCAGCACCTTGCCATTGGCATTGCGCGGCAGCGGCTCCGCGGTGATCACCATGGTCTCCGGGACCTTGTAGTCGGACAGCCGTTCCGCGCACCAGGCGCGCAAGGCTTCGCTGTCCACTGGTGCGCGCGTGACCACCACGGCGTGAACGCGTTCGCCCAGCACCGGGCAGGCCTTGGCGACGATCGCGCTCTCGACCACGGCGGGATGGCCGGCCAGCACGGATTCGACCTCGGCCGAATAGATCTTGAGGCCGCCGCGGTTGATCATGTCCTTCTGCCGGTCGAACACCCGGACAAATCCCTCCGCGTCAACCGAGCCGAGATCGCCGGAATGCCAGAACCCGCTGGTGAAGCTTTCGGCCGTGGCTTTTGGATTGTTCCAGTAGCCCTTGATCACGGAGGCACTCTGGATCCAGAGCTCGCCGATCTCCCCAGGCGGCAGCTCACGCCCGTCCGCCCCCATTGCCAGGATGCGTGCACCGGGACACGGCAGGCCGACGCTGTCGATATGGGTTGCCGTCAACTCGCCCGGCATGATCGTGGACGGCGACGTGGTCTCGGTCGCACCGTAGCAATTCGCCAGCTCGAGGCCGGGAATGATCGCCTTGAGCTTCTCGATGGTGGCAACCGGCATCGGTGCGCCGCCAAAGCCTCCGATGCGCCAGCTCGATAGATCGTAGCTCTCGAAATCGGGCTGGAGCAGGCAGAGATTGTACATCGCCGGCACCATCACCGTGTAGGTGACGCGCTCGCGCGCGGCGAGCTTGAGATATTCGCCCGCCTTGAACTCCGGCATGATGATCAGCGCGCCGCCGCAGCAGATCATCGTCGTGATGTTGGCGACGACGCCGGTGACATGGCCGAGCGGCACCGCCGCGATCGAGCGGTCGGCCGCCGTCAATTGCAGGCAGGACACGAAGATCATCGAGGAATGCACGATGTTGCAATGGGCCAGCATCGCACCCTTCGGCTTGCCTGTCGTGCCCGAGGTGTAGAGGATCATCGCGGTGTCCTCCTCGCTGGTCGCGACCGGCGCCGCGGCCGGGACGTTGTCTGCCAGCACCGCGAAACGCGACAAAGCCGGATCGTCGTCGACGGCGATGCGGTGGATTATTTCGGGTACATCCCGCGCATCCGGCAGCCGCTCCGCGAGCGCCGCCTCGTGGATCAGGATTTTGGCACCGCAGTCGGCGAGCACATAGGCGATTTCCGGTTTCTGCTGGCGCGTGCTGAGCAGCACCGTCACGAGCCCCTCATGCGCGGCAGCAAACAGCAGCAGCGGGAATTCGACGCGGTTGCCGAGCAGGATCGCGACACGATCGCCGCGCTGCAATCCGAGCTTGCGAAATCCCGCCGCAATCTGCGCAGCCTGCTCGACGGCCTGCCGCCAGTTCAGCCGGACATGGCCTGAGATCAGCGCTTCGCCGTCGGGATTGCGGGCGCAGGCGTCCGCAATCATCGCCCACAGGCTCGACGGCCGATCGCAAAATGCCGGCACGATCCGATCGCCGAAGCGCGCCTCGAACCGCATTGGAGGGATCTGAGAATGCGACCAGTCCATCGAAATGCCTTGGCTTGTTGCTCTCGTTATCTTCCGCGCATGGCATGCGGTCCTGTCTTGTGCTGATCGGCTAGCCGCCCATCACGGGAACGCCGATGACGACAGGATGGAACGCAAACGCCAGCGCCAGATAAGCGACGATTCCAACCACGACCGCGATCAGATCGTTGGTGACGCCGCCGTCCGGAATCGGCGGACCGCCACCATCGGTCCGACGCTTCAGCGTGATGCGATCATACACCGCCCAGCCCAGGAAGGAGCCGAACAGGATGATGGAGCCGAGATCGCCATTGGCCAAAAGATGCGCCGCCGCCCACAGCTTGATGCCGGCCAGCATCGGATGTTTCAGCGTCGCATAGATGCGGCCGCGCAAGTAGGATGCGACCACCAGGATGACCGCGGGCAACATCAGCGCGAGCGTGATATGCTTCAGCGCCTTCGGCGGATACCAGACGTCGATCCAGCCGGTCGCGCGATAATGCGCGAAGCCCCAGATGATCAGTGCGAGCCCCGCGAGCGAGGCAAGCGAATAGAGGATCTTGTAGGTCCCCTCGCCCAGTCTCGCGATGGCCTGCGCGCGCGCCTCGCGTTTCGTCGTGAACACATGCGCCGCGAAAAACAGCGCAAGCCCCAGGATCATAACCAGCAGACCCACGAGATTCTCCCCTCAACCAGCGCCCCAGCCCATGGCGTATCATCGATTGTGGGCGGGTCGCAACTAATGCGCTACTTGTGGATCTCGCGATTGTCGACATACCGGATCGCGATCGGCCGCCCGGCGATGGCACTGCCAAGACCGCCGGTGAATTTCAGCGGCAGGCAGGCGTTCAACGATGAATTGATCGCATCCAGGTAGGTGGTTCTCGTCTCGGCGGAGACCCCCGCGGTCGCAAAGGTCAGGCGCGGCGGGCCGATCAGGCCGCCCGATTTGTTGAAGCTGAAACGCACGGCGATCTGCATGCCCGCGCGCGCATTGTCCGTTGGCGGCGACCAGCAGCTGCGCAGCTCGGCGAAGAGATCGCCGATCGTATCGAGATCGTGATCCGGCTTCTGGTATTTGGCGCGATCCGCCTCCGTTGGCACGCTTTGGATCGTGAGCTGGAGGTTCTGGCCGTAGGGATAGTCGATCTCGGGAATACAGGGGCCAGGCTCGAGCGGGCTGCAATAGGACGGCGTGCAGGGCCTGCCATCGAGCACGCTGCACGGCTCGTGCGAAAACGGAATTGGGTTGATTTGCCGGGGCCGCGCATCGGCGGCGATCGTCGAGATCGCCAGCAGGAGGAAAACAAGGATGCCGCGCCACATGAAGTGAACTCGCAAGGCCACATGGGTGAACGTGGCATTGCCGCCGGCAACGTCAAGCCTGCGGCTGTTCACATGCGCGCGTCCAAGGACGGTGTCGTCGTCCGGCTTGACCGGACGCCACAGTACTCCCAGACGTTTGTGATTGAGCCGAGAGGCTGCGGCGTACTGGATGCCCCGCTTTCGCGGGGCATGACAGCGGAGGGTGAGGAGCGGACGGAGCCACACCCTACCCCTTCTTCTTGACGTCCTTGACGTTGGTGAACTCGATGCCCTCGGCCCGTTCCCTTGTGTAGCCGAGATAGAACTCGTTCCGCGCCAGATAGACCGGATCGCCGTCGACATCGTCGGCGATGCTCGAAGTGTTGGTCGCGATGAAGGTATCGAGCTTCTTGCGGTCGTCCGAAGAGACCCAGCGCGCGAGTTGGAACTCGCTGACCTCGAATTCGACCGGCAGCGAATATTCCGCATCCAGCCGCGCCTTGAGCACGTCGAGCTGCAGTGCGCCGACAACGCCAACCAACGCGGGCGCGCCGTCGCGCGGGCGGAACACCTGCACAACACCCTCTTCCGACATCTGCTGAAGCGCTTCCTTCAGCTTCTTCGCTTTCATCGCATCCGTAAGACGCACGCGGCGGACGATTTCCGGCGCAAAGCTCGGCACGCCGACGAAGTTGAAATCCTCACCGTCGGTCAGCGTATCGCCGATCCGCAGCGTGCCGTGATTGGGAATCCCGACGACGTCGCCCGCATAAGCCTCGTCCGCAACCGAACGGTCCTGCGCGAAGAAGAATTGCGGGCTGGACAGCGGCATGCTCTTGCCGGTGCGCACGAGCTTCGCCTTCATGCCGCGGCTCAGCTTGCCGGAGCACAGGCGGGCGAAGGCGATGCGGTCGCGGTGGTTGGGATCCATATTGGCCTGGATCTTGAACACGAAGGCGCTCATGCGGGGGTCGGTGGCTTCGACCTTGCGCTGGTCGCTCTCCTGCGCGCGCGGCTCGGGCGCGAACTTGCCGAGCCCTTGCAGCAGGTCGCCGACGCCGAAATTGCGGAGCGCGCTGCCGAAATAAACCGGCGTCAGATGGCCCTCGCGAAACGCTTCGAGCTCGAACGGTTTTGAAGCCGCGGTGACGAGCTCGAGCTCGTCCTTGACCGCCGACACGTCGAGATTGGCGTTGAGCTTGGCGAGCTCGGCGATCTCGATCTGCTGCGCCGCGCCGGTCTTGGCGCCGCCGCCTTCGAGCAGACGCACGCCGCCATTGACGACGTCATAGGTGCCGAGGAACTCACGGCCGCGGCCGACGGGCCAGGTCATCGGCGTGGTATCGAGCGCCAGCGTCTTCTCGATCTCATCGAGGAGCTCGAACACGTCGCGGCTCTCGCGGTCCATCTTGTTGATGAAGGTGATGATCGGGATGTCACGAAGACGACACACCTCGAACAGCTTTCGGGTGCGCGCCTCGATGCCCTTGGCGGCGTCGATCACCATGACGGCGGAATCGACCGCCGTGAGCGTGCGATAGGTGTCTTCCGAAAAGTCCTCGTGGCCCGGGGTATCCAGCAGGTTGAACACGAGGCCCTCGAACTCGAAGGTCATAACCGATGTCACGACCGAGATGCCGCGCTCGCGCTCGATCTTCATCCAGTCCGAACGCGTGTTGCGCCGCTCGCCTTTGGCCTTGACCTGCCCGGCCAGATTGATGGCGCCGCCGAACAGCAGCAGCTTTTCGGTCAGCGTGGTCTTGCCGGCGTCCGGATGCGAGATGATGGCAAAAGTCCGCCGCCGCGACACTTCAGCGGCAAGCGAGGAACGGGCCGTCGATTCGGCTGTGGTGGCGATGTCGGACATTGCGGCAGCGTTTGGCAGGGAAAATGAGCCTGATCAAGCCTCATCTGGTGATTGCGGAGCCTTCCGGCCAGTCCCATATCCGCCTGGTTGGGAGGGACGACCTTCCCTTTCCACAGCACGCCAGTCGCGGGGACGACCCTGCCTTGAATGGAGGGTCGTCATGGCCTGGAGCATCCTGTTCGTCGCCGGTCTGCTGGAGATCTCCTGGGCGATCGGCCTCAAATATACCGAGGGGTTCACCAAGCTCGTTCCGTCGGTCCTCACGCTCGGCGCCATGGCCGGCAGCATCATCCTGCTCGGGCTCGCCCTCAAATCGCTGCCGATTGGAACTGCTTATGCAGTCTGGACCGGTATCGGCGCGGTCGGTACCGCGACGCTCGGCATCATCCTGTTCGGCGAGCCGGCCACCGCGTTCCGCCTCGCCAGCATCGGGCTGATCGTCGCCGGGATTGTCGGACTGAAGCTGGTTACCTGACGAAGATCTTGACCGCCCACCAGCTCAGCGCGGCGACGATGGCCGAGGCCGGCATCGTGATCACCCAGGCATAGACGATCGAGCTGGCGACGTTCCAGCGCACCGCCGAGAGGCGCCGGGCGGCGCCGACGCCGACGATGGCGCCGGTGATGGTGTGGGTGGTCGAGACGGGAACGCCGAGGAAGGTCGCCATGAACAGGGTCGCGGCACCGCCGGTCTCGGCGCAAAAGCCCTGCATCGGGGTCAGCTTGGTGATGCGCAGGCCCATGGTCCGGACGATGCGCCAGCCGCCCATCAGCGTCCCCATCGCCATTGCGGCCTGGCACGAAAGCACCACCCAGAAGGGGACGAAGAATTCGCCGCCGAGCTGGCCCTGCGAATAGAGCAGCACGGCGATGATGCCCATGGTCTTCTGCGCGTCGTTGCCGCCGTGGCCGAGCGAATAGAGCGAGGCGGAGGCGAATTGCAGGATGCGGAAGGCGCGATCCACGGCAAAGGGCGTGGAGCGCACCGAGGCCCAGGAGACGATCGCAACCAGCACCATCGCGAGCAGAAAGCCGACGAGCGGAGACAGCACGATGGCGATCACCGTCTTGGACAATCCGCTCCAGACCACCGCCGAAAGGCCCGCTTTGGCCACGCCGGCACCAAACAAGCCCCCGATCAATGCGTGCGACGAGGACGATGGGATGCCGAGCGCCCATGTCACCAGGTTCCAGACGATGGCGCCGACCAGCGCAGCGAAGATCACCTGGGCATCCACGATCGCGGGATCGATGATGCCGGTGCCGATGGTCTGGGCGACGTGCAGCCCGAACACCATGAAGGCGACGAAATTGAAGAAGGCGGCCCAGAACACCGCGTATTGCGGCCGCAGCACGCGGGTCGAGACGATGGTCGCGATCGAATTGGCGGCGTCGTGCAGGCCGTTCAGGAAGTCGAACAGCAGCGCGACGGCGATCAGTCCGACCAGGACGGGAAGACCCAACGCAACATCCACGGCGCGGTCCCCTGCCCTAAACTTGCTCGATGACGATGCTGTTGATCTCGTTCGCGACGTCGTCGAAGCGGTCGGCCACCTTCTCGAGATGATCGTAGATCTCCGCGCCGACGATGAAATCCATCGCGTTGCCGTTGCGATGCTTGAGGAACAGTTCCTTCAGCCCGATATCATGGAGATCGTCGACGCGGCCTTCCAGCTTGCCCAGCTCTTCCGTGATCGCGGTCAGCATGGCCACGTTCTGGCCGATCTTCTGCATCAGCGGCAGCGCGCGACCGACCAGATTGGCGCATTCGATCAGAAGCCCGCCGATCTCCCGCATCGGCGGCTCGAAGCTGCGGACCTCGAACAGCATCACGGCCTTGGCGGTCTGCTGCATCTGGTCGATGGCGTCATCCATCGAGGTGATCAGGTTCTTGATGTCGCCGCGGTCGAACGGGGTGATGAAGGTGCGGCGCACCGCGGTCAGCACCTCACGGGTGATGTTGTCGGCATCGTTCTCGAACTGATTGACGCGCTGGCAATAGACCGGCGTCTCCTCACCCCCGTTGAGCATGCTCTGGAGCGCGATCGAGCCCTGGATCACGGTCTGGGCGTGGCGGTCGAACAGGTCGAAGAACCGTTCTTCCTTGGGCAGGAAAGCGCGAAACAATCGCATCATGGGAGAGAGACTACCGGTTCGGTTGGATAATGGCCTGGCCCGAGCGGGCCGTCATGAAACTGTCATAGACCATTTTCGATCCACGCGCGTGCCACCTCACGCCCGTGGAGCCGGATCATCCACCGCTTTCGCGCGTCAGCCTATCTTCCATTATATCAATGACTTACAGCGACCGCCGGAAGTAATGCGCGATTTCGCCGATGACGCCGCGGCGGAAGGTGAGCACGCAGATCACGAAGATCGAGCCCTGGATCACGGTCACCCACTGGCCGAACCCCGCCAGATATTGCTGCATGGCGATGATCACGAAGGCACCGACCACGGGACCGAACACGGTTCCGAGTCCGCCGACCAGCGTCATCAGCACGACTTCGCCCGACATCGACCAGTGCACGTCGGTAAGCGAGGCGTTCTGCGCCACGAAGACTTTCAGCGCACCGGCAAAGCCGGCCAGCGTGCCCGACAGGACGAAAGCCAGGAACTTGTACTGATCGGTGCGGTAACCCAGCGAGATCGCGCGCGGCTCGTTCTCGCGGATCGCCTTGAGGACCTCGCCGAACGGCGAGTTGATGATGCGGAAGATCAGCAGGAAGCCGGCGAGGAAGCCGACCAGAACCACGTAGTAGAGCACGGTCGGCTTGGTCAGATCGAAGACGCCGAACATGCGTCCCTGCGGAATGCCCTGGATGCCGTCTTCACCATGGGTGAACGGGGCCTGGAGGTAGATGAAGTACAGAAGCTGCGACAGCGCCAGCGTGATCATCGAGAAATAGATGCCCTGGCGGCGGATCGAGATATAGCCCGTGATGAGCGAGAGCACGAAGGCACCGGCGACGCCGACGAGGATGCCGAGCTCCGGCGGCAACGCCCACACCTTCAGCGCATGCGCGCTGCAATAGCCGGCCGTGCCCAGGAACATCGCATGGCCGAAGGACAGCAAACCGCCATAGCCGATCAGCAGGTTGAAGGCGCAGGCGAGCAGCGCGAAGCACAGCGCCTGCATCACGAAGAACGGGTAGACCCCCGTGAATGGCACCGAAGCCAGCAGCAGCGCCATCACCACGAAGACGATCATCTCGTCGCGGATCGCGCGCGGGGTTACCGGCAGCGTGTCGTCCGTCAAGGCTGTCATGTCAGGCCGCCCTTCCCGTCAATCCCGTTGGCTTCACCAAGAGCACCAGCACCATCAGCACGAACACGACGGTGTTGGAGGCCTCGGGGTAGAAATATTTGGTCAGGCCCTCGATCACACCGAGCGCGAAGCCGGTGATGATGGAGCCCATGATCGATCCCATGCCGCCGATCACCACCACCGCGAACACCACGATGATGAGGTCGGCGCCCATCAGCGGTCGCACCTGGTTGATTGGCGCCGACAGCACGCCGGCGAGCGCGGCAAGGCCGACACCGAGGCCGTAGGTCAACGTGATCATGCGCGGAACGTTGACGCCGAAGGCGCGCACCAGCGTCGGGTTTTCGGTGGCGGCGCGCAAATAGGCGCCGAGCCGGGTCTTCTCGATCAGGAACCAGGTCGCGATGCAGACCACCAGCGAGAAGATGACCACCCAGCCGCGATAGACCGGCAGGAACATGAAGCCGAGATTCATGCCGCCCTTGAGCTGGTCCGGAATGGCGTAAGGCAGGCCGGAGGAGCCGAAATAGTTCTGGAACACGCCCTGCACGATCAGCGCAATGCCGAAGGTCAGAAGCAGGCCGTAGAGATGATCCAGCCCGGTCAGCCATTGCAGCATGGTTCGTTCCAGGATCATGCCGAAGATGCCGACAATGATCGGTGCAAACAGCAACGCCCACCAGTAGTTGATGCCGCCGAGGTTCAGCAGGAAGTAGGCGACGAACGCGCCCATCATATAGAGCGCGCCATGGGCGAAATTGATGATGTTGAGCATGCCGAAGATCACGGCAAGCCCGAGACTGAGCAGCGCGTAGAACGAGCCGTTGATCAGTCCCACCAGTAGCTGAGCGTAAAGAGCCTGCATCGATCCCGCACCCGGTCCCTTCGGCGTTCCCTGAAAGTCGCCCGCAGGCCAGATGGCCTGCGGGCGGTTATCTTACTTCTTCAACAGAGCGCACTTGCTCTCGGACAGCGGCGTGAAGGCCTGGTCGCCCGGCACCGTGCCGACCAGCTTGTAGAAATCCCACGGTCCCTTGGACTCGGAGGGCTTCTTCACCTCGAACAGATAGGCATTGTGGATGGTGCGGCCGTTGGGCTGGATCTCGCCCTTGCCGAACAGATCGTCTTCCGTCGGCATCGATTTCATCTTCTCGACGACCTTGGCGCCGTCATGCGGGTTGCCGCCGAGCGCTTCCAGTGCCTTGAAATAGTGACGCACGCCCGCATAGACGCCGGCCTGCACCATGGTGGGCGGCGCGTTGTTCTTCATCTTGTCGGCGAAGCGCTTCGAGAACGCCCGGGTCTGATCGTTCATGTCCCAGTAGAAGGTCTCGGTGAAGTTGAGGCCCTGTGCGGTCTCGAGCCCGATCGCCTTGACGTCGGTGAGGAACAGCAGCAGCGCTGCGAGCTTCTGGCCGCCCTTGACGATGCCGAACTCGGCCGCCTGCTTGATCGTGTTGGTGGTGTCGCCGCCGGCATTGGCAAGGCCGATGATCTTGGCCTTGGAGGCCTGCGCCTGCAGCAGGAAGGACGAGAAGTCCGGCGTGTTGAGCGGGTGCTTGACGCCGCCGACCACCTTGCCGCCATTTGCGGTAACGACAGCGGTGGTGTCGCGCTCCAGCGCCGCGCCGAAGGCGTAGTCCGCGGTCAGGAAGAACCAGGTGTCGCCGCCGGCCTTCACCAGCGCCTGGCCGGTGGTGTGGGCCAGCATGTAGGTGTCGTAGGTCCAGTGCACCGTGTTGGGTGAGCACTGCGCGTTGGTCAAATCCGAGGTCGCCGCGCCCGAGTTGATATAGACGCCGTTCTTTTCCTTGATGACGTTGTTGACCGCGAGCGCCACGCCGGAATTCGGCACGTCGACGATGACGTCGACCTTGTCGACGTCGAACCATTGCCGCGCGATCGCGGTGCCGATGTCGGGCTTGTTCTGGTGATCACCCGAAATGATGTCGATCTTCCAGCCCTTCGCAGCCAGACCGGAATCTTCAATGGCCATCTGCGCGGCGAGCGTCGAGCCCGGTCCGCCGAGATCGGCATAGAGCCCGGACTGATCGGACAGCGCGCCGATCTTGACGGTCTTGTCCTGCGCGAAGGCTACGCCCGCGGTGGTCACGGCCAGCGCCGTGCCGAGCAGAAACGACGCAATCGACTTTGTCATCATGCTACTTCCCTATGAATCTTCTTGTTGGCCGTTCTAGACGCCGAGATAGGTGTGGAGCTTGTCCATGTTGGCGGCAAGCTCCGCATTGGAAAATCCGTCAATGATCTTGCCGTGCTCGACCACGTAATAGCGGTCGGCGACGGTGGATGCGAACCGGAAGTTCTGCTCGACCAGGAGGATCGTAAAACCCTCCTTCTTGAGCCGCGCAATGGTGTGGCCGATCTGCTGGATAATGACTGGCGCGAGACCCTCGGTCGGCTCGTCCAGCATCAGGAAGTTCGCGCCGGTGCGCAGGATGCGCGCGATCGCAAGCATCTGCTGCTCGCCGCCGGAGAGCTTGGTTCCCTGGCTGTTGAGCCGTTCCTTCAGGTTCGGAAACAGATCGAAGATCTGCTCGAGCGGCAATCCGCCGGGACGCACCACCGGTGGCAACAGCAGGTTCTCCCGCACGTCGAGGCTGGCGAAAATTCCACGCTCCTCCGGGCAGAACGCGATTCCCATCCGCGCGATCTTGTCCGAGGTCGTGCGGATGATGTCCTGGTTGTTGAACTTCACCGAGCCGGTGCGCTTGCCGATGATGCCCATGATCGACTTCAGCGTGGTGGTCTTGCCGGCGCCGTTGCGCCCGAGCAGGGTGACGACCTCGCCCGCGTTCACGTCGAAGTTGATCCCGTGCAGGATGTGAGACTCGCCGTACCAGGCTTCCAGGTTGCGGACCTGGAGCAGGTTGCCGCCGCTCGCGGCCTTTGCGGGAGCGTCCGCCGTCGCAGTCTCAGCCATGACCGGCTCCCAGATAGGCTTCCTTGACGCGTTCGTCCTTGGTGAGCTCGCTGTAATGGCCCTGCGCCAGCACCTGTCCGCGCGTCAACACGGTGATGATGTCGGAGAGATTGGCCACGACGCTCAGATTATGCTCAACCATCAGGATGGTGTATTTCGCGGAGATGCGCTTGATCAGCGCCGCGATCTTATCGATGTCCTCGTGGCCCATGCCGGCCATCGGCTCGTCCAGCAGCATCATCTCGGGGTCGAGCGCGAGCGTGGTTGCGATCTCCAGTGCGCGCTTGCGCCCGTAGGGCATCTCGACCGCGGGCGTATTGGAAAACTCGCTGAGGCCGACATCGTTCAACAGCTCGCGCGCGCGATCGTTGAACTGGTTGAGCACGGACTTTGAGCGCCAGAAATCGAAAGAGCTGCCGTGCTGGCGCTGAAGCGCGACGCGGACGTTTTCCAGCGCGGTGAGATGGGGAAATACTGCCGAAATCTGGAACGAGCGCACGAGCCCCAGGCGGGCCACGTCGGCGGGCGCCATCGCGGTGATGTCCTGCCCCTTGTACAGGATTTTTCCGGCAGACGGTTTGAGGAACTTGGTCAAAAGATTGAAGCACGTCGTCTTCCCGGCGCCGTTCGGGCCGATCAACGCGTGAATGCTCCCACGGCGAACCTTGAGCGCAACGTCGCGGACGGCGAAGAAGCCCGCGAACTCCTTGGTCAAGCCTTCCGTTTCGAGAATGAACTCATCGGTCAAACAGTTTTCCCCCTGCCCGCACAACGCGCGTGGCTATCCTTGTTGCTTCGGCTTTCCGGAGGCCTTGGAGCCACTCCCTGGAGCCCATCCGGAACGCCGCCTCCGGGCGCGGAATATGCCGGAGGTGACGGGGGTTAGGCAAGGCGGAAAGCTGAGCAGGTCAGGCCTCCGGCCGGGAGACTTATGCTCCCTTAGTCGGACGTGTTTTGATGTCGCGCCTGCCCGGCTTCCCGGTTCGCAAAGCGCCGGTCATCAAGCCGTCGTTAACGGTCTTTCGTTCCATGCGCCAGCCTTCATGGAAAATTTTCCCGCAGTGAGGATCATGCGCGGGTTTCAAGCGTCCGGAATTTCTTTTCGTCGGGAATATTGCCTTGGATTTTGCAAGCGCGGCTCCTTCCGTGGTCAAGTCGATCAAGCAACGTGATCTCCTGAACACGTGGCTGCGGCTTTATGGGCGCCAGCAGACGGCTCCGTCGATCTGGGAGTACCAGCCTGCGCGGCTCGAGGAAGAGCTCTCCGATCTGATCTATTATACAGTGGACATGTCGACGCCGACGCCGCGTCTGACCATTCAGAGCGAAGGTACGCGCATCTCGCGGGCCTATGGACACACCGGCAAGGGCGCTCTGCTCGACGACTATATCGGGCCGCGTCTCGCGCCCCTGGTGATGCCGGTCTATCATGAATGCGTGGCGCGCGGGCTGCCTGTCTACAGCGTTGCCGACGTCGATGACATCTACGGCCGTATCGTCGCCTATGAGCGCCTGCTGCTGCCGTTCCAGACCGACGGCAAGGTCTGTCACATCATCGCGTCGCTCAAGACCTTCTGCGAGGACGGCGGCTTCGAGATCAAGAATCTGATGCGCGGAAATGACGCGCTGCCGCGCTCGAGATTGCGCGCGGTGATCGATCGGGACCTGTTCCATCGCACCCCCGGCCGCATCGCGCCGGCCGAGTTGGTCGAGTTCGCGGACCAGCAGAGCTCCGGCGTTCCCACCGAGATCATCGAGCTGAACTAGCGGTCAGCGCGATTTGGCGGCGGCTTCCTTGGTCGTGACTTACTTGGTCGTGACTTCCTTGGCATAGACGTCCGGCTTGAAGCCGACCAGCAGCTTGCCGCCAACTTCAAGCACCGGCCGCTTGATCATCGATGGTTGCGCTAGCATCAACGCCAGCGCCTTTTTCTCCGAAAGGCCTTCCTTGTCGGCATCGGGCAGCTTCTTGAAGGTCGTTCCGGCGCGATTGAGCAGCGTCTCCCAACCGACCTTGTCGCTCCACTGCTTGAGCTTGTCCTTCTCCACCCCCGTCGCCTTGTAGTCGTGGAACGTGTAGGCGACGCCATGGGTGTCGAGCCAGGCGCGCGCCTTCTTCATGGTGTCGCAGTTCTTGATGCCGTAGATGATGTTGGGCAAGACAGTCCTCGCGCATGCGTCGCAGCGTAATGCTCCGGCGTTGTACGCAACTCCAGTTCGCACGACAATATTGCGAATGATGCCAGCTCTTCGGACGGACACTCCATGCACGTCACCCACGATCCAGCCGCGACCGCATCGCCGACCATCGACTTCGACACCTTCCTTGCGGTCGATATCCGCGTCGGCACCATCATCGATGCAAAGCCGTTCCCGGAGGCGCGCAAGCCGGCCTGGCGGCTGTGGATCGACTTCGGTCCCGCGATCGGCGTGCGCAAGAGCTCTGCGCAGATCACCGAAAACCATCCGCTTGAAACGCTGGTGGGCCAACAGGTGGCTGCGGTCGTGAATTTCCCGCCGCGCCAGATCGGCCCTGTTGTCTCGGAGGTGCTGACTCTCGGTTTCCCTGATGCCAGCGGCAAGGTCGTGCTGGTGCAGCCGAGCAAGCCCGTGCCGAACGGCGGACGGCTGTTCTAGCCCCGCGCGATCGAGGGCGGTTCTTCAGGCCGCCGGCGACGCTCCTTAACGATTCGCTCCGCCTGTGTCCCGGTCCGGGTTGTCGGGGTTGACCGGGATCCAGTTCGGTAATAAAAATGACTGACCGATCGTTTTTTATATTGATCAGCGCTCTTGGGTCCTTAGCCCGCAGAGCGACTAAAACGATCGAGCTGTCAGTTATTTATGGATGGCCGGATGCCCAAGATCAGCGACAAGCAACGTGAAGGCCGCCGGCAGCAGATTCTCGAAGCCGCCCTCGCCTGCTTCGCTGAGGACGGTTTTCACCAGACCGGGATGGCCGACATCGTCAAACGGTCGGGGCTGAGCCATGGTGCGGTCTATCTCTACTTCCAGAGCAAGGACGATCTGATCGAGGCACTCGCCGACGACCGGCACCGGCGCGAGGCCGTGCTCAACTCGGTCGCGCAAGGATCGGGCGATCCGATCGAAGGACTTCACGCGCTGGTCGGCGTCTACGCGCAATGGCTCACCGACCCCGCCGGCGAAGCGCGCCGCCGTGTCGGCATCCACGGCTGGGCCGAGGCCCTGCGCAACCGCCGCGTCCGCACCAGCGTCGTAGAAGGCATCGACATGCCGCGCGCCCTGATTGTCGCGCTGGTCGAGCGTGGCCAGCATGACGGCCTCATCAAGCGCGATCTCGGTGCGGAAGCGATCGCGCGCGTGCTGATCGCGATCTTCCAGGGCTTTGTGCTGCAAAAATGCTGGGGCCAGGATTTTGACATCGAGGCCTGCATGGCGGCCGTGACCGGCGTGATAGATGGATTTCGCATCACGAAGGCCGACGTCAAGCGACGGACCAGGAGCTGAGCGATGTCATGGATCCATGACCTGCTCGCAGGCATTGGTGTCGGCCTTATCGGCGGGCTGACATCGGGCTTCATGGGCACAAGTCCCGGAGGCGGTCTCGTGATCTTCAGCGTCCTGCTGCTCGGCGCCGAGCAACACATCGCCCAGGGCACGTCGCTGATCACGCAGGTTCCACCGACCGGACTCGCGGGCGTTCGCCGCTATTGGCAGAGCGGCAATCGCAGTCCCTTGCTGTGGATCGTCTGGATCGGCATCGGCTTTCTCTTCGGCGGCGCCGGCGGCGGCTACGCTGCGGCCGCAGTCTCCGACTCGGTGTTGCAATGGACCTACGTCGTCTATCTCGTCGCGCTGATCGCTCTCCTGATCCTGCGCCGCGACCGCGAGGAGGAAAACAATAAGACCGCCGACCGAGACGAGCTGCCCTGGCTGCCGCTGCTCCTCATCGGCATGCTTGCCGGATTTTCCTCCGGCTTCATGGGTATCGGCGGCGGGCTGGCGATCACCGTCGGGCTCGCGGCGGGCCTGCGGGTGCCGCAGCACCAGGCGCAGCTCGTCAGCCTCGTCTTCTCAGTCATCCCGACCAATATTCCGGCCGCCGGGATCTACTGGAGCAAGGGACTCATGGTCGGTTGGCCCGCCATCATCGGCATTCTTGCCGGCCTCTGGGTCGGCACTGATCTCGGTGCGCGCGCAGCCAATCGCGTCAGCAAATCGGTGCTGCGCCGGGTCATGATCGCCGTCATCCTGCTGATGGCGCTCTACATGACCCACAAGGCGCTAACCTGATCTTACGGCCGCTTCGGAATGTTGAGCCCGCGCTCGACCGCCCGACGCGCCAGCCCGCGTTCGAGCCAGGCGGCGACGGATTTGAACTGGCTGAACTCGACGAGATCGCCGGCGCCGTAGAAACCGATGAGATTGCGCACCCAGCCGAGCATGGAGATGTCGGCGATGGTGTAGTCGTCGTCCATGAACCATTGCCGACCGGCAAGATGCATCTCCATCACCCCGAGCAGCCGCTTGGCCTCGCCCACATAGCGCTCGAGCGGCCGCTTGTCCTCGAAGTCCTTGCCGGCGAATTTGTGGAAAAAGCCGACCTGGCCGAACATCGGCCCGATGCCGCCCATCTGGAAATGCAGCCACTGGATGGTCTGGTAACGGCGCGAGGCATCCTGCGGCAGCAGCTTGCCGGTCTTCTCCGCGAGGTATTGCAGGATCGCTCCGGATTCGAATAGCGGCAGCGGCCTGCCGCCGGGACCATCGGGATCGAGGATCGCCGGGATCTTGCCGTTCGGATTGAGCGAGAGGAACTCCGGCGTCTTCTGGTCGTCCTTGCCGAAATCGACGAGATGGACTTCGTAGGGAAGCCCGATCTCTTCCAGCATGATCGAGACCTTGACGCCGTTCGGCGTCGGCAGCGAATAGAGCTGGAGCAGCTCCGGGTGCTTGGCCGGCCAGCGCTTGGTGATGGGAAAGGCGGACAGATCGGACATCAGGACCCCGGCTTCGTTCATGAGATGCCGCCTAGTCTAGGCCAGCGGACGAACGACGCAAGGTCGAGTGGTCAGATCATTTTCCCGCACAGTTCACAACGGCCGCAGCAAATGGTTGGTGGCGTGCATCACGTCGCGCTGTGCGCGTTGCTCGATGAAGAGCTGGCCGGTGACGAGCAGCGCTCCGGTGAAGACGAGTGCGAGCATCGCCGTCGCGAACTGACTGGCATCCCTCATCGGACGAGCTTCTCCCTGTTCGGTTCGCACGAGGAACGCGGGCCGGCCATCGTCTGTTCCTGCAAGCTTCAAATAAATTGCAGCTTTTTCCCGAATCGTCCTCATCGGTAGCCTCAATAATTGATCTCCATCCGCAAGCCCCGCGGGTCGGTCTGCTCCCCGCCGAACCGCTCCGTGCTGTCGCGTGCCGCGATCGCGCAGGCACAGGCGTCGATGAGATCGTCACGGCCGATGCCCGTGCCGTGTCGTTGATTCAGCCATGTCGGCAAGCGCACGAAGCCGCGCTGCTGCAGGAGTGCGATGCGCTGCTCCCGGCCCTCTGCAGACGTCTTCTTTGCAAGCCGGGCCCGCCCAGCGAGATTCCAGAAAATCAATTCCGGATGCGCTTCGCCGATCGTCGTCTGCCGCGTCGGCGTCATGATCTCGTCGGCATCCCTGATCTTGTCCCTGATGTTCCAGAGCTGCGCTGACACGCCCCTGCCCTTGCCCTCGCACTCCCAGTAGTGACGGTTAGCTGCGGCCATGTCGGCAAATTTCCAGAGGTCGCGGCGCGCGCCGAGAAACACGGCAGCACCGACGAGCTCGCGCGCGCGCAAATCGCAGATGCGATATCCGCTCCATTTCAAGCCGATCGGCATGTCGATCATCGCCCGGGCATGCGGCAGCGCAAGCAGCCGCACGAGACCCGGCGAATAATCGAACGCGTGATTGCCGCGGTCGTCGATCCAGGCGGCGACCCAGCCGAAGCGAAATCCGTCAAGGCCGAGATAGTTTGGCCATTTCCTGATCCCTGACGGACATCCGCCCGCTCCTCTATCCCGGTCCCTCGCCCCGGTGCTGCTCGAACAGGCGCTGCGCCAGCAACGCATGGCCGAGCGTGCCGCCGGCGCGAACCGCCGCCGCAATCAGCGCGGCTTCCGCGATTTCTTCGCGCGTTACACCGGCCTTCGCCGCCTGCGCCGTGTGCACATCGAGGCAATAGGCGCATTGCGTGGTGAGCGCGACCGCGAGCGAGATCAGCTCGCGATATTTTGGCGGAATCAATCCGTCCTTGCGCTCGACCGCGTGGTTGAACGCAAGGAACGCGTTGGCCTCGACCGGCGCGAGCGCCACCAAGGCCGGGACGGATTTCAGATCGTCAGGGCTTTGATAACAGGTCATGGCTCACCTCGTCAGATATTCGCGCAGCAGGGCGCGGGCGCGATGCAGGCGTGCTTTCACGGCCTGCCGGGTCGCACCGAGTGCGACGGCGATTTCGTCGATGGTCATTTCCTTGACGTCGCGCATCAGCGCGACATCGCGGTAGTGCGGCGGCAGTGCCTCGAAGGCCGCCGCGACGTCGAGCCGCAAATCGGCTTCAGGACGCAACAGCAGCAGCGCCTCCGCTTCTCCGTCGTCGCTCGCCGACGCGAGGCCTGCCTTACGGGCGAGCCGCAGGCATTCGCGGCGGACCACACTGAACAGCCAGGCCGAAAACGCCAGCCACGAGCGGATCGTGCCGACATGGCGAAACAGGATCCATAGCGCCTCCTGCGTCGCATCCTCGGCATCCGCCGAGCTGCGACAGGTGGCGCGGGCATAGCGGCGGATGTTCGGCTGCGCCGTCTCGAGCAGAGACGCGATCGCCTGGGGATCGCCGAGGCGCGCGGCCTCGAACAGGTCCGGCGAGATCCCAGCGGCGCTCACGACACGCCTCCTCTTCCGATGCCGGCCATCGCGCACATCGGACAATAGCCGACGAGGCCGGTCAGTGCGAAGCCGGCGCCGCCGAGAGCCACCAGCCAGGCCGCGGCGCCGGTCAGGTACACGAATGCCGCGACGGCCACCGCGACGCCAAAGGCGATCCGCACGGCCTGATGCAGGCCGCCGATGTTCTTCCTGTAAAATGCCATCACATCCTCCGAGACGAGCCGAAGCAAAATGCCTCGACCCTCAAGAGAGTGTGCGACGAGCGGAAAGGATTCGCGGCAAGTGCAATTTTTTTCGCGATCAGCCTCCGACGGCCTGATAGGCCAGACGCTTGAATTCGAAGAAGAACGGATTCCAGAAGCCCATGTAGCGCTGCGTCATCAGCACACCGGCGGTATTGGCCTGCGGGCATATCCACCAATGGGTGCCCGCAAGGCCGCCCCACTGGAATTCGCCGGTCGAATTCGAAGGATCGAACGGCATCGGCGCGAAGGTGACGGCGCCGCCGAGGCCAAAGCCCTTGCCGGGGATCGGGCCGAGATTGGCGAAGCGGATGTTCTCGCCGGCGGGCAACTGGTTCGTCATCATCTGCCGCAGCGTCTCCGGCTTCAGCAGAGCATCCGAGCCCGGGAGCAGCGCGCGGGCCAGAGCAAGCATGTCGGGCAAGGTCGAGACCAGTCCGCCGCCGCCCGACAGCCGCGGGAATTGCCGCCGATAGGCCTGCGGATAAGGCAGGTCGTCGGCCCGGGTGAGGCCGGGCTTGAGGGGATCGAGCACATCCGTGCCGTTGTAGAGCGCGACCAGCCTGCCCTGCTGCGCGTCCGGCACGTGGAAGCCGGTGTCGGTCATGCCGAGCGGCTCGAAGATGCGCGCCTTGAGGACGGCGTCGAGCGGCTTGCCGGAGACCACCTCCACGACGCGCCCGAGCACGTCGGTCGCAACCGAATACTCCCAGGAAGCGCCGGGATGAAAGGACAGCGGCAGATCGGCGAGCTGGTCGATCATGTCGGTCAGCGGCGTCAACGGATTGAGAACGCGCGCCTCGTTATAGCCTTTGAACAGCACCATACCGGGATCGAAGATGCCGTAGCTGAGGCCGGAGGTATGGGTCAGAAGCTGCCGGATCGTGATCGGGCTTTTCGCAGGCTCGACGTCGGCAAGGCCCAAAGCGCCCGGCTTCAGAACCTTGCGATTGCCGAGTTGCGGCAGGAATTTCTCGACAACGTCATCGAGCCCGATGCGGCCCTCCTCGACCAGCAGCATGACCGCGCAGGTGACGAAGATCTTGGTGTTGGAAAACGCACGAAAAATGTGATCGGGCCGCAGCGCGGTGCTCGCCTCGCGGTCGGCAAAACCGACGCACTGCTGATCGACGACCTCGCGGCCCCGCAGCACCGCCCAGGATGCACCCGGAATGATCTCCTGATCGACGTAACGCTGCATTGCCGTCCGCGCGGCGGAAAAATCAGGTGTTCTGGCGTCCATGTGTTTCCCCAATGATGGCTGGGATCGGTATAGCGTGAATTCGCCGGATATGAAGCCTGACCGGACGGCGCAGCTCATTCCTGCTTCATGAACGCGGTGACGTGCAGGCGGCGCCGAGTCCGCATCCCCTGCCGCTGGTACAGCGCGATGGCCGACGAGTTGCTCGAAAACACGTGCAGGAACGGAATTTCGCCGCGCGCCTCGATCTGGCGTGCGACAGCCGCCAGCAGCGCCTGCGCGTAGCCCCGCCCGCGATGGTCGGGGTGGACGCAGACGGCCGTCATCTCGACGAAATTTCCCGGCTTCATGCGCTCGCCGGCCATCGCGACCAATTCGCCGCCGGCACGGATGCCGAGGAACGTCCCGAGTTCGTGGGTGCGCCGCGCGAATGGACCGGGCTTGGTCAACTCCGTCAGCGCCATCATGGCGGGAACGTCGGCCGCACCCAGTCGAACGATCTCGGCATCGCGAAGCGGACTGTCGACCGGAGAGCCGATCATCTGCTCGCAGGGTCCGGCCAGCACGACTTTGAAACCTGCGGGAACGTCGACGGCGTCCGGTGTGAACAGCGCGGCGACCTGCGGGCCCGACAGGAGATCACGGAGCGCGGCGAAGCTCGCCTCGGACAAGTCGACCATGTCGGCAAAGGGCGTCACGTCCACCGGATAGCGCAGCGCTCGCGGGCCACCCTCGGCCAGATGTTTGTGGCTGGTCG
Source organism: Bradyrhizobium sp. URHA0013 (assembly GCF_000518345.1). NCBI lineage: Bacteria > Pseudomonadati > Pseudomonadota > Alphaproteobacteria > Hyphomicrobiales > Nitrobacteraceae > Bradyrhizobium > Bradyrhizobium sp. URHA0013. Next base: position 1,427,850 of record NZ_KI912426.1, on the reverse strand, counting down.
TCAGCGCGCTCCAGATCGGGCGATCCAGCAGCCGCTCATCATGATCGGACACCGGTCTAGTCCTTGTCGAAGCTGACGATGACGGCAGCATTGGCGATGAGAATGGGATCGTTGCCCTGTTCCGGGGCCGAGGGAATCTCCAGGCCGCCCTTCACCGCGTTGACGGTGACAGTGCCGTAAGGCAGCTCCTTCGCGACCGCGTCCTTGTCGACGCTTTCCGGATTCGGCACTGCGATCGTGACGTCTACGAACATGTCGTTCGCAGTCTTGTCGATCATCCGGAAGAAGCCGAGGCTCGAATGCCTGATCGCATCAGAGACGGCACGCCTCGCCGCCTTGGTGGCGTCCCTGCCGTGGACGTCGACGCCCATGCCCATCTCGGTGATACAGCGAACGCGAGCCATGTCTTTATCCTGTGGTTGGTTGAGTAATTGTTGCGAATGTCGGCGATCGGTGATCGCGACACAAGTGCGATCGCTCCTCTCGTGTCCCGGACGCGCTGCAACGCCTTAGCGTTGCTGCGCAGAGCCGGGACCCAGAACGCTACAGAGTTCTCGGATGCATGGGCCCCGGCTCTGCAGCGCATCGCTGAAGGAGCGCTGCGCAGCGTCCGGGGCACGAGATCGCACAAACTCACGCCTTCGCCTTCTCATGCGCGCGCAATTCGTCGACCAGCACCCGCACATTCTCCGAATAATCGATCGGGATCACGACCAGATGCACGCCGCCCTCCTTGAAGGCGGCATCCAGCGTCGCGGCAAAACTATCGATGCTCTCGATCCGATGTCCCTTCGCCCCATAGGCTTTCGCGTACAAGACGAAATCGGGATTGCCAAAGGTCATGCCGAAATCGGCGAAGTGATCGACGGCCTGTTTCCAGCGGATTATGCCGTAGGCGTTGTCCTCGAGCACCAGCACGACCAGATTGAGCTTGAGGCGGACGGCGGTCTCCATCTCCTGGCTGTTCATCATGAAGCCGCCGTCGCCGGCGACCGCGAGCACGCGGCGCTCCGGATAGAGCATCGCGGCCATCATCGCCGACGGCAGGCCGGCGCCCATCGTCGCCAGCGCATTGTCGAGCAGCAGCGTGTTGGCGACACGGATGCGGTAGTTGCGCGCGAACCAGATCTTGTACATGCCGTTGTCGAGCGCGACGATGCCGTTTTCCGGAATGACCTGCCGGATGTCGTGCACGATGCGTTGCGGCGTCGGCGGCCAGCGCGCTTCGGTGGCGCGGTCGGCGATATGCGAGAGAATCCTTTCGCGCAGCGGCAGCAGCGCGGCGGCTTGCGGCAACTTGCCTTCGAGCCGGTCGGCGAGCAGTTCCAGGCTCGGGCCGACGTCGCCGACGACTTCCGCATCGGGAAAATAGACCAGCTCGACGCTGGCCGGCGTGTAGCTGACGTGAATCACCTTCGGACCCGACGGTCCCATGATGAAGGGCGGCTTCTCGATCGGGTCGTGGCCGATCGCGACGATCAGGTCGGCGGCGTCGATCGCGTCATGAACGTAGTCGCGCTCGGACAGCGCGGCGGTGCCCATGTAGAGATTGGTGCCGCCGGGCACCGTGCCCTTCCCCATCTGCGTGGTGAAGAAGGGAATGCCGGTCCGCCGCACGAAGCTGGCGATGCCGTGGGTCGCGCGCGGCCGGCTGGTCGCAGCGCCCATCATCACCAGCGGATGCTTCGCGGCCAAGATCATCTCGGCGGCGCGGTCGAGCGCGGCGCGATGGGCGACTGGGATATCGATCGGATGAACCGGGATCACCGGGACATCAGGCACTTCATCGCCCGCGATGTCCTCGGGCAGTTCGAGATGCACCGGCCCCGGCCGCTCCTCCATCGCCACGCGAAACGCGTCGCGGACCACGGTCGGGATGCTGGAGGCGCTGATGATCTGCCGCGACAGTTTCGTCAGCGGCTTCATGGTGGCGACCACATCGACGATCTGGAAACGCGCCTGCCGGCTGCTCATGATCGGCTTCTGGCCGGTGATCAAGATCATCGGCATCGCGCCAAGATGCGCATATGCCGCGCCCGTCGACAGATTGAGCGCGCCCGGGCCGAGCGTCGAAAGACAAACTCCGGGCTTGCCGGTCAGCCGCCCGTGCGTCGCGGCCATGAAGGCGGCGGCCTGCTCGTGACGGGTCAGGATCAGTTCGATTTTGGAGGTGCGGAGCGATTGCACCAGATCGAGATTCTCCTCGCCTGGCACGCCGAAGATGCGATCGACACCTTCGTTCTCCAGCGCCGCGACAAACAGGTCCGATCCTTTGGCTTTGCGTTCCTGCCCACTCATGTCGCCTCCCGGTCACAATGTCGGCTCCCGTGTTCCACGGCAGCCGGCGCATGGTAACGGTCCGCGGCGCGGGCACAACTCACAAAGAGGCGCGCAACTGCATCAGCCCTGTCATCGCCAGCGCAGCGACGGAGCAACTGGCCGCCGCATTCTCCGCTCTCGTGTCCCGGACGCGGTGCGGCACGCAGTGACGCTCCGCAGAGCCGGGACCTAGAAGGCCGCGCACTCGCTGTTGCATGGGCCTCGGCTCTGCAGCGCACCGCGAAGAGGCGCTGCGTCCGGGGCACGAGACCTTGTTCGACAATAGACACACCATCGCATCCTCACGGCTTGTTCGACTTCGGTAAAGTGGAATATTTTCCGTGGCGTGCGTTGACCGACCATTTGGATGTTTTGCCCGACGGGAAACACAAAGTCTTGTAGCCCGGATGAGCGAAGCGACATCCGGGATTCCCACTACAAGCTGTCCCGGGTATCGCTTCGCTCACCCGGGCTACAGGTTCGTGCTCCGTTGCAAGCCGCGCGCGCCGTGCTATCGCTTGGGCGATGACTCCCAAGGCCTTCGAAACCCGCTGCCTGCGCCTGCCCGCCGTCACCAAGGTGGTGCAGTGGGAGGGCACCTCCGTGTTCAAGGTCGGCGGCAAGATGTTCGCACTCGGCGGCGGCTTTGCCGCGCGCTCCGGCGGCTACATGTTCAAGGTCTCGAACATGGCCTATGCCATGTTGATCGAGCACGGCCTTGCGCGGCCGGCACCGTATCTGGCGCGCGCCAAATGGGTGCAGCTCGTCGGCAACAACGCGCTGCCGGACGCCGAGCTCACGGCCTATCTGGCGCAGGCGCACGCGATGGTCGCGACGAAACTCACGCGGAAATCCCGCAAGGCGCTGGGCCTGGATTGAAGCGCAGTTCGCTGGTGAAGCGAAAGCCTGCGCTGATTGACATCGATGATATGCCTGACTAAAGTCAGACATCATGCTCGACCCTGTTTCACGCGTTCGCCGCTTCAATCGCGCCGTCACGTCCGCCGTCGGCGCGCTCGACACGTCATTCCTGGGACGCGGGCGGCCGCTGGGCGCGGCGCGCGTGCTCAACGCGATCGGGCACGGACGTTCGGATGTGGCCGAGATTCGCGACTATCTCGGCCTCGATTCCGGCCTGATGAGCCGCCTGCTCCGCAGCCTCGAGGACGAAGGGCTGGTCGAGACCAATGCGCATGAAGACGATGCGCGCCGCCGCGTGGCGACGTTGACACGCGCGGGCCGGCGCGAGTTCGCGGCCTATGAGGCGCTGTCGAATACGCAGGCCGAGGGCTTCCTCGCCCAGCACTCGCAACGCGAAGCGCTGCTGGCGGCGATGGATTTGATTGCTTGCGCATTGTCGCGCGAGCGCGTCACGCTGGAGGAGATGGACCCGCGGAGCGAACAGGCGCGCTATTGCCTCGGCGAATATTATGGCGAGCTCGGCCGCCGCTTCAAGCAGGGCTTTGACGTCTCGCTGTCGCGCGATCCCGACGCCAAGGATATGCGCCGCCCGCGCGGCACGTTCATCGTCGCGATGTCGGACACGCTGCCGGTCGGCTGCGTCGGGCTCAAGGGCACGGATCACGGCTATGCCGAGATCAAGCGTCTCTGGGTCGCACCGACGGCGCGCGGATTGCGGCTCGGCCGGCGCCTGATGGACGCGACCGAGGATGCCGCGCGCGGGCTCGGCATCAAGCTGCTGCGGCTCGACACCAACAGCGCGCTGGCGGAGGCGGGCCAGCTCTACCGACGAAGCGGCTGGAGCGAGATCCCCCGCTTCAATGACGACCCCTACCCGGACCTGTTCTTCGAAAAACGTCTGTGAGCGCAGGCGCCTTTTCTCCCGCTGCCGCGTTATGGCCGGAGCCGCAGGAGCACGCCATGACCAGGTCCGACCTCGCCGACATCTACCGCGACTACATCGCCTGCCTGAACCGGCAGGATTGGCCCGCCCTCGGACAGTTCGTCCACGATGACGTCGCCCACAATGCGCGACCATTCGGACTGTCCGGCTATCGCGCCATGCTGGAGCAGGATTTTCGCTCAATCCCAGATCTGCATTTCAAGATCGAGATGGTGGTCTGCGAGCCGCCCCACATCGCCTCTCGGCTGAACTTCGATTGCACGCCGGCTGGAAAGTTTCTGGGGCTGGATGTGAACGGCAGGCGCGTGTCATTCTGCGAAAACGTGCTCTATCAATTTCGCGACGGAAAAATACGACACGTGTGGTCCATCATCGACAAGCCCGCGATCGAGGCGCAGCTCTAGCGTTGCGCCTCGACGAACCTGCTTACGCTGCTGCCGGCGCCAACTCCGCTTGCGGCTTCGGGAACGGCTTGAAATTCATCGCCATCAGGAAGGCGCCGAGGCCCATCGCCCAGGAGGCGATATAGAGCCAGGCGTAGCTCGAGAACGCATCGTAGATCAGGCCGCCGGCGAGCGGGCCCGTGGCCATGCCGAGACTGCCGGCCATGGCGGTGCCGCCGATCACGGTGCCCATCATCTTGAGCGGGAAATTTTCGCGGATCAGCACCGCGTAGAGCGGCATGGTGCCGGCATAGATGAAGCCGAAGACAGCCCCGACCGCGTAGAACGTCGCGAGCTGGTGCGCGAAGACATAGGCGAGTGCGCCGAACGCCTGCAACAGCAGGCCCGAGACGAGCACGCGCTTGGCGCCGAAGCGGTCCCCCATCAGGCCGAAGGCGATGCGTCCGCCAAGGCCGGCAAAGCCCTCGATGCTGTAGATCGTCACCGCCGCGACCAGCGGGATGCCGCAGCTCACGGCATAGGAGACGGTGTGAATGATCGGGCCGGAATGGGTGGCGCAACAGAAGAAATTGGTCGCGAGCAGGATCAGGAATTGCGGCGAGCGCAGCGCCTCTCCCATCGACATTTCACCTTGCACGGCGCCCTCGCCCGCAGGCGCGGCCACGGCGTGCGCGAGCGCCGGCGGGCGGCGCACCAGGAACGAGACCGGGATCATGATGGCGCCGACCACCAGCGCCACGATCTGCATCGAGGTGCGCCAGTCATGGCCGGAGACGAGCCAGGCCGCCAGCGGCGCCATCGTCATCGGCGCCATGCCCATGCCCGCCGACACCAGCGAGACCGCGAGGCTGCGATGGGTGTCGAACCAGCCGGTCACGGTCGCCATCATCGGCGCGAAGATCGCGGCACAGGACGCCCCGACCAGAAGGCCGAAGACGAACTGAAACGCAAGCAGCGAGGTGGCGTGGCTCGCCGCGAACAGGCTCACGGTCAGCACCGTCGATCCCGTCAGCACCACCGGCCGCGGTCCGAACCGGTCCGTCAGCGTGCCCCAGGCCATGCTGGTGCAGGCCATCGCCAGAAAACCGATCGTCATCGCGCTGGAGATGCCGGTCACGGACCAGCCGGTGTCCTTTGCGATCGGCTGCAGGAACACCGGCAGCGAAAACATGCCGCCGATGGCGACGCAGCCGAGCAAACCGCCGGCGGCGACGATCACCCAGCGATAGGAGGAAGCGTTCATTTTGGTCTCCCGTCAGATCTGTCTGGGTGGAAGACGAATGGGAACATGGTGGGCCGACAGGCCGACGCAAGTTTTTGCGGCACGCTTTTGTGGCCTGCCAAACAAAAAAGCGAAAACAACCCCATGCACAGTAGCCGGGCGCTTTGGGATCAAGGACTTACAGCGCAGCTCTTTGCAGTGCGAAGGAAGACCCGCCGTTTGACTCGTCGGGCAAAACACCTGCATCATGGCATCATCCCGCCGCTATTAATTCGTCCCCCGCGAACAGGCCTTCAAACAGCCACGCCGCGCCGCCACTCGCCGACTGTGAGCCAGACCGCCGAGACCAGGAAGTAGAGCGCACCGACTGCAGCATAGCCCGCGACGTTCGCGATCGAGGGAACCGCGGGCATCATGGCCTGAAAGATGAAGAAGCCGCCTGCGAGAGCCGACTGGCCACCGCTGAGCACCATGGCCCATTGCGCGCCAAGACTCCGCCAGCGGCGAATGGCCGTCCCCAACTGCAGCAGTCCGGACACAATCGCCCATGCCCCGAAGATTCCGAGAACCCGGTTCATGCTCATCTGCAAGGTCACAAGCACCGCGACGGTGGTCGCCAGGCCGACCACAACGTTCAGAGCCTGCGTGCGGTTTTGAGCGAGTCCGCCGCTGCGAACCGCGTCCGCGAAGTTGGCTGCGGCGTCCCATGCGGGATAGAGGACGAGCAAGGCGCCGGCGATCACTGGAGAAGAAGCCGCGGCGGCAAACGCAGCAGCGACCCAGGCCACCGAGAACGCCGCTCGCACGAAGTAGTATTGCTTCAGCCATCGCTCGCGGTCGGTATGAACTGGATCCAATTGATATCGCACCATCGCAGTCTCTCCATACCGACTAGTTGGTAGTTTTCTTACACACAACGCAAACGTCTTCGATCCAGCCCACTTGCTGGCTGTCGTCATCGTCTCGCTGATGTCTCTCAGTGCTTGTTGGACAGCCGGTCCAGCAGCGGGGTGGTAATCACACCGAACATCTTTGGATCGCCATAGGCACGCGCCGACAGCATGGCGCCGTGAATGGTCGCCATGAATCCTTCGGCCTCGACGCGGGCTGTGCCGGAGAGTTTGAGTTGCCCTTTTCGTTTGCCGCGCTCCATGACGGCCGTCAGCCAGGAAGCCAAGGAGCGGAAGTGCGCACGGACTTCGAGCGCAACCTCCTCCGGCAGGATCGGAAGCTCGCTGGCCAGCAGCGCGCACACGCAGAACGGCGCCGTCGCATCATTGATGCACGCCTTCCAGTACGCGACATAGTTTTCGAGCTGCTCGCGCGAATCAGGGACATTGCGCTCGAGCGCGGACAGTCCCGCCTCGGCTTCGGCGCGGTAGCGCGACACGAGGGTGCGGACCAGATCGACCTTGCTGGCGAAATGGTGGTGGATGCTCGGCTTGCGGATGCCGACCACCTCGGCCACGTCGGCGTAGCTGAAGCCGTTATAGCCGCCCGCGATGATCAAGCTGCGCGCGCACGCCAGGATGTCGTCGGCTGTCGAGGAAACGTTGGTCATGGTCCCTAGCTACCTTCCAGTTGGTAGGGCGTCAAGAACGGGATGCTTCAACCATCCGTGAGTGCTAGGAGCCTGCATGACCATTCGCCCGATCGTCCGCTATCCCGACCGCCGCCTCACGTTGCTGGCCCGCCCCGTCACGGCATTCGACGCAACGCTCCGCGAGCTTGCAAATGATCTGCTCGAGACCATGCGCGCCGCGCCCGGCATCGGCATCACGGCGCCGCATATCGGCGTGCCCTTGCGCGTCGTCGTGCTCGAGCTCGACGCCAGGGAGGGTGCGCAGACCTATGTCAATCCGGAGATCGAGTGGGCCTCACCCGAGATGATCCTGCATCGCGAAGGCAGCGTCTCGATGCCCGGTGTCAACGACGAGGTGCAGCGCCACGCCCGCGTGCGGATCAGCTATCAGGATCTCGACGGCAACATGCACAGCGAGGAGTCGGACTCCTTGCGCGCCGTCTGCCACCAGCACGAGATCGACCAGCTCGACGGGATGTTCTGGATCCAGCGGCTGTCGCGGCTGAAGCGGGAGCGGCTGGTGAAGAAGTTCGAGAAGATGTCGCGCGGGTGAGCGGGCCGGCAAAGATCGGACTTGTGTGAAGTCGCGCCGCCTGTTCGATATGGAGAAGTCAAACCAGCCTGATATGATCAGACCGGTCGGCCCCGGCGGGAGGGACACGAATGACTCATTCAGGTCGTTGCGCCTGCGGCGCGGTTTGTTACACCATCGCGTCCGCGCCGATCCGCGGCTTCCAATGCCAGTGCAGCGACTGTCAGCGCGACACCGGCAGCGGCCACAGCTCCATCTTCGTGTTCGCGCGCAGCGAAGTCTCGGTGACAGGCGAGGTGCGCGAAATCGAGCGCGCTGCCGACAGCGGCGCAGTCAAGCGCAAGGGGTTTTGTCCGAACTGCGGCTCGCCGATCTATAACAAGCCGGACGAGAAGCCGGAGTTTATCGGCATCTATGTCGGCACGCTTGACGATGCCAGCACGTTCAAACCGTCCGTCGTGCTGTTCTGCTCGCGCGGATATGCCTGGGATCACCTCGATCCCGAGATTCCCAAACTCCCGGAATGGCACCCGGGATCGCGCTGATTTTTTGCAGATTGGGAGACAGTCAATGGCGATGAGCTTCGAGCTATCGATGCTGGCCGCCGCAATCGTCTGGGGCTTCGTACAGCTTGTCGCCGCCGCGCAAGCCGCGAACCTGCAATACGGCCTCAGATGGGCTGCGAGCCCGCGCGACACCGAGATGCCGCCGCTCAAGCCCATCGCCGGCCGGCTCAACCGAAATTTCCGCAACTACATGGAGACGTTTCCATTCTTTGCCGCCGCGATCCTCATCTCTCACGCCGCAGGCGCTCACAACGAGCTGACCTGTTGGGGATCGATCGCCTATCTTGGCGGACGCATCGCCTACACCGCGCTTTACCTATCCGGCGTACCGCTCGTCCGCTCACTGTTCTGGAATATCGCCAGCTTTGGCATGCTTGCAGTCTTGGCAGCGCCTTTCGTGCCTCACTGAAGCGACGCCTTGGCGACTTTGCCTTTGCCGCGATGCCTTCACGCCCGCTTCCCGCTCCGCTTGTTCATTGGAGCATTGCGACGCTCGCGTTTGCCGCGCGCGATCTCCGTCGCCAGGGCGTCCAGCTTCGGCTCCCAGAAATTCCTGAACTGGCCGACCCATGCGTCGACCGCGCGAAGCCCCGCAGCATCGACCGAATAGAGCCGTCGTTGCGCCTCCGCCCGAACGGTCGCGAAGCCGCTCTCGCGCAGCACCTTGAGGTGCTGCGACACGGCGGCCTGCGTGATCCCGAACTCCGCTCCGATCGCCTCGACGACCTCACCGGACGCCATCTCGCCGGGCGCAAGCAGCTCGAGGATGCGACGGCGGACGGGATCGGCAAGGACATCGAAGATTTGCATCAGCTTCCTGTGCCCGGATGCGCAACGTCGGGCGGCGTCTCGCCGCGATAGAAAGCGATGGTGCGGTCCGACCGCTGCTTGGCGGAGGCAGGATCCACGCCGCTTGCGACGTGCGCCACGCGCCAATACTCGCCGCTGCTCGTCATGAATTCCTTGCCCGCGGGAGAGCCCATCCATGCCTCGGCCGTCTCATGGTCCACCGATGCCCCGGTCGCAACATATCGCTCCAGCCCCGCAATGGCGAGATCCCAGCCGATGCCGACTGCCCCTGGACCGAACTGCTCCCAATGATCCTCGATCATCGCGGTGTGCTCAAGCGTCAAGCGCGCCTGGCTTCGTTCTGCCGTCAGCTTGACATCGATCCAGCTCATCGCGCCGCCGAATTCCCACGTCGCTGCAAAATGGGTCGGCGGCGTACACGCCTCGATGGTCCCGCCGGCATTTCCCTTGAGCTGGTACTTTCCACCGAGCCGGAGATCTCCCTCGACCGGCAAGAACCAGCGCGGAATGCGTTGTGGGCTGGTCACTGCGTCCCAGAGATCGTCGACGCTGGTCTCGTATAGTCGCGTCAGCGTCACCGCACTGGCCGCTTTCCCGTCCTTCTCGAAATTCCTCACCGAGCGCGTAACCAGCCCCAATACCCTGACGACGTCGATCTCCATAGCGCTTGCTCCCTGTCGTTTCGTGCAAGGATGAATATCGATCTAAACTAATATAAGTCAACCCTTATATTTCGAGGAGATGCCGCTCAGATATTTGCCCGGCGGTTTCCCGAGCGCCTTCTTGAACATGGTGATGAAGGCCGCGACGGAGTCGTAGCCGAGAGCGGCGGATACCTGCTGGACGCTCGCGCCGGACGTCAGCTCCCGCAAGGCGACGATCAGGTGCAATTGCTGGCGCCAACGCCCGAAGCTTAAGCCCGTCTCCCGGACAATGAGGCGCGCGAGGCTGCTCTCGCTCAGCGCGACGCGATCGGCCCATTCGCCCAATGTCTTGCGATCGGAAGGGTTTTTCGCCAGCGCTGCGGCAATCTTCTTCAAGCGCGGCTCGGGCGAGAGCGGCAGATGGAGCCGCTGAACCGGCATGCGGGGAAGCTCACGCAGAAGGACGCTCGCCAGAAGGTCCACCCTCGCCTCGTCATCCGCGATCTGATCAGACAACTCGACGATCACTTCACGCAGCAGTGGGGAGATCGAAAGCGTGCAGCACCGATCCGGCAGGTCCACGCGATCAGGCTCGATATAGACGAAGAACAGCCGGGCATTTTCTGTCGCGAGGTTGCCGTGCTGCAGGCCACCGGGAATCCACACCGCGCAATGCGGCGGCACCATCCACAGACCCGTGGGAACGCGGCACGTCACGGCGCCGCCCAGCGCAAAGACAAGTTGCCCCTTGCGGTGCCTGTGATCGGGTACCTCGCCCTTGGTCCCGATCACGTCGACGCGCACGGCGATGACGGGCGCGGAAACATCATCCACGTCGAGATCAAGCCATGGAAAACGGAGCGGCTGCCGCATGCTTGCCGGTTTTTAGCAATTAATTGACGGAACATCTAAATCGAACGGAGAGGAATGTCGATAGGGTGCCGCCTGAACCTGCCCGGGGCGTCCGGGCGCCGCCCACGTGATCGAAAGAAACGGCCATGCATGGTTTCACGAGTACGACAGCAGCCGGGCTGCAACGCGTGGTCCGCACGCAAGCGGGGGCCGTGCGTGGCCGCCCGCGCGATGCAAGCGGCGTGATCGCGTTCAAAGGCATTCCCTACGCAGCACCGCCGGTCGGGCCTCTGCGTTGGTGCGCACCAAAGCCGCCGGCGCCCTGGGATGGCGTGCGCGATGCGCTTGTGTTCGGCGCGGGGTGTCTATCGGCGCTCGAAAATGACCAGCGGCCGGGACCGCGTGACGAGGATTGCCTCTATCTCAACGTCTGGACCGCGGCGAAGCACGCGGATGAGAAGCGGCCCGTGATGGTGTGGATTCACGGCGGCGGCTTTCAGTTCGGCTCCTCGGCGAATCCGGCAACCGATGGCGGCCGGCTAGCAGCGAAGGGTGTCGTCGTCGTCAGCTTCAACTACCGCCTCGGCATCCTCGGCTTCCTCGCCCATCCCGATCTCGATACGGAGGCGCCCTCGGGCAATTACGGCCTGCAGGATCAACTGGCGGCGCTGCGCTGGGTCAAGGCCAACCTTGCCGGCTTTGGCGGCGACCCCGACAACGTCACCCTGTTCGGCGAATCCGCCGGCGCCATGGCCGTCGGCATCCTGATGGCCTCGCCGCTTGCACATGGACTGTTTCACAAGGCAATTGGGCAGAGCGGTGCGTTCTGGGACGGCAAGCACGGCCCACTCCAGGGCTTTGAAGAAGCCCGCGCGCGTGGTCTGGCTTATGCCCGGCAACAGCGCAACGCGTCGATCGCAGCCTTGCGCAGCATGCCGGCCGATCGGTTGAATGCATCCGCGCCGTGGAGTTTCAGGACCAGCCCGGTCGTGACGGCCTTCTCGCCGAGCATCGATGGTCATGTTGTGCCTGATGTGCCCGCGCGGCGCTTCCTGCGCGGCGAACAGATGCACATCCCGCTGCTGGCGGGCTGGAATGCGGCCGAGGAATTTCCTTTCCGTTCGCAGTCACTGCCCGATCAATCAGCGCAAGCCTTTGTCTCCGCGGCCGAGGCGATGTTCGGCAGAGAGCGCATGGCTGATTTCCTGAAGGTCTATCCCGCCGCGACCGACGCGGAGGCCAGGACTTCCGCGGCGGCGCTTAACGGCGACTATGTAGTTGGCGAGCAATGCTGGCAGTGGCTACGATTGCATCGGCGCGGAGGACGCGCGCCGGTCTACGACTATCACTTCAGCTATACCTCGCGCTACACGCCGATCGCCTCGCACGTCACCGAAATTCCGTTCGTGTTCGGCACACTCACACCGCAACAGGTGATCGGCAGCTCGGCACCGCCGGCCGAAGAGGACCGCGCCCTGGCGCGGACCATGATGGCCTATTGGGTGAATTTCGCGGCGTACGGGGACCCGAACGGATCGGGCCTGCCACCCTGGCCCGCCTATGACGAGACGGACGTCGTGCAGATCCTGGGCACGCCGATCGAAGCCCGCCCCAATCCGCAAGCCGCCCGCTTCCGCTTCCTCGCCAGTTTCAGGCAGGACGGCATTTTGCCGATGCGCTGGCGGGAGCTGCCGTAGGCGGCTTCACCCGCCCGCCATCAGCTCCTTCGCCAGTGCCATGTAGGCCGGCAGCGTCACGGGATCGTTGGCGGCGTTGCCCGCTGCGGGGTGCGAGGCGTAGCGCGCGATCACCATCTCGGCCTTGGGATCGATATAGATGCCCTGCCCGTGAACGCCGCGCGCCATATAGGCGCCGTGGGCATTGTGCGTGACCCACCATTGATTGCGATAGGAGGCACCGGGTAGCGTGGCGTAACCGGCGGGCTTGAATTTCTCGGGATCGCCGCCGCGCGCGATGTCTTCGACAACAGATGAAGGCACGATCTGCCGGCCATTGAAGCGGCCGTGATTGCGCATGGTCTCGCCGAAGCGGGCGAGATCGCGCAAGGTGGTGGAGAGGCCCCCACCGCCGCTTTCGGTGCCGATGCGATCGACGTGGTAATGCGCGTCCTCCTCCGCGCCGATCGGCTGCCAGATGCGCTCGGAGAGCAGATCGGACAAGTTCATGCCGCTGACGCGCCGGATGATCCAGGCGAGCACGTCGGTGTTGACGGTCTTGTAGGCGAAGGCCTTGCCGTGCTCGCCCTGCTTCTTCTGCGCCATCAGAAATTCGAAGATGGTGGTCGGGCCGTCGTGATCCGGCGGAATCGGTGCCATGCCGTTCGCCCGCCGGAGGCCCCAGACGTGAGAGTTCTTGTCGGTATAGACCTCCGTGTATTCGAGCCCGGTGGTCATATCCATGACCTCGTGCACGCGCGCATCGCCGAAGGCGCTGGCCTTCAGCTCCGGCACATACTCCGTGACAGGCGCCTGCGGATCGATCTTGCCCTCGGCGACCAGAATGCCGGCGAGCACGCCCGTGAACGATTTCGTCACCGACATCGCGATATGCGGCTTGTGCGGCTTCAACGCGCCGAAATAGCGCTCATAGATCAGCCTGCCCCGATGCAGCACGGCGATGCCGTCGGTGTAGGTCTCCTCGAGCATCCTCGCGAACGTCATGGGCCGGCCGTCCATCGTGGTCGACGCGGAGGCGCCGATGTCATGGTCTTGGCGCGGCAGCACCGATGCAGGCTCCGCCCCGCGCCAGACGTTCACGGTCGGCACCAGCTGGCGAATGTTGCTCCATGCCCAGCGCAGCTCGGGGAAGCTGCGAAACGAGCCGTTCTGGAAGGAGATGGTGCGGTTTTCCGGTGGCGGGAAGCCCTTCATCCAGCCGAGTGTCTCGGAATCGGTTTCGGCGGCGGTTGCGGACGGCTGACTCGCGGCGGTGGCGGCGGACATGGGCATTGGGCTCCGGAAGCGAACGACGGGGTCTCGTATCATGGAGATACGTGGCGAACATCCAATGTTTGCGCCGAGGTGACCGTCGCCGCGCGCTTGGCGGGTTCGTCCTCAGGTCAGGCGCACCGACATGCCGCCATCCACGGTCATGGGGCTGCCGGTCATGAACGATGCCCGGTCGCTCAGGAGAAAAACCGCCGCTTGCGCGATCTCCTTGGAACTGGCCATCCGCTTCATCGGGTGAAGCCCGGCGATGAAATTCAAGGCGTCGGGATTTCCCTCGCCTGCCGCCGGGGTGATGGTCCCTCCAGGCAGAAGCGCGTTGACCCGAATGCCTTCGGCCGCATGCTCGGCGCCCAGTGATTGAGCCAGGCCGATCAGTCCTGCCTTTGAGGCTGCGTACGCCGCCATTCCCGGCAGGCCTCCGTTGCTGAAGCCAACGAAGGACGAGGTAAAAACGATCGAACCGCCGCCCTGCTTGCGCAGCTCCGGGATCTGCGCCTTTGCGCTGAGGAACGCCGAGGTGAGATTCACCGCAAGCACATCGGTCCAGTTTTCGACGCTCATCTCGGGGACTGGCGTCATGTCGCCGACAATGCCGGCATTGTTGAAGGCGCCGTCGAGCTTTCCGAAAGTCTTGACGGCGTGCTCGACAAGGCGGGCTGCATAGCCGGTGTCCCGAACATCGCCGGCGAGAAACGTCGCGCGCCCTCCGGCGCTCTTGATGCTTGCAACAACGGCCTGCAGCTCGGGGCCGCGACGCGCCCCGAGCACCACATCGGCGCCTTCGGACGCGAACAATGATGCTGCGGCAGCACCGATGCCGCTGCTGGCGCCGGTTATGATGATCGTCTTGTTTGCCAGTTCCACCGCGAGACTCTCCTGATGTCAAAAAGGAGCCGAACAAGACATCAGGCACCAGCGAGCTGCCACCCGTTTCCCGAGTTGAACGCGGGATCACATCGTGCGGTATTGACCCGCGAATGGCGGCCTGCCGGTTTCCGTGATCGGAGTGACAGGCCGCCGTCAGCAGACGCTACTTCAGCGGCAAGAAAACGTCCGCGACCGTCTCGTGCTCCGGCACCTCCGGGAACAGGCTCAGCCGCTGGCAATAGATCGGGAAGTCGCGCGCTTCTTCGCCGCTGGCGGGAAGCCAGTCGCGATAAAGGAAGAGCGCGGCCGGCTCGAGATTGTCGGTGTAGCCGACGACGCGCAGCACCGCGCAACGTCCGCCGGGGATCTCGCCGGCCTTGATCTCTTCGCCGTTCGCCGCGATCGGCTGGTCGGTCCCGACGCAGAGGTCCGTGCTGTACTCGGCCGGCGAGGCAGGACGCCGCTCGGAGCGCCAGACCGTGAAGGTCGGACTTGTCCTGGGGTGCAGGTTCGCCGCCTTGCGCCACGCGATGAAGCGCTGGATCGTGGCGGGAAGCGTCGCCGGGTCGCCGCGATGCTCCATGATCGCCACCTTGGTGGGTTGCACATCGCGGATCGTCACGTCGTCAAAGGTAAAGGTCTTCTGCATGAGCTTGCTCCTCGCATTGTCGAGAGGCCCGAAGGCCGCAAGCCACGGCTCCCAGTCGGGAGACTTCCGGAACGACGACGGCGATTGCCCGAACCGTTGCCGAAAGGCGCGGGCGAAGGCATCCGGTGCATCGTAACCGGCATCCATCGCAATCTCCGTGACATCAAGGGCGTCCATAAAGGCCAGCTGATGCGAAGCGCGCTTCATGCGGGCCAGCTGGACATAGCGATGCACTGATAATCCGAAGGTTGCCGAGAACTGCCGGTGGAAATGAAATTTTGAGAAAGCCGCAACAGCACTCACCGTGTCCAGATCCAGATCATCGTCGAGATGCCGGTCGATATGATCAAGCACCCGTCGCATCCGGTCCTGATAGTTTTGCAGCGCCGCCTTCATCGTCCCTCCTCCGTGGCGGCTCCATCTAGTCGCTGACGGCCATGACACGCTCGACCGATCTTGCGGTTTGGCAGGCATCCCGTCGATCCTATTTTGAGCGTGATGGGCGCCCTCTCTCGTATATTCCAACATCTGCCGGCCGTTACTGGCCAGCAGGCTCCAACGCCTTCTGCACCATCGCGGTGTCGACATATTGGGTCATGCTGGCGATCTTGCCGTCCTTCAGCAGATAGAGATGCGCGAACGTCGCGCGCATGGATGTGCCCGTCGCCTTGTAGGTGCCTGAGTAGACGCCGAAGGCGGCGACGCGGTCGCCGTCTTCGAGATAGGTGTGAACATCGGCGCGGTAGCCGGTCCATTCAGTGGTGAGACGCCGGAACACACCTGAGATGATCGCGTCGGGTCCGACATAGGTGCCCGCGTACGGAAATCCTTCCGCTTCGGTCCATGCGGCATCGGGAGCGAGAGCGGCCAAGAGATTGCGGCCGTTCTCTTCCGACGACGATCCCTCGTAGGTGGCGCGGATCAGGTCGAGATTGCCAGCCATCTCACCCCCATTTCATCTCGCCGGTGGCGACCTTGGCGCCGATGTCGAGTGCAACGCCCATGCCGAGGCCGGGGAAGCGCGCTTCCATCGCCGCCTTGAGCGCCGCGGACTCCTTGACCTTCGCCAGCTCTTCGTCGAACGCCTTGAGGTAGGCGATGGTGTGCTCGATACCGGACAGATCGGTTTTTGCATCCACCGACAGATGCCCGGGCACGACGACCGCCGGCTTGCGCGCCGCGATCTTTTCGAGATTGGCGATCCAGGCGGCGCGCTGCTCCCGGGTCGGCGTGTCGGCGGTCCAGACATGGACGCCGGAGAAAATCAGCACGCCGCCGAACACCGCGTTCAGCGAGGGCACGAACAGATAGCGCCGGTTGACCAGGCCGTCTGCGCTGACGATCTCGATGGTTTCGCCGTCCACGCTGAGCGTCTTGCCGTCGAACGCTTCGGGAATGACAACATCGGCGAGCACCTGCGGGCCGTTCGCCTTGAGCTGCGGCCCCCAGACGGCAAGCTTCTTGTCGACGCTGGCGTTAATGGCCGCCAATGTTGCGGGCGCCGCGAGCACGCGTGCCTCGGGAAAGACAGCCTTGATCGCGCCGAGGCTGAAATAATAATCCGGGTCCGACTGGCTGATATAGATGGTGGTGAGCTTCTTGCCGGCGGCCTTGATGGCGTCAGCGACAGCCTTGCCATCGGACAACGTGAAGCCACCATCGATCAGCACGGCTTCGCTCGGCCCGGACACCAGAACGGGAGCCCGGAAGAAGCCGTTCTGTCCGGCTGGAAAATGCTTCCAGGTTAGCCCGCCCGCGGCATGGCCGAGGCCTGCGGGTGCGAAGACGGCTGCGGCGCCCGCGGCGAGGGTGGTTTTCATGATGGTTCTCCTTGTCAGCATGTTGGTCTCCTGGTGCTGGTCTGCGATTTCGAAATTCAAATGGGATGGTCTCGACTGTGTTGATCGCTGCGCTCACGCCGCCTTCAGTCCATCGATCAGGACGTCCAGGCTGCCGAACAGCGCGCTTGCCTGCACAAGGCGGCGATCATTGCCGGTGCCTACGATCAGGGCCGGGACGCCGTTGGCGCCGAGCCGGCGCATTTCGGCACGCGCTGCCTCGAGACGCGCGCGATACGCGGCGATCAATACGGTGTCGGGGCTCGCCAGGCGGGCGGCAACCTCCGGCAAATTCATCGCGCAGAGCACATCCGACAGAACGGACATGTCCGTGCTGTCGCGGCCCTCGACATAGCGGACGAGCTGGAAGGCCTTCAGCGCCGCGAACTCCCGATCAGGCGCCGTGAGCGCGACAGCCGTGAGCGCCAATGTCGCCGGGCCGGAATCGAACAGGCGCGTGCGGTCGCCCAGCACATCGCGGCGATAGGCTTCGCTGAAGGGCTGGCCGCTCAAGCGCGAAATCCGCTGGTCGTTGGTCCAGGCATAGGCGGCAAAGCCGTCGTCCATCGGACGCGCGCCCTCGCCGGCGAACAGGCCTGTCGGCGCAAGTTCGACCGAAAAATCCGGTCGGGCGACGAGCTGTTCGAGCAACGTGGAGGCGCCGTAGCACCAGCCGCAGAGCGGGTCGAACAGGTAGGTGATGGGAATGCGCGCGGACATGGCGATCTCCTTGAATCGCAATGTGGCACGTGCCAATTGATAGATAAACATCAACAAAACAGACAGAATGTATGGTATTAGCTGACAGTAGATCTGACCGGACGAGCCTATGAACCTGAACCGCCTCGCCTATTTCGCAGCCGTCGTGGACACCGGATCCTTCACGCGGGCCGCCGAGCGGCTCGGCATCACCAAGGCCGTGGTCAGCCAGCAGGTGGCGCAACTGGAGCGCGATCTCGGTACCAGCCTGCTCGTGCGCACGACGCGCCGGGTTCATCCGACCGAGGCGGGCCGGATGTTTCATGCGCGCTGCGCCATGATCCTGCGCGAGGCCGAGGATGCCTTCGACGAACTCGCCCAGGCAGCCGCTGCGCCGACCGGCACATTGCGGATCACGGCGCCGAACGACTACGGCACCGCCGTCGTGGTCGCCGTCGTCACCGCCTACGCGGCACGCTATCCCAACTGCCGGGTGGAGTTGACGCTCGAAGATCAGACGGTCGACCTCGCCTCAGGCCAGATCGACATGGCGATCCGGGTCGGCTGGCTGGTCGATTCCAGCCTGCAAGCGCGCAAGATCGGATCGTTCCGGCAATGTCTGGTCGGCGCTCCCGCGTTCACGGATCGGATCGCCGCCGCGCGCGATCCCGACGACCTCGTGACGCTCCCGTTCGTCGCCAACATGGCGCTGCGCGAGCCGCTGCTGTGGCAGTTCTCGCGCGGCGATCTCGATCGACGCGCCGTGCGCCTGCAGGCGAGCATCGCCATCGACACGACGCCGGGGGTGCTCGCGGCCGTGTTCGCCGGCGGCGGTCTGTCGGTGCTGCCGGATTTCCTGGTGGCGGACGATCTCGCGGCGGGGCGCCTCATCCACATCCTGCCGCAATGGCAACTGCCATCCGGCGGCATCCACACGGTCTACCCCGCAGCCCGCTTCCGCCCGCCGAAAGTGACCGCGTTCGTGGAGATGCTGATCGCGGCTCAGCGACAGGGGAGTTCGGTCGGGGCGGATTAGGGCATGTACTCGCTAAGCGGCTAGCGGCGATAACCAGACCTCAGGTTACGAAAGCGCATCTGATGCGGCCTCCCTGCGGGTGAAGCAAGGTCCCACACCAGTTCGGTCTAAGCGGGAACTGCCTCGATGACCTGGAAGTGCGAGCCCGCGCGAGTTGTGCCGCGTATCTCAAATCCGGCCGTTCGGCATAGCTCGGAATATTCTTCGTAGCTCCGTTCCAATGCACCGAGCATGACAAGCATATTCAGGTCACTGAATTTCGAGATTGGCCCCTCGTTCGGCGGCTCCACCACACGTTCGACAAGGAGCAATCTGGCATCAGCGGTCATCGCGCGGCGGCAGGTCTTCAGGATAGAAATCGCCTCCTTATCGTCCCAATCGTGGATGATCGCCCGCATCACGTAGGCGTCGGCCCCCTCCGGGATCGTTTCAAAGAAACTGCCTCCAACGATTGCGCATCTGTCGGCGACATCATGTTGGGTCAGAACTTCAGCCGCCTTGCCAACCACGTGCGGTTGATCGAACAGCGTTCCGCGCAGGCCCTTGTTTGCCGCGAGAATTCCCCCCAACAGTTGACCTTGGCCACCCCCGATATCCGCGACGTGACGAAAACGGCTAAAATCGTAGGCGGCGATGATGGCCTCGATGGCGCCACGAGAATTGGCCGTCATGGCTCGGTTGAAGATCGCGTTCTCATCTGGACGGGTGCTGCGATACTCCCATACGCTCTGACCGTTGAGATGCCGAAAGGCATTCTCCCCAGTGCGGACGCTGTGTTCAAGATTGCCCCAGGCCTGCCAGGCATAAGGTCGGCCGACATATGCGGCCCAGCCGTCGAGTGGCGTCGGCGAGTCAGAACGAAGACACTCGCCGATCGGAGTGAGCGAGAACGTCTTGTCCTCGGCCTCATGGAAAACACCGGCTGAAGCCAGCGCCCGCAAGAGCCGATAAAGTGTCCTGGGATGCGATCCGCTGAGCCGAGCAAGTTCGTTGCTGCTTAGTGGCCCGCGACTGAGGTGGTCGGCTATGCCAAGCTGGGCCGCTACGTGAATGGCCTGCGAAATCTGATAGCCGTTAATCAGCCGCGTAAGGTCCGAGAAAGCATTCGCGGTCATGATTTCATCTCCTCGCGCGGCCACGCGCACAGTGAAGATCCATCGAGTGCGGGCATTCGTGCAAACGGATGATATCGCAGAAATTGCGGTACGCACGCTGTATCGCAACGAAGCCCTTCAGATTCGACGCGGCTTAGGGGCCACAAGCCGCAGATCACGCTCAAGGTGGGTGAATCCCGCTTTGCTTTGGCGAGCCGAGCCAAGCCGGTGACCTGCCGCGCCTCAGTCGCGCGATACCACCAGCCCTGCCAGCAGCGGCGCATACGCGGCGAGCCGGCGGGATACGAACTCCGTGAAGAGCCGCACGCGCTTGGTCTTGCGTGTCTCGCCCTGCGTGAGGAGCCAGACCGTTCCGTACATGTGCAACTCGGTCCCCGGCACCCTCACCAGTAATGGATCGGCATCGCCGACGAAGCACGGCAGCGTCGTGATTCCGAGCCCTTGCCGGACAGCAACGATCTGCGCCCCGGCGTCCGTGACCCTGAATGGAACGCCCGTGGTGCGAACCTCACCCGCGCTGGCCCAGTCCGGGATGCCGTGAATGCTGATGACGATCCAGCGGAAGGGATCAGGCGCGCCGGCACGCCACGCGACCAGTCGATTCCGGGACATGTAGACGCCGCCGAACAGCTCCGGTCCCTTCATGCCGTGAAGATTTTGCGGCAGCGTTTTGCGATCGTAGACGACGCGGATCGCGACGTCGGCCTCCCGATTGGTCAGATTTGCCAGCTCGCCAAACGACAGGATATCCATCTCGATGTCGGGATGCAGACGCGCGAAATCGGCGAAATCAGGCATGAGCAAATGTGTCGCCATCGGCGGCGCCAGCGTCACCCGCAGACGCCCGCGCACGCTCTGATCGCGCCCGAACACGCGCGTCTCCAGCTGGTGCGACGACGCTTCCATTTGGTCCGCAAATTCGAGGACCTCCTCGCCCGCAGCCGTCAGCCGGTAGCCCGAAGGCAGCTTTTCGAACATCTGGACCCCGAGGCGTTCCTCGAGCTGGGCGATGCGTCGCAGCACGGTCGCGTGGTTCACGCCGAGGTGCTCGGCGGCCGCCCGCACCGAGCCTCCCCGCGCGACGGCTAGAAAATAGCGAACATCGTCCCAGTCGATCATGGTGCAATCCCGCACCGCGCGGTGCGCCTTCCAAGTCCAATCGAACGCCTCGTACCGCAGTATGGGCGGTCATCATAGCCCCGTTCCGGCAGGCGCAGCCCCTTCCCAACGGCCCGACGTCGATCGTCGCCGCTGGCGTCAGTCGTCCGGCCGGATCGATTTCGCACCACCGATGTGCGCGTTTCCGCACTCAACGCCTGCCGCCGCCGGACCTATCTCGCGGGTCTCGGGGGCAGATGCTGTCCCGACACCACGACAGGAGAAATCATGGGAAAGCTTGACGGCAAGGTTGCGGTCATCACGGGCGGATCGAGCGGCATGGCGCTGGCGAGCGCCAGGCGGTTCGTTGAAGAAGGTGCTTATGTTTTCGTCACAGGCCGGAGGCAGGAGGCGCTCGACGACGCCGTCAAGTTGATTGGCCGGAACGTGACGGGCGTGCGCGGCGACGCGGCCAATCTCGACGACCTCGACCGCCTGTTCGAAACGGTCAAGCGGGACAAGGGCAGGATCGACGTCCTGTACGCGAGCGCCGGCATCGGCGAAGCCGTCCCACTGGGCGAGATCACCGAGCAGCATTTCGATGCAACCTTCGGCCTGAATACGCGCGGCACGCTGTTTACTGTGCAGAAGGCGTTGCCGCTGTTTCGCGATGGCGGATCGATCTTCATGACGGGGTCCGTTGCGTCGGTGAAAGGTTTTCCTGGTTACGGCGTGTATGCGGCGAGCAAGGCGGCGCTGCGCTCATTTGCACGCACGTGGCTCAACGAACTGAAGGGCAGGAATATCCGGGTGAACGTGCTGAGCCCGGGGCCGATCGCCACACCGATGCAGGATCAGGTTCTCACCGAGGAAGCGAAGCGGATGTTCGAATCCCTGATCCCCAGGGGAACGATGGGTCGTCCTGAGGAAATCGCGGCGGTCGCGCTGTTTCTTGCTTCAGACGATTCGAGCTTCGTGAATGGGGTGGAGTTGTCGGTCGACGGCGGCTTCTCGGCCATCTGAACGGCCCGGAAATCAATATCAACACGGATTGGAGAAATATTATGAGCTACGCAATCATAGGATTCGGCAAGATCGGCCAGACCCTCGCCCATGCCTTCGCCCGTAAAAGCATCGCCGTAACGGTCGCGAGCCGCCGGCCGCCCGAGGCGTTGGCGCCGCAGGCCCGGGCGATTGGACCCACGGTCGTCGCCAAGTCGCTGCGGGAAGCACTGGAGGCCGACACGATCATCCTGGCGGTCCCGTTCGGGGAGCATCGCGAGGTTGCGAAGGCCCTGCCGAGCTGGAAAGGCAAGACGATCATCGACGCGACGAACGGGTTTGGAGAAGAGCTGGATGGTCTTCTGTCCTCCGCTGTCGTCGCGAAGGCGTTCACCGGCGCCAAGCTCGTGAAAGGTTTCAATCACCTGGGTGCGGCCACTCTGGCCACCGATCCGGTCGTCGAGGGCGGCCACCGCGTCGTCTTTCTCTCGAGCGACGACGACGACGCGATTGCTCCCGTGGCGGCGCTGGCCAAACAACTCGGGTTCGCACCCGTCAAGCTGGGAAAGCTCAACGAGGGTGGCGCGCTGGTGCACGCACGCGGCCGGGTTTGGGGCCCGCTCATCTTCCAGGATTTGTTCAGGAAGGAGCAGTAATCGGCGTATCGGCGCCGTTCCAAGAGCGGAGCGACGCCCGGAGAAGCGGGCGGATTACGCCTTGCGGCTAATCCGCCCTGCGCACTGGCCGTGACGACCGCAGGCGTGCCCTCTACCGCCGCGTCGACAACCGCGGAGAACCTGGCCTTGGCATCGCGAATTCAATTTCGCGTATGGGCAAGCCTGGATTTTTATAGCTTAACACCGACGCTCGTCAGAAAGCTTCCCATACGGTTGTCAACCTCGGCCTTCGTCTCTGCCCACGCCGGGAACGACCGAAGAAGATTGTCGTGCCAGGCGATCATGTTCGGATAGTCCTTGAACGGAAACTTTGCACGATCGACCTGGAAGAAAGGCGCCGCAATATCGATATCAGCAAAGGTCAACGCATCGCCAACCATGAACTTGCGGCCTTCAAGATGCTGGTCGAGGACCTTCGCTGCGGCGCGGATCTTACGCTCCGCGAACGCGATGAGGGACTCGTCCTTCGGCAAGCCCATGATCGTCTTGGCGACGCGCTCGTCGAAGAGAGTGGTCGTGAAGGTGCGCCACTGTTCGCCGGACCAGAACATCCACTGAAGCACCTGGAATTGCTCCTCCGGCGTGGTTCCGACCAGCGGCGAATTCACCTTGCTGGCGAGATACAGATTGATCGCTGACGCTTCCCAGACAATGGTGTCCCCATCCTCCAGAACCGGAGTGAGACCGTTGGGATTGAGACGTGATTTGAACGCGTCGGTTTGGCTCTCGCCTTTGAAAAGGTCGACGCTCACGCGATCGAGTTCAATGCCCATGATCTTCGCAGCCGTGGTCACGCGACGCAAGCTGCCCGAGCCCGCATCACCATAGATCTTGATTGCCATCACTCTTCCTTTCGGCACGGCCCAGCGGGCGGCCGACTGCCGAGTCGCATATTCGTTTTGCAAATGAAATTGACGCCTATAGAATGGTATCTATTCTTGAGAGGAATGGATTGAGGATTGCATGCGTGGCCCGGCGTGTCCGGAAAACAAGTGACGGATAAGCTGGACGCGATGCGGATGTTCGTGCGCGTCGTCGAAAGCGGAAGCTTTTCGCAGGCGGCGCGTGACCTCAACGTCAGCCAGCCGACGGTCAGCAAACAGCTCGCTGCGCTCGAAGCGCGGCTCGGGACGCAACTCCTCGCGAGAAATTCCCGTGCCCTTGCCGTGACGCCGGCAGGACAGGACTATTACGAGGCCACCGTCCGTATCCTTCAGGATATCGACTCGCTCGAAGAGAGAGTCCTTGAGGGGCAGTCCGCCCCTTCAGGGCTGGTCCGCGTGACCCTCTCGCCAGCCTTCGGGAGGATGTTCGTTATTCCCCGGCTATCGGATTTCAGGAACCGTTTCCCCGACGTCGCGATTGAGATGGAAGTCTCCGGGCGACACGTTGACCTCATCGAGGAGGGCATAGATGTCGCGATCCGTATCGGTCGGCTTTCGGATTCAGCACTCGTCGCCCGGCGCATCGGCGACATGCGGATGATAACCGTGGCCTCTGCCAGCTATCTTGCCCAACACGGCGCGCCGCAAACGCTAGGCGAACTGCGCAACCACCAGCGCATCAGCTATGTCTACCAGGGCGATATCATTGGGTGGGGTTTCCACGTCGACGGCGGGCAGGTCACGGTCGATGGTGGGGGAGCGTTCCGCACGAATGACGCCGAGCATGTCCGCGGCGCGGTTCTCGCGGGCCTCGGCATTGCCCATCACGCCAGTTGGTTGTTCACGGATGTGCTGGCGTCGGGCGAGGTCGTACGCATTCTGGACCAGCATGCGCCGCCGCCCTTCCCGATCAACGCAGTTACCGCTGCCGGACGGCGCATGCCCTCCCGGGTGCGGCAATTCATTGATTTCCTCGCTGCGATTTGCGCCGAGGAGCCGGAATTAAGGGTCGACGAAGGCTAAAGCGGCAGGGAGTGGACGGCGTGACCGGACAGTGCACTAAACTTGAGACTGGTTTGGTGCGCCGTCACCGTCACTCCGGATCACTTTTTAGTCGTGCCGTCAGATGGCAGCTCCGCCGACCCGCCGATTTTGTTCGAGACCACGTAGACGTCGACGCCGCTCATCGAGCATTCCTCGCTTGATGCCTGGTTTTTCGTGATGACCTCGATCGTCTTGCCATCCTTGGTGTGAAAGGTGATGTCGTAAACCTGCTGGTAGAGGTCTTTGCCGATCTTTTCGGATGCGAGACGAACGGCCTTGGTCTGCGCCTCGATTACCGATGGGATGTCAATCAGGCCGGCGTTCTTGAGGTGCACGAGGGCCATGTTGGTGGGCCAACTCGCGCAGCCCGGAGACTTCGCCAGAGCCACCGCAGCCGGCATCACAAATATTGCGGCCATCACCACTTTCAACGCGGCGCGCATCAGCAAGCGGTCTCTGAAAACTACTCCCACTCAATCGTCCCAGGCGGCTTGCTCGTCACGTCGTACACCACCCGGTTCACGCCCTTCACCTCGTTGATGATGCGGGTGGCGGTCTCGCCGAGAAACTTCATGTCGAACTGGTAAAAGTCCGCGGTCATGCCGTCGGTTGAAGTGACGGCGCGCAGGCCGACGACGAAGTCGTAGGTGCGGCCGTCGCCCATGACGCCCACCGTCTTCACCGGGAGCAGCACGGCGAAGGCCTGCCAGATGTCGTCGTAGAGGCCGTGCTTGCGGATCTGGTCGATGTAGACGGCGTCGGCCTTGCGCAGGATGTCGAGCTTGTCGCGTGTGATGTCGCCGGGGCAGCGGATGGCGAGGCCGGGGCCCGGGAACGGGTGGCGGCCGACGAAGATTTCGGGCAGGCCGAGCTCGCGGCCGAGCTTGCGCACCTCGTCCTTGAACAGCTCGCGCAGCGGCTCGACCAGCTTCATGTTCATGCGCTCGGGGAGACCGCCGACATTGTGGTGCGACTTGATCGTCACCGAGGGACCGCCGGTGAAGGAGACGCTCTCGATCACGTCGGGGTAGAGCGTGCCCTGCGCCAGGAAGTCGGCGCCGCCGATCTTCTTGGCCTCGGCCTCGAACACCTCGATGAAGAGGCGGCCGATGGTCTTGCGCTTGGTTTCGGGATCGGTGACGCCTTCGAGTTCACCGAGAAATTGCTTCGAGGCATCCACGTGCACGAGCGGGATGTTGTAGTGGTGGCGGAACAGGTCGACCACGGTCTTGGCTTCATCGAGACGCAGCATGCCGTGATCGACGAACACGCAGGTGAGCTGCTCGCCGATCGCTTCGTGGATCAGCACGGCTGCGACCGCGGAATCGACTCCGCCGGAGAGGCCGCAGAGCACCCTGCCCTTGCCGACCTGGGCGCGAATTTTGGCGATCTCCTCCTCGCGGAAGGCGCGCATGGTCCAGTCGCCGGACAGGCCTGCGATCTTGCGAACGAAGTTGCGGATCAGTTTGGCGCCGTCGGGCGTGTGCACCACTTCGGGGTGGAACATCAGGCCGTAATATTTGCGCGTCTCGTCCTGGATGATCGCGAACGGCGCGTTCGGCGACGTGCCCGCCACCGAGAAGCCCGGCGGCATTTTTGTAATGCGGTCGCCATGGCTCATCCAGACCTGGTTCTTGCCGCCTGGCGACCAGACGTCCTCGAACAGCTTGCTCGGCGCCTTCACCTCGACATCGGCGCGGCCGAATTCGCGGTGATGGCCGCCCTCGACGGTGCCGCCGAGCTGCTCCGCCATGGCCATCTGGCCGTAGCAGATGCCCATCACCGGCACGCCGGAATCAAAGATCGCTTGCGGGGCGCGGGGCGAGCCGGCCTCATGCACCGATTCAGGGCCGCCGGAGAGAATCACCGCCTTCGGCTTCATCTCGTTGAAGGCTTGTTCGGCCTTGTTGAACGGGACGATCTCGCAGTAGACGCCGTCCTCGCGCACGCGACGCGCAATGAGCTGCGTCACCTGGCTACCGAAGTCGACGATGAGAATCTTGTCGTGCGCCGAGGCCACGGAGGGCGTCGACGCGGAGCGGTCGGTCTGTGCTGCTGTCATGGCAAGCAAATACGCGACGGGGACTTTTCCCGCAACCGCGCGGGCCGCGGGCCCACATTCTTCTTTGGGCATGGACACATCAATATAGGTAAGTATTATTGACCTAATATGGCACGTCACTCACCAAGGGCGAACAGGGAGAACGTCATGCCACACCATCATCAGCCGTCGAATCTCGCCGCACTCGGCCGCACCTGGGTCGAGGCCTGGAACGCGCGCGACCTCGAACGGGTGCTCACGCTCTATGACGAGGACGTCGTGATGACGTCGGACCGCATCCCAGCGATGGGGTTCGATGAAAGCGGGACCGTGCGCGGCAAGGATGCGTTGCGCGCCTATTGGGGCAAG
This sequence comes from Bradyrhizobium sp. URHA0013, assembly GCF_000518345.1. Lineage (NCBI taxonomy): Bacteria > Pseudomonadati > Pseudomonadota > Alphaproteobacteria > Hyphomicrobiales > Nitrobacteraceae > Bradyrhizobium > Bradyrhizobium sp. URHA0013. The sequence continues at coordinate 1,400,767 of NZ_KI912426.1, read as the reverse complement.
GCGCTCGCGCTGTTGCCGAACCTGCATTTCTCGCTCATCGAATTGTTCGTCAGCCCTGATAGCGTGGTGGTGTTCTACGAGAACGAGCGGGGAAAGCGGATCTGCGAATATCTGCGGGTGAATGCGGCCGGAAAGATCGTGCAGGGATCGGCGAATCATCCGGTGCACTAGCCTGACCCCGTCATTGCGAGCGGAGCGAAGCAATCCAGAATCTGTCCGCGGAGATAGTCTGGATTGCTTCGTCGCAAGGGCTCCTCGCAATGACGGAGACTGTGGCGAGCACATACGCTAACAACACCGGCGCCGGCTCTGACACAGGATTCCAGATGAAGCTCCCCACCTCCCCCTTCACCGTCACCGACTGGAGCAAGGTCGAGCCGACCATCCATCCCGGCGAGACCGGGCAGGCGCAGTGGCGCACGCTCGACATCGGCGATCTCCGGGTGCGGATGGTCGAATATACGCCGGGCTATCTCGCCGACCATTGGTGCGACCGCGGCCACGTGCTGTACGTGCTGCAGGGCGAGCTCGACAGCGAGCTGCGCGACGGCCGCAAGTTCAAGCTTACGGCGGGGATGAGCTACCAGGTCTCGGATTTCGGCGACGCAGCGCACCGGTCCTCGACCGCGACGGGGGCGACGCTGTTTATCGTCGATTGAGCGCCCCGGGAGGGTTAATTTGCACCGCAAAATAGCATAATTCGGGGACATCCCGAGCGGCGGGTGGTGCCTTGAAGTGGCCCCAAAATCTCGCTATATTGTGATCATCGATACTTGGCCGAACGACTGGGCCGCTTCGCTTCGTTGCTGACGGGCGCGCACGCTTCAGATGATTTCTCCAACATCGACTGATCAGGATTATGGGCGCAATAGTGCGTACCGGTCCGCGTGTTAACTTCTTAAGCAAAGGAAATTCCCATGGCTATGGGCACCGTGAAGTGGTTCAACAATCAAAAGGGTTTTGGTTTCATTCAGCCGGATGACGGCGACAAGGACGTGTTCGTGCACATCAGCGCCGTCGAGCGCGCTGGCCTCTCGACCCTCAACGAAGGTCAGAAGGTCTCGTTCGACATCGTCGCCGATCGTCGCAGCGGCAAGTCCTCGGCTGACAATCTCCGCGTCGGCTAACGCCAGCGCACCGTTCTGACCACGGACGTACCGGCAGAACGTAGAGCTAGAAAACCCCGCGACCGGGTTCCGGTTCGCGGGGTTTTTGTTTTGGGGCCCGCCGCACCGGCGGTGACGGGGGTGGGTTATGCCTTCTTCAGCACCGAGACGAAGAACCCGTCCGTGCCCGTCCGCCGCGGCGTCATCAGCCAGCCTTCCGGCGATTGCAGCGCGGCTTGCGCAAACTCCTCCGCCTTGTCCCAGAGCACGCTCGCGGTCTGCTCGGGCGGCACCACCGCGAACTCGGGATGGCGGGAGGTGAACGCCCTCACCTGCTCGCCGTTCTCCTCGGAAAGCACCGAGCAGGTGATGTAGGCGATGCGGCCGCCGGCCTTGAGCAGCGGCACCGCGCGCTCGAGCACCTCGGTCTGGTCCCGCAGGCGAATCTCCAGCGCGCCCGGGCGCATGCGCCATTTGGCATCGGGGTTGCGGCGCCAGGTTCCGGTTCCCGTGCAGGGCGCGTCGATCACGACGAGGTCGGCGGTGGCGCTGATCTCGGCCAGCGGATCGGCCTCGCCCTTGGGAGTGCGCACATCGGCATTGTGGACGCCGGCGCGCGACAGGCGTTCGTGGATAGGCGCAAGCTGCCGCTTGTCGCTGTCGGTCGCGATCAGCCGGCCCTTGCCCTGCATCATCGCGGCGAGCGCCAGCGTCTTGCCGCCGGCCCCCGCACAGAGATCGATCACCTGCTCGCCGGGTTTTGCCGCGGTCAAGGCAGCCGCAAGCTGCGACCCCTCATCCTGCACTTCAATGGCGCCCTTGATGAAATCCTCTTCGGCCTGGATGCCGGGGTTGCGCGCATCGGCCGAAAGCTCGATGCGCAGGCCGGTTGCGGACCAATGCGTCGGTTTCGCATGAAGATGAGCAAGCGCCCCCAGCGCCTTGTCGCGATTGGATTTTAGCGTATTGACGCGCAGGTCGAGCGGCGCCCGGCTCGCCATCGCGGCCGCCTCCGCGACGCGCTCGTCGCCGAACGCTTTTGCCAAATACGGATCCAGCCATTCCGGATAGTCGCCGGCGATCGCGGCCGGGGCACCTTCAAGGGACCGCGAGGCGAGCGCGGCCTGCTCGGCCTCGGTCAACGGCGCGGGGGCAAAGCGGCTGCCGTCGAACAGCGCGGCCATGGTGGCCGTATCCATGTTGCGCTCGAGGCGAAGCATGCCCATCAGCCGCGACCGCGCGGTATCCGAATCCATCAGGTAGGCGCTCGAGGCATAGCGGCGCAGCACGTCCCAGACGAGACCGGCAATGGCGGCGCGGTCGCCGGAGCCGGCGAAGCGGTGCGCGGTGCCCCACTCCTTCAGCGCCTTGGCCGCGGGCACGCGGTCCTTCTCGATGGTGTCGATCAGTTCGATGGCTGCGGACAGCCGGGCAGCGGGAGTCATTTGAATCTTTCAGATCAAATCCGACGGCTAACCGTCAGATCAACAAGAGCATCTTCAGTGCGAAGTAGATCCACATCGCGAGCAGCACGAGCACGCCGGCGAGCCAGATCGTGGAGCGGCGTCCGAGATTGTTGGAGGAGACGAAGATTCCGGCATGGACGAAGCGCGTCACGACGAACACCCAGGACATCAGCACGATGAAGAGATCGGCATGGCGCAACGGGAGCGCCAGCGCGATCAGGACATAGAACAGCACCGGCAGTTCGAACTGGTTGCGGTAGCAATTGGCGAATTGTGTGGCCCCCTTCGGCCAGTTGGGCTCGCCCAGCGCAATGTCACGACTCTTGGTCTCGCCGGAGACGAGCGCGCGCCGGCGTCCCATCGCCATGGCGATCAGGAGCGCGAAGGTGAGACCGACCTGCACGAAGACCGGCAGCAAAACCATTTGAACGGACATCGGAATTCCCGGGGTTGTCCCATCCGGCGGAAGCCACAGCTAGCGTCCATTAGCGGTCACCGCTGGTCCTGACAATCAACGAGTTGAACCGGCGTTCCCGATGAGGCGACCAACCGTCGACAGTTAAAGCGATTTCGCCCCTTGGGCGCGCAAGGCGAGAGACCGCCATGAACACCCTCTTCAGCCAGTTCGCCAGCCTGACCGGCGCGTTGACCGAGTCGGCCGACGGCCAGTTCGGCATCCTGATGTCGGCGCTGGCAGGCATCGCGACGGCGCTTGCGGTGGCGCTGGCGATGACGGTCTACTTCCGAATGAGCTATCGGACCTGGCGCGATGTCCTCAGGCACGGCCTCGCTGCGCTCGCCGCCCTCGCTCTGTTCGCCTTTGCCGCCTACGACATGCGCCATGCCGCGCTGGCCTATCTCGGCCTCAATCCGTCAAAACCCGCGGTCGAGTTCGAGATCCGCATGCCCAGGGAGACCTTGGCGGCGGCGTCCGACACCCAGATCGAGCTGCATACCGACCGAAACCAGACGCTGGCACTGGTCGAGGGCGTGCGGGAGCTCGGTGATGGCCGCTCCGTCCTGCGTGGCGCGGTGGCGCTCAACCACCGCACCGCGGACCGCGTGCTGGTCGTGAACCTGCCCGGCAAGGGCACCTTCGAATTCCGCCTCCGCCTGCCGGCCGAGCCGCATCGCTCCGAGCAGTCGGGCGCCCAATTCGGCCCTCAGTTCGGCCCTTGGCACCTCGCCGACCGCATCGCCTCGCCACTGGCGAGCCCGGTCGCGCCGCAGGACGCCTACATGATCCGCTATCGCGTGCTTTAACCTTGTTCGATCGCCGCAAGATGGGCGGCGAGGATTAGCGCTGCCCGTCGCTGCTCAAGCGACGCTTTTGAGATCCTGCTGGATCGCGGCAAGCAAGGACTGCAGCGCGTCGCTGTTCACTGGCTTAGCCCCGGTGTTGGCAGGCGCAGCATTGGCAGGCCGCGTGGCTTGGACCGGACGCTTGGGGAACGGCGGCATAGGCGTGGGTATCGCGGATTGCGCCAACGCGCCGGCGTCCTCGGTGTGAACGAACTTGCCATGGATGACGTCGTCGCGACGTCCCATGACAAACATCGTCGCCCAATAACCGGCGGCCACAAGGATTACGCAGAAAACAACAAGCTCTAACATCATCGCACCTGAAATATGCGCAATGATTCAATGCCTTCGCCTGCTCGTCAATGAACCGACGGTCACACCTGCGGCTTTTACGGGCGGGTGTGGCCGATCGGTCACTCTTTGTTAACCATACCCGGGCGCCGAGGGGGCCGAGAGCGGCGGATCAGGCCTTATCCTGCCCGACCCGCACCAGCTGCTTGCCGAAATTGGCCCCCTTCAGAAGCCCCATGAAGGCTTCGGGCGCGCTCTCCAGGCCCTCGGTGACGAACTCCTTGTACTTGACCGTGCCTTCGCGGACCCAGCCGGACATGTCGCGCAGGAAGTCGCCATGGCGGGAGGCGAAGTCGGAGACGATGAAGCCGCGGAAGGTCAGCCGCTTGGTCAGCGTCGCGCGCATCATGCTGGCGGCCCATTTCGGCGGCTTCGCTTCAGTGTCGTTGTAATGGGCGATGAGGCCGCAGACCGGCACGCGCGCAAACGCATTGAGCAGCGGGAACACCGCCTCGAACACGGCGCCGCCGACATTCTCGAAATAGACGTCGATGCCTTTCGGGCAGGCGTCCTTCAGCTTCGCCGCGAGATCGGGATCGCGGTGATCGATGCAGGCATCGAAGCCGAGCTCCTTCACGACGTAATCGCATTTGTCCTTGCCGCCGGCGATTCCAACCGCGCGTGCGCCCTTGATCTTCGCGATCTGTCCAACGGCCGAGCCGACCGCACCGGAGGCACCGGCGACGACGACGGTCTCGCCTGCTTGCGGCTTGCCGATATCGAGCAGGCCCGTGTAGGCCGTCATGCCGGGCATGCCGAGCACGCCGACGGCCGTCGAGATCGGCGCGAGCTTCGGGTCGATCTTGTTCAGCCCCTTGCCGTCGGAGATCGCGTGCGTCTGCCAGCCCGCGCGCGAGAGCACGATGTCGCCCTTGGCGAAGTTCGGATTGTTGGAGGCTGCGACCTCGCAGACCGTACCGGCTTCCATCACACCACCGACGGGCACCGGCGTCGCGTAGGACGGACCGTCGCTCATGCGCCCGCGCATGTAGGGATCGAGCGAGAGCCAGATCGTGCGCAGCAGGACTTCGCCTGCGGCAGGCGCAGGAACCGCGAATTCCTCGATGCGGAAATCGGACGGCTTTGGCTCGCCGACGGGACGCGCGGCGAGAACGATGCGTTTGCCTTGGGACATGATGGCTTCCTCCAATTTTCTGTCATTGCGAGCGAAGCGAAGCAATCCAGTCTCGTCAACACAAAAGGGCTGGATTGCTTCGTCGCACCAGCGCAAAATTGCTTCGCAATTTTGTCGCGGGCTCCTCGCAATGACGAGCTTTTGGCACGCGCACGCGACACACTCGCCGTCATCGTCCGCGAAGGCGGACGATCCAGTACTCCGAGACGGTTATGATTGAGCCGAAAGGCCGCGACGTACTGGATGCCCCGCCTTCGCGGGGGCATGACACCGTCATTTGGGCATGCGCGCGAATTCCAACGCGCAGCCGGAGACTAACCCCCGCCCGGATAGTTCGGCGCCTCGCGCGTGATGGTGACGTCGTGGACGTGGCTTTCGCGCAGGCCCGCGCCGGTGATGCGGACGAACTGGGCCTTGTCGTGCAGGTCCTTCATGTCCTTTGCACCAACATACCCCATCGCGGCGCGCAGGCCGCCGGCGAGCTGGTGCATGACGTTGCCGACCGGGCCCTTGTAAGGCACCTGGCCCTCGATGCCTTCGGGCACGAGCTTGAGCGTGTCCTTGATGTCCTGCTGGAAGTAGCGGTCGGCCGAGCCGCGAGCCATAGCGCCGACCGAACCCATGCCGCGATAGGCCTTGTAGGAGCGGCCCTGCCACAAGAACACTTCGCCTGGCGTCTCGTCGGTGCCGGCGAGCAGTGAGCCGACCATCGCGATGTCGGCACCGGCAGCGAGCGCTTTCGCGAGGTCGCCGGAGAACTTGATACCGCCGTCGGCGATGACGGGGATGTCGGACTTCTTCGCCGCCTCGACCGCATCCATGATCGCGGTGAGCTGCGGCACGCCGACGCCGGCGACGATGCGCGTGGTGCAGATCGAGCCCGGGCCGATACCGACCTTGATGCAGTCCGCGCCCGCATCGATCAGCGCCTGCGCACCCTCCGATGTCGCGACGTTGCCGGCAACGACCTGCACCGAGTTGGAGAGACGCTTGATGCGGTTGACCGCATGGAGCACGTGACGGGAATGGCCGTGCGCGGTGTCGACCACGACGAGATCGACGCCGGCGTCGATCAGCCGCTCGGTGCGCTCGAAGCCGCTGTCACCGACCGTGGTGGCGGCGGCGACGCGCAGGCGGCCCTGCGCGTCCTTGCAGGCCAGCGGATGGGCGACCGCCTTCTCCATGTCCTTCACAGTGACCAGGCCGACGCAGCGATATTGCTCGTCGACCACGAGCAGCTTCTCGATGCGATGCTGATGCAGCATCCGCCGTGCCTCGTCCTGGCTGACATTCTCGCGCACCGTGACGAGACCTTCATGCGTCATCAGCTCGGAGATTTTTTGCTGGCGGTCGGTGGCGAAGCGGACGTCGCGGTTGGTGAGGATGCCGACCAGCTTGCCCGGCGTGGACTTGCCCGCACCGGTGACGACGGGAATGCCGGAGATGCCGTGATCGCTCATCAGCTTGAGCGCGTCGTCCAGCGTGGCATCGGGGCTGATGGTGAGCGGATTCACCACCATGCCCGACTCGTAGCGCTTGACCTGCCGCACCTGGGCGGCCTGCCCTTCGGGATCGAAATTGCGGTGGATGACGCCGATGCCGCCGGCCTGCGCCATGGCGATCGCCATGCGGGCTTCGGTGACCGTGTCCATGGCGGAAGCCATGATCGGAATGTTGAGCGGAATGGCGCGGGTGACGCGGGAGCGGATGTCGACCTCGCCCGGCATGACGTCCGACAGGCCCGGCTTCAGCAGCACGTCGTCGAACGTAAGGGCTTCGCGAATGCCTTGTTGCACCGTGGCCATGTGCCAACTCCTTCCGCGGCCCTGCCGCAAATAGCTATGGATGAGCGCCGCCCTCGGCGTACCTTGCGGCAACGCCGGAGAATCGGAGCCCATCGGTGGGGTTGACGCGGGTCGATAGCACGGGCGGGCGACGAATCAAAGCAATTCGGACCGCCGGCCAGCCATGCACAGGCTTTTTAGGCAAATTCAGCCGGGATAACCGGCGGCAGCTTGTGCCGGCGGACGGCGTCCACGCCCCTCCTGTTCCGGCAGATCATCACGTTCTCCGACGCAGGACGCACCCCACCCTGGGGTCACGCAGGATTTAGGTGCCATGCGTCGATCCGCAATGGTCGCGGCCCAGTGGCGGTGATAAGCCGCAATTCTCGCCCTTTTCCAATTTCCATTTCCAATCCGTCATGGTCGACAAGCAACGCATCATTCCGCTGATCGTGGCCACTGCTCTCTTCATGGAGAACATGGACTCGACGGTCATCGCCACGTCGCTGCCCGCGATCGCGGCCGACATCGGCACGAGCCCATTGACGCTCAAGCTCGCGATCACCTCCTATCTGCTGTCGCTTGCGGTGTTCATCCCGGCGAGCGGCTGGACCGCCGACCGGTTCGGCGCGCGCATGGTGTTTGCGATTGCCGTCGGCGTGTTCATGGTCGGCTCGGTCGGCTGCGCGCTCTCGACTTCGGTCTCCGACTTCGTGTTCGCGCGCATCCTGCAAGGCATGGGCGGGGCAATGATGACGCCGGTCGGGCGCCTCGTGCTGCTGCGGTCGGTCGACAAGAGCGCGCTGGTCAACGCCATGGCGTGGGTGACGGTCCCTGCCCTGATCGGACCTGTGATCGGGCCGCCGCTCGGCGGCTTCATCACCACCTATGCGTCGTGGCACTGGATCTTCCTGATCAACATCCCGATCGGGCTACTCGGCATCTTCATGGCCTTGCGCTTCATCGATCCTATCAAAAGCGAGGAACGAGAGCCGTTCGACCTCTACGGCATGGTGCTCGCGGGCCTCGGGCTCGCCGGCATCGCCTTCGGGCTGTCGGTCGCCGGACTCAATCTGCTGCCATGGAGCACGATTGCCGCCCTGGTCGTCGGCGGATCGATCTCGATGACGCTGTATGTCATTCACGCGCGGCGAACCGGATCGCCGGTGCTCGACTTCACGCTGCTGAGGCTGCCGACACTGCGCGCGGCCATTCTCGGCGGCTTCATGTTCCGGCTCGGTATCGGCGCGCTGCCGTTTCTGTTGCCGCTGCTGATGCAGATCGGCTTCGGCCTCTCGCCGTTCAAGTCCGGCCTCGTCACGTTTGGCTCCTCGCTCGGCGCCATGGGCATGAAAGCGCTGGCCGCACGCATCATCCGCGCCTTCGGCTTCCGCAACCTGATGACGGTGAACGCGATCATCAGCGCAGTCTTTCTCGCCGCCTGTGCCCTCTTCACGGTGACGACGCCGCTGCTGATCATCATGATCATCCTCGTGGTTGGCGGCTTCTTCCGTTCGCTCGAGTTCACCGCGATCAACACGGTTGCCTATGCCGAGGTCGAGCACGCGCAGATGAGCCGCGCCACCACGCTCGTCAGTGTCAACCAGCAGCTCGCGGTCTCGGCCGGCGTCGCCGTCGGCGCCGCGTCGGTGGAGACGACGATGTGGCTCAGCCACGTCAGCGAGCTCAATGCCACCGTGTTCGCGCCCGCCTTCGTCGTCATCGCGCTGACCTCGGCCGCGTCGAGCTGGTTCTTCTGGCAGATGCCCGCCGATGCCGGCCACGAAGTCTCCGGCCGCAAGGCCGTGGAGATCGCGAGCCGTAAGGGTGCCGGCAAGGGCGCGGCCAAGGCGGCCGTCAAGGCGGCGACCGAGGATACGCAGGACGTGCGGGATCAGCGGCTGGGGTAGCCTCTCTTCTCGTCATTGCGAGCGCAGCGAAGCAATCCAGAATCCCTCCGCGGAGACAGTCTGGATTGCTTCGTCGCAAGAGCTCCTCGCAATGACGGAATTCGCGGCTACTGCGTCGCCCCGCCCCGAAATCCCGTCGCGAGAACGTAGCGCTCCGAGGAATCCGCACGGCTCGCGGCGGGCTTCACATGACGCACCATGGCGAAATCGCGCTTGAGCTGGGCGAGCAGCTCGGCGTCGGCGCCGCTCTGGAACGCCTTCGCCAGGAAGGTCCCACCCGGTTTCAGCACGTCGCAGGCGAACGCGGCGGCGGTCTCGATCAGGCCGACGATGCGAAGCTGGTCGGTCTTGCGGTGACCGGTGGTGTTGGCAGCCATGTCGGACATCACGATGTCGGCGCCGCCGTCGAGCATCGCCTTGAGCTTGTCCGGCGCGTCATTGTCCATGAAGTCGAGCTGCGCGAACTCGACCCCGGCAATCTCGGGGATTTCCAGCAGGTCGATCGCGATGACCTTGCCCTTGCCGTCGACCGAGCCGACGCGCTTGGCGGCGATCTGGCTCCAGCCGCCCGGCGCCGCACCGAGATCGACCACCGCCATGCCGTGCTTGAGCAGCCGGTATTTGTCGTCGATCTCGAGCAGCTTGAAAGCGGCGCGCGAGCGATAACCCAGCGCCTTCGCCTTCACCACATAGGGATCATTGAGCTGCCGCTCCAGCCAGAGCTTCGATGACAATTTGCGCTTGCCGTGGGTCTTGACCTGGACGTGCAAGCGGCCGGTGGTATCCTTGGCCATCTCACCAGCTCCTGAGCGCGCCGTCTTCGCGCATCATTTCGACCAGCATGCCTTCGCGCAGGCCCCGGTCGGCGACGCGCAGGCGTGGCAGCGGAAAGGCGCGGCGGATCGCGTCGAGGATGGCGCAGCCGGCCAGCACGAGATCGGCGCGCTCGACGCTGATGCAGCTGTTCGCCGCGCGCTCCTCGTAGCTCATGCCGAGCAGCTTGTTGATGGTCGCGGTAACGTCGGTGTCGTTCATCCAGACGCTGTCGATGCGGCGGCGGTCGTAGCGCGCGAGATTGAGATGGATGCCGGCGAGCGTCGTCACAGTGCCTGAGGTGCCGAGCAGATGCATCTCGGCGAGATCGCCGCCATGCTGTTCGGCGAACGGCGCGATGTGATGGGCGACCTCGCGCTCCATCGCGGCGTAGATCTCCGGCGTCACGTCGCGGCCGCCGAACTGCTCGGCCAGCGTGACCACACCGAATGGAATCGACATCCAGGCTTTGATGCGCGGCTCCGGATTTGCGGCGTCGCGCTCGATCCGCACCAGCTCGGTCGAGCCGCCGCCGATGTCGAACAGGATCGCGCCGCGGCCCCTGGGGTCGACCAGCGGCGAGCAGCCGAGCACCGCGAGCGCCGCCTCGGTCTGGCGGTCGATCACCTCGAGCTCGATCCCGGTCTCGGCAGCGACGCGGCTGCGAAAGCCTTCGGCATTCGAGGCGGCGCGGCAGGCTTCGGTGGCGATCAGCCGCAACCGCCGCGCCTTGCGCAGGTTGATCTTGTCGCGGCAGATGCCGAGCGCCACGATGGCGCGCTCGATCGCGGCCTCGCTGATGCACCCGGTTGCCGAGACGCCCTCGCCCAGCCGGATGATGCGCGAGAAGGAATCGACCACCCGAAAGCCGTCGTGGGTCGGACAGGCGATCAGGAGCCTGCAATTGTTGGTGCCGAGGTCGAGCGCCGCGTAGACGCCGGTTCCCGGCGCTTGCGCGCCGACGGCCGGTTCAGTGGCGAACGCCGCCGCCATCGACCCCAGCTCACCGTGCGGCGCAAGGCCGTCGCGGAGCCGCGTGTGGTCATTCATACAAACTGTCTTTCCGCGGCCGGTTGGGCCGATCTGGAATTGCTTTTTCGCCTGAAACCTTAGCAGCGCGCCAATCCTGCGCAACAACGCATCACATGGGACCATGCCCATTCGTGCGTTGTCGTGAACGGGCCGGTGGGTTATTTTTGAAGGGTCCGGTCCCCAGGCGCCCCCCAAACCGCGCATTTGCCGGCTTTTCAGGTCAATTCCATGCAAGAACACACCAAATCCTCCACGCTCGAAAACGCTATTGCACTGCAAAAATATGGCGTCGGGCAGCCGGTCCGTCGCAAGGAGGACGACACGCTGGTGCGCGGCAAGGGCCGCTACACCGACGATTTCAACCTGCCCGGCCAGGCCCATGCCGCGATCGTCCGCTCGACCCATGCCCACGGCGTCATTCGCGGCATCAACATCGACGCCGCCAGGGCGATGCCGGGCGTGCTGGGGGTGTGGACCGGCAAAGACCTCGATGCGGCCGGCTACGGCCCCTTCACCTGCGGCCTGCCGCTGAAGAGCCGTGACGGCTCGCCCCTGCTCCAGACCAACCGCCAGCCGCTCGCAACCGACAAGGTCCGCTTCGTCGGCGATCCCGTCGCCTTCGTGGTGGCGGAGACGCTGGCCCAAGCGCGCGACGCGGCCGAGGCGGTCGAGCTCGATATCGAGCCGCTGCCGGCGGTGACCGACCCTGAAGACGCCGCAAAAGCCGGCGCGCCGCAACTCTACGACCACATCCCGAACAATGTCGCGCTCGACTACCACTATGGCGACATCGAGAAGGTCAACGCCGCCTTCGCCAGCGCCGCTCACGTGACCAAGGTCGACATCGAAAACACCCGTGTCGCCGTGGTCTCGATGGAGCCGCGCGTTGGCCTTGCCTCCTACGACAAGACGACCGAGCGCTACACCATCCAGATGCCGACGCAGGGCGTCGCCGGCAACCGCGCCAACCTCGCCAAGAACCTGAAGGTGCCGAACGAGAAGGTCCGCATCCTCACCGCCAATGTCGGCGGTTCCTTCGGCATGAAGAACGTCAACTATCCCGAGTACATGTGCATCCTGTACGCGGCCAAGGAATTGGGACGGCCGGTGAAATGGCTGGACGAACGCTCGACCAGCTTCTTGTCCGACAGCCACGGCCGTGCGCAGAAGATTCACGCCGAGCTCGCGCTGGACGCCGAGGGGCATTTCCTCGCCGCCAAGCTCTCGGGCTACGGCAATCTCGGTGCCTACATCACCGGCGTTGCGCCCAGTCCGCTCTCGCTCAACACCAGCAAGAACTTTTCCAGCGTCTATCGCACACCGTTGATGGCCGTAGACATCAAGACGGTGCTGACCAACACCACGCTGATGGGCGCCTATCGCGGCGCCGGCCGGCCCGAGGCGAACTACTACATGGAGCGGCTGATCGACCGCGCCGCCGACGAGATGGGCATCAACCGGCTGACCTTGCGCAAGCGCAACTTCATCAAGCAGAACCAGATGCCGTTCGCCGCGTCCTCCGGCGTCACCTATGACAGCGGCGACTTCCAGGCTGTCTTCAACAAGGCGCTCGAAATCTCCGACCACGAGAATTTTGCCAAGCGCAAGAAGGAGAGCAAGAAGTCCGGCAAGCTGCGCGGCATCGCCGTCGGCTCTTATCTGGAGGTGACCGCACCTCCCGGCGTCGAACTCGGCAAGATCGTGTTCGATCCCGATGGCTCCGTGCAGCTCATCACCGGCACGCTCGATTACGGTCAGGGCCACGCATCCGCATTCGCGCAGGTACTCTGCCAGCAGCTCGGCGTGCCCTTCGACAGCGTCAAGCTGGTGCAGGGCGACAGCGATATCGTCCACACCGGCAATGGCACCGGCGGCTCGCGCTCGATTACCGCGACCGGCATGGCGATCGTGGGCGCCGCCAAGCTTGTGATCGAGAAGGGCAAGCGCGCCGCCGCGCATATGCTGGAGGCGTCCGAAGCCGACATCGAATTCGAAGGCGGCAGTTTCACCATCGCCGGCACCGACCGCAGCATCGACATCATGGAGCTCGCCAAGCGCCTGCATGACAGCAAGATGCCAGAGGGCGTGCCCGACAGCCTCGACGTCGATCACACCAGCGAACCGGTGCCGTCGGCCTTCCCGAACGGCTGCCATGTCGCCGAGGTCGAGATCGACCCTGAGACCGGCGTCGTGCAGATCGTGCGCTACAGCGCGGTCAACGATTTCGGCACGGTGATCAATCCGTTGCTGGTCGCGGGCCAGCTCCATGGCGGCGTCGTCCAGGGCATCGGCCAGGCGCTGATGGAGCACGTCCGCTACGACGAGAGCGGCCAGCCGATCACGGGCTCGCTGATGGACTACGCACTGCCCCGCGCCGAGGACGTCCCGAACATGACGGTCGGCGACCACCCGGTGCCGGCCACGACCAATCCGCTCGGCAGCAAAGGCTGCGGCGAAGCCGGCTGCGCCGGCAGCTTGTCGACGGTCGTGAACGCGGTGATCGACGCGCTCTCCGACTACGGCATCAAGCACATCGACATGCCGCTGACGCCGGAGCGCGTGTGGCGTGCGATCCAGGACGCGAAGGGGAAAGCGGCGTAAAGCTGCCCTTCCGCCTCCACAAGCACACTTTCATCGCCCGGCTCGACCGGGCGATCCAGTACTCTGAGACGGCAGTGATTCACGAAGAAGCCTCGGCGTACTGGATGCCCCGCCTTCGCGGGGCATGACAGCGAATTCGGTCGGTGAACCTACGGCCAGCTGTCAGTTACGCCGCCGCCTGCTCGCGCGGCTGGTAGATCGCGGTGTGCTGGCAGTGCGCCAGCGGCGTCGTGCCGTTGGCGACCACCAGGGCGTCGAGCTCGACGAAGCGGTGGCCCTTCTTCTCGTAGTTCGCGGTGACTTTGGCCCGCGCGGTGATCTCGTCGCCGGCGCGCGCGGCTGACAGCAATTGCATACGGCTGCCGACATGGATCCACGGGCCGAGGATGGTGTTGTCCACCAGCACGCGGTTCATGACGCGCTGGATCAGGCCGGGATGGCCGAGCCCCTCGCGCGCGAAGATCGGATCGGCCTCGCGGATGTCGGCGAGATAGTCGGCCGCATCCTGCCCGGTCCAGCGGCGCGGCGTCGTGCCCAGCCATTTGCCGGTCTCGAAGGTTGCCGGGTTGACCGGTTTGCGCTCGGCAATCGCGGGGACCTCGACATAGTCGCTCAACGACACCGCAGTCGCAGTCGCCGGCAGCGACGCCGTGCCGGTGGCACAGAGCTCGGTGCGGCTGAACACCTCGATGGTGAGCAGGCCGTTGTGCTCGGTCGCATCGACATCGGCGGTCTCGCCGTCATAGACCGGCTTGATGAAACGCGCCTCGATCAGCCCGCGCGACAGGAAATCGCGGCCCCAGCGCGCCACCGGCACATGCATCATGTAGGCGAAGACGTCGACGCCGGGGACCAGCCCACCGGAAAAGCCGAAGCGGCGCGCCACTGCATCGTCATGCATCTTGTTTTCGGATTGCTTGGCCGTGTTGTAGGCCTCGACGCGATAGGTTTCGAGTCGGTTCGGCATGGCTTGGCTTTCCCCAAATTCTTGTTGTTTCGGGCCGATCGTAGGCCCTGAGGAACCGGGGTCAATCCCCTCGCCTTTGCGGCCCGAATGGGGTACCACGCGGCTGCTGCGGAACCGCTTCGCAAGCCCCATCTACGGACAATGACGAACCCTCAAAACACCACCCGCATCTATGTCGACGCCGACGCCTGTCCGGTGAAGGACGAGATCTATCGCGTCGCTGGCAGGCACGGCCTGCCCGTGAGCGTGGTCGCGGGCAATTTCATCCGCGTGCCCCAGGATCCATTGATCGAGCGGGTCGCCGCGGGTGCCGGCATGGACGCGGCCGATGACTGGATCGCGGAACGTGCCGGGCCCGGCGATATCGTCATTACCTCGGATATTCCGCTCGCGAGCCGCTGCGTGAAGGCCGGCGCCGATGTGATTGCGTCCAACGGCAAGGCGTTCACCGAAGAATCGATCGGGATGACGCTCGCGGTCCGCAACCTGATGACCGATTTGCGCTCGGCCGGCGAAGTCACCGGCGGTCCGAAATCCTATTCAGCGCGCGACCGCTCGACATTTCTGTCGACGCTCGACCAGACCATCCGCCGCATTCAGCGCCGCCGCGCCGACCAGGCCGCAACAAGACAGGACTGAGACACCGCATGGCGCCACCGTTGATCCAACTGCGCGATATCAAGCTGACCTTTGGCGGCACGCCGCTCCTGGCGGGCGTCGAACTGTCGGTTTCGACCGGCGAGCGCGTCTGCCTGATCGGCCGCAACGGTTCCGGCAAATCTACGCTGCTCAAGATCGCCGCCGGCCTGGTCGAACCGGATGGCGGCAGCCGTTTCGTGCAGCCCGGCGCCACCATCCGCTACCTGCCGCAGGAGCCAGACTTTTCCGGTTTCTCCACCACGCTCGCCTATGTCGAGGCCGGCCTCAATGCCGGCGACGACCACTATCAGGCGCGCTATCTGGTCGAGCAGCTCGGTCTCAGCGGCGAAGAAGATCCGGCGCATGTCTCCGGCGGCGAAGCCCGCCGCGCGGCGCTGGCACGCGTGCTGGCGCCCTCGCCCGATATCCTGCTGCTGGACGAGCCGACCAACCATCTGGATCTTCCGACCATCGAATGGCTGGAGAGCGAACTGGAGAGCCGCCGCTGCGCGCTGGTGATCATCAGCCACGATCGGCGCTTCCTGGGCAATCTCTCGCGCAGCACCGCCTGGCTCGATCGCGGCCAGATACGGCAGATCGACCGCGGCTTCAGTGCCTTCGAGGCCTGGCGCGACGAGGTGCTCGCGGAGGAAGAGCGCGACCAGCACAAGCTCGACCGCAAGATCGTCAACGAGGAGCACTGGCTGCGTTACGGCGTCTCGGGCCGCCGTAAGCGCAACGTCAAGCGGCTCGGCAATCTCCACGCGCTGCGCGACCAGCGCCGCACCCATCGCGGCGCGACGGGCAACGCCAACCTCGCGGCCGCCGAAGCCGACAAATCCGGCAAGCTCGTCATCGAGGCCAAGAACATCAGCCGGTCTTATGGCGAGCGAAAGATCGTCGACGGCTTCTCGATCCGCGTCCAGCGCGGCGACCGCATCGGCATCGTCGGTCCGAACGGCGCCGGCAAGACCACGCTCATCGAGATGCTGACCGGCGGCAGCGCGCCGGACAGCGGCAGCATACGGCTCGGCGCCAACATCGAGATGGCGACGCTCGATCAGCATCGCGAAAGTCTCGATCCCAAGACGACGCTGGCCGAGGCGCTGACCGGCGGCCGCGGCGACCATGTCATGGTCGGCGGCAAGCCGAAGCACGTCGTCAGCTACATGAAGGACTTCCTGTTCGCCCAGGAACAGATGCGCACGCCGCTGGAGGTGCTGTCGGGCGGCGAGCGCGGCCGGCTGATGCTGGCACGCGCGCTGGCGAAGCCTTCAAACCTCCTGGTGCTGGACGAGCCGACCAACGACCTCGACCTGGAGACCCTCGACGTCCTCGAGGAAATGCTCAGCGACTACGAGGGCACCGTGATCCTGATCAGCCACGATCGCGATTTTCTCGACCGCGTGGTGACGTCCGTGATCGTGCCCGAGGGTAACGGACGCTGGCTCGAATATGCCGGCGGTTATACCGACATGCTGGCCCAGCGCGGCGCCGACGTGAAGCGGGCGACAGCGAAGGCCGTCGAAGAGACGAGAGAGCAGCGATCAGTTGCGCCGTCCGGCGTCGCGAGACGACGGTTGACCTTCAACGAGCAACACGCGCTGGAGACGCTGCCCAAGACCATCGCCAAGCTGCAGGCCGAAATCGCCAAGCAGCAGCGCTTCCTTGACGACCCCGATCTCTTCCGCAAGGATCGCAAGCGCTTCGATCAGGCCTCCGACGCTCTGACGAAGGCGCAAAAGGAATTGGCCGAGGCCGAGGACAAATGGCTGGAGCTCGAAGTGCGGCGCGAAGAGATTGAACAGGCCTAGCGTGCATTCCGCAAAAGTGGGCACCGCTTTTGCAAACGGAATGCGCGCCAACTCAGAGACTTCCATGACAACGACCCTTGCCGCCAAAATCGCCCGCGAATACGGCACGCCCTGCGCCGTCATCGACATGGACAAGGTCGAGCGCAACATCGCGCGCATCCAGAAGGCCTGCGATGACGCCGGGATCGCCAACCGTCCCCACATCAAGACGCACAAGAACCCGACGATCGCCAAGATGCAGATCGCTGCCGGTGCCAAGGGCATCACCTGCCAGAAGCTCGGTGAAGCCGAGATCATGGCCAATGCCGGCATCGATGACATCCTGATCAGCTACAATCTGCTCGGCGAGGAGAAGATGGCGCGGTTAGGGGCGCTGCAGGCGAAGGCCAACATGACAGTCGCCGCCGACAATTCGACCGTCGTTGCCGGCCTGCCCAAGGCCGCTGCGGCCTCAGGCCGACCGCTGTCGGTCGTGGTCGAATGCGACACGGGCCGCAAGCGCGCCGGCGTCGAGACGCCAGCCGAGGCCATTGCGCTGGCACAGGAGATTGCCGCATCCAAGGGCCTGCAATTCGCCGGCTTCATGCTCTACCCGACCGAGACCGGCTGGGCGGATGCGCAAAAATTCTACGACGAAGCTCTGGCCGGCGTGCGCGCGCACGGGCTGGATGCAAAGATCGTCTCGACCGGCGGGACGCCGAACCTGAAGAATCTCGGCAAGCTCAAGGGCGGCACCGAGCACCGCTTTGGCACCTACATCTACAACGACCGCATGCAGGTCGCCGCCGGCTCCGCCACCTGGGACGACTGCGCGCTTCACATCTATTCGACGGTGGTGAGCCGTGCCGCGCCCGAGCGCGGCATCCTCGATGCCGGCTCCAAGACGCTGACCACGGATACCGGCGGCCTCGACGGCCACGGCCTGATCCTGGAGCATCCCGAAGCCAAGATCGCACGCTTCGCCGAGGAGCATGGCTTCCTCGACCTCTCCCGCAGCAACACCCGGCCCAATGTCGGCGACATCGTCCGCATCGTGCCCAATCATGTCTGCGTCGTCGTCAACATGATGGACGAAGTGGTGATGGTGCGCGGCGATGAGATCATCGGCACGCTGCCGATCGCAGCGCGGGGGAAGCTGCGGTAGCTATCCCCCGATCAGCGCCTGGAGTTCCCGGACCAGGCCATCGCGGAACAGCTTGATCGGCCGCTCCAGCCGACCGGCGGGGGCGCGATGCACCACCCATGCGCGCACGGCGGGTTTGAAGTCGCGCGCAGCGACCGGCTTGAGCCTGTCGCGAAATGCGCTGCGTTTCAGGGCGATCGGGGTGACGAGCCCGACGCCGAGGCCGCGCGACACCAGCGACAGGCGAAGCTCACTGTCCAGCGCCTCGACGGCAATCTTGAACGGCAGATGCGAGGCATCGAATTTTCGCTTCAGCGTATCGCGAAATCCACAGCCGTCCTGGTTGATTACCCACGACAGTTGGGACAGCCGTTCCAGGTCGACGGTGCGCGGGATCTTCATCTCGCGTGCGACGACGAAGACGACGGGCTGCGCGCCGAGATCGTCGGCCGCCAGATCGGCGGGCGGCACTGCACCGTCGGGGAGACAAATCGCGGCTGCATCGAGCTCGTTGCGGCAGACACGCTCGAGCTGGTTCGGCGACCAACCGGAGACCACCCGCACCGCCAGCGCGGGAAATTCGGCGCGCACCGCATCGAGTGGTGCGGTCAGGCCTGCCTCCGAGAGAAACGGCGTCAGACCGAGCCTGAACTCGCCGCGGACGATTCCGTCGTTGGCCACGCCCGACTTGAGGTCGTCCAGCATCCTGAGCAGACGCCTGCCCTGCTCGTAGGCCTCATGGCCCGCCGCCGTCGGCTTCAGGGGTTTCGAGAGCCGGTCCAGAAGCTGCGCCCCCAACATCTCCTCGAGATTCTGGATACGTCGGGTCACGCCAGGCTGGGTAAGATTGAGACGCGCCGAAGCTGCGACAATCGATCCGGTCTCGACCACGGCGACGAAAGCAACAAGGTCATGGGTATTCATAACAAACTCGCATATTCTTTATAGGCTTATTTGAATTGTAGCATATTTATCCCCCCGCTTAAAGGGTCCCGCGCCACAGCTGCGAGGTCCCATGACTGTCTCCGAACCCACCAGGCCTGCGTCCCGAAACCAGCTCGCCGAGCGGCCGCTGATCTGGCTCGGCGCGATCACCGCCGGTGTCGTCGTCACCAATTTGTTCGCGCCGCAGATCCTGCTCGGCTTGATCGGCCGGTCAATGTCGATGCCCGCGTGGCAGGCGGGGCTGATCAGCACGCTGACCTTGCTGGGCTACGCACTCGGCCTGCTGCTGCTCGTACCTCTGGTCGATCTCGTCGAGAACCGGCTTGTCATCCTCCGCACCCTCGGCTGCGCGATCGTTGCCGCTCTCGCGACGGCGCTCGCGCCGACGCCCTCGCTCCTGCTGCTCGCCACCTTCATCCTCGGCGCCTGCTGCGCGGCGATCCAGATGATGGTTCCGCTGGTCGCATCCATGGTGGCACCGGATCGCCGCGGCCAGGCCATCGGCGAGGTGATGGGCGGATTGATGATCGGCATCCTGTTGTCACGACCCGCGGCGAGCCTGATTGCAGATCTCTGGAGCTGGCGCGCCTACTACGTCGTCTCGGCCGCTTTGATGGCTCTGCTTGCCGGCGCACTTGCCCGTTATCTTCCAACCCTTCGACCGACGGCACGCGCGCGCTACACCGATTTGCTGCTGTCCTTTCCAAGACTGCTGCGCGAAGAGCCGGTGCTGCGCGTGCGGGCCTGGACCGCGTCGCTTGTCATGGCCTCCTTCACGGCGTTCTGGTCGGCGGTCGCGCTGCGGCTGCCGGAGGCGCCGTTCGATCTCGATGCCAAGGGAGTTGCCGCTTTTGCATTGATCGGCGTCGCGGGCGCCGCGGCGACACCGATGGCCGGCCGCTGGGGCGACAAGGGCCGCGCGCGGCCGATGTTCTTTGCCGCCCATCTGCTCATCATCGGCTCGCTCGCGCTCTGCGCCTGGGCGGGCATGCTGGACTCCCAGATCACCAGTCTGCTGGTACTGAGCCTCGGCACGATCCTGCTCGACGTCGGCATCACCACCGACCAGACGCTGGGCCGCCGCGCGATCAACCTGTTGCGCCCCGAAGCACGCGGTCGCATGAACGGCCTGTTCGTCGCGCTGTTCTTTATCGGCGGTGGCGTCGGCGCGGCGGCGGCATCGCTGGCCTGGAGTTTTGGCGGCTGGACCATGGTCTGCACGGTGGCGGCAAGCTTCGGCGTGCTCGGCCTCCTCACGGATCTCACAACCCGGACCGGAACGTCATGATAGGATGGTCAGGGCGACAATTGGGCGAGCCGTCGCAACACGCCACTACCCGCCGCAGCTCCCGTCGCGAACGAGGCCTGGAGCAAATAGCCACCCGTCGGCGCCTCCCAGTCCAGCATCTCACCGGCTGCGAAGACGCCCGGCAGCTTGCGGATCATGAAGTCGGCGTCGAGCTCGTCGAAGGAAATCCCGCCGGCGCTGGAGATCGCGCGTGCGATCGGCGCGACGCCCGTGAGCTTGACCGGCACGGCGTTGATGAGCTCCGCCAATCGCTCAGCCGACGTTGCCGACAACGACTGGCCAGCACCGATGGCGGCTTCCTGCAACAGCCCGACCGCGACCGGCGACAGCTGCGCAGCCTTGCGCAGAAAGTTGGAGAAGGATTGCTTGCCGCGCGAGGCGGACAGGCGCTTGACGAGTTCGCCATGATCGACATCCGGCCGCAAAGCGACGTGCAGAACCGCTTCGCCGTTCGCCGCGATTGCCTCGCGCAGTTCGGCGGACAACGCATAGATCGCCCCGCCCTCGATCCCGCCGCTTGTGATCATAGCCTCGCCGCGCACGCGCTGCGGGCCGAAGGACAGCGTGATGCCCTTGAGCGGCTGGCCTTCGAAGCGTGTGCGGAAGATTTCCGACCAGTCGACGGTGAAGCCGGAGTTCGCCGGCCGCAGCGGCGAGATCGCAACGCCTTTGTCGGCCAGGATCGTCGTCCAGCCGCCATCGGAGCCCAGTCGCGGCCAGCTGGCGCCGCCGAGTGCCAGCACTGTCGCGTCCGCTGCGATCGTGGCGCCACTGCCGGATGTGTCAAAGACCAGCCGTCCGTTCCGGTCCCAGCCCATCCAGCGCTGGCGAAAGGCAAAGCGGACGCCGGCGGCATCGAGGCGTCGTAGCCAAGCCCGCAGCAACGGCGAGGCCTTGAACGCTTTCGGAAACACACGCCTGCTGGAGCCGACAAAGGTCGGCTCGCCCAGCGCCTCGCTCCAGGCGCGCAGCGCGTCAGGCGGAAACGCTTCGATCGCGGCCTGCAATCTCGGCGCCGCGTCGCGGTAGCGCGCCATGAACTGCGGCAGCGGTTCGCTGTGGGTGAGATTGAGGCCGCCGCGGCCGGCCATCAGGAATTTGCGGCCCGCGGACGGCATCCCGTCATGGACCGTGACACGAGCACCGCCCTGCGCGAGCACTTCGGCCGCCATCAGACCGGCAGGGCCGGCCCCGATGACGGCGACGGCTGTCAGAGTTTTACCCCAGCGCGCGCAGCGGCCTGGGCGACGTATTTCTGCGTCTGTTCGAAAGCTCCCTGCAACGCCTTCGCCTTCGACATGTCGCTGATCTCTGCGAAATGCGCCGCGACCGCGTCCGGCGTCCACTCGGACTCCGGCAGGTTGATGCCTTCGCTCTCGACGATCTTGATCACCGCGAACGAGCCGGCGCCAGCGCCCATGATGGTGCGCGTCGGCGCGTCCTCGCTTAGCATGTACTCGACGGCGGGCGTGATCGCGTTCGGCTTCATCAATTGCAACGCCTGCGGCGGCAGCAGCTCTTCCGTCATGCGGGTTGCGGCCGTCGGCGAGATGATGTTGACGCGGATGTCGGCCTTGCGGCCCTCTTCGGCCAGCACGTTCATCAGGCCGACCATGCCGGACTTGGCCGCACCATAATTGGCCTGGCCGAAATTGCCGTAGAGGCCGGAGGACGACGTCGTCAGCACGATGCGGCCGTAGTTGCGATCGCGCATGCCGGCCCAGGCCGCCTTGCAGCAATAGAAGGTGCCGACGAGATGCACGTCGAGCACCTTCTGGAAATCGGCCGCTTCCATCTTGCCGAACGATTTATCGCGCAAAATGCCGGCATTGGCACACAAGAGGTCGACGCTGCCCCACTCCTTGGTGGCGCGCTCAACCATCGCCGTGACCTGCTCGAAATTGGAGACGTCGGCGCCGTCGGCCATGGCGATGCCGCCCGCTTTACGTATCTCCTCGACCACGGCTTCCGCCGGCGACAGCGAACCGCCGCTGCCATCGCGCGCGCCGCCGAAATCGTTGACCACGACTTTGGCGCCGCGGCTCGCCAATCCCAGCGCATGCGCGCGCCCCAGACCATTGCCCGCGCCGGTGACGATGGCGACGCGTTCGTCGAACCTGATTGCCATGAGTGCAGCTCCTGCTTCTTCTTCCTTCTCCCCTTGTGGGAGAAGGTGGCATAGGCGGCCAACGGCCGCCGTTCCCAGTTAAAACGCCAACGCGTAGCGTTGGCTACGGCGCCGGATAAGGGGTCTCTCGCAACGGATGTGCTCGCGGAGAGAAACCCCTCACCCGCCTCGCATTCCGCGAGGCACCCTCTCCCACAAGGGGAGAGGGTTCGAGCCCACCGATTTGGACAGCTTTTGAGCAGCGATGGGTTGCCGGGTCAAGCCCGGCAACAATTGTTAGCGTCAGGCGAAATAGATCAACCCCAACCAATCAGCGACCAGTGCGGGCTTGTCCTCGCCTTCGATTTCCACGGTGACGTTGGTGCGCGACTGCAATTCATTCGGCTTGCGCAGCTTGGCTTCCGCCAGCACGAAACGGCCGCGAACGCGTTTTCCCGAACGCACCGGCGAGATGAAACGCAACTTGTCGAAACCGTAATTGACCCCCATCGTCGTACCCGCGATGACGGGCATCACCTCGTAGGACATGATCGACAGCAGCGACATCGTGAGGAAGCCGTGCGCGATGGTGGTGCCGAACGTCGTCTCCTTCTTCGCACGCTCCGGGTCGACGTGAATGAACTGGTGATCCTCGATCACGTCGGCATAGGTGTCGATGCGGGGCTGATCGACCAGGTGCCACGACGACACACCGATCTCCTTGCCGACCATGGCTTGATAGGCCTGAAGCGTAATCGGCGGCTTCTTCCAGACTTCGTTCACTTAGGTCTCACTCCGTGTTTTCGGCAGCTCCGGAAAATCCTCTTCGCGGAATTCCCGGCCGCGCAGGGGATCGTTGCGGTCGTCGTCGCGCTCGAGACGTCTGAGCTGAACGCGGCGGATCTTTCCCGAGATCGTCTTCGGCAGCTCCGTGACGATTTCGAGGCGGCGGATGCGCTTGAACGGCGCAAGGCGCGTGTGCAGATGCCTGAAGATGGAGAGCGCGGTTTCCGGCGACCGTTCCGCGCCGGCTGTCAGCAGCACAAAGGCCTTGGGGATCGCGAGCCGGATCGGATCCGGGCTTGGTACCACGGCGGCTTCCGCGACGAGCTCGTGCTCGAGCAACACGCTCTCCAACTCGAACGGGCTGATGCGGTAGTCGGAAGATTTGAACACGTCGTCGGAGCGGCCGACGAAAGTGAGATAGCCATCGTCGTCCTCGAACACGACGTCACCGCTGCGATAGAGCTCGCCTTCGGCGCCGGACAGCTCACCGTTGTCGCCCTGATAGCCCTGCATCAGGCCGGCGGGGCGGTTTTCGCCGAGCACCAGAGCCACCTCGCCCTCCTTGGCCGGATGACCGTCGGCGTCGCTGACCTGCACGCGATAGCCCGGCAGCGGTCGGCCCATCGAGCCGACCTTGATCTTTTGCCCCGGCGAGTTGCCGGCGAGCGCCGTCGTTTCAGTCTGGCCGTACCCGTCGCGGATGGTGAGGCCCCAGGCGGCCTGCACCTGATCGATCACTTCCGGATTGAGCGGCTCGCCGGCACCACAGACCTCGCGCAAGGCCACCTTGAACGACGCCAAGTTCTCCTGGATGAACAGCCGCCACACCGTCGGCGGCGCGCACAGCGTTGTGACACCGCAGCGGCCGATGGTGGCAAGCAGCCCCTTGGCGTCGAAGCGCGGCTGGTTGACCACAAAGACGGTTGCGCCCGCATTCCACGGCGCGAAGAAGCAGCTCCAGGCGTGCTTGGCCCAGCCGGGCGAAGAGATATTGAGATGGACGTCGCCGGGCTTCAGTCCGATCCAGTACATGGTCGAGAGATGGCCGACGGGATAACTGCGCTGGCTGTGCCGCACCAGTTTTGGCTTTGCGGTGGTGCCTGAGGTGAAATAGAGCAACATCGGGTCGTCGGCGTTGGTCGGGCCGTCGGCTGCAAAGCTCTCCGACGCCTCTGCCGCGTCATCATAGGAAAGCCAGCCATCGGAGGCCTCGCCCACGACAATGCGGACGATATTGTCGGCACTAAGACTTGCGAACTTCGCAACCTGGTCCTGCGCTGCCACCACCGCCTTCGCCTGGCCGCGATCGAGCCGGTCGCGAAGTTCATCGGCCGTGAGCAGCGTCGTCGCGGGAATTACGACGACGCCGAGCTTGATCGCGGCCAGCATCGTCTCCCACAGCGGAACCACATTGCCGAGCAGCAGCAGGAGATGATCGCCGCGCTTGAGGCCCTGCGCGCGGAGGAAGTTCGCGACCTGGTTGGAGCGGCGCGACAACGCCCGGAACGAGAGCTTGGTCTGCCGGTCCTGCGCGGCATCGACGATCCAGAGCGCAGGACGATCCTTGCTGTCCGCATTCGCCGCCAGCTCGGCGTCGAACCAGTCGAGCGCCCAGTTGAAGGGAACAGTATCGGGCCAGCGGAAGCCCTTGACCGCTGTCTCGTAGTCCGTGCGGTTGTGAAGCAGAAACGCGCGCGCTTCCTGAAATGTCGTCATCAAGCTTTCCCGGCCAGCCCCCTAACGTGCTTGATAATTCCGGAAAAATCCACCCCGCCCTGGCCGGCTGCGTCGAATGACTGATAGATCTCCTGCGCATGTTTGCCGAGCGGCGTTGCCGCGCCCGCGGCCTTGGCGGCGTCCTGCGCCAGCGTCAAATCCTTCACCATCAGCGCCGAGGCAAAGCCCGGCTTGTAATCGTTGTTGGCGGGCGAGGTCGGCACCGGCCCGGGCACCGGGCAATAGGTCGTCAGCGACCAGCACTGGCCCGACGAGGTCGAGGCGACGTCGAACAGCGCCTGATGCGAGAGCCCGAGCTTCTCAGCCAGCGCGAACGCCTCGCTCACCGCGATCATGGAAATGCCGAGGATCATGTTGTTGCAGATTTTTGCGGCTTGGCCCGCGCCGGCACCACCGCAATGCACGATCTTCTTGCCCATGTTCTCCAGCACGGGCTTTGCCGCTGCAAACGCGTTGTCCTCGCCGCCGCACATGAAGGTGAGCGTCGCACCCTTGGCGCCGCCGGTGCCGCCGGAGACCGGGGCGTCGACCGAAAGCACGCCGTGCTTGGCCGCCAGCGCATGCGCCTGGCGCGCGCTCTCGACGTCGATGGTGGAGGAGTCGATAATCAGCGCGCCCTTGGTCATGACAGGAACGACCTCGCCCCACACGCCGAGCACATGCTTGCCGGCCGGCAGCATGGTGACGACCACATCGGCGCCCTTCACGGCGCCTGCCGCGCTCTCGGCGATGCCGGCGCCATCGGCCCTGGCCTGGTTGCGGGAGGCCTCGGCGAGGTCGAAAGCGACGACCTTGTGGCCGGCCTTGACCAGATTGGCGGCCATGGGGCCGCCCATGTTGCCGAGACCGATGAATGCGATCGTGGCCATCTTCGTTTCCTCCGCTGAACGTTTCGTTGATTAGTTGAATTTCAATTCGTCGGCGCCGATCTCGGCGAGATAGTGCGCAAGCATATCCGGCGTGACGTCCTCGATCCGCAGCGGCGACCAGGTCGGATTGCGGTCCTTGTCGATCACGGCGGCACGCACGCCTTCGCGAAAGTCGTCGCTGCGGAAGACTTCCAGCGCAGCCCGATATTCGCGCACCAGGCATTCTTCCAGGCTCGACGCGGTGCGCGCGAGCCGCAACAGCTTGAGTGTCACCACCATGCCGCGCGGCGATTTTTCGTTGAGCGTCTTCAATGTCGCCAGCGCGAACTCGGAACCGTCGCGCTTCAACGCGGCAAAAATGTCTTCCATGCGGTCGAAGCCGAACAGTGCGTCGATCGCCGGCTCCTTTGCGGCGACCGGCCCAGCGGTCTCCCCGGTCGCGAAGCCGTTGATGAGCTTACTGACATCGGCCGCTGTGACGCCTTGGCGAACCTTGGTCAGCGCTTCTCGCAATTCCGGCCATTTGGCTGCCGGTACCACTGCATCGGCAAACCTGGCGTGGATCGCATCGGGGCCGTTCATGGTCTGGCCGGTCAGGCCGAAATAAGTGCCGATCTCGCCCGGCGAGCGTGACAACAGCCAGGTGCCGCCGACGTCAGGGAAGAAGCCAAGCCCGACCTCGGGCATCGCAAGCCTGGTGCGGTCGGTCACGATTCGATGGCTCGCGTGCGCCGAAAGCCCGACGCCGCCGCCCATCACGATGCCATCCATGAAGGCGACATAGGGTTTTGGGAGCTTCTTGATCCGGGCATTGAGGATGTACTCTTCCCGCCACAGGATCTTGCCGAGGTCGCCCTTGACCTTCGAGCTCTCCCAGAGCGCCCGGATGTCGCCGCCGGCACACAGGCCGCGCTCGCCGGCACCTTCCAGCACGATCACGGCAACGGCGGGATCGGCCTCAAAACGGTCGAGCGCCTTGTCGATGTCGCGAAACATCTCCAGCGTGACGGCGTTGATCGCCTTCGGGCGATTGAGCCTGATAATGCCGGCCGAGCCCTCGACCCGTGCGACGAGATCGCCCTCCTCCATTCCACTCATCGGGCGCCCTCGATCAATTTGCGCGCCACGATCAGCCGCATGATTTCATTGGTGCCTTCGAGAATCTGGTGCACGCGCAAATCGCGCACAATCTTCTCGATGCCGTATTCGCTGAGATAGCCGTAGCCGCCATGAAGCTGGAGCGCCTGGTTGGCGACCTCGAAGCCGGCATCGGTGCCAAAGCGTTTGGCCATCGCGCAGAGCATCGTGGCGTCGGGATCCTTGCGGTCCAGCGCCGCCGCTGCGCGCCACAGGAACGTACGCGCGGCCTCGAGCTCGATCGCCATGTCGGCGAGACGGAACTGCAATGCCTGGAATTCGTCGAGGCGTTTTCCAAAAGCCTTTCGCTCTTTCATGTAGGAACGCGCCTTGTCGAGCGCGGTCTGCGCGCCGCCGAGCGAGCACGCCGTGATGTTGAGGCGGCCGCCGTCGAGACCCGCCATCGCGATCTTGAAACCGACGCCCTCCTCGCTCAGCCGGTTGGCGACCGGCACGCGGGCGTTCTCGAAGATCACGGCGCGGGTCGGCTGCGCGTTCCAGCCCATCTTGCGCTCGTTGGCGCCGAACGAGACGCCCGGCGTCTTGCCGTCGATCACGAGCGTCGAGATGCCGCCGGGGCCATCGCCCCCGGTGCGCACCACCGCGACCAGCAGATCGGTCCCGCCAGCGCCGGAGATGAACTGCTTCTGGCCGTTGAGTACGTAATGATCGCCCTCACGCACCGCGCGGGTGCGGAGCGCTGCCGCGTCCGAGCCGGCGCCCGGCTCGGTGAGGCAGTAGCTCGCGATCAGTTCCATGGTGCAGAGTTTGGGCAGCCATGTGTGACGCTGGGTGTCGCTGCCGTAGGCATCGATCATCCAGGACGCCATGTTGTGGATGGAGATGAAGGCCGAGGTGGTCGGACAGCCCGTTGCCAGCGCCTCGAAGATCAGCGCGGCATCGAACCGCGACATCGCGGAACCGCCGACATCGTCGCGGATATAGATGCCGCCCATGCCGAGCGCTGCTGCCTCGCGCATCACCTCGACGGGAAAATGCTTCTCCTCGTCCCAACGAAGCGCGTGCGGCGCGATCTTTTCCGCCGCAAACGCCAACGCCATGTCGCGAACCGCGATCTGATCCTCGTTCAGAGCGAACTGCATGTTGGGCTGCTCACTGTTCTCGTCATTGCGAGGAGCGAAGCGACGAAGCAATCCAGTGGGTCCGAGGAGAAAGTCTGGATTGCTTCGCTACGCTCGCAATGACGGGCTGGGCTACAGCCTTACTTCATCAGCGGGATCGAGAACTCCGCGCCTTCCTTGACGCCGGACGGCCAGCGCGAGGTCACCGTCTTGGTCTTGGTGTAGAAGCGCACCGAATCCGGGCCGTGCTGGTTGAGATCGCCGAAGCCCGACTTCTTCCAGCCGCCGAAGGTGTAATAGGCGATCGGCACCGGGATCGGCACGTTGATGCCGACCATGCCGACATTGACCTTGGCCGCGAAGTCGCGCGCGGCATCGCCGTCGCGGGTGAAGATCGCAACGCCGTTGCCGTAATCATGCTCCGACGGCAGCGCCAGCGCTTCCTTGTAATCGTGCGCGCGCACGACCGAGAGCACGGGACCAAAAATCTCTTCCTTGTAGATCCGCATGTCCTTCGTGACGTTGTCGAACAGCGAACCGCCGAGATAGAAGCCGTTCTCGTAGCCCTGCATCTTGAAGCCGCGGCCGTCGACGGCAAGCGTCGCGCCTTCCTTGATGCCGATGTCGATATAACCCTTGACCTTCTCGACCGCCTCGCGCGTCACCAGCGGACCGTAATCGGCGGACGGATCGATCGAGGTGCCGATCTTGAGCGACTCGACGCGCGGGACCAGCTTTTCCATCAAGCGGTCGGCGGTGGACTTGCCGACGGGGACCGCGACGGACACGGCCATGCAGCGTTCGCCGGCCGAACCGTAGCCGGCGCCGATCAGGGCGTCGACCGCCTGGTCCATGTCGGCGTCGGGCATGATGATGGCGTGGTTCTTGGCGCCGCCAAAGCACTGGCAGCGCTTGCCGGTTTGGGCGGCGCGCTCGTAGATGTATTGCGCGATCGGCGTGGAGCCGACGAAGCCGACGGCCTTGATATCGGGATCGTCGAGGATGGCGTCGACCGCTTCCTTGTCGCCGTTGACGACATTGAGGATGCCGGCCGGCAGGCCCGCCTCGATCATCAGCTCGGCGAGCATCATCGGCACGCCGGGATCGCGCTCCGACGGCTTCAGGATGAAGGCGTTGCCGCAGGCAATCGCAGGAGCGAACTTCCACATCGGGATCATCGCCGGGAAATTGAACGGCGTGATGCCGGCGACGACGCCGAGCGCCTGGCGCATCGAGTAGATGTCGATGCCGGGGCCGGCGCCTTCGGTGTATTCGCCCTTCATCAGATGCGGGATGCCGCAGGCAAATTCCGCGACTTCGAGGCCGCGCTGGATGTCGCCCTTGGCGTCAGGAACGGTCTTGCCATGCTCGCGGGCGAGCAACTCGGCGAGCTTGTCGTAGTCGCGCTGCACCAGTTCGACGAATTTCATCATGACGCGGGCGCGGCGCTGCGGGTTGGTCGCAGCCCATTCCGGCTGCGCGGCGCGGGAGTTCTCCACGGCGGCGCGGACCTCGGCCTTCGACGCCAGCGCCACCTTGGCCTGGACGTCACCGGTCATCGGCTCGAAAACGTCGGCGGTGCGGCCCGAGGTGCCCTTGACCTCCTTGCCACCAATGAAATGTCCGACTGAACGCATGGAATGGTCTCCTTAAGGCGAGCTTGAACGCTTTGACAAATCCTATCGACCTGCATTTTATAGGATTCAAGTCTGAGATAATGCACCATAGATGTGCGAAAATGCTGGATCAAGGCGCTATCGACTGGGACGACTTCCGCTTCGTGCTGGCCATCGTGCGGGGCGGCTCGGTTTCGGCTGCGGCAAAACAGCTCGGCGTCGACCATGCTACCGTCATCCGCCGCGTCGACCGGCTGGAGAAGCACCTCTCGGCCAAGCTGTTTGACCGGCGCAAGACCGGCTACCTGCTGACAGAGGCCGGCCAGCGCGTCGCCGACAGCGCGGAAGCCATGGAATCGACCATCGTCGCCAACCAGGAGCAGGTCGGTGGCTCCGTGGCGCGGCTGACCGGCACAGTGAGGATCGGCGCGCCAGACGGATTTGGCACCGCCTTCCTGGCGCCCCGGCTCGCTCAGTTCGCCGACCGGTATCCCGATCTCGATTTGCAACTGGTGGCCACCGCGCGGCTGTTCAGCCTCTCCAAGCGCGAGGCCGATATCGCGATCAGCCTGACCATGCCGAAGGAAGGCCGCATCGTCGGCCGCAAACTGCTCGACTACCGCCTCGGACTCTATGCCGCGCCCGCCTATCTCGACCGCTTCCCGAAAATCACCTCGCGCGAGGTGCTGCCGCAGCATCGCTTCGTCGGCTATATCGAGGAGCTCTTGTTCACGCCCGAGCTCGACTATCTGCCGCAGGTGTCGCCGAAGGTCTCCGCACGCTTGCGCAGCGCCAATCTGATCGCACAACTCAATGCCACGCTCGCCGGCTTCGGTATCGCCGTCCTGCCGCACTTCATGGCGGCCGACTATCCGCAGCTGCTTGCGGTGCTGGCGGAAGAGGTCTCGATCACCCGCACCTTCTGGATGCTGATGCACGCCGACAGCAAGGACCTCGCACGCATCCGCGCGGTGGCGGATTATATTTCCGAGATTGTCGAGCGCGAGCGGGCGCTGTTTGCGGGGCGGTAAGGACGGTCTCGTAGGGGGGCAAAGGCGCCCTAGCGCCGTGCCCACCATGTCTCCACACTCGCGGTTGGATGGTGGGCACGCTTCGCTTTTGCCCGCCCTACGGCACCTCGGCCTAACTCTGCTTCGGCTTCTTCGCCGCCGTTACCTTCGGCTCACGCCGCGCGCCATCGAGCGCACTGTCCTTGCCCGTCTTCAACACCTCGTCCGACAGCTCGCTCGAGCCGGCAATGCGCGCGAGCAGCATGGTGCCGGCCATGGTCGCCAGCGTCGCGATCGCCTGCTTGCGCGCGGCCTTGCGCGGCAGATTCGGGATGAAGTCCGTGATCATCTCGATCATCTCGTCGAGCTTGCCCGCAAAGGCCTTTCGTGTCTTCGGGCTCTCCCGGGCGATCTCGGCGCCGAGCGCGGGAATCGAGCAACCGTGACCGGGGTTGTCGCGATGCACCGTCGAGAGATAGGTCTCCACGATCTGGGGGAGCTGCTTCTCCGGCGCGACCTGATCAGATTGCTTGCGCCAGTGCTCCATCGAGCGATCCATGGCATAGTCGAACGCCTCGATCACGAGCGCCTCGCGGGAATCGAAATGGGCGTAGAAGCCGCCATGGGTCAGGCCCGCCTCCTTCATGAGGTCGGCGACGCCGATGCCGTGGGCGCCCTTTTCGCGCAGCCGCACGGAGGCCTTCTTCACGATGCGGTCGTGGGTTTCCTGCTTGTGTTCCCGAGAATAGCGCATGCGGATCTCATTGGATGTCGGAGGTCATCTAATAACACGGATATCGGCAGGACGGCGCATTAATTCCCGGTAAAATTGTTGCCGATCATGGAAAAGGTCGCCGTTGCGTGCACCGCAAGCGCCCCCTGACCGTCTCGGACGAAACCCTCGGTGTAGCTGGTCTGGCGTCCCAGCTTGATCACCTTGCCTTCGGCGGCGATCAGCCCGGACCGGACCGAGAGCGGACGCAGGAAGGTCATTTTCAGATCGAGGGTGACGGAGCCCTGCCCGGGCTCCAGCCTGGTCGAGATCGCACACCCCATCGCGGTGTCGAGCAGCGCGGCGGCTGTGGCCCCGTGCAGGAGGCCTATGGTGTTTTCGAGATCCTCGCGCGGCTCGAGTTCCATGACGATCCGGCCCGGCTCGACCACGGCCATGACGAAGCCGATCAGCTTGGCAAAGGGGGGCGGCGGTAACCGTCCGTCGCGGATACCCAGCATCGCATCCATGCCTGACAGGCCCATCGCCACTTTCGCGACCGGCGCAGGCACCTGCCACTCCACCACCCGCTCGCGCCGGCCCGCAGGCGAAAACAGGTCGAGTTGATCGTTGCTGGTCATCGCGGCCTCTTGGTATGATTTTCATCATACTATTCTGCGGACTTCGCGCTGGCAACTCCCTCCCGCCCGCTTGACAACCAATGCGTTTCGGCTCGGAAGTGATCCCGACAGGCGCGCCCTCGCGCAAGTCCACCAAACCTTCGAGATGCCACCATGGAAATGCTCAACCACCACTGCGGCGTGACGCGCGATGCGCGCGGCGTCGTTCATGTCGCCATCTGCAACGCCGGCTCGCTGAATATTTTGGGCTCGCCCGTCACCGATGCGGTGCGCGAAGGCTTGCAGCAGCTCTCGTCCGACCGCAGCATCCGGATTGTGGTGCTGCGCGGCCAGAGCGAGAAGAGCATGATCGGTGGCGCCGACATCAAGGAGATGGCCAGGCTCGACCAGAAGTCCGCCGAAGCCTTCATCAGCCGCCTGCGCGACCTCTGCGAGGCCGTGCGCGCCTTCCCGGCTCCCATGATCGCGCGCATGCCCGGCTGGTGCCTCGGCGGCGGGCTCGAAGTCGCTGCCGCCTGCGACTTCCGGATCGCAGCCCATGATGCGCATTTCGGCATGCCAGAGGTGCGCGTCGGCATTCCCTCAGTGATCCATGCCGCGCTGCTGCCGCGTCTGATCGGCTGGGCCCGCGCGCGCTGGCTGGTGATGACCGCTGAGAACATCGACGCGTCGACGGCGCTGGCCTGGGGGCTGGTCGACAAGGTCGCGCCGGAAGGCGGGCTCGATGCCGAGGTCGAGCACCTTGTGCAGGCGCTGCTCGAATGCGGCCCCGAGGCGCTGCGCTCGCAGAAAGCACTCCTGCGGCAATGGGAGGAACTGCCGCTGACGGAGTCGGTGAATTTGAGCGTGAAGGTGTTCGGCGAGTCGTTCCTGACCGACGAGCCGACGCGGCTGATGGGCGCGTTTGTGAATCGGAAGCGTTAGGCGCTCTCAACTTCTTCCGTTCGCACGACCCAATCTCATGCGAACCACAAGATTTTCTCATGCCGGACGCAGTTGCATTTTTTGCGCCGCATCATATGATGATCATAATCTTACATGTCCGACATCGCAGGGAGTCTCCCCATGGCCGAAGCCGCCGATCTCGTCGTCATCGTCTCCGCCGTCCGTAGCCCGCTCGGCCGCTTCATGGGCGAGCTGTCGCCGCTTCCCGCACACAAGCTCGGTTCGCACGTGATCGGCGCGGCACTCGAGCGTGCCAAGCTTGCGCCGGAGAAGGTCGACGAGGTCTTCATGGGCTGCGTCCTTCCCGCCGGCCAGGGCCAGGCACCGGCGCGCCAGGCTGCGCGTGCGGCCGGCCTGCCCGACGCCACAGGGGCGACCACTGTGAACAAGGTCTGCGGCTCCGGCATGAAAGCGACCATGCTGGCGCACGACATCATTCGCGCCGGCTCGGCCGAGATCGTCGTCTCCGGCGGCATGGAGAGCATGAGCAACGCGCCGTATCTGCTCGTCAAGGCGCGTGGCGGCTATCGCGCCGGCCACGACCGCATCATCGACCACATGATGATGGACGGCCTTGAAGACGCCTACGAGACCGGCCGCTCCATGGGCGATTTCGGCGAGGCCACCGCCGAAGCCTACCAGTTCACCCGCAAGGACCAGGACGCCTTCGCGATGGAAACGTTGAGCCGCGCGCGCAAGGCGGTCGAGGGCGGCGCGTTCAAGGCCGAGATCGCGCCGATCACGCTGAGCGAGAAGGCAGGCCCCCGCATCGTCGCTAATGACGAGCATCCGCTCAAGGTCGATCCCGCGAAGATCCCCGGGCTGAAGCCGGCGTTCCGCGCCAACGGCACCATCACGCCAGCGGCCTCCTCCGCCAACGCCGACGGCGCCGCTGCGCTGGTGCTGACGAAGCGCTCACTCGCCGATCGCAACGGCCTGCCGGCTCTCGCCGTGATCAAGGGCCACGCCACCCACAGCCAGGAGCCGCAATGGTTCACCACGGCCCCGATCCCGGCGATCCGCAAGCTCTTGGACAAAGTCGGCTGGAGCGCCGGCGACGTCGACCTGTTCGAGATCAACGAAGCCTTCGCCGTGGTGGCGATGGCGGCGCAGCGCGATCTCGGCATTCCCCGCGAAAAGCTCAACATCAACGGCGGCGCGTGCGCGCTCGGCCATCCCATCGGGGCCACCGGCGCACGGCTGATCGTGACGCTGCTGCATGCGCTCGAGGCGCGAAACCTCAAGCGCGGTGTCGCGGCGCTCTGCATTGGCGGCGGCGAAGCCACAGCGATCGCGGTGGAACGCTTGACGCACTGAGGTGAAAGTCCGGAAATGAGGGAACTCCGTCATTTCAGACAGACGCATCTCGTGTCATTCTGCAAACTTGCGCAGGTGTTTCAAATCCTGCCTACCAAGATTGAGGCCCAATGATCTCGAACTGGCTCGCGGCAACACTCGGCCGCCGCAATATCCACTATGGCTGGGTGATGGTCGGCGTGACCTTCCTCACCGCGCTGATCAGCGCCGGCACGGTCGGCGCGCCCGGCGTGTTCATCGTTCCGCTTCAGAAGGAATTCGGCTGGAGCACGGCGGAGATCTCCTCCGCGCTGTCAATCCGCTTCATCCTGTTCGGGCTGATGGCGCCGTTTGCGGCAGCCCTGCTCAACCGTTACGGCCTCCGCAACGTCACGCTGACCGCGCAGCTCATCGTCGTCTCGGCGCTGGTGCTCTCGCTCGGCATGACAGAGGTCTGGCAGCTCGTCGCGCTGTGGGGCGTCGTGATCGGGATCGGCACCGGCATGACTGCGCTGGTGCTGGGCGCCACCATCGCGACGCGCTGGTTCGCAGCGCGGCGCGGCCTCGTCGTCGGCATCATGACCGCGAGCGTCGCCACCGGCCAGCTCGTGTTCCTGCCGCTGCTGGCAAGCCTCACCGAACGTTTCGGCTGGCGGCTTGCGCTCGGCTTCGTCTGCATCGCGCTTGGTGTTTCCGCCCTCGCGGTCCTGCTCGCGATGCGCGACCGTCCGAGCGATTTGGGCCTGCGCCCGTTCGGCGACGAAGGCACCACACCCCTGCCCGCCCCGCCCGTCAGCCATGGCTCGATCACCGGCGTGGCACTCGGCACGCTGCGCGACGCCTCGAAGAGCAGCGCGTTCTGGGTCCTGTTTGCGACGTTCTTCGTCTGCGGCGCATCCACCAATGGCCTCGTGCAGGTGCATCTGATTCCGATGTGCCTCGATTTCGGCATCCCGCAGGTGCAGGCCGCGGGCTTGCTGGCAGCCATGGGCATCTTCGACTTCTTCGGCACCATCATGTCTGGCTGGCTGTCGGACCGCTACGACAATCGCTATTTGCTGTTCTGGTATTACGGCCTGCGCGGGCTCTCGCTGATCTTCCTCCCCTTCAGCGATTTCTCGTTCTATGGGCTCTCGATTTTCGCGATGTTCTACGGGCTCGACTGGATCGCAACCGTGCCGCCCACGGTGCGCCTCACCGCGCAGAAATTCGGACCCGAGCGCGCCAATCTGGTGTTCGGCTGGATCTTTGCCGGCCACCAGCTCGGCGCGGGCACCGCCGCCTTCGGCGCCGGTTTCTCGCGGACGGTCTATCAGAGCTACCTGCCCGCCTTCTTCATCGCCGGCGCGCTCTGCGTGTTCGCCGCGCTGATCGTGCTGACGTTGTCGCGACAACCGAAGCCAAAGCCGCAAGCCGCGATGGCTTAGTATCTGATGGTGCCGGTGACGCCGTAGAGTGCGGCGTCACCGATCCGCTCGACACGAGGCGGGTCGTTCGGGTTCGGGATGCCGCTCGATTGCGGAAGACGTACCTGAAATAAAACGCGACCAGCCGTCGCAGATCGAAAAATCAGCAAGGCGAACCTGCCGTAGCCGTCGACAGACGCCTTGCGGATGTTCATGCGTCGCAATTATGTCGGCTGGCCTCTCAGGCGACGGAACCACCGCGCGGGTTGACGATCGTATAGCCACGCAATGAACGCGCATGCATTCGCGTCGCGTGTCCGCCCGAGTTGGCGTCGTACGCCATCCAGGTGTCCCCTTCCAGGTGCTGCTCGAGGACGAACACATGTCCACGTCGCGCTGCGACCATTCCCGGTGCGGGTGATGTCCGCGGGAAGCGCAGCCAATTGGCCGCAAGATTCAATTCCGGCACGATACGGCCGAACACGCGCAGAGCCGCGCCGCAGCCGCAGAAGGATGAAGGACACCCTGCCGGACGACTGCCGACGATGCGGGCACCGGAGATGCTCGTCGTCGGGGCGCCGCCCGCGTCGGTCGCTGTCAGTTGCGTTGCGCGATAGGCTTGTAGCGAGGACCTGGGATTCAGTGGGGACCGGGAAGTCCGCTCACGGCGCGTTTGCGCATACGAGAAGTCGCAGGGCATCGTGACGTTGCATTCAGGTACTTGATGAATGCGATAAGTCCGTGCTTCGGAAGCGACGGAGCTGAGGGCAACCAAGAGACACGCAGAAAGAACCGCCTTGAACATTGCAGGGCTCCAAATTGAAGATCCCTGCCCCGGCAATGAGAAACCAATAACAGTTTGGCTGAAATGGGCTAAAAAGCGGCCGAAAGTGGCTTCATTTGCGGGCCGATTTCTGCAGTCCTCATAGCCCAGACGTAGCGGCAGAGATGGACTACTCGCAGAGAACGAATGCGTGTCGTCGC
Source organism: Bradyrhizobium sp. URHA0013 (assembly GCF_000518345.1). Classification (NCBI taxonomy): domain Bacteria; kingdom Pseudomonadati; phylum Pseudomonadota; class Alphaproteobacteria; order Hyphomicrobiales; family Nitrobacteraceae; genus Bradyrhizobium; species Bradyrhizobium sp. URHA0013. Next base: position 1,364,142 of record NZ_KI912426.1, on the reverse strand, counting down.
AACTGAGACGCTACCGCATGTGCACGCCGCCCAGCGACGGGCGTCGACCGGCCGAGCGCGCAAACGCCCAGGGCGCCCCTCGAGCCATAAACCCGGGCAGTAATTGTTGCGCGCGTGGTCAGCCCCGAGTCGTCGCCAAACCCGCTCCTGTGGCTATCGCAAAGTCCGATTTTGCAGCACTGAGCGCTGCGGCGAGCTCGTCGATGTGGTAGGGCTTCGATAGGATCCGGATCCCGGCCATTTCGGCGTCGTGAACCGCGGCTTCGGCGTATCCGCTCGTCAGCAGGACCGGGATGTCGCTTCGCCTCCTCTTTATCTCGGACGCGAGTTCGACACCGTTCATGCCGCCCGGCATCATGATATCGGAAAACACCAGATCGACGGAGCGGCCGTCCGCTAGGGCACCGAGGGCCGCCGCAGCACTGGCCGCGCGCGTGACCTGGTAACCGAGCTGCGCAAGCATTTCGCTGACCAGCGCGGCGACCTCGTCGTCGTCTTCGACGAGGAGAACCCGGCCATGATTAGCCTTCTTGGGACGCGCCCTGTTCAGGTCGATGAGATGCCGTTCACCCGAAGGAATATTCCTGGATCGCGGCAAATAGAGCTCGATGCTGGTGCCCTCGTCGACGATCGATTTTATTCGAACCATCCCGCGTGACTGCGTCGCAAATCCGTGCACCTGCGCAAGCCCCAGGCCCGAGCCTTTCCCGACATCCTTGGTCGTGAAGAACGGTTCGAAGACCCGCGCCAGGATCTCGGGGCTCATCCCGACACCCCTGTCGACCACGGACAGGCGGACGTAATCGCCCGAAATTTCATCCTCGTCGAAGCCGGCCAGGTTCTCGCCACGAACAACGATCGTGCCGCCGTTCGGCATCGCATCGCGGGCGTTGACCGCCAGGTTGAGAATGACCAGTTCGAGCTCTCCCGGATCGACCTCCACCGGCCAAAGACCATCCGGAAAATCGAACTCGACGTGAACGTCGCCTCTCAGGCTCCGATCGAGCAGTTCGCGCATGCCGCCGATCTGCGATGCGATGTCGACGGCCTCGGGCCGGAGCTTCTGCCGCCGTGAAAAAGCCAGAAGCTGCCGGGTCAGGCCGGCACCGCGCTGCGCCGCCTGAACCATTCCCTGCAACAGACGACGCCGCCGATCAGGATCTGTCTGCCGATCGAGCATGTCCAATCCACCGGAGATCACCATCAGCAGATTATTGAAGTCGTGAGCTACTCCGCCGGTCAATTGTCCGATGGCTTCGATCTTCTGGGCTTGACGAAGGGTCTCCTCGACCCGGGCGCGCTCTTCCATTTCGGCCCGCAGATGCTTGTTGGCCTCCTCGAGAGCACGGGTGCGCTCGACCACGAGCTTCTCGAGCTCCTGGGCCGTCCGCTCGCGCGCCTGCAGCAAGGTTCGAATTTCATATTGCCGCCGGCGGGCCCGCATTGCGGATTGAATTGCGCTCGTCAGCGTGATCGGCTGAACCGGACGTTCAAGCAGCGAAACGTTGCGGAGTGTCTCGACGATGCTGCGGCGCCAGGCAACCACCGCCGGCTGCTCGCGGTGGCTGGTAAGAATGACAAAGGGCAGGTCGGACCAGGGCGGCTGCCGCTCGATCCAACGTGCCAGCGGCTGGGTATCCTTCCCGAACAAGCCCTCCTCGGCGAGAAGGACCGCGCCCACTCCCGCCGACATCTCGCTGACCAGTTCAGGCAGACCACGACAATTGATTGCGACGAGATTCGAATTGCGGAAAAGCTCGACCGATGCCGCCCCATCACGGCCGATCGGAGCAAACACGAGAACGCAATGATCGCGGTCCGCGCTCATTCCGCCGGCCCCTCTGGCATGCTCGTGCCCGTATAACGCGGATTTCCGGAGAAAATGCCGCTGAACTCGCTCAGCGGAGGGCCTAGCGTGACGCCAGCGCGGCCAAGACGAAACTCGCGGATTGAGTTTTCATGATTGCCGCTGCGCTTCTTCACGACGGAGAGGGCACGCCGCACCGTTCCGCCGACCTCAAAATAGCGCAGCATGAGCACCGCATCACTCAAATAGCTGATATCGAGAGCCGTTTCCATCGGACCGATCAGCCCATGTTGAGCGAGGATCAGGACGGTCAGCACGCCTTTCTGCCCGAGATAGCTCAGGAGCTCATGCATCTGAAGGATGAGGAATCGCTCATCCGGCATCGCGTTGAGGTAACCGTTCAGACTGTCGATGATGACAATCCGGGCGTTATCCTTTTCGACGCTCTTTCGTACATTCGCGGCGAATTCCCCGGGGGACATCTCGGCGGGATCGATCTGTTGAAAGCGGATGAGTCCCGATTGCAGGTGCGTTTCAAGGGGCAGGCCAAGCGTCCGAGCCCGGGCTTCCACCGTGCCGCGACCTTCATCGAAGGCAAAGAACACCGCATGCTCACCACGGGCTGCCGCCGCGATCGCATAGGTCAGCGCGAGAGAAGACTTGCCGACACCGGCGGCGCCCAAAAGAAGCGCACTGGTGCCGCGCTCGAGCCCTCCTCCCAGGAGCTGGTCGAGTTGCGCATTGCCGCTCGGCGTCAACTCACCGATGAACGAGGCGTGATGTTCCCCCGCGACCAGCCGGGGGAATATCCGCACCCCTCCCGCTTCAATGGTGAAATCGTGGAAGCCGCCGCGAAATCGAATGCCGCGCATCTTGATGACGCGCAGCCGCCGGCGCTCTGCTCCATAATCGATGGCGAGCTGTTCGAGCATCACCACGCCATGCGCGATCGAATGGAGTTGCAAATCGTCCTGGGACGACGAGAGGTCGTCGAGGAGGATGACCGTGCAATTGCGGTTGGTGAAGAAGTGCTTCAGGGCCAGAACCTGGCGCCGGTACCGCAGCGGGTTCTGCGCGAGGAGGCGCAGCTCGGACAGGCTGTCCAGCACCACGCGCGCGGGATTGATCCGTTCGACTTCCTTGAATATCAGGCCCGTGGTTTCGCTCAGCTCCATTTCAGCGGGATGGAAGACGGTGAGCTCCCGCTCGGGATCCAGCGTCGTCTCCGGCGGAACCAGTTCGAAGATGTCGACACCTTGCAGCGACCAGCCGTGCCGCTGCGCAACCAGCGTCAGCTCACGCTTGGTTTCCGACAAGGAGATATAGAGCACGCGTTCACCGCAGCGGACGCCCTCGAGAAGGAATTGAAGCGCCATCGTGGTCTTGCCCGAGCCGGGCCGACCCTCGTAGAGGTACATGCGATTGGGATCGAGCCCGCCACAGAGGATGTCGTCCAGACCGTCGCTGCCGGTCGAAATCCTGGGCAAGTCTTCGGGGTCGCTGGTTTGCGCCCCGCTCGAAGAATCGATCATTGAACCCCCTTAAGGTCTGTCGCCAAAAAGACGCGCTCAGGCCCGACACGGACCGCGCAGCCTAGCGCCCCGGTTCCAAGCCGAAAGGCGAGATTTGGCAAAGAAACGCCCGAGGCCGGTTCCCGGTTCCGCAAGCGGGCGCATGGGCCTCAGCCTGTCCCAGCGGAACAGTTTTGGCTGCATCATTTCAGCGTGCAAGGGCTCGATCGACATGCTTCCCGGCGGACGGTGCAAACCGCCCCGGCTCACTGCATGATCGCGGCCGCGATCTTCTCCGCCGACATCAGGACCGGAAAATTGGTGTTGGCGCACGGCACCACCGGAAAGATCGAGGCATCGACGACGCGCAGGCCCTGCACGCCCTTCACGCGCCCCTCCGGATCGACCACCGCCATCGGATCATCGGCCCGGCCCATGCGGCATGAGCAGGAGGCGTGCCACACGCCGATGGTGGCCTTGCGCACGAACGCTTCCAGCGCCTCGTCGTCGTTGATGACGTCGTCGAAGGTGAAGCCCTCGACCACGAAATTGTCGATCATGTAGTGGCGCAGCGCCGCCGGCCCGTCCATCAGGGCCGCGGCGATCTTGGTGAGCATCCTGTTCCGGGTGTTGACCACGCCGATCTTGCGTACGCGGTCGGTATAGGAGGCCGGGAACGGCTTGTCCGTCACGGCCCTGACGACGTCGCTCATCTGCACGGCCGCCATCTTGCGGAAACCGCTCATCAGGCGATCGAGGTCGCGCCGGTCGGACAACAGGTTGAACTCGACGATCGGCTCGGCTGCCGGGTCGCGCGAGGCAAGCTTGACCTGTCCTGTCTCGGAATAGGTCTTGTTGACGAACGTCAGCAGCGATCCGATCTGCTCACCGACGGCGTGCCAGGCTGATTTGCTGAGCAGGACGACGAACATGTCGCCTTTCGGCACGCCTTCGAGCCCGGACGAATAACGCAGGCCAAGCTGCATGTGGCGCCTGGTGTGCTCGTTCATGCGCGCGCCGCGGCGGACAAAGGACGACAACGAGATCGAGGGATGATCCATCAGGCGCTGGCCGACGCCTTGCAACCCCATCAGCACGGGAATACCCATATCCTTGAGGTGACCGACCGGGCCGATGCCGGCGCGCAACAGATGCGCCGGCGAATGGATGGCGCCGCTGGAGAGAATGATCTCGCGGCCGCGGAATTCCTGCTCCCGTCCGTCGACCACGGCCTTCACGCCGACGCATCGCGTGCCTTCGAACAGCAGCTCTCTGACCTGCGTGTTGGTGGAGATCGTCAGATTGGCGCGCTTGCGCGTATCACGATCGAGATAGCCCATGGCGGCCGAGACGCGTTGCTCGGCCTGGTTGGAGTGCGTCACCGGGAAAAACCCGTCGACGAACTCGCCGTTCTGGTCGGCTAAGTATTGGTGGCCGGCCTGTTGGAAGGCATCGGCGAACGCCTGAGAATGTCGCGTCCAGTGCTCGCGCGGGATCCGGCGAACCGGGATCCGGCCGTCCTTGCCATGATACGGACCGTCGAAATCGAGGTCGCGCTCGACCTTCTTGAAGAAGGGCAGCACATCGTTCCAGCTCCACCCCGCAGCGCCGCGCGCTTCCCATTCGTCGTAGTCGGTCGGCGCGCCGCGGTTGGCCATCTGGCCGTTGATCGAGGAGCCGCCGCCAAGCACGCGTGCCTGCTCGTATTTGCGTAAGGGCGGACGTCCTTCGTCCGGATTGTTGTGGCTGACGATCTGGGTCGTGACCTTGAGCTCGGTCCAGTGGAAGCGCGGATCGAAATAGGCCGTACCCGGATAGCTGTCCCTGATCTCGGCCGGCTCGTCGCCGGGCGGTGTGTCCTGTCCAGCCTCGCAGAGCAGGACCTTGTTGGCGCTCCTCGCGGAGAGCCGGTGGGCCAGCACGGACCCCGCCGAGCCGCCGCCCACGATAATGAAGTCGTACACGATTGGCGCTTCCTCTTGTTCTTGCCCGGGAAGCGTAGCGCGTAATTGTTTTGAGGTCACGTCATCGCTGCCGCGACAAAGCGCGAGCAGAGATGCCGGCGACCCCGAAGGCACGGCCTAGCGGCAGGCATCCGCCGCCCGGTCAGCAGGTGATGAGGTAGCGAACCCCGGAGGCTTTAAGGCTTCCTCACGAAGCCCGCGCGCAACCGCTCGGCAAACCAGACTACAAAAATTGAAGCAAACGACAGACAGAAAAATATGGCCGTCCAAAGCAGCGCGTTACCCGCATTTGTCATGACGTCTCTCCCTCGTTTCAAACGAGACGCTTGCAGACAATCGGACGCGTGGCGTTGCGATAGATCAATTTTGCTCAATTGGCATTGGGCAGAGGTCGGCATCAGCGGCTCGCAGTGACGGCTGAAACTACGGCCTGATCGAAAAATTCCCCGGCGGCCCCGGCTTTCGCAATGGCTCCGCCAGCCGCGCGAACTCGCACAGCAGCGACCGCGTCTTCCTGGGATCGATGATCTCCTCCACCCAGAACTTTTCGGCGGAGCGGAACGGCGAGCGCAGCTTGTTGAGGCGGTCCTCGATCTCTTTCAGTTTCTCCGCCTTGTCCTCAGCCGCGTCGATGTCCGCACGGTAGGCGGCTTCGATGCCGCCTTCGAGCGGGAGCGAGCCCCAATAGGCCGACGGCCAGGCGTAGCGGATCGAGAAGCGGTCGGCGGGCTGATGCACCACGCCGGCGACGCCGAAGGCATTGCGCAGGATCACCGTGCACCAGGGCACCGTGGTCTGGTTGACCGCGGCCATGGCGCGAACGCCATGGCGGATGGTGCCCGCCTTCTCCGCATCGAGCCCGATCATGAAGCCGGGGCAGTCCATGAGATAGACGATCGGCAAATGGAAGGTCTCTGCGAAGTCGACCCAGCGCACCACCTTCTGGCAGGCATCCGCCGTCCAGGAGCCGCCATAGTGAAAGCTGTCGCTGGCGAGTACCATCACCGCCCTGCCCTCGAGCCGCGCGAGGCCGACGATGATCGGCCTGCCGAAATTCTTGCCGACCTCGAAAAACGAACCTTTGTCCACGACCTGTTCGACGATCGGCCGTATCTTGTAGACCTGCTTGCGGTTGCGTGGCACCGCGCTCATCAGCGCCTCTTCGGTGCGCTCCGGATTGTCGGTGCAGGGCAAGGTCGGCGGCAGCCCGTCAACCGACGACGGCAGATAGGACAGGAATCGCCGGGCGCAGGCAAAGGCCTCCTCCTCGGTGTCGACGGCATGATCGACCGCGCCGGCGCGGGTCTGGATGTCGGCGCCGCCGAGTTCTTCCTTCGAGAGATCCTGCCCCAGCGCCTTCACCACCGGCGGGCCTGCAACGAACATCGCGGACTTCCGGGTCATGATGGAATAGTGGCTGGCGGCAAGACGCGCGGCACCGAGCCCTGCGACCGAGCCGAGGCCGAGCGCGACCACGGGCACGCGCGACAAGTTTTCGGTGGTGAAGCGATACCAGCGTGTGCCGCCGATACCACCCGGCAGGTTCGCCGCGCCCTTGGTCTCGATGGTCTTGACCGAGCCGCCGCCGCCCGAGCCTTCGATGATGCGGACGATGGGCAGGCGGAGATCATGCGCCATCTCCTCCGCCATCAGCGGTTTTGCGGAGATGGACGCGTCCGCCGAGCCGCCGCGCACGGTGAAATCGTCGCCGACCACGACGACGGTGCGGCCTTCGACGCGGGCACGGCCGAACACGCAGTTCGCCGGCGTCAATTTCTGCAACTCGCCGCTGGAATCGTACTCGCCGACGCCGGAGACGGCACCGATTTCGTGAAAGCTACCTTTGTCGGTCAGTCTGTCGATACGTTCCCGAACAGTCAGTCGGCCCTGGTCATGCTGACGCTTGACCTTGTCAACGCCGCCCATCTCCCGCGCGAAGGCTTCGCGCCGGGCGAGCTCGTCGAGTTCCGACTTCCAGTTCATTCACTCCCTCCGAATTGATCGGCTTGTTATTGTTGTGCACGGCCATGGCGACCGGTTTGCGCGGGATGCGGGCGTTGAATACGTCGCCCTCCGCGCCGTCCATCAGGCTGCCGAGCGAGCGGCCGAGCGCGACCATCAACGGGGCGACTTCGGCATGCAGACGCTGCTCGTTATACATCGACGACAGAAGACCGATCGTGATCACCACAAACGTCTGATACTGCGGCGACCAGATCGGCACCGCGAGCCCGTTGATGTGCGGGCTCCACAAGCCGCAGGCCACGACATAGCCGCGCTCATGCAGCGACTGCCGGTTGGCCTCGATGCGGGGCCGCAGGATTTTCGCAGCCTCGGGAGCTTCCCGCTCCATGTCCGCGAGGAAGGCATCGCCGACCTCGGGCGCCAATGCCGCGGTGTAGGCTGCGCCCGCAGCAGTGGAGGCCATCGAGATGCGGCTGCCGGTGCCCTCGTGCAGGCCGAGTGCCGAGGCCGAGCGCGCAAACTGGAGATAGACCAGATGGAAGCGATCGGGGACCACGAAACCAACCGTGCCGGGCAGTTGCTCGGCGACTTCCTGAAGCCGCTGGCGAATCATGCTGCGCAGCTGCGCGCCCTTCATCATCGAGGCGCTCATCGCCACCGCGCTCGGCCCGATGCGATATTTCTGATCGCGCGGCAGATAGACCAGCTGACCCATTCGCGTCAGCGTGTGCGTGAGCCGCGACACGGTCGAGCGCGGCAGGCCGCAGCGGTTTGAAATTTCGAGATTGCCGAGCCTGCTATCGTGGCCCTCGAAGCATCGCAACACGTCGAACGCGCGCGACACCACTTGGATGACATCACCCTCACCGGCATCGCCGGCGAGCGCACCTTGTCTACTCAACCGCTCTGAACGTCGTCCCATGATCCCTACCGCTTGTTCCGCTGTGCGGAATTAAATTCCGCTTGCAGAAGAAACTACCTCAGGCATTTTGCGACCACAAGAAGAAGGCGATGGCATGCCAGAGATTAAGATCGTCACGGAGATCGCGGGTCGCATCTGCTCAACTCCCGTGCAAGTTGGAGGAACCGTTGCGGATGGTGATGAGATTGTGCTGGTCGAAGCGATGAAGATGGAGATACCTGTGCTTTCTCCTGTGAGCGGCGAGATCACATCTATCCTGGTGAAGATCGACGACGTCGTTGCCGAGGGACAGGCGATCGCGATCGTTGCGAACTGACTGCATTCTCCGTCTTTTCCGCGACAATCTGTCAGCCTCATTGCTGCGTTCGCGGTACGGCGTTGCCATTGCTTGATCGCGATGACATGATCCGTTTCAAACAAAACCTGTTTCAAACAAAGAAAGAAAATCGTCGCGGCAAACGCGAGGATCATTGGAGGGAAACATGCTTCGTGGGCTGATCGTGCTCGCGCCTGCCTTGGTGGCGGGCCTTTCTTTTGCGTCTACACGCTATGCATTCGCCGAAGACATCAAGCTACCGGCGACATTGACGTTCACCGCCTATGACACCGGCACCGCCGGCTTCAACATCGCGGTCGGCGTCGGCAAGATGATGAAGGACAAATATTCGACCGACGTGCGCGTGCTCCCCGCAGGCAACGACGTCGCGCGTCTGGCGCCGCTGCGCGCCAAGCGTGCGGTCTCCGCGGCGATGGGATCGGGGACCTATTTCGCGCAGGAAGGCGTGTTCGAGTTCGGCTCCAGGGAGTGGGGCCCGCAACCGCTCCAGATCCTGCTCTCATCCGTCGACTGCAATTGCGGCACGCTCGGCGTGGCTGCGGATACAGGCGTGAAGGAGCTGAAGGATCTCAAGGGCAAGCGCGTCGGATTCGTCGTCGGCTCGCCGGCGCTGAACCAGAACTCGCTCGCGGTGCTCGCCTTCGCCGGCCTGACGCAGAAGGACGTCAGGGTCGTCGAGTTCGCAAGCTACGGCGCGATGTGGAAGGGCCTGATCAACAACGACACCGACGCGGCCTTCGGCACCACCATCACCGGCCCCGCCAAGGAAGCCGAGACCTCGCCGCGCGGCCTGATCTGGCCGCCGCTGCCCGCCAAGGACAAGGAAGGCTGGGCGCGGATGCAGAAGGTCGGCTCATTCTTTTTCCCGCAGACCGCGACCTGCGGCGCCGGCATCTCGCCGGACAAACCGATCGAGCTCGGTAACTACCCCTACCCGATTTTCGTCGCCTACGCCTCGCAAGCCCCCGACCAGGTCTATGCGATCACCAAAGCCATGATCGTGAACTACGATTCCTACAAGGACGCCGCGCCCGGCGCCGGCGGGCTTGCGGCCGATCGCCAGACCAAGAACTGGGTGGTGCCGGTGCATCCCGGCGCGGTAAAGGCGCTGAAGGAAGCCGGGCAATGGAGCGACGCGCAGGACGCTCACAACAACAGACTGATCAAGCGCCAGGAGGTGCTTGGCGCAGCGTGGACCGACTACGGAAAGTCCAACCCGCCTGCGGATGACAAGGCGTTCCTCGACGGCTGGATGAAGGCGCGTGCCACAGCCCTTGCGAAGACCGACATGCCGAACGGGTTCGAGGATTAGTTCTCAGCGTTTATTGCCCACGCGCGGGGTCGATCATGTCGTCTGCTTCAGTCTCTACCGCCGCGCAGGACGAGGCCAAGCGGATCGTGTTCGACGATCCGCATGGCGCCGCCGGCAACATGCAGGAAGCGGAGGTCACGCGCGTCCGAAGCTTGCCCGGCGCGTGGCGCTGGATGCTCGTCGTCGCGACCGCCGCGACCGTCCTGCTCTGCATCAACCAGCAATTCTCGCTGCGCTTCTTCGTCGGCTACACCCAGCTCAACACGGAGTACTTCTATCTCCTGATCGCCCTGATGCTACCGTTCACGTTCCTGATCTTCCCGGGAACCGCACGCGCGCCGCTCGACCGCATTCCCTGGTATGATCTTCTCTGCTTCGTCGTGACTTTTGCCGCAGCGCTTGTGTTGATGTCGAACGTGCGCAAGGCCGCGGAGGCCGGCTGGGAATTCGGCGGCGCGCCGAACAGCGTGACAGCCGCGGGTCTCGTGATGTGGGTGATGCTGATGGAGGCGCTGCGCCGGACCGGCGGCTGGAGCCTGCTACTGAGCGTGCTCCCCTTCACCGTCTATCCGCTGTTCGCGGAATCCAGCTGGTTAGGTCCGTTCCGCGGCACGCAGTCGACGCTGGAGCAGGCGACCGCCTATCACGTGCTGTCGGGCGAGAGCCTGCTCGGCATTCCCATCCAGGCGTTTGCCGACACCGTGATCGGCTTCCTGGTGTTTGGCACCGCGCTGATGATGACCGGCGCCGGAAAGTTCTTCATCAATCTCGCCTTCGCGCTGTGCGGCACCTTCCGCGGCGGCGCGGCGAAGGTCTGCATCTTCGCCAGCGGCCTGCTCGGCATGATGTCGGGCTCGATCATCTCCAACGTGCTCACCGCCGGCACCATGACCATTCCGGTGATGAAGAAGAGCGGCTTTCGCGCATCTTATGCCGGCGCGATCGAGGCTTGTGCCTCGACCGGCGCGGTGCTGGCTCCGCCGGTGATGGGCGCGACCGCCTTCGTGATCGCACAATTCCTCAATGTCAGCTACGCCGATGTCGCGATCGCGGCCATCATTCCCGCCGCGCTGTATTACATCGGCCTGTTCATGCAGGTCGATTCCTACGCCGCACGACACGGGCTGAAGGGTATTCCGCGCGCGGAGCTGCCGCGGGTCATGGATACGATCCGGGACGGCTGGTACTACGTCTTCGTGATCGCGCTGCTGATCGTGATGCTGCTCTACTTCAAGCGCGAGAGCCATGCGCCATTCTACGCTACCGCCCTGCTTCTGGTCCTCAACCAGCTGTTCTCGAAGGAGACGCGCTGGACTGTGGCGACCATCGGCAAATTCCTCGAGGTCAACGGCCGCACCTTCGTCGAGCTCGTCGGCATCCTCGCCGGCTGCGGCCTGCTGATCGGCGCCTTCTCAATGACAGGCGTGGTGTCGAGCCTCGCCAACGACCTGCTGCGCATTGCCGGTGACAATCCGTTCCTGCTGCTCGGCATGTGCGCCCTCACCAGCCTGATCCTCGGCCTCGGGTTGACCACGACGGCCTGTTACATCTTCCTCGCCATCCTGGTCGCACCGGCGCTGGAGAAGCTCGGGCTGAACAAGATGGCCGTGCACATGTTCATCTTCTACTGGGGCATGTTGTCGTCGATCACCCCGCCGGTTGCGATCGCCTCGTTCGCGGCGGCAGGTATTGCCGGCTCGCCGGCGATGAAGACGGGCTGGGAATCGATGTGGGTCGGCAGCATCATCTATTTCATCCCGTTCTTCTTCGTGCTCAATCCCGCGCTGGTGCTGCAGGGGCCGAGCCCCTATTTGGCCGGCCTCGGTTTGATGGCGCTTGCGGCGTTCGGCACGCTGTTCATCTGCGGGGGCATCCAGGGCTACCAGCCCTTCGTCGGCGATCTCCGCGGCGCCGGTGCGCTGGAATGGCCGATCCGCGTGCTGCTGGTGATCGGCGGGTTCGTGGTGGCCACCCCCGGCGGCGGCATCATGCCGCTATCGCAAATGCAGGTGACGCTGCTCGGCCTCGCCATCCTCGTCCCCACGGTTTTGCTCGCCTTGCTGCTGGTCCGGCGGCAGACCATGGTGCCGGACGGGTTGCGCGTGCCCTGATTGCGTTGCACAAAGAGAGGCGATGAAACCGCTTTCGCCACTCGCCACCGCCTGGACCCGCTCGAAGCCGCCATTGCTGCGGTTTCTGGACAATTGCCTCAACGAATTCTCGGCGGAGACCTCGGGCGCGGTCGCCGACTACATTCCCGAGCTCGGCAAGGCCGATCCTGCTTGTTTCGGCATCAGCCTCGCGACCCTGGACGGTCATGTCTACGAGGTCGGCGACTCCAGGGTACCCTTCACCATCCAGTCGATGTCAAAGCCGTTCGTGTTCGCACTGGCGCTGGACCTGCTCGGCGCAAGCAGGGTCGAGAGCGCGATCGGCGTCGAGCCCTCCGGCGATCCTTTCAACTCGATCCGGCTCAACTCGGACAACCATCCGTTCAACCCGATGGTCAATGCCGGCGCGATCGCCTGCACCGGGCTGATCCACGACAGCAAGGGTCGGGACGCGTTCGAGCACATTCGCCTCGCGCTCGGTCGTTTTGCCGGCCGCGACCTCGCCGTCGACGAGGCCGTCTACGCTTCCGAAAGCCAGACCGGCGACCGCAATCGCGCCATCGGCTATCTCCTCAAGACCAATGCGGTGATCTCGGACGATGTCGCCGCCGTGCTCGACGTCTATTTCCGGCAATGCGCGGTACTGGTCACCGCGCGCGACATCGCGGTGATGGCGGCAACGCTCGCCAACCGCGGCGTCAACCCGGTTACCGGCGAGCAGGTGCTGACGCCTTACGCGATCTCGCGCACGCTCTCGGTGATGACGTCGTCGGGCATGTACGACTATGCCGGCGAATGGATCTACCGGATCGGCATCCCCGCCAAGAGTGGCGTCGGCGGCGGAATTCTCGCCGCCCTCCCCGCTCGCCTCGGGCTCAGCAGCTATTCGCCAAGACTCGACAAGCACGGCAACAGCGTGCGCGGCATCAAGGTGTGCGAGGCGCTGTCCTCGCATTACGATTTGCACATGCTCAACCGGAGCGACGACGCGCGCAACGCCGTCATCGCCGATTACGACATCGGCAAGAGTCCGTCGCGGCGCGTGCGCCGCCCGCAGGAGCGCGATATTCTCGCAGCCCACGAGCAGGAGGTGCGGATCATCGAGCTGGTCGGCACGCTGTCGCTGTCGGCGGTCGACTATGTCTCGCGCCGGCTTGCGGGGCGGCCGCGGCCGCAATTCGTGATCTTCGATCTCCACCGCGTCACCTCCACCACACGCGCCGGAGCGCGGTTGGTGGCCGAGGCGTTCGAGGAACTCGCGGTGCTGAATGTGACCGTCGTGCTGTCAGGCGTCAGGCGTGCCTCCAAGGAATGGGACAGCCTGCGGGAATGGACCGCCGAGCTCAAGAACGTCCGCGACTTCTATTTGCTCGACACCGCGATCGAATGGGCCGAAGACCAGATCATCTATCGGTACGGAGGCTCGATCGATTTCCACGAGACCACCGAACTTGCCGAGCAGCCGCTGCTGGCCGGCATGAGCGAGGAAGAGCTGACCGACCTCGCCTCGATCTGCACGATCCGGACCTATCAGTCTGGCGCGAAAATCCTCACCACGGGCGCCGCAGCCGATTCCCTTTTCTTCCTGCGCAGCGGCGCGGTGCATGTCACCCTGCCCGACGGAGTACGGCTCGCAACACTCACCGCCGGCATGGCGTTCGGCGAGATGGCGCTGATCGAGACCACTCGCTCCGCCGACGTGTTCGCGGATATGGCGGCGACCGCGTTCGAGGCGCCTCTGAAAGCGTTCGAACGCTTCCGCAAGCAGCACCCGCACGCCAGCGAACGCATCATGCGCAATCTTGCGCAGCTTCTCGCCGACCGCCTGATCGTCGCCAACGCCAGGGTGGATATCCTGACGTCGACCTGAGCGGCCTAGCGGCTCGCCGCCTCGCTGATCCGCCGCTTGATCTTTGCGGCACTGGTCTTGAGCAGCTCGGATGGCTGCTGGCCGGTCGCCACGCACAGGCATGCCCAGTAATAGATGACATCACCCAGCTCTTCGACGAGGCCCGCCTGGTCGAGCCAGTCATCGCGGAGCAGCTTCTTGATGTGGTCGGCGACTTCGCCGGATTCGCCGGCGAGGCCGAGCCCGAGATAGGACAGCCGTTCGTTGGACGGACGCTCATCGACTTTTGCAACGGTGGCGGCCCAGGCCGCATATTCATCGATCGTCATCGGCATCCCTCGCCGCGGCTTTGGATCAGCCCACCACTTCCGTGACCGGCTGAAGATCGATCTCAAACGTCTCCAAAAACTTTGACGTCATGATGTAGAAGCCAACCGAAAGCTGCAACTCGACCAGTGCGGCGGGCGTCAGTTTTGACGCGATCGCCCTGAAGGCAGCGTCTGTAGGCTTGTTCAATTTCACGATCTCGTCGGTGAAGGCGAGCGCGGCACGCTGCACCTCGTCGAAACACTTGGCGGCCTGCCAGTTCTCGAGCGCCTCGTTCTGCTCGTCGGTTACGCCGACATTCTTGCCGATGCGCTTGTGCGCGACGATCTCGTACGGCGCCTCGCACAGGATGCCGGTGCGGGTGATCGCGAGCTCACGCACGATCGGATCGAGCTCGCCCTTGTGGCGGATGGCACCGCCGAGGCGACAGTATTGCTCAAAGTAGCTCGGCGAATGCGACATCATGCGGAAGATGTTGGCATTGCGATTCTTGTCGAGGATTTCGCGGGTGCGGTCGGATGCTTTGGATGGGTCGCTGTAGTTGATACGGGCCATGATTTTCCTGAAGTTTTTCCCTAAGCCTTTGATGCTTTTTGTCGTTAGCGGCGAAAGTTCCACGAAACTGTATTCTTGCGCGTCCGCAGGAGCAACAACATCGAGTCAAAATGCCGCCGCATTGCTGAACGACCTTGGTACAGTCGATATTCGCCGCGTGGGGACTTAATCGCGGCGGATACTCGCAAGGGGTGTTCCGAGTAAAAACAATTGGCCGTTGGGCGCTAACCGCGCATCGATGAGTCACGCCCAAGTCTAGGGAGAAAACGGCATGAAGGAAGCCACCAAGGGGGCGGCCTCGGAAGCGTTCGCGCATATGCTGGCGGTGATGGCGATGCTCGTCATCGCCAGCATCCTGTTCTACGGGCGCTAGTTAAGAGTCGGGTGAGTGCTTTCGTCATTCCGGGGTGGCCCTCGCACAGGCCAGGCCCAGAATTCCCGTTCCAGGCTCGGTCTCTCAGGACCGCCCCCGAATGACGGATCCCACCGCTCGCGTTGCTGCAGTAGCCCAGATGGAGCGCAGCGCAATCGGGGCTACATCCAATTTCACTATCCGTCTTTGGCGAAGAACGGCACCAGCTTGCCGGCGAACCGTTTGAAGCTCGCGCTGACCTCATCGCCGATGGCGAGATCATTCTCACCATGCGCCATCATGCGAAAACCCTCGGCGCAATCGACCAGCAGGATGTTGTAAGGCACGTGCGCGCGCGTCTCGGGCGTGGCGGCGCGACAGACCAGCGACGTCGCGTAGACCCTGCCCTTGCCGCTGGCGCGCTGCTCGCGCGGATCGGACGCGCCGCAGGCCGCGCAGAAGGCGCGACGAAAATACTGCACATGGCCGCATGCGGTGCAGGTCTGATAAATGACGGCCTGTTCGCCCTTGGTCCAGTCGGCTAGACGCTCGCTCATCGCACCCGCTCCAGGAACATGCTGACGTGAGACGACAGCACGCCGCCGTCGCCGTGCAGCAGCGCGATCGAGGCGTCGCGCACCTGACGATTCGCCGCTCGCCCCGTCATCTGCAGATGCGTTTCGACAAGATGCGCCATGGCGCCACCGACGCCGCAATGACCGTAGCTGAGCAGGCCACCATGGGTGTTCAGCGGCATCGCGCCGTCGCGGCTGAAATGGCCGGCGCGCACGCGTGCGGCTGCCTCGCCCCGGCCAGCAAGGCCAAGGTCTTCCAGCAGCATCGCGAGCGTGATCGTAAAGCTGTCGTAGATCGCCGCGTAGCGCACGTGGGAAATCGCGAGGCCGGTGGCCTCCCTGGCGCGGGCGACGGAGATCTCGGCGCCGAGTTCGCTTAGGGCGGGCGCTGCAGTGACGTGCTGATGGGTATGAGCCTGGGCACAGCCGCGAATGCGCACGCCGGCCTCTCCGGTCCGCTCGCGGCTGATGACGAAGGCGGCGCCGCCGTCGGACACCGGGCAGCAATCGAGCAGCTTCAGCGGCATCGCCACCGGCTTCGAGGCCATGACGTCGCCAACAGTGATGGAATCGCGGAATTGCGCACCGGGATGGGTGCAGGCGTGGGCGCGCATCAGCACGGCGAATTCGGCGAGGTCTTGTTCCGTCACGCCGTATTCGTGCATGTATCTGTTGGCGACCAGACCGTAGTAGGCGGGAATGGTCGGGCCGAGCGGCACCTCGTAGTCGGGATGGCCGACCTGCGCCAACGCCTGGATCGAGGCATCGCGGCTCTGTCCGGTGAGACGGTTCTCACCGGCGACCACGAGCACGTTGCGGGCGACTGCAGCCTCGACGAGATGATGCGCCAGCATGGTCATCGCGAGGCCGGTCGCGCCCCCGACCTGGACGGCGTGGGCGTAACTGGGACGGATGCCGAAATGCTCGGCAAAGACGGTCGCCAGCATGATGTGCGGCGAGACGGTGGAGTAGCCACAGAGGATGCCGTCGATGTCGGCGCGCTCGAGCCCGGCGTCGTCGAGCGCGGCCTGCGCGGCCCTGCTCATCAGGTCGAGCGAGGACGAACCTTCGTGTTTGCCGAAAGGCGTGAGGCCGACGCCGGTGATGAAGCTCATGAGCGCACCTGTGCATCGTCATTCCGGGGCGGCGAACGGGTGACGCCATCGCGGACCATGGCGTCGATCTCGTCCGCGGAGTAGCCGACCTCACGGAGGATTTCCGCGCCGTGCTCGTTCAGCTGCGGCGCGAGCCGCACCGGTTCGGCTTCGGTCTCCGACCAGGTCGCCGTCACCCTCATACTCCGGATCGGCCCTTCAGTTGGATGGTTCACCACCGGGAAAAAGCCGGTCGCCTCCAGATGCTCATCGTGCAGCATCGAGGCGAGGTCGTGCATCGGCATCACAGGCACGTCGGCCTTGGTGAGCAGGTCGATCCATTCCGTTGTGGAACGCGTCTCGAAGATGCGCGCGAGCTCGGCATAGACCACGTCGATATTGGCGGCGCGGCCGGCGAATGTCGCGAACATCGCGTCGGCCCGCAGATCGTCGCGTCCCGTCGCCTTGAAGAAGTTTTCCCACTGCTTGTCGTTGTAGACGATGACGCTGAGATAGCCGTCCGACGTCTTGTAGGGCCGGCGGTCGCGCGAGAGATGGCGGGCGTAACCGCCTTTGTCCAGCGGGGGCTCGTAGGTGAGCCCGCCCATGTGGTCGCCCATGACGAAGCCGGCCATGGTCTCGAACATCGGGATGTCGACGCGCTGACCGCGTCCGGTGCGGTCGCGGTGCACGAGGCTGGCGCAGATCGCGCCGACGGCGGTAAGGCCGACAATGCGATCGACCAGTGCGTTCGGCACATAGCGCGGCACGCCGTCACCGGTCTGCGCCATCAGAGCCGGCAGCGCGGTGGCGCCCTGGATCAGATCGTCATAGGCGGGTTTTGCAGCATACGGCCCGTCCTGGCCGAAGCCGAACACGCCGGCATAGACCAAACGCGGATTGATCTTGGCAACAACGTCATAGCCCAGTTGAAGCCGCGCCATTGCCTGCGGGCGGACGTTGTAGACGAGAACGTCGGCATCTTTCAGCAAGCGCAGCACGGCCCCGCGGCCGGCGGGCTTCTTCAGGTCGAGGCAGATCGAGCGCTTGCTGCGGTTGGTGTTGAGGAACACCGGGCCCATGCCGGCGTGCCGCATCGGACCGATCAGGCGGGTGACGTCGCCGTCGAGAGATTCCACCTTGATGACGTCTGCGCCGTAGTCGCCGAGCATCTGGGTCGCATAGGGACCCATCAGCACGGTGGTCATGTCGACGACCTTGATGCCCTTCAGCGGTCCCATCGTTCGCTCCCGATTGCGCGGGCTCAGATGAGCCCTGCGATTTCGGTCCAGCTAACGGCAGCGGCGTCGCGTGCGCAAGGGCGGCCGGCGTATGGTCGCATGCGCCGGCGGCGAAGGGCCGCTATTTCTTCTGACGGGATTCGCGAATCTTGAG
Source organism: Bradyrhizobium sp. URHA0013 (assembly GCF_000518345.1). Lineage (NCBI taxonomy): Bacteria > Pseudomonadati > Pseudomonadota > Alphaproteobacteria > Hyphomicrobiales > Nitrobacteraceae > Bradyrhizobium > Bradyrhizobium sp. URHA0013. The sequence continues at coordinate 1,346,066 of NZ_KI912426.1, read as the reverse complement.
GAGACGGTCGAGCTCCTCATTCTGCTGGTTGATGCGGTCCGCGATCCGCGACTCGTTCTGCTCACCCGAGGCGGCCGCGGCCTGCTCGATGAGCTGGCGGATATTGTCCTCGAGAATCGCGATGCGATCGTTGAGTGCGTCCATCGACAGCGAATCTTCGTAGTCATTGCTCATGATGCATGTCCCGCGAATCAATCAGTGCCGTAGGGTGGGCAAAGCGAAGCGTGCCCACCATGATCTAGCGCAAACAAGATGGTGGGCACGGCGTTTGCGCGCCTTTGCGCACCCTACGAGATCGGGGCTTACTTCAACGGCTCCAGCACGGAGACGTAGTTGGCGACCGCCGCACCGCCCATGTTGAAGATGCCGCCGAGCTTTGCATTCTTGAGCTGCATGCCCTCCGGCGCTTGCCCGGCGAGCTGCATCGCGGTCATCACGTGCATGGAGACGCCGGTGGCGCCGATCGGATGGCCCTTGGCCTTCAGGCCGCCGGACGGATTGACCGGCAGCTTGCCGTCCTTGAGCGTCCAGCCTTCCTTGATGGCACGGGCGCCCTGCCCCCTCGGCGTCAGGCCCATCGCTTCGTACTCGATCAGTTCGGCGACGGTGAAGCAGTCATGGGTCTCGACGAAGGAGAGATCGGAAAGTGTAACGCCCGCCTTCTCCAGCGCGCGCTGCCAGGCGACCGTGCAGCCCTCGAACTGGAGGATGTCGCGCTTGGACATTGGCAGGAAATCCTGGGCGTGCGCGGTGGCGCGGAAGCCGATCGACTTGCTCATGCCCTTGGCGGTTTCCGCGTCGGCCAGCACCAGGGCAGCGGCACCGTCTGAGACCAGCGAGCAGTCGGTGCGCTTCAGGGGGCCGGCAACGTAGGGGTTCTTCTCGCTCTCGGCGCGGCAGAACTCGAAGCCAAAGTCCTTGCGCATCTGGGCGAAGGGATTGGCGACGCCGTTCTTGTGGTTCTTGGCCGCGATCAGCGCCAGTGCATCGGACTGGTCGCCGTATTTCTGGAAATAGGAGCTGGCGATCTTGCCGAACACGCCGGCGAAGCCGCCGACGGTGTCGCCGTCCTCAGGCAGATAGGACGCCTTAAGCAGGTTCTTGCCGATCTCCGGCCCCGGCGTGCGCGTCATCTGTTCGACCCCGACGACGAGGACAATCCTGGCCGCGCCGGCCGCGATCGCGCGCACGCCCTGATGGACGGCGGCGGAGCCGGTGGCGCAGGCGTTCTCGACCCGGGTCGCCGGCTTGAAGCGCAGCTTCGGGTCGGCCTGGAGCACCAGCGAGGCGGTAAAATCCTGGGGCGAGAAGCCGGCGTTGAAATGGCCGAGCACGATCTCGTCGACATCGCCAGCCGAAATGCCGGCATCCGCCAGCGCCTCATTGGCGACCTTCACCACGAGGCTTTCCACGGTCTCGGTGTCGAACTTGCCGAACGGCGTATGCGCCCATCCGACGATGCTGGCGGTCATGGTCTTTCTCCCTGGCGGTCTCTTGCTGACCTAAGTCTTAGCCCAGGGATGGCAAGACTTCACGCGGGTTTAAGGGCCTGGAGGGTGCGCTGGCAGATGGCAGTTATGCCGGCCCAGTTCCCGGCCCTGATCTCCGCCGTCGGGCACAGCCAGGAACCGCCGACCGCGACCACATTGGGCTCCGCGAGCCAGGTCGCCGCATTGGCCTCGCCGACCCCCCCGGTCGGGCAGAACCGCACGTTCGGGAACGGCCCACCCAGCGAACGCAGCCCCTTGATGCCGCCGGCCTGCTCGGCCGGGAAAAATTTTGCAATGTCGAAGCCGTAGGATAGCGCCATCATCAGTTCGGACGCCGTGGCGATACCCGGCGCAAACGGCAAGGAGCTATGGGTGGCGGCCTTCAACAGGTCCGGGGTCAAGCCCGGGCTGATGCCGAAGGCGACGCCGAGCTTCTCGACACGGGTGAAGTCGGCCGGATTGAGAATCGTGCCGATGCCGATCACCGCCTCGGGCACCTCGGCCATCATCGCCCTCGCAGCCTCGATCGCAACAGGGGTACGCATGGTCACCTCCAGCGTACGGACGCCGCCGGCCACCAGCGCACGCGCCAGCGGCACAGCATCCTGGATACGCTCGATGGTGAGGACGGGAATGACGGTCGCGGCCTTGAACAGCGCGGCGAGGTGGTTCTGCTGGGCAGTCGTGGTCATCTTGGCTTTCGTTTCACTTGGTCGCTTGACGCGTCGTCGCCGGCCGGTGCCGTTTCTTCGGCGGCATGGCATAACCCGGAATGATGGCGCCGGAATAGCAGATCACGAGGCTGGCGAGGCGGTGCCCGGCCTGGGCGGCCTCGACCGGGTTGGAACCGGCGAGCCGCGCCGCGATATAGGCCGCCGCAAAGCTGTCGCCGGCCGCGGTGGTGTCGACCACGGGTTTGGTCATGGGCTCGGCGCGGACCTCGTAGGGGCCCCCGGGAAAGCGCAGCAGGCTGACCGGCTCGGCGAGCCGGAACACCAACTCGGGGGTCGGGATGCGCGCCATCAACTGCTCGTGGCTTTCGCCGGGATAGAGAGCGAGCAGATCCTCGGTCGAGGTCAGCACGATGTCGGCAGCCGCGAAGGCGGCTGAAAACACCTCACGCGCGACGTCGCGATCCGGCCATCCCCGCGCGCGGAAATTGGTGTCGAACACGAAGCGGGTGCCGAGCAGGCGCGCGCGCTTGATCGCCGCGAAGAGGCGCTCGCGCCCGGCCGCGTCGTAGATCGAGAGCGTGATCGCAGAGAGATAGACGATGTCGTAGCTCATCAGGGAGTTGAGGAGATCGTCCGTCTCCGGCAGATTCATCAGCTGGCGCGCCGCCGCACTGTCGCGCCAGTGGAAGAACTGGCGCTCGCCCTTCGCGTCCAGCTGGATCATGTAGAGGCCGGGCAGCTTGCCGGGCAGCCGCGCGACGCGCCTCGTGCCGACGCCCTCCGCAGTCCAGGCTGCGATCATCTCATCGCTCAGGGCATCGTCGCCAAGCGCGGTGAGATAGTCGACCTTGACCTCGAGCCGCGCGAGGTACACGGCCGTGTTGAGAGTGTCGCCGCCGAATCCACGCGAGTAGAGGCCCCCGCCCTGCCCGCTGGAATGTCCGGCGGATTGTCCACCTTGGGCCTGCCGGAGCTCGACCATGCATTCGCCGATGCAAGCAACGCTCGCCATCACTTTACCCGCTCAGTCAGAGATCAGGCGACGAAATTGCCGCTGAGCTCGTCTTCGATGTGAATGCGGATGATGTCGTCGAAAATCTTTTCGGCGCTGGTGAAGCCGAGCTCGAGCGACCGCTTTGCATTGAAGTTGCGCGGCCAGCCGCCGACGATGCCGACGATGAAGGGATCGGGCTCCCGCTTGATGCGGGCGGCGACCTTGTCGCCGGCGACGCGTTTCAGCGCAGCGATCTGCTCGCCAACCGTCGCCGACAGGCCCGGCATGGTCAAATTGCGGCGCGGCCCCACCGCGGCGAGGTCCATGGTGCCCGCATGCAGCAGGAAGCCGACGGCGGAGCGCGGCGTGGCATGCCAATGGCGGACGTCCTCGGACACCGGAAGGACCGCTTCCTTGCCGGCCAGCGGCTCCCGCAGGATGTTGGAGAAGAAGCCCGATGCCGCCTTGTTGGGCAGGCCGGGCCGAATGCAGATGGTCGGCAGGCGGATGCCGATGCCATCGAGGAAGCCGCGGCGGGAATAGTCGGCCAGCAGCAATTCGCCGATCGCCTTCTGCGTACCGTAGCTCAGAAGCGGCGTGTGGAAGAACTCGTCGCCGATCGCATCGGGGAACGGCGCGCCGAACACCGCAATCGAGGACGTGAAGACCACGCGCGGCTTGTAGCCGCCCCCTGCGACCCTGACGGCATCGAGCAGCATCCGCGTGCCGTCGAGATTGATGCGGTAGCCCTTGTCGAAGTCGAGCTCGGCTTCGCCCGAGACGATCGCGGCGAGATGAAAGATCACGTCCGGACGGCCGGCGATCAGCTTTTCGGCCGCACCCGGGACGGCAAAATCGCTCGACACGGTCTCGACGGCAAAACCGGCCTTTTCCGGCGTCTTCGGCTCGACCACGTCATGCATGGTCAGCTTGGTGATGTCGCTCTTGCCAAGCCGGCCGTCGCGCAACAACCGTTCGCACAATTTGCGGCCGACCATGCCGGCGGCGCCGAGAACCAGGATGTGCAAGAGCCTACTCCTTTTTATTGGCCGGAACGCGCCCTTGGCGATTCGTCCTGGCACGCTCTCGAGGCAGGCCCCGCGATCATTCCTTCACGGCGCCGGTCATCGCCGACACATAATACTCCACGAAGAAGGAATAAAGGATAACTACGGGAACCGAGCCGGTCAGAGCCGCCGCCATCAGCGCACCCCAATGGTAGACGTCGCCATTGACGAGCTCGGTGATCGCGCCGACGGGGATCGTCTTGTTCTCGGACGAGGAGATGAAGGTCAGCGCGTAGATGAACTCGTTCCAGGATAGCGTGAAGGCGAAGATGCCCGCCGAGATCACGCCCGGCAGCGAAAGCGGCAGCGTGATCTTCATCAGAATCTGCAACCTCGTCGCCCCGTCGATCAGCGCACACTCCTCCAGCTCATAGGGGATGGTGCGGAAATAGCCCATCAGCAGCCAGGTGCAGAACGGGATCAGGAAGGTCGGATAGGTCAGGATCAGCGCCAGATTGCCGTCGAACAGGCCGAGCTGAAATACAATCGCCGCCAGCGGAATGAACAGGATCGAGGGCGGCACGAGATAGCCGAGGAAGATCGCAAGGCCGACATAGCGCGAGCCCCTGTAGCGAAGGCGTTCGATCGCATAGGCGGCGCAGACGCTGGCGAACAGCGAAATGAAGGTCGAGGACACCGAGACGATCACGGTGTTCCACATCCAGAGCGGATAGTCGGTGTCGAAGAACAGCTTCTTGATGTGCTCCAGCGTCGGATGCACGATCCAGAACGGATTGTACTTTTCGTAGTCGTACATTTCCGCGTCCGGCTTGAACGTCGCGACCGCCATCCAGTAGAACGGGAACAGCAGGAAGAAGATGATCAGGCCGAGCGGAAGGTAGACCCGAAAAAACTTCCGCGGGAAGCTCTCGAGGTAGTCCATTCCGACGCTTTGGTCGTCTGCCGTGGTCATGGTCAGTCCCTCCCGCCCTGCTGCCAGCGGGAACGCTGAAGCCCAAAGAAGCTGAGCAGGATCGCCGCAACCAGGAACGGAATCATCGCGTTCGAGATCGCCGCGCCCTCGCCCAGATTGCCGCCGGTGATGGCGCGCTGAAACGACAGCGTCGCCATCAGATGGGTGGAGTTGATCGGCCCGCCCCGCGTGATGGTGTAGATGAGCTGGAAGTCGGTGAAAGTCATCAGCACCGAGAACGTCATCACGACCGCGATGATCGGCGACAGCATCGGCAGCGTGATGTGGCGGAAGCGCTGCAGATTGGTGGCGCCGTCGAGATTGGCGGCCTCGTAGAGCGAGGGCGAGATGGTCTGTAATCCCGCCAGCAGCGTGATCGCCACGAAGGGCACGCCGCGCCAGATATTGGCGGCGACGACCGACCAGCGCGCATTCCAGGGATCGCCGAGGAAGTCGATATAGCGTGTTATCAGGCCGGCCTTGATCAACACCCAGGAGATGATCGAGAACTGGCTGTCATAGATCCACCAGAACGCGATCGCAGAGAGCACCGTCGGCACGACGAAGGGCAACAGGACGATGGCGCGGACCATCGACTTCATCGGCAGCCGTTCGTTGAGCAGCAGCGCCAAATAGAGGCCGATGGCGAATTTCACCGCGCTGGCGGCGACCGTGTAGAAGATGGTGTTGAACACCGAAAGCCAGAACACCGAATCCTTCGCCAGCGAGACGAAATTCTGGAAGCCGATGTAGCGCCCGGCGCCACCGATCTTGGTGTCGGTCATGCCGAGCCAGAAGCCCAGCGCCAGCGGGTAAGCCAGAAACAGGATGAGAATGGCGATCGCCGGCACCATGAACATCGCGCCGAGGAAATTCCGGCTCTCGAATGCTCTGGTCCACAAGCTGCTGCGCTTGACCTGCGCGGCAACGGGCTCGGCCATAACTGCCATGTCGGATTCCCCTCGACGAAAAGTCGCGGCGTCCGGCGAACCGGACGCCGCGTAGATTGGAGCTGATCAGACCTGGTAGTAGCGCTTGGCGCGCTCGGCTGCGCGTGCGGCTGCCGCCTTCGGCGTCACGGAGCCTGACGCGGCCTCCGCGAACATGTCGACGACGACGAAGTCGCCCATGACGGCGGCGGAGGCATAGCCGAGATCGCCGGCATAGCCGTTGTCGCGGCAGCGCTTCAGACAGTCGCGATACGGCGTGATCTTCGGATCGGAGGTCCACACCGGATTGTCGTTGTAGGCCGGCAGCGGCGGCGACACGTAGCCGTTGGAGGAGACCTCCCAGGCGTCGTAGTTCGCCTTGTCCATCATGAACTTGATGTATTCCTTGACGGCCTTCGGATACTTCGAGTGCTTGTAACCGTAATAGACGAGCACGTTCTGCTGCTCGGTCGACACGCCGACCGGCCCGATCGGCATCGGCGCGTGGTTCATGTCCTTGGCGATTTCCTGCTGCTTCGGATCGGTCGAGTTCTTTCCGACGGTCCAGATCGAGATGCCGTTCAGCGTCAGGCTGAGCTCGCCGTTGAGAAACGCCTTGTTGTTGTTCGAGTCATTCCACGACAGCACGCCGGGGATGAAGGTCTCGTACAGCTGCTTGACGTATTCGAGCGCGGCGATCGTCTCCGGCGAATCGATCACGACCTCGTTCTTGTCGTTGACGACCTTGCCGCCGAAGGCCCACAGCGCCCACTGGCACCAGCCGTTGGCGTCGCCCGTGGCGTGGCCGAGCGCGAAGCCGGCCGGCGTGTTGTTCTTCTTCAGCGCCTGGCAGAGCTTGAGGAAGCCGGCGGTGTCCTTGGGGAATTCATCGAAGCCGGCGGCCTTCACGTGGCTGACGCGGTAGTTCAGGCAGCCGCCGGTCGCGCCCTGCGGAATGGCGATCCAGCTGTTGCCCTTTTTGCCGTAGCGCTCGGCAACCGGGTACCAGCCACCATACTGCGCGCCGAGATAGTCGGCGACGTCAGTCATGTCGATCAGCTTTTCCGGAAATTTGTGGGGATCATCGAGCGTTCCGATGATCAGGTCAGGACCGGCGCCGACATTGGCGGCGACCGCGGCTTTGGGACGGATGTCCTCCCAGCTCTCGGCCTCGAGCTTGATCTTGACGCCGGTCTTCTCGGAGAACGCCTTGGTCTGCTCGGCAAATTTGTCGAACTCGGCCTGAATGAACTGCTTCCAGCGCAGCACGCGGATAGAGGCGTTCGGCTCGGGCGTGTTGGTCCACTCCGCCGCGCGCACCGGGACGATACCCGGGCCGGCCAGCAGCGCCGCGCCGCCCAGACCGACTTTAAGCACACTTCGCCTGTCGAAATCGCTCATCGTTCTCTCCCTAAATTTTATATTTGTATTTGGGTCGTCTTGTATTGGGCAGTTCTGCTTGGGCAGTTCTTTGGCGTCGCTACACGCGTTTACCCGTCGCCTCGTCGAACAGATGAATCACGGAGGGATCGGGCTTCAGCTTGACCTTGTCACCCGGATTGAACTGGTGACGTTCGCGGAAGACCGCGACGACCTGCTCACCGCCGAGCTTCGCAAACACCTGCGTTTCCGAGCCGGTCGGTTCGACCACCACGATCTCGGCATCGGCACCGTCGTCAGCGATGGTGAAATGCTCGGGACGCACGCCGTAAACGACAGGACGCCCGTCGGATGCCGCCGGCGCGTTCCTGAGCGGCAGCTTGACGCCATTCGGCCCCTCGAAGGTCGCAACGCCGTTAACGCGCACATGACCTTTCAGGAAGTTCATGGACGGCGAGCCGATAAAGCCGGCGACGAACTGGTTCTCGGGCTTGTCGTAGAGCTCGAGCGGCGTACCCATCTGCTCGACGATGCCATCGTGCATAACGACGATCTTGTCGGCCATGGTCATGGCCTCGATCTGATCGTGGGTGACGTAGACCGTCGTGGTCTTCAGCCGCTGGTGCAGCTCCTTGATCTCGGTGCGCATCGCGACGCGCAGCTTGGCGTCGAGGTTCGACAAGGGCTCGTCGAACAGGAACACCTGCGGATCGCGCACGATGGCGCGGCCCATGGCGACGCGCTGGCGCTGCCCGCCGGAGAGCTGGCGGGGATAGCGTTCGAGCAGCGGCGACAGCGCAAGGATCTCGGCGGCGCGCTTGACGCGTTTGTTGATCTCTTCGGTGCTCTCGCCCCGCAGCTTCATCGAGAAGCCCATGTTCTCGCCGACCGTCATATGCGGATAGAGCGCGTAGTTCTGGAACACCATCGCAATGTCCCGCTCCTTGGGCTGGACATTGTTGACGACCCGGTCGCCGATCGAGATCGTGCCTGAGGTGATGTTCTCGAGACCGGCGAGCATGCGCAGAAGCGTCGACTTGCCGCAGCCGGAGGGACCAACCAGGACGACGAACTGGCCGTCCTCGATCGGAATCGAAACGCCGTGCAGGACTTCAAAATTGCCGAACGATTTCCGCACGTCGCGGATTTGCACAGACGACATCTAGCTCCCTCCTCGAAAGTCCACGACGCATCTCGCGCCGCGACCGTCTTGTTTTTTCAGACTTCACCGAACGAAGCCCAACCTTAGCGGGCGCCATTGTCGGCAGTTTGTGCGGTTTTGGCAATTTGTCTTTGGTTAGTCTGTGCTGGTAGCGCTGTCAACGTTCCTTTGTTTGCGACAGTGAGTGTGTTAAGAGCAGCAAATGGGTCGAAACCGCACCAAGTCAGGCAAAATCCGGCTGGCGGAAGTCGCCGAGCTTGCCGGCGTAAGCCCGATCACGGCGTCCCGCTTCTTCCGCAATCCCGAGGCGCTGTCGGTCGCCAAGCGGACCCGGGTCGAGAGCGCGGCCAGAGAGCTCGGCTATGTGCCGAACCTGGCGGCACGCGCGTTGGCCTCGCAGCGCACCGAGGTGATCGGTGTCTTGATTCCGTCACTAACCAATAATGTGTTCTCCGACGTGTTGCGCGGCATCTACGACGCCTCCGAAAACAGCCGTTACTCGATCCAGCTGTCCAACACACGCTACAGTATTCTCCAGGAGGAGAAGCTGCTGCGCCTGTTTCTTGCGCAGAAGCCGGCCGGGCTGATCGTCACCGGCATCGACCAGACCACGGAATCGCGCGCGATGCTCGATGCCGCCGACTGCCCGATCGTGCAAATCATGGAGATCGGACCCAATCCGGTCGACATGATGATCGGCTTTTCGCACTATGACGCAGCCCGTGCGGCGGTTGCGCATCTGTTCGCGCAAGGTCACCGCAAGATCGGCTTCGTCGGCGCGCGGATGGATCCGCGGGTGCAGCGGCGGCTCGACGGATATGTCTCGGCCATGAAGGACGCCGGACTGTTCGAGCAACGCCTCGTCGTCACGACGGCGACTCCGACCTCGGTAACGCTCGGAGGCGCCCTGTTCACCGATCTCCTGGCGCGGGAGCCCGGCATGGACGCGGTGTTCTGCGCCAATGACGACCTCGCTCTGGGTGTGCTGTTCGAATGCAGGCGCCGCGAGATCGCCATCCCCGAACAGATAGCGATCGTCGGCTTCAACGATCTCGAATTCATGGCCTCCGCGGTCCCGACTCTCACGAGCGTGCGCACCAACCGCTACGAGATGGGCAACACGGCCGCCAGCATGCTGATCGACGCTATCGACGGACGGCGCCCGGAGCATCCGGTGCTCGATCTCGGCTTCAAGGTGATCGAGCGGCAAAGCTCGTTGGCCCGGCGGTCGGACAACCGGCCAGCCGCTTCAGGCACGGGCGCTGCGAACAAAATGGTAGCGTTACCAAGCGGCCATGACTAGTATCGGATTTGTGAGAGAACGACCCGCCAGCGGGCAGGCAAATCGTCGCTCGCGCCGTTGGGCATCGCACAAGCCGATACCATAGAACGGACGCCGGTGCGTTTGCATTGCAGGAGAAACCAATGACAAAAAAAACAACCAATGGGCATGCCCCCGCCGGCAACGGCGCTCGCCGCCACCTCCGCTCGCAGGAATGGTTCAACAATCCGCATAATCCGGGCATGACCGCGCTCTATCTGGAGCGCTATTTGAACTACGGTCTCACCCGCGCCGAGCTCCAGTCCGGCAAGCCGATCATCGGCATCGCACAGACCGGCAACGACCTCTCCCCCTGCAACCGCCACCACATCGAGCTTGCCCATCGCGTCCGCGAAGGCATCCGCGAGGCCGGCGGCATCGCGATGGAATTCCCGACCCATCCGATCCAGGAGACCGGCAAGCGCCCGACCGCGGCGCTCGACCGCAACCTCGCTTATCTCGGCCTGGTCGAGATCCTCTATGGCTATCCCCTCGACGGCGTGGTGCTGACCACCGGCTGCGACAAGACCACGCCGGCCTGCATGATGGCGGCGGCGACCGTCAACCTGCCCGCGATCGTGCTGTCGGGCGGGCCGATGCTCAACGGGTGGCACAATGGCGAGCGCACCGGCTCCGGCACCATCGTCTGGAAATCGCGCGAGCGGCTCGCCGCCGGCGAGATCGACTATGAAGAATTCATGGAGATCGTAGCGTCCTCGGCGCCCTCGGTCGGCCATTGCAACACCATGGGCACCGCCTCCACCATGAACGGACTTGCTGAAGCGCTCGGCTTTTCGCTGCCGGGCTGTGCGGCGATTCCCGCTCCCTATCGCGAGCGCGGCCAGATCGCCTATGAGACGGGAAAGCGCGCCGTCGAGATGGTCTGGGAGGATCTAAAGCCCTCGGACATCCTCACCCGCGAGGCGTTCGAGAACTGCATCGTGATCAACTCGGCAATCGGCGGCTCGACCAACGCGCCGATCCACATCAACGCGCTGGCGCGCCACATCGGCGTGGAGCTCTCCATCGACGACTGGCAGAAGGTCGGCCACGACGTGCCGCTGCTGGTCAACATGCAGCCGGCCGGCTTCTATCTCGGCGAGGAATTCCACCGCGCCGGCGGCGTGCCGGCGGTGGTGCGCGAATTGATGAAGCACAAGCGGATCCACGAGAACGCGGTCACCGTGAACGGCCGCGGCATCGGCGAGAACTGCGCCAATGCGCCAAAGCCGGACAACGACGTGATCTGGGCTTACGACAAGCCGCTGGTGAAGGACGCCGGCTTCCTGGTGCTGAAGGGCAATCTGTTCGATTCCGCGATCATGAAGACCAGCGTGATCTCCAAGGAATTCCGCGATCGCTACCTTAGCAATCCGACCGATCTCAATGCCTTCGAGGGCCGCGCCGTCGTGTTCGAGGGGCCTGAGGACTATCACGAGCGGATCGACGATCCCTCGCTCGAGATCGACGAGCGCTGCGTGCTGTTCATCCGCGGCACCGGCCCGATCGGCTATCCCGGCGGCGCCGAGGTCGTGAACATGCAGCCGCCTGCGGCGCTGATCAAACGCGGCATCATGTCCCTGCCCTGCATTGGCGACGGCCGCCAGTCGGGCACCTCGGGCTCGCCTTCGATCCTCAATGCTTCGCCGGAAGCCGCCGCCAATGGCGGGCTCGCGATCCTCAGAAACGGCGACAAGGTGCGCGTCGATCTGAACAAGGGCAGCGCCAACATTCTCATCTCCGACGACGAGGTGAAGAAGCGCCATGCCGAGCTCAAGGCCAATGGCGGCTTCAAGCATCCGCCGAACCAGACGCCGTGGCAGGAGCTTTATCGCAACACCGTTGGACAGCAGTCGACCGGTGCCTGCATGGAACTCGCCACGCGCTACCAGAACGTCGCCGGCACATTTGGCGTGGCGCGGGATAATCACTGATAGCCACACCGTCATTGCGAGCGCAGCGAAGCAATCCAGAGCTATCTCCGCGGAGACAGTCTGGATTGCTTCGTCGCAAGTGCTTCTCGCAATGACGATCCGATAGAACTTTCAGGCAAGGGAGAAGAAAAAATGGCAGACCGCCTCAAGGGAAAGCGCGCCGTCATCACGGCTGCAGCGGCAGGCATCGGACGCGCATGCGCCGTCGCATTCGCGCGTGAAGGCGCGACCGTCATCGCCACCGACATCAACGAGAGCGGCATCGCGAGCCTGGCCAAGGAAGGTATCGCCGAGACCGCGAAGCTCGACGTTCGCAACACCGCCGACGTCAACGCCTTCGCCAAGCGCGTCGGCAAGGTCGACATCCTGCTCAACGCAGCGGGCTTCGTGCATCACGGCACCATCCTGGAGTGTTCGGAAGAGGATTTTGATTTCTCGTTCGACCTCAACGTCAAGTCGATGCACCGGACCATCAGGGCCTTCCTGCCGGACATGCTCGCGGGCGGCGGCGGCAGTATCGTCAACATCTCCTCCTGCGCGGCGCTGCGGCCGCCGGCCAACCGCTACGTCTACAGCTCCTCGAAGGCCGCGGTGTCGCTGCTGACGCGCGCGGTCGCGCTCGACTTCATCACCAAGGGCATCCGCTGCAACAGCATCTGCCCTGGCACCGTCGAGACGCCTTCGATGCTCGACCGCGCCGCGGCGCAAGGGCCGCAGGGCAAGGAGATGTTCGTCTCCCGCCAGAAGATGGGCCGGCTCGGCACCGCCGACGAGATCGCGTCCATGGCGGTCTATCTCGGCAGTGACGAGAGCGCCTTCACCACCGGCGTCGACCTCGTCGTCGACGGCGGCTACATGCTCTGACGCCAAGGCATCCAGAAGGCATCCAGCATGAACAAGATCGATCTCAACGACCGTGTCGCGATCGTCACCGGCGGCGCGCAGGGCTTCGGCCGCGCCATCGTTCAGCGCTTCGTCGCCTCCGGCGCCAAAGTCGCGATCTGGGATTTTGATGCAGCCCTCGCCGAGAAGACGGCAAAGGAAATCGGCGACAATGCCCGCGTTTTCAAGGTCGACGTCACCGATGCCGCGGCCGTCGAGCAGGCCCGCGACGCCACGCTGGCCGCCTTCGGCAAGATCGACATCCTCGTCAACAACGCCGGCATTGCCGGGGTCAACAAGCCGGTCTGGGAGACCGATCTCGAGGAATGGCGGAAAGTTCTGCGCATCAACCTCGACGGCCCCTTCATCGTCTGCAAGGCAATCGTGCCCGCGATGCTCAAGCAAAAATACGGGCGCATCATCAACATCGCCTCGATCGCCGGCAAGGAAGGTAATCCGAACGCCTCGCACTATTCGGCGTCCAAGGCCGGCCTGATCGCGCTGACGAAGTCGCTCGGCAAGGAACTGGCGGCACATGACATCCTCGTCAATGCGGTGACGCCCGCGGCTGCGAAGACCGCGATCTTCGACCAGATGACGCAGCAGCATATCGACTTCATGCTGTCGAAGATTCCGAAAGGCCGCTTCGTGCTGGTGGAGGAGTTGGCCGCGATGGTGAGCTGGCTCGCATCCGAGGACTGCGGGTTTTCGACCGGCGCCGTGTTCGACATCTCCGGCGGGCGCGCAACTTACTGAGGGCGTCATGGTCAGAGAAGGCGGATGCCTGTGCGGCGCGGTGCGATTCAAGGCGGAAGGCGAGCCGCTCAACGTTCGCATCTGCCATTGCCGCATATGCCAAAAGGCAATGGGCTCGCCCTACTTCGTCCGCGCGCAGTTCGACCAGCGCGCACTGACCGTCGAGGGCGACACCGCCCGCTATGCGTCGTCCGAGAACATCGACCGCGTGTTCTGCAAACGCTGCGGCACGCGGCTGTTCTCCTGGCGGCGCAACGGCACGCTGGCGGGCGTCGCACTGACGACGTTCGACGATCGCAACGCCTTCGCGCCGACCGAGCACATCTGGGTCTCCGAGAAGCTCGCCTGGCTGAAGCTCGACGACGGGCTGACGCAATATCCGGGGACCATTCCTGCATGAATTGCACGACTGCACGGCAGGTTCGGGGCGCCGATCATTTGCGGCGTGGCATTTCGGAACCGGCCACCCTATGTTGAGGTGAAGCGTTGCTGCACCGCCGGTTGGCTGGGTCGGCTGCATGACCGCAGGCAACCGGGACGGACGGGCCGTGAACATTTCTTTGTATGACCTGTCGGTGTGGGTGCTGCCGCTGCTGCTCGCCATCACCTTCCACGAGGCTGCGCACGCCTTCGTCGCATATCGTCTCGGTGACGACACCGCATGGCAGCTTGGCCGTGTCAGCTTCAACCCGCTCCGCCACATCGACCCGTTCGGCACGCTGATATTGCCGGCGATGCTGCTGTTCGCGCATTCGCCGTTCCTGTTCGGCTACGCCAAGCCTGTGCCGGTGAATTTTCGCAAACTCAACAACCCCAGGCTCGGCATGGTGTGGGTGGCACTGGCCGGGCCCGCCACCAACATCCTGCTGGCGTTGGCCGCAGCTCTTGCCCTGCACGCCCTGCCCTGGGCTCCGGCCAACTCGGCGCAATGGATCTTCGACAATCTCAAGAACGCACTGCTGATCAACGCGGTGCTGGCAGTGTTCAACATGATGCCGATCCCGCCGCTCGACGGCGGGCGCGTCGCGGTGGGGCTGCTGCCCCAGCCGCTTGCCCTGCCGCTGGCGCGGCTCGAGCCTTTCGGGATGCTGATCCTGATCGGCTTGCTGATCCTGCTACCGCTGGCAGGCTCCCAGTTCGGTCTAAATCTTGATGTTATTTCAGCAATACTGCGAACGTTGACCGGTTATGTGATTCAGGCTGTTCTCATTCTGACCGGCAATGCTTAGTTGAACAGCAACACACCCGAACACAAGCCGAAGGGCTCGAGGCCGACTTGGTCAAAGCTGCCGACATGCTGATCGCGCGACGCGCCGATACCCGCGCCCGCGCCGATTTCGCCACCTGGAAGATGATGGCCAAGCTCAACGGGTCGTCGGCGCTGCCTCCGGGGGCGCAGGAATTCCTCGTGAGCTACAAGAACCTGCAGGCACAGATGAACGAGGGTGAGGCTACCGAGGCCACCATCGGCGCCATCTACAAGGCCTACTATGCCGAGATGGGCGGCGCGGGAACCCCGCCTGACGTCCGCCCACGGGCGGCCGAGCCGGCGGCGGACAATGTTACCGCGTTCCGCCGCCCAGACCCGAAGCCGAAAAAGGCCAGTTTCTTCGGAGCAGCGACCGCGGGCGCAAGCCAGAAACGGCCGCTCCCAGTGGCGCTGATCTTCGCCTGCCTGGTCGTGGTCTATGTCGGGATCCGGCTCTACTGGCGCTGAGCCGTCTTCTTCTTTTTCTTTGCGTCCGGCGGCGTGAAGATGATGTCGACGGTGCGCTCGAACCGGTCGTCGGTCAGGCTGGCGGGCGGTTGCGGGATGGGATCGGACTTGCGGACAATCGAGATCGCCGCCGCATCGTAAGCTGCATCCCCCGACGACTCGACAACGTCGACTGAAAGCACGTTGCCCCGTCGGTTGATCGCGAAGCTGACCTTGACCTTCTGATTGTTGGGCTCCTTGCCCTCCGGGTTGACCTTGTGGGCCGTGAGATGCGCGCTGATCTTGCGATTCCAGTCCGCCGTGAGCTTCAGAATGTCCTTGCCGATGCCGAGCACAGGCGCCAGCGCCTTCTCGGCCTCGCGCGCGTCCTCGTCGAGCGTCTGCCGCGCCGTCGCAACGGACTTCGGCGAAGCTTCCGCAGCGGGCGTTTCGACCGCTGCAATCTTCGGATCCTCGTCCTGCGGCTTCTTCGAGATGTTCTCCGTGACGACCCGATCGGGATCGTCGACCTGTTGCGACTGATCCTTTGGAAGCTCGGTTTCCTTGGTCTCGGCCTTTTGCTCGGGAAGCGCCTGCTGCTCCTGCATCGCTTCGCTATCCGGTCCCGGCGGAAGGTCGGTGTCAGGCGCCTTCGGCGAGGCCATCTCGACAGCGAACTCCGCGCCGGCCGCGCCGAGGCCGTCGTCGCCGTCATCGGCCCGCAGGTGCGCCAGCGCGAGCGCCGCACCGCCCAGATGCAGCGCGAGCGCCGCCATCGCTGCGAAAATCCAAAGCGTCCTGGCTGGTCTGGACTCGTCCGACATCGCGGGCCTCTAAGGCTGAGCGGCGCCTGCCGCAGGCGCCCCCGGAGCGCCTTCCAGCGCAACCAGCTTCACCCGCGAATAGCCGCCTGAGCGCAACAGCTCCATGACGCCCATCAACTCGCCATACGGCACCGAGCGATCGGCGCGCAGGAAGACGTACTTGTCCTTGCTCATGTCGGACAGACCATCGAGCGTGCCGATCAACTCGGCGCGGTGCACCGGGTTCTCTCCGATGGCAAGCGTCAAATCGGGCTTGATGCTGAGATAGGTCGGCTTGTCCGGCTTCTTCTGCGGCGTCGCGCTCGACGTCGGCAGATCGATCGGCAGGTCGACGGTCGAGAGCGGCGCTGCGACCATGAAGATGATCAGCAGCACCAGGATGACGTCGATGAACGGCGTGACGTTGATTTCATGCGTTTCGCCGAAATCGTCGTCGTCATCATTGTCTGCGAGCGAAACGCCCATGATTCACTCCGCCGCACGCGAATGCACGCTGCCGTGGCTCCGGTCGAGATCGCGCGAGAGCAACCGCCCCGCCGCGCCCGAGGCACGGCTGACGAGCTCGAGATAGCTCTTCGTCACGCGCGAGAAGTAATTGTAGATGATGACAGCGGGAATGGCGGCGACCAGGCCGATCGCGGTGGCGAGCAGCGCCTCGGCGATGCCGGGCGCGACGACGGCGAGGTTCGTGGTCTGCGACTTCGAGATGCCGATGAAGCTGTTCATGATGCCCCACACCGTGCCGAACAGGCCGACGAAGGGCGAGGTCGAGCCGATGGTCGCGAGCACGCCCATGCCGACGCGGATGCGCCGCGCCTCCGCGCGCATGATCTCGGAGAAGCTCGAAGCCGCCCGCTCCTTGATGCCGGTGTCACTGGACAGGCCGGCCGACATCCGCGCCTCCCGCAGCGCCGCCGCCAGGAAGGACGGCAGGATCCCCGCTTTGGAGCCGAGCGCCATCTGCGCTTCCGCGAGCGAGCGCGCCTCCGCGATCTTCTTCAGCGCCGAGCGAAGCTTGGTCGAGGCGATCGACAATTCGATCGACTTGGCGATCAGCACCGTCCAGGTCACGAGCGACGCAAAGGCGAGCCCGATCATCACCGCCTTCACGATGATATCCGCCGACTGGAACATCACCCAGGGCGACAATTCCTTCATGGCGGGCGCGATGCCGGCTGCCGTATCGGACTTTGCAGCCGCGGACACGACAGCTTGGGGCGCCGCAGGCGGAGCAACAACCGGGGCCGGGCTGACCGCGGACGGCTGAGCCGTCGACTGGACCGGTGCCGCGGGCGCGGCCTGTGTCTGGGCAGAAACAGGGGATGCAAGCCAGGCGGCCGCCAGCACCAGAGCTGCGGCAAGGCTTGCTTGGAAGGACATGATCTTCATACTTCGGCCCAGTAGCGAATGAGATTGTGATAGATACCCGTCAATTTGACCGTTTCGGGATCGTCACGCCCGAGCCGTTCCACCAGCGCCTGTATCGCGGTGTCGAAGTCAAAGATCATGCTCCGGGCTTGATCGTCCCGTATCATGCTCTGAAGCCAGAAGAAAGACGCAACCCGCGTTCCCCTCGTCACCGGAGTGACCAGATGGAGGCTGGTCGAGGGATAGAGCACGCAGTCCCCGGCCTGCAACTTGACTTCGTGCGAACCGTAACTGTCCTCGATCACAAGTTCGCCACCGTCGTACTCCTCCGGCTCGGCCAGGAACAGCGTCACCGACAGATCCGTGCGGATCCGAAGGCCGGTCAGCCGGTCGCCGCGGATGGCATTGTCGACGTGCAGGCCGAAATGGTGGCCGCTGCTGGCCGCATAGCGGTTGAACAGCGGCGGGAAGATCTGGAGCGGGATCGCCGCGGCGATGAAGCGCGGGTTCGAAGTCAGCGCCGAAACGATGCGGTTGCCGAGCTTGCGCGCGACCTCGCTGTCCGGCGGCAATTGCTCGTTGCGCTTGACCATCGCCGACTGCGAGCCCGCGGTGGAGCGCCCGTCTTCCCATTCGCTGGCCTCCATGATGCGGCGGAAATCCGCCACATCATCCTTGCTCAGAACGCCAGGAAGGCAGGTCAACATGATCAGAACTTCGCCGTCGTGATGAGGTAGAACGCCCGCCCCGGCGCGACCGCGACGAAGGGAACCGCGCTGCGATAGAGCGTATCGTAGTAGAGTTTGTTGGTGAGATTCTGGGCGTAGAACTTCATTGTCCAGTTCTTGTCGATCTTCTTCTCGACGAACGCGTCGAAGCGCCAGTAGCTCGGCAGCTCGTTGCCGGTATTGGCCGCGAACGTGCCGCCATACACCTTCGAACGGTACACCGCCTGACCGCCCAGCTCCCAGCCGTCGTCGAACTTGTACTTGGTCAGCATGCTGAACGATTGATGAGCCACATTGGCAAGCTGCAGGCCGAGATTTGAGGCGAGACCGCTCTGCGTGACCTTCGATTGCATCAACACCAGGCCGCCGAAGATGCTCCAGCGATCGGTGATCTTGCCTTCGGCCTCGATATCGATGCCCTGGATCCTGTAGGCAGCGCCCGAAGTCAGCAGGCCGCTGACGGTTTCGCGCGCATTGTCCTTCGTGGTCTGGAACAACGCGGCGCTGACCAGCAAATGGCGATCAGCCAGTTCCCATTTGGTGCCGAGTTCGGCTGCCTTGTTGCGCTCCGGCCCGAGCAAGATAGCCGTGTTGGCAGGAATGCCGCCGTAGTCGGTGGCGGTCGCGTCAAGCTCCGATCCGAACGGATTGGCCGAGGTCGCATAGGCCGCATAGAGGCTGCCGATCGACATCGGCTTGTAGACCAGGCCGACGTTGTAATTGACGAGATCGGCATTCTGTTTGAGATGATCCGCGTTGGTCGACGAACTCTGGCTGTAACCGTCGTAGCGCACGCCACCATTGACGATGATCGTGTCCTGCCAATTCGCGGTGTCCATGACGTAGACGCTGCTGGTGTTGACGCCATAGCGCGTCGGATTTCCAACCAGCGACGGCGTGTTGCTGAAGGGAATGTAGGTGTACTGCGGCGAGTAGAGGTTGACCCCCGGGACCGCCCCGCTGCTGGTCGAGCCGCCGCCGAACAGTTCCGACGAGAGGCCGGTGTAACGGTCGATCGAGATGTTCTCGTTGGCATATTCCACGCCGAACACCGCGGTGTGCTTGACCCCGCCGGTGTTGAGCTTGAACGTGGCCTCGTTCTGGTTGGCCCACACGTCGACGTTCTGGTAGCGGCTCTGCGCACTGGCCGTCGTGGTCCAGAGCAGCGGATTGGGGCTCGTCGTAACCGGGTTCTGCGGCAGCGTGCCGATATAATTCAGCAGCGAGTGCTCGCCGCGCACCTTGCTGCTCAGCGTGATGGCCTCGTTGACCTTGTACTCGATCGTGCCGGTGCCGAAATCCTGCCGCGCGGTCTGGAAGTCGCGGTTGAGGAAGCCGTACCAGTTACCACGCGGAATGCCCGCCGACGTCACCGGGACGTTGCCCTGCTTGTAGTAGGGCACGCCGAAATCAGGATAGCCGCTGAGGTCGGTGTGGACGTAGTTCGTCGTGATCTTGATGTCGTTGGTCGGGGTATACTTGGTCGCGATGAACGAACCCCAGCGATTGTCGGTGACGTAATCGCGGCCGGCGACGTTGGCGTCCTGGAACAGGCCGCCGGCGCGCACCGAGAAAGTGGGATCGATGACCTGGTTGACGTCGAGCGTGACCCGCTTGGTCCGGTCGGTGCCGAACTCGGTGTCCATTCGCTTGAAATTGACGTCGCCAGCCTGCTTGGTGACGATGTTGATGGCACCGCCGGCGGTGCCGCGGCCTGCGTAGGACGAGGCCGGCCCGCGCAGAATCTCGATCTGCTCGGTGAAGAAGTTCTCGCGGATCGAGACCGCGGGATCGCGGATACCGTCGATGAAGACGTCGTTGCGCGCATCGAAGCCGCGGATGAAGAAGCGATCCCCGAACGCGTTGCCGCCTTCCCCAGATCCCAGCGTCACGCCGGCGGTCGAGCGCCCGATCTCCTTCAGCGTCGTGGCGTTCTTGTCCTCGAGCACTTCCTTGCTGAGCACGGTGATGGTCTTCGGCGTGTTCAGCATTGGCTCGGGAAACTTGCCGGAGGCCTGGACGTGGTCGACCTTGTAGGGTGCCGCCGGATCGGAATAGGGATTGCGATCGGCTTCGCCGGCCGGAACGGTAGGAGCGGTCTGCTGCGCCGCCTGCTGCCGCTGCGCGGCGCGGCGAAGCGCATTGCGCGCGCGGACCTGGTCCGCCGTCGGCTTCGAAGCCACCGGGCGCGGACGCGCGACCGGCGCATCGACCGTTACCGGCGGCAGGTTCGACTGCTGCGCCTCCGCGCCGCTCGACACCGATGCTGCCGCGATCAGGCCCGCGACAGCCGAGACCTTCTTGCCGGAAACGCCCGTGAACTTTTCATCGAATGCTGCGACCGAACGCAACGACTTCGGTGCGACCACCTGCCCCATTACCAACACGCCCCATATTCCTGTTCGCCCATTCACTTCGATGAGCGATTGGAGTGTTGGTATCGGCCGCAAAATAGCGGGTCAATGCGAGCAAGCCGCGAGAACCCTTGAATAAGTCCAGATCAAAACGATTCTAAACTGCAGTTTGAAATCGTTCTAAATCAAGATTGGATTTGTTCTAAAGCGAGCGCGAGATCGGCGGTCGCGCGCGCATCGTCAATCACTGCTCGTCGGCTTCATCAGCGAGAACAATTCATCGACAGTCTTCTGCGCCACCGCGCGCACGCGATCGCTGTTGTCCATGCCGGCAATGTTGACGCCCCCGACGACGGCTCTGATCTCGTCGCGGAAGTCGGTGAGAAAGTGCAAGGGATCACGCTGCTCGTTGGCGACGCGTGCGATCAGTCCCGTGATCAGGATTTGACACGCGATCAGCTTGCCGTTCAGTTCGTCCATCCTGCGCTCCCATTGCAACGCGCCGATATGGCCGATGCCGAATTTCCTGACAACCGAAACGGCCTCTGCGCGACTTAGAACCGTTCTTGGGAGCCGCCCCGCGTAGCGCATCCCTATCCCGCGCACACCGCTTCCGAGCATTGCACAAGATTTGCTCGCAGATCGTTCGTGGCGGGAGAATGCAGCACTGCACACCGTAGTGACACGGAGCTGCCTAGACAGTGCAAAGCTTTCCAATTGTTTAGGATTCTCAGCCGATAGTGCTGTTTACACTGGAACTTGGCGTGTATTATACAAGCGCGCTGGAACCCTATGATTGCCTCACAATTCGTAGCTTAAGGCACAAGAGCCGACACGAGACGATATGAAAAAGTCCCGGCCGATCCTCTGGATTCTGATCATCGCGGCCGTGGCCTCCGCGGGTTACTATGGTTGGCAGAAATTCGGCTCGCCCGACGCTGGAAAAACCCAGACCGCACAGAAGGGGCCGCAGCGCCCGCCCGCCGTCCCCGTGAGCGTTTCGCCGGTCCAGAAGGTGGACTTTCCGGTTTACCTGACCGGTCTCGGCACGGTTGCGGGCTTCAACACCGTCCAAGTCCGGACCCGGGTGGATGGGCAGATCGACAAGATTGCCTTCACCGAAGGCCAGATCGTCAAGGAGGGCGAGCTCCTCGCCTCGATCGATCCCCGCCCCTATCAGGCCACGCTCGACCAGGCCAAGGCCAAGAAGGCGCAGGACGAGGCAAATCTGGCCAACGCCAATCTCGAGCTCCAGCGCGCCATGAAACTCGGCGAATTCGCCACCGCACAGCGGGTCGACACCCAGCGCTCCACGGTCGCCCAGCTCACCGCGCAGATCGCCGCCGACGAAGCTTCGATCTCCAACGCGCAGACCCAGCTCGACTACACCCAGGTCAAGGCGCCGATCACCGGCGTCGCGGGCCTGCGCCAGGTCGACGTCGGCAACATCGTCAATTCCTCGACGCAGACCGGCATCGTCACGATCTCGCAGGTCGAGCCGATCTCGGTGATCTTCACCGCACCAGAAGACCAGCTGCCCTATATCAGCGAGGGCCAGAAGGCCGGCGCGCTCAGGGTGATCGCCTTCACGACCGACGGCAAGAAGACACTGGCCGAGGGCAAGCTCGCGGTCATCAACAACCAGGTCGACACCAGCAGCGGGACGATCCGGCTCAAGGCGGTGTTCGACAACAAGGACCACGCGCTGTGGCCCGGGCAGTCGGTGTCGACGCGCCTGCTGGTGCGCACTCTGAAGGATGCGACCGTTGTCCCGGATGACGCGGTCCAGCACTCCACCAACGGCCTCTACGCCTATACCGTCAATCAGGACAACAAGGCCGAGGTGCACAAGATCAAGGTCAGCTACGCGATTGACGGACGTTCGGTCGTCGACGAAGGGCTGACGCCCGGGCAGCAGGTGATCACCGGGGGCCAATTCAAGGTCCAGCCCGGAAGCCTCGTCTCCACGGCCGTGGCGAGTACGGATCCGGCGCAGAACAAGGTTCGACAGGAATGAACGCGGGCGGGATTTCGGCACCTTTCATCCGTTATCCCATCGGCACCTCGCTGCTGATGGCCGGCATTCTCTTCGTCGGTCTCGTCGCCTATCCCCTGCTGCCTGTCGCGCCCCTGCCGCAGGTGGACTTCCCGACCATCCAGATCACCGCCAATCTGCCGGGCGGCAGCCCCGAGACCATGGCCTCGTCGGTGGCCCAGCCGCTCGAACGGCAATTCGCCCAGATCCCGGGCATCGCCCAGATGACCTCGACGAGCTATCTGGGCACCGCGTCGATCACCATCCAGTTCGACCTCAACCGCAGCATCGACGGCGCCGCCAACGACGTGCAGGGCGCCATCAACGCCGCGAGCGGTCAGCTGCCGAAGAACCTGCCCTCCCCACCAACCTACCGCAAGGTCAACCCGGCCGACGCCCCGATCCTGCTGTTGTCGGCAACCTCCGAGACAATGCCGCTGACCAGCGTCAGCGACGCGGTCGATGCCCAGCTCGCCCAGCAGATCAGCCAGCTCTCGGGCGTCGCGCAGGTCTTCATCGGCGGCCAGCAGAAGCCCTCGATCCGCATTCAGATCGACCCGGCGAAGCTCGTCGCCAAGGGCCTGTCGATGGAGGACGTGCGCAGCCAGATCGCGATCACCACGGTCGACAGCCCCAAGGGCAACATCGACGGCCCGAAGCGCGCCTACACGATCTACGCCAACGACCAACTCACCCAGGCCAAGGACTGGAACGACGTCATCATCGCCTATCGCAACGGCGGTCCCTTGCGAATCCGCGACATCGGCCAGGCGGTCAGCGGCCCCGAGGACGCCAAGCAGGCGGCCTGGGCCAACGGCAAGCGCGGCGTGTTCCTGGTGGTGTTCAAGCAACCCGGCGCCAACGTCATCGAGACCGTTGACCGGATCAAGGCGACGTTGCCTCGCCTCGTCGCAGCGATCCCGCCCGCGATCAAGATCGAGGTCATCAGCGACCGCACCACGACAATCCGCGCCGCGGTCGAAGACGTCCAGTTCACGCTGCTGCTGACCATTGCGCTGGTCGTCATGGTCATCTTCATCTTCCTGCGCAGCTTCTGGGCAACGGTCATTCCCACCATCACGGTGCCACTGGCGCTGCTGGGCGCGTGCGCGCTGATGTGGGTGTTCGGCTACTCGCTCGACAATCTGTCGCTGATGGCGCTCACCATCGCGGTCGGATTCGTCGTCGACGACGCCATCGTGATGCTGGAGAACATCACGCGCTACATCGAGGAAGGCGAATCGCCGATGGCGGCGGCCTTCAAGGGCTCGAAGGAAATCGGCTTCACCATCGTCTCGATCAGCATCTCGCTGGTCGCGGTGCTGATTCCGCTGCTGCTGATGGGCGGCATCATCGGGCGCCTGTTCCGCGAATTCGCCGTCGTGCTGGCGATGACGATCTTCGTCTCGATGTTCGTGTCGCTGACCCTGACGCCGATGATGGCCTCGCGCTTCCTGCGCGCCCATGGCGAGGTCACCCACGGCAAGTTCTACCAGTGGAGCGAGCGCGGCTTCGACCGGATGTTGCGCGGTTACGAATGGATGCTCGACCATGCCCTGGCCTGGCGCCGCACCACGCTCACGATCTTCTTCGCGACCCTTGCCCTGTCCGTCTATCTGTTCGTGCTGATCCCGAAAGGGTTCTTCCCGCAACAGGACGTCGGCCTGATCACTGCGACCTCGGAAGCCTCCCAGGACATCTCGTTCGCGGAGATGCAGCGCCGCCAGGTCGAGCTCGGCAAGATCGTGATGGACGATCCCGACATCGCATCCATCGCGATGAACATCGGCGGCAGCGGCCGCGCCGGCAACAACGGCAACATGTTCATCACGCTGAAGCCGCGCAACGAGCGCGAAGCCTCCGCGCAGCAGATCATCGCGCGGCTGCGTCCCAAGCTCGAGAAGGTGTCCGGCGCCCGCCTCTACATGCAGGCAGCCCAGGACGTCCGGCTCGGCGGCCGGCCGACGCGCACCCAGTTCGAGTTTACCCTGCAGGACGCCGATCTCGCCGAGCTCAACGACTGGGCACCGAAGATCCTCGCCAAGATGCAGACCTTGCCGCAACTGCGCGACGTTGCGACCGACCAGCAGACCCAGGGCACCACGGTTCAGCTCAAGATCAACCGCGATACTGCAGCGCGTTACGGAATCCAGCCGCAGCTGATCGACGACACGCTCTACGACGCCTTCGGACAGCGCCAGGTCACGCAGTATTTCACCCAGCTCAACACCTACAAGGTGATCCTCGAGATCCTGCCGGAGATGCAGGGCAGCCTCGAGAGCCTGAACAAGCTCTACCTGAAATCTCCGCTGACCGGCGACCAGGTGCCGCTGTCGACCTTCGCGACCTGGAGCACCGATCCGGTCCGCCCGCTCTCGATCAGCCACCAGGGCCAGTTCCCCGCGATCACGATCAGCTTCAACCTCGCCCAGGGCGTCGCGCTCGGCCAGGCCACCGAGGCTGTGCAGAAGGCGATGGCCGATCTCGGCGCGCCGCCGACGCTGAATTCCAGCTTCCAGGGCACGGCACAAGCGTTCCAGCAATCGCTCGGCACCGTGCCGCTCCTCATCCTCGCCGCGCTGGTCGTGGTCTATCTGATCCTCGGCATCCTCTACGAGAGCTACATCCATCCGATCACGATTCTGTCGACCCTGCCCTCGGCCGGCGTCGGCGCGCTCGCGATCCTGATGGCGGCCGGCTTCGAGTTCAGCCTCATTGCTTTGATCGGAGTCATTCTGCTGATCGGCATCGTGAAGAAGAACGGCATCATGATGGTGGACTTCGCCATCGCCGCAGAGCGCGACGAGCACAAGACGCCGGCGGAATCGATCCGGCAGGCGGCGCTGTTGCGCTTCCGTCCGATCATGATGACGACGATGGCTGCCCTGCTCGGCGGCGTGCCGCTGATGCTCGGCCACGGCACCGGCGCCGAGATTCGCCAGCCGCTCGGCTACGCCATGGTCGGCGGTCTGATCGTCAGCCAGGCGCTGACGCTGTTCACCACCCCGGTCGTCTATCTCTATCTCGACGAGCTCAACAACTGGTTCTCGGGCTGGGGCCGTAAGGGTGACGGCGAAGGCGACGAGACGGTCGAGCACGGCACCGTTAAGGAAGCTGCCGAGTAGCAGCTTGCACCGCACGCCTCACGACGTTACAGCGAGGCCCTTGGTTCACGTCAACGCGGTCTTGCCATGCCCATGCAATCCAGACTTGTCGCCCTTGTCGCCGCTGTCCTGTTGTCTGCGGGTGGCGCGTATGCCCAGCAAGGCGCCAAGAAGAACGCGACTCCCTCTGCCCCGGCGGCACAGCCTGCGCCCGCTCCGACGCAGCCGCAGGCTGACGGCGCTGTGGCGCAGCAGCCCGGCTGGGTCGTGCGCTGCACCAGCGTCAGCCGCGACGCACCGCTCGAATGCGCGATGGAGCAGAACGCGGTGCTCACCAAGACCGGCCAGACCGTCGTCCTGATCAACATCCGCATCGCGCCCGACACCCGCACACCCGTGGCGCTGCTGCAATTGCCGCTTGGCCTTAACCTTCCCATCGGGACCAAGCTCCAGGTCGACGACGGCAAGACGGTCGATCTCCCAATCCAGACCTGCGAGAACCGCGGCTGCTACGCATCGACGCCGATCGCACCAGACCTGTTGGCCACTTTAAGGTCAGGCAAGCAGCTGAAGGTCTCCTTCCAGAACATGGCCAAGGAAACGATCGCGATCCCGATGCCGCTGGGCGATTTCGCGGCGGCCTACGACAAGATCAAGTAGCTCTTTCGCGCGTTCACCGCCGCGCCATCTGCGCGTTGCCGACGGCGTCGCCGTCGAGCTTCTGGTCGTCGTGCATGACGACAGTGACGCGCGAGAGCGTCCTTCGAATTCGAACGGCGCATCGTAATGCGACACCGAGCTGTCGCGGCCGATGTCGAGGCCGGACCACGAGATCAGCATGTGGAATCTGAGCTGGGTCTGCAGCGCTCCCGCGGGCTCGCCGTCGATCAGCCGCGTGTAGCCGGTGACGCCGGTGACGCCGGTACGCGAGCCCTTGGCCGGCGGCTCCTTGCGCACGAGACGTTCGACATGCACGCCGAGCCGCCGCGCGCCCGACGGCACCTAGCGCTCCGAGCGGACGATCTGGTGACTGCCGCCGATGCTGAGGTCATGCACGAGATCGCCGTCCTTGACGTAAAGGCTGTAGCCGGCAAGTGAAACGGCTAGCCACGATGCTGCTGCATGGGCAAGCACCGATATGTGGGGCTGGTCAGCGCCCTCACTTCACGGGGTCGCTCGCCCTCAGCAGCGTCGTGAAGCCGCCATAGATCATGCGCTTGCCGTCGAACGGCATGCCCTCCAACTTCAGCCGCGGGTCCGCCATCACCTTCTTGTTGACGGCGTCGCGAGTCTCCCGGTCGCGATAGACGATCCATGAGAACACCACGATCTCGTCCTCCTTCGCCATCACCGCGCGCGGAAACGAGGTCAGCTCGCCATAGGGCACGTCGTCGCCAATGCATTCGACATAATCGAGCGCACCGTGCTCCATCCAGATGGCGCAGGCTGTTGTCGCCAGCGCCTTGTACGCCTCGATGTTGTCCTTTGGCACGGCCAGCACGAAACCATCGACATAGGGCATCACGGATCTCCTTGGGTTGTGTGTCCGGAGGACGATCCAGCGCGCGGCGGCCCGACTCGTCGTGGCACCCACAAGGTGAGGCAAACTGTCGCGAGCAATTCGTGCGCTACTTCACATTCGCCCGTCGCGGCTCCGTGACATCATCCCTGACGTTTGCATCCGCACAGCCGCTATTTCAGATTGTATTTGAGGAGGCCGCTTTCATGAGCACCCGCCTGTCGTTGCTTTGCGTCCACGGCGTCGGTCACGCGGAGATCGATGCCGGGTTTCAGCAGTCCTGGTCCGAAGTCATCACGCGTGCCGTCGAGCAGGTCGACCAGGGAGTCCAGCTCGAGATTGATTTCGTTCGCTACGACGATCTGTTCGAGAGGGCCCCGCTCAATTCCCTCACCTACGCCGCGGCCGCGGCCAAGCTGCTGGCGAGCGCGGTCGTTCACGGCATCGGCGACCTCCTGACTGGCGCACGAGGCATCGGCGACATCCCCGCCGTCATCAAATGGACCGCAGGCATGATCGCCCAGTGGTCAACCGACGAACAGCTCCGCAAGGACCTCCGCCAGCTCATTCTCGACAAGATCGACGGCAAGACCTACGATATGGTCCTGGCGCACAGCCTCGGCTCGCTGATCTGCTACGACACCTTCCTGCACGACGGCGACGCGATCAAGGATGCGATCTTCGTCAGCTTCGGCTCGCAAATCGGCAACCCGGCGGTGCGCGACGTCTTTGCCGGCCGCATTCAGCCCCTAACCTGCCGAAAATGGTACCACCTCTATAATCCCGGCGATCACGTGCTGACCTATCCGCTCGACATTCGTGCGGATAATTATCAGCAGGTCATCGTGTCCTTCGACGTTCCCAACGACGCGCTCAATCACGATGCGACATGGTACCTGTCGCACACCAGCACAGTTGCGACGGTCTGGCATGAGGGCGCTCCGGCGCCTGCCTCGCGCGCGATCCTGAGCGCTACGCGCGAGATGGCGAGCCTTGCTGTCAAACCCGGCCGCCGCGCGCTGCTGATCGGCATCAACGACTATCCTGACCCGGCCAGCAGGCTCGAAGGCTGCGTCAACGATGTGTTCCTGATGAGCTCGGTGCTCCAGGAGAGCGGTTTCGAGCCGGAAGATATCCGCATCGTTCTCAACGAGCGCGCGACGACGCAAGGGATCATGGACCGGTTGCATTGGTTGCTCGACGGCGTTCGTGGCGGTGACGAGCGCATGCTGTTCTATTCGGGGCACGGCGCCCAAATTCCCCGCTACAACATCCAGGGCGAGCCTGATCACGTCGACGAATGTCTCGTTCCCTATGATTTCGACTGGTCCCCGGCCCACGCCATTCTGGACCGCCAGTTCGCCGAGCTGTATTCGCAACTGCCCTATGACAGCTATTTCGTAGCGATGTTCGATTGCTGCCATTCGGGCGGGATGACGCGCGATGGCGGTCCTCGTGTACGGGGTTTGAGCCCGCCGGACGACGTCCGCCACCGTGCGCTGAAATGGGATGCCGCCGAGCGAATGTGGGTGCCGCGCGACTTCACGCCGCTGAACAGGAGCTTGAAGGACAGGAAGAATGGAGCCGACTTCCTCGGACAGAACGGGGCGACACAACGGCTCGGGCGCGCGATGATGCTGCGAACCAAGCCGGACAAGGATTACGACAAGACGCGCAAGGAGCTCGACCATCTCGGGCCGTACATGCCGATCCTGCTCGAGGCCTGTCAGGAGCAGCAGCTCTCCTATGAATACCGGGATGGCGTGACGTCTTATGGCATCTACACCTACTCCATGGCCAGCACTCTGCGCGAGCTGAGGGCCAAGGGCGAAAATCCCTCGTTCAAGACGCTCAACGAGCTGGTCACGGAGAAACTGAGGCGGATGCGATACAGCCAGACGCCGAATCTGGTCGGCGCCAAGGTTCGCTGTGCGGCTCCTGTGCCGTGGGGCAAATCGCAAGGCGCGGCGTCCGCCAGGCCTGCTGCGAAAACACCGTCCAGGCGGCCGCGTAAGACGGGGCGCAAGCAGGCGCCGGCGACAAAGAAGGCGACGAGAAAGAAGAGATAGCAAAGCACTCGCGATCAGGCTTTGGAGAAGTAATCATGGCAACAGGCATGTCCCTGCACATCGGATTGAACGCCGTCGATCCGCAGCATTACGAAGGCTGGAGCGGCCCTCTCAACGCCTGCGAAGCCGACGCCAACGACATGGCGGATCTCGCCCACACAAGCGGCTTCGCGCCGACCAGGCTCGTCACCCGCAAGGCGACACGCGCGGCCGTCCTGGGCGGCATCGCGCACGCGGCCAAGTCCCTCAAATCCGGCGACATGTTCTTCCTGACCTATTCGGGCCACGGCGGTCAGTTGCCAGACCTCAACGGCGACGAGCCTGACGGCAAGGACGAGACTTGGTGCCTCTACGACGGCGAGTTGGTCGATGACGAGCTGTATTCCTCATGGGGCGCATTTGCAGCCGGCGTGCGCATTCTGCTGCTCTCGGATAGCTGTCATAGCGGCAGCGTGAGCAAAGCCCTGCACTATCAGGCTAGGGCACGCACGGTCCCCGGCACCATCTATCGTGCGATGCCGGACGAGATGGCGCTGCGCGTCTATCAGGCCAACAGGAAGACCTATGATCCGATCCTGAAGCGACGCGATCTTTCCGAGGCCTTCTCCAACGTCAAGGCGTCGGTGCTGCTGATCTCCGGCTGCCAGGACAACCAGCTCTCGCAGGACGGCACATTCAACGGCCTGTTCACGGGAACGCTGAAGGCGGTCTGGAACGGCGGGACATTCAAGGGATCTTACCGGCGCTTCCACACCGCCATCGGCGCCAAGATGCCGCCGGATCAGTCACCCAAACTGTCGCTGGTGGGCGCCAGCAATCCGGCCTTCATGGCCGCCCGCCCCTTCACCCTGGCCAAGACGAAGAAGGCCGTAGCGAAGAAAAAGAAATCAGCAGCGAAAAAAGGAAAGAATCCGGCGCGCAGAAATTCGAGGTAACGCCGACACGGCGCAGCGGGCGAAACAGAAAGGCGCCGGAATTGGCTGGGGAACTAGGACCCTACGCCGGATCGGTCTGAAGCACTGGAAATACTGCAAAAACAGGCCTATGTTGATCCCCGCGTTGGGGGCGACCCGTTGGGGGCGCCGTTAGGGGCAGAGGCCTGTGAACATCCTTCTACGATCAGAAAAAGGCGGCGGTGATCGACGCTACCTGACCCAGCCCCGGGGCGAAGGGACGACTTGGTACGCCGTCGCTGAGGTCCCCAGAACGCTACGGCCGGCCATTGGTAAGAAGCGGCTTCTGAAGTCCCTGGAGACCACGGACGTCCGGGTGGCCCGCATTGCCCGTTGGAATGCCGTTGCGGATTTGAAGTCCGAGATTGCCAAGCACCGGACGCCCGGCCCCGAAGATCAGGACCCGCTACTCTTGGAGGCCATGGCTTTCCGGGAAGAGTTCGTCCGGGCAGATGCCGCGCGGCGCAATGACCTCATGTATCAGATCACGGACCGCGCCGAAGAGATCGACCTCGCGGCCGGCGGTACCCGGGACGATTACGATCCTTTCGGAGAACACCGGGCGGCGGCCAAGCAAGCCGTCGGGTTCGTTCAACTGGCGTCCGCAAAGGTCACCCCCGCCGACCTCTACATCGAACGGTGGCTTGCGGCCTCGACCTACAGCGAGCGCACTAAAGCCGACGCCCGCACGGCACTATCGCAGTTCAAGGATTGGTGCACAAAGGCAAGCCAAGGTTTCTTCATCGAGACAACGACCGATCGGGTTGCCGCCGATTTCCGCGATGAGGCTTTCGTCAAGGCTGGCGTGCACTTCAAGACGGCCAACAAGAAGCTATCCGCGTTACGGCAATATTGGACTTGGCTGGAGAAGAGCTTCGGTGTGAAGTCGAATCCGTGGATGCGCAAGTCGCTTCCTAAGGCCAAGGCACACAGAATTGCCCCAGACGGTCCGATGGGACCCGAGCGGCCGTTCACGGATGACGAGGTACGCATCCTTCTTAGGGGCCAAGCAGACGCCGACATGGCCAACGCTATGAGGATTTCAGCCCTGTCGGGAATGCGCCTCGATGAGATCGGCCAGCTTCGCGTTGGTGATTGCCGCGACGACACGTTCAGCATTACTCGGAGTAAATCTGCGGCGGGCGTTCGCATCATTCCGATCCATTCGGCGCTGCGACCGATGATCGCGAAACTCGTGGGTAAACGCGATGCGGCGGCTTATCTGTTTCCTAACTTTCAGGACACCGGCTGGGATGGCAACCGGACTATGGCCCTCTCTAAGCGGTTTACCTACTATCGCAAGAAGCTGGGCGTGCATGACAAGCGGCCGGGAGCGCGGAGGTCCAAAGTCAACTTCCACAGCTTTAGACGCTGGTTTGCAACGAAGGCAGAAGACGCCGGACACCGAGAGAATGTCGTGGCGGACATTATGGGTCACGAGAGCGAGGTTGGCATCACTTTCGGGCTCTATTCGAACGCTCAACTAAAGCGTCTAAAGAGATCTTGCGTGGAGTCCGTCAAATTGCCGATCTAAAGGCAAACGCACCTGTGTCATTCATCGACAACCATTGTTCCTCATTACATTGCTGGCGATCGAATACAGTTCGAAGTTACCGCAGCCGCCACGAAACGCCTCCGCACAGGGCTGGCCGCACCCGCCGGCTATCAACTCTTGTCGGCCGCCTTGGCCCCAGGCGCCTGCCGCGAGAATCTTGAAGTTGTAGCGCGGTCTTCTTTCAAGACCGATGCGCGAAGTGCTGCGATCTTTGCGTCGATTTCATCAGCAGACACCTCAACCCTCAGCTTGTCTTGAATGAAATGCAGTCGCGCGTCACAATCTCGGATGAGCTCGGCCCAGGTTCTCACCCAGACTTCAGCATTTGACGTCTTCAAGAAAAGCCCAACTGGTCTATCTTTTTGCGTTATTCTCGGAGCGATCGCAGCGTCATATTCGCCGGTAACGAGAAAGAAGGTCCATTGCGTGTCGGTGTGGGCGTAGTCCAACTGCGCCATCAAAGCATTCACGTAATCTTCTAACTGATCAAGTTCCTTACGCCCAACCTTCAGAGAAGGACGTTTCAGTTCGATCACGATGAATTCTTGTTTACTCCGGTCGGGATGCGGCACGACCCGCCCCAGGAAATTGTCCAGCCGGCCTGAAGACCCGTCCACCTTCTTGACACTCTTCTTTGCCCCCTTCACGCCCAGCTCTTGAGCTACCCGCTCCATGACTCGGGTAAGCCCGACCTCGGAAAGAGCGATGTGAAACCGCTCGCCGAACATCCACGTATTGTCCCTAATAATGACGTCGAGTTCTCCGCGCTCTTTTGTGTTGTGCCGATACTCTGGATCGAAAACCATTCCTCTCAGGACTTGCAGGGCCACCACGCGCTCAGCTATCAGGCTCGAAGCTAAAATGATGTTTCCTAGCTGGGTCTTTTCTAGCAAGGAAGAGAACTCGTCCTGTCGCGCTTTCGGCAAGTTCACGACGGCACGCAAAATCGTCGACAAAGAATCGGGATTGTGCCTTATCGCCTCCTTCAAAAAAGTGAGTGTCATCTTTCGAAGCGAAGCGTCGGCTCTGGTGAAATCTTTCGAATAAGAAGAAACAGCATAGGTGGCGATCTCGAAGACTTGCCGCTCCTTTCGTTCGATCTCGTCTCGCGGCTCGCCATCATATGGGTACGCGCCCTCCGCTCTCAGCTCCTCGATGAGACCCTTTGATCGCGCGGCCTGTCTCTGGCGGAAGTAATCCGAGAGCGCATCCCGAATATAGGTCAGAAGATAGGAGAAGTCTGGATCGGTCAGATCGTCTAGTTCGAGGAGATGGGCATCTGCAATCTCTTGGAAAAATGAGGAATAGGCGTAAGCGGAATATTCGAACCCGGGCGCAACCACGTTCGCCGGCTGCGACCCAAGGACGATTCCGTTTTCACCGCCGAGGTGTATGCGGCGGTTCTCAACATGGGAATTCCATTCGACTACAGAGATAGCCAGATCTTTGACTGTGCGATGGGGGCAAACGATTGTCTCGGTCGGGAAGTCGTACGACGCGGAGATCGCGTCAGTGGGACGTATCCTCTCGCCGTTGTACGAGATCGATACGGTTGGATACCGCAAGAGATACGGGGCGAACACCGCGCTAATCTCCAAAAAGGCTACCCTCGAAGCGAGCCAGTCAAAGGTGCCCTTTAGATTTGATAGAACTACTTGCGTGCCCGTGTGCTCCCGCTCGGATACCGTCTGATCCGACACCGACGACTTCCCGAGCGCTGCGGATTCGATCTCAATGCGGAGATCCCCCAGCTTGTTGTCGATACTAAATGTCGAATCCCACACGGCCCTCTGTGCTAATGAATAGAAACGCAGTCTCCCTCGGCCCTCCTTGCCGTGCAGAGCACGCTGCGAACGAACGCGGGAAGCAGTCTTCTTCCAAGAGTCACCGAGATTTGAAAAGTCCTTATTGGCACGTAGGGGTGAAATCCCGTCGCCATTATCGGCAATAGAGATCGATTCAATTCCACCGAGAGTGTTGAACGCGAAGCTCACCTCGACATTCGTTGCATTGGCATCCAATCCATTCCAAACGAATTCCGAGATCGCCTTTATGGGATCGTGGGTCTTGGCGACCTTTTCTAAGTGGTCCTGTTGTGCCGTCAGCGTGAGTATTGTCATTTCCTGCCTGCGGATTTATTTCTTAACTGCCAGAGGATGCGCAGGGCGCACTAGCCTTACGACGAATCAACCGATAACTCCTCGCCGGCAGCCTCCTCGGCGAGTCGTTCCGATCTCCGCGTCAGCGGGTGGTGCCCCCGACCTAGACCGAGTTGCGGAATGAATTCTTGCGTTTGCGCTGAAAGCAATAAGCCCCCCAACACGCTGACCTTCTCGCAACTCACGCGGGAGATCAAGCGATCGGCTATCTCCGCGCCCCCTAGAGGTCGCTGCACCATCGTTTTGCGCTGCCAAGCCGGCCGTTTCGTTGCACCTCCGCATGGCGAGCCTTGGCCGCTCCATTTCGGCCTCTGCGAACGGCATTAAGAACTGGCACGAAAGGACGCTTAGCGATAACTATATGATTCTGCTCGAACTTATGTATGCTGGTCGTAGTCCGGCGCTCACCGAGAATTCCACAACTCAGCCAGCGCACTCGAAAGGCCATTGCCATCAGCGGGGAAGATGTGATCGTCTTCGCAACAACTCTAGCGGGAGCCCCCCATTTCTGATCATCTTACCCTCCTAGCAGAGTGGATAGCCGAGACCGAGCATCAACGGTCGCGCCAATTGCTATTTGATGACCAAGCTATAATTGCGAGTGATGTAGGAGTGTTGCGAACAGAGAACCAAGATCGCGTAGCTGCCATGCGGGTGTCGGACGGTCCGAGACCTTTCATCTGCTTCGCGCTAAGCGACGGAATGGGAGGAATGAAGGACGGTGGAGCGTGCGCGACCGTGAGTATTGCGGCCTTCTTCTCCGCATTGATCTCTGCCTCAGAGTTAGAACCACAGCGAAAGCTTCATATCGCCACCAATATCGCGAACGAGACGGTTTACAGAACCTGGCAGGGGCGTGGCGGCGCCACCCTATCGGCTGTTCTAATCGAGGGTAGCCAGTCAATTTTCGTCTCCAATGTCGGCGATAGTCGCGTCTACGCGCTTGATGCCGAATGGTCGAAGTTGAGTCGTGTGACCGTCGACGACAATCTGAAAGAGGCCTTCGGCGGTGCAGATCGAGGGCTGGTCCAATTCATCGGCATCGGAAAATCGCTAGTTCCGAATGTTCAACAAGTCTCTGCCGGCTTAAATTCCTTTCTCGTAACGTCTGATGGCGCGCATTACTTCGATGATAAGATATTCGAGAAACTGCTGCTCAGCGCCACCGAGCCTCTTCGAGCAACCGATAGGCTGCTTGCCTTGGCTCGTTGGCTTGGTGGGCCCGATAACGCATCCGTCGCCGCGTTCACCGTTTCGCACCTGTTAAATAAGCTCAATCGCGTGAATCGCTCGCTGCCCACGGTTTGGAGCGGTTATTCTCAGCTCCACCTCCAGCGCACGCCAAGCAAAGTATCGACGGTTGATTCTCCGCCGAGTCAGTCGACCGATGAGCAGGTACGCTCACAAGCGACCAAGCAAAAGATCGCGAATAAACGCAAGAGCAGGACTTCAAAAAAGTCCGAGCAAGGCGACCAACTGGAGATCAAGATCTCCTCCGATGAGGGCGAGGATGCCGCTGATAGCTAATCGGTACGAGCCGACCGGAAACGCGTCCTGGGGAGGAATGGGTGAGCTAAACGAGTGCGAAGACAAGAACCTGTCGCGCAAAGTGATGCTCAAACGTGTCATCAAGCCGGCTGACTTGCCACGATTACTGGACGAACAAAAAGCCCTCATACGTCTGCGTTCAAAACACGTTGTGCAGCTTTTGGACGTAGTGTCGTTCAAATGGAACCAACAAGATGTTCGATGCCTTGTGCTGGAGCACATATCCGGCACAGACTTGGACCAGCTTAAATTCTCAGCTGGCACCGACTACCAAAAGACGCTGTGGCAGATTGCGACTGGAATCTCGGAAATTCACGCGGCAGGTGTGATCCATCGTGATATCAAGCCTCAAAACATTCGTCGTGATGCAAATGGAATCATAAAGATTTTCGACTTTGGTCTCGCGAGAGAAGCTGGCAAAGATGATAAGACCAAAAGCATCATCGGAACGATCGGCTACATGGCGCCCGAGCTATTTGGCACGAATACAATTTCCTTCACTGGCGCCATCGATACCTTTGCTTTTGCTCGCACCGCGTTGTCTCTTCTTGGCATCCACCCGCATAACGAGAAGCCGAAGGCCATTCCGGCTGGGACAATCGTTGCGGCACAGCCCAGCCTGAACGCCGAGGTAGCCAAAACGTTGGAAGCTTGCCTCGACCTATCCCCCGCAGGCCGGCCCTCGATGCACGACGTTATGACTCTCTTAGGTCGCGATCTACTTCGAGACAAACACCGAGCTCGCGTCGGTACGGAGAGCCAGGGCGCACATGAGTTGAACGCTGCCAAACGCTCCGTGAATCTGTCTTTCAAAAATCAAGGCAGCATATCGATTCGATACGATGGGTATCAATTCACAATCACCGCATTAACTGGCGACGTTTACGTAAACAACACAAGGGCCGCCGTTGGTATGACTATGCTGTCAGCCTGCGTCATAACTATCGGGTCCGCCCCTCCGCGAGCATTCGTCACTTTTGATATTTCCAATCCCGAGGTGATGGCATGATCGCGCCGGGCACCGAGCTAGCTTCGCGGTATGAGATCATTTCCTACGTCGCCTCGGGTGGCATGCAAGATGTCTACAAAGCCAACGACAAGTTGACCGGCGAAGTCGTCGCCCTAAAGACCCCGCAGGCTGGTCAAGCGAACAAGCGATTTAAGCAAAGCGCAATCTTGTCGGCGCGAATAAGCAATTACAACGTTGCAAAGACCTTCGATTACTTCGAAGCCGGCAATGCCTGCTACCTAATTGAAGAGTTCATTGAGGGGACGACGTTAGAGGCAGCGACACTCGATATCATTCCACAAATTGATCCGCATCTAGCAGCGTATTTGATGCTTCGTATCTCGAAAGGTCTGGCTGCTTCGCACCAAGCTCAGGTGGCACACCGAGACCTGAAGCCGAGCAACATCTTGGTCGGTTCAGATTTCTCTTCTGTCAAAATTACCGACTTCGGCATTGCGACGCTTGCAGAGGAGCTTTTCGAGGAAGTGATCGCCAAGAACGGGGACCTAACGCGTTCAACGTCTGGAACCGTAAAGGGTGCTCTTCCCTATATGGCGCCCGAAATGATCTTTCGAAAGCCCGGCGATTACATCGGGTGCGAGGCAGACATTTGGTCTCTTGGGGCTCTGATATTCCGTCTAATGACAGGGACGTATCCGTTCGGCGAAGGCATGATGGTGCCCGTGAATGTTGAGAAGAAGCAACCTCTCACCTGGCCTGCGTTCTTGACGCGCAAAGCTCAATTCGCTCCGCTTTCAAGTTCAATCGTCGCGATTGTCGAGAAGTGTCTTGTATACGACAAAACACAGCGACCGCTCGCTCTGGACTTAGTACAATCCTGCGAGGAGTTATGCTTCTATTTCGCACCACGCAAATTTGGCGTAATCAGCGAAGTCAGGCTGACGACCGGTTTTGTACGATCTTCAACCGGCGAAAAGATATTCTATCACAAGGATAGCCTGTACGGCGCGGGGCAAGCTAAGGTCGGTGCCAAAGTAATTTTCAGCGCTCATCATGGCACGCCCTTTCCTCGTGCTCATCCGATTGTGGTCTGCCCGTGATGCTCTCTTGAAAGCTTGATGCGCCGGCCTGTCAGAGGGGCACCCTGACTACCTAGAGAGAATTGCATCGGCCTGGGTTGTCCCCGGAACGAAATCAATTTTGGGTCACAAATTTGAGGCGTGACCTCGACCGCTGGAACGTCGTCGTTCCCCCGTGGGGGTGGCAGCTCGCAGCCACAGTGGGTCTCTCGCTGGGGGAACTAAGTTTCCTCGAACTTCCCGTTGCACCCGTCGCCAACCCTTTCGGGGAGGATATGAGTCGTTTTGACTCATGGCCAATTGCCAAACGTTCAGTAGCCTATGAGCCGCACAGGGAGGGCTTCATGGCGAAACGAGCACAGAACGACAGAGCGGCTTTGCGTTTCATTTCATATCTGCGCGTATCGAAGGAATCCCAAGGCCTTCACGGGCTAGGGATTGAAGCGCAAAGGCGAGCGGTTAAGGATTATGTTTCGCGGCTGGGGGCCGCAGAGGCGCTCCTCGCAGAATACGTGGAGGTCGAGAGCGGTAAGCGGGATGCGCGACCACAATTGCTGCTGAGCATCGATCACGCCCGAAATGCGCGCGCTACCCTTGTCATCGCAAAGCTGGATCGGCTGTCACGAGATGTTCACTTTCTCACCGGTCTTGAACGAGCCGGCATCGAGTTCATCGCGTGTGACCTGCCAAACGCTAACAGATTAACAATCACAATTCTTGCCGCGGTTGCCGAGCATGAGCGGGAGATGATAGCAGAACGCACAAGAGCTGCGCTGGCCGTTGCGAAGGAACGGATCAGAGAGACCGGTCAGCGAGGGCATCCCCAAGTTCGTCGCCTTGGCAACCCGAACGGTGCGGCTCACCTGAAGCGGTACGGCAATCTGGCTGCTGTCTCTGCGCTGAAGGCAACTGCCGACGACACTGCAAGGCGTCTCCGGCCAAGTCTACTGGCAGTCATGGAAACGGGCGCAACGTCGGCTCGTAGCATCGCCACTGAGCTCAATGCCAGGGGTGTATTGACTCCGCGCGGGGCTCGCTGGGATTCTAAGGCTGTTATCAAGCTGCAACGCCGCTTGGCCGCCTTAGGCCAGCATTGCAAAGCAAGCTCCGACGCCAGCACCATTCCGGCCCACGAAGCTTAACTGCGCTCATGGCGACGACTCTCCGAAGCTCCGGAGGACACTGGTCATCTTAGCCGAGAGCCGACCGGCTTTCTGGGACCGGCGTATTGCTCGCGGGGAAGTGCCACGCGGCTTGATGGCGCGCTAGAGCAGTGATGAACTTACCGCGTAGCTCGGGCCTTTCACGCAGAGAAGCCAGCGCACTGCTCATTTTAGAACGGTGACGCGCCAAGTCCGGTCGATTCTTTTTCCAGCGAAATTACAGGGACTTACGAGCATTCTGGCGATTCGCAGCCTGACGCGCGAGAAACAGCTTGCGTTACTGCAATCACTGGAGTTTACTGTAGTGCAGTAATTGGAGAGAAATTGAAATGAAAACGATCACGGTTTCGAGCGCGGTGTTCGCAGCTATTTGGAAGGCTCACAAAGACGGAGATGAGTCCGAAGATACAATTTTGCGCCGGTTGCTCAATCTTCCTCCGGGCCCGTCGCCCGTTGCTTCTGAATCGGGTGCCGGCCGGATCGGGGGGTTCTATGACGAGCGAAGCGGAACGCATTTCCCTGAAGGGCGCCGAATCTTCCGAGTTTATAAAGGTCGAAAATATGAGGCGATTGCGGAGCGCGATAGGTTGTTCGTGCCTGCTTCGGGCAAGTCGTATCACTCTCTGAATAAGCTCTCGCGCTCGGTGCACGACGGCGAGGAAAACGCGTGGTTGAACTGGAAATTCAAAGACGAAGAAGGAAATGAGCACTTGATCGACGAACTACGAAAAGACTCGAGAAACAAAATCTCATCCCGTCGCATCGAATGACGGACACTCAACTAAATACCCAATCAAGGACTAAACACCATGGAAATTCTACAACGAGAGATCGACGCCACATGGTTGGCAGGACTGCTCGATGGCGTCGGCTATTTCGGCATCAAGGATAACAAGCCGTTCGTGCAATTAAAGACAACGGAGCCCGACCGTATCGTGGCCGCCGAAACGATCCTTGGCATGGCAGGCAAATCCTATGGTCCATTCGACAACGGAGGAGATTCAAAAAGGCCCCAGTATGCCTTGGATATAACCGGCGGCTATCTAGTGCTCCTAGAAAATCTGGTGGCTAGGCGGATGCGTACGGCAAGACGTCACCTCTTCCAGCAGCTGCGCGAACAAGTGCGGAGGCTGCGCAATCAGATCGGTCGATCTGGCCCTGGCCCCGGCCCCGGCCCCGGCAAGAAGTGAAGTCGCGATGCCTCGCGGGCGATATGCAAAGTCCGGGAAGATCGCTATGGAGCAACGGCTGCGTGATGGCTCAGCCTTTGCGCTCCGCTGCTCCATCCCCCACCCGGAAAGCGGGAAGGCATGTGGTCGCCCCACAATGCGGGCAGCTGGTGTCGGACTTTCGTCGTTATTCTGCAGACGTCACTGCGAACATCGCGCCCGTCACGGCTCTTTTTGGAAAAGCACGTACAAGTCGCGTGAGCTGAGGCCCTATCTCACGGCCGCTGCGACGTACGTTCGCCTGCGACGAACCTCTGACAAATTCATAGCTGCCGCCATTACCAACATTCGCGTCGCGCTAGATGAGGCTGGGCCCGTAGAAATCGCTACGCGGCTGAGGGGCATGTCAGCTGCCAAGCGGGCGAAGATTGGCCTGGCTCGATTGAGGGTCGCAGAGGTGGCTCCGGAGCGGATCGTCGCAACAGTACTCGCAGTTTCAGCGCTGATTGAGGATGACCCCAAGTCGCATCGTATAAGGGAGTTTCGAACGGTCCAGATCTGCAAGGCTTTACACCGCCTTGCGAGCGGCACCCATAAGGTTTGGGAAGTTCAAGACTGGCAAGGCCGGACGAGACGAACCGAACTCCACGCCTTTCCCAGGTCATCTGGGAAGGTGTTACGAATAATGGGCCGCATGATTGAAGAGCCCTGCGATTGGGTCGTCGAGAAGCACCTCTCGGGCGTATTGATCCATAAGAAGCGCTACGGACGCCATCCGCGACAGACACCCAATCAGCTGTTCTAGCCGACTGTACTTTTTCACCCCCCACGCAACGCCCGTGGAAGATCACGTTCCAGGCTCCGGGTGCGTCAATGTTCGACGTTCGAGCTGATCATTTTCAACACATAACTAAAGCCAATGCCTCAATCCCAACGCATGATGTTCGATTCCCTGCTTCGAGCGAAAAGCGCGGAGCTTCAAGCCGCAATCAAAGGGCTGGCGCGCCTGTTGTTGGACTACGAGGCCGCGAGCGGGTCCCGCAAGCGAGCGCGAAAGAAGACGGACGAGGCGAAATTCATTGTCGCCGTGGAGGCGCTCGCCTGCAATCTTATTCTGCTAGAGGCCACGGGGGGCGCCTCCAAGCTCGCAGTGCCTCGGTCACACGCCATTATCTGGCAGGGGAAGAGGAATGCAAACTCTGTTTTCGGCCAACACTTCCTAGACGCTATCGAACTCATGTCCGTTCTAGACCTCATCGTACAGGGGCGGCGGGGCTACAGGATCACCGCTAGATCGAAGATGCCGTCGCTTATCGAGCCACTGGAACGTCTTGCAGAACATCTTCCAATGTCTCCGCCGGATTGGCGCGCAATCCACCAGATTGATGATCCTGTGCTGATTGTCCTGAAGGAAGGAAAGGATGAGGATGGAAACGCCGCTGCTATCCTCTATCGCGAAACGGCCCAATCCAGAAAGTTTGCGAGCCAAGTTCGGAGCATAAGAAGTTTCTTGCGCAGGGCTGACATAGAGGTCGCCGGCCAGGACGACTCCGGGCCCTCTCTAGGTAAGGGTGGGCAAGTGATCGCGCCCTATCTCCGGTCGCTCAGGCGCGTCTTTAATAACGGCACTTGGCAGCACGGTGGTCGCCTTGCGGGCGCCGCTTTTTGGCTCTCAATGGGGCGAGCGGAACGCCAGCGCATCCGCATCGACGGCCAACGCATAGCGGAGGTCGATTATCGACAGCTATTCCCACGCCTCGCGTATGTCCGGGCCGGAGCGCCGCTGCCAGAAGTCGACCTCTATGATGTGTTCGGAGATGGCACCGGGCGCGATGGCTGCAAAAAGCTCATGAACGCGCTCCTATTCGTAAAGGGGCCGCTGAAGAATTGGCCCGAGGACACGCGCCAGCATTTTCCGCGCGGCATGAATCTTCGAACAGCAGTCGAGATACTCACCGCGAAGCATGCGCCCATTGCGCACCTGTTTGGGAAGGGCCTCGGGTTCCAACTGATGCGCATCGAGAGTGACATGCTCATCGCGGTACTTGCTGAGTTGTCAGCTGCTGGGGTCACCGCCCTGCCTCTCCACGATGCGGTGCTCGTCGCTGAAGCCCACGCGGGTGTGGCGCAAGAAACGATGGGGGCCGTTTTTCAGCGGTGGAGTCGCTCTCCCTGCGCGATCGTCTCAGTGAAATTTCCGCAATAACTACAGCACCCTGATTCTTACGCCTCCGCTAATGGAGGAGGAAGCTAGAGGGGGTGAGAACCTAGAGGGGGGAGCAACCTTGGTGGGTTTATCCCTGTGGGCCTCTAGGGTTTTCCTTCAAGTTGGGAGGTTACACACCCCTCCTACATGGCCACCTTTAATATCCACGAAGGCCGAGCTTGCAGCCCCGAAGGTCGATCCAGTAGGGCCACCTCTTAGTTCGGGCGGATCAGTCCCCCAGTCCCTTTATTGAGCCCCCTCGATGATGAAGCCGAAGGGATAGCGCGACGCAGAATGACCGAGCCTACTGGGGTCTGTTTTGGCGAGGGGCCGACATCCGCCCCACCACGAGCAAGGTACAGACAAGAATTGGGCACTCGCTTCGAATGACTTAGTCGACGCAAGAGGCTTTTGGTTCACCTTCCCAAAGGCGGCCAAACGCCACGCTTAAAGCCAGAGATTGCCCGTATTTACTCATACAACTTAGGTCTAGTTTGCGGTCGCATTTTCCGAGGCGATGCCGGTTGGCGCATCGTTCGACGAAGGGACGCCCTCATGTTCACAAAACGCGATTTTCTTCGCTCCGCCGCCCTAGCGTCAATCACGGCCTCAACCAATTCCGTCTTGGCGCAGGCGCAGACAAACCCCTCGTGGCCGAATCTGTTCGAAGCCAAGGCCATCGCAGAGGAAGGATTTATTTACGGGCTGCCCATCGTGATGAACTACGCTGTGATGTACGAGTATTCAGTTGACAAGAACTCAGGGCAGTACAAGGCGCCATTCAATCAGATCAAAAATGAACCGCGCGTATTCACCTACAAGGATACGGCCGTCATCACCCCCAACAGCGATACCCCGTATTCCATGTTATGGCTCGATTTGCGTGCAGAACCAATTGTGCTGTCGGTGCCCGCCATCGAAAAAGGCCGTTATTATTCGGTCATGCTGTGCGACGGCAACACATTCAACTACGGCTATATTGGTAGCCGTGCGACTGGCAGCGAGCCGGGTGACTACCTAGTAGTCGGCCCCAATTGGAACGGACCGACACCGCCCGGCATCAAAAAGGTATTTCAGTCAACGACGCAATTTTCCGTCGCAGCCTACCGCACCCAACTCTTCAATCCGGAAGACATGCCGAATGTCGAGAAGGTGCAGGCGGGCTACGGAGTGCAACCTTTGTCGACTTACCTGAAGCAGCCAGCGCCATCAGCCGCGCCCGCAATCGATTTTCCCAAAGCCAATAGCGAGTTGGTCAAAAAAAACTTCTTCGAATACCTCGACTTCGCGTTGCAGTTCGCGCCAGCGGGTCCGGAAGAAAGCCAGATCCGAGAGAAGCTCGCTCGCATTGGGGTCGGCTCCGGCAAGACCTTCAACTTCAAGGATCTACCACTGGAGCACAAGCTCGAAGTCGGGCTGGGCATGAAGGACGGCGAGGCCAAGGTTGAGAAGTACCTTGCGAGCGGACAGAAAGAAGTAAATGGCTGGCAAATCGGATCGTGGTTTGGAAACCGGGAATTTTATAGCGGCGACTGGCTGAAGCGGGCTGCCGCCGCCAAGGGCGGTATCTATGGTAATGACGCTGTAGAAGCCGTCTACCCCATGACTAAGGCGCTTGCTAACGGCGAGATCCTTGACGGGTCAAAGTCCAAC
Source organism: Bradyrhizobium sp. URHA0013 (assembly GCF_000518345.1). Lineage (NCBI taxonomy): Bacteria > Pseudomonadati > Pseudomonadota > Alphaproteobacteria > Hyphomicrobiales > Nitrobacteraceae > Bradyrhizobium > Bradyrhizobium sp. URHA0013. The sequence continues at coordinate 1,302,412 of NZ_KI912426.1, read as the reverse complement.
TACTCGATCACCTTTCCGGCAGGACAACTCCCGCCAGTAGACGCCTTCTGGTCGGTGACCATGTATGACGGCAAGACGCAATTGCTGATCGAAAACCCGATCAACCGGTATTTGATAAACACGCCAATGCTGCCGACGATGAAGAAAAATCCCGACGGCTCCTTAACGCTCTACATCCAGAACAAATCACCAGGCGCTGATAAGGAGGCCAACTGGCTGGCTGCTCCCAATGGGCCAATTTATATTGTTCTGCGGCTCTATTGGCCGAAGACCGAACCGCCGTCGGTCTTGCCAGCTGGCGGGGGGACTTGGCAGCCGCCTGCCATCGTAGCGGCGAAATAGAAGCCATACGGCGCGACTTCCGTTTTGGGTCACATGCTGACATCGTGTGAGTGACTGCCGAAGTCCGCTTTGGATCGGGAGCGATTTTCGGCAATGCGTCGTCCGGCTACTTGTGACGGACCCCGCTCCCTCGCGGCCGGTGCTCAAAGTGATCGACTTGACACCGGACGAAATTGCCGCCCAAGAGCACGGTTCACCACCACGGCAAAGGTGCGCTAGCCACGAGATTAAGAAGCTCCTTTTTTCTCAAAGATCTGATGTCTCACTGAGGATCGAAACGTTGGGAGTCGATACCGTCCCAATAGAGGTGCTGATCCTCAATACCGACGAGTGTGAGCCCCGTGGTCCATCAAACCTTCGCACCTTTAAAGTAAAGAGCCATCGGAACTCCCTACTTTCTGCCGGCTCGGATTTGGCAACGAACGAATGCCTCATTAGGAGCGTCACCCGTGCGGCGCTTCGACCACCAACTTTTCCCATCGGGCGAGAATCCACCTCCGTTTTGGACCGCGCAGAGACAACCTAGTCGATCGTGCATTCTGTCGCATCGAGAATCGCCGCTAGGCGGCTGTGCCTGCTTCGCCGCTCGCGTTTGGTTCTCTCGATTGACTGTCTCCTTTGGCTTTTGGGAACGCTCCGAATTGCTCGACGGGTCGCCGGCCGTAAGAGCTGGCTTAATCAATTGCCACACCGGGTACAGATCAATGATGGGCTTCTCAGTCGGATGGTCGGGATTAGAGTTCGACAATCTAATCACGTTCTTTCCGTCCAGCTTTACGGCAATCGTCTCGCGGAACTTTAGTGAGAAGCCGTCTCCTTCAATGTATTCGGCAAATTGGGAATATCCGGCCGGCGTTTGCTGCCATGAGGCCTTTGTGGCTGGGCCCCAGAGCCAGTACCCGCTGGCCAAGCCGGCGGCTGAAACATCAGTGATAATCAGCATCGCGTGGCGGCCTCTGCCTTTTTCCCAGCCTTGCTTGCTGGACCACACGCCAACAAACTTCGCCTTTGCGCCAGATGACCCCGACCTACTGGCGGAGATGGTGAAGTCCGGTATTTTTAATTGCTGCTCGGCTCCTATCGCCGCTACCCGCCGACTGGCCTCAGTGGTAAATACGTTGCGATCAGCTGTTATTGTGCTCCCGGCCGCTGCTTCTTTCGGGGGTCTGATCTCCGTGTCAACTGCAGACACGATCGGCGCGGGAGCAACGGGCGATGCGAGGACGCTAGAAGCGGGAGCGGCCGGAGGACTTACAATTGGTCCTTTAAGGTAGATCTCCTCCTTTGACAGCGACCCGTACACAAAAGGCTGCTGTCCGCGCTTGGTCGCGGTCATTACATCATCGCGCACCCGACGAAATAAAAACGAGACTTCCAACCCGGGCGTCTCGATGTGTCGAAGAAGCGCGGTCGTGAATGGACTATTTCTTCCGTCGCCATCGCTGGCAGTGGTCCCGTCACGAGCGGCGTATGCAATAAGGACGTTCTCTGTTGGCTCTGTAGGAGCTAATCCACGCGATACGGCGCGGGTCGCCAAGGAACGCTTCATTTTCGATTCAAACGGGTTGTTGCGGCAGGCGTCCAGAACGATCATTCCCAACTGTCGCGCCTTGCTGACTTGAAGATTGAGCGATCTCAGACTGACCGCTTCGCTTTCGACATCAGTGTCGCTTCTTAACTCAGCGTCCGTGGGAATCAGCCAGTTTTCTCCCGCGGCTTCCATTCCATGGCCCGCATAGAAAACAACGGCCATCGTTGAGCCTTCCGCAGCCCGGCCAAACTCGACGATTGCCTTGCGCATATCGGCAGCGGTCCCATTACTAATCTGGGTGACCTTAAAGTCTAGGCGTTCCAAAGCACGCGCAACATCTGCCGCATCTCGTGTCGGATTCGGAAGCGTTGGTACTCGCAAGTACGCGCTGTTGCCGATGACCAATGCTACGCGCTCCGCGGCGGCTGCTGGTGCCGAAACCAACATGAAAAGAGAAAGTATGAAAGTAAGACGGCTCAACTTCGTTGGCTCCGCAAGCTATATAGGACTGCAATGCATCCAGCGTGATTGCGAGGTTCGAAACGCTCCATCGTATCGCCCCGTGTCCGCCGCAAGCGCTATCCGTTGTATAGGCTCTCGTACTTCCACGAGCAGTCGTAAAGCCCCTTAACGACTTCTTGCGAATGCATGAATGTGAGTACGATAGATGCATCGTCATCCCGCAACGTCAAAATAATCCGGTCGGACTTTGAAACAGTCGCAAAGAAATCACGAGACAGATCTGCTATCACGATAGTGTTCTTATCCTGAGCAGCAAACGGCGCGTCGATCTCGCGAACACCGGTTCGTCCGTTGTACAGGTTTATATGTGCAACGCGCTTTCCTGTCTTAGGAAGTATGCTCCACTGCATATTGCGGATAACGAGCTTCGATCCTTGGGGATGAGGCTCCCGTTTGTCGCCGAACGACGACGGACGCACCGTGAGCTGAGCCAGGGAACCGTCAGGCAGTGTAGTATTAGCAAAACAAGCAGCTGGCCTTCCTGAATTGAGCGGATAAGAGGTGCCGTGAACAGCCCACGTATTGTCGATCTGCTTCTTGAAGAACGATTCTGCCTTCTCTGCTGCAACTGAAGGGCCGGCGCAAAAGAGAAGAACCGCAAGCGCACGAATGAAACGCATAATTACCCCGAATATGTACCGAACCTGCCGTGCTTCACGCCGCGAGTGTATCCGCCCGACACCCGCTGTTCTATCTCGCGTTCTAAGAACTCGTTCGCTATCAACAGCGCCTTCACAGCTTCGCGGGCGTCACTGCCACAGGCTGCGATGGCCTGATCGGCCGCGGCTTCTAGTGCTAGTGCGTCTGACTGGAGTGTAGGGGCGGTAGTGGCAGGCATTGCTCTATCTCCCGCAATATTCATTGAAAAGTTCTCATTGTGTTCTAAGCGAGTCAAGGTAAGGAGAGAAGGAAAATGCGCGTGTGGGCAATCATCCTTGTCGGATTGGAGTTGGGCTTTGCTTCATCCGTCGATGCCGGGCCTATCGAGGAGGCTACCGCAGCGGAACGCCGCGACGATTGTCAAACCGCGGTTAAACTTTATCGGGAGCAAGCGGCGCATGGCGTTGCACAGGCGCTTTCGAGGTTGGGTTACTTTAGTAGTATTGGATATTGTGCAAAGCGCGATTGGCGTGAGGCTGCGAATTGGTACAGCCGAGCCGCCGACGCCGGAGACCAGGAGGCGATCGCTTCGCTGAGCCATATCGGGCGCAACTGGCGCTTTATGAATCGGGGGCAGCCCCTGCCGTCAGAGATTTATGCCGAGGTCGAGAAGGCGGCAAAGAGAGGAAGCGCGGTTGCTCAATACAGTCTCGGACTAATGAACTACCCCATTGGCGACCCAGGCTTCGACGCGACAAGGCCTACTCCAGGAATCGCCGGGAACCTGGCTGAAGCTATTACTTGGTTCCAGAGGGGCGCGGATCAAGGTGATTTCGACTCACTAGTAACACTAGCTACCGCGTATGCGGAGGGAATTGGCGTTGCGCAAGATTACGTCGAAGCGCACAAGCTGCTGAATGTCGCGGCTCCTAGAGTAAAATATGCCGACATGCGCAACGACATCATAAAACGACGGGATGAGCTGGCTACTAGGATGACAGCGACTCAGATCGCCGAAGCGCAAAAGCTTGCCCGGGACTGGAAGCCGGTCCGTTGAGAGCCGTAAGCTTGTCGGTATTGCTCACCCTGGCCACATTCTGTCACTCGGTGAGCGCCAGCGCAGTGATCAAGGGACAAGCAAGCATCATAGATGGAGATACGCTCGACATCCACGGCACGCACATTCGCCTGTGGGGTATCGATGCTCCCGAAAGCTCGCAGTTCTGCCGTGGCGAGGACAGCTTGCCATATCGATGCGGAGCGAAGTCAGCGAATGAGCTGGATAAATATATAGCAGCAGGCCAGTTAGCTCTGAGCCCGTAAGCCATGATGTCTATGGTCGCACAGTCGCAAAGTGTTCAGTTGGGGACTTGGACCTGGGAGACTGGCTAGTCCGGGCCGGGCTCGCGTTCGATTGGCCTCGTTACTCCAAAGGCAAATACGATGGCGCACAGCGCGAGGCCGAACGCGCCGGGCGGGGAGTATGGGCGGGGAGCTACGTGGCGCCTTGGCGATATCGCGCTTGCATCAATGAAGGTCGTAAGTCGGATAATTGCTCTGAGGGGGTCGAATAGGCATTTGCAGCCCGAGGGAACGCAATGCCGTAACACCCTACAAGCAAGAGCCTAAAGTAGGCTTGGCAAGGCGTGTGGGACTTGCGATACAACTCTTCAGATTGCAGGCTCTTCATCGAGTCGGCTCGCGGCTTGGGAGGTTAGAATTGACCGATTTAGGCGAGATAAAGAAAATTGTCGCCAAGAGCGTTTGGGCGCATGAGGAGATCGACTTCACCCCCTGGTTGGCGCGAGAAGAGAACATTGCGAAGCTAGGCAAGGAGATTGGACTGGAGTTGCAAGTCGAACGAGTTGAGGTCCCGGTAGGTCCTTATTGGGCAGACATACTCGCCCGAGAACTTCAAGGCGGCTATGTCGTCATCGAAAACCAGTTCGGCAAAACCGATCACGATCATCTTGGAAAAGTTCTTACATATGCGGCGACTCTCGGGGCGAGTGCGGTCGTTTGGATTGCAGAGCGATTTACGGATGAGCATCGGAAGGCGATCGAGTGGCTCAACGAGCACACAAGTGTCGATCTTAATCTTTACGCCGTAGAGGTTGAGCTTTGGCAAATCGATGCGTCGAAACCTGCGGTGCGTTTCAATGTACTCAGTAAGCCAACAAATATTGCACGGCAGGCAAACGTCGCAAAGTCCACTGCGCCACTAAGCGACGCTCGGAAATTGCAACTGGAATTTTGGACTGAGTTTAGCAAGAAGCTGTTGGAAAGAAAGGTGGTCCCGTCTACCCAAACGCCACAAGCGCAGTACTGGTTCAATGTGCCGCTTGGCAAAGCCAATATATATCTGTCGAACATCGCGAACACAGCTGACGGCCGTATCGGCGTGCGAGTGTACCTCGGAAAGAAAGTTGCTGAAACTGCTCTGCCCCAGCTGCTTGTTCATCGTTCCGCCGTTGAAACTGAGATCGGCCATAAATTGCAGTGGAATCCGAATCCCGAGAATGATGACAAGATCATCTCGCTTTCTCGCGAGGCAGACCTCTATGAACGAGAGAAGTGGCCGGAGTACATCGACTGGCTAGTCAATGAGGTCGACAACTTTAGGAAAGCCTTCGGCCCGCGAGTAAGAAATCTGAATCTGGCCCAGGAGATCGAGGTCGGGCAACCCGAGGCTCAGCCCTCCGCCTAGGATTTGGAGGACATGGGGAACTCAGTGAAGCCTGTGTTGTTTTTTGCGATTGCGGCACTCGTGATCTCGGTAGTATGGCTCGGCGCGGCCGTGGTCCGGCTCGAAAGCTATCCCTACGCTAACTTTATTGGCGCCTGTTCGCAGTTCAACATCAAGGATGCTCAACAGCGAATTGACCGTGAGGCGTGCCTTGATGGTGCGGAAACCCGTACGAATTGGGCTTGGCACCTCGTTTACGGTCTGAAGATTTTGTGAGGTGAATGGATGGGTGGCGTCAGCAGCTTCCCTGGAAATCGGCACGCGCGGCCAAAGCAGAATCCAAGAGGATGAATGGTCCAAGAATCGCTTCAATTGTTGACTGACCTGGATGACATCCGTGATGCTTTCTCGGTTTGGCGAGATGCTATGGAGCAGCACGGCGAGAGGCTTGCGAGCGTTTGGTGGCTTTCGACTGGGAAGATCTACTTCCGCAGAAATGGCAATGATAACAAACTGGGCTTGGATCCTACTGGTGATCATTGGACTGTCGAGCTGAACGAGCCCGAGCAAGGAACAGAAAATCCTTTGTCTGGCGTGGCGCGAGATTCAGCCGGGCAACGTTATCTACTTAGACAAGGCACGCTGCACAAGAATGCTCAATCTGCTCGCATTGAGAGCCCTGATTTCGAAGAACGAACTGGCCTTAGGCCCGCTGCGGTAACGATAGAAGGCAAACCAGCAAAACGGGCGTGGTTCATAGTGACGCCGCTTGACCGCCCGGCAGCGGAAATCTGTCAGAACACGGCGGCCTTTGTACTTCGGTGCGGCCTCGCGAGAAACCCCGACGCGGCGGCGGCGGCGAAACAGGACGATAGGCGCCTCGTCGAATTATTCGGTCCGCCGGAGAAAGGCGGCAAGATCGCGGGGCAACCTACGCTTAGTAGCAAGGAGCGATGGCGCATCCATGGCGAGGTCTGGCAGAAGCTGAAGGGCCTCGTCGACGCGGATGGGCGTGAACTGATCAAACCCCTGCACGCTTACGGCTACGAGGTTGATGGTGTAGTCGAAGCCCAAGCTGGGAAGCTGCTGCTTGAGATTAAGACCGGTGTCGCGGCGGCAGACGTTTATGAGGGCATAGGTCAGCTAACCCTCTATCCGAGGCTGTTGCCGAGGCTTTCCGGGCACCGCCGAATTCTGCTTCTTCCCGGCTCACCTAGCATCCCGCTCGTTGCAGCCGTCCGTGAATGCGGGGTTGAGCTTCATTGCTACAGCTTCAAGAGGGACAGCGAAAAGGTAGATGTCTGCTTCTCTCCGCAGTTTCTCAAACTGTGTGATCTCGGCCTCTAGTGGTGCCACCCGTTGCGAGCTGATGCGATCGGTCGCGAGCGGCTTGATGGACGATCCTTTTGTCATAGGGCGCCCAACGCTCTGCTGGGTGTTCGATTGGTCAGAAAATTTCAGGGGCAAGTCGCGTTTCCGGATACGTAGCTCAGAGTTAAAGCGAGTCGTTCTCCGACCTCGGGAAACTCAATGGTCGCCGCCCCACCGTCGGCACAACGTAAACTGATCCGCCGTACACCAACATTGTCGATTGAGAGAGGTGGGATGCATGCGCCGGTTAACGCTCGCATTGCTTCACCGCCACTCTCGACCTGCTTGCGGACGGACGTCGAGAGGAGCTTTCCGCATCGATACCAAACTTCAAGCGATGCCCCATCGGGCCGCCTACAAATTCGGATGTCCAGATTCTCGACGGGATTTGGAGGCTGAAGCCTGTCAATTTTGCTGGCGCAAGCAGCAGCCATGACGGGAGCAGCATCCTTCATCGACATGTTTGGTCTGAGCCCAAAGACCTCCCAATCCTTCCCAGAAGCCCCTTGGACAGCCAGCAGAGACAGTGAGAGGGTGAGCAACTTGATTGGTCGCATGTCAACTCTGGGTCGGCGTGGCGGTGGCGCTCGACACGGCGGGCACCGAAGTTTGCCGTTGGGGGCAGGCGTTAGGGTCGGCGTTGGGGTACGTCAGCTACCCAGAGCACAACTATTCAATGTTTTCAGGTGGTTGTCGACGTGTGCGGAAGTTGGCTGGGGAACTAGGATTCGAACCTAGACAAACAGAGTCAGAGTCTGTTGTGCTACCGTTACACCATTCCCCAACGGAATAGCCGAACAAATTCAATGGCTTATTGAATAGCCCGGCTGGGGCCGGAAGCGCATTCAGCGCAAATCACGGCTCAGGCGTGGCAGCGTTCTACCCGCTCGGCCGTGGGCTGGCAAGCGCTGCAGTGGATGGGCTGCGTGCCTCCCCCGGAGATCCCGCGGTCAGCTACTCCAGCTTGATGTTCGCGGCTTCGATCACCTTCTTCCAGCGCGCCGTTTCCGCGGCGATGTAGGCCGCGAACGGTTCGGAATCCACCGCAGCCGCGGTTGCGCCGAGCTCAGCCATCTTCTGCACCGTCTCCGGCTGCTGCATGAAGGCGCGGATCTCGGCCGAGAGCTTTTCGACGATCGGCTTCGGCGTCGCGGCGGGAACGAAGAAGCCATGCCAGGCGACGGCCTCGAAGCCGGGCAGGAATTCGGCGACCGCGGGCGTTTCCGGATCGAAGGCGGCGCGCTTGGGCGTTGCGGTCGCAAGCATCGCGAGCTGGCCGGTCTTCACCTGCGGCAGCAGCAGCGGCACGTTGTCGAAGGCCAGATCGATCTGGCCACTGAGCAGATCCTCGGGGTTGCCTGTCTCGACCTTGGCTACACCGTGCTGTCGCACGGATCGTTGCGGCCGATCGTCGAACCGCTGCTGCGCGATCTCGTGCCTGATGTCGGCGATGCGGCCTCGCTCGGGATCCTCGACGGCGGCGACGTGGTTTATCTCGCGCGCATCGGCGCGGGCCTCGACCGCCACAAGATGGATCGCCGGCCGGGCACGCGCATTCCCGCCTACAGCGCCGCGCTCGGTCATGCCATGCTGGCGCATCTGGCGCGGGACGAGCAGATCGAGCGACTGGAAGCGCGCCCTCGCGTCAAATTGTCGGAGCGAACGCTGACCGATCTCGATGCCCTGCTCGCCCGGCTCGATCAGGTGAAGAAGAAGGGCCATGCCGTCTCCGACGGCGAGAACGCCTATGGCCTGCGCACGCTGGCAACGCCGATCTTCGATGCCCGGGGTCTCGTGATCGGGGGATTGAGCGTCACTGTCGATGCGATGCGCATGGACATGCAGACCTTCCGCGACCAGGCACTGCCAAGGCTGATGCAGGCGACGCGAGAGGTGCAGGACCTCGCGATCAAGTCGGGATTGACGAGCTGAGGGCGGCGTTCAAATCACGATGTGATCGAAGTCGGCAGCGATCCGGGTATTTGGAAAAATCCCTATCGCCTCGGCCAGAATTTCTTCGTCCCGATAACGCCCCGACATGTGATTCAGCACGAGTTGCCCGACGTTGTTCGCTGCGGCAAATGCAGCCGCCTCGCGGGCGGTGAGGTGGCCATAGTCCCGTGCGGTCGCGGCGTCGCGATCGAGGAAGGTCGCCTCGACCACCAGCAGATCGGCGTCGACGACATGTTTGGATAGCCCGTCGGTGGTTTCGGTGTCGCCGATTACCACGAGCTTCCTGCCGCCGCTCGGCGGCCCCAAAACGTCTTCCGGATCGATCGTACGGCCGGCGATCACGACCGGTCGTCCCGCCGCCAGTTCTCCGCGCATCGGCCCATCGGGAACACCGAGCCCAGCGAGTCGCTCCCGCTCCAGATGGCGACGTGCGGGGCTCCGGAAGGAAAAACCAAAGCTGTCGGTGTCCCGGTGGCGGACCGGAAAGCAGTCGATGGTGAAGTCACCGGCGTCGATAACTTGTCCTTCAATCAGCGGCGCGAACTCCGCAGGGATCGGCGCCCTGCCTGTGCCCCACAGGCCGGCAAGCATGCGGATGACGATGTCGAGTGTCCCCTGCCCACCATGGACGGTCATCACGTCCGATTGCTGGCGCAACCCCAGCGTCGAGAAGAGACCGGGGATGCCGAGCACGTGATCGAGATGGGCATGCGTCAGCAGAATGCGGTCAAGCCGCCGAAACCCCGCACCGCTGCGCAGCAACTGGCGCTGCGTGCCCTCGCCGCAATCGATGAGGACCCGCTTGCCCGCAGCCTCCACGAGGAGAGCCGGATGGTTGCGCTCCGTCGACGGAACGCTTGCCGAGGTCCCAAGGAATGTCAGGGCGAACATGCTCGTCAGTATCCAGACTTCACCGCCCCCAATGCCACGCGAGCAGCAGCGCGTACAGAGCCCATCGATCCGCATCAAGCGCCGGTCCCCGCAGGACGCTCGAAAAAAAACGCGAAAACAACCCCATGCACAGTACAAATCATTGAAGAATTTCGCACCGCGTGGCGGGTATCCTGCCCGCAAAGACGGTTTGACTCGTCGGGCAAAACAGGCGCAGAATTGGATGATCCCAGATTTTGAATCCGCAAGTCGCGCCGACGCCGTGAGCGGTTCGGATGGCATGGCCGACCGCACCTTTTCCCGCCGCATGTTCGATACATGAATCGACTCGCGGCTTGCAGCCGAACGACCTCGACACGGCGAGGCGAGACAATGGAGATCGTGATGCAACGGGGACTGCCGCAGATGCCCACTGACTGGGACTACGGTTCGATCAGCACACTGCTGAGCGCCCTGCACGCGCGCAAGGTTTCTGCGTCGGAGTTGATCGAGCATACGATCGCGCGCATCGAGGCGCTGGACGGGCGGATCAATGCCGTCGTCGTTCGCGATTTCGATCGCGCAAGAGACGCCGCACGCGCCGCCGATGCCGCGCTTGGCCGCGGCGAGCAGCAGCCATTGCTCGGCATCCCCGTGACGTTGAAAGAACCGTTCAACGTCGCCGGCCTGCCGACGACATGGGGCTTTCCGCATTTCAGGGATTTCCAGCCGGCGGAGGACGCCCTTGTCGTCTCGCGCTTGAAGGCAGCGGGCGCTGTCATCATCGGCAAGACCAACATCCCGATCGGTCTGCGGGATTTTCAGAGCTACAATGAGATCTACGGGACGACGAGCAATCCATGGGATCTCGGCCGGTCGCCCGGCGGCTCCTCAGGCGGATCGGGTGCGGCGCTGGCTGCGGGATTCGGACCGCTCTCGATCGGCTCGGACATCGGCGGCTCGATCCGGGTGCCCGCGCATTTCTGCGGTGTGTTCGGACACAAGCCGAGCCTCGGCTTGGTCCCGCTGCGCGGATACAGCCTGCCGCCGGCGCCGCCCGTGCCTGGCCAGGGCGATCTGGCCGTCGTCGGGCCGATGACGCGCACCGCCTCGGATCTTGCGCTCGCCCTCGACGTGATCGCCGGCCCCGATGAGACACGCGAGGGGATCGGGTATCGTCTCGGGTTACCGGCCCCGCGCCACGACCAGCTCAGGGATTTCAGGATCCTCGTGATCGATACGCATCCGTTGATGCCGACAGGCGACGCCGTGCGTTCCGCCATCGGGCGATTGGCCGAACGGCTCGAACGATCAGGCGCGCGGGTTGCGCGCTCGAGCGCATCGCTGCCCGACCTCGCCGAATCCGCGCGGCTCTACATGAAGCTGCTCAACGCCGCGCGCAGCCCGCGCCTGACACCGGCCGCCCTCGCGGAGGCGCAAGGAGTTGCCGCGGCACTCTCGCCCGAGGACCGCAGCCTGCAGGCCGAGCGCGCGCGGGGCTGGGCGATGGTCCATCGTGAATGGCTGGCGACCGATGCGGCGCGCCTGCGGCTGCAACAACGATGGCAGGAGCTTTTCCGCGACTTCGACGCAGTGATCTACCCCGCCGCCGCCGTGCCGGCCTTTCCCCAGGACCAGTCCGAGCCGTTCGACGCGCGGCAACTGGATATCGATGGACAGCTCTATCCCTATGCCGATGCGTGCTTCATCTGGGCAGACCCCGCTTCGACCTGCGGACTGCCTGCGACCGCCGTTCCGATCGAGCGCACGCCATCGGGCCTGCCGATCGGCGTCCAGATCATCGGGCCTTATCTCGAGGACCGCACCACGATTGCGCTCGCCGGACTGATGGAACGCGAGTTCGGCGGCTTCGTCCCGCCGCCGTCGCTGTCTGCCAAGTAGTGACGAACTGATCGAGGGCGATTAAGTTCTGTTGGCCGACTGCGCTTCGACCGCCTGCACGGCGACACTCGCGACCTGCTGCAACGCTTCGCGGTCCGAGCCTGACGACGCCATCACGCCCATACCGACGGATACCGCTGAGACATAGCGTGCGAGTGCCGCGGGATCGGCGCTCTCCTTGAGATCGCCTTCGGCCTTTGCGCGAATGAAGCGATCGCGGAGCTGATCTTCGTTCTCGGCGCGGCGGGCGGCGAGTTCAAAAGGGACGCTCTCTGATCCGGTGCCGCACGCAATGCCGCCCTGCACGAGCAGGCAGCCCGGCGGGTTGGCCGGATCAGTTTGCTTGTCGGCGATGCCCATCAGCATCCGCTCGGCGACGTCGCGGGCGGTGGGTGCCGCCACCACCTCGTCCATCCAGACGTTGCGCAGTTTGGTATAGCGGTCGAGTGCGGCCTTCAGCAGCCCTTCCTTGTTGCCGAAACAGGCGTAGAGGCTGGGTGGATTGATCCCCATGGCCTCGGTCAACTGGGCGATCGTGGCACCCTCGTAGCCATGGCGCCAAAACACTTCCATCGCCTGGTCCAACGCCGTTTCGGCGTCGAATTCGCGGGGGCGTCCCATGCCCATGTGCCTGTTCTCCTCGAAATCGGCGTCGTCCCTGAGCCTAACGCCAGACCCTATCTCTTTGTTCTCGCTTTATTTTCTCTTCCACTTGCCAACTCTTGCGGTAAGTGGCTACAATTTTCTTAGCGGACGGTACATAAGTATCTTGCGCTGCGGTATCCAGCTCCACATCTGTAGTGAACACTACATATCTGGAGCGCGCAAATGCCCCCCTCCCAAAATACCTCTCGCCCTGGCCGTGTCCGCCGCCTTCTCGGCGGCGTCGCCATCATGGGCGCTCTCGTCGTAGCCGGCTCGATCGCGACCGGCCATTACTTTCGTGCCGCGCAGGCGGCCGCGACCGCCGCGGCCGAGCAAGCCGTCCCCGTCACTGTCGCGCTGATCGAACCAAAGCAGACGGTGCTGTGGGACGATTTCTCCGGCCGGCTCGAGGCCATCCAGCGCGTCGAGCTTCGCCCGCGCGTGGCCGGTGCGATCCTGTCGACCAACTTCACCGAAGGTGCGCTGGTGAAGGCAGGCGACGTCCTGTTCAAGATCGACCCGGCGCCCTACGCGGCCGAGGTCGACAAGGCCGCGGCCCAGCTCGAAGCTGCGAAAGCGCGCGTCGTGTTCACGCAGAATGAGCTCGAGCGCGGCGCGCAACTGGTAGGCAACGCGGTGGTCACGCGGCGCGACTACGATCAGCGCGACAACGCCAACCGCGAGGCCATCGCCAACGTGAAGGCGGCCGAGGCGACGCTCCAGACCGCAAAACTCAATCTGGATTACACCGAGGTCCGTGCGCCCGTGGACGGCCGCGTCGGCAAGATCGAAATCACCGTCGGCAATCTCGTCGCCGCCGGCACCGCCTCTCCGGTGCTGACGTCGCTGGTCTCGGTCAATCCGATCTATGCGTCATTCGATGCGGATGAAGAGCTGGTGGTGCGGGCGTTGAACTCGATTTCCGAGGACTCCGGCAAGCGCGGCAATCTCGACCAGATCCCGGTCGCGATGGCGACCTCCGGTGGTCTCTCGGCGAAGGGGCACATCCAGCTCATCGACAATCAGGTCAACGGCCAGAGCGGCACCATCCGTGTCCGCGCGGTGTTCGACAACGAGGACGGGCGTTTCATCCCCGGTCAGTTCGCCCGCGTGCGCATGGGCCAACCCAAGCAGCAATCGCTGGTCATGATCGACGAGCGCGCGATCGGCACCGATCAGGACAAGAAGTTCGTAATGGCGGTCGGCGACGATAGCCGCGCGGTCTACCGGTCGATCACGCTCGGCGGCTCGGTGGACGGGTTGCGTATCGTGACGGCCGGGCTGAAGACCGGCGACCGCATCATCGTCAACGGCCTCCAGCGCGTGCGCCCGGGTGCCCTGCTCAAGACGGAGATCGCGGCAATGGGCGCGCGCGGGCCGCAGCAGGCATCCAACCACAGCAATCAGGACGTCGTGCAGCGTTAGCGTCGCCGCCATGCCGGAGCGCGCGGGCAGCGCGAACCGGAATGTCGAAATCGTTGAACTACCTAGACATACTTCTGGATTCCGGGTTCGCGGCTTTGTCCGCGCCCCGGAATGACGGGAGAGTCATCTCTCGCGCAGGGGCAAGGCCATGAATCTCTCGAAATTCTTCATCGATCGTCCGATTTTCGCCGGCGTGCTGTCGGTCCTGATCTTTCTCGCGGGCCTGATCTCGCTGTTCGCGATGCCGATCTCGGAATATCCCGACGTCGTGCCGCCCTCGGTGGTGGTGCGCGCAACCTATCCCGGCGCCAATCCGAAGGTGATTGCGGAAACGGTGGCGACGCCGATCGAGGAGCAGATCAACGGCGTCGAGAACATGCTCTACATGTCGAGCCAGGCGACCACCGACGGCGCGATGACGCTGACGGTGACGTTCCGGCTCGGCACCGATCCTGACAAGGCGACGCAGCTGGTGCAGAACCGCGTGCAGCAGGCCGAGCCGCGCCTGCCCGCCGTGGTGCGGCAGCTCGGCATCATCACCAAGAAGTCCTCGCCCGACCTCACCATGGTCGTGCATCTGCTGTCGCCAAACAATCGCTACGACATGACGTATTTGCGCAACTACGCCGTGCTCAACGTCAAGGACCGGCTGGCGCGGATCGACGGCGTCGGCGACGTTCAACTCTATGGCGCCGGCGACTATTCGATGCGGGTGTGGGTCGATCCGCAGAAGGCAGCCGAGCACGGCCTCACCGCAAGCGACATCGTCAAGTCGATCCAGGCGCAGAACGTCGAGGCCGCCGCCGGCGTGGTCGGCTCGTCCCCGAACGTCAAGGGCATCGACCTGCAACTGTCCGTCAACGCCGAGGGACGGCTTGCGAACGAGGAGCAGTTCGGCGACATCGTGGTCAAGACCGGCACGCGTGGCGAGGTGGTGCGGCTGCGCGACGTCGCACGCATCGAGCTCGGCGCCTCGCAATACGGCCTGCGTTCGCTGCTCGACAACAAGCAGGCGGTTGCGATCCCGATCTTCCAGGCGCCCGGCTCCAATGCGCTCGAGATTTCCGACCACGTTCGGGCCACCATGGCCGAGATCAAGAAGAACATGCCGGAAGGCGTGTCCTACCAGATCGTCTACGACCCGACCCAATTCGTCCGCTCGTCGATCGAGGCCGTGATCCACACGCTGCTGGAGGCGATCGCGCTGGTGGTGCTGGTGGTGATCCTGTTCCTCCAGACCTGGCGCGCCTCGATCATTCCGCTGCTGGCAGTGCCCGTGTCGATCGTCGGCACCTTCGCGGTGATGCACGTCTTCGGCTTCTCCATCAACGCGCTCAGCCTGTTCGGCCTGGTGCTTGCGATCGGCATCGTGGTCGACGACGCCATCGTCGTGGTCGAGAACGTCGAGCGCAACATCGAGGGCGGGCTGTCGCCGCGCGATGCGACCTACCAGGCGATGCGCGAGGTGTCGGGGCCGATCATCGCGATCGCCATGGTTCTGATCGCCGTGTTCGTGCCGCTCGCCTTCATCTCCGGCCTCACCGGGCAATTCTACAAACAGTTCGCGCTGACGATCGCGATCTCGACCGTGATCTCGGCCGTCAACTCGCTGACGCTGTCGCCGGCGTTGTCGGCCCTGCTGCTCAAGGGACACAACGAGCCGAAAGACCGGCTGACCAACATCATGGAAAAGGGCCTCGGCTGGTTCTTCCGCGGCTTCAACAAGGTGTTCACACGCTCGTCGGAGAATTACAGCGGCACCGTCACCAAGGTGATCTCGGGCAAGGCGGCCGTCATGGGCCTCTATGTGGTCCTGGTCGGCCTCACCGCCTTCCTGTTCCAGCAGGTCCCGAGCGGCTTCGTGCCGGGTCAGGACAAGCAGTATCTGGTCGGGTTCTCACGACTGCCTGATGGCGCAACGCTGGACCGCACCGAAGACGTCATCCGCAAGATGAGCGACATCGCGCTGACCCAGCCCGGTGTCGAGAGCTCGGTTGCATTCCCGGGCCTGTCGATCTCGGGCTTCACCAACTCCTCCAACGCCGGCATCGTGTTCTCGACGCTGAAGCCGTTCGACGAGCGCAAGGGCCCCGCGCTGAGCGGCAATGCAATCGCGGCTGACCTCAACAAGAAATACGCGGGGATTCAGGAGGCCTTCATCGCCATGTTCCCGCCGCCGCCGGTCAACGGTCTCGGCACCATCGGCGGCTTCAAGCTGCAGATCGAGGATCGCGCCGGCCTCGGCTATGAGGCGCTGAACCAGGCGACGAATGCGTTCATGGCGGCGATGCAGAAGGCACCGGAGATCGCGGGCGTGTTCTCGAGCTTCCAGGTCAACGTGCCCCAGCTCTTTGCCGACATCGACCGCACCAAGGCGCTCCAGCTCGGCGTCCCCGTGACGGAGGTGTTCAACACGCTCCAGATCTATCTCGGTTCCTACTACGTCAACGACTTCAACAAGTTTGGTCGCACCTATTCCGTTTACGTGCAGGCCGACGCGCCGTTCCGCGCGCGTGCCGACGACATCAGGCAGTTGAAGGTGCGCTCGTCCTCCGGCGACATGGTGCCGCTGTCGGCGTTGCTCACGATCCGCCAGAGCGCGGGCCCCGAGCGCGCGATCCGCTACAACGGCTTCCTGTCCTCCGACATCAACGCGGCGGCTGCGCCCGGCTTTTCCTCCGGCCAGGCACAGGAGGTCGCGACGCGGATTGCGGCGGAGACATTGCCGCCCGGCTTCGCCTTCGAATGGACCGACCTGACCTATCAGGAGTTCATCGCCGGCAATTCCGGCCTCTGGGTGTTCCCGCTGGCGATCCTGCTGGTGTTCCTGGTGCTGGCCGCACTCTATGAAAGCCTGACCTTGCCGCTCTCGATCCTCATGATCGTGCCGATGGGCCTGTTGGCTGCGATGTTCGGCGTCTGGATCTCCAAGGGCGACAACAACGTCTTCACCCAGATCGGCTTGATCGTGCTGGTGGGACTCTCGGCCAAGAACGCGATCCTGATCGTCGAATTCGCGCGCGAGCTCGAGTTCGCAGGCCGCACGCCGATCCGGGCCGCGATCGAGGCGAGCCGGCTGCGGTTACGCCCGATCCTGATGACGTCGATGGCGTTCATCATGGGCGTGCTGCCGCTGGTGCTGTCTACCGGCGCAGGCTCGGAGATGCGGCGCGCCATGGGCGTCGCCGTGTTCTCCGGCATGATCGGCGTCACCGTATTCGGCCTGTTCCTGACGCCGGTGTTTTATGTGCTGCTGCGGACCGTCACCGGCATGAAGCCGCTGACGCATCACGGCAGCGACACCAGCGCGGCGCCGGTGCAAACCATCGGGCACTAGATCAGGGAAATCCCCGACAGCAACAACAGAACGAGCACGGTCTTGCGAAAGACCGTCTCGTTGACCCTGTGGAAGGCGATCACGCCGAGCGCGGAGCCTGCGAACAGCGCCGGCAGGCTGACCGCGAGATCGACGAACACTTTTGACGACAGATCCTGATGTCCGACCAGCAGCGCGATCGCGAACAGCTGCATCGCGGCGATGAACGGCTGCACCAGGCCGCGCTGCTCGCTCTTGGGCATGCCGCGCATGTCGCACCAGATCGTCGGGATCGCGCCGGGCATCGCGGTCAGCCCGCCCACCAGCCCTCCCCCGAACCCGATCAAGGCAACCCAATGCCGCCCGACCGCCTCGCCGGCCGTCACCAACGTCGGCCGGAGCAACATGTAGGCCGCATAGAGTGCAACGATGATGCCGAAGCCGCGCCGGAGCAGATGCGTATCGGTGCTCTGGAGCAGCGATACCGCGATGGGAACGCCGATCAATCCACCGACGATCAGCAGCAGGCTGCCTTCCCAGCGGATATTGCGTCGAAGCGCCCACAGATTGGTGGCCTGCACGCCGATGCTGCACGCCATCATCAGCGGCACGGCTTCGAGCGGCTGAAACACCCGGAGCAGGATGGCGCCCGCCACCGCCGAGAAGGCAAATCCCGAGAGCCCGGAGACGAAGGCACCGGCGAACACGGCAACGCTGAGCAGCATCAGAGTCGTGACATCAGGCACAATCCGCCCTCCGGTCAATCGTAGGGAATTTGCGAGACAGGGACCTCGGCGCTCTCCGTGCAAGCGGCCGGCTCGAGTGGAGCCGACGGATGCATCGCGTAAGCGTGAGATCGCTCCACCATCGCGAGGCCGACCAGTTGGAGCGTGACGAGCGCCGCGGTCAGCGCGATCGCGACGAAGTTGACGTTACGCACGTTCGAATTTGGGGTGTTCGGCGGCGCGCTCGCACCCATCAGATCCGTGGGCATTTTCTGCAATATCCTCTTCGTTGCTGACCGGAATGATTTCATTCAAACGCAATGTTTCGTGCGGCTGCACCAGCAGATGGCGATAGCGTTGCAACACGCGCTGCGCGTCGATTTCACGCTGCGCGCGGAGTACCGCGCCTATGCGGGCGACGATATCGCGGAACCTGCCTGTCAGAACTGGTGACGCCGTTCGCATGACAATCTCCTCTCAACCTGTTCGAGAGGTTGACGGGATCCACTTCCGTCTGCAGTGAATTGCTTCACACAAATGCCCGATACGTCGAACAACAGACCGTGTGATGTTCAGTAGAATAGAGCGCGGAAAATCGCGTCATTCGATCGAACGACGCGCGATAACTTTCTAATGATGTTTCTGATTGAACCTATTGCGAGCTGCAGCGACTCGCCTGCGTTTTTGAACGCGTCTCAGTGCACGAGCGGATTGGAGAATCCAGCTGCCAGCTTGACGAGATCGGCTTGACGAGAAACGCCGGTCTTGGCGAACACCCGATGCAAATGCGTCTTCACCGTCGTCTCCGCGATGCCGAGCGCAACCGCGGTCTCCGGCACGCCGCCGACATCGACGATCGACTGTAAGACCCTCAGTTCCGCAGGCGTGAGTTCGAAGGTGCGATCAATGAGACCGGCACACGAGCGGCCGTCGAGTTCCGCTTTCCAGATGAACAAGGCTCCGACGGCCGAACTGCGCTCGGCCGTCCCCTCGCGCAGCAATGATGGCAGCGCGATGATTTGCGCGACGTAGTAGGAACCGTCACGCGACGTCAGCGGAATTTTCCGACCCGAAGATGCCGCCAAAGCGACTTCGCTTGTGTCGCGGAAAATATCGCGCAACGCCGAACTTACGGTGGAGGAGCTTGCCACCAACCGGCCCGAGACAGACCGCAGGACGTCATCGACGGCCAGGATTGTCTCCGCGGCCGGATTGCTGTGGACGATATGACAGGCCGAATCGAGCAGGATGACACCCGCATTCAACTGGTCCACGACGTCAGCGAGCGCGATCGCGCGCTGCTGCTTCCGTTCGATCGCCCGGTTGATCAGCAACGCCCGGCTCGCATGCGGAACCAGGAACTGCATCCGCGCCCGTTGCTCGGCGTCGAGCATCCCCCTGCCCGGAATCACCGTCATCAGCATCGGACAGGGCGACTTCGACTGCTCCAGCACCACATTGGCGACGTCGACGCAGCCCTGGGGGCGCAGCCATTCCTGGTAGAAGCGGCCGCGGCGATATTCGTCGAAATCCACGAGATCGGGAATGTTGCGCACCTCGCCATAGTGCGGAAGCCGAGCAAGTGGGTCGTACCGGGAATAGGTCTCCGCATAGAGCTGAATGTAGTGCGGATCGACCCCGCAGTAATAATGCGTCGCGCCTGATTTGCTGACCGGGTCCTTCGAAATCAGACCACAGGCCTGGCTGCCGATGAAGGCATTGAGTTTGACAACGACCTCGCTCCACAACTCTGGGTGGAGACCCGCGTCATAGATAGTCTCGATCAACTCGGACGGCTTTGGAGGTCGGGGCATTGGAAGAGCCAATGGTGACACATGGAGATGGCGACATGTTCTTCATGCCTGGCGGCTTCCGTGAGTCTTTCGCGGGAGCGAAAGGTTCAATCGTGATGGCAAAATCAACGGTCTAGTTGACGAGCGGATTGGAGAATCCTGCAGCAAGCTTGACAAGATCAGCCTGACGCGAGACGCCCGTCTTGGCGAACACGCGATGCAGATGCGTCTTCGCCGTCGTTTCCGCGATACCGAGCGCGACCGCCGTCTCCGGGACGCCGCCAACCTCGACGATCGACAGGAACACGCGCAGCTCGGCCGGTGTAAGGTCGAATGTCCGCGCGATCAATTCGCCGTAGGACTGTCCGCCGGGCGATACCTTGCGCAGCAGCAGCGCACCGACGGCATCGACCACCCGCTCGCTGCGGTCCCGCAGGACGGACGACAGCGGCAGGATGTGCGCGACGTAGCGCTCGCCCGAAGGCGAAAGCAGCGAAAACGCATGCCCCTGTGTGGCAGGCAGGGTTATTTCATTGCGGGTCGCGAACGCTTCCCGCAGCGTCTGATTGGCCTCCGCACTGCTGGTCACCAATTGCCCGGCAACGGATCGAACCAGATCGTCGGCCGCAAGCAGATCGTGCCCCGCGGAATTCGCGTGCACCACCCGGCAGAAACCATCGAGCAGGAAGATACCACAGGCAAGATTGTCCAGGACCTCCGCCAACGCCGTCGCCAGCGACAGTTGCGAGGTCATGGCGCGGTTGATCAGCAACGCGCGGCTGGCGTGCGGGACGACCAGCGAGAGGCGGTGCTTCATTACCGGATCCACCATCCGGCGGCCCGACAGCACCGTCATCATCACCGGGCAGTTCGGATTCGAATTCTCGAGCACGACGTTGGCCGCATCGCTGCAACCCTGCGGCCGCATCCATTCCTGGTAAAAGCGTCCTCGCCGATATTCATCGAAATTGACGAGATCCGGGATGCTGACGATCTGGCCATGCGGCGGCAGGACCGTCAGCGGATCGAACTTCGAATGCGTCTCGGAATAGAGCCGGATGTAGTGCGGGTCCGCCCCGCAATAATAGTGCGTCACGCCGAATTTGCTGATCGAGTCCTTGGAAAACAGCCCGCAGGCCTGGCCGCCGACGAAGTCGCGGATGCCGGTGACGACGTTATTCCACAGCGAGGGATCGAGCCCGGCATCGTAGATGGCCTCGACCAATTCGGGCAGTTTCCGTGGTCCGTGCATGGCTATAAATGGCATGGGTGATCAATATCACCAAGCATACCACAACCACAGCATGCGCCATCCTCCGATCGGAGGACGCCGGCCCGGCGGATGGAGCCCGGCTGGAACGAACGGATATCCGTTTCGGGCCCTACTGATGCGGAGTTGCGATACCGCACCGGGACGCTCACGCCTCGTCCCAGCCGACCTTCTCCACATTCTCCGACCAGACCGCGGCGCGATAGATCTCGCGCCCGTCGGTGTCTCTGACCCGGATGCAGGCATCGCGGCCGCGTAAATCGTCGCGCCAGACGAACAGGTGGCTTGCCATCTCGTTGGCCACCACGAATGTCGCTTCGGGGCATTCGAACACCATGCCACCCGGATCGATCTTCACGATATTGCCGAGCATAAGATCAAAGAAAAAACGGCGCATGCAACACAACACTCCAACTGCGGGCGGCGCACGCCCGTGCCGTCTCCAATCGGCATTTGACCTGACATTCAATCGCGCGCGGTCACGACATCTCGCGGCTCCTGACGTCACTGGGCGTGGCGCCATAAGTCCGCCGGAAGCAGCGGTTGAAATAGGAGAGATCGCCGAAACCGACATCGTAGGCGATCGAGCTGACCGTCCGCTCGGCGTATCCAGGTTCACGCAACATGCGATGCGCACGCTTGACGCGTTGCTCGATCAGGAAGGACGAGAACGTCTTGCCGTCGGCCTCGAACAGGCGCTGGAGATAACGCGGCGTCACGCCGAGCTCCTGAGCGACCGTGGCAACGGAGAGATCCTGCCGCCAGCAATTGTTGGCGATGGAGACTTTGGCCTTCTGCAGCCGCGCCGCCTTGACGCCGCGCCGCCCGGCCAGCTCCCGCGGCTCGTTGGTGGCACCGAGGACGATTGCCAGAAGATCGTGCAGATGCCCGACCCCGAGCTTGCGCAAATTGGGCATCGCGAACGCATTCTCCCGCACCAGCGTCACTGCGTAATCGACCAGCAACCGAAGTCCCGTCGAGCTCTCCGGCATCACGCGCATCACGGCGTCATCGACATCCACGATCATCGGCGCCAGCACGCGTCTCGGCACTCGTAACGAGAAGCAGCTACCCAGGGACAATCGCTCGAACGTCGTGACGTCCTCCGCGCTGGTCAGGACGGCCTCTCCCGCACGAAGGCTCAGATCGTGTCCCCGCTCGGATATCCCAAGCACGCCAGATCGATTCACGATCAGGGCCAGACTGTCGTCGCCGTCGGCAACCAGGTGCTTGGTGCGAATGACCCGCGCTCCGCACAATCCTCCCATCAGCAATTGGGCTTCCGGCAAGACGTGGGACGTGAAGCTCGCCGCGAACGGCTTTCCTTCCCTCACCTCGACCTCCGCCTTTAACACCCCGCGGCAGTAGAAATCGCGAAGCAGCGGGATACGCTCGTTTTCGGGAATTTCGTTCGTTGAAACATTGATAACGGAAAAATCAAATTGGCTCACTGCAATCCTCCAACCGACGAGCAGGTCCGGCCGTGCGCTGTCGTTTCCTCACACTCGCGTTTGACGCCGTCGTGGCATCTCTTCGCGGCGCTTGCTGCTCTTCACTTTTCTGGATCGCGATATACGAAAGTATCAAATGACTCGCGTCCTGCATTCGGAGGACACGGGAGCTCGGCTCATCACAATGGATTGAGATTGCCGCACATACCGGCAAGCCATGTGAAATGGATCACACGGCCTCGCCACTGCCGTTCGTTCGACGCGCGAATGGAACAGCAAAGCCGGTGGCGATCTTGACCAGGTCGGCCTGCCTGCCGGCGCCGGTCTTCTCGAACAGGCGGCCGAGATGCGTCTTCACCGTCGTTTCGGCGATGCCGAGCTTTGCAGCGATGTCGGGAACGCCGCCAATCTCGATAATGGCCATCAATACGCGCAGTTCGGACGGTGTCAGCCTGAAGGCCGCAGCGATCGCATCGGCTGCGAGCCATGTCGCCGCCGAGGCCTTCTGCACGAACAGCACCGTGGCTGCGGCATCTCGTGATGGAGTGCGATCGCGCTTCAAGGGAAAAGCGTGGAGCAGATAGTGCTGCCCATCCACCGACGTCGCAAGCTCGATCTGGCGGCGGGCAGCGGAACGAGTTTCGCTGCCTGGATCGATTTCGCACAGGCCGCGGAATATTTTGTCGGTCTGGGTGTTGCGGGCCACGATCCGGTCGCCGACCATTGCGAGCAGGCTGGCATCTGCGAACAGCCCGCGGCATGCTGCGTTGGCATGTACGACCCGGCCATCTGCGTCGAGCAGGCAGATCGCCGTGCTCAGCCCATCCAAGACATCGGCAAGGTCGTCCACGGTATGAGCACGCGCCCTGATCTGCCGGCCCATGGCTCTGGAGCGTTGGAGGTGCGGAGCAAGCAGCCGCATGCGCTCTCGCATCGGCTCGTCAACGAGTCCGCGCGACCGGTGGCGCAACACCTGCAGGATCGTGGTGCGCGTCTCCGACTTCTCGAGGGCAACGGTGGCAAGGTCTATCGCTCCTTGCGGTTCCACCCACTCGCGATAGAAGCTTGTTGCCAGGAAATCCGCCTGAGACATGATGTCGGCGACGCCGATCGTCTGTTCCGCCGCGAACGTGAGATGACGATCGAGCAGAGGGTCGAGCTCCACATATCGGTCGCGATAAAGCTGGCGGAAGCGGGGTTCGCTGCCAAAATGCTCATGGATCTCGATCGAGAGCCTGGCTCTGTCCCTGGACAGGATGGTCACGGCACATCCGCCGACGAAATGCGCAACCTGTTCCAGCACCCCGTTGCGCAGCGCGGGATCGACCGCCGCGTCGTAGATCTCGCCGACGAGGGACGAGAATCGATTTGCGTGGAGGATTGTCATCGGCCGGACGACGCAATCCGCGTATGGCTCGCACGCGCGAGAGAGATCGCGATCCGGACACTGGCGGAGGAGACGGGCCAGTCAATCGCCCCATTCCAAGCCGAGAAAACGTTGCAACGAAATGCTGGAATATCGAACATCGTCCTTGCGTAACGTCAACCGCAGGATGCGGCTTGGACGTTTTCGCCAAAGACTAGGATTAAAGCGAACAGCGCGCGGACTGTGTGCGATGAGTCACGCGTGGGATGTGTCAGGCGCCGTTCGCGCTGCAGAACCCTGTCGCCACCGATCCCGCCGGCCTCGCATCCGGCTCCGGCAATCTACTTGCGATTCTCCTCGCAAAACTTCAGCGCCGCCAGCGCTTCACCGGCACGCGGCACCTGCATCTCGATGCTGTCGTCGTCATCGTCCTCGAAATCGAGCGAGAGACGCTTCGCCTTGGACAGCCGGTCCATCATGGACTGATCGTATTCGAAGATGCCGCGAACGGTGGTCTTGTCCATGACCTCCCACTTGGCCTTCTTCATGATATCGGCGTCATCGGTCCCGACATCGGCCCGGAGGATCTCGCCCACCTTGTCCCACTCCCAGCCGTCATAGATCATGACGATGACGATAGCCTTCGCGGAATAGGTGATGACGATGACGTAGTCCCGGTTCTCGTCTTCCTTGTCCTTGTAGCCGCGGCTCGCATTGCAATGTGCGTCTTGCGTACGCTTTTCGATGGTCCAGTCGCCGACCTTGGATTGTTGCGCCTGCACCGGTCTTGCGGTCAAAGCGACGGCGCTCAAGGCGCCGGCCAGCAGCCCGGCGGCGAGAAGAGATCGTTTCATGTCAGCCTCCAGCGTGTTCCCCGGACCGAGATGACCACCTCTGCCGGTGACCCGCAAGGGCTTCAGGGGGTGCGTAGGGCGCCGACCCTGCCCTACTCCCGCCGCGGCACGATCGCGATCGGGGTGAAGGTGTAAACCTCCTCGCCGTTCTGGTTGAACATCGTCCATTTCACCAGCGCGATGCCCTGCGGCTTCGACTTCGACGGCGTCAGGCTCATGACCTCCCCGACCAGATGCAGACGGTCACCGGGCCGTACCGGGATGGTCCAGCGCAGACCGTCGACGCCGGCACCGATCAGCGGATGCGGGCCGAAGGGGCGGGTCTGGATCGCGAGGCTCATGGCAATCGCGGCGGTGTGCCATCCCGAGGCAGCGAGACCCCCGAACAGGGTCTGCTTGGCGGCTTCGTGGTCGAGATGCATCGGCTGCGGATCGAACTCGGCCGCGAACCGCTTGATGTCGGCCTCGGTGACGTGAACTTCGGGGGATTTGAACTGCATTCCAATGGTGAGATCGTCGAACCACTCGACCTGCGCCATGATTTTGCCTCGCCATGCGATGTGCCGCCTCGCGGCTAATGGGATTGAGCAAGAGCGGGATGTAGCGGCTCCGCAGCGCACAAACCAGCCCGGGTTCCCCAAGAAACCCGTTTCCAGATGCGACGAAACACGCCTGAAACAGATGGTCGGTTATCTGGTTGTCAAAATCATACAGGGACGGCCACCATGCAATTCTTCCTCGACCTGATCTGGGATTATTCCTGCTGTCAGCACCTCGTCGCCCTGCCGCCGCAGGAGGGTGAGCTATGATCGAGCTGATCTCGGCCTTGCTTGCGCTTTGCAGCGTCGGCGTTTTTGCAGCGCACGCGGTGGATGCCTATCGCACCACACATTACTGATAGCCTCGCACTGATAGCCTTGCTCTGGGCTGATAGCCTTGCCCTAGAACGGCCGCCGGTAGAAGTGCTCCGAATGTGTTGCCGGCGGAAACCTGTTGGCGAGCGCGAGAGCTCCCCTCTCGTCGGTTTCGAGCGCGATCTTCTGTGCGAGCATGACGTCGCCGGGGACGAGAAAGCCTGACGGGACGAAGCACCACCCCATCGTCGCGTTTCTGGCCGCGTCGATCTCATGGACATTGGCGGCGGTGCCATAGTGGATGCGATAGGTCTTGCCGGTATCGCAGCCGACGACATCGAAATGCCGGTACTGCTCAAATTGGACGCGCTGCGCCGGCGACAGCCATTCGGCCAAGAGCCGGCGGCCGCGGGCATCCGGCGTGTTCTCGCCGAAGAAGCGCCGATAGAGTTCGCGTAGCGCATGCAGACGCGCACGCGCCGGCGCGCGGAGCCAGACCGCCGCGATCATGAGCAGCTCAGATCAACCGCCGACCAGGCGGGGATAGAACAGCGTTTCCTGCGCGGTCGGGTCGAACGATCGGATCCGGGTGACCTCGCCAGGTCCGGTTCGCAGCGCGGCGGTGAAGCCCGCTCCGGTCAGCTCCCGAAAGCGCCGTTCGGCCCGCGCTAGCGCTTCGGCATTGCCAGGATCAAACTCGTGGCGCGTGTCGCCAGTCTGGTCCATCACGATCTGGGTTGCCATGTTGAGTCTCCTCATGCCCAGCCCTGTTCGATCAAAGCAAACCTCGTGCCGTCGGTTCCTGATGGCAACAACTTTCTCTTGTCGGCGCATCACGCCTTGCTGAGCAGGAGCGTGTTCAAGCGAAGTGGATGCCGGTTCGCACAAAGAAAACGCGCCAAGAACAAGAAGCTAGAACCCCCTTCGAAACGGGGCTCCGGTCAGCGCGAGGCGGCCGTTCCTCCGCCCTCGTCGATCTGCCGTCCCATCAGGGCGATCGCCTTCTGATAAACGCCGGCGGCATTCCAGGCTTCGATGGCGACGAAATTCGGTTCACCCGGCTGGTAACCGGCTCCTGCACGCCAGCCATGGGCCTTGAGGAAATTCGCCGTCGAGTTCAGCGCATTGGCGGCAACCTCGAGATTGCCGGTGCCATAGGCCAGGATGTTCTTGGGCATGAACTGGGTCTGGCCGACTTCGCCGTGCATCGAGCCGCGGGTTGCCCCCGACAGCGTGCCGCGATCGATCAGCTTCAGCGCCGCATAGAGCTGCTCGGTGAAGAATTCGGGACGGCGGCAGTCATAGGCGAGCGTCGCGATCGAGGAGAGCATGTTCTGGTTGCCGCGCTGGCTGCCGAATCCGGTTTCCATGCCCCAGATCGCGATCAACGGGCCCGGCGGAACGCCATAGCGCTGCTGGATCGAGGCGAACAAGGCAGCCTGCGACTGCTTGAGCTGGCGGCCCTTGGCCACAATCGTTGTGGCGCCGCGCTTGGCGAGGAACTGGTCGAGCGTTAGCGAGAAGCTGCGCTGGCCACGGTCGGCCGCGATGGTGGCACCGGCGTAATTGGTCTGCACCAGGGCCGCGAGCGCGGTCTGGCCAACGCCCTTGCCCTGCGCCTCCGCGCTGAACTCGCGCTTCCAGGCCTCGAAGCCGGCCGACGAGCTGCCGCATTGCGCGGCGTGGGCGGCGGGCGCCAGGCAGCTGAGCAGCGTCATCGCCCCAAAAACCGCCGCAGCTACAGTTCTGCCCCTAATCATGTCCGATGTCCTCTCTCTGGCGCGATCCGATGCCCGAGCTTACCCGGACGAAGGCGCCGACTCCATGGCATGATCATACGACAGTTCCAGTCCAACCAAATTGCCCTCCTTGCGCCACTTGTCGAGCAGCCGCAGGAATGCCACCGGCCCGCGCCAATACTGGCTGTTTCTCGCCGCGATCGGATCGAACACGCCTTCATTGTTGTAGTAGCCGGGCGTGCATTCGGCGAGATAGGTCTGGCGACCGAGCGCGGCTTTGACCACCTCCTCGACCCAGGCGTTTTCGGCCGCCAGCGTCGGCTCGAGGGTTCGCGCCTTGCGCTTGCGCGCTTCGGCGATCACGTAGGCGATGTGCTGCGACTGCTCGTCGATGATGTGCGGGAAGTTGGCGCTCTGGCCGGCCTGCACCATGACGATCAGGAAGCAGTTCGGGAAGCCGCGGCTGTAGAAGCCATGCATCGTCTTGACGCCGTCGCGCCAGCGCTCGGACAGGCTGACGCCGTCACGGCCGTAGACCTCAAAGCCCATGCGACGGGCGTAATCGGTACCGACTTCGAAACCGCTGGCATAGATCAGGCAGTCAAGTTCGTAGGCGTGGCCGTCGACCACGACGGCATTCTCGGTGATGCGATCGACGCCCTGTCCCCTGGTGTCGACGAGATGCACGTTGGGGCGATTAAAGGTGTCGAGGTATTCGTCGTGGAAACACGGCCGTTTGCAGAAGGCCTTGTACCAGGGCTTTAACGCCGAAGCCGTCGCCTCGTCCTTGACGATCGCATCGACGCGCGCCCGGATCTCCTCCATCTTGCGATAATCGGCCTGCTCGATGACCTTGAGCGCCTCCTCGATCGAGGTCACCGGCTGGGATTGGCGGCGCGGTGCCAGCAGTATCTCGCCGAGCAGGCCGGTCCAGCCGTCCTGCACCAGATCCTGTTCGAATGGTTCGCCCGAGATCACGGCGGTGAAATTGTCCATGCGTTCGCGCTGCCAACCGGGCCTGAGCCGCTGCGCCCAGCTCTGATCCGTCGGGCGGTCGTCCCGCACGCCGATCGCCGACGGCGTACGTTGGAAAACGTAGAGCTCCTTGGCCGAGCGGCCGAGATGCGGCACGCATTGCACGGCGGTGGCGCCGGTTCCGATGATCCCGACGCGCTTGTCGCCAAGACCACTAAGATCACCTTCGGCCGTGCCCCCGGTGTAGGCGTAATCCCAGCGGCTGGTGTGGAAGCTGTGTCCCTTGAAGCTTTCGATACCGGGAATGCCGGGCAGCTTCGGACGGCTCAGCGGGCCTCCAGCAAGGATGACGAAGCGCGCGCGGATGCAATCACCGCGATCGGTCTTGACCAGCCAAATTGCCTCCTGCTCTTGCCATTCCATGCGCGTGATGACGGTCTGAAACAGCGCGCGCTCATAGAGATCGAAGTGA
The DNA here is from genome assembly GCF_000518345.1 of Bradyrhizobium sp. URHA0013. Lineage (NCBI taxonomy): Bacteria > Pseudomonadati > Pseudomonadota > Alphaproteobacteria > Hyphomicrobiales > Nitrobacteraceae > Bradyrhizobium > Bradyrhizobium sp. URHA0013. Next base: position 1,273,750 of record NZ_KI912426.1, on the reverse strand, counting down.
CGGCCAATGCGGCGCGAATGCTCGTAGATCTCGGGTGCTCGTGCATATTTGCGAACGGGCATGTACCCGGTCTCTTCCAGCAACGGCAAGTAGATGTAGCTCTCGGTATCGCAGGCCGCGCCAGGGTAGCGATTCCAGTACCAGGTACCGCCGAAATCGGCGGCCTTTTCCACGACCCGGAAATCATCGATGCCGGCTTCGCGCAGTCGTGCGCCGCACAGAAGGCCGCCGAAGCCGCCGCCGACGATGAGCACCTCGGTCTGTTCGCTGACAGCCTCGCGCGCGAATCCGGAATTGGCCCAGGGATCGTCGAGATAGCGCCCGAACTCGCCGGTCACCTCGACATATTGCGCCTTGCCCTCGGTGCGCAGGCGCCGATCGCGCTCGTCGCGATAGCGCGCACGGAGTGCGTCAATGTCGAGTGTAGATTCGCCGGCTGCGCCGGTCTTGTGTCTTTGCGCTGACATCCGTTTCCTCCCCGGCGGATACTGCTTCGCCGGCAGCTCGCATCAGTTAGCCCTGAAAAAGTGACGCATGCAATCACGTCCCTCGCTTTTTGGCGTGAACGTCGGCTGGCGTTCCGCTAACCTCAAACGCACATCACAAGCGTACGTCATGCAACGACATGGCGGTCCGGAGGAGACGATGCAGGGATTGATGATGGACATGCCGCTCCTGATCAGCGGCCTGATCCAGTATGCCGCCGATTATCACGGCGAGGCCGAGGTCGTCGCCCGCGAGATCGAAGGCGACATCCATCGCTACACCTATGCCGACGCCCATCCGCGCATCAAGCGCATGGCGTTGGCGCTCAAGAGGCTCGGCATGATGCCCGGTGACCGCGTCGGCACGCTGGCCTGGAATACACACCGGCATTTCGAGATGTTCTACGCCGCGCCGGGCATGGGCTATGTGCTGCACACCATCAACCCGCGGCTGTTCCCCGAGCAGCTCGTCTACATCGTCAATCACGCCGACGACCGGCTGCTGTTCATCGACCGTGCCACGCTGCCGATCGTGGAGGCGATCGCGCCGCAGCTCACATCGATCGAAGCCTATGTCGTGATGTGCTCGCGCGAGCGGATGCCGCAGACCAAGCTTGCCAACGTGCATTGCTACGAGGAGCTGCTGGAGAACGAGAACGACGCCGGCTTCGCCTGGCCGGAGTTCGACGAAAAATCGGCATCCACCATCTGCTACACCTCCGGCACGACGGGCAATCCAAAGGGCGTGATCTATTCGCACCGCGCCGCGATCCTGCAGACCATGGTCTCCTGCAATTTCGACTTCCTGCCCGGGCACCTGGAAGGCGTGCGCGAGGTGATGATGCCGATGGCGCCGCTGTTCCACGGCAACGGCTGGAACATGCCGTTCACCGCGCCCTATACCGGCTCGAAGCTGGTGCTGCCCGGCCGCAATTACGAGCCCGACAAGCTCTACGAGCTGCTCGAAGGCGAGAAGGTGACGCTGTCGGCGGGCGTGCCGAGCTTCTGGCTGATCCTGCTCGACTGGCTCGGACGCACCGGCAACAGGTTCTCGACGCTTCGTGCAACCCTGTCGTCAGGCTCGGCGCCGCCGCGCGCGATGGTCGAGAAGCTCAAGCGCGAGTATGCCATTGACTACGTCCAGGCCTGGGGCATGACCGAGGCGCTCGGCTGCTCGATGCCTGGCCTGCGGCCGGGCTCCGAGCATCTCGACGACAAGGAGAAGTTCGACCGCCGCCAGGTGTCCGGCCGCGCCTGTTTCGGCACCGCCTTGCGGATCGTCGACGACGGCGGCAACGAGCTGCCGCGCGACGGCAAGAGCGTCGGCCATCTGCGCGCGCGGGGACCGTGGGTTGCGTCCGGCTACATGAAACTCGAAGAAGGCCTGGACCGCGACGGCTGGCTGATCACCGGCGACATGGCCGTGATCGACCCCCAGGGCCACGTCACGCTGACCGACCGCTCCAAGGACGTCATCAAGTCCGGCGGCGAATGGATCTCCTCGATCCAGCTCGAGGACGTCGCTCTGTCTCACCCCGATGTGCTGCAAGCCGCCGTGGTCGCGATCAATCATGAGAAATGGCAGGAGCGACCTCTGCTCCTCGTCGTCCGCAAGAAGGGCGCGACCGTCGACGGCAAGACGCTGCTCGAGCACATGCGCCCGAAGATCGCGAGCTGGTGGATGCCCGACGCCGTCGAGTTCATGGACGAGTTCCCGATGACCGGCACCGGCAAGGTGCTCAAATCAGCGTTGCGCGAGAAATTCAAAGGGTATCGCGTCGCCTGAGCCGATTGCGCCCGGCCTGTCCATCGATCAAGGAGACAAAGATGCTCTACCCGATGTCGCCCAAAGCCGTCGAACTCAAGCGCAGGCTCGAAAGTTTCATGGACCGGCACATCTATCCGAACGAGGAACGCTTTTATCGCGAGGCGGAGGAGCTGGGTCCCTGGAAAGTCTATCCGGTCGTCGAGGAGCTGAAGCCGCTGGCGCGCGCCGAAGGCCTCTGGAATCTGTTCCTGCCGGACTCCGGCCACGGTGCAGGCCTGACCAATCTTGAGTATGCCCCGCTCTGCGAGGTCATGGGCCGCTCGCATCTCGCACCCGAAGTCTTCAACTGTTCGGCGCCCGACACCGGCAACATGGAGGTGCTGGAGCGCTATGGCACGGAGAAGGACAAGGAGCGCTGGCTGAAGCCGCTGCTCGCGGGCGAAATCCGCTCCTGCTTCGCCATGACCGAGCCTGCCGTCGCCTCATCCGATGCGACCAATATCGAAAGCTCGATCGTTCGCGAGGGCGACCATTACGTCATCAACGGCCGCAAATGGTACACCACCAACGCGACCGACCCGCGCTGCAAGATCTGCATCTTCATGGGCAAGACCGATCCCGACAATGCGGACCGCCACAAGCAGCAATCCATGATCCTGGTGCCGATGGACATAGCAGGCGTCGAGGTCAAGCGTGCCCTGCCCGTGTTCGGCTTCTACGGTGTGCCCGACCGTGCCTCCGAGGTCGTCTTCACCGATGTGCGCGTGCCCAAGGAGAACATGCTGCTCGGCGAGGGTCGCGGCTTCGAGATCGCGCAGGGACGCCTCGGCCCGGGGCGTATCCACCACTGCATGCGGCTGATCGGGCTCTCCGAACGCACGCTGGAGAAGATGTGCCGGAGGGTGCGCAGCCGCGTCGCCTTCGGCAAGCCGGTCTCCGAGCAGACGGTGACGCAGGAACGCATCGCCGAAGCCCGCATCATGATCGAGCAGGCCCGGCTGCTGACGCTCAACGCCGCCTACGCGATGGATACCGTCGGCAACAAAGTGGCGAAAGCCGAGATCGCGATGATCAAGGTCGCCGTGCCCAACATGGCCTGCCAGATCATCGACTGGGCGATCCAGGCCCATGGCGGCGGCGGCACGTCGAACGATTTCGGATTGACCCAGGCCTATGCGACCGCGCGTTTGCTACGTCTCGCCGATGGCCCGGACGAGGTCCACAGGAACCAGATCGCGCGGTTCGAGCTGAAGAAATATTCGAACGCTTGAATCGGGCGATGGCAATCGCATCTACTTCAACACCTCGACCGTCGCCGAGCGTCCCGCGACCAGCGACATATTCTCAGGCACCGGATCCAGCGCGATGCGCACCGGCACGCGCTGAGCGAGGCGTACCCAGCTGAAGGTCGGGTTGACGTTGGCGAGCAGGCTCGCGCCCTCGGCTCGGTCGCGGTCCTCGATGCCGGCAGCGATGCTCTCGACATGGCCTAAAAGCGTGACCTTCTCGCCCATCAGGCGGACTTGGACTTTGTCACCGATTCGGATCCGCGCGAGTTTCGTCTCTTCGAAATAGCCTTCGACATGCAGCGTGTCGATGTCGACGAGTGCCATCACGCCCTTCCCGGCCGTCACGTAAGCGCCGGGACGCAGATCCATGTTGGTGATCACGCCGTTCACAGAGGCATGCACCTCGCTGCGATCGAGATTGAGCTGGGCGACCGCGCGGTCGGCAACGGCCTGGTCAAAGGCAGCCCTGGCCTGGAGCTGGGTGGCCAGAACCTGCTCCTGCTTCTGCTGTGACACCGCATCCGTCGTCAGCGCGCTGTAGCGCTTCAAATCGGCATTGGCCTGATCGAGTGTGGCCTGATGACCGGCCACCGACGCATCGGCTTGCCGCAGCGCCAGCGCAAAACGCTCGCGATCGATCTTGAACAGGACGTCACCGCGATGGACCTTCTGATTGTCCTTCACCAGCACTTCGGTCACGAAGCCCGACACATCGGGCGCGACCTGCACCACGTCGGCACGCACGCGGCCGTCGCGCGTCCAGGGCTGCTCCATGTAATAGACCCAGAGTTCGCGGCCGACAGCGAGCGCCGCGACGACGACGATCGCAGTCAGCAGGAGGCGACCGAGCCAGGCGAAATTCCCCTTCATGCGAGATACTCCGAGAGATAGACGACGACGCCGAGAAGGCAGACGAAGATCGCGAAATCGAACAGCGCGCGGTGCCAGACCAGCCGATAGAGATCGAAGCGCTGCATGAAGCGGCGCAGCAGAGCACTCAGGGCAAAGGCGATGATGATCCACAACAGCAGCGCCGGCACGAGCACACCGTAGATATCGATCACGTATCTCATGCCGCAACACTCTCGCCTGCACGCGGCCGATAGGCCGGCGCATCCGGAAACAGGCCGCGCCTGATGCCGACGAGGCCCACCAGGGCGTCCTCGCGCGCCGTTTCGTTGGGATCCTTCACCGCCCGGGCCAGTGCCCGATCGACGCTCGTCAGAAGCTCGGCGGGCATTCCATCGCCCGCATATTTGCGGCAGGCGATAGCGAGCTGATCGAGCATGTCGTCGATGACGGCAATGGTGGACGCCGCAAGTCCATAGCGGGCACGGCGCAGATCGATCACGTTAATTCCGATACGGAGCTGGACCAGGCTGTCGGTATCGCGCCGGTCGCTCTCCGAGAGAAAGGCGATGCGCTGTACGAGCAATCCGAGCCGGTGCAGCATGAGGCCTGCGAATTCAGCGCGATCGCCCTTGCCGCGCCGCTCGGCGGCAACAGCCAGCGTCTCCCAGTTCGACAGCACCAGGCGATTTGCGATCCACTCCGCCCCCACCCCACGCGCGATCCGTGTCACAAGCTCGGCGATGGCGACGCCGACGAAGAAGGCAACCGCGGAGTTGGCGTAGGCCGCGAAGTCCGCGCTGTAGGTCGATTGCAGCGCCAGCAGCGTTGCGGTGTTGGCCGCGAGCGCCATGCCGGTACCCGCCGTCGCCGGCCGCGCGATCAGGAAGCCGTAGAGCAAGAAGGTCGGCGCCAGCACGGCGACCAGAACCTCGAGATGGGAGATCGCGGGCACCAGCGCGAACAGGTAGATCGCGACGACGACAATGGCGACCAGTGACCACAGGCCGAAGCTGCGGATGAAGCGTGCAGGCTCGTCCTGCGCGGCAAAGAACGAGCACGCGACGGCCGCCATCATCGGCGCCGAGGCGCCGTCAGGCCAGCCGGTGCCGATCCAGAAAGCGCAGCAGATCAGGATGGCCGACGCCGCGCCGGCGGCCGACCACAGGGCAAGGCCGCGATCCCTGTGGCGCACCGGCGCGGCACCGGCTTCGGAATGGAAGTCCAGATCGAGGGACGAGACGTTCCGGTTCTCCGCAATCGCTTCCGTCAGGGCGCGGCAATCGCGCGAGAGATCGACCAGCTCGCGCAGCCGCCACAACAGGCTGGTGACGATGATCCGCTCCCAGGAGGCGCTGTCGTCGAGGATCGCCTGCTGCCCTGCGATCATGGCACGAATCCGCTCGGCGGGCTGTCGAGCGTTGACGTCGCTCGTGATCCATCCCGCGAGATCTTCCAAGAGCCGCTTCAGCTCGGGCTGCCGCCGCAATGCCTCCTCCCCCAGCGCGGCCAGTCGGTCCTCGAGCGAAGCGATCACGGGCAAAAGCATCAGCATGCGGAGCCGGATTTCGCCTAACCCGACGACGGCATTGCGGTCGGTCAGCCGGTCATAGGCAAGATGGGCCGAAAGCGTGTCGATCTCGACGATGTCGGTCGCAAGCTTGATGCGCTTGCCGCGGCGCGTTTCGTTGGTCCCGTGACGCAGCAGGACAACTTGACTCAGGCGCTGCGCGTCCGCCAGCCAGTTGTCGATGCGATTGGCAACAGCCGGCGCGACGCTACGCGGGAATACGATGGTCGAAACCAGGCTGGCGCAGATGATGCCGAGCGAGATTTCCTCGAGCCTTGCCACCGCGGTGTCGAAGATGGCGGCCGGCTCGGACACCGAAGGAAAGCCGATCAGCGCCACCGTATACCCGGCCAGCATGAAGACATAGCTGCGCGGTGTGCCGTCGAGCAGCGAAAGGTAAAGACAGAGCCCGACCCAGAGCGCGATTGCCAGGCACAGCAGCTCGGGTGCATCGATCAGGTTCGGAACGAGCGCCACCGTCATGACCGCGCCGACCAACGTGCCCATCACGCGGAAGAAAGCCTTCGAGCTGGTTGCGCCCGCCAGCGGCTGCGAAGTGATGTAGACGGTCGCCATCGCCCAATAGGGCCGCGGCAGATCCATTGCCAGCGCGATGACGAGCGCCAGGATTGACGCGGCGAACGTCTTCAAAGCGAAAATGAGGTCCGCGTGGCGGACCAGGAAGGGCTCATCTGCGCGCATGGCTATTTCGCTTTGGCGTCGGTCTTCATGGCTTGCAGGCGGCTTACCCGCGGTCCTATGCGCTGGAGAGTCGCGAAGGTGACCGCAAGTTCCTCGGAGCCGGCAAGAGCAAGCTGGCCCGCACCCGGCAGGGCCCGAGGGCGGCGCGGGTTCCCGACGGCCTGCTGACATCTCGGCGGGCCGCTTGCGCGCGCTCCCTCTGGCGGCGACAGCCCTCGCCTCAGTTCGCTACGTAGACATCTGGATCGAAGCTGGAGCTCGGCTTCTTGAAGGCGTTGCGCAAGGCGCCCGACATCGGGACGTTGTAGTTGAGCCCGCTCGGCGGCGTCGGCGATTCCAGCCACTTCTTGTAGAGGACCTCGATCTCCTGGCTGGCGTATAGCTCCGCGGTCGCGCGGTCGGCGAGCGCCTTGAAGGGCGCGTCCTCCCGCCGCAGCATGATCCCGTAAGGCTCGGGCTTCGAGAACGTCTCCTCGCTGATCATGAAGAGCTGTGGTTCCTTCGAGCGCGCGATCGCGACCGCGAGCTGCACGTCGTCGAGCGCGTAGGCCTGCGCGCGGTCGGTTTCCAGCAACAGGAAGGCTTCGGCCTGGTCCTTGGCCGGCATCACATTGATGCCGAGATTTCGCTCCGTGTTGACCTTGGCGAGCTGCGTCAGGTTGACGGAGCCGGCCACCGCCGTCACCGCTTTGCCCTTGAGATCGTCGATAGTGTTGATCTTTGCGGCTTTCTTGGCCGCAAATCGCGTTGCACTGAGGAAATGCGTGTTGGTGAAGGCGACCTGCTTCTGGCGATCGGCATTGTTGGTGGTCGCCGAGCAATGCAGGTCGAGCGTCCCGTTGACCATCAGCGGAATCCGGTTCGACGACGTCACCGCGAGCGTGTCGACGGCGATGTCCGCCATGCCGAGCTGCTTCTTCACCGCATCCACGATTCTAAGGCAGATATCCATGGCAAAGCCAACCGGCTTCTGGTTGCCGTCGAGATAGCTGAATGGGACCGAGGCCTCTTGATAGCCCAGCGTGATCTTCTTGGTCTCTTTGACCTTTTGAAGCGTACCCGACAGGTCTTCGGCGGAGGCGGCAGTTGCAAGGCATGTGAGGGCCAGGACAACAGTGGGTAAACGCATCGGGAACTCCTCGAGGAGGCTCGCGCCTCCATGCCGGGCGCAGCGATCGCACCGTTGATAGCGCAGGCGCGCAGCAGCCGCCACACGAGCTTGCATCTATCAGCTATCGCGGCTTGCGATATGGTGACCGGCCTTTTGTCCGCCTGGAGTCGAGGCGCCTCAAGCGCCAGGATGGCTGTTACTCGTCGATGCCGCGCTGGCCAGGATCCGCTCGGCGCTGTCGTTCCAGACGTCCATCTTGGTGATCTGGCCATTCCGCACCACGAAGCGGTCGACGTAGCGGTTGCCCTCGAACGCGGTCCCGTCCATCCATTCGCCGTAGAGCGTGCCGACGCTATAGACCACGGTCTCACCGTCGCCGGGGCAGACGTCGAACCGATCCATCTTCTTCTTGACCCAGCGGTAGCGCTTGGCGTTGAACCCGGTCGGGCCCCGCGGATGATCGAACTCGCGCCCGCCGGTAAAGGTGATCACCGTGCCCGGCGCCATATAGGCCGCCGCGGCGTCCGGATCGGGGATCATCGACGCCGTGAGATAGGCTTCAACGATCTCGGCGTCGGACGACGGACCGGCTTCGGCTTTTGCGGCTGCGGACATGGCTCAATCTCCCGGGCTTGCGGAATACTAACGCCACTCTCGGGGAATACGTGCATATATTTTGAACATTTCCGTCGCTACACTGCCGACAATCTGGAGCCGCCAAACGCGGCCGAATGCACTAAATTCCTTCCGCAAGAGCCATGACCGCGCAACCCGCCTTTGACCTCATCTTTCGCAACGCCCTGTTGCGCGGTGCCGCCGCCCCAATGGACATCGGCGTCACGCGCGGCCGGATCACCGCCATCGAACCGACGCTCGCCTGCGAGGCTGTCGAAGTCGATGTCGGCGGGCGCCTCGCCCTGCCCGGCTTCGTCGACAGCCACATCCATCTCGACAAGGCCTGCCTGCTCGGCCGCTGCGGGCATGATCACGGCAGCGTCTCCGAAGCGATCCGCGCCGTCGCCGGGATGAAGAAGGATTTCACGGTCGAGGACGTCTATGCGCGCGGTGCCCGGGTGCTCGAACGTGCCATCGTCCACGGCACCACGCGCATGCGAACCCATGTCGAGATCGATCCGCGCATCGGCTTGCGCGGCTTCGAGGCGGTGAAGGCGCTGAAGCGTGACTATGCCTGGGCGATCGACCTGTCGCTCTGTGTCTTTCCGCAGGAAGGCCTCACCAACGATCCCGGCAGCGAGGAGCTTCTGGTCCAGGCGCTGCGCGACGGTGGCGAGGTGATCGGCGGCTGTCCTTACACGGACACCGATCCAAACGCCCATCTCGCACGCATCTTCGACCTCGCCGAGCTGTTCGACGTGGACGTCGATCTCCATCTCGATTTCGATCTCGATCCCTCCTGGTGGCACCTCGACGAGGTCTGCCGGCAGACCGAGCGGCGCAACTACGGAGGACGCGTGGCAATCGGCCATGCGACGAAACTCTCCGCACTGCCACTGGAGCGGCTGAAGGCCGCCACCGCGCAACTGGCGAAGGCCGGCGTAGCCGTCACCGTGCTGCCGGCGACCGATCTCTATCTGATGGGGCGCGAGGCGACCCACAACGCGCCGCGCGGGCTGACGCTGGCCCACAAGCTCGCCGGCGAAGGCGTGCTGTGCTCGGTCGCGACCAACAACGTGCTCAATCCCTTCACGCCGTTCGGCGATGCCTCACTGCTGCGAATGGCGAATTTCTACGCCAACGTCGCGCATGCCTCGGTCAACGACTTCGATACCTGCCTTGATCTCGTGACCGAGCTGCCGGCGCGGCTGATGAACCTTCTGGATTACGGGATCGAGGTTGGGAATCCAGCCGATCTCGTCGTGCTCGACACGCAAGACAGCCGCTTCGCCATCGCCGAGCTGCCGGATATCGTGATGGGCTTCAAGAGCGGCCGGCAGACTTTTGCGCGTCAACGGCCCACTCTGTTCAGTCCCGGCTGATCCGCTCTCGATGCATATCTGCATTGAAGGGCGGCCTATTTCCGAGCAGCTTCCGTTCGATGTTACCGCTGATCGTTCCGCAATTCCGAATCCGGTAGATTCCCGGATAGTAGATTCTTGCTGATTCTCGATAGCTGCGCGCATTGCAAGTCCCGCGGTGCCGGTCATAGTAGGAGCGGCACTGATGTCTGCATTCAACGGGGAAGCATCGACATGTTCAGCGCATTCAGCGGCATCGACACTCACTCCATTCGAGCGAGAACGCCCAGCGAGGCAGCCGTGAAGCGGCTCGACGGCATCGGGCACGTCCTGTCGGAGCTCGATCTGGCGGGCGTCCGGACACAGGATGACCTGACGCGCATGCTCCTGACGCTCGATACCGCCGACAAGTGTATTCGATCGATCCGCGCAGAATTCCGGACCGAAGTCGCGAACGATCGGCTGGCCCACAAGGCCGAAGACCTGATGGCGTTGATCGAACGCACCCGCGACGATCTCACCGGCTGTCGCGCGCCAAAGTCCTGAGCAGGAGCCACCCTATTTCTCGCGATTGATCTTCGCCAGGATTAGATCCGCCTCGGTGCGCCAATCAGCGCTGCGGGCGAACTCCTTGGTGCCTTTCGTTCCGAACAGGCCCTCATCGGCAAGGTCCGCCACCCAGGCCTGCCGCTCGGCGGTGCCCTGCGCGGACCACGGCGTCAGCCCCGCTTCACGCACGGTCTCGGCGACCTCCCGGACTTCCTCGGCGCGGCGGCGGCCATGCTCGATCACGCGCTGGAAGCAATAAGCGCCCTGCTTCTCCCAATCGATCGTGGGAAAGGTTTCCGCCAGCGAAGCCAGTACCGCATCCTCGACGCCATAGGCGCGCGCGGTGGTGAAGCTTTCGATGACCATGGCCTCTAGGCCCTTGATCATGATGCTGCGACACATCTTCACCGCTGATGAAACACCGAGCTTGTCGCTCGCAACCTTTGCCGCAAAACCGATCGCGTTCAAGAGCGGCTCGAGCTCCCTGGCGTCGGGACCACCGAGCAGCAACGGCACCTTGATGCGATAAGGCGGCACCGACGTCATCACCGCGCCCTCGACATAGCGTCCGGCGGCGCCATCGATCAGCGCGGCGGCGCACTGCTTGGCGCCGGGAGACGCCGAATTGAAATCCAGGAACCAGGTGCCCTGATTGATCGCGGCCGCGCAGGCCTTTGCCACCGGCACGGCCTGGCTCGCCGTGACCGCGGAGATGATGAAATCGGATTTGGCGGTCAGCTCGGCGTGAGACGCCGCCAGCGCCACACCGAATTTCGCCGCATGCTCCACCAGCGGTGCGCCCTGCTCGCCACCGAGCTTGATGTCAAAGGCTGAGACCTTGATGTCCTGCTGGCGCAAATCCTCGGCCAGGATCCTGCCGACCTCGCCGTAACCGACCAGTCCGATCTGCCATCGCTTGGGATCGCCCGCCATCAGTTCAGTCCTCGCGTTGTCTCGTCGAACAGCTCCTCGACCGCATAACGGCGCGGGATCAGCGCCTGCTGGAAGGCGTAGTCGACGATCAGCTCCAGCGGCTTCCTGTTGGCGTCGATCCCGAACGGCACAAGATCGGGCGTTGCCGCCGATCCCGCCTGCGCCTTGCTTTGCTTGAGGAGATCATAAATGCCCGATACCACGTCAGGACGCGATTTCGCCAACTGTTCGGTCACGACCACGAGATGGTTGACCGGCACGACGCCGCGACGGGCGTACCATTTGGCGGCTTCCGCGGCCGGATCGGGGAACAGCGTCGTCAGCTTGGGATCGGTCGAGGTCTCGCCGAGGACGGCGTCGAGCTCGCCGTCGATCAGCATCTGCAAGATCTTCTTGCCGTTCGGCGCGCGCTCGGTGGTGTCGACATATTCGGCGACGTGCGGATCCTCGAACGTGACCCAGCGGATGTTGTCGAGATTGACGCCGTAGTCGTTGGCGAGGATGCCTCTGATCCAGGCCCCGGTGGTGGTCGTGAAGGAGCGGATGCCGACGCGCTTGCCTTCGAGATCCGACGGTCCGAGCATTCCATGCGCAGGATTATAGAGCGCGTAGGAATGCTGGAAGCGACCGAGCATGGTGGCAGGCAGTAGCACGAGCGGCTTGCCATGCGCCTTCGCCATCAGATAGGTGACGATCGCCATCTCGCAGACATCGAAGGCCTGCTCGCGCACCATCGGCTTGAACGCGGTGTTGGTCGGCGTGTACGCGATGAAATCGAGATCGAAGGGGTCGGAGCGGAGCTCACCGCTCCTCACCGCCTGGACATGGAGGTGACTGCCGAGCACGGCCTTCAGCTTGAGACGATCCATCGGCCCGCTCCACTTCTCTTCAGACATCCTCGGGATTGTCGACATAGACGAGCCCGGCCTTCGCCAAGGCCTCACGCATGCCGTACATGTCGAGGCCCAGTTCGCCCGAAGCCAGCCGCGTGCGTTTGCCGGCTTCGTCCGCGTTGCGCTTCTTCGCCTTCTCGGCGACTTCGGCCGCATGGCGCCTCGGCACCACTACGACGCCGTCGTCATCGGCTACGATGATGTCGCCGGGATCAACATTGACGCCGGCGCAGACCACGGGGACATTGACCGCGCCGAGCGTCGCCTTCACCGTCCCCTTGGCCGAGACCGCGCGCGACCACACCGGAAACTCCATCTCGTGCAGCGCCCTGACGTCGCGGCAGCCGGCATCGATGATCAGCCCCTGCACGCCGCGCGCCTGCAGTGAGGTCGCGAGCAGCTCACCGAACATGCCGTCGGTGTTGTCGGCGGTACAGCCGACGACGAGGATGTCGCCCTTCCTGCACTGCTCGACCGCGACATGGATCATCCAGTTGTCGCCCGGCTGCGCCAGCACGGTCACGGCGGGACCGGCGATCGCCGCGCCCGGCCAGACCGGCCGCAGATACGGCTTCATCAGGCCGATGCGGCCATAGGCCTCGTGCACGGTCGAGACGCCGTACTCCGCCATCCCGGCGGGATCGGCACGCTTGATGTTGCGAACGACGACCGGCTTCATGCCAGCTCCTCCGCAACCGTCGGGAACAGGCGCTGATAAGCCTCGCCATACGTCATCGGCACGCCGGTGTTGCGGCTGCCCTGAATGCCGCGATTGAGCGCGACGCGCTCGTAATAGCCCCACAGGTGCTTCTGCGCGGCGAGGATCTGGAATGCCTCGTACTTCTCCTTCCAGACCTCGTCGATCTTGAGCAGCAGGTCCGGCTTGTAATTGCACTGCTCGGGCTGGTGTGGCTCGAACAGGAACACCGGAGGCGCCGAATATTTGTACTGCGCACCCGGCTTGTGGCCCATGGCCTGCGCGACCACGCGCGTTTCCTGCGCGAAATGCGCGGCGTTCGGGTGGTCGAAATTATAGGGATCCTCCAGCGCATGCGTCAGCACGAAGCTTGGATTGAGCTCGCGGTAAATGTCGACCATGCGGTCGAAATGCGCTTCCGTCAGCTTCAGCGGATAGTCGCCGCAATCGAAGAACTCGATCTCGGCGCCGAGCAGTTTTGCAGCGCGCTCCGCCTCATCCTTGCGGCCGGCCTTGACCGACTCCAGCGTCGCACCCTTCTCCTTCCAGGCGAACTGGCTCTCGCCGCGCTCGCCGTAGGACAAGCAGACGATCTTCATGCAATAGCCCTTCTTCGCATGCAGCGCGATGGCGCCGCCGGCGCGCCAGACGAAATCGCCCGGATGGGCCGTGATCACGAGACCTGTTTTCATGGGACAAACTCCCCTCTTTCGTTCGTCAACGTCATCGGTTCATCGAGCCGCGACAGCGGGTTCCTCGCCGTCGAGCACGCGCTTCAAGCGGTCGGCATCGAGTGCGCCTTCCCATTTGGCAATCGCGATCGTCGCGACCGCGTTCCCGATCAGATTGGTCGGCGTCAGCCCCTGCGACATCAGGCGGTGGATGCCGAGCACGAGCGCCACGCTCGTCACCGGAATGCTGCCGGTGGCAGACAGCGTTGCCGCCAGCACGACGAAGGCGGCGCCCGCGATTCCCGCCGCGCCCTTGGAGGTCACGAGCAGGATCAAGAGCAGCTCGATCTGCTCGGCGAGCCCGAACGGCGTGTTGGTCGCCTGCGCCAGGAACACCGACGCGGCGGCGAGGTAGAGGCAGGTGCCATCGAGATTGAAGGAATAGCCGGTCGGGATCAACAACCCAACGACGCTGCGCTCGCAGCCGGCCTGCTCCAGCTTGGTCAGCATGCGCGGCAGCACCGTCTCGGACGATGTCGTGGCGATGCAGATCAGCAACTCTTCCCAGATGTAGCGGATCAGCTTGAGCAGCGAGAAGCCGCACAGCCGAGCGACCGGGCCGAGCGCCACGATGATAAAGATCACGCAGGTGAGATAAAAGCCGCCCAGCAGCTTGCCGAGCGAGGCCAGCGAGCCGACGCCGAACTTGCCGACCGTGAAGGCGATGGCACCAAACGCGCCGATCGGCGCGGCCCACATCACGAATCCGACGACGGCGAATACCATCTTGGCGGCTATGTCGATGAGACTGACCAGCGGCGCGGCGCGCTCGCCGAGCTGCACCAGCGCAAATCCGCACAGTACGGCGATGAAGAGCACCTGGAGGATGTTGCCCTCGGCAAAGGCGCCGACGAACGTCGCAGGCACGATGTTCATCAGGAACGGCACGAAGCCGATCACGCCGGTCTGCTTGACATAGGGCTCGATCGCGCTGGCATTGATGCTGGCTGGATCGATGTTCATGCCGACGCCGGGCTTGAGCACGTTCACCGCGATGAGGCCGATGATCAGCGCGATCGTAGTCATGATCTCGAAATAGACAATTGCCTTGACGGCGACCCGCCCCACCCGCGCCATGTCGGCCATATGCGCGATGCCATGGACGACCGTGCAGAAGATGATCGGCGCGATCAGCATCCGGATCGCCTTGATGAAGGCGTCGCCAAGCGGCTGCATCCTGGCGCCAACCTCGGGATTGACGATCCCAAGCGCGATGCCTGCCGCCATGGCGACGAGCACCTGGATCCAGAGCTCCTTCCACCAGGCGCGAACGCGCGGCTTGTCGATCGCAAGCGCCGTCATCGCTCGAACTCGAACAGCCGCGCTGGATTGTCGACGAGGATCTTCTGCTGATACTCCGGCTCCGGCGCAAACAGCGGGATAAGGTCGACGAGATCGCCGTCGTTCGGCATCGCCTTGACGTTGGGATGTGGCCAATCGGTACCCCAGATGACTCGGTCGGGCGCGGTTTCGACGATCTTTCGCGCGAACGGCACGGCGTCGGTGAACGGCGGACCGGCCGATGACACTCGCTCCGAGCCGCAGATCTTGACCCAGCACTTCTCGTCGCGCTGCATCAGCTCAACCAGGATCTTGAACGGCAATTGATCGAGCCCCTCGGACGCCTTCACCCGCCCCATATGGTCGATCGTGTAGCTCAGCGGCAGCCTTGTCAGCGTGTCGGCATATTCGGGCAGGTCGATCGCGTCGAAATGCAGGTCGATGTGCCAGCCGAGCGGCGCGACCATCGCGACGATGCGGTCGAACACCCGCTTGTCGGGAACGCCGCCGAGATGGCGAACGAAATTGAAGCGGCAGCCGCGGAAGCCTCCCTCGTGCAGCACGCGGAGCCCACGCTCCGTGATGGTGTCGTCGATATTGGCAACCGCGCGAAAGGCTCCGTTGCTCTGCGCGATGGCATCGAGCGCCACCGTATTATCGGTGCCGTGCACACTGGCATTGACGATGACGGCTCGCCCGACTCCGAGCTTGGCATGTAGCGTGCGGAAATCGGCGAGCGGCGCATCCGGCGGCGTGTAGGAACGGTCCGGCGCGTAGGGGTATTTCGCGCCGGGCCCGAAGATGTGGCAATGCGCATCGCATGCCAGCTTCGGCAGCTTGAACTTCGGCGTGCGCGTGTTCGGGTTGGGCGGCGGAATAGTCGGCGTGTACATCATTGCCATCGGATAAACCGCCGGACCAGATCGTGTCTTCAAGTCTTGCTGCTGACGACCGGCCGTCGCCGTGCTGGCGCCTGATCCAGCGCCGGCGCCTGGAACGCGGCCACGGTGGCCTGCACCAATTGCTCGATGGCACTTGCGGCATCGCTGCCGTCGGCCTCGCCGCGCGACAGGCGCAAGACGCGATCCGGCGTCACCAGCGAATAATAGAGCGCGCCAAGCAGGAAGTGGCTGCGCCAGACGATATCGGTGCGCGGAACGTGCGGCAGGCTTTCGTGAACAGCATCGATGAAGGCGTGGCTGGTGTCGTCAAAAGTCTGTGCGATGATCTTTCGCGCGACTTCATTGCCCTCCGCGGACATCACCGCGCGCAGCCGCGTGAACCGCGCCCCGCCCCCGGCAAGATCACTGCCCGAGGTGAAGGCCGGCACGACATAGGCCCGCACCACCGCTTCGAGCCGGTCCTGGAGATCGCGCACGCGCTTGGCGGCCGCGAGCAGCTCGGAACGGCGCAAATTCATTGGCCCGCAATGGCGCCGGTAGATCTCCAGCAGCAGGCCGTCCTTGGTCTTGAAATGATAGGTGACGCTGCCGGGATTGGCGCCGGCGGCCTGTGCAATATCGCGCACCGACACGGCGTTGAAGCCGTTGGTGGCGAACAGCTCCTCGGCCGCGGCGAGAATTGCCTCGCGCATGTTCGGCTTGCGGGCCGTTTCCTTGCTGGCGGGGTTGCGCGTCATGTGATTTGTACTATCGTACAAAAGATCAGGTCTCGTCAACAAGAACCATGGGCGGCGTCCGGACGGCTCGAAAGACCGACGGTCCACACGCAATGCTCGCAAGGAGTGCTGGAAAATGCTGGGTTTGAACAAGAAGATCGGCGGCTTGATGCTGGGTGCCGGTCTGCTGCTGGGAGGCGGCGCCGCGCAGGCCGCCGACAGCTATCCGAGCAAACCGGTTCACATCCTGGTGCCCTACGCTGCCGGCGGCGCGGTCGACGTGCTCGCGCGCACGCTCGGACAGGCATTGGCGAAAACCTGGGGCCAGCAGCCGGTGATCGACAACCGCCCCGGCGCCGGCGGCATCGTCGCCTCGCAGGCACTGACGCAAGCCGCCCCCGACGGCTACACGCTGATCCTGGTCGCGAGCGGTCATCCTCTCAACCAGTTCATCTATCCGAGCGTGCCTTATGACACGTTCAAGGACTTTACCGCGATCACCGAAGTCGCCTCCTCGCCGCTCGCGATCGTCGTCGCCAAGGACAGCCCCTACAAGACGCTCGGCGATCTCCTCGCTGCGGCGAAGAAGGACCCTGACAAGCTCTCTTACGGTATGTCCGGCAACGGCACCTCGGCGCATCTCGCCGGTGAGCTGTTGAAATACATGTCCGGCACCAAGATCGTCGCGATCCCCTACAAGGGCGGCGCCCCCGCGCTGACCGCTGTGATCGCCGGCGACATCCCGCTCAGCATCAATCCACTTGCGGAAGCCATCAGCCAGATCGAAGGCGGCTCGGTGCGCGCGCTCGCGGTGACGTCGGCCGAACGCTCGAAGGCGCTACCCAATGTTCCGACCGTCGCCGAGTCGGGCGTGCCGGGTTACGACGTCTCCGTCTGGTGGGGCGTTCTTGGCCCGGCAAAAATGCCGCCGGAGATCGTGGCGAAGCTCGAAACCGATCTGAAGGCGGCGCTGCAGGACCCGAACGTGCTGTCGACGCTCGGCAAGATCGGCGCAGCCGCGGTCGGTTCGTCGTCGAGGGAATTCGACGCCTACATGCATTCCGAGGCGACCAAATGGGAGCCGGTGCTGAAGGCCGCCGACATCCGAGCGCAATGAGGTGCTTCGCATGAGGACCGGCGCGCTGGACACGATCCAGCGCCAGGCCGGCTTGCGCGGCGCCACGAAGGCGACGTAGGTCAATTGCGTGCGCTCGCCCGCATCTTCTCCGGCGGCGCGGGACGCCGCACGAAGTCGGCGTCATCGTCGCCTCCTCCCGACGGGATCAGGATCGCGCGCTCGCGCGGCAGCGCTTCCGGCATCTCGTCGCGGATGAAGGCGATGAGCTTCTCTCTCATCTCGCAGCGCAGGTCCCAGGACTGCGGCGCGTTCCTGGCGCTGACGAGAGCGCGGAGCTCGATGGTGCGAGCATCCGCGTCGATTACCTGGAGATTGACCACCTCGCCGTCCCAGAGCTTGGACTCCTTCACTGCTTCTTCCAGCCAACGCCGGATCCGCGGCACGTCGGCACGATAATCGACATGGAACGCAATCACGCCGATCAGGGACGCGGTGTCGCGGGTCCAGTTCTGGAACGGCTTTTCGATAAAATAGGACAGCGGCACCACCATGCGGCGCCAGTCCCATAGCCGGATCACCACATAGGTTGAGGCGATGTCCTCGACCCAGCCCCATTCGTTCTCGATGATGACGGCATCCTCGATGCGGATCGGCTGGGTGATCGCGATCTGCATGCCCGCGATCAGATTGCTCAGCAGCGGCCGGGCAGCAAGACCAACGATGATACCCGCGGCCCCGGCGGAGGCGAAAAGGCTGACGCCGTATTGCCTGACCGAGTCGAACGTCATCAGCGCGGTCGACACTGTGATGATGACGATGATGATATCGGTGACGCGCTTGAAGACGCGGACCTGGGTGACGTGCTTGCGCGCGACGAAATTCTCGGTGACGTCGCGAAAGTTCAGGAGATACCGTGCCGCGCTCATATCCACGATCCGGATCGAGATCCAGCCGATCAGCGCGATGAAGGCGACGACTAACAGGCGCGTCAGCGGCGTGCGGAAAGCGTCGTCCAGCGGCGCGAGCGGCAGCACCAATGCTACGGCGGCAAGGCTGAGGGCCAGCTGAGCAGGGCCAGCCGTGCGCGCGATGAACACGCTCATGAGCGGGAGGCGGGTTCCGAAGGCGCGGTTGAACAGCCAAACCGAGAGATGATACATCGATAGGGCAATCAGGATCGCGCCAGCGACCAGGCAGAGGCCGACGAACCACGACGGTATCCACCCGAACATCCTGTCGATGTCGGCCAAAAGGGTCTGCCGATTCATTAAAGGCCCCGCATTCTGGTTCGCGCTTGCCGTTCAACGCATTGCAGCGCGGTTCGCTCCCCTGATCGGTGCAATGCAGCATCCCCTCTGGTGCAATCATCGCCGAACTGCGCTATTTCTGGTCGATCATGACTCGACGGACCGGCAGCGCCGACCTTCCCCTTCACACCGGCCGGGTTCCACCCTGGCTGGCGACCCGCATGTCGTCGCTGGGCGCGATCGTCACGCAGGCGATCGTGCATCACTACGGACGGGATGCATTCCTGCAGCGGCTCTCGCACCCGTTCTGGTTCCAGTCGTTCGGCGCCGTGATGGGGATGGACTGGCACTCCTCCGGCATCACGACCTCGGTGATAGGCGCGTTGAAGCGGGGGTTAGGCCCGCTCCAGGATGAGCTCGGAATCTACGTCTGCGGCGGTCGCGGCCAGCATTCGCGCAAGACCCCGGACGAGTTGATGCAGCTCGGCGACCGCGTCGGCTTCGACGGCGCAAAGCTCACGCGTGCGAGTCGCCTCGTTGCGAAGGTTGACAGCGCCGCGGTCCAGGACGGCTTTGACCTTTACCTCCACGGCTTCTTTGTCACCGCCGACGCCAAATGGACCGTAGTGCAGCAGGGCATGAACGGCGACAAGCGGCAGGCCCGCCGCTATCACTGGCATTCCGAGGCGCTGAAGAGTTTTGTCGATACGCCGCACAGCGCGATCGACGGGCCGCTGCAAGGCGAGATCGTCAATCTCACCGACCATCGCGCCGAGATCTCCCGCACCGCGCAGCTTGAGCTTCTGAGCGATCTCGGCCCGGATCGCATCGTCTGCGAATTCGAGCGACTCACCGGGACTGCGTCCGCGCCGGCGCAGGCGATGCTGCCGCACCTGATCATGCCGGCACATCACGACGTGCGGCCCAAGGACGTGTTTGCGCGCCGCCTGCACGGCACACTCGCGGCGGCGGCCGAACGCGGCCCGGTCGACTTTCCGGAGCTGCTGCTGACGCCCGGCGTCGGCGCGCGTACCGTGCGTTCGCTGGCGATGGTCGCCGAAGTCGTGCACGGCGCGCCCTACCGCTTCAACGATCCCGCCCGCTTCTCGCTCGCCCACGGCGGCAAGGACCGGCATCCCTACCCCGTTCCGATCAAGGTCTATGACGAAACCATTCGCGTGTTGAAGGGGGCGATTCAGAACGCAAAGCTCGGGCGCGAGGAAGAGATGCAGGCCCTCAAGCGTCTCGACGACCAGGCGCGGCGGCTGGAGCGCACCGCGCGCGGGCCGTCGGTCGAGGCCTATATCGCCGGAGAGCGTGCGGCCTCGCATGATCTCGACGGCCGCTCAGTATTTGGCTGGGAACGCGACCTTGCATCGACAAAAAAGCGGACCGGCTGAACACCGGTCCGCAAGTTGGTCGGGAGGAACGCCTCTCTCAGGTCTCGTCGGTGCCCGGCTCCTCGTCGAGCCGGTTGGCCGAGTGGTCCTGATATTGGTCGGTCTGGATCGCCTTGCCGTCCATGCCGCGAATGTCCGAGTGCTGCGCCTTGTCGCGGTTTGACAGCACCATGTTGTCGCCGATCTTGTCCTTGGGCACGTCCGTCATGGCGCCGGTGCCGTCGCCCTTGCCGTGCATGCCCGATCTGAAATGCGTCTTGCTGCCATGACCACCTGGCATCTTTTTCTCCTCTTGCTTTGATCGCCCGTGAAGCTCAGTGCTTCTGCTGTGCCGGCGTCGGTTTCGGGGGCTTGTGACCGCTTTGGCCGGGATCGTTGTGCTTGTTGTGGTCGCTTTCCTGGTTGAGGCCGCCACGGCTCACCGGAAATTCGCTCTGCCGCGCCTGAGGTCGCGCGCGGTGGACGGCCGTGTCCTCCGGATTGTGGCCGATCGCTTGGTCAAGCTCTCGCGCGTCTGGAACATCCGGCTTGCGCTCGAGGATGCGAACCTGTTGCTCGTGGGTCTTCTTGCCTTGCATGCTCGTCCTCCGGAGCTATCGGTCTCGTCGGCGCGCGCCGCTGCGCGCGACGTCCTTGTCGATGCCGCCAGCGGCGTTTACGTCGTTCTCGACATCGCCTTCGATCGTGTTCTCGCCCAGGGCGTCCTCGAGGTCGTCAGGCGAGATACCAGCCATCGTTGCGCCCTTCGATCCGCCAATCATGGGATTTTCGTGCAGATCCTTTTCGGTCGGTGCGTAGAGTTTGGGTTGCTTATTGGTCATGCCTCACCTGCCTCCGCCTTTTCCGGCCTCGTCATGCCTGTGGCGTGAATCGTGCTCGCCACCCCCGCCAGAGACGCGGCTGTGGTTGCGCTGCGGGTCGTCCGCCGGTGGCTTCTTCACTTCGAGCGGTGCCTTCGCATTCTCATGCGATGCGCCAGGTCCGCCCTGACGGATGCTGTTCGGTGTCTTGGTGGATGTTGACATGTCACCTCCTCAGCGATCTTGCTGATGGCCTTGGTTGGTGGTGTTCTGCTTGATGTTGCCCTGCTGCCCTTGCTGGTCCGGATTTTGCGCACGCTGCTGGCCGTGCGGGGCAGTCGAGGACACTTGCTTGCTGTCGCCGGTTCCCTTCGGATTTTGGTTCTCGGCGGGAACAGGTGGCATCTTGCCGGTCATGATGCTGTCTCCTGTTGTTGGTCTGCGACATCGACCGAGGAACTCATCGCGGCCTCCGATGTCCCAAAAACAACGAGAGAAACGACATGCCGTTCCTACCGACGAGTGCAGAGAAAATTATCCGCAAGGTGTAAGTCTCAGCAGGCCGCTGGCTGGGAACGAACCATCATCGATCCAGCTGCTCCGTGGCCGTCGGGCACGACGGGGAGATTCGCGATCGCACGCATGCCCGGTCGCTTGCGCCAGTGGATCTGAGACACGTCCACAGCAAAGCCAAGTTTCGGCCATCGCACAAACAGCGCTTCCAAGGCACACGCTGCCTCGATCCGGGCAAGTTGATGGCCGAGGCAGAAATGGATTCCCGTTCCGAAGGACATGTGACGGTTCGGCTTGCGCGCGGGATCGAGGCTGTCGGGACGCTCATGCACCGCCGGGTCCATGTTCGCGGCCGCTAGCATCACCATGACGCGATCGCCCTTCTTGAGACGCACGCCCGCGAGCTCGATATCCCGCCTCACATAGCGCGGCTTGGAGAACTGCACCGGCGATACGAAGCGCAGGAATTCCTCCACCGCAAGCCCGACGCGGCTCCAGTCCTGTGCCAGCCAGTCGCGGACGCCAGGATTTCTGAGGAGCTCGTAGACGGAACCGCTGATGAGATGCGTGGTGGTCTCGGAGCCCGCCGCGAGCAGCAGGAACACCATCGACACCATTTCATCCGGCGTGATCTGGCCGCCCTCGCGCTCGACCTGGACCAGCTCCGCGATCAAGCCGTCGCCGCCCCGCACGCGCGCAATCTGCAACTGCCGTTCGAGGTAGGCTCGCATCTTTCGGAACGCGAACAGCAGGCGGAAGAAGCTGGCGACATTCGTGAGCGAGGACATCGTATTGGCCCACGCGATAAAGCGAGGGCGATCGGCCAACGGCAACCCAAGCAGCTCGGAGATCACCGCGAGCGGCAGGATGCGGGCATAGCGCTGGACGAGATCGGCCGGGCTTCCTGCCGAGAATAGCTCGTCGGCGAGACCGTCCGCGATGGCGCGGATACGCGGCTCCATCGCGACGATCGCGCGGCGGCGGAAAGCCTCGTCCACGATGCTGCGCAGCCTTGTGTGGTCCGGCTCGTCCATCGTCAGCATGTTGTTGGCGATGGTTCTGACGTAGTTCGGCATCCACCAGCGCAGACCTGCGACGTCGCCATCCTCCTTGCGCACGTGAAATTGGTGCCGTCCTTCAGGACTTGCGCCGTCGCCTCGTGGGTCGTGGTGATCCAGACATCACCGACGAGAGGAAATCGGATCGCGACCACAGGACCGGACATGCGCAACGTTGCGATCGCCTTGGGCGGATCGCGAAAGAAGGCCTCGCTGGTGAAATCGAGGCGTGGTGCCATGTGTTCACCGCAGCGGTTGACGGGGTCTCACCGAGATGGTGCACGACGCCACCCGCGCAAGGGGTGCGGAACCTCCGCCGTCATCGGTTCAGGCGTGAGAGTCGCTACCCCCGCCCGGGCGAACGCGGGCCGATCTTGCGCTGCTGCTGATTGGTGTAGGCGTCCCAATTGCTCCAGCTGCCGTTGCTGAGGCTTCGCAGGTCGGTGGTGAGCGGACGGCGCGTGCGCTTGTCGTGATCGGCGATCACGCGCTCGGATTGCACGATCTTGCGCTTGAGTTCCCCGACCGCCTTCTGTGTTTGGCCGTTCCGCTTCGAAGACGCGATCTCGCCCATCGTGAAGCGCGCGGTCTCGAGCGCCTTCAACTCGGCGCGGTTCTTCTTCAACTGAACCCGGTGCCAGGCGATGTTGCTGTCGCTGTCCGCAACCATGTGGGAACTCCGCTGATTCGTTCCCACAGTGTATCGCGTGCCGAATCGGCGCCGCAACGGGCGCGCGGCGGCGAAAATACGGTCTTATTGCGCGAGAGTTCCGGGCCTAGCGCTCGGCGAAAGCCTTTTCGACCACGAATTGGGCCGGCTCACCGTGATTGCCCTCGATAAGACCCCGCTCGCCGAGGAGCACGCGGGTGTCCGCCACCAGCGCCGGGCTGCCGCAGATCATGACGCGATCGTGGGCGGCTTCCAGTACCGGCAGGCCGATGTCGGAAAACAGCTTGCCCGAGGTGATGAGGTCGGTGATGCGGCCGCGATTGCGGAAGGGATCACGCGTCACGGTCGGATAGTAGATCAACTGGTTGCGGATGTACTCGCCGATCAGCTCGTCCTTTGGCAGAGTTTCGGTGATCATCTCGCCATAGGCGAGCTCCTTGACGTGCCGGCAACCGTGCAGCAGCACGACCTTCTCGAACCGCTCATAGGTCTCGGGGTCCTTGATCACGCTCAGGAACGGCGCAAGGCCCGTACCTGTGCCGATGAGGTAGAGGTTGCGGCCGTCCTCCAGATTGTCGATCACCAGCGTGCCGGTGGCTTTGCGGCTGACGATGATCTCGTCGCCTTCCTTCAGATGCTGGAGCCGTGAGGTGAGTGGGCCGTCCGGCACCTTGATCGAGAAGAACTCCAGCGTGTCCTCGTAATTGGCGCTGGCGACGCTGTAGGCCCGCAACAGCGGCTTCTCGCCGACCTTGAGCCCGATCATGGTGAATTCGCCGTTGCGGAAGCGGAAGGTCGGGCTGCGGGTGGTCTTGAAGGAGAACAGCGTGTCGGTCCAGTGGTGGACGCTCAAAACGGCTTCCTGATTGAAATTGCTCATCTCACCCTTCCGTGGCGCGTCGTGGCGGTTTTCAAGGCGGCAGCTATGCGTCGTTTGTACACGATCATTTGTATACTAATGAATAATCCGGCTTGATCCCGCGGTCAAGGCTGCCCAAGATCGGAAGCGTTGCAGTTAAGGATAAGGACCCATTCCATGGCGCATGACGCACCCCAGGCCACCGGACCCTCGAAGCTCGTGATCCGCAATATCGGCCTGATCCTGTCCGGCGCGCTGGAAAAGCCGATCCTGGACGGCGACACTATCGTCGCCGAGAACGGCAAGATCACCGCGATCGGCCGCTTCAAGGACCTCGACACCGAAGGCGCGACCACCATCGTCGAGGCCAACGGCACCACGGTGGCGCCCGGCCTGATCGACAGCCATGTCCACCCTGTTGCGGGCGACTGGACGCCGCGCCAGAACCAGATCGGCTGGATCGACAGCAATTTGCATGGCGGCGTCACCACGATGATTTCCGCCGGCGAGGTGCACATGCCCGGCCGCCCGCGCGACGTCGTCGGGTTGAAGGCGATGGCCATCTTCGCACAGCGCGCATTCTGGAATCTGCGGCCTGGTGGCGTGAAGGTTCACGCCGGCGCGCCTGTGATCGAATGCGAGATGGTCGAGGAGGACTTCAAGGAGCTGGCCGCAGCCGGTGTCAAGCTGCTCGGCGAAGTGGGCTTGGGCGGCGTCAAGGATGGCCCCACGGCGCGAAAAATGGTTGGCTGGGCCCGCAAATACGGCATCCAGAGCACGATCCACACCGGCGGTCCCTCGATCCCCGGCTCCGGCCTGATCGACAAGGACGTGGTGTTGGAGGCCGACACTGACGTGGTTGGCCACATCAATGGTGGCCACACCGCGCTTCCCGACGACCAGATCCGCTGCATCTGCGAGGGCTGCAAGCGAGGCCTCGAGCTGGTGCACAACGGCAATGAGCGCTCGGCGCTGTTCACGTTGCGCATCGCGCGCGAGATGGGCGATCTGCACCGCGTCATCCTCGGCACCGACGCGCCGGCCGGCTCCGGCGTGCAGCCGCTCGGCATTCTCCGCATGGTGTCGATGCTGTCCTCGCTTGGCGACCTGCCGGCAGAGGTCGCGTTTTGCCTGGCCACCGGCAACACGGCGCGGATGCGCGAATTGGATTGCGGCCTGATCGAAGTCGGCCGTTCCGCCGACTTCGTCATCATGGACAAGGCGCAGCACTCGGCCGGCAAGAACATTTTGGACAGCGTCCAACTCGGTGACCTCCCCGGCATCGGCATGACCATCATCGACGGTATCGTGCGCACCCAGCGCAGCCGCAACACCCCGCCGGCCGGCAGGGTGCCGGAGGTGGTGGCGAAGTGACGCAGCCGGAGCGGCTCGCCGCTCCGCGCGGGCCCCTGAAAGCATTGAACAAGTCGCCAGCCTGCTGCGTCTAACGCAATCAGTTCATTGCTGGGCGTCGAGGCAGACATGAAGAACTCGTCGCGGATTGCTGCCGGCGTTGCCGGTGCGGTCGGAGGTTATGTCGCGACCTTTGTACTGTTTTCAGTGCTCGATCTGGGCAACCGGGCGGACCCGATCAAGTCTGGTCTGTTGGCACTATTCGTATACTCACCCATCGGAGCGATCGCTGGCGTGGTGTTTGTGAGCCGGCTGGTGACACCTTCCGGCACGGATGCAAGCAATAGCGGTCTCGTGCGCAACAGCCTGAAGTCGCTCGGCGTTGTCGTCCTGCTCTGCTTTGCCGCTGCGGCCACTTACATCGGCCTCGCGTACGTCACGGCCACGCCCTGGCTCAACCGGAACGGCGCCACTCCCCTGCTCGTCTTCGAAGTCCGGTTTCCGGCCGGCGCAACGTTGCCGAAATCGCCGCAAGCCATCACCATCGAATTGCAAACCGACCTCAACACCATGCCGGGCGAATTGAACCCAGCCGGCTTCCGTAGTGACGGCGATCAGCCCGTTATCGCAGGCGAAGTCGAACTGGCGTTCCGAACCTCGCACCGCCAGCTCGCCGTCAACATCCAGGGACAGCCCAGCCGAGTCTACCCGATCGGATTGACGGCCTGGGCTCCGCATACACCGGAATTCGGAACGTGGCGGCGGCTCGCCGACGGCAGCGAAATCCGCTATCGCGCCAAATGGCCGGGGAAGACGTAAG
This sequence comes from Bradyrhizobium sp. URHA0013, assembly GCF_000518345.1. Lineage (NCBI taxonomy): Bacteria > Pseudomonadati > Pseudomonadota > Alphaproteobacteria > Hyphomicrobiales > Nitrobacteraceae > Bradyrhizobium > Bradyrhizobium sp. URHA0013. The sequence continues at coordinate 1,247,500 of NZ_KI912426.1, read as the reverse complement.
GGGATCACCGCGGTTTTGCGATCTCACAACGCACATAGGTCTGGCGCTTGCCTTGCCCGACCGGGCTGTTGTCCATCACCAGCTTGCCATCCGCGGCAATGGAAACCCGGGGATTGGAGCGATACTTCTCGCCCTCGCCTTCGCAGGCGAGCTTCATTTTCCAGCTGAGCTTTCCGTCGGCGGTGATCTCCCTGGCGCGGCACCGGGTCTCATACCAATAGAGACGGTTGCCGCCCTCGATGCTCATGCGGTTGGCGCTGTCCTGGTCGCGGCAATCCTTTTTGGTTGACGCCCAGAACCCCTCATAGGCTTGCGCCGCCCCGGCGGGAGCACACTGGCCCGCCAGCACCGCGCTCATACTCAGAGCCATCGCAAACCGCGCCACCGCTCTCATATCAACAACCTCGACAAAACCTTCACCGAGGTTAGTCGCGCCTCACCGCAGCTTGTTCAACAGCGCCATCAGCATCTCGCGCTCCTTTGCCTCGAGCGGCGCCAGCGTCTCCCGGGTGATCGCGAGCGCATTCGGCGCGACCTTTTCCGCCAGCTGCTGGCCCGCGCGCGTCAGGCTGACCAGAAGCCGTCGTCCGTCCTCGGGATCCTGGCTGGTCTCGGTGAGGCCGCGCGCCGTCAAACGATCGATCACGCCCTTGATGGTCGCCACATCCATCGCCGTCAGGCGCCCGAGCTGGTTCTGCGAGCATGGCCCGGCCTCGGCGAGCTTCGACAGCGCCGCCCATTGCGTCGGCGTAATGTTGGTGCCGATCTCGCGAGAGAAGATCGCGCTGTGGCGCTGCCAGACCTGGCGAAGGATGAACCCAACCTGCTCGTCGAGCACGTAAGGCGGCTTTGCCGGTTTGACGCTTTTCTTCGCCGCGACGCTTCTCGCCATCCGCTCGATACCCTTGCCCTTTGCCTTCACAACGACAGATGTGCGTCGCGGATATCCGGACGCGCGTCGAGCTCGGCCATGGTGCCGCCGAAACAGATGCGGCCGCGCTCGATGATATAGGCGCGATCGGAGATCAGCCGCGCAAAGTGCAGATTCTGCTCGGAGACGACGATGCTGACGCCCTCCTTCTTCATGGTCAGGATGGCATCGACCATCTGCTCCACGATCTTCGGCGATAGGCCCTCCGAAGGCTCGTCCAGCAGCACCAGCGACGGATTGCCCATTAGCGTGCGCGCGATGGTGAGCATCTGCTGCTCGCCGCCGCTCATGCGGCCGCCCGGGCGATTTTTCATCTCGCCGAGATTAGGAAACAGCGAAAACAGCTTGTCGCGGGTCCAGTGCGGTGCGTTCGGGCGCTTCGGCTGACGGCCGACCTCGAGATTCTCTTCCACCGTCAGGTCGGTGAAGATACGCCGCTCCTCCGGCACGTAACCAAGCCCATCCCGCACGATCTCATGTGTCGGACGCGCCGAGACATCCTTGCCTTCGAACATGATCCGCCCCGAGCGCTGCGCGACGAGCCCGACGATCGAGCGGAACGTCGTCGACTTGCCGGCACCATTGCGGCCGAGCAACGCCACGACTTCCCCCTCGCCGACCTCGAAGCCGATGTCGAACAGGATATGCGCCGGGCCGTAATGACTATTGAGATCTTGCACCGTGAGCTTCATACCGATGCTCCCTCGCGATGCCCGGCCTCGTAAAGGAGGCCCTCGCCGAGGTAGACCGCCTGCACCTGCGGATTGCCGCGCACCTCCGCCGGCGAGCCTTCGGCAATCAACGTGCCGCGGTTGAGCACGATGATGCGATCGGCGTGCTCGAACACCACGTCCATGTCGTGCTCGGTGAAGAGAACGCCAATCGATTTTTCCCGGGCGATCTGCGCGGTCAGCCGCATCAAATCGACGCGCTCGCGCGGCGCCATGCCGGCGGTCGGCTCGTCCATCAGCAGCAGCTTTGGCTGATTGGCGAGCGCGACGGCGAGCTCGAGCCGCTTGAGATCGCCATAGGCAAGCTCGCCACAGGGGCGATCCGCGTAACCGCCCATACCGACCAGCTCGAGCAGTCGCCCGGCTTCGCCGCGGTCGAAGTTCGGCGCCGAGCCCCAAAGATTGTACAATTGCTTGCCGTGCGAGATCAGCGCGACCTGCACATTCTCGCGCACGGTCATGGTCGCGAAGGTCGCGGTGATCTGGAAGGTGCGGCCCACGCCCATCCGCCAGATCTCGCGCGGCTTCCTGCCGGTTGTGTCTTCGCCGAGCAGGCGGACGTGGCCGCTATCAGGCTTGTTCTGGCCGTTGAGCATGTCGAAACAGGTGCTCTTGCCCGCGCCGTTCGGTCCGATCAGCGCCAGGATTTCGCCTGATCGCAACGAGAAGGAGACGCCGCGCACGGCGTGGACGCCGCCGTAGGATTTGGTCAGGCTTTCGACCGCGAGAAGTGGGGGGGCGACGCTCATTCGGCGGACTCGATCGGCTTGGCAAGCAAGGGGGAGCCCGGCGGCGATGCCTTCCTGCGGCGCTGCGCCAGCATCTCCAGCATGCCGACGATGCCCTTGGGGAAGACGACGACGATCAGAACGATGAAGCCGCCGAGCACGAGCTTTGACAGGTCGGTCTGGCTGACCAGCCAGATGTTCAAGGCCTTGTAGACGATGGCGCCGATCACCGCGCCCGACACCGTCTCGACGCCGCCGAGCAGCACCATCACAAGCGCATCGACCGAGAGCGAGATGCCGAGATTGTCCGGGAAGACGCTGCCCTTGAGGTAGGCGAACAGCGCGCCGCCGATGCCCGCGGTCGTGCCCGCGATCACGAAGGCGGTCCACTGGATGCGCTTGGCGTTGATGCCGACCGCTTCGCTGCGCAGCAGCGAGTCGCGCGTCGCCCTCAGCGCATAACCGAACGGCGAGAACACCATGGCCCGCAACGCGATCGTCACGAGCGCCGCAACGCCGAGCGACAACCAATAGAAATGCGATGGGCTCGCCGCCCAGCTCGCGGGCCAGACGCCCAGGATGCCGTTGTCGCCGCCGGTGACGCTCACCCACTGGAACGCGATCGACCAGACGATCTGCGCGAAGGCGAGCGTCAGCATTGCAAAATAGACGCCGGAGAGCTGCACCGCGAAGAAGCCGAACACGGCAGCGCCCATGCAGCCGAGCAGCGGCCCGAGCAACAGGCAGACGATCATCGGCAGTCCCGCCATCTTGGCGAGGAAAGCGACGCCGTAAGCGCCGAGGCCGAAATAGGCGGCGTGACCAAAGGAGGCGAGCCCGCCGACCGACATCAGGAAGTGCAGGCTGACGGCGAAGATTACGGAGATCGCGATCTCCGAGCCGACGGTCAGTGCATAGTTGCCGGCGAACAGCGGCAGCGTCGCTGCGATGACGAGCGCTGCAAGCGCGGCCAGCCGCTCGTTCGACGTCAGCGGTCGCCAAGGATTGACCGTGAGACCCGGCGTCTTGCGCGCGGGGGCCTCGGGTCTGCCGAACAGGCCCCAGGGCCGCACGATCAGCACTGCCGCCATCACCAGGAAGACCAGGATGATGGAGATTTTTGGAAAGATCAGGATGCCGAAGGCGTTGAGTTCGGAGACCAGCACCGCCGCGACGAAAGCGCCGATGATGCTGCCGAGGCCTCCGATCACGACGACGACGAAGACCTCGACGATGATACGCAAATCCATCGCATGATGCACGGCATCGCGCGGAATCTGGAGCGCACCGCCTAGAGCGGCGAGGAAAACACCGACCGCAAACACGCTCGTGAACAGCCATTTCTGGTTGACGCCGAGCGCTGCGACCATGTCGCGGTCTTGCGTCGCTGCGCGCACCAGCACGCCCCAGCGCGTGCGCTGGAACAAGAGCCAGAGGATGCCGAGCACGACCGGGCTGAGCACGATCAGGAACAAATCATAGCTCGGGATGTTTTGGCCGAAGAAGTCGATCGCCCCCTTGAAGCCGGGTGCACGGCGCCCGACGAGATCGTCCGGGCCCCAGATCAGGACGACGAGGTCCTCGACCATCAAGGTCAGGCCGAAGGTCGCAAGCAGCTGGAACAGTTCGGGCGCGTGATAGATGCGCCGGAGCAGCACCATCTCGACAATGACGCCGATCACTGCCACGGCAAGCGCTGCGATGACGATCCCGCCCCAGAAGCCCAACGTCCCCGATAGGCGCTCGGTGAGCGTGAAGGCGATATAGGCACCGATCATGTAGAAGGCGCCGTGCGCGAAATTCACGATCCGCGTCACGCCAAAGATGATCGACAGGCCCGATGCCACCAGGAACAGCGACGCCGCACTGGCGAGGCCGGTCAGAAACTGTACGACGTAAAAGGCCATCAGCGGTCCGGGTTGGTGTTGCATCACCTCTCCCCGCTTGCGGGGAGAGAGAGCTTCGTAGGGTGGGTTAGCGCAGCGTAACCCACCTGTTCTGGCTATGCGGGTACAGACCGTGGTGGGTTACGCCTTCGGCTAACCCACCTACGGCAGCGGAGATCAATCCTTCGGACGCAGCTTCTCGACTTCGGCATCACTTGGCAGATAGTCCGCGCCCTTCTTGTAAGACGAGTCCACCATCACGCCCTTGCCGTCCTTCAGCGCGGTCTTGCCGACATAGGCACCGAGCGTCGACTGGTGATCGATCTTGCGGAAGGTGATCTCGCCGAGCGGCGACGGCATCGACAGTCCCTCCGCCGCGCTGATCAGCTTCTCCGGATCGGTCGAATTGGCCTTCGCCAGGATCGCCGCCGCCGACTTGATGGTCTGATAGCCGACGATCGAGCCGAGGCGCGGATAGTCGTTGTACTTGGCCTGATAGGCCTTCAGGAACGCGTCGTGCTCGGGCGTCTTGATCGAGTACCAGGGATAGCCCGTGACGATCCAGCCCTCGGGCGTTTCCTCCTTGAGCGGGTCGAGATATTCGGGCTCGCCGGTGAGGAACGAGACGACCTCGCGTCCCTTGAACAGACCGCGGGTGTTGCCTTCACGCACGAGCTTGACGAGATCCGCGCCGAAGGTGACGTTGAGGATCGCCTCGGGATTGGCCGCGGCAACCGCCTGCACCACCGGACCGGCGTCGATCTTGCCCTGCGGCGGCCACTGCTCATCGACCCACTGGATGTCGGGCCGCTTCTCCGACATCAGCTTCTTGAACACGGCAACCGCCGATTGGCCGTATTCATAGTTCGGCGCGATCGTCGCCCAGCGCTTTGCCGGCAGCTTGCTGGCTGCTTCCACCAGCATCGCCGCCTGCATGTAATTGGAGGGGCGCAGGCGGAAGGTGTACTTGTTACCCTTGGACCAGGTGATGGCGTCCGTCAGCGGCTCGGCCGCCAGGAAGAACACTTTCTTCTGGTTGGCGAAGTCGCTGACCGCAAGACCGATGTTCGACAGGAACGTACCCGTCAGCATCGCCACGCCCTCGCTCGACACCAGCTCGTTGGCTGCGGTCTGTGCATCCGCCGGCTTGCCGCCATCGTCCTTGGAGACCACGACAAGCTTCTTGCCGTTGATGCCGCCGGTCGCGTTGATCTCTTCGACCGCGAGCTGCCAGCCCTTGCGATAGGGCTCGGTAAACGCCGGCAGCAACGAATAACTGTTGATCTCGCCGATCTTGATGTCCTGCGCCAGAGCCGAATGAGCCATGCCGCTCGCCAACAGCGCAAATGCCGCGCCGGCGAAATAGTTCTTTGCTCGCATCCCAACCTCCACTTTTCTGAAAAGATTAACGCAGTCCGTCTTCGCCCTTGATCTCCGCAATGGTCAGCCCGCCGACGCGCGGCAGCGGACGGCCGCTGTCGGTGACGGCGACCGCGACCATGATCTCGTTGGCGCGCGGCGCGTCGTTGATCTGCACTTCCATGCCGTCGAAGTGACTGCGCACGAAGGCTGCATCCTTGTGGCCCAGCGGAATGTCCAGAGTCGTGCCGGGTCCACTGCGCTTCTTCGACGACGGGATCAGCGCAGCGCCCTTGCTCAGCACTTTGCGAACCGGCGCGCCCATTTTCGGGTGAAGGATGGCAGCGGCATGCTCCAGCTCGCCGTTCTCGCCGACGGCCGCGGCCTTGCCATAGCTCTGAGCCTTCGATCCTTCGATGCCGAGCGCCGCCACCGCGCGCTTCGAGAGCAGCTCGCCGAGCTCCTCGCCAATCGCGATCAGGGGCGAGAGATCCTCGACATACTTTCCGGCAAACGGATTCTCGATCACGGCGATTGCCGCCGCACGCCGCGTCGGCGGCGAGACATGGCGGCCCATCTCCATATGCGTCTCTTCGACGACGGTGACGATCTTGCGGATGATCGCGCTCATGATTGTTTCCTCAAGCCGCTTCCCTGTTCAGGCATGAACCGCGTTCTCTTGTACAAGCGGACGCGATCGTTGCCGTTCAATATCCTTGGTCCCGATGACAAGCATATCACCACAAAGCTGCAACACGGCACCCTCGATCAATCCGCGATTGAATAATTGCCGTGCACATTCCGCGCCAGATTCGAGTGCGGTCGTGATCTCATCCTGTGACAAACCACTGACGCCACGGGTCACGAGCCGCGCGCCGAGATCGCTGTCGGGCTGAAGTTCGTTCGCTGGCCTTCGGATGATGGCGGGATGCCTTGGCAGATCGACGGCATTCGCAATGATCGTCGCGGCGGCATCGGCTTGCGAGGCCGTTCCGGCCAACACGGTCACCGCATCGGCAATCCCGAGCGAAAAGCTGCGGCCGTGCCTTCCGCTGGTAGCGATGCCGCGCACGGGATCATCGGCGTCCACCCTAATTGTCCGCATCACGCCGTCGCGATCGGGCCGGTCCATCAGGCCGACCGAAAAATGCTCGTCCTCGCCGAGATGCAGGGCAATGTCGCCGCCATTGTTGACATAGGCCCGATCGAGCGCCGCAGCGTCCAGCATTGCGCCCAACACCTCCTCCGCCACGCTGCCGGCCACAGCGGCCATCGGCGTGATGAAGCAATTACCGGCATAGGGCGCCACCGCGGCGTGCATGCGACGCGCCACAACGCCTCTCAACGAGGTCCGCTCCTCGACAGCGGTCCGCAGGTCTGGCAGTTCCGCGCAGAGCTCGTCGAGAAGTCCGGTGAACCGTTCGGCCGCAGCCTCATAGGCCGCGCGCACTGCGTCGGTGGGCCCCCTCGCCTCGACGATCAGATCAATCGGTCCATCCTGCAAATGCAGCCGCCGGCCATCAGACAGCAACGCGATTTGCGGGAGCCTTGTCATGCCCGAGGTCCCGGGATCGGGTTTTGCCAGGGCAATTGGCGGACATCGTCGCCGCCCTGCACCTCGGACAGCGGTTTCACATAATCCATGTGCCCGCCGAGCGCCGCATAGTCCGACAGCTTCATCGTGAATTCGATCGGCGCGACCAGCGCGGGCGTCGGCACGTAACCGAATGCGCCCGCCGGCATCTGCGTCACGTCGACCATGTAGGTAATGCCGCCGCCCGGCCAGACATAGACCGGTGCGCCGCCACTGGTGACGCGCGTCAGCGCGTCCTTGACCGAGCGCGTCAGCCGCACCGGATTGTCGGTCACGCCCGCCCGCAAGGAACCGCCCGCGCCCGCCATGAACAGCACCGTACACAGCGCCGGCTCGCAATTCTCCTGAATGCGCTCGACCGAAAACTTGAGGTCATCCGGCATCTCCGTCTCGACCGGCTTCAAGGCTTCGTCGAGCACGTAATAGGACGAATGTTCGCCGGTCGTGGAGACCATCAGCATGGAGAGGCCGGCCCTGGCTTCCTTGGCGTCAAACGGTCCCAGGATTGCCAGCGGATCGGAGATATTGGTGCCGCCCCAACCCGTGCCGGGATCGGCGACCTGGAAATAGCGGCCGGGCGTCGAGCGGCGGCCCTTCATCTTGATGCCGGTGTCGGCGATGTCGAGCAGCTTGCCGGCCTGGTGTTCCGAGAGCACGCCGGTGATATGGTCGTCGACCACGACGACCTCGTCGACCTTGCCGTGCCATTGCTTGGCGAACATGCCGATCGTCGCCGAGCCGCAGCCGACGCGCATGCGCTCTTCTTTCATGCCGTTGACGATCGGCGGCTGGCCGGCCTGCACCACCACGCTCGCGCCGCCGTCGATGGTGAGTTCGACCGCCTTGCAGTTTGCGAGGTCCATCAGGGTGTCGCAGGTGACGCGGCCTTCCTTCTTGGAGCCGCCGGTCAGATGATGCACGCCGCCGAGCGACAGCATCTGCGAACCGTATTCGCTGGTGGTGACGTGACCGACCGCCTCGCCTTGTGCGCGGACGGTCGCGGTCTCCGGCCCGAGATAGCGGTCGGTGTCGATCTTCACCTTGATGCCGCAATAGGAGAAGATGCCCTCGGTGACGACAGTCACCATGTCGACGCCGTCGACCTCCGCCGAGACGATGAACGGCGCCGGCTTATAGTCGGGATAGGTCGTCCCCGCGCCGATCGCCGTTACAAAGGTGGAAGGCTCGTGGACGATCTTGCCGTCCCAATCTTCGGTGCGGCTGAACGGAACGAGCTTGCCGCCATGCGACACGGTGCGTTCCAGGATCACATGCGGATCGACGCGGACGAGCTTGCCCTCGTGATTGGCATAGCGGTCGCAGGCGCCCGCCGCGCCCGGCTTGATGTAGCACATCACCGGACACGCATCGCAGCGGATCTTGTCGATGGCGGCGCTCGTAGGTTCAGTCACCATGTCAAAGCCAGCCGACAGTGCAGTTATCATTTGTACACGAACGATGTTGCGCGCCCTCCCGATGGCTGTCAAGCGGCGGTGCGGCGCAAAACATACGCCTGCCGCATAAAACCTCATTTGCCTATCCGCTCTGTCCATAAAGAAGGCATTCGCGCTGCACTGCGGCATGCACGGCTTGCACGTTTGTGTACAAACGGTATCGTCGCAACGTAGATTTTGAGCGGACTTGGAATTTTCGCGAAGCTTTGGCCGCGGCGCTCAACGACTCGACTTGGGAACGAGATGACGCAGACACCGATCCGCATCACCGTGAACGGCAGGATCCACGAGATCACTGCGGCGCGAGATACGCCGCTGCTCTACGTGCTGCGCAACGATCTCGCGCTCAACGGTCCGAAATACGGTTGCGGCCTCGGTGAATGCGGCACCTGCACTGTCCTGATCGATGGCGCGGCGGCGCGCTCCTGCGTCATTCCGATCAGCGGCTGCGGCGGCCGCGACATCGTGACGCTCGAGGGGCTCGGCACCCGCGACAAACCGGATGTGGTGCAGCAGGCTTTCATCGACGAGCAGGCCGCGCAATGCGGCTACTGCCTCAACGGCATGATCATGACCACCAAGGCGCTGCTTGCGATCAACCCGCGGCCCACCGAACAGGAGGCGCTGGCGGCGCTGCGCTACAATCTCTGTCGCTGCGGCACGCATATCGAAATCCTTCGCGCCGTAATGCGTGCGTCTGGCCAGCTCGCCGAGGCCGGTGATTGATGGCCTCCCCGCATCCGAACGGAGCGGAGCTGCAATCCGGCTCGCTCGTCGTCGTCCGCACTGTGGACGAGTGCACATCCGAGACCTTCGTCCGCATCACCGCGAGCGGCTCGGTCACAGCCTACAACGGACATGTCGATCTCGGCACCGGCATCCGCACGGCGCTGGGCCAGATCGTGGCCGAGGAGTTGGATGTGTCCTTTGCCCGCGTCGTCGTCGTGCTCGGCGACACCGCGGTGGTGCCGAACCAGGGCGCGACGATCGCGAGCGAGACCATCCAGATCACCGCCGCTCCCCTGCGCAAAGCCGCCGCGCAGGCGCGTCACTTCCTGATCGCACGTGCGGCCGAGCGCCTGGAACTGCCGGTAGCCGATCTCAGGATCGAAGACGGCCTCGTGCGCGGCCACGACAATCGCAGCGTCAGCTATGGCGAGTTGATCGGCGGAGAGACCATTCGTCTCGAGCTTGCCGACGGCGTCGCCGTCAAGCCGGTCGGCGATTACGCCATTGTCGGCCAATCGATGCCCCGCGTCGACCTGCCGGCCAAGGCCACGGGTGAGCTGACCTTCGTGCACGACATCCGTATGCCCGGCATGCTGCACGGCCGCGTGGTGCGACCGCCCTATGCCGGCGTCGACGCCGGCCCGTTTGTCGGCACCAGCCTGATTTCGGTCGATGAATCCTCGGTGCGCGGCATTCCCGGCATCATAGCCGTCGTGCGCATCGGCGATTTCGTCGGAATCGTCGCGGAGCGCGAGGAGAACGCGATCCGCGCGGCGGAGCAGCTTGCGGTGAGCTGGCGACCGACGCCTGAACTGACCGATCTCGCCGACGTCGAGAACGCGCTGCGCGCCAATCCATCGACGCCGCGCACGCTGATCGACAAGGGCGACGTCGATGCTGCCATTGCCCGCGCGGCCAAGCCGATGCAGCGCACTTACGTCTGGCCGTATCAGATGCATGCCTCGATCGGCCCGTCCTGCGCGGTTGCCGACTTCCAGGACGGCAACATCCGCGTCTGGTCGGGCACGCAAAATCCGCACCTGCTACGCGCAGACCTGGCGCTGCTGATCGAGCGTCCCGAGAGCGAGATCGAGGTCATCAGGTTGGAGGCCGCCGGCTGCTACGGCCGCAACTGCGCCGACGATGTCACGGCGGACGCGCTGTTGCTCTCGCGCGCGGTCGGCCGGCCCGTGCGCGTGCAGCTGACGCGCGAGCAGGAACACGCCTGGGAGCCCAAAGGCGCCGCGCAGCTCATCGACGTCAATGGCGGCCTGAACGCGGAGGGCGGCGTCGCTGCTTACGATCTTGCCACGCGCTATCCGTCGAATGCCGCGCCGACGTTGGCGCTGTTGCTGACGGGGCGGATATCGCCGAAGCCGGACGTTCTCCAGATGGGCGACCGGACCGCGATCCCGCCTTACGATTACGACCACATGCGCGTCGTCGCACACGACATGGCGCCGATCGTGCGCGCGTCCTGGTTTCGCGGCGTCTCGGCCCTGCCGAACACATTTGCGCATGAATCCTATATCGACGAGGCCGCGACCGAGGCCGGCGTTGACCCGATCGAATATCGCTTGCGTTACCTTAGGGATCAGCGCGCCGTCGATCTCGTCCATGCGGTCGCCGAGCGCGCGGGCTGGACGCCGCGGCCGGTGCGACAAGAGAAAGACGGCGAGATCGTGCATGGGCGCGGTTTTGCCTATGCGCTGTACGTGCACAGCAAATTCCCCGGCTATGGCGCGGCGTGGTCGGCCTGGGTCACCGACGTTGCCGTGAACAAGTCGACCGGCGACGTCAGCGTGACGCGCGTGGTCGCCGGGCAGGACTCCGGATTGATGATCAACCCGGACGGTGTGCGCCACCAGATCCATGGCAACGTCATCCAGTCCACCAGCCGCGCGCTGATGGAGGAGGTCTCGTTCGAGCGCGGCGCAGTCGCGGCGCGTGAATGGGGCGCCTATCCGATCATCCCGTTCCCTGACGTGCCCAAGATCGACGTGTTGTTGCTGCCGCGGCCGGACCAGCCGCCGCTCGGCGTCGGCGAATCCGCCTCGGTCCCGAGCGCGGCTGCGATTGCGAACGCGATCTTCGATGCTACCGGCGTGCGCTTTCGCGAGCCGCCGTTCACGCCCGAGCGCATCCTGAAGGGGCTGCACGGCGGCGCGCCGGCCACGCCGCAGGCGCTGCCCGCTCCCGCTACGCCACAACCATCCCGCATCTGGGAGAATCCCTTCGCCAAACGCGCCGGCATCTTCGCGACGATCGCGGCCGTCTGCACCGCGGCAATCGGCATCGGTGCGGCGCTTTTGCCTGGCCGCGCCATCGCGCCGATCGCCCGACCCGATGCATCTGTCTATTCCGCGGCGACGATCGCGCGCGGGCAACAACTGGCCGCACTCGGCAATTGCGCGGAGTGCCACACCATGATCGGCGGGGCGCTCAACGCCGGTGGCCGCGCCCTGGAGACGCCGTTCGGTACGATCTACGCGACCAACATCACGCCAGACGTCGAAACCGGCATCGGCGCCTGGTCCTATCCCGCGTTCGAGCGCGCGATGCGCGACGGGCTGCATCGCGACGGACGGCAGCTCTATCCCGCCTTCCCCTACACGCACTTTGCGAAGACTGGCGATGCCGACATGCAGGCGCTTTATGCTTACCTGATGGCGCAGCCGCCGGTGCGCGCACCGGCAGCGGCGAATGCGCTCGCCTTCCCGTTCAATCTCCGTCCGCTACTTGCCGGATGGAATGCGCTGTTCCATCAGACGCGCGAGTTCAAGCCCGATCCCGCCAAATCCGACGTCTGGAATCGCGGCGCTTATCTGGTCGAAGGTCTCGGCCATTGCAGCGGCTGCCATTCGCCGCGCAACGCGCTCGGCGCCGAGCAGCGTAGCGCCTATCTCGCCGGCGGCTTTGCCGAGGGCTGGGAGGCGCCGCCGCTGACCTCGCTCTCGCACGCGCCGATCCCATGGAGCGAGGACGAGCTGTTCGCCTATTTGCGCACCGGCCACTCGCGATATCACGGCGTCGCCGCCGGACCGATGGCGCCTGTTGTCAGGGATCTCAAAGCCCTGCCCGACCAGGACATCCGCGCCATGGCGGTCTATCTCAACTCATTCAACGACACCGCAACCGAAGCACCGGACGCGCTTGCGGCACGTCTCGAAAGCGCGACGCAAGTTACAATTGCGTCCTCCAGCGGCGCGCGACTCTATCAAGGCGCCTGCGCCGTCTGCCACGAGGTCGGCGGCCTGCCGCTGTTCGGCAGCCGCCCCTCGCTCGCGCTCAACACCAATCTGCACAGCGCCACATCGGACAATCTCGTGCAAATCATCCTGCACGGCATCGCCGAGCCGGTGTCGAGCGATCTCGGCTACATGCCGGCATTCAAGAACAGCATGAGCGATACGCAGGTCGAGGAATTGGTCACCTTCCTGCGCAAGCAGTTCGCCCCGGACAGGCCCGCATGGACCGGCGTGCGCGAGACAGTCACGCGCCTCCGGACCTCAGCACATTAAGCGTGCTTCTTCACGTCCACCGGCGGCGTGCCGTGCGTATGGAACGATTCGATCGTCTTCAGGCCCCACGCCTGCCCCTTCTTGCGCTCCTCTTCCGTCCACACGATCGGCTTCCAGTCGGGCGCGAGGATGAGGCGCGCGCCGGCATTGGCGACTTCGACACGGTTTCCGCCGGGCTCGTAGACGTAGAGGAAGAAGGTCTGCTGGATCGCGTGCTTGTGCGGGCCGGTCTCGATGTGGATGCCGTTCTCCAGGAAGATGTCGGCAGCGCGCAGAATCTCTTCGCGGCTGTCGAGCGCGTAGGTGACGTGGTGGAAGCGGCCGGGCGTGCCGGAATGGTCGAGCGAATAGGCGAAATCGTAGCTCTTGTTCGACATGGTCAGCCACATCGCCGCTTCGCGGCCGTCGTTGAGCACGATCTGCTCGGTGAGGCGGCAGCCGAGATAATTCTCGAAAAACTCGCGATTCGCCTTGATGTCGGTGGCGAGGCAATTCAGATGATCGAGGCGCCGGACGTTGACGCCACGCGCGGGAAAGCGCTGCGCCTGGTTCTTCAGCGCCGGCTTCAACTCCGGCGGCGCCTGATACCATTCGGTCTCGTAATAGAGCTCGACGATGTGTCCATCGGGATCGCGGCAGCGGAAGGTCGGCCCCTGCCCCATGTCGCCGTCGATCCAGCCGATGTCAAAGCCGGACCCCTTCAGCGCTGCGACGCGGCGCTCCAGCGCCTGTTGGCTGCGCGCGCGCAACGCCATGTGCTCCATGCCTGACGTCTTCGACGCCGTCAGTTTGAGCGAATAGCGCTCGTAATCGTCCCAGCCGCGCAAATAGACCGACTCGCCCCTTTGCCCGCTGACGGTCATGCCCATCACATCGACGAAGAATTTCAGGCTCTCGTCCGGCTTTGGCGTCAAGAGCTCCATGTGGCCGAGATGAGCGAGATCGAGGATTGGTTCGGGTTGCATGGTGTCCTCCAAGACGTGGCTTGCGATCCGCTGGACCGGATCCCGCGATCTGGCGCAGGCGGCAATCCGCTCACGCGCCGGTGGGCGGCACAAGGCCGCCAGATTATTTGTACCAATGTACAAATGATTAGGTCCCGTCAACAAATCAAGCAAGACCGCCGAGGGTGGATGACGGGCCGTCTAGGATGACCAACCCGTCCCGGAACCGCGGACCGACTGCCCGAATGGTAAAGTCGCTCTTAAGCGCTCCAGGCCCGTCGGCCGGGAAAAAGCATTTTCCGGGCGCTTCTGCCAGGGAATATGCATTGGGAACAAACTTCGCACCCGAATTGTCGCGGATTTAACGAAGCGCCGGCGCCTGCCGTTTAACCGTTTGTCCAGCGACGGCCGTGCATAGTCCGGGCAACCCGTTGCTCTTGCCAGGTTCATTCATTGTGACATCCTTTGGACGCGTGATTTCGGTTCGCGGATCGCTCGCCCGGGTCGGGCTACTGCCTGAAAGCCGGATGCCGGTCTCGGAAGTGCGGGCAACCGTCGGCCGCTTCGTCAGTATCCGCTGCGCCAGCTCGGTCATCGTCGCCATGATCACCGAGGTGTCCTGCGAGAACCTCTCGAGCAACGACAATTTGATCGCCATCGCCTCGGTCGACCTGCTCGGGGAAATTCTCAACGCCACCGGCAAGGCCAAATTCCAGCGCGGCGTCACCAACTATCCGACCATCGGCGATTCCGTCGACCTGATCACGAGCCAGGAGCTGCGCACGATCTACGCGCCCACCGGCTCCGACCAGATCAATGTCGGCTTCCTTCAGCAGGACAGCTCCGTCGTCGCCTATGTCGACATCGAGGAAATGCTCTCCAAACACTTTGCGGTGCTGGGATCGACCGGCGTCGGCAAATCGACCGGCGTGTCGCTGCTGCTCAACGAGATCCTCAAGGCACGCCCGAACCTGCGCATCTTCCTGCTCGATGTGCACAACGAATATGGCCGCTGCTTCGGCGACCGCGCGCTGGTGCTCAACCCGCGCAATTTGAAGCTGCCATTCTGGCTGTTCAATTTCGAGGAAATCGTCGACGTGCTGTTCGGCGGCCGCGCCGGCGTGCCCGAGGAGCTCGACGTCCTCGCCGAAGTCATTCCCCTCGCCAAGGGCGTCTACACCCAGTACCAGAACGCCGACCGCATTGGCCTGAAGCGCATCGATCCCAAGCAGATCGGCTACACCGTCGATACGCCGGTGCCCTATCGCCTGGTCGATCTGATGTCGCTGATCGACGAGCGCATGGGCAAGCTCGAGAACCGCTCCTCGCGCATCATCTATCACAAGCTGATCTCCCGCATCGAGGCGGTCCGCAACGACCCGCGCTACGCCTTCATGTTCGACAACGCCAATGTCGGCGGTGACACCATGGCCGAGGTGATCAGCCATCTGTTCCGCCTGCCGGCCAACGGCAAGCCGATGACGGTGATGCAGCTCGCCGGCTTCCCGGCCGAAGTCATCGATTCCGTCGTCTCGGTGCTCTGCCGCATGGCCTTCGACTTCGGCCTGTGGAGCGACGGCGTTTCGCCGATGCTGTTCGTCTGCGAAGAGGCTCACCGCTACGCCTCCGCCGATCGCAATGTCGGCTTCGGGCCGACCCGCAAGGCGGTGTCGCGCATCGCCAAGGAAGGCCGCAAATACGGCGTCTATCTTGGCCTCATCACCCAGCGTCCGGCCGAGCTCGACGCGACCATCATCTCCCAGTGCAACACGCTGTTCACGATGCGTCTTGCCAACGAGCGCGACCAGGCGCTGCTGCGCGCCGCGGTGTCGGATGCGGCCGCGAATCTGCTCTCGTTCGTGCCCTCGCTCGGCACCCGCGAAGTGCTGGCATTCGGCGAAGGTGTCGCGCTGCCGACGCGGCTGCGCTTCAAGGAGGTGCCGCCGCATCAATTGCCGCGCGGCGAAGCCACCATCAGCAGCGTGCCGTCCGTCACCTCCGGTCACGACATGCATTTCGTCGGCGCCGTGCTCGAGCGCTGGCGCGGTGCCACCTCGCAGCGCGACGTGCCGAACGATCCGGTGTTCTCGGCGCCGCCCGCGAAGACGCTCTCCAACGTCGAAGCCCCGATGCTGCAACCGTCAATGGGGCTGGATCCGGACCGCTTCTCGCTGCTGAAGAAGCCGCTGCGGTAAAGCAACGCTCGTTTTCCAGCTCCGGCATTGCGAGCCTGGCGTCACGTTGAGCATGGCGCCGGCATCGACTATGGTTGCCGGCCCCAAGCCGGAATCCATGCCCATGACAAAGCCTGCGCAACGCTTCGCCGCTCCCGCCCTCGATGCGCTCCCTGACGACATCCGCACACGTCTCCTCGCCGTGCAGGAGAAGAGCGGCTTCGTGCCGAACGTGTTCTTGACGCTGGCCTACCGCCCGGACGAGTTCCGCGCCTTCTTCGCCTATCACGACGCGCTGATGGAGAAGGACGGCGGCCTCACCAAGGCCGAGCGCGAGATGATCGTGGTCGCGACCTCGGCAGCCAATCAGTGCCAGTATTGCGTGATCGCGCACGGCGCGATCCTGCGTATCCGCGCCAAGAACCCGCTGATCGCCGACCAGATCGCCACGAACTACCGCAAGGCCGACATCACGCCGCGGCAAAAGGCGATGCTCGACTTCGCGATGAAGGTCTCGGCCGATGCGCAGCGGATTTCCGAGGACGATTTCACCGCGCTCGCGCCGCATGGCTTCAGCGACGACGACATCTGGGACATCGCCGCAATCTCCGCCTTCTTCGCACTGTCGAACCGGCTGGCGAACTTCACCGGCATGCGGCCGAATGACGAATTCTATCTGATGGGACGGCTGCCAAAGAAATGACCGACTGCCGCGAACGCGGAAGGAACGCATAGCCGACAAACGCAGTGGACGAGTTCCCGTCTGACGGGAACTCTGTGTTTTCGCAATCGCACACGTTTAATTAAGAATCTCACCCTCAACTAGCACAAACGCTTTGGCACAACTTGCGCAGTTTCCGTCACCGGAGACGCGGATGAGTCGTGCCTGTCGAGGGGCTTCTCATGAACGTGCGGGCATTTGTTGTCGCGACCTGTATCGGCACGGCTTTCTTCGCGGCCGGGTACGCATGGAATTATCAGCCCGAGATCATCAACGCGAACGAGATATGGAGCATGTTCGAATCGGAGCATGGAAAGGCGCGGGCTGCCGTCTTACGCGTCCTCATTGCGCCGAATTCAGCTCACTTCAACGGCCTGCGAACGATCGATGCAGACCAGGCAAGATACGTATGCGGCTCCGTAAAGGCGATGGACAAGGAGAGGCAGTATGTCGAGGCCGCGTTCGTTTACACCGTCGCGATCGATTTTGCCCGTATCGACGACGACGGCCGGATGACGTCGCAGCGCTCTCCTTACAAGCCCTGCCCAGGCGCGGCCGACGACAAAATTGCCGACCAGAACACGCTGATATCGCCAGGCGCGCTGTCGATGATCAAGACCGTCGAAAAAATCATCCCCAAGTCCAGCGGCGGAACGATGGAACAACAGCTTGGCCAGCTCGCCGGACAGACAGCGGCGGTCGCGCCAGGTTCGGCGGTCCCGCGGAGATCGGCCGGCTCATCGGGTTCGGCAGCCTCAGCGGGGGCAGGATGGGCGCCAGCAGCGCAGCATTCAGGTTCGGGCGTGGAGGCGCGACAAGCAGATGAACTGACGTGGCGTGTCGACCAGCCGCCGGCCGCATGGCCGAATTTCCCCTCGGACCACCCGCTGGCGAAATCGGCGCAGAAGCGGACGAGCGCCGAGGCCTTGGCTTTTGCAAGAGATGTCGAGGCTCGCTGGGAAGACGCCAAATCGTCCGGAGTTCCGGCCAAGCGTCCTCCGCCTGAGGAGATCAAGGAAGCATGCCGCGCGCTACTTACGATCGATCCCACGGACAAGGATTATCCGCGGGCCTGGGGCGCCTTTGTGCGGCTGCGCAAAATCGATCGCGACGCTGCTGGTTGAACTGGCGGGGATCTGTCCTAGCGCTTCGCCATCAACTCGAGCGCCGGGGCAAAGCGCTCGGAAAACGTCAACGTCTTGGCATGGTGTACTGCGGCAAACGATGCCGATATCCCGGCTGAAGCGACCACGAGCAGGGCAACGGCGAAAACCAGACGGCGCATTTCGGCCTCCTGTGTGAGCTCGACAATCCCACAGATGGCACGGCTTTGTTTCGGCACCGCTTCGTGCGGACGGAAGATGGTTTCGCTCAAGAGGCTGTGATCAGATCCGGTTTGCGGAGCCGCATGCCGTACTGACGTGAGCGTTGCGCCTAATCATCGTCAGCCGGACCGCACCAGCCGGGCAGATAGATCGCGTCCTTGCTCTTGGCTGAGGACATCGCCTTCTCGAGCGCCTTGTCAAAATTGGCGTCCACAGCCTTGCGCGACAG
The DNA here is from genome assembly GCF_000518345.1 of Bradyrhizobium sp. URHA0013. Taxonomy (NCBI): domain Bacteria; kingdom Pseudomonadati; phylum Pseudomonadota; class Alphaproteobacteria; order Hyphomicrobiales; family Nitrobacteraceae; genus Bradyrhizobium; species Bradyrhizobium sp. URHA0013. The sequence continues at coordinate 1,229,174 of NZ_KI912426.1, read as the reverse complement.
CTTTCGGCGCAGATAATCGGCCCACAGGAATTCGGAGAATGGCGTGGTGTCCTTGGCGAAGCCGCCCATGCGGCGCAGCTCGCCGGCAAGGCTCCGGAAGGGATCGTCCTTGAGAGCGACGACGGATTTCGGCAAATCGCGAAACGGGCGCCGTTCGCCCTTGGCGTCGTAAGGGTAAACCCAGCGCTTGTTGTCCATCACGCCCCAGAACGCTTCGCGCTCCACCATCCTGAGGTCGCCGACGATGGTGACCAGCACCTCCTTGACGCCCTCGTCGTGCAGAGCGCGACCGAGATGATGATGGTCAATCACGTAATAGCGCTCGTCGGGGCCATGCACGACGGGGATCATATGCTTGCCGAGCAGATCGGCCTGCTTTTTCTTGTCGTGCTCGCGCCAGCGCTTGCGCTTCTCCTTGACCTCGCGCATCCCGACCGTCATCTGCGTCGGCCGCAGCGACAGGATCGACACCGGATGCACTCTCGGTTCGCGCGTATTGGTCATGGTTGAGAGCCCTTCACATGGTTGCAGCTGCGTGATCAGGTTCCCTGGACTATGCCATGGGCATTGCGCCGGCAATGCATTCGGCTGGGCGGAGATTATTGCATTGCACCCTCTGCAGGCCTGGAACGACCACGGTTCCGCGGTCCTTCGTTCGCAACCCTGCTAGTTAGTGCGAACGCGCAATGCACGTGCGCGTTGAGAAGATTTTCTGCAACGTGTTCACCACGTATGCTATCTAAAAATCGCTGCTTCGGAGTGATCCCTGCACCATGACAACCCAGCGGCCCATAAGCTCGGATGACGAGCACCGGGTGCTCCAGTTCAGGCCGCGCACCTCGCCTTCCCCGACGGGCTACCGCGGCAACGCTAGCGTGCAGCAGTTGCGCGTCGCGCCCGAGCCGCTCGACCTGTCGCGCTACAAGCAGCCCCGCACTGAACCGGACGATTTCCGCCATCGCATGCTCGCGAATATCGCGGCGCTGGCCTTCACCATCGCACTGACCGCGATCGGGATCTGGCTCGCGGTGAGCATCGCCGACCTGCGCCGGACCCAGGATTGCGTGCTGATGGGCCGCCGCGACTGCGTCAAGATCACGACGCCGCACATCTAAGGCAAGACGTCTGGCGAGGCCCGCCGACGGTCCTTCGGCCGAAGCGGCTCAGCCGGGGCGTCCCCAGCCCTGTCCCCACACCCGCCGGCTCCATTGAACTCAGGGCGGCGCTCCGATATACGGGCTTTCGACCCGGCCAGAGGGGGGTTGAGGGCGTCATCGGGGCGCGATGCCCACCCACCGTTCCACTCTGGAAAATCTGACAAACATCTGCAATATATCAAAGGCTTAGTGATGTCCTCCACATTCGATCAGGTCGCTACGATCATCGCTGAAACCTGCGACATCCCGCGCGACACGATCACGCCGGATAGCCATGCCATCGATGACCTCGGCATCGACAGCCTCGATTTCCTGGACATCGCGTTCGCGATCGACAAGCAGTTCGGTATCAAGCTGCCGCTGGAAAAGTGGACCCAAGAGGTCAACGACGGCAAAGCCACCACCGAGCAGTATTTCGTGCTGAAAAACCTGTGCGCCCGCATCGACGAACTGGTTGCGGCGAAGGGCGCGAGCGCCTAAGCGCGCGGTCATGCAACTCGAATACTTCCACATGATAGATCGCGTCGTCGACCTCAACGTCGACGCGAAGACGATTGTCGTCGAGGCTCAGGTCCCGATGGAGAGCACCATCTTCGAGGGGCACTTCCCGGGCTATCCCCTGATGCCCGGCGTGCTCCTGATCGAATCGATGGCGCAGGCCTCTGGCTGGCTTCAGCTTGGCGTGCTCAAATTCGAGCGCATGCCGATCCTGGCTGCCGTCAAGGAGGCAAAGGTCCGCGGCTCGGTCTTCCCCGGCGATCTCATGAGCATCGAGGCGAGCCTGGCCCATCAGGGCTCGGGCTACGCCGTGACCGAAGCCAAGATCAAGGTCGGCGGCAAGCTGCGCGCGAATTCGACGCTGACCTTCACGCAGATTCCCTTTCCCCATGCGGATATGCGCGCCCACATGGACGCGGTTGCCAAACGCGTCGGCTTTCCGCAACAGGCCGTATCGCCATGACCGAGACTGCTTCGAAGCCCGCCCAGACGGAAGTCTGGATCACCGGCATTGGCCTGGCTACCTCGCTCGGCGAGGGCCTGGACGCCAACTGGGCCGCGCTTCAGGAGAAGCGCATCAATGTCGACGAGAAGGGCTTTGCGCCCTACATCGTGCACCCCCTGATGCCTGTTACCTTCGACAGCCAGATCCCGAAGAAGGGCGACCAGCGCCAGATGGAAGCCTGGCAGCGCATCGGCACCTATGCGGCCGGGCTTGCGCTCGACTCCGCCGGGATCAAGGGCAACAAGGATATCCTGTCGAAGATCGACATGGTCGTCGCCGCCGGCGGCGGCGAGCGCGATCTCAACGTCGACACCGGCGTGCTCACGGCCGAGGCCAAGGGTGCCAACGCGCCCGGCTTCCTCAACGAGCGGCTGATGAGCGATCTCAGGCCGACGCTGTTCCTGGCCCAGCTCTCCAACCTGCTCGCCGGCAACATCGCCATCGTGCATGGCATTGGCGGCACCTCGCGCACCTTCATGGGTGAAGAGGTTGCCGGCGCCGATGCCGCCCGCATTGCATTGTCGCGCATCGCCTCGGGCGAGAGCGACATCGCGCTGATCGGCGGCTCGCACAATGGCGAGCGCAAGGACCTGATGGTCCTCTACGAATTCGGCGACTTCAATCTCAAGGACAAGTTCGCACCCGTGTGGGCGCGCGAGGACAACGCCGGCTTCGCGCTCGGCTCGGCTGGCGCGTTTCTGGTGCTGGAGTCCAAGGCGCATGCGGAAGCGCGCGGTGCCAAGCCGTTCGCGAAGCTGTCGAGCGTCGTTGCCGACCTCGCCCGGCGCAAGACCCCCGGCGACATGGCCGCGACGCTGGAGAAGCTTTGGGCAAAGTTGCCGAAGCGCGACGGCAAGGGCGCGATCATATCCGGTGCGACCGGCGCTGAGCCGGCGACATCAGAAGAGCGCGGCTTCCTGAAGGGCCACACCGAGTTCCCGGTGCGCTCGACCGGCACGATGTTCGGCCACACCATGGAGACGCAATTCCCGCTCGGTATCGCGCTCGCCGCGCTGTCGATCTCTCGCGGCGCGCTGTTTCCGCCGAACGATTCCACGGGCACCGAGATTGAAATGCAGGGAGCGCCCACCCAGATTGTGGTGGTGGGGGCCGGACACTGGCGCGGCGAAGGCATGGCGCTGGTCGAGGCAGTAAGCTAGAGCGCGTTGCGCTTTGGCAGGTTATTGTTTGGGCATGATCTTCTCGGAAAATCGCGTCACGCTTTTTCGGATCATGCTCCAGCTCAAGCGGGGATCGACATGACTGCACCACGCGACAAACTCGGGCGTCCCGTCGTCGTCGTCACCGGCATGGGCATCATGACCTCGCTCGGCAACGGCAAGACCGACAATTGGGCGAAGCTCGTCGCCGGCGAATCCGGCATCCGCACCATCACGCGCTTTCCAGTCGACGGCCTGAAAACCACGATGGCCGGCACGGTGGATTTCGTCAGCGTCGATCCGTTCTCCTCCACCGGCCTGTCCGAGCGGATGGCCGAACTGGTGACGCAGGAAGCGCTGGACCAGGCCGGCATCGGCGCCAAGGCGGATTTCCCGGGTCCTCTCTTCCTTGCGGTCGCACCTGTCGAAGTCGAATGGCCGCAGCGCCGCGAACTTGGCCGCGCCGTCGGCAAGCTCGACTTCAATTACGACGATCTGCTGCGCATCTCCGGTGGCGGCAAGTACAGCGCCTATCACCACCGCTTCATGTTCGGTTCGGTCGCGGCCTACCTCGCCGAGACCTTCGGCACCAAGGGCTCGCCGATCTCGTTGTCGACGGCCTGCGCCTCGGGCGCGACCTCGATCCAGCTCGGTGTCGAGGCGATCCGCCGCGGCGAAACCGATGCCGCGCTGTGCGTGGCGACCGACGGCACCGTAAATCCGGAGGCGCTGGTGCGCTTCTCGCTGCTCTCGGCGCTGTCGACCCAAAACGATCCGCCGCAGGCGGCCTCCCGTCCCTTCTCCAAGAACCGCGACGGTTTTGTCATGGCCGAAGGCGCAGGTGCGCTGGTGCTCGAAAGCTACGAAGCCGCCACTGCGCGCGGCGCAAAAATCCTCGGCGTGATCGCCGGCTGCGGCGAGCTCACCGATTCCTTCCATCGCACCCGCTCCTCGCCCGACGGCAAGCCGATCATCGGCTGCATGAACAAGACGCTGGCCGATGCCGGCATGACGCCGGACCAGATCGACCACATCAACGCGCACGGCACCGCCACGCCCGAGAACGACAAGATGGAGTACAATACGACATCGGCCGTGTTCGGCGATCTCGTCTCGAAGATTCCGGTCACCTCCAACAAGTCGATGGTCGGCCACACGATCTCGGCCGCCGGCGCGGTCGAGGCAATCTTCTCGCTGCTCACGCTCGAACATCAGCGCATCCCGCCGACGATCAACTACGACAATCCGGATCCCACGATCCTGTTCGACGTCGTCGGCAACAAGGCACGCGATGCCCGCGTCACCGCGGTGATGTCGAACTCGTTCGGCTTCGGCGGCCAGAACGCCTCGCTGATCCTGACCCGCGAACCGGCCTGACCGGACGCATGGCGCTGCTTCCTGCGAGGACGAAGGCCCGCGCGCGGGAGACGGCCAAGTCGATCGGTGGAGGGCTGATCGGCGCCGCCACCGTCGGCATGTTGCGCACCACGCGCTATTTCGATCCGGTCAAGACCTCGGACTTTTTCGCGCGCGTCACCAAGACGATCGGTCCGCGCCTGCGCGAGCACCGCATCGGCCGCGCCAACCTCAGCGCGGCCTTTCCGGAGAAATCGCCCGAAGAGATCGAAAGCATCCTGATGGGCGTGTGGGACAATCTCGGTCGCGTCGGCGCCGAATTCGCTCATATGGACCATGTCTGGGATTACGACCGCGCTCATCCGGAAAACAGTCGGATCGAACTGCCCAGCCGCAGCATCGAGCTGTTCGACCGGATCCGCGACGACGGCAAGCCGGCGCTGATCTTCGCCGCGCATCTCGCCAATTGGGAATTGCCGGCGCTCGCCGCGGTCGCGCATGGGCTGGATACGGCGATCCTCTACCGCCGCCCCAATATCGCCTCCGCCGACCGCATCATCCAGGAGATGCGCCAGGTCAACATGGGCACGCTGATCCCCGCGGGCCGCGACGCGCCGCTGCGGCTCGCGCAGGCGCTCAAGGACGGCAAGCACGTCGCGATGCTGATCGACCAGTATCTGACCGGCGGCGTCGAGGTCACCTTCTTCGGCCGCAAGACCCGCGCCAATCCGATGCTGGCACGCCTGTTGCGCCAGGTCGAATGCCCGATCCACGGCGTCCGCGTCATCCGCCTGCCCGGCGGCCGCTTCACCGCCGAGATCACCGAAGAGGTCCAGCCGGTGCGCGACGCCGACGGCAAGATCGACATCCAGGGCACCACCCAAGCGATCACGAGCGTGGTGGAAGGCTGGGTCCGCGAGCATCCCGAGCAGTGGCTGTGGCTGCACCGCAGGTGGCGGTAATCTTGTTCCGTCATTGCAAGCGACTTGTCCGCCGTAGCTCGAAGAGCGAAGGCGGAAGCGAAGCAATCCAGAATCCTCCCGCGGAAAGATTCTGATTGGTTCGTCGCTTCGCTCCTCGCAATGATGGGCGCGATTACCTTCCCGTCTTCACCCTGGTCCACAGCCGATTGATGACCCGCTGGGTCGCCGGCTCACGCGCCGTGATGACGAACAGCTTTGCGAGCATCGCATCGTCCGGATAGATGTTCTTGTCGTTCAGAATTTTCGGGTCGACCAGCTTCTGGCTGGCGAGGTTGCCGTTGGCGTAGGACAGGAAGTCCGTATTCTTGGCGGCCACGTCCGGACGGTAGAGATAGTTGATCAGCTCGTAGGCTTCCTTGACGTTCCTGGCATCCGCAGGGATTGCGAGATTGTCGAAGAACATCTGCGCGCCCTCCTTCGGGATGGCGTAGCCGATCTCGATGCCGCTTTTGACTTCGGCAGCGCGGGCGCGGGCCTGCATGATGTCGCCGGACCAGCCGACCACGAAACAGATCTCGCCGGTGGCGAGCGCGCTTAGATATTCGGACGAATGAAACTTGCGCACGGCAGGCCGCACCTTGGCCACGACATCGGCGGCCTTGTCGAGGTCGGCCTGCTTGGTCGAGTTCGGATCGAGCCCGAGATAGTTCAACGCCGCCGGGAAGATGTCGTCGGGGGAATCCAGCATGTGGACGCCGCAGTCTTTGAATTTCGCGAGATTCTCCGGCTTGAACACGATGTCCCAGCTGTCGATCTTGGCGTCCGTACCGAGAATCTGCTTCAGTTTTGCGACGTTGTAGCCGATGCCCGTCGTGCCCCACATGTAATTGGCGGCGTAGATGTTGCCGGGGTCGTAGATCGCGAGACGTTCGGTCACCACCGGCCAGGCATTGGCCAGGTTCGGCAGCTTCGACTTGTCGAGCTTCTGGAAGATGTTGGCCTTGATCTGGCGCTGAAGGAAATAGGCGGTGGGCACCACGACGTCGTAGCCGGACTTGCCGGCCATCAAGCGCGTCTCCAGCGTCTCGTTGGCGTCAAACGTGTCGTAGACCACCTTGATACCGGTCTCCCTGGTGAAGGCCTCGAGGACGTCGGGCGCCACGTAGTTCGACCAATTGTAGAAGTTGACGACCCGCTCCTCGGCCCCGGCGGGAGCGGAGAGCAACGTCAGCGCGGCGGCGATCGCGAGGCCAAAACCAAAGCGGCTGACGATCGTCATCTGCTACCTCTTGCGCCCGCGCACCGCGTCCGACAGCCGCTCCAGCGCGGTGTCGAGCGTCTCGTCCTTCTTGGCAAAGCAGAAGCGCACCACCGAGGTCACAGGGTCCTGCTCGTAGAAGGCCGACACCGGGATTGCGGCGACCTTGTAGTCCTTCACGATCCGCCAGCAGAACTCGGTGTCGCTCTCGTTCAGCCCGAGCGGGGACAGGTCGACGGTGAGGAAGTAGGTTCCCTGCGACTTCAGCACCGGGAAGCCGAGGCTCTCCAGTCCCTTGGCAAGGCGGTCCCTGCTCCGCGCCAGGTCCTTGCGCATCGACAGGAAATACTCGTCCGGCTTGCCGAGCCCGTAGGCGACGGCGGCCTGGAGGTTCGGCGCGGTGGTAAAGGTCAGGAACTGGTGCACCTTGGCGGCAACGCGCAGCAACGGCGGCGCGGCGCAGACGAAGCCGATCTTCCAGCCCGTCAGCGAGAAGATCTTGCCGGCCGAGCCGACCTTGATGGTGCGGTCGCGCATGCCGGGGATGGTGATCAGCGGGATGTGCTTGTGCTCGTCGAAGGTGACGTGCTCCCAGACCTCGTCGCAGATCGCGATGACGTCGAACTCCTGGCAGTAGCGCGCCAAAAGCTCGAGGTCCTCGCGCGGAAACACCACCGCGGACGGATTCAGGGGATTGTTGAAGAGCACCGCCTTGGTCTTTGAATTGAAGACGCTTTTCAGCATGTCCTCATTCAGCCGCCAATGCGGCGGCTCGAGCCGGACCAGGCGCGGAATGCCGCCGGCCTGACGGATGATCGGCAGATAGGAATCGTACACCGGCTGGAAGCACACCACCTCGTCGCCGGGCTGGACGACGGCGAGGATCGCCGAGGTCAGGGCCTCGGTGCCGCCGGAGGTCACCATCACCTCGCTCATCGGATCGAGCTCGAGCCCATGCCAGTGGCCGTAATGGCTCGCGATCGCCTGGCGCAGCTCCGGCAGGCCCATCATCGACGGGTACTGGTTGTAGCCGTTCAGCGAGGCCTCGGCCGCGGCGCGGCGGATGTCTTCGGGGCCGGGATCGTCGGGAAAGCCCTGGCCAAGATTGATGGCGGCATTGTCGCGCGCGGCCTGCGACATCGCCTCGAAGATGGTGACGGGAAGGTCCGCGAAGACCTTGTTGAGGGACGAGCTCTTGGACATCGGCGGGGTCAGCCGCCGACCTTGCTGGGAAGACCCGCCGCCTTCCAGCCCAGCATGCCGCCGGCCAGATGCTTGTCGTAAGGCAGGCCTGCGGCCTGTGCTGCCAGCGAGGCCGTCACCGAACGCTTGCCCGAGCGGCAGGCGAACACGACCTCCTTGCCGGCGGGATCGGGGATCGCCTTGGGATCAAAAGTCGAGAGCGGCACGACCACGCCGTAGGGATAAGCCTCGGCCTCGACCTCGTTCGGCTCGCGCACGTCGACGAGGAGATAGCGCCCTTCCGCGACACCCTTGGAGACTTCGTCCGGGGTCAGATCCTGTACTTGATTTGCCACATCATCCTCCAACGTCGCGGGCCGCTGCCGGGGCGATCCCGGCGGCCGGCAACCTCGCCTCTCGGCCGGTGAAAATCAAGCGCTACAAAGGCTTGAGCTGCCTTGCGCAAGTTAAAGCTAAATCGCAGCGACTTGAAGCGCGACCTTCCAACGGAGGATCAGATCGTCACTTTAGATGGTGACCTGGGTGCCGACCTCGACGACGCGGCCAGAGGGGATCTGGAAATAGTCGGTGGCGTCGTTGGCGGAACGGCTGAGCGAGATGAACAGCCGGTCCTGCCAGCGCGGCATGCCGGAATGGGCGGCCGGTTTGAGCGCCCTCCGCGACAGGAAGAACGAGGTCGACATGATGTCGAACTGCCAGCCGAGCTTGCGGGCGATCGCCAGCGCCTTCGGCACGTTGGGCGATTCCATGAAGCCGAACTTCAGCGTCACCTTGGAGAAGGTCGGCGAGATTTGTTCCAGCTTCACCCGCTCGGCCGGATCGATGCGCGGGGTCTGTGCGGTCTCGATCGTGAGAATGACGTTCTTCTCGTGCAGCACCTTGTAGTGCTTCAGACTATGCATCAGCGCGGTCGGCGCGCTGACGGGATCGCTGGTCAGGAACACCGCGGTGCCGGGCACGCGCTGCGGCGGCCGCTTCTCCAGCATCGCCACGAGGTCGGCGAGCGGGAATTCGAGCTTGCGCGACTTCTCGAACAGCAGCCGGCTGCCGCGCCGCCACGTGTACATCAGCATCATCATGACTGCGCCGAGCGCCAGGGGCACCCAGCCGCCCTCAAACACCTTCAGCAGATTGGCGGCGAGAAAAGTCAGATCGAGGAACAGGAACGGCGCGATCAGGGCGGCGGCCGTGAACGGCGACCATTTCCAGACCTTCCAGATCACCACAAAACCCATCATCGCCGTGACCACCATGGTTCCGGTGACGGAGATGCCGTAGGCCGAGGCTAGCGCGGTGGAAGAGCGGAACAGCAGCACCAGCAGGACCACCGCCACCAGCAGGAGCTGGTTGATGCGCGGGATGAAGATCTGGCCCGAATGGGCTTCAGAGGTATGGCGAATTTCAAAACGCGGCAACAGACCGAGCTGGATCGCCTGACGCGTCAGCGAATACGCACCGGTGATGACCGCCTGGCTCGCGATGACTGTTGCGGCGGTAGCCAGCACGACCATGCAGCCGCGGAAAAAACCTTGCGGGAAGAGCTGAAAGAACGGGCTGACGATCGCGCCGGGATCGCCGAGCACGAGGGCGCCCTGCCCCAGATAGTTCAATGCCAGCGACGGCACCACGATGAACAGCCAGGCGGTCTGGATCGGCCGCTTGCCGAAATGGCCGAGGTCGGCATAGAGCGCCTCGGCACCGGTGACCGCCAGAAACACCGCGCCGAGCGTCACGAACCCGATGATGCCATGGTGGATCATGAAGGACACGGCGTAGAGCGGGTTCAGCGCCAACAGCACCTGTGGCTGCTGGATGATCGGGTGGATCGCCGCGATCGCGATCACGGCGAACCAGACGCACATGATCGGGCCGAAGAAGGCGGCGACGCGAGCGGTGCCACGGGACTGCACGGCAAACAGACCGACCAGGATGATCACGGTCAGCGGTACGATGTAGGGCTCGAAGTGCAGGGTGACGTCCTTCATGCCTTCGATCGCCGACAGCACCGAGAGCGCCGGCGTGATCACGGCGTCGCCGTAGAACAGGGCGCCGGAAATGATGCCGAGCAGGACGATGGTTGTTCCGCGGGTGCCGACTGCGCGCTGGGCCAGCGCCATCAGCGCCAGCGTGCCGCCCTCGCCGTTGTTGTCGGCGCGAAGCAGGATCACGACGTATTTGAGCGTCACCACGATGATGAGCGCCCACAGGATCAGGGAGAGCACGCCGAGCACGGCCGCCGGCGTCGGCAGCCCCTCCGCGCCAGAAGCCGCCATGACCGCCTCGCGGAACGCGTAGAGCGGGCTGGTGCCGATGTCGCCGTAGACGACGCCGATGCTGCCGAGTGTCAGCGCACCGAAACCGGCGGTGGTGTGGGCATCGCCATGCCCATTGGCCGCCGCCGTTTCCGGGGCGGAAATCGCTACGTCACTTGTCATGGGAGAGCCTGATGGCCTCTGAAAATGCTCCACTGCACAACGGCAGAAGGGCGCGCGGCTTATAGGCCTGCGCTAGCGGCATAGCCTAGCCCGATTTTGGGGCCTAGACATGCAGTTTTGCATGCCTTCGCCATCGCGGCTTAGATGGTGACCTGGGTTCCGACTTCAACCACCCGCCCGGTGGGAATCTGGAAATAGTCGGTGGCGTCGTTGGCGGACCGGCTCAGCGCTATGAACAAATGATCCTGCCAAAGCGGCATGCCGGACTGCGCCGACGCCTTCAGCGAGCGCCGCGACACGAAGAACGAGGTCGACATGATGTCGAACTGCCAGCCCTGCTTGCGCGCGATCGCGAGCGCCTTGGGCACGTTGGGCTGCTCCATGTAACCGAAGCGCAGGCGGACCTTGAAGAACTTGTCGCTGATCTTCTCCATCCGGAAACGCTCCGACAGATCGACCCGCGGCGTATGCGCGGTCTCGATGGTCAGGACCACGTTGTGCTCGTGCAGCACCTTGTTGTGCTTGAGATTGTGCAGCAGCGCGGTCGGCACGAAGGAGGGATCGCTGGTCAGGAACACCGCGGTGCCCTTGACGATGTGCGGCGGCCGCTTCTCCAGGCTCCGGATCAGATCGTCCAGCGGCACCTCGATGCGGCGCGTTTTCTGGATCAGGATCCCGGACCCTCGCCGCCAGGTCCAGATTGTCCCGGCCATGATCACGCCGAACAGCAGCGGCACCCAGGCGCCTTCGAGCAGCTTCAGAAGATTCGCGCTGAAGAAGCTGATGTCGACCACGACGAAGGGCAGGATCACCGCTGCGGCCGTCGCCGCGCGCCAGTTCCACAATTTCCAGATCACGATGAAGCCCATGATGCCGTCAGCAACCATGGTGGTGGAGACCGCAATACCGTAGGCCGAAGCCAGATTGGTGGGGGTGTGGAACAACAGCACCAGCAGCATCACACCGATCAGCAGCAGCCGGTTTACACGCGGCAGATAGATCTGGCCGGCATGAGTTTCCGAGGTGAAGCGCACCTCGAAGCGCGGCAGGAGGCCGAGCTGCACTGCCTGATAGACCAGCGAATAGGCCCCTGTGATCACCGCCTGGCTCGCGATCACGGTCGCCGCGGTCGCAAGTCCGACCAGCGGCAGCACGAAATGCTCGGGCACCATGCGATAGAAGGAGTGTTCGATCGCGCTGGGATCCGACAGCACCAGTGCGCCCTGCCCGAAATAGTTGATCAGGAGCGCAGGCAGCACGAAGAACATCCAGGCCGACTGGATCGGCTTGCGGCCGAAATGGCCGAGGTCTGCGTAAAGCGCCTCGCCGCCGGTCACCGCGAGGAACACCGCACCCAGTGTCACCAAGCCGATCGTGCCGTGCGACAGCAGGAATTCCAGCGCGTAATAGGGATTGATTGCTGCCAGCACCGACGGATCGTCGGCGATGTGAACGGCGCCCAACACGGCAAGGACGGTGAACCAGACGACCATCACCGGCCCGAAAGCCGAGGCGACCAGCGCCGTCCCCTTGCTCTGGACCGCGAACAGCAGCGCCAGGATGAGAACGGTCAGGGGAACGACATAGTGCTCGAAGGCGGGTGTTGCGAGCTTCAGACCCTCGACCGCCGACAGCACCGAGATCGCCGGCGTGATCATGGAATCGCCGATGAACATGGAGGCGCCGACCACGCCAAGCGCCGTCAGGAACCAGCTCCGCCGCCCGAGCGCGCGCTGACCGAGCGCCATGAGGGAAAGCGTGCCGCCCTCCCCGTTGTTGTCGGCGCGCAGCAGCAGCAGAACGTATTTGGCGGTGACGACGATCAGCAGCGCCCAGAGGATCAGCGAGAGCACGCCGAGCACCATGACCCGCGAGACCGGCTGACCGTGGGCCGCGCCCCTGACTGCCTCGTGGAATGCGTAGAGCGGCGACGTGCCGATGTCGCCGAAGACGACGCCGATGCTCCCGAGCGTCAGGCCCCAGAAACCCGAGCTGACCGGTCCGTCCGGAGCTTCGGTCGATGTGATGCTCGCCGTCATATGAAACTGGAACGCTTTTGCCCGAGAATTGATCCGGCGCCTTTTGACGGTTCCGGCGCCCCTGTCAATCGGCACATCACCATAGCAGGCGCCGGGGCAGATGCTGTGACGGCGCAGCAACGGTCGTCGCCCACGCGACGACATGCCTCAGGTAAGACGGTGGCACAAGAGCCCTGAGCCTTTCCGTCCCCGATCGAAGGGGAATTGGCTCTACATCCTTGTTTTGTCGCGCTTTCTTCGCGCGAAACAGGGTCCGCTTCGCTCGAATGCGCCCTACGGCTTCAGATTCGGTGGCAGCGGCGGATCTTCGCGCATCAGGGTGATAGTCACCCGCCGGTTGGCTGCGAGCGAGGGATCGTCCGGAAACAGCGGCTGGGTATCCGCCTTGCCGGCGACGGCGAAGACATGGGCGGCCGGCAGGCCCTCGCGTTCGAGGATCTGACGCACGGCATTGGCGCGGTCGGCCGACAGGTCGAAGGCGCCGTAGTCGCTGCGGGTCGGCACGAAACCAGCCGCGGTGTGGCCGGCGATGGAGACGCGCAGCGGCGTCGCCTTGAGCGGGACAGCGAGCTTCTCGATCAGGCGACGGGTGCGGTCATAGGGCACCTTGGAGCCGTCGGCGAACATCGAGCGGCCGTCCTGGTCCACGATCTCGAGGTTGAGGCCCTGCTTGGTCTCCTCGAACATGATGTGCTTGGACATCTCGGTCAGTTCCGGCATGTCCTGCAATGCCTGGCGTAGCGAGGCCGCCGCCAGCGCAAAATTGCGGTCGACCTTGATCTTGGCGCCCGACGTGCGGTCCCGATCCTCCTGGTCCGGCGTGGGCGTGTTGGAGGAGTCCTCGGGCTGAATGTGATCGACGTTCTTCAGCCGAGGGCGGGTCGGCAGGCCGTCGGACTCGACGATACCGGAATAGCGCGCTTCGGTCTGGACACCGAAGGCGTCGCGCATGGAGCCTGCGACGACCTTGAGCTTGTTGGCATCCTGCGTCGAGAACGCGACGAGCATCACGAAGAAGCTCATCATCAGGCCCATCAGGTCGGCGAAGGTCACGAACCAGCCGTGACCGCCTCCGTGTGAATCGCCGCGCTTCTTCTTGGCCATGTCTCAAATCCCGACGCGCGGCCTCAGGCCGGCACCGGCTCGCCTTCGGCGTGGCGGTGCTTCTCGGGCAGGTAGGCCAGCAGCATTTCGCGGACCAGCGTCGGGCTCTTGGAGTCGCGGATCATCAGGATGCCGTCGATGATCAACGTGCGGTTGGTCTCTTCGTCCAGGAGCTTGCCATGCAGCTTGTCGGCGATCGGGGTACAGAACAGGTTAGCGACCAGCGCGCCGTAGAGAGTCGCGAGCAACGCGGTCGCCATGAACGGGCCGAGCTTTGAAGGGTCGGTCATGTTGGCGAACATCTGCACCATGCCGATCAGCGTGCCGACCATGCCGAAGGCCGGGGCGCAGTCGCCGATGGCGCGGTAGATCTTGCTGCCTTCGTCCAGATGCATCAAAAAATTATCGCGGTCGCGCTCGAGATTGTCGCGAATGAAATCAAGGTCATAGCCGTCGGCGACGTAGCGGATGCCCTTGGCGAGGAACGGCTCGTCGGTCTCGACTTTTTCCAGCCCCACCGGGCCCTGCTTGCGGGCGATCTCGGCGATACGGGCGAGCTCGTCGACCAGATCGTGCGCCGACAGACGGCTCATCGTGAAGGCAAACTTGGCGCCGAGCGGCAGGCCGTGGATCAGCGTCGAGAGCGGAAAGCGGATCATGGTCGCAGCCGTCGAGCCGCCGAAGATGATGATCATCGCATGCTCGGAAACGAACATGTGGAGATCGCCGCCCAGCAGCATCATCGTCGCGATGACGACAATACCCGCCACGAGCCCGATGCTCGTCATGATATCCATGGGAGACTCCAACGCGAACGCAACAACGGCCGTCCTGGCCGATGGCGCGGCCCAACCCCGAACCGCATCGGAAACCCTAGTGAGCCGCGATTAAAGACGCGTAAAGGTTAAGTTGAGCCGGCGCGCCTGGCGGCCGCAGCGCGCTGAAAGGCACCGACTTTTGCCGAGTGCCGACAGGGATTTCAACATTTCGCTAACCATAGGGCGTTGCGCGTACCCCATCACCCAAGGCTGTGCGCGCGCGATCCCTTCGGCTGCGGCCCTGCGCCACGGGGGCGACCGATCAGTTGGTATTCTGGAGCGGGCCGGCTCCTCAGGGCGGAAGGCATCGCAATGGTGACGCTGTTCAGTCTTCTCACCGCGCTTCCCGCAGTGCTGGCGCTCCACATGCTCGAACCCGGGCTCGTCCTGCCGGCGTTCAGCGTGCTGCTCTTTGTGGAGGCGGCCCTGGCCGTGATCGCAGCACGCCTGATCCACATGCCGGACAATGCGGAAGATATCACCCTGTGGGATTTTGCCGGCGGCTTCACCTTGATCGGATGCGCTGCCGCGGTGCTCGGCGAGCCGGATCAGGCCGCCTTGTTCCTCACGGAACAGGGCAGCCTGCGAGCGGCTTCGCAACCGTAGATCATTGCGGTCCCGCCGTTAGTGGATCTCCGCTGAGCGCTTCAGCGCGGCTTTGAGCTTTTCCAGCGAGAAGTCGGGGCTGCGGGCGATCTCGAGGATCGGCGTCTCGCGACGGCCGCAGAGCTCGGCAGCCTCGGGCAGCTTTGCGGCGATATCGTGCGGGATCACGATGGCGCCGTGCTGGTCGGCATGGATCAAATCATCCGACTTGACGGTCATGCCGGCGACGCGCACTTCGCCGCCAAAGCTCTCGGCATGCACCCAGGCATGCGACGGGCCGATCGAGCCGGCCAGTGCCTGGAAGCCCGGTGCCCATTGCGGAATGTCGCGGATCGAACCGTCGGTAATGACGCCGAGGCAGCCGAGCGCCTTGTGCACGTTGCTCTGCACCTCGCCCCAGAACGCGCCGTAGCCGACGTCGGGACCGTCGATGTCCTGGATCACCGAGATGCGCGGACCGTGGCCAGTCCCGACATATTCGTAATAGTCGATGCGGCGCTTGGACTGCTCTTCCGGCGGTAGCGAATTTTTCAGCACCGAGCGGATCGCGACCGTGCGGGCATAGCCGACGATCGGGGGCAGATCGGGAAATGGGCAGACCAGTGGCTTGGTGGTGTAGCCGATTAGCCGGCGCTCGGGCGCCACGATCTCCATGGCATTGCAGATCGTCGGCGTGTCATAGCGGCCCAGCGCTTCGAGGACGGAAGCGGGCAGCGGCCCGGTCGCAGTATTCGTCACGGCGTTCTCTCCCAGATTGGCGGCCGCTGTTGGCGCGGTGCCGCCGGCACCGGGCGATATAGCCGAGATCGGGACTCAACCCAACTCAGGGCGCCTCATGGCAGATATCCAAGTCTCGCTGTTCAGCGCCTTGCTGCTTGGCCGTTCAGTGCAGCCGGTCGGGCCGGTCGTCTTCGCGCGGCGGCTCCGACAGGTTTGCCAGCGTCGACGCCGACGGCGGCGAAGAGACCTCACCTCCAGCCGGCGCGGTGGCTTCCATCGCGCGCGCCTGGTCGCGATAGGATTTGTAGCCGAGCGGCAAAGCGAGGAGATACAGCACCGTTCCGATGGACAGCACGTGCCAGGGATAGGCGATCAGGATCGCGATGAACACGACCACCGCGACGAACGCCGGCAGCACCAGTTCGGGCGGCACGCGCATGCGCTTGGTCTTGCCGGAGAACACCGGCAGGCGCGACACCATCAGGAAGGCGATCAGCAGCGTATACGCAGCCGTCACCGCCGCAGGCAGCCGGCCGAGATCGAGGAACGCGACGTAGATCGGCAGCAGCACCGTGATCGCGCCGGCAGGCGCCGGCACGCCGGTGAAGAAGTTGGCGGCGAAGGCCGGCTTGTTGGGATCGTCCATGGTGGCATTGAAGCGCGCCAGGCGGAGGCCACCGGAGATCGCGAACACCATGGCGGCGATCCAGCCGGCATTGCCGAGCTCGTGCAGCTGCCAGAAATACAGCATCAGGCCGGGCGCCACGCCGAAATTGACGAAATCGGCGAGGCTGTCGAGCTCGGCGCCGAACTTGGATTGCCCCTTGATCATGCGCGCGATGCGGCCGTCGATGCCATCGAGTGCCGCCGCGAACACGATGGCGTAGACCGCGAGCGACATCCGCCCCTCGATCGAGAGCCGGATCGAGGTCAGGCCGGCACAGATCGCCAGCAGCGTGATGACGTTGGGCACCAGCATGCGCACCGGGATCGGGCGGAACCGCCGGCGGCGCACATCAGGATCTTTGAAGTCATAGGGCGTCATGGCTCGTCCTCACCTTGGGGCGAGATATAGCAAGCCGCGTTCCCCTCCGCCATTGCGGCGGAAGGCCCCTCAGGACCGACTTATTGGTTAATTGGCACGGTAGGCGCGACTCGGGTCGTCTCCGGCGAGATCGGCCAGAATCGTCTCGCCGGCGATCGCGGTCTGGCCTTCCGAGACCAGCGCCTTGGTGCCCAGCGGCAGATAGACGTCGAGCCGCGATCCGAAGCGGATCAGGCCGAAACGCTCTCCGGCGCCGATCGCCTGCCCCTCCTTGACGAAGCAGACGATGCGCTTGGCGACCAGACCCGCGATCTGGATCACGCCGATCCGCGCCGTCGGCGTCGTGATCACCAGCGAGTTGCGCTCATTGTCCTCGCTCGCCTTGTCCAGCTCGGCATTGATGAACAGGCCGGGACGGTAGGCGATACGGTCCACCCGGCCCGCGATCGGGCTGCGGTTCACATGGCAGTTGAATACGCTCATGAACACCGAGACGCGCGGCAGCGGCCGATCGCCGAGCCCGAGTTCGGCCGGTGGCAGCGCCATAGTGATCATGGAGACGCGGCCGTCGGCGGGCGACACCACGAGCCCCTCGCGCACTGGGGTCACGCGCACTGGGTCGCGGAAGAACAGCGCGCACCACACGGTCAGGATGGTGCCGATCCACCCCAAAGGCGACCACAGCCAGAACAGGAGGAGGCTTGCCAGCGCAAAGCCGCCGATGAAGGGATATCCCTCCTTGTGGATCGGCGGGATCTGACGCTGGATCGAATCGAGAATGGACATCGCTATCTGCCGCTCAGGGTTGATGGCGCAGGTCGTCCCGCGCGGTGGTGTTGTTTAGGCCAGAGTTGGGACCGGAGACAAGGTCACTCCGCCGCCGCAGGCGTCGTCAGGACATCGGCAACCGGCGGTGGCTCCCGGTTGGGCGCCTCGTCAGGGTCGGCCATCCTGGCCAGTTTCTCGCGCGCCGCCTCGGCCTCGCGCTGCCTGTTCCACATGCTCGCGTAAAGTCCCCCCTCCGCGAGCAGTTTTGCGTGGGTGCCACGCTCGGCAATGCGGCCCTGGTCCAGCACGATGATCTCGTCGGCGCCGACGATAGTCGAGAGTCGATGGGCGATCACCAGCGAAGTGCGGTTCTTCGCCACGCGCTCGAGCGCGCCCTGGATTTCGTGCTCGGTGTGGGTGTCCAGTGCGGAGGTCGCCTCGTCCAGCACCAGGATCGGCGGCGCCTTCAACACGGTGCGCGCGATCGCGACGCGCTGTTTTTCGCCGCCGGACAGTTTCAGGCCGCGCTCGCCGACCTGGGTCTCGTAGCCTTTCGGCGCCATGCGGATGAAATGATCGATCTGCGCCAGCTGCGCTGCCTGCTCGACCTCGGTATCGCTGGCGTCCCAGCGACCGTAGCGGATGTTGTAGCGGATGGTGTCGTTGAACAGCACGGTGTCCTGCGGCACCATGCCGATGGACGCGCGCAAGCTCGCCTGCGTGACCTCGCGAATATCCTGGCCATCGATCAGGATGCGGCCGCCGGAGATGTCGTAGAGGCGGAACAGCAGCCGCGAGATGGTCGATTTGCCGGCGCCGGACGGGCCGACGATCGCCACCGTCTTGCCGGCTGGCACCTCGAAGCTGATGCCCTTCAGGATCGGGCGCGCAGGCTCATAGGCGAAGCGCACGTCCTCGAAACGCACATTGCCCGCGGAGACCACCAGCGGCTTTGCGTCCGGCGCGTCCTTGATCTCGGCCTCGCGCCCCAGCACGTTGAACATCTTCTCGATGTCGATGATCGCCTGCTTGATCTCGCGATAGACCATGCCCATGAAGTTCAAGGGCTGGTAGAGCTGGATCATCATGGCGTTGACCAGCACGAAATCGCCGACCGTGTTGGTGCCGTTGCGCACGCCGATCGCGCACATCAGCATGGTCGCGGTCAGCCCCAGCGTGAAGATCACGGCCTGCCCGGTGTTGAGGACTGCAAGCGAGGTGTAAGCCTGCACGCTCGACTCCTCGTAACGCGCGACCGATCGGTCGTAGCGCTGCGCCTCACGGGTCTCGGCGCTGAAATATTTGACGGTCTCGTAGTTGAGCAGCGAGTCGATCGCCTTGGTGTTCGCCTCGGTATCGGCATCATTCATCTTACGGCGGATACCAATCCGCCACTCGGTGGCGATGTAGGTGTAGTACATGTAGACGGCGACAGTGACGAGGGTCGCGAGCACGTAGCGCCAATCGAACTGCCACAGCAGCACGGCCATCAGCAACGAGACCTCGACGATGGTCGGGATCAACTGCAGGATCACCATGCGCACGATGACCTCGATGCCCTCGCGGCCGCGCTCGAGCACGCGCGTCAGGCCGCCGGTCTTGCGCTCCAGGTGGAAGCGCAGCGACAGCTCATGCATGTGGATGAATGTGATGGTGGCAAGCTTGCGCACCGCGTGCATGGCGACGCGCGCGAAAATGCCGTCGCGCCATTGCGTCAGCACCGCCATCACGATGCGCATCACGCCGTAGCTGGCGGTCAGCAGCAGCGGCGAGGCGATCACCCAGAGGTGCCAATTGTCGGCCTGAACCGGCGCCGTGTTGGCGCCGGTCAGCGCGTCGGTCGCCCATTTGAAGCTGAAAGGAACCGTCAGCGTGATCAGCTTGGCCGCGAGCAGCAGCACCATGGACCAGACCACGCGCATCTTCAGGTCGAAACGGTCGCCCGGCCAGATATAGGGCCACAGATGCGCCAGCGTGCCCATCAGCGTGGCCCGCTCCAGCGGCCCTCCGGCGGGATCAGGAACGTTGGGGCCGGCGGGCGATTGAGCTTGGTCCATCAAGAAGCCTGAAAAGCCCGTCGGATGCGGGCTGCGTTGCCATTAAGGATTTTCGTTTGTCATATAGAGCCTTACCGATGCCCATGCACCCCGCCAGATGGCGAATCTTCGATTGTTCGCCGTTGTTTACCGGTAGATTTCCGGAAGTCCCGAATCACCGATTGGGCTTGACGCCTCTCCGCTGCAATGCATCATGGCACCAATGAGCACGATCAAAACCGTCTGTGTCTATTGCGGCTCCGGCCCAGGAACCAATCCCCGTTTCACCGAAGGCGCCAAGGCGTTCGGCAAGGCGCTCGCCGAGAACAACATCCGCCTCGTTTACGGCGGCGGCTCGCTCGGCCTGATGGGCTCGGTGGCGACCTCCGTGCTCGATCACGGCGGCACCGTCACCGGCATCATCCCCGACTTCCTGCGGATGCGCGAAAACGCGCTGACGCGCGTGCAGGAGATGATCGTCACCCCCGACATGCACGAGCGCAAGCGCTTGATGTTCGAACGCTCCGACGCCTTCGTGGCGCTGCCGGGCGGCGTCGGCACGCTGGAAGAGCTGGTCGAGCAATTGACCTGGAAGCAGCTCGGACGTCATGCCAAGCCGGTGCTGCTGGCCAACATCGATAATTTCTGGGAGCCGCTGTTCTCGCTGCTGTCGCACATGCGTCAGACCGAGTTCATCCGCGCCGGGCTTTCGGTCGACATCCTCAAGGCCGATCGGATCGAAGAGATTTTGCCGAAGCTGAAATCGGCTGCAGCGCAGATCGAAGATGCGGAAAAGCAGCTCGCCCCGGAAATGGCGCGCAAGCTTTAGTCCGCAGGAAACGTCACCGCCTCGATCCGGTTGCCATCGGGGTCGACGACAAAGGCTGCGTAATAGCGCACGCGATCGTGCGGGCGGATACCCGGCGCGCCGTCGGACGCGCCGCCGGCGGAGAGCGCTGCGGCGTGAAATGCATCGACCTCGGCGGTCGTCCTGGCCCGCAGGCAGATATGCACGCCGCTCTCCGACGTGACGTGCGGCATGCCCTCGCGCAGATTGATCCAGAATTCGGGATAGGCCTTGCCGAAGCCGATCGTCCGCGGTCGCGTGACGACGCGCGCGAGTCCGAGGGCCCCGAGCGCCGCTTCGTAAAATGTCGCCGAGCGCTGCAGGTCGCTGACGCCGACGGAGATGTGGTCGATCATGGGTCGCGCTCCCCTCTCTCCTCGTCATTGTGTTCTTGGCGCCATGTCCCCTATGCCGGCGCGCCCGACTTCACCAGCTTGTAGATCACCGAATCCATCAGCGCCTGGAACGAGGCGTCGATGATGTTGGGGGACACCCCGACCGTAGTCCAGCTGTCGCCGTTCTCGTCCTCGCTCTCGATCAGGACGCGCGTGACCGCGCCGGTGCCGCCGTTGAGGATACGGACGCGATAGTCGATCAGCGTCAGGCCTTCGATATATTTCTGGTACTTGCCGAGATCCTTGCGCAGAGCGACGTCGAGTGCGTTGACGGGACCGTTGCCTTCGGCCGCCGAGATCAGATGCTCGCCGGCGACGTCGACCTTGACCACCGCCAGCGCCACGGTGACGCGCTCGCCGTGCGAATTGTAGCGCTGCTCGACATTGACGTCGAACTGCTCGACCTCGAAATAATGCGGCACCCTGCCGAGCGTGCGCCGCGCCAGCAGCTCGAACGAGGCGTTGGCGGATTCATAGGCATAGCCTTGCGCCTCGCGCTCCTTCAACTCCTCGACCAGCCGCGACAGCTTCGGATCGCTCTTCTCATAAGCGATGCCGGCGCGGTCGAGCTCGGCAATAACATTGGAGCGGCCGGCCTGATCGGACACCAGCACCTTGCGGTGATTGCCGACCAGCTCCGGCAAGACATGCTCGTAGGTCTGCGGATCCTTCAGCACGGCGGAGGCATGGATGCCGGTCTTGGTGACGAAGGCGCTCTCGCCGACATAGGCCGCATGCCGGTTCGGCACGCGATTGAGCATGTCGTCGAGCGTGCGCGACACCTTGACCAGGGTCGCGAGCTTCTCCGCCGTGACGCCGACCTCGAAGGCGTCGGCAAACTCGGCCTTCAGCTTCAAGGTCGGGATCAGCGAGCAGAGATTGGCGTTGCCGCAGCGCTCGCCGAGGCCGTTCAGCGTGCCCTGGATCTGGCGCGCGCCGGCGCGCACCGCCGCGAGCGAATTCGCCACCGCCTGTTCGGTATCGTTATGGGCGTGGATGCCGAGATGATCGCCGGGGATGTGCTTCGCCACCTCGGCAACGATCGCCTCGACCTCGTTGGGCATGGTGCCGCCGTTGGTGTCGCACAGCACCACCCAGCGCGCGCCGGCTTCATAGGCAGCTTTCGCGCAGGCGAGCGCGAAACCGGCGTCTTCCTTGTAACCGTCGAAGAAATGCTCGCAGTCGAGCATCACCTCGCGGCCGGCGGCCTTCGCCGCCGCGACGCTGTCGCGGATCGAGGCGAGGTTCTCCTCCTTCGTCGTCTCCAAGGCAACGCGCACCTGATAGGCCGACGACTTCGCCACGAAGCAGATCGCGTCGGCTTTGGCTTCCAGCAGCCCGGCCACGCCGGGATCGTTGGAGACCGAGCGTCCCGCCCGGCGCGTCATGCCGAACGCAGTGAAGCGCGCATGCGAAAACTTCGGCTTGGTGCCGAAGAACTCGGTGTCGGTCGGATTGGCGCCGGGATAGCCGCCCTCGACATAGTCGATGCCGAGTTCATCGAGCATCTGGGCGATGATTTGCTTGTCGGTCAGCGTGAAGTCGACGCCATTGGTCTGCGCGCCGTCGCGCAGCGTGGTGTCGAACAGATAGAGGCGCTCCTTGCTCATTGCAGCGCTCCCGTCGCGGGTCCGCTGCCGAGCGTCTTCTGCATGGTGGTGTTGGCCAGCCACTCGTCATTGACGGTGATGCTGTTGCGCTGCATGGCGACGTAGCCGCGCTTGGCGAAAAAGCCCTGCGCGTTGTCGCTGGCATCGACCGTCAGCTTGTCGGCGCCGCGGCCGCCTGCAAGCTTTTCCAAGGCATCGACGAGCATCGTCGCCAGGCCCTGCCCGGCCACGGCTGGATGCACATAGAGCATGCGGACATGATCCTTGCCGCGCAGCGAGGCAAAGCCCACCGGTGATCCCTCCAGCGTCGCGATCAGCGTCAGGTCGGAGGCGAGCCGCTTGCCGAATTCTTCGTCCTCGGACGCCGCCATCCAGGCCTGCTGCTGCGCTTCGCTATAGTCATCGCCGGTCAGCTCTTCGATGCTGGCCGTGAAGATCGCGGCAAGAACCGGCACGTCCTCCGGCAGGAAAGGCCGCAAACCAGGCTTTGGGAGTGCTTGTGCCATCGTCTTCACCACATCCCATAGAGTTTCAGCGCCAGCGCCACGGCAGCGCCGAGCAGCAAGATTTTCAGCGCGATGTAATAGAACCAGTGCCGCGGAAACGGTGTGTCGGGCCGCTTCATCGCGCGACCTCCCACGTCGTGCCTTCCTTGGAGTCCTTGATCGCAACGCCCATCGCGGCAAGCAGATCGCGGATACGATCGGACTCCGCAAAGTCCTTACGCCCACGCGCCGCCGTCCGCTCCGAGAGCAGGCGCTCGACTTCCTTGGCATCGACGCCGCTCGCCTGCTGCTTGCGCCCTTCCCACTGCGCGGCACTCTCAGAGAGAAAGCCGAGCAGCCGCAACGAACCCGCGAGGGCACCAACGTCGCTGCCACGCAGGCCATGCAGCGCCGCGATCGCCAGCGGCGTGTTGAGGTCGTCGAGCAGCGGCTCGACCACTGAGGGGGCCGGCTTGCCGGGCGCGACGTCAGCCGCAACCCGATACCAGTCGTCGAGCGTCCTGGCGCTCTCGTCCAGCGACTTCATCGTCCAGTCGATCGGCGAGCGGTAATGCGTCTTGAGCATATTCAGGCGCAGCACTTCGCCCGGCCAGTCCGCGAGCAGCTCGTGAATCGTGACGAAGTTGCCGAGCGACTTCGACATCTTCTCGCTCTCGACCTGCAGGAAGCCGTTGTGCATCCAGTAGTTCGCCATGCGCTCCCGGTGGAAGGCGCAGCAGGTCTGCGCGACCTCATTCTCGTGATGCGGAAACACGAGATCGATGCCGCCGCCATGGATGTCGAAGTGCTCGCCGAGATGCTTCCAGGCCATGGCCGAGCACTCGACATGCCAGCCGGGGCGCCCCTGCGCGGCGATACCGGCCGGTGACGGCCATGACGGCTCGCCGGGCTTGGACGGCTTCCACAGCACGAAGTCGGTGTTGCCTTTCTTGTAGGGCGCGACATCGACGCGGGCGCCGGCAACCATCTCGTCCAGCGAACGATTGGACAGGGCGCCATAGCGCGGCAGCCCGGAATCGGCCGCGTTCATCGCCTGCGGTGAGAACAGCACATGATCCTCGGCAGCATAGGCAAAACCGCCGGCGACCAGCCGTTCGATGATCTCGCGCATCTCGCCGATATGCTCGGTCGCACGCGGCTCGACGCTCGGCCGCAGCGCGCCGAGTGCGTCGACGTCGGCGTGAAACTGCTTGCCGGTCTGCTCGGTGACTTTCCGGATCGCCTCGTTCAGCGGCAGACCGGGGAAATCACGCGCGGCGCGGTCGTTGATCTTGTCGTCGACGTCGGTGATGTTGCGGACATATTTGACGTGGGCCGCGCCATAGAGATGGCGCAGCAGCCGGAACAGCACGTCGAACACGATCACCGGCCGGGCATTGCCGATATGGGCGAAGTCATAGACGGTCGGTCCGCAGACATACATGCGGACGTTCTTGGCATCGAGCGGCACGAAGGTGCGCTTTTCCCGGCTCAGCGTATCGTAAAGGCGCAATTCCATAAGGATACCCGTCGGCTGTTGGCCGGGCGTCCAGTGCTCTCAATGGTTTTGAGAAAAGACGGCTCCAGCCAGCGAATCGCTAGCTCGTAATCTCGCGGCAAATGGCGCAAATGACGAGGAGACCGTTCATGACGGAACATATGGGCTATGAGGCGGCCCCGCGTCAAGAGAGCCGCGAAAATGCCGCTTTATCTCCGCAATGCGCAGCCGCCGCGCATAGATGGTTCATATCCTTAACCATTTGAGCCCATTCTGGAACTGGCAGTTTCTATTTTTTTGCCCCCGGTGTTTTCATGCGATCATTGCTCGCGCTCATTTCCTGCGCCTCCATCCTCGTCGTTTCCAGTGCTCTCGCCGAGACCCGCGTCTTCATCATCCCCAACCAGGCGGATGGCTACGGCGTCGATCAGTGCCTGGCCAAAAGCGACAAATGCGGCGCGCAGGTCGCCCGCACCTACTGCCAGTCACGCGATTTCGCCCAGGCTTCGGCCTATCGCCGGGTCGATCCCGACGAAATTACCGGCTCTGTCCCCAAATCCGGCGCAAACTGCTCCCATGGCCATTGCGATGAATATGTCGCAATCACCTGCCAGCGCTGAATTCGCTCGGAACTGGCGTACCTTAGGTCCAATCCCTGGCCTCTGAAACGACGTGACGATGCCGCAGGAAGCGGCTATGGGAGGGCGCGCTTCGGCCCCCCACATCACGCGTGGCCGTGACCTCGCTAGAATGGCGGATATGCCTGAATTTTTGTCTCTCTCCCGTGCTCGCTCGATTCTTGCCTGCGCCGTGCTCTTGAGCACGGTCGCGCTCGCCAATAACGCGTTCGCACAGGCCGGCCCGCCGGGACCGCCGCCTCAGCCCGGCCAGAACGGTCTCGGACCCAACCCGATGTGCGCGCGCCTGGAAGGCCAGCTCGCCGGGCTCGATCGTGGCGGCGGCGGTGATCCCGCACGCGAAGACCAGATCCGCCGCTATCAGGAGTCCCAGACCAAACAGCAGGCCGAGCTCGACCGCGTCACCATGCAGGCCAAGCGCATGGGCTGCGATTCCTCCGGCTTCTTCTCGCTGTTCAGCGGCCAGTCGGCGCAATGCGGTCCGGTCAACACCCAGATCCAGCAGATGCGCGCCAATCTGGACCAGATCACCGGCAATCTCGAACGCCTGCGCGGCGGCGCCGGCGGCTTCAGTCCCGAGCGTGACAACCAGCGCCGCTCGGTGCTGGCAGCGCTGGCGCAGAACAATTGCGGCCCGCAGTATGCCAACGCCGCGCAGTCGCAAGGCGGCGGCAACTTCCTGAGCAATCTGTTCGGCGGCAACAACCCCAACAATCCGCAAAGCGTGCCGCCGTCCGATCTCGGCCCGCAATCAGGCACCTATCGCACCGTGTGCGTGCGCACCTGCGACGGTGCTTATTTCCCGGTCTCGTTTGCGACCGTGCCGGCGCGCTTCCCGGACGACGAGAAGACCTGCAAGGCGCTGTGCCCGGCCGCCGAGGCTGTGCTCTACACCCATCGCAATCCCGGCGAGGACATGAACTCCGCGGTCTCCACCAGCGGCCAGCCCTACACAGCGCTGCCGACCGCGTTCAAATTCCGCAGCGAGTTCAACCCGTCCTGCTCCTGCAAGGCCGCGGGCCAGACCTGGGCGGACGCGCTCAAATCGGCAGACGACAAGGCATCGGCCGAGCAGCAGGGTGACATCATCGTCACCGAGGAGAGCGCCAAGAAAATGCAGCAGCGGCAGCTCAACAAGGGCACGCCGGCCGCCAATGGCAAAAAGGGTGCGACGCCGACCACAGCGACTGCACCTGTCGCGACTCCGCCTGCCGATACCGGCGCCGCGACGACATCGTCCGAGAACAAGCCCATCCGATCGGTCGGGCCGAGCTTCCTGCCGCAACAGCAGAAGTAGGCGGCACAACTGTCATGCCCCGCGAAGGCGGGGCATCCAGTACTCCGTGTCATCACTTGGGTTTCGACAACGTCCGCCGCGGCGTACTGGATCATCCGCCTTCGCGGATGATGACAGCGTCGTACGTGACGAACCGTCCATCCCACGACCTTCGGCCAGCCTCACCCCTCGAATGCGTCGATCGAGGCTTTGCTCCCACGCGACACCAGCGTCTCGTCCGGGGCGGCGAGCTGCTCGCCTTTATCGCCAAAGCGGTTGGTGATGGGATAGCGGCGGTCGCGGCCGAAATTCCTGGCCGTCACCTTGACGCCGGGCGCGGCCTGGCGCCGCTTGTATTCGGCGACGTTAAGGAGATGGTCGATGCGGGTCACCGTCTCGCGGTCGAAGCCGGCGGCGATGATCGTGTCGAGCGGCTCCTCGCGCTCGATCAGACGCTCCAGGATGGCATCGAGCACGTCGTAAGCCGGCAACGAATCCTGGTCGGTCTGGTTCTCGCGCAGCTCCGCGGTCGGTGGACGCGTGATGATGTCGGGCGGGATCACCTCGCCTTCCGGCCCCAGCGCCCCGTCGGGCTTCCACGAATTGCGCAAGCTTGCCAGCCGAAACACCTGCGTCTTGTAGATGTCCTTGATCGGGTTGAAGCCGCCGTTCATGTCGCCGTAAAGCGTGGCGTAGCCGACCGACATCTCCGACTTGTTGCCTGTCGTCACCACCATCAGGCCGGTCTTGTTGGAGATCGCCATCAGCAGCGTGCCGCGAGTCCGGGCCTGGAGATTTTCCTCAGTGACATCGGGCGGCAGATTCTTGAAGACGCCGGACAGGATGGTCTCGAACCCGTTCACCGCTTCCGCGATCGGCAGCACCTCGTAGCGGATGCCCAGATGGCCGGCGAGCTCGCCGGCGTCGGCAATCGAGCTTGCCGCAGTGTAGTGATAAGGCAGCATCACGCCATGCACTTGATCCGCACCCAGCGCGTCGACCGCGATCGCGGCGCACAGCGCGGAGTCAATGCCGCCGGAAATCCCGAGCAGCACACCAGGAAAGCCATTCTTGGCGACGTAGTCGCGCAGACCCAGCACGCAGGCCGCGTAGTCGGCGTGGTCGCCCTCGGGCTGCGCGGCGATCGGACCGGTGCAGCGCCAATCGTCGCCGCTTCGTGTGAACCGCAGTGTGGTGACGCTCTCCGCGAACGCCGG
Source organism: Bradyrhizobium sp. URHA0013 (assembly GCF_000518345.1). NCBI lineage: Bacteria > Pseudomonadati > Pseudomonadota > Alphaproteobacteria > Hyphomicrobiales > Nitrobacteraceae > Bradyrhizobium > Bradyrhizobium sp. URHA0013. The sequence continues at coordinate 1,201,577 of NZ_KI912426.1, read as the reverse complement.
CAATTGCGCTGCAAGGGAAAGGTCGCCGTTGAGTGCGAAGGAGGCGCCGTCGAACACCAGTTCGTCCTGGCCGCAAACCTGGTTGAGATAGACCAGCGGCAGGCCGCTCTCGGTGACGCGCGCGACCGCGACCGACAAACGCACGTCGGCCTTGTTGCGGGCATAAGGAGATCCGTTCGGCACAAGGATGATCTCGGCGCCGGTCTCGGCCAGCGTCTCGACCACGTTCTCGTAATCCTCGGACTCCTCCAGCCAGATGTCCTCGCAGATCGGCACACCGACGCGCACGCCGCGCACGGTGACGGGGCCGGCCGCGGGGCCACGCGAAAACAGCCGCTTCTCGTCGAACACGCCGTAGTTCGGCAGATTGCATTTGAAGCGCAGGCCAGCGATACGACCGCCATCGAGCAGCGCGCAGGCATTGTAGAGCCTGCCCTCCTCGACCCAAGGCGTGCCGATCAGCATGGCCGGCCCGCCATCGGCGGTCTCGCGCGCCAGCGCTTCGATCGCAGCGCGGCAGGCCGCCTGAAAAGCAGGCTTCTGCACCAGATCTTCCGGCGGATAGCCGGCGATGAACAATTCCGGAAACAGCACGAGATCGGCGCCGTCGGCGGCTGCCCGCACGCGCGCCGCGCGCGCTTTCGCGGCATTGCCGTCGATGTCGCCCATGGTCGGATTGAGCTGGGCGAGCGTGACCGCGAATGCGTTGAGACGTTCGGTCATGGCGCTCCGATCAGAGCATGATCCGGGAAAGTGTGAAGCGGTTTTCCGAAAAGATCATGCTCAAAAAACAGTTTAAAGCGCGAGACGCGCTCTAGAGGAATCCCAATCGCTCGATGATGGCGATGATCCAGAATGCGCCAGCCATCAGGAGCGCAACACCGACCGCGGCCGAGCCCATGTCCTTGACCCGTCCGATCTGCTTGTCGTGATCCATGGTCAGCCGGTCGGCAAGCTTCTCGATCGCCGTATTGAGCAGCTCGACCACCAGCACGAACGCGACCGCGCAGATCAGCTCGACCGCGCGCATCGCGGTCGCGCCGATCAACCATGCAAGCGGCAGCGACAAGAGGAGCGCAACGATTTCCTCGCGGACGGCCTGCTCCGAGCGGAACGCAAAGGCCAGACCGTTACGGGAATTGATCGTGGCCTTCCAGATCCGCAGCAAGGTCTCAGAGCCCCGCTGCGACCGGCATCGGCCTGACCTTGCCGGCGCGTTCCTGCTTGAGCAGTTCTGCGACCAGGAAAGCCATGTCGATGGATTGCTCGGCGTTGAGCCGGGGATCACAGACCGTGTGATAGCGGTCGTTGAGATCCTCGTCGGTGATCGCGCGGGCGCCGCCGAGGCACTCGGTGACGTCCTGGCCGGTCATCTCCAGATGCACACCGCCGGCATGGGTGCCTTCCGCGGCGTGAATCGCGAAGAACGACTTCACCTCCGACAGGATGCGGTCGAAGGGCCGCGTCTTGTAACCTGACGTCGAGGTGATGGTGTTGCCGTGCATGGGGTCGCACGACCAGACCACCACTTTGCCCTCGCGCTTTACGGCGCGGATCATGTTCGGCAGGTGCTCGCCGATCTTGTCGGAGCCGAAGCGGCCGATCAGCGTCAGCCGGCCCGGTTCGTTGTCGGGATTGAGCACCTCGATCAGCTTCAGCAGTTCGTCGGGCTTGAGCGACGGTCCGCATTTGAGCCCGATTGGATTCTTGATGCCGCGGAAATATTCGATATGGCCGTGGTCGAGCTGGCGGGTGCGGTCGCCGATCCAGATCATGTGACCCGAGGTCGCGTACCAGTCGCCGGTGGTGGAATCGACGCGGGTCATGGCCTGCTCGTAGCCGAGCAGCAGGGCCTCGTGGCTGGTGTAGAAATCGGTGGCGCGCAGCTCTGGGTGGGCCTCGAGATCTAGGCCGCAGGCACGCATGAAATTGAGCGCATCGGAGATGCGGTCGGCCAATTCCTTGTAGCGACGGGACTGCGGACTATCCTTGAGGAAGCCGAGCATCCACTGATGCACGCTGCCGAGATTGGCGTAACCGCCGGTCGCGAACGCACGCAGCAGGTTCAGCGTCGCGGCCGACTGGCGATAGGCCATCAGCTGGCGCTGCGGATCAGGGACGCGCGCTTGCTTGGTGAAGGCGATGTCGTTGACGATGTCGCCGCGATAGCTCGGCAGCTCGACATCGTCGATCTTCTCCATCGGCGAGGACCGAGGTTTTGCGAACTGGCCGGCGACGCGCCCGACCTTCACCACCGGGACGGCGCCGGCATAGGTCAGCACCACCGCCATCTGGAGCAGCACGCGAAAGAAGTCTCGGATGTTGTTGGCGCCGTGCTCGGCAAAGCTCTCGGCGCAGTCGCCGCCCTGCAGCAGGAAGGCCTCACCGGCCGCGACCCGCGCCAGCGCCTTTTTCAGATTGCGCGCCTCGCCCGCGAACACCAGCGGCGGAAAGGTCGCAAGCTGCGCCTCGACGTCGGCCAGGGCCTTGGCGTCGGGATAATCGGGCACCTGTAGCACCGGCTTGCTGCGCCAGGACTCGGGCGTCCACCGCTCGGACATCGCAATCTCTCCGTGAAGCAAAAAGCACAACCTGATCTGTGGGTTGCGAGGGTCGCCTTATACACAGGCTGGCCACCGGCCGCCAGTTGTAAATCCATCTGGCATTGCAAAGCCTTGCGGGGAAAGCCAAATTCGCATTTGCTGGGAAACGGCTTGGAAACTGGCAAGATACCTTCGGCCCATGGACGTGGCACTGGACGACGTTTTCATCGACGAGATCAGCTTCCCGGCGACCGACGGGTATGCGCTGAGCGGTACGCTATTCTTGCCGCGCGGCACCAAACGTCATGCCGTGTTGGTCAATTCGGCGACGGCCGTCCCGCGAAAAATCTATCGCGGCTTTGCCTCCTATCTCGCCCATCGCGGCTGCGCGGTCCTGACCTACGACTATCGCGGCATCGGCGACTCCCGGCTGCCGGCGATGGTTGGCTACAACCAGCCGAAATCGCTGGTCGGCTTCAAGGCCTCGATGTCGGACTGGGCCGCGCTCGACGTTACCGCCGCAGTGCACTGGATGCGCGAGCGGTACAACACTCTCCCGCTCGCCTATATCGGCCACTCCTTTGGCGGCCAGGCCCTCGGGCTAATCGCGAACAACACGGAGATTTCGCGCGCCGCGTTCGTGGCCTCGCAGGCCGCGACCTGGCGGCTGATGACGTCGCCGGAAAAATACCGCGTCTTTGCCTTCATGAATTTTGTCGGTGTGCCGCTCGTGCACGCGCTCGGTTACGCGCCGGGCTGGGCCGGCATCGGTGAGGATTTGCCCAAGGGCGTCTTCCTGCAATGGGCCGAGTGGGTCTCGAGCCCCCGCTATCTCTTCGATTCAAGGCTGCCTGAGCTGGAGAATTTCGCCGGGTTCAAGGGCGAGTTGCGCACCCTCTGCTTTTCCGACGATCCCTGGGCGACGCGGCCCGCGGTCGAGCTGCTTGCGAGCGGATTCACCGCGATCAAGCCGGAGGTGCTCAACGTGAAGCCGTCCGACGTCGGCGCCAAGGCGATCGGCCATTTCGGCTTCTTCCGCCCCGACCACCGCGACACATTGTGGCGCGGCGTCGCGGAATGGATCCAGGGAGAGTAGACGGCGCTTACCGGAGGATCGTGGTCAGCGACGAGTAGCGCTTGTTCGGCTTGGCTTCGCCCGGCGCGAATTGCGCAAACGCCTCGCTGACGCGGACGGCTGGCGGCGTATCGCCGGCGAAACGAAACTCCTTTGGCCGCGGCGCGTAGAAGCTGGCGCTGTAATAGGCGTCGTCGAAGCGTGCCTCGCCGACCCCGAACACTGCGTCGCACGCGAACAGGAGCGCATAGACTCCCGCGACCGCGACGACGACCTCCCTGAGAACTGACATGCTGATGCCCCACCCTGTTGCAGGCAGGATGCACGCCGGTTCCAAAGCCGGAGTTTAAGGCCGCACAGTTCTTGTCCGCAGGGTTTGCCGCCGCTGAGCGGAATGCAGACAATTATATCGATCTCGAAAAAAGAGCCCGCCTGCACGTGGGGGGCAGGCGGGCTCCAGGCTTGGCCGTTCGGGAGGTATCAGACGGCCAGATTCATCCAGACAGCCTTGGGCTCGGTGAAATTGTCGAGCGCGGCGGTGCCATGCTCGCGGCCGAGGCCGGAGTCGCGCTCGCCGCCCCAGGGCAGCCGCACGTCGGTATAGCCATAGGTGTTCATCCAGACCGTGCCCGCGCGCGCCCGCTTGGCGAAGCGCTGCAGCTTGCCGATGTCGCGGCTCCAGACCCCGGCGGCGAGGCTGTAGGCCGTGCCGTTGGCAATCCGCAAAGCGTCGGCCTCGTCCCTGAACTTGATGACGCTGACGACGGGCCCGAAGATCTCCTCCTGCGAGATCCGCATCTCGTGGGCGACATTCGCGAACACCGCGGGGCTGATGAAGTAGCCGCGGTCGCCGATCTTCTCGCCTCCGGTGACGAGGGTCGCGCCCTCCTTCCGGCCGATATCGACATAATCGAGGACCGACTTCATCTGCTTCTCGGATATGACCGGGCCGAGCGTCGTCTTGCGGTCGAGCGGGTCGCCGATCCTCAGCGACTTCGCGCGCGCCGCCAGTCGCTCGACGACCTCGTCATAGGCCTTCTCCTGCACGAGCACCCGGGAGCCGGCCGAGCAGACCTGGCCGGCGTTGAAGAAGATGCCGGAAGCCGCAGCTTTCGATGCGGCTTCGAGATCGGCATCGTCGAAAATGACGTTGGCCGACTTGCCTCCCAGCTCGAGCGAGATGCGCTTGAAGTTGCTTGCGGCGGCCTTCATGATTCCCCGCCCCACACCGGGAGAGCCGGTGAAGGTGACCTTGTCCACATCAGGGTGATTGACCAGCGCGTCGCCGACGACCCGGCCGGGGCCAGTGACGACGTTGAAGACGCCCGCCGGCAGGCCGGCTTCGAGCGCGAGCTCGGCGATGCGTAGCGCCGACAACGAGGTCAGCTCGGCCGGCTTCATCACGATGGTGCAGCCGCAGGCCAGCGCCGGCGCGAGCTTCCACATCCCGATCATCAGCGGGAAATTCCAGGGCACGATCGCCGCGACCACGCCGACCGGCTCGCGCACGGTGTAAGTCAGGGCATCATCGCGCACGGGCACGACGTCGCCGCTGATCTTGTCGGCCCAACCGGCGTAGTAGATCAGCGTGTCGACGGCGGCCGGAAAATCCTGCCGCGATGTCGCGGAGATCGGCTTGCCGGCGTCGATCGACTCGAGCTCGATGATCTCCTCGGCGTGGACCTTGAGCAGGTCTGCCCAGCGCAGCAGGATCTGGCCGCGTTCGGACGCCCGCATCGTGCGCCAGGGACCTTCGAAAGCGCGGCGCGCGGCGGCGACCGCATGCTCCACATCGGCCTCGTTGCCTTCGGCGACGACGGCGATGACCTGCCCGGTGGCCGGATTGAGCGACTTGAAGGTGCGACCGGAGCTGGCGGGGACGCGGCGGCCGTCGATCAGCAGATGCTGTGGGCGGGACATGAACTCGCTCGCAGGCGAATGTACAAAGTCATATGCAACAGACATCATATTTTCTCCAGTTCTGGTATACCAGACTAGGCGCCTAGGGGCGGGAGTAAATATGATATGGATTGCAAATGGACCACCATCATATGAAGTGCAGTTCATAAGGAAGGCCGATGCTTCAGATCGAGATCGAGGCCGTCTGGCGGTTTCGCCGCGAGGGGAATCCGCGCACCGCCATCATCATGCTCGGCGTCCTCAACGAGATCAGGAGAACCGGGAAGATCACCAGCGCGGCCAAGGACGCGCATCTCTCCTATCGCCATGTCTGGAATCTGATCGAGCAATGGTCGGAGTTCTTCGGCACGCCGCTGGTCGAGACCCAGCGCGGCAAAGGCTCAAAGCTCACACCGTTCGGCGAGCGGCTGGTGTGGGCGGGCGAGCGCATGCAGGCCCGGCTCGGACCTCAGCTTGAAAATTTGGCGCAGGAGTTGGCAAGCGAGATCAAGCCATTCCTCGAGCAGCGCCCGTCGGTGATCCGCGTGCATGCCAGCCACGGCTTTGCGGTCGCAAAACTGCGCGAATTCCTCGACCGCGAGCCCGGCATCGGCGTCGATCTGCGCTATGTCAGCAACCAGCATTCGCTGGTCTCGCTGGCGCAGGGCGCCTGCGATCTCTCCGGCCTGCATCTGCCGCACGGCGCGCTGCGCGCCCAGGGCATCAAGGCTGCGCGCGAATGGCTCGATCCGCGCGAGGATCGCATCATCAGCTTCGTCACACGCGAAATGGGATTGATGGTCGCGCGCGGCAATCCGCTGCGCATCGCTTCGCTTGATGATCTCACCGGACCCAAAGTCCGCTTCGTCAACCGCGATCACGATTCCGGCACGCGGCTTCTGTTCGACCAACTGCTTGCGGCAAACGGCATCGACGAGAGCCGCATCAACGGCGCGCAGCAGATCGAATTCACCCACGCCGCGGTCGCAGCCTATGTCGCGAGCGGCATGGCTGACGCGAGTTTCGGCGTCGAAGCCGCGGCCCGGCATTTCGGCCTCGATTTCATCCGGCTCCTGACCGAGGATTATTTCTTCGTCTGCAAGCGCGCGTTCCTGGACACCGAGCCGATGCAGCGCATCCTGGAGATCATCCGCAGCGCCGATTTTCGCGCGGCCGTCGCGACACTACCCGGCTATGTGCCGTCGGACACGGGCACCGTCACCGGCGTGAAGGCGTTTCTGGAGATGCACGCCGTGCGATGATGCCGAAGGATGCCGTCACCTTGTCCGCGCCGGTCAGATCGCCGGCTCGTCCTTCAGCGCCGACAGGACCCGCTCGCCCTGCGCGGTCAGCCGGTACGTCACCAGCGGACGGCTCGACGGCGGCTTTCGCGCGAGCTCGACGATGTAGCCGCGCACCATCAGGGCTTCGAAGCTGCCGTAATAGCCGAACATGCTGATCTGGTTCTGCCTGAGCAGCTTGAACTCGCGCAAGAGACGGACCTCGTTACCCGACAGCAGTGAGCGGCGCACGCGTTGAACGAACCGCGCGCGCTGCTCGAACCAGGCCTGGTCCGGCAGTTCGTGCGAGGCCGGTGCCGGGGCCCGTTCGCAGAGACGCGCGTCCTGCGCAATCTCAACCATCACCTGCGGCAGGCTCGGCATACTGCTGGTGACAACCGCGTCCTTCGCAACGTCGAGCAACGCGAGCGGCCAGCGCCGCTTGTTGTCCACCATAACAGGCGGTGGCACGACGCTGTCGCGCACCAGTTGCTCGAAGCGTCCGGCGGTCACGCCGACATAGGCGGCCGCGCGACGGCGATCGACCAGGCGCGTGTCCGGCGCGACCTCGCAAACAATGTTCTCGTCCACCCCGAATCCCCTGGCGCCTCGTTGCGCATGGCATGACGGTCTGGCGGGACCGGCAATCCGGCGGCGAACCTAGGTGGGAGGAGCGCGCTCGAAAAGCACAGAATTTCGCACATGTTGATGCCGTTTCAGCAACAGCTATAGTCCAGCCGGGGGTCCCATGCGCTTTCACTCACCGGCCATCCAGTACTTCCACGCCGTTCGCCGCACCGGTTCGATCCGGGCCGCAGCGCGCCTGCTGAACGTTGCCTCGTCGGCCGTAAGCCGCCAGATTCTCAAGCTTGAACAAGAGGTTGGGTCACCGTTGTTCGAGCGCAATGCGCGCGGCCTGACGCTGACGACGGTCGGCGAGATGTTGGCCCGGCACGTCATGAACGTGCTCCAGGACCTCGACCGCTTCCGCTCCGACGTCGCGTCCCTGTCCGGGACGTGGCACGGCACTGTCAGCATTGCCTGCATCGAGTCGCTCACGGAGTCGGTGCTGCCGGACCTGATAGCCGCCCATCGCGGCCGCGCCCGGCGCGTCAGCTTCACCACCGAGGTGAAGGGATCGTCGGATGTGCTGGAGGCCCTGAGCCGCGGCGAGGCCGACATCGGTATCGCCATGGCGCTTCGCCATCCGCCGGATCTGCGCCAGGTCGCCTTGAAGCGGTTTCGCCTCGGCGCGGTCGTGGCGTGCGATCATCCCCTGGCGCGCGGCAAGACGGTCACGCTGACCCAATGTCTCGCCTTTCCAGTCATCCACGCGCTGCCGGAGCTATCGATCTACCATCTGCTCCAGCCGCTGATCGCGCAGCTGTCCGAGACGCCGGAGCCTGCCATCCAGGCCAATTCGATCGACCTGATGCGCGAGCTCGCCGCGCGCGGCGTCGGCGTCGCCTTCCAGACCCAGCTCGGCATCGACCGACTGTCGCGCGACAGCCGGCTCGTCTTCCTGCCGCTCGACAACGCCGGCAGTCCGGTGTGGTCAGATCTCGGCATCTACGTTCGCGCCGAGCGCACCCTGCCCGCCCACACGGAATCCTTCCTCCAGGAGCTGGTGCGCGAATTGGGCGAGCGCGAGCGGCGGGAAAACGCGGCCTATCCGCAGGTTGCGTGATGAAGCGTCGCAGTAGTCTTCCGGGATAGGGCCGATGGTCGACCATCTGATACCGTTTGTATTTTGCGGCTCATCCCTCATGCCAGGATTCCGAGATGCCGCTATGTCGGCTGAAGCCTTCGCGAATCCTCGGCATCGAGCGCTTCTCGGATTTCGCCGAGTTTCGCGCCAACGAGGTGCTCGGCCTCGGCATCAGCACGCCGCTCCGCCCGCGCGAATTCTCGCTGTCTCGCGCCATCCTGCCGCTCCAGGATGGGCTGTTCGTGCTCCAGCGCTCCTTTGCACGGCGGTTTGAGGCCGAGATCGGCACGGACAATGGTGTCGGCCTCGTTGTCCCCCTCGCGTTTCACTCCACCTCCAACGGCCGCGAGGTCGACAATTCCACGATTGCCATGATGCGCGGCAAAGCGCCCGTAGATGCGATCGAGCATCATCCCAACACTTACCTGATGCTGCGCTTCAACTCGGACATGCGTCATCGCGGCTGGACGGATTTCGACACGGGCCTCGCATATGTTCGCGCGCAGGACCATCCGATGGCGCGCCTGCGTACCGCTATCCTGGAGATGTTCTCGCTCGCCTCGGCGTGCAACGATCCCCGGCAATTCGAGGCGCTCAACCGACCCATCCAGGAGACGCTGCTCGCCTGCCTCGACGATGCGCTCGCGCCGGCAGGCGCGCTAACCGCGCGACGCGGATCGTTCGCCAAGCACCGCAAGCTGATCGCGCGCCTCGACGAAATGGTCATGTGGTCCGGCAGCAGGGCACTCTACAGTGACGACCTCGCCTCTGCGCTCGGCGTATCGGTGCGTACGCTCCAGACGGCCGCGCACGCAGTGCACGGCGTGAGCCTGCACCATTATCTGCGCCTCAAGCGGCTGTGGTCCGCCCGCATCCAGCTCATGGTCGGAGGCGGCGGCATGAGCGTCAAGGCCGCAGCGCTCGGCAACGGCTTCTGGCATCTTGGTGAGTTCTCGCGCGGCTACAGATTGGCGTTCGGCGAGACGCCCTCCGAGACGCTGGCGCGGAGCCGACGTCCCTGAGCGCAGCCTTCGGTCTTTGAGCGGCCGTGTGTCACGCTCAGCCGTGACCGGCTCCCTTGCGCTGGCCGCTATCGCCGAGGCGGTCGACCCAGGCGATGCCGATCGCGGAGATGATGAAGGTCAAGTGGATCAGCACCTGCCACATCACGCCGCTCTCGGTGAAATTACTCCGCGTCGTGCCGAGATTACCTGCCTCGATGAAGGTCCTGAGCAGAGAGATCGAGGAGATGCCGATGATCGCCATCGCAAGCTTGATCTTGAGCACGCTGGCGTTGACGTGGCTGAGCCATTCGGGCTCGTCCGGATGACCGCTGAGGTTCAGGCGCGAGACGAAGGTCTCGTAACCGCCGACGATCACCATCACCAGCAGGTTCGAGATCATCACGACGTCGATCAGCCCGAGCACGACCAGCATGATCTGCTGCTCGCTGGCGTCGAACGAGTGGACGACCAGATGCCAGAGCTCCTTCAGAAACAGCAGCACATAGACGGCCTGCGCGACGATCAGGCCGACATAAAGCGGGACCTGCAGCCAGCGCGAGCCAAAGATGAGTTGGGCAAACGCGCCGATTTGCGGCGCCGGCACGGAAACCGCCGAAGGTGCTTTGGGTTCGGACGTCATTGATCACTCCGGATGATGGACAGGCACGTTGCCTCAGAGACTCGCGATCACAGGCGCGAGCTCGAGCGACCCGCGATAGATCATCTCGAAGGCGACGTAAACGATGATGGCGAGGCCGACATAGCCGATCCAGCGCTGCTTCTGGAGCACGCGGCCGAGCAAATCGGCGGCGACGCCCATCAGCGCGACCGACAACAACAGTCCGAAGGCGAGGATGTAGGGATGCTCGCGCGCAGCGCCCGCGACCGCGAGCACGTTGTCGAGCGACATCGAGACGTCGGCGGCGACGATCTGCACGGCCGCCTGTCTGAAGGTCTTTCGGGAGGCAGGAGCAGCGCTGCTGCCGCCATGGCTGAAAGCGAGCTCGTTCGCATGCGCGGACTGCTCGCGCAGCTCCCGCCACATCTTCCAGCAGACCCAGAGCAGCAGCACGCCGCCGGCGAGCAACAGCCCGATCACTTGCAGAAGCTGGGTCGCGACGCCGGCAAAGACGATGCGCAAGACGGTGGCGGCGATGATGCCGACGACGATGGCGCGCCGGCGCTGCTCGGCCGGCAGGCCGGCTGCGGCAAGGCCGATGACGACGGCATTGTCGCCGGCGAGCACGAGGTCGATCAGGACGACCTGAAGCAGCGCGGTCAGCGCTTCGGTGGTGATGAATTCAGTCATGATTGGTCATTTTTCGGTGCGGCAGGATCGAGCCATTGCGGCTTCTTCCGCTCGACCCAATCCAAAACTTTGCCGCGCGAGGATCGCAGTGCGGGAACGTCTTCTGCGAGCAAAGCGAGGCCGAGCGGGAGCATCCAGATTCCGAGCACCGGCAGGAACGAGAGCACGCCGCCGACAATAAGCAGCGCGCCCGAGGGGATTCTCACCCAGCGGCTGGACGGCTTGAGCAGATAGGTGACGGTGTCACCCATGCGTGGCGGGAGGCGACGGACGAGCTTGTCGAGGCGCGGGTCGCCGCCTGCCATCTGGCCGGTAGCACCCGCAGTCCCTGTCTTATCTTCGTCCGAAACTACGCTCATGCTTACTCCTCGGCGGCGATGCGCTGTTCGGCCCGCACTGCACCCGGCGCCACCTGCTTTGCGCGCGGCAGCACCAGCGTCAGCAGGCGCAACAGCTTGATCGCCTGCACTTCGTGGGGATGCACGTCCTCGTCGGCGGCCGCGACGCGCTCCGACAGTTCCATCAAATGAGCCGACAGCGGCAGGTCCGAAACCGGACGCAAATTCTCGATCACCACATTGGCGAAATCCGGCTCCTCGAGTCGTTCGGCAAGCTCGTCGAACATGGCGTAGAGCCGGTCCTCCGATATGTGCGGTGCGAGCTTGCGATCCCGGATGAAACGGACGACCTCGTCGCGTTCGACCGGCGAAACTTGGCGGTCGGCAACCGCAACCAGCGCGCCGACGATCACCAGCGCCACCGCAGCCTGCTCGTTCAGGCTGGACGGCTCGGTGATCTCGATTTCGATCGGATTGGAATGCTTGGCGTCGGACATCGTTGCTCCCTTATCTTGCGAAATGACCGCACGGAGCTGCGATGGGGACGATTGGGTCGGAGAGACTCTCAAGAAGGCCCGACGATCGGCCGATCCATCGCATTGGCGCGGGACAGGTCATCCGACATCACGAGGTTTGCCGACAGCGTCGGCGTCCTCGCCAGAGGGGCCCGGATTCTTGTTCCTTCCACACATAAAGATGGGACTGTCGGAATCAAGGCGACGCGACTGCGACCAGCCGCCGCATCGGGTTCCGTGTGTTACTCCACCCGCTCGACAAGATGCGCCCGCGAGGGCGAGGGCTCGAACCTGTCGCCGAAATACTGCGTCTCGTGCGCCACCAGGCCGTCGCGGAATTCCATGATGCTCACCACGTAAGACGGCACCCCGTCATAGGTCAGCACGAATTCGCTCACCCAGAGATCGTTACCGCCGACGATTCGCCGAACCGTGAAGCGCTTCTTGTTCGGTTGCACGAACCGGCTCTGCTGGATGTTGCTGCGACCGCGGATGCGCTCGCCGGATTGCGGATAGTCGAGCACCGCGTCCCCGCGATAGATGTCGTGCTCGGCCTCGAAATCGTTCGCATCCGAAGCGTCCCAATGCCGCTGGAGCGCGGCCAGCTTGCCCTGATCATCCATCGTGGCCTCCCGTTGTCCCGATTGCGTTGGCGTTACGCCATCTCAGATTGGCCTCAGGGCCGCCGGTGGCAAGGCTTGCTCGCAACCTCTAACAACGACTAACGAGCCAAAAACGCCCTCTTGCTGCAAGGATGACGGCAGAACCGCGCAGCCAGATCGGGAACACGCAATGGCACGTCTGCTTTCAATCAATGTCGGCCTGCCGCGCGACGTCGCCTGGCAGGGTCGGACCGTTCACACCGGCATCTGGAAGGCGCAGGTCACAGGCCCGCGCAGGGTGCGCCGGCTCAACATCGATGGCGACGGCCAGGGCGATACGGCCGGTCATGGCGGCGAACATCGTGCCGTATTCGTCTATCAGGACGAATCCTATCGGTACTGGCAGGAGCATCTCGGTCGATCGAACCTCGTTCATGGCCAGTTCGGCGAGAACTTTACGGTCGAGGGCCTAGCCGACACCAACGTGTGCATCGGAGACCGCTACAGGATCGGCTCTGCCCTGTTCGAAGTGACGCAGCCGCGCGTCACCTGCTACCGGCTCGGCATTCGCATGGACGAGCCGGACATGGCCGCGCTGCTGGTCAGGCACGGGCGGCCCGGATTCTATTTCCGTGTGCTCGAGGAAGGCGACGTCGAAGCCGGTGACGAGATCAAGCAGATCGCTGTGGGACCCGAGCGCATGAGCGTGTTTGAGGTCAATGCGCTGCTTTACCTGCCGCCGCATCCGCGCGAACGCCTGGAGCGCGCGCTGCGGATTCCCGCGCTGAGCCGCGGGTGGCAGCGTTCATTCGCGGCGCTGCTCGAGCAGCAGAAGGACAACAAGATCGCGGGAAACGCCGGACTTGGGCCGGCGGCGAGCCCTCCTCCGGCCTGGCGCGGATTCCGCTCATTTCGCGTGGCGCGCAAGATCGCCGAAAGCGGCAACGTGACGTCGCTGATCCTCGAACCCGCCGACGGACATCCCGTGGCGGCCGCCCTGCCCGGTCAATTCGTCGTCATCAGGCTCGAACCTTCCGCTGCGCAGGCGATGACGCGCAGCTATTCGCTCTCGAGCGGCGCCGATGCCGCGTCCTATCGCATCAGCGTCAAGCGCGAAGCGCACGGCGCCGCCAGCCGCTACATCGCCGACGAGCTGGTGGACGGCGCTGCCGTGCAGCTCGGTGCGCCACGCGGCAGTTTCACGCTCCGGCAAGATGCGCGCCCCGTCGTCCTGCTGAGCGCCGGCATCGGCGTCACCCCGGTACTCGCAATGCTCCACGCCCTCGCCGCCGAAGGGACGACGCGGGACGTGTGGTGGCTGCACGGCACCCGCAACGGCCGCGAACATGCATTCGCCGCCGAGGCGCGCGAGTTGCTAGGTGGGCTCTCTCGTCACCATAGCCACGTCTGCTACAGCGCGCCTGACCCGGACGATCGTCTCAATGTGGCGTTCGATACAGCCGGACATCTCGACGGACGCCTGCTCCAGACGCTGAGCGTGCCCCGCGACGGCGATTTCTATGTGTGTGGACCGGCAGCTTTCATGAGCGATCTGAAAGCTGGCCTCGCCACGCTGGGCATTGCACCGGATCGCATCCACACCGAATTGTTCGGCGCCGGACCATCCTTGACGCCCGGCATAGCGTCCTCCCCGCAGAAGCGAGCGCACTCGCCGGTTGGCGCTCCTGGCCCCGGCCCGATGGTTTCGTTCGCCCGCAGCGGCCTCAACGTGTGCTGGGGACCGGCCTACGCCAGCCTGCTGGAATTGGCCGAAGCTTGCGACGTCCCCGTGCGCTGGTCGTGCCGGACCGGCGTCTGCCATAATTGCGAGAGCGGATTGATCGCGGGGACGGTCGACTATGCGCCGGATCCGCTCGATCCGCCTGCGGACGGCAATGTCCTGATCTGCTGCTCACGGCCCCGAAACGACGTCGTGATTGATCTGTAAAACTGGGAGAGCGTGATGCGACCTGACATGATACCGGGAGTAACTTTCCCTGATTACGAGCTCAGCGACCACACCGGCAAACATCGAAAGCTCTCCGAGCTGCAGGCGGGCGATCCGATGGTGCTCGTGCTCGGCCGCGGTGGATTTTGTCCCAAGGATCGCCGCCAGGCCGAAGGCTTGCTGCAACTCCATCGCGAAATGGAGGTGGGCTATTGCCGGATGGTCACGATCACGACCGACAATATCATCCAGACCAGTGAATATCGCAGCGGCGTCGGAGCGCACTGGCCCTTCCTCTCGGATTCGCGGCGCCTCGTTCAGAAAGATCTCGACATCGCCGAATACACCGACCCCGTCCATAATCCGATGATTCCGCACGTGGTCGTGCTCGAGCCCGGCCTTGTCATTCACAAGATCTATAACGGCTACTGGTTCTTCGGCCGTCCAACCGTCGAAGAACTCCGCCAGGACCTCAGGGCAGTCGGCATGAAGTGCCGGCCGGATTGGGACATCGCGGCGCCCGGCCTCAGGGCACTGTGGGACCAGGGCCGCAAGGAGCATTTTCATCCCTACGGCAAGGCTTACGTCGAAACTCTCGGCGAACGGGACTAGAACCACATTCCGACATCGTCCGCTCGGGCGAATGCCGGCTTGGAATGTGGATGATCCAGATGAAGACCAATCCTGCTCTCCGTGCCGACCGCATGGGCGCGCGCCAGATCTACGAGGCCTTGAGAGATCAGATCCTGGCGCGGGTGTACGGGATCGACGGGTTGCTGCCGTCCTCGCGCGCGCTGGCCGGCGAAATGGGCGTGGCACGCTCGACCGTCACGATCGCCTACGAACAGCTCGCCGCCGAGGGCTTCATCGAGACACGCCATGGCGCGCGGCCGCGGGTGGCCCGCGCCGTCGTCGAGCGGGGACACGCGCGCATAGTGTCGCGAGCGTCGGCGCGGAAGGTGCGGCTGTCGGCCTTCGGGGACCGGTTGCTTCAAGACCCGCCGCGCTGGACCGAGCCGCCGCGCGGGCTCGTCGCCAACTTCCGCTATGGCGAGCTCGCGCCGTCGGATTTCCCGGTAGTGGCCTGGAAGAAGGCCGTGACTGCCGCGATGGCGCGCAAGCCCGAGCGGCTGGCCTATGACGATCCCTGCGGCGCGCTGCGGCTGCGGACCGCACTCCAAGGCTATCTCTGGCGGTCGCGCAGCGTCCGCTGCGAGGTCGATCAGATCGTCGTCGTCAATGGCTCGCAGCAGGGCCTCGACATCTGCGCGCGCCTGCTGCTCGATGCCGGCGACCGCTTCGTGATGGAGGATCCCGGCTACCAAATGGCGCGGCACACCTTTGCGGCGACGGGTGCCGAGACGATCCCGATCCCGGTCGACGCGGATGGACTGGAGACCACGCGGCTCGACGGCGTCGAAGCCCGCCTCGCCTATGTCACGCCGTCGCACCAATATCCGCTCGGCGGCGTCATGCCGATCGGACGCCGGACCAATTGCTCGCCTGGGCCAGGGCAAACGACGCCTACGTGATGGAGGACGATTACGACAGCGAGTATCGCTACGACACGAAGCCGATCCCGCCCCTGCACGCGCTGGCAGGCGGCGGCAATGTGATCTATCTCGGCACCGTCTCCAAGACGCTCTCGCCGACCTTGCGGATCGGCTATCTTGTTGTGCCCGCCGCCCTGCGATCCCTGTTCGCCGCGGCCAAGCAGATCATGGACCGGCACACGCCGCTGATCGAACAGGATGCCCTCGCGT
The DNA here is from genome assembly GCF_000518345.1 of Bradyrhizobium sp. URHA0013. NCBI lineage: Bacteria > Pseudomonadati > Pseudomonadota > Alphaproteobacteria > Hyphomicrobiales > Nitrobacteraceae > Bradyrhizobium > Bradyrhizobium sp. URHA0013. Next base: position 1,185,593 of record NZ_KI912426.1, on the reverse strand, counting down.
CGATGCTTGAAAGCGGCGCCTATGACGGCCACATCAGGCGCGTGCGCCGGCGCAACGCCGAACGCCAGCGCACGCTGCTCGACGCGCTTCGCCGCCGGTTCGGGGATCGCGTCCGGATCGAGGGCACTGCCGCCGGCCTGCACATCGTGGCGTGGTTCGATAATCTGCCGCAGAAGCGAGAGGACGCGTTGATCAAGGCGGCCCATGCCAAGGGCGTCGGCATCTATCCCGTCTCGGCACTGTTCGTCGGACCTCGCCGACCGCGGAAGACAATCGGCCTCGTCATGGGCTATTCGGCACTGGAGGTGTCACAGATCGAGCGCGGCTGCAGGCTTCTTGCACAGGCCGTCGCCGAACTGGACTGATCAAATAGACGATAACTGGCCGTTTCTTACAGGCCAGATTCCGGCTATCTCCAGACCAACATCGGAGATAGACCATGTACATCCCTCCCGCCTTCAAGGACGACATCGAGAGCATCCGGGCGACCATTCACGGCGCGCGCCTCGCCAGTCTGGTCACGGCCACCAGCGAAGGCCCGGTCGCCACGCCGCTGCCGCTCTTTCTCGACGAGGGCGAAGGCGAGCATGGCGTGCTGTACGGACATGTGGCGAAAGCCAATCCGCAATGGAAACTGCCGCCGATCGGAGATGCGCTGGCGATCTTTGGCGGTCCCGACGCCTATGTGACGCCGTCCTGGTACGCGACCAAGCAGGAAACCGAAAAGGTCGTGCCGACCTGGAACTACGTCGCCGTGCATGCCTACGGCCCAGTCGAATTCTTCCAGGAGCCCGAGCGCCTGCTCGAGGCCGTGACGCGGCTCACGAACAGGCACGAAGGATCGCGCGCCAGGCCTTGGGCCGTTACGGATGCCCCTGCGGATTTCATCGCTGCGCAGTTGCGCGGAATCGTCGGCGTGCGCATTCCCGTCGTGCGGTTCGAAGGCAAGCGCAAGATGAGCCAGAACCGTCCCGAGGCCGACCGCGTCGGCGTCGCACAAGGTCTCGCAGCTAGCGAGAATGCAGATGATCGCGAAGTTGCGCCATTGATTCCGGTTCCGGTGTAGTGGCCACCTGGTTCCCGACACTCGCTGTCGGGAACCATCGTCCTGTCAGGTTCGTTGATACATTTCAGCAAGCATCTCCTGACAGGATTCCCATGTGTCGCTGGATCGCATACCGGGGCGAGACCACGTCTTTCGAACCCTACGTCACCGAGCCCGAGCATTCGCTGATCGCGCAAAGCATCCGCTCGCTCCAGTCGACCGCCGGCTCGAATGGCGACGGCTTTGGTCTCGGCTGGTACGGCGAGCATCCGGAGCCTGGTCTTTATCGTGAAACACGCCCGGCCTGGTCGGACGAGAATCTCCGCTACCTCTGCCGCCATTTGCGCTCGCATCTGTTCTTCGCTCATGTGCGCGCCGCCACCGGCACGGCAGTGACGCGGCAGAACTGCCATCCCTTTGCCTGCGGCCAGTGGATGTTCATGCACAACGGCTTCGTCGGCAGCTGGAATCGCCTGCGGCGCAAGGTCGAGGCGCTGATCCCCGATGCCTACTATCCCTCGCGGACAGGCACGACCGATTCGGAAGCCGTGTTTCTCGCCATGATGGGCGCGGGACTCGATGCCGATCCGCTCGGCGCAACGCATCGCGTGCTGCGAGCCCTCGTCGGCCTCGTCAACGAAGGCGAGCTTCGTGAGCGGCTGCGCTTCACCAGCGCCATCGCCAACGGCCGGGATCTCTATGCCTTCCGGGTCGCCGTCAACGATGCCGCCAACACGCTGTATTTCCGCGAGGCCGGCGGCCAGGTCATCGTGGTGTCCGAGCCGTTCGACAAGGAAACGGACTGGACAGAAGTGCCCCCGAATCACGCGCTGGTCGCACGTGCGTCCGAAAGCGCGAAAATTGTTCCGTTCGACCTTGCAATTTCCGGTGGGGCCGACGCGGAACCCGCCCCTGTCAGAAGGATTATCGCCCGCAGGTAAATACCTTGGCCGGGTGGCACAATGACATTCGCATCAGACGTTTTGAAACTTCTGCGGCTCGATTCCTCGGAAGACAAGCAGCACCTCGTCATTCGCTCCGCCGGCGGACGCGGCAAAGCCGCGGAATATTCGTTCGGCATCGAGGAGGAATACTTCCTCGCCGATCGGCGCAGCCTTGAGGTCGCGATCCAGACCCCGAATGAGCTTTTCGAATCTGCGAACTGGTCCACCGGCGGCCAGGCGATGCGGGAGATGTTGCAGTCGCAGCTCGAGGTCGCCACCAACGTTCATGTCGACGTCGCCGACGCGCGCGAAGAGCTTCGCTTCCTGCGTCGCGAAGTCGCAAACGTCGCGGCACAATACGGCTTCGTGATCATGGCCTGCGGCACACATCCGACCGCGGTCTGGCGCATGTCGCAGCCGAGCCCGAAGCCGCGCTACGAGGAGATGATTGAGGATCTGCGCAGCATCGGCCACCGCAACCTGATGTGCGGCATGCATGTCCACGTCCAGCTGCCCGATCCGGAGAAGCGTATGGCGGTGATGCGAGCGATGCTGCCGCATCTGCCGTTGTTTATCGCCCTGTCGGCCTCCTCCCCGTTCTGGAATTCACACAAGACCGGGCTGAAGGGCTATCGGCTCGCCGCCTATTCCGAGCTGCCGCGCACCGGCCTGCCAGAATTGTTCGAGAGCAGGCAGGATTACGACGAATATGTCGGCGCGTTGCAGCGCTCCGGCGTGATCCCCGATGAAAGCCACATCTGGTGGGCCATGCGCCCCTCCATGAAGCACCCGACGCTCGAGCTGCGTGCGCCCGATACCTGCACCTTCGTCGATGACGCCGTTGCCATTGCCTCGCTCTATCGTTGCCTGACCCGCTATCTCTACCTGCGGCCTCATCTGTCGAAAGAGGTCACCGCGGTGGAACGCGCGATCGCGGTGGAGAACAAATGGCGCGCCCAGCGCTACGGCACCGATTGCATCTTTGCCTCCAAGGACGGGCCGGTCGAGATCTCCGAGCTGCTCTCCCGCGTGATCGAGGACATCGCCGAAGACGCCGCCGCGCTGAACTGCGCCGCCGAGGTCGAACACTGTCGTACCATCGTCGAACGTGGCAGCTCGGCTGAATTCCAGCTTCGTGCCTTCCGCGACAATGCGGAGGACATCGCCGCGGTGTCGCGCTGGATCGCAGACGCGACGATCTCGGGGACGAGCACCCCGGCCGCAGGCGTCGCTGCGCCCTCATAGCGCCCGCGCAAGCTTCGGGAGCAACGATGTCGCTCCTGAATCCGGAAAGTCGCGGAGAGAACCATGAATCGCGTCAAATGTTGCGCCGGCTGTGGCCATGGCCTCATTCCGATGCTCTCGGCCAAAGGTCGCGCGGAGCTCAGCTGCCTGTGGTGCGAGCTCATCGAGGCGCGTGCAGTGGACATGGCGAAATGGGCTGACAGCCCGTACGGCAAGCCCGAGCGGACCCTCCGTCGATCTTTCGAATGAACGGCTTCAGAAATCCGGCCGCCGACTTCCTCTGATCGGCGCGGCTGCACGTCCGCGCCAGGATGCCGACAAATTAGACAAGACACGTTTCGTCGTCAGGTTTGCAGACCGGGCGAACATGGCCATGCAGGCTGGCGAAGCGTGTCAGCTAACCTCAGGTGCAACCTCGATTTTTCCTCGCGTGGCGGCTCGTCGCGAAGCCTCCGTGCCGCGCGGCTCCTCGACTGGCCCAGAATTCGCAAGGCAGCATCAGGCCTGATCCCTGCTCTCCCGATTGCAGCAGCAAGATGCGTGCGCCGAGAGACCGGGTGAGCGGTCTAGAATCGGAGAATGCCATGAACGTGCATGCCGCCGGCGATCTCAAAATCACCGGCCTCACCCGTCCGAACGGCGCCCCCCTTCGCCTCAACGCTCAGGAGTTTGTGGCGATCGACCGCGACCGGAATGCGACGTTCGAGGCAACGTACCGGCCGCAAGCCCTCTACAATCGCGCCAACGAGGGCTTTCACGCCAACAACGAAACCTTCCTGCTGCACGAAGTCGCGACCAATCTGCCGATCTATCTGCCCGACACCGGTCCCACAGATTTCCACCTTCATCTGCCACCGGGCGGCTTTCAGCTCGTGCTGGTCACCTCGGGCGCGTTCACCTTCGATTATGACGGGCGCTTCTACAATGTCGGCCCCGGCGCGGTGATGCTGCAAAGCGCGATCGTGCACCGCCAGCTGTTCTACACCTGGTCGGGACTGTCGACCGAAGAGAATTTGAAGACACCACAAACGGTGGCGCCGGATCCGATCTCCATGGGCTATTCCGGCAAATTCCTCGAAGCCTTCATCACCGATCCGACGACCTTTCCAAACCCGACCATTGTCGGCCCGGATCAGATCAACGAAGACGAGACGCCGCGTGTGGCATGGAGCCACTCTCTCCATGATCGCCCTGCGGTCGCAGGTTTTTGGCTCCAGGACCCGCTGGCGCTGGATGCCCTGTTCAAGCCGCTCACCGACAGCCCGGTCAAATCGGCCATGCCGGTTTACGTGCGCGATATCGGGATCGAAGTCCCGAGCGGCCATCTCGTCACCGGCAACATCATCGCAACCGACCCGCGCGGCCAATCGCTGCTGCCCAAGAGCACGTCGGCAGCAGCGGACACCACATGTTTCGCCAGGGGCGAGGTCGTGATCTACCGCGTCATCCGCGGCACGGCCGAATTCAAGAACAAGACTGGTGAGACCTTTGAGCTCACGGCCGGCGATGTGGTGACAGCGGGCAAGAACGCCACAAGTCTCGTCGGCGTGGGTGAGAACACGCAGGTCCTTCGGCTCGGCCTCCTCAAAGGCATGAACGACCTCCGCAGCTGGACGCCGACGCAACGCGACGAGATCGACGGCCTCGCCGGTCAGATCATCACACAGAAGGACATCCGTCCCCTGCGCACCGAGGGCAAGCCAGTCGGTTACCTCTACGGCTGAGCGGAGTTACTCCGCCGCCTGGCGGACGTGGCGTGCGGTCGGTGTGCGCATGGTGACGAGCTCTTCGGCCGCGCTCGGATGCAGCGCGATCGTCGCATCGAAATCGGCCTTGGTCGCCTTCATCTTCACCGCAATCGCGACCGCCTGCGTGATTTCGGCCGCGGCATCGCCGACGATGTGACAGCCGAGCACGCGATCGGAGGCGCCGTCGACGACGAGCTTCATCAGCACGCGGGTATCGCGGCCTGACATCGTCGCCTTGATGGGGCGGAACGTGGTCTTGTAAATGTCGACATGGCTGAATTGCGCGCGCGCCTCGGTCTCGGTGAGGCCGACGGTGCCGACCTCCGGCTGCGAGAACACGGCGGTCGGGATGTTGGCGTGATCCACCTGCACCTCGCGCTTGCCGAACACGGTGTCGGCGAACGCGTGGCCCTCGCGGATCGCGACCGGCGTCAGGTTGAAGCGATGGGTGACGTCGCCGATCGCATAGATGCTGTCGACCGAGCTCTTCGAGAAATGGTCGACCGCGATGCCGCCGTTCCGCGGGTTGATGGCGACGCCGGCCTTCTCCAGGCCGAGATTGGCGACGGCGGGATGGCGGCCGATCGCGAACATCACCTGGTCGGAGGCGAGGCTCGATCCGTTAGACAGATGGGTGGTGAATTCCTCGCCATGGCGATCGACCTTCGCCACCGTGCAGCCGGTGAGGATGGTGATGCCCTGCTTCTCCATCTCGGCGCGGACGTGGGCGCGAACGTCCTCATCGAAGCCGCGCAAAATGTTGTCGCCGCGATAGATGACTGTGACGTCGGAGCCGAAGCCGGCGAAGATGCCGGCGAATTCCAGCGCAATGTAGCCGCCGCCCTGGATCACGATCCGCTTCGGCAGCCTGGTCAGGTGAAACGCCTCGTTGGAGGAGATCACGTGCTCGATGCCGGGAATCGGAGCGCCATGATTGGGCGCGCCGCCGGTAGCGATCAAAATGTATTTTGCGGTGATCTTCTTGTCGTTCTCGAGCAGGCGGACGGTGTGCTTGTCCTCGATCACCGCGCGGCTCTTGACGATTTGCGCGCCTGACTTCTCGACATTGGCGGTATAAGCCGCCTCCAGACGCGCGATCTCCTTGTCCTTGTTGGCGATCAGCGTCGGCCAGTCGAAGGTCGCAGGCGGAACGGTCCAGCCAAAACCGGCGGCGTCCTCGATCTCATGGCGGAAATGCGAGCCGATGACGAACAGCTTCTTCGGCACGCAGCCGCGGATCACGCAGGTCCCGCCCATGCGGTACTCTTCCGCGATCATCACGCGGGCGCCGTAACCGGCCGCGATGCGGGCGGCACGCACGCCGCCCGAACCGCCACCGATGACAAAGAGGTCGACGTCGAATTCAGCCATTGTCCACTCCGACCTCTTCAGAACATGATCCGGATTCTGATCAGATAGGGACTGTCAGATTTCCTTGCCACGCTTGCGCATCTCGGCGCGGAAGTTGCCCATCACGGTCTCGGAGAAGTTCTGGGCCCAGGAGTTCATGAAGGCCATGCTCAGCCCGATGGCGCGCGGCTCGGCCTCGATCAGCTTCTTGCCCAGCGGCGACTTGTAGAAAGTGACGAGATCCTTCAGCTCCTGCTCGGTGAACTCGCTGGCATAGACCTGCGCCATGCCATCGCCGATTTCGCTTTCGCGGCCCTTGAGCTGCTGGGCTACGATCTGGGCGACCTCGGTGAGGTCCTTCTGGTAGTTGAGGTTCTGCTGGATCAGCGCGATCTTGGTCTTATCGACCAGGCCAGGCACGGCGTTGGCGTACATCGCACTGGCGTTCTTGATCGTCAGGATCTCCTTGGCCGCCGCCACGGCGGCCGGCGACGATTTCGGCGCCGCTGCCTGCTGGGCCCCGGCCGGGGCGACCGAGAGGGCCAGTCCCACAGCGAGGGTCACGACCGGCAACAATTTCAAAACGCTCTTCATTCCTAGTCTCCTTTCGGCTTTCGCCGTTCAATCACGCGAATTCCCTCGCCACCGGCCAAAACAGCCGAGCTGGCCAAGCCAATGAACAAACCATGCTCGACGACGCCGGGGATCGCGCTCAACGCCGTGGCGAGGCGGGCGGGATCCTCAATCTTTTCGAGCTGGGCATCGACGATCCAGTGGCCGCCATCGGTGACGAAAACGTGGCCGTCCTTGCCGTTGCGGACCGCCATCTGCCCGGAAACGCCGCATTCCGCAAACGCCTTCTCGATCGCGCGTCGCGTTGCGCCGAGCCCGAACGGGATGACTTCGACCGGCAGCGGAAAGCGGCCGAGTGTCGGCACCCATTTGGTGTCGTCGGCAATCACGATCATGCGATCCGAGGCGGCCGCCACGATCTTCTCGCGCAACAGCGCGCCGCCGCCGCCCTTGATCAGATTGAGTTCTGTGTCGATCTCGTCGGCGCCGTCGACGGTGATGTCGAGATGGTCGATCTCGTCCAGCGTGGTCAGCGGCACGCCGCAGCGAATTGCATCGAGGCGCGTCGCCTCGGAGGTCGGCACGCCGATCACTTTCAGTCCGGCGCGGACCCGCTCGCCGAGCAGCTCGACGAAATGTTTGGCGGTCGAGCCGGTGCCGAGCCCGAGCTGCATGCCGTCACGGACGTCCTCGAGGGCGCGCGCCGCAGCCTGCCGCTTCAACTGGTCCATGTTCACGTTTGCGCCGTCCCTGAATTACGAGTGTGCTGCCTCATAGGCTCGCGGCGGCCTGTGTAGCCTCGTTTTCCCTCGGAGAACAGGGTCTGGGGGAACAGGCCTCCGGGCCCACCTTATAAGGTGATCTTATGGCGTCGGCCCTTGCGCGGGCGGGGCCGGGCCGGTAGCGCTGGGCCATGATCCCCTCCCACACCATCGTCTTCGATCTCGACGGCACGCTTGTGGATACGGCGCCCGACCTGATCACCGCGCTCAATTACGTGCTCGACCGCGAAGGGCTGCCGCCCGTGCCGATGGCCTCGGCCCGCAACATGATCGGCGCCGGCGCCCGCAAGCTGATCGAGCGGGGGCTGGAAGCCGAGGGCCGCAGCGTCACGGTTGCCGACATGGACCGGATGACGGCCGATTTCATCGCCTATTACGCCGACAATATCGCCGTCGAATCCCGGCCCTTCGAGGGGCTGGAGGCCGCGCTCGACCATTTTGCGGCCCAGGGCCATCGCCTCGCCGTCTGCACCAACAAGCTGGAATGGTTGTCGAAGCGCCTGCTGGACCAGCTCGACCTGAGCCGGCGCTTCGCGGCGATCTGCGGCGCTGACACTTTTGGCGTCCAGAAGCCCGATCCGACCATTTTCCGGGAAACGGTGGCGCGGGCCGGCGGCGAGGTCAAAGCCAGCATCATGGTCGGCGATGCCGGACCCGATGTCGGCGTGGCCCGGCGCGCCGGAGTTCCCGTGATCGGGGTCAGCTTCGGCTATACGGACGTGCCGATCGCCGAGCTGAAGCCGGACCGGCTGATCCACCACATGCGCGACCTTCCGGCCGCCGCCAGCAGCCTGATGACTGCGCAGGAAGCTCTCAAGTAGCTGAAATATCTTGATTATTCCGCAGAATCCCGCGTTAACCATCTACTAACTATGCGCGGCCGGCCGGTTGCTTGCTTAGAACGACGCTCCTAACTTCGCCCGGGGATGTGGCGGTTCGTCGCACTAGGTGGATGTCATGCGTCGTGTCATCTCGTTTGCGTTAGCTGGAGTAAGCGTCATCGGGGCAACAAGTCTTGCCGGCTGCTCCTCAATGTCTTCGACTTCCTGGGACATGTTCAAATCGGCCCCGCCGACCGTTCAGGTCCGGCTCGAATCCAATCCCCCGGGCGCTGACGCCACGACCTCACTGGGTGCAGGCTGCAAGACCCCCTGCTCCGTCTCGGTTCCCGCCCCCGAGGTCCCCTTCACGGTCGCTTTCGCGCTGCCGAAATACCAGCCGGTGAGCGTGCCGGTGAATGTCATCAGGAATCCCGGCGACTTCACCACCCCCGCCTCGGTCACCACCGACCCCAACCCGATTTTCGCGGAGCTCCAGCCGGCCGTTCCGCCGAAACCGGTCCGCAAGCCGCACCGGCCGAAGAGGCCGAAACCGGTGGCGCCCGCCGCTGCCCCGGCTGCTGCCGCACCGGCCGCGGGCTCGCCGTTCCCCGATCCGAACACCGGCAAGCGCTGACCTCCGTCATCCCCCCAATTGTCTCTGACGCGTTCGATGCTTAGATTGCTTCCAGGACGCCGCCGAAGCAAAACTGCTCGCGTTGCCGCAAGTGACAAGGCATTTGGTATGAACGGACTTTACCCGAGCCCCCGCGCCGCGCTGTCGAGCGCGATGACCGATCCGTTCGGACGGACCATCTCGTATTTGCGCGTCTCCGTCACCGACCGCTGCGACCTGCGCTGCTTCTACTGCATGTCGGAAGACATGACGTTCCTGCCCAAGGCGGACCTGCTGACGCTGGAGGAACTCGACCGGCTCTGCTCGGCCTTCATCGCCAAGGGCGTGAAGAAGCTGCGGCTCACCGGCGGCGAACCGCTGGTCCGCCGCAACGTGATGACGCTGGTGCGCTCGCTGTCGCGGCATCTCAAGAGCGGCGCGCTGAGCGAGCTGACGCTGACCACCAACGGCACCCAGCTTGCGAAATACGCCAGCGAGCTCGCCGATTGCGGCGTCCGCCGCATCAACGTCTCGCTCGACACGCTCGACCCGCAGAAGTTTCGCGAGATCACCCGGTGGGGCGAGATCGACAAGGTGCTGGAGGGCATCGAGGCGGCGCGCGCTGCGGGCCTCGCGGTCAAGATCAACGCCGTTGCGCTGAAGAACCTCAACGAGGACGAACTTCCCGACCTGATGCGCTGGGCCCACGGCAAGAGCATGGGGCTGACGCTGATCGAGGTCATGCCGATGGGCGAGATCGGATCGGGACGGATCGATCAGTATCTGCCGCTGTCGCTGGTGCGCGCGCGCCTCGCCCAGCAGTTCACGCTGACGGATCTGGCCGAGAGCACCGGCGGGCCGGCGCGCTATGTCAGCATCGCCGAGACCGGCGGCAAGCTCGGCTTCATCACCCCGATGACTCATAATTTCTGCGAATCCTGCAATCGCGTGCGCGTCACCTGCACGGGAACGTTGCACACCTGCCTCGGCCACGAGGATGCCTCCGATTTGCGCAAACCTCTGCGTGCATCGGACGACGATTCGCTGCTTGCGGATGCGATCGACCGCGCCATTGGGCTCAAGCCCAAGGGCCACGACTTCATCATCGACCGCCGCCACGACCGCCCCAGCGTCAGCAGGCACATGAGCGTCACCGGCGGCTAGCATCGGTCTGCCGGCCGCGGCTTATTCCCCTTAACTATCAACAAACTTCCGATTGACTGGCGGCAAACTCGCTGGTTTGGTGCGGCTGCCTCATGCCTGCGCGGCGAGACAAGCCAACGCGCCACTCGGCGCAGTCAAGACGGCCGGGGCAAATCGGGGAGGACCAATCTTGCAAGCGCTCCTGAAGCTGAGCAATGGAATTGACGCGTTCACACGTTGGACCGGCAAGCGTCTGGCTTGGCTGATCCTGCTCGCCGTGATCATCTCGGCGCTGAATGCGATCATTCGAAAGACGTTGGACACGTCCTCCAACTCGTGGCTCGAGCTGCAATGGGTGCTTTTCAGCATCGTGTTCCTGCTGTGCGCGTCCTGGACGCTGCTCGACAACGAGCACATCCGGATCGACATCTTCAACAGCATGATGCCGAAGCGGGCTCGCAACATCATCGACATCATCGGGCACATCTTCTTCCTGATCCCGCTGACCGTTGTCATGATCGTCACCGGGGTACCGTTCTTCCTGCGCTCGCTCCAGATCAACGAGCAATCCGGCAACGCCGGCGGCCTGCCGCAATGGCCGGCCAAGTCGCTGATCATGGTCGGCTTCGCCCTCCTGCTCGTTCAAGGCATCTCCGAGCTGATCAAGCGGATCGCCATCATGCGCGGCATGATCCCGGACCCACACGAGTCGCAGGTGTCCGCACTGGAGGCCGAGGTCGAGCACCTCGTCGAAGCGATCGAAAAGAAGTAGCCGTTGGCGACGGTTTAGGGGGAAGTCATGACCGCGTTTATTATCGCCAATCTGGCGCCCATCATGTTCGCGACGCTCGTCGTCGTGCTGCTGCTCGGCTATCCGGCGGCATTTTCGCTCGGCGCCGTCGGCTTGTTCTTCGCCATCATCGGCGTTGAGCTCGGACAATTCCACCCGGACTTTCTCCAGGCCCTGCCGGAGCGCGTCTACGGCGTGATGAACAACGACACGCTGCTCGCCATTCCCTTCTTCACCTTCATGGGACTGGTGCTCGAGCGCTCCGGCATGGCGGAGGATCTGCTCGACACCATCGGTCAGTTGTTCGGCACCATCCGCGGCGGCCTCGCCTACGCGGTGGTGTTCGTCGGTGCCCTGCTCGCGGCGACGACCGGCGTCGTGGCGGCTTCGGTGATCTCGATGGGCCTGATCTCACTGCCGATCATGCTGCGGTACGGCTATGACCGCCGCGTGGCGACCGGCATCATCGCGGCCTCCGGCACGCTGGCGCAGATCATTCCACCCTCGCTCGTTCTGATCGTGATGGCCGACCAGCTCGGCAAGTCGGTCGGCGACATGTACGAGGGCGCGTTCATTCCGGGCCTGGTGCTCGCGGCCCTCTACGCGGGGTACGCGTTCCTCGTGACCTTGATTTTCCCGAACGCCGCTCCGGGCCTGCCGAAGGAAGCCATCGGCTTCCGCGAGGAAAGCGGTGACCGCGGCCTGAGGTCGCTGGGCGTGCTGTTCCTGGCGAGCTGCGTGTTTGGCTGGTTCATGATGCGGAATTCGGAGACCCACGGCGCCGACTTCGTCGTGCTCAGCATGTTCTTCGGCATCCTCTTCGCCTTCTTCGTCGCGATCGCGAACTGGGCCATCGACAAGCTCACGGGCTTCCGTTTCCTCTCGAAGATGGCGCAACAGACCACCTTCGTGATGGTGCCGCCGCTGTTCCTGATCTTCCTGGTGCTGGGCACGATCTTCATCGGTGTCGCGACGCCCACCGAAGGCGGTGCGATGGGCGCAGCCGGCGCCCTCATTCTCGGTGCCATGAAACGTCGGCTGACCTGGGACCTCGTTCGTCAGGCCGTCGAATCGACGGCAAAGCTCTCCGCCTTCGTCGTCTTCATCCTGGTCGGGGCACGCGTATTCTCGCTCACCTTCTACGGCGTCAGTGGCCACGTCTGGGTCGAGCACCTGCTGACCTCCCTACCCGGCGGCCAGGTTGGCTTCCTGATCTTCGTCAACGCGTTCGTGTTCGTGCTGGCGTTCTTCCTCGACTTCTTCGAGCTCGCCTTCATCGTGATCCCGCTGCTCGGGCCCGCGGCGGAGCATCTCGGTATCGACCTGATCTGGTTCGGCGTCATTCTCGGCGTCAACATGCAGACGTCGTTCATGCACCCGCCGTTCGGATTTGCGCTGTTCTATTTGCGCTCGGTCGCGCCAAAGGAACGTTATACCGATCGCGTCACCGGCAAACGCATGGAGCCGGTCACGACAGGACAGATCTATTGGGGCGCGGTTCCGTTCGTCGTCATCCAGCTCATCATGGTGCTGCTGGTGATCACGTTCCCGTCGATGGTGATGCACTACAAGGGCGTGCAGTCCACAGTCGATCCCAACAGCATCAAGATCGACATTCCCCAGATCGATCTGCCGCCGCTCGACTTCGGCCAGCCGAAGCAATAGCGCCCGGCCCGCCGCAAAAACCCGGAGCTTTCGCTCCGGGTTTTTTTCGTTTAGGCGGATCGCTCCCGGCGATCAGCTCTGCGAATTGCGCGCCATGAAGTTGTCATAGCCGACTTCGGCGACCTGGAACCACTGATATCCGTTGTTCGAGAACGCGGTCAGCGATTCATAGACCTTCTTGAAGTCCGGATTGGTGGCCGAGACTTCGGTGTGCAGCTCCTTTGACGCCTTGAAGCAGGCCTGCATGACCTCGGGCGAGAACGGATGCAGCTTGGCGCCGGCCGCGAGCAGGCGCCGCAGCGCCGGCGGATTGGCCTGGTCATACTTCGCCATCATCCAGTTGTTGGCGTAGTGCCCTGCCTGCTCGAGGATGCTCTGATAGTGCTTCGGCAGCGCATTCCACTTGTCCTGGTTGACGAAGGCGAGAAGCATGGGCCCGCCTTCCCACCAGCCCGGGAAGTAATAATGCGGCGCGACTTTCACGAAGCCGAGCTTCTCGTCGTCATACGGTCCGACCCATTCCGCGGCGTCGATGGTGCCCTTCTCCAGCGCCGGATAAATGTCGCCTCCGGCGATCTGCTGCGGCACCGCGCCGAGTTTGGCCATCACCTTTCCGGCGAAGCCGCCGATGCGGAATTTCAACCCGCTGAAGTCCTGGGGCGTCTTGACCTCCTTGCGGAACCAACCACCCATCTGACAGCCGGTGTTGCCGGCAAGCAGCGAGACGACGTTGTACTTCTTGTAGAACTCGTTGAGGATCTCCCTGCCGCCGCCCAGTGTGTACCAGGCCTGGTTGATGCGCATGTTCGGTCCGAACGGCACCGACGATCCGAAGGTGAAGGTCGGGTCCTTGCCAAAATAATAGTAGGACGCGGTGTGGCCGATTTCGCAGGTGCCGTTCTGCACGGCATCGAGCACCTGGAGGCCCGGCACGATCTCGCCGCCGGCAAATGTCTGAATCTGGAATTTGTTGTCGGTCGCTTCCGCGACCATCTTGGCCATCATCTCGGCACCGCCATAGAGCGTATCGAGTGATTTCGGCCAGCTCGTCGGCATGCGCCATTTGATCTCGGGCGTTGTCTGCGCGATCGCTGGAGCGGCGAGCGTCGCGACACCCGCCGCACCAAGCCCGGTGACCTTGATGAAATCTCGTCTTTTCATGATTTCCTACCCTGATGGATTGTGACGGTGGGCCTTCTTGCCGAGGCTTGGAGGCCAGCATGGAACATGTGTCGTCCGATTTCCATCCCTCACGATGTGAGGGACGAAAATGCCCAGCTCCGCGCCCTCCGGTCCTACGACTTTAGGCTTAGACGGCCAGCGGCCCTACCCCCACATGATGTCCGCCTGGGCGGTGCCTGACGGGTGCGCCGGGCGCGTGACAAGCGTCGGAAACACGGGCATACCGCGTCATCCCCCCAACCTAAGGCCGTCGCGCATGTCTCGATCGCACCCTGCTCCATCGCTCGTTGGTCCGTTGATCGCGTCGCTCTGGCTGGCCTGTGCTGCAATGCCGGCCCATGCCGAGCCCAGCGCGAATGTCATGGCCGACGTCCATGCGCTGGCGCAAAAGGAGCAGCAGCCGCTGCTCGACACGCTGCGCGATCTCGTCAGCATCGAATCCGGCAGCAAGGATGTCGAAGGCCTGAACCAGATCGCCGAGCGCGTTGCCGGCCAGCTCAAGCAGCTCGGCGGCACGGTGCAAATCCTGCAACCCACAGACGTCTATCGCCTCGACGACACACCCGAGAAGATCGGCCCGGCCGTACACGCCGTATTCAAGGGCACAGGCAGCAAGAAGATCATGCTGATCGCCCACATGGACACCGTGTACCTGAAAGGCATGCTGAAGGATCAACCGTTCCGCATCGACGGCGACAAGGCCTACGGCCTCGGCATTGCCGACGACAAGCAGGGCGTCGCGCTCATTCTCCACACCGTTGCGTTGCTGCAGAAGCTGAGCTTCCGGGATTACGGCACGCTCACGGTGCTCACCAACGGCGACGAGGAGATCTCCTCACCGGGCTGGCGCAGCACCATCACCAGGTTCGCCGCGGATCAGGACGTGGTGTTCTCGTTTGAAGGCGGCGGCACCGACGGCACGCTGCGCCTCGCTACAAGCGGCATCGGCTCGGCCTATCTCACGGTGCAGGGCAAGTCCTCGCATGCGGGCTCACGGCCCGAGGGCGGCGTCAACGCGCTGTACGAACTCTCGCACCAGCTGCTGCAGATGAAGGACCTGTCCAAACCAGAGCAGGGCCTGAAACTGAACTGGACGGTCTCCAAGGCCGGCACCAACCGCAACGTCATCCCGGCGGAGGCCACGGCCCAGGCCGACGCACGTGCACTCAAGGTCGCCGATTTCGACGACCTCGAGAAGACACTTCAGCAGAAGATCAAAAATCACCTGCTGCCCGATTCCAAGGTCGCGCTGAAATTCGAGGTGCGCCGTCCGCCGCTTGAGGCCAACGACGCCTCACGTCGCGTCGCGGCCCACGGCAAGACGATCTATGGGGAGCTCGGACTGCCCCTCAAGGTCGACGAGAAAGCGACCGGCGGCGGCACCGACGCGGCGTTTGCCGCACTCAAGACCAGCGGAGCCGTGGTGGAGGGCATGGGTCTGTCGGGCTTCGGCGCGCATTCCAACGATGCCGAATATGTGCAGCTCAACAGCATCGTGCCGCGTCTTTATCTGACCACGCGCATGATCATGGATTTGTCCACCGGCAAGCTGAAATAGCCGTCGCTTTCGCCTTCTCCCCTCATGTCCGCGTTGGCGAAGGCGGATGCGGGAGAAGGTGGCGCGTCAGTGCCGCACCGCGTTCAAATCAACGTCGCCGACTTCTCCGCCAGCCTGAACCGCAGCGTGAACTGCGCGCCGCCCCCCGGAAGATTCTCCACCGCAACCGTCGCCGCGTGATCATCCGCTACGGCGCGCACGATCGACAGCCCGAGGCCGGCGCCGTCGCTGCGCTGGCGGTCGGCGCGCCAGAAGCGAAGGAAGATCAATTCGCGCTCGGCTTCCGCAATTCCCGGTCCGCAATCGCGCACGCGCACCGCACCATCCTCGCTTACATCGACATCGACCGACGTGTCCTTTGCCGTGAACTTGATGGCGTTTTCGGCGAGATTGAAGATCGCGCGCTGGAGCATCACGGAATTGCCGTGGATCAGCACCGGCCCCTCGGTGCCCCTCAGCGCGATGTCCTTGTGCTGCGCAATCGCGAGCGGCGCGATCGAACCGACCACCTCGGCGCAGACCGCGCGCAAATCCGCGGTCTCGCCGGGATCGAGCACCAGCGTGTCGAGCTCGGCGATCTCCAGCAGCTGCGCGACGATGCGGCTCATGCCCTCGATGTCGGCATGCAGCGCCTGCCGTGCAGCGCCGTCGCCGAGCGTCTCGATTCGCGTGCGCAGGATCGCGAGCGGCGTGCGCAATTGGTGCGCGGCGTCGGCGGTGAACTGCCGCTGCACCCGAAAGCCGTCCTCGAGGCGGTCGAGCGCCTGGTTGACGGCGGTGACGAGCGGCATGATCTCGCGCGGGATCTGCTCCGTCGGCAGGCGGATGTCGGTGCGCGCCGGACCGATATTGCTTGCCTCCTCGGAGGCCTTCCACAGCGGCGCGACAGCGCGGCGAAAGATGATGATGTCGATGGCGAGCAGGACCAGCAGGATCGGAATGGTGATCCACCCGACCCGCCGGAAGAAGTTCGACACGATGTCGTCGATGATGACGTCGCGGTGCGCGAGGTCCTCCGCGACGCGAATGCGTATCACCTTGCCGTCGATGGTGCGGGTGACGCCAGCGCCGGAAATCGTCTCGGAGAGCGGCGGTGGCGCGACCGTGGCAGTGCCGGTCTTGCGACGCGACGAGAACAGCAGATGTCCCTCGGCATCGCGAATGTCGTACTGGTAGCGGCCATAGGCTTCCGAATAGAGGCCCTTGAGACTGTCCGGCAAGTTGAACGTCAGCAGCCCGTCGGGCTGGACGACGATGCGCTCGGCCAACACCTCGGCCTGGGCGCGCATGGCGTCGCGGTGCAGCTGGTCGATCTCGGAGTTGAGCAGCCAGAACAGCACCAGCGGCAGGAAGATCGCGACCACCGCGACCGCCACGATGTGCAGGAACACGATGCGCCAGATCAGCGATTTGAATGTCGGCGACCTCGCCTGGATCCCGGCGCGGAATCCGGCCTGAGATCCGATCCGGGCCACGCTATTTCTCCTCGGCCATGAGATAGCCGACGCCACGGATGGTGTGGATCACGACCTTGGCGCCGTGCTCGGCGAGCTGCTTGCGCAGCCGCGAGACGTAGACCTCGACCGCGTTGGAGGCGACCTCGCCGTCGAGGCCGAAGATGTGGTCCTCGACGTTCTTCTTCGGCACCACCCGCCCCTGCCGGCGCAGCAGGATCTCGAGCACCGAGGTCTCGCGCGCGGAGATGATGCGCGGCTGGTCGTCGACGAAGATCTGGCGGCTTTCGGTGTCATAGACAAGGTTGGCGAGGCGCAGCGAGCGGCCTAGCAACTGGCCCGGACGGCGCAGGATCGCCTCCAGCCGCGCCACCAGCTCCTCCATCGCGAAAGGTTTTGCGAGATAGTCGTCGGCGCCGCTGCGCAGGCCGCTGACGCGGTCCTGCAAGCCGCCGCGCGCGGTCAGCACCAGCACCGGCAACGGCTCCATCTGCCGGCGCAGCTCGCGCAGCACCGACAGGCCATCGCCGTCGGGCAGTCCGAGGTCCAGGATCATCGCGGCATAGCTGACGCTGCTGACCGCCTCGCGCGCTTCGGCGACGCTGCCGACGATGTCGCTCTCATAGCCGGCCGCCGACAGCCCGCCGGCAACGAGCCGCGACAGCTCGGCATTGTCTTCGACGATCAGAAGGCGCATCGCATTTTCCCGCGGGATGTTCCGGTGCAAGCACGGCTCGCGCCGCATCTACGACCTCTTCCACCATCCGCACGATTTCGGCCAGAACACAAGCGAGCCCGGTTTCGCTTTTAACTTTGTCAGGTTGGTGTAAGCTAGTCGGGCCGGTGCCCATATGGCCGCGCATGTCGGCTGCTGGGCTGCAGGCAAGGAATCCGCGGCTCGATCAAACGTTACCGCTTCTGGCCCATTCTGACATCAAGCGGCCCACGGCTATTCGCCGGAACGCGAACCCTTTCATGCTTCCGATCCGCCGGTCGCCCTAGGCTTTTTGGATAACGATGAGGCTGTTCTCAAAGAGGAGGAAGCTGCAATGCGTGAACCAGACCTTGAAAAGCTGAACGCGCTGGTAGGAAAGCTGGTCGGCGACCTCGGCATCGCGCTTGGCGGCGCCAGCATACTGCTCGGCGATCGCCTCGGACTCTACAAGGCGATGGCGGATGGTGC
Organism: Bradyrhizobium sp. URHA0013; assembly: GCF_000518345.1. Classification (NCBI taxonomy): domain Bacteria; kingdom Pseudomonadati; phylum Pseudomonadota; class Alphaproteobacteria; order Hyphomicrobiales; family Nitrobacteraceae; genus Bradyrhizobium; species Bradyrhizobium sp. URHA0013. The sequence goes on along the minus strand of NZ_KI912426.1, from coordinate 1,167,497 downwards.
CATGATCACTCCGTCCGAGCTTGCGAAGAAGACCGGACTGCATGAGCGTTACGTGCGCGAATGGCTGTCCGGACAGGCCGCCTCCGGATACATCGACTACCATCCGGAAAAAAATGCGTTCTCACTCTCGGCGGAGCAAGCCATGGCGTTCGCCGAAGAGGGGTCGCCAGCCTTCTTTGCAGGCGCATTCGATGTCGTGCAATCCACCTATCTCGACGAACCCAAAGTCGCCGAAGCGTTTCGAACCGGGAAAGGCGTTGGTTGGCACGAGCATTCGAAGTGTCTTTTCTCCGGCACCGAACGCTTCTTCAGGCCGGGCTATAACGCCAATCTGGCTTCGAACTGGATTCCGACGCTCGAAGGCGTCGAAGCGAAACTGAAAGCCGGCGCCAGGGTAGCCGACGTCGGATGCGGCCACGGCGCCTCTACGATTGTGATGGCGCAGGCCTACCCCAATTCAGAGTTCTTCGGGTTCGATTACCATAAGCCTTCGATTGAACGCGCCAAGGTCCTGGCACAAGAAGCGGGCGTTGGAGACCGCATCACGTTCGCGCAGGCCAGTGCCAAGGATTTGCCAGCCAAAGACTATGATCTGGTGGCGTTCTTCGATTGCCTGCATGACATGGGCGATCCCGTGGGTGCAGGCAAGCATGTCAAGGAAACGCTAGCCAAGGATGGGGCTTGGATGATCGTCGAGCCGTTTGCTCATGACAATCTCAAGGACAATCTCAACCCGGTCGGATGCGTCTACTATCACGCCTCGACATTCATTTGTACGCCGGCATCACTGTCTCAGGAAGTGGGCTTGGGGCTCGGCGCACAGGCCGGTGAAAGCAGATTGCGTCAAGTGGCGACTGAAGCGGGCTTCAAGCGCTTCCGCCGCGCCACCGAGACGCCGTTCAACATGATCTTCGAAGTGCGTCCTTGACCGATCCGGCCGTTGCCTCGGTCCTGCAAGCCGCCGCGCGCTAATGGACAGATGCCCCGGCGTCGCGGCGCGCGCTAGCAACTTCTAAGTCGGTATCGCATTGGTCCGTGCCCTGACGAACTGAGGAGCTTGCCGGTGATAACGATTCCAGAACTGACGTCCCAGGCGCTCGGTGCGTTCCTGATCTCGGAGACAAGAGGCCGCTTCGGCTCGTCGCATGCCACCTTACCGGAATTGCTCCCCTACGCGGCAAAGCTTGCCCTGGAATGTATCGGCAACAGCGATGCATTATACCACAATGTCGAGCACACGTTGTTGGTCACGCTGGTCGGGCACGACATTCTGATCGGCCGCTCCCTCCTGAGGCCGACGACGGCGAGCGACTATGCTCACTTCATCCTGGCCTGTCTGATTCACGACATCGGCTACGTTCGGGGAATAATCCATGGAGACCAAGAGGGAGCCTATGTCGTTGATGGTACCGGCCGAACGGTGGAGTTGCCGATCGGCTCCTCCGATGCAGCGCTTGCACCCTATCACGTGGACCGCTCGAAATTGTTCGCCGCGGAGCGTCTCGACGCCGTCGACCAGATCGACGCCGCTCGCGTTGCCAGGGCCATCGAGTATACCCGTTTTCCCTATACGGACGAACCAACGAGCGAACTCAAGGATGACTTGGACGAGGAGGAAGGTTTGCTGCTCCGCGCCGCTGATCTGATTGGTCAGCTCGGCGATCCGAACTACATGAAAAAGTCAAATGCGCTCTTCTATGAATTTGAGGAGATCGGGCTCAACAAATCGCTCGGATACGCCACGCCCGCGGATGTGGTGTACAAATACCCTCAATTCTACTGGACCAAGGTTGCACCCCAAATCCAGGCTGCCATCCGCTGCTTGAATGTAACCTCGAGCGGACGGCAATGGATCAGCAGCCTGTATGGCAATGTCCTACGCGCTGAGCGAGAAGTCAGACTGTCTGGTCCACAGCTATAGATCGGCGTTCTAAACCGTGGTTTTCGGCAAAGAGGCCGGCGCGGCCTGAGGGGGCGCCGTTATCGGCTACTCGCGCCCCGTATTGCACGCGCGAGTCTGCACCAACGCCAGAGGCCGTTCGCCGGAACCTCGCGCCGGCTCGGACGTCTGCTTTTCATCGAGGAACCAAACACCCCGCATCCCCGTTTGCCTCGGCTGCAACATTTCTCACTTGCATGAGGCGTCGTGCAGACCACCGAAGGTAATGCACATGCGGGTTGCACGACGAACACGTTCCCCATCGCTTCTGTCCGACTGCCTGGCCGCCCTCACGCGACATCCGGGCGCCACCGCATTTGCTGCCGCAGGTACTCTCATCGCGGCTACCGCAATCATAAACCGGCGGCTCGCGAACAAAGCGCAACGCGATAATCCTCCGCAGGGGCGGTTCATCGACGTCGAGGGGGTCCGCCTGCACTATTTGGAACGCGGCAGGGGCAAGCCGCTGGTCTTGTTTCACGGCAATGGCAGCATGGTCCAGGATTTCGACGCGAGTGGATTGATCGATCTCGCGGCCGAGAACTACAGGGTCATGGTGTTCGATCGTCCCGGTTTTGGGCATAGCTCGCGGCCGAGGCACGTCGTCTGGACCCCGGATGCCCAAGCGGACCTGTTCAAGAAGGCGCTCGATCAGTTGGGGGTCTCTCAAGCGATTGTCCTTGGCCATTCGTGGGGAGCGTCGGTTGCGGTTGCGCTGGCGACAAGACATCCCTCGTTCGTGCAGGCTCTCGTGCTGGCCTCGGGCTATTATTTCCCGACTCCCCGCGCGGACAGCGCCGCGTCGGTGCTGTCCGCCCTACCAGTGGTCGGGGACGTCATCAGCTCCACGATTTCGCCGCTAGCCGGTCGGATGATGTGGCCCGCGATGTTGCGCAAGCTGTTTGGCCCCCGGCCGGTCCCGAACAAGTTCGCGGGCTTTCCGAAAGAAATGGCGCTCCGCCCATCACAGATGCGGGCCACAGCGGCTGAAGCGACGATGTTGATCCCCGCCGCATTCTCAGGTTCGAAGACTTATGCAGAGCTCAAGATGCCGACGATCATTATCGCAGGCCAGGACGATCGTCTGATCGATATCAAGCAGTCGGTCAGGCTGCACGGCGAGGTCAAGCAGAGCAAATTGCGCCGGATCGACGGAGCGGGACACATGATTCATTATTCCGCAACCGCTGACGTGATGGCAGCCATCGACGAAGCTGCTGCCGAGGCCGTGTTGATCCATGGAAAAGAGGGTCCGGGCGTACAACAGCCCCGAGAGACTACCGGCGCCTGACGGGCAGATTGTTGGCGAGAAAGCGGCGGCACGGAATTTCCGAATAAGATGCCGAGCGCCCCGAAGGACGTGATGACCCGGCATAGCGCCAACCGTTCCTGGCGATGCCCATCGGTTCGTAGATGTGTTCAATCGGCACCAGCTCAAATTGCTGAATGAAGGTTCGCGAAGCAATGCGTAGTCGCAGACGAACAGCGCCACTTATGGCCGTCGGCGAGCCTCATGGCTCGTTTGAGGATCGCTTCTGAGCCAACTCGGGCACGGGACCACACTTCGACCTGCCCTCCCGGTCGAACCGAGACCTTTTCTACGGGGTATGGTATCTGTCGATCGCCCGTCGGCAGAGATGCCGATCTGGTCGGATCAGCAGGAAAGCAAAGCGCGATGTTTCCTAGCCAGGTGACGATGCCGTTGTGGCACGAAAAGCACCTTCGGGCTGCCACTCGCGCGGCCGGTGTCGCTCTATGGTCCTGGAACGTTGATACCGACGCCATCACCATGGATGAACCCGCGTACGACCTCTGGGAGGTGTCCAAGGACGAGCAGAACATTACGTTCGAAATACTCTCCAAGAGTATCCACCCGGCCGATCTTGAGAGGGTCAGATCAGCATTTGCGGCTACTCGCGCAGTCGTGGGCTCTTACGAGATCGATTTTCGTATTCTAACCGGAAGCGATATTCGTTGGATTTCCGCTCGGGGCCAAGGCGACGACGCCGACATAGCGGATCGAACGATGTTCGGTATTTTCCTGGATGTCACCCAACGCAAGCAAGCTGAGGAAGCCAACGAGCTACTGGCGGGCGAGATGAGCCACCGGCTGAAAAACCTTCTCACCGTCGCAACGGCGCTGACTCAAATCAGCTCACGCTCGGCAGCATCAAAAGAAGATATGGCCCAGGAGCTGACCAGCCGCCTGATCGCTCTTGGACGTGCTCAGGACCTCGTTCGCCCGGTACCAGGACAAAACAGAGGGGGGACGCTGCTTGGAGACCTCATCTCCGTTCTGCTTGCGCCGTACGACGAGGAGGGAGCCAGTGTTCGTATTCGCGTCTCGGTCCCCAAGATGAACGTGGGAGAGGCTTCCAGCACAGCACTCGCCTTGGTGATGCACGAACTGGCAACCAACTCTGCGAAATACGGTGCGCTGTCGCTTTCGAGTGGCACCTTGGACGTATCGTGCAACGCCCACGAGGACGAGGTGTTGGTCAAGTGGACGGAGCGGGGTGGTCCCCCTGTTGTCGCTCCAACAAAGCTCGAAGGCTTCGGAAGCCAGTTGGTGCACCGAAGTATGGCCGCCCAGCTTGGCGGGGCTATAAGTTTTGACTGGTCGGAAGAGGGTGTGGTGATCATCCTGCGCATGAGCAAAGACCGCCTTGCGAATTGATGCTCAGCTGATTTCCCGCGCCCACTCCTGTCACCCGTCTGCGATTGATGCGATTGTAAAAATGGTCGCCGGCCGGAAGCGGCGTCTTCAGCAAGTCGCCGCCGAAGAGCTCGTGAATCAATAGCGAAGTGACGTTGCATTGTCCTGCCGCCGGATGCTCGCCGTCCATTGTCTGGCGGTTGCCAACGACCAGCCCTTGCGCAGCGCGCTTTGAACCTCATCGGGATCGAAGCTCATCGTCACCCAGGCTGACCACCGAGGCGCCAATTTCGGATTATACGATAATGCCTTTCTGCCACTGTTTTGCCCGACGAGTCAAACGGTCTCGCTGAAGCAGTCGCTTCGTACGCCTGACCCACCCCGCTTTTGGCTCCCAAAATGCCAAGTTGCCATCGACCGCGCGATGCCCGGGCCTGCCTGCCATTAACTCCATCGCATCAAGCTGTTGGCTGCACTCGCAGCGCCTTGTCCTCTCGCCCCTCGTCTACTGTGCATGGGGTTGTTTTTCAGATTTTTTGCTGGACGCCCCGCCCCTACCGCGGCGACAACGCCGCTCCGCGGTGTCGTCTCAAAGAAAAAGCCCGGCCTCGCGAACGAGACCGGGCGTGTCGTCTTGCGACTTGCTCGAAGATCAGCCGCGGGTGCGCGAGCGGATCATGAAGCTGTCGTAGGTGTATTCGGCGACCTGCCACCACAGATATTCGTCGGAGCGGTAGGCCTGCATGGCGTCGATCGACTTCTTGAAGTCGGGATTCTTGGCCGAGATCTCGCCCCACAATTCGTTGGTCGCCTTGAGACAGGCTTCCAGAACTTCATTGGTGAACGGGCGAAGCTGCGTTCCGCCGGCGACCAGACGCTTCAGGGCGCCGGGGTTCACCATGTCGTAGCGCGCGGCCATCCAGGTGTTGGTGTTGACGGTCGCGTTGGTGAGGATCGCCTGGTAGTTCTTCGGCAGCTCGTTCCACTTGTCGATGTTGGCGAAGGCGTGAACGGTCGGACCGCCTTCCCAGAAGCCCGGGTAGTAGTAGTACTTGGCGACCTTGGCGAAGCCGAGCTTCTCGTCATCGTAGGGGCCGACCCATTCGGCCGCGTCGATGGTGCCCTTCTCGAGCGACGGATAGATGTCGCCGCCGGCGAGCTGCTGCGGCACCACGCCGACCTTCTGGAGCACCTGGCCGGCAATGCCGCCGATGCGCATCTTGAGGCCAGAGAGGTCGGCAACGGTCTTGATCTCCTTGCGGAACCAGCCGCCCATCTGGGTGCCGGTGTTGCCGCAGGGGAAGCCCATCACGTTCGACTTCTTGAAGAACTCGTTGGCGAGCTCGTTGCCGCCGCCCTGGTAGAGCCAGGAATTCTGCTGGCGTGCGTTCAGGCCGAAAGGCACCGACGCGAAGATCGCGAAGGTCGGGTCCTTGCCGACGTAGTAATACGACACCGTGTGGCACATCTCGACGGTGCCTTTCTGGGTCGCATCCAGCGCCTGCAGGCCCGGGACGATTTCACCCGCCTGGAAGACCTGGATCTGAAACTTGTTGTCGGTCATCTCGGCGACGTACTTCGCCATCTGCTCGGCACCGCCATAGATGGTGTCGAGCGACTTCGGGAAGCTCGACGTCAGGCGCCACTTGATCTCGGGCGAGGACTGCGCGATCGCCGGCGAGGCCACCGCTGCGGTCGCCGCCGCACCGGCTGCCGACACTTTCAGGAAATCACGACGCTTCATCTTCAGTCTCTCCTTGTTGGGGCGTTTCCCCTAACTTCCTCTTTGCTGCCGCTCATTCCGGCGACGCGTTCTTTGGCCGCGTCGAACCGAAGGGGCTTGACTGCCGTGGGCCTTTAACACGGAAGCCCCGCTTTCGAAACGCGACATTGGCATGACAGGGCTCTACGAAAGTCGCATGTCCCCGGGGTATTGGTTTGAAGGGATTGCTTGGATCCGCTCAGGCCGCGGCGATGACGCCCTTGAGCTGGTCCCGCACCTGTCCCGCGATGGCGCGGTAGATCGCCGCATGGGGACCGTCCGGCTCGCTGTCCACGACGGGCGTGCCGGCGTCCGAGGTGGCGCGAATCGCCATGTGCAGGGGGATCTCGCCCAGGAACGGTACCCCGAGCTTCTCGGCCTCGTGGCGCGCGCCGCCATGGCCGAAAATGTCGGATTTCGTGCCGCATTGCGGGCACTGGAAATAGCTCATGTTCTCGACGATGCCGAGCACGGGCACGTTGACCTTCTTGAACATCGCAAGCCCCCGCCTTGCGTCGATCAGGGACAGGTCCTGCGGGGTCGAGACGATCACGGCGCCCTTCAAGGGGACGTTCTGCGCCAGCGTGAGCTGGGCATCGCCGGTCCCCGGCGGCATGTCAACGACGAGGACGTCGAGCTGGCCCCATGCGACGTCGCGCAGCATCTGCGTCACCGCCGACATCACCATCGGCCCGCGCCAGATCATCGCGGTCTCTTCCTCAACCAGGAAGCCGATCGACATGATCGCCAGGCCAAAGCGCCTGAGCGGAATCATCTTGCGCTCGCCATCCAGCTCCGGCTTCTCATGCAGGCCCGTCAGCCGCGGCACCGAGGGGCCGTAAATGTCGGCATCGAGCAGCCCGACCTTGAGGCCGAGATCGCGCAGGCCCAGCGCAAGATTGAGCGCGGTGGTGGACTTGCCGACGCCGCCCTTGCCCGAGGCGACCGCGATGACGGCCGCGACGCCCGGAATCTCGGACTGCCGCGCCATCGGCGATTGGGCGCCGCCCTGCGGCGGCGGCTTGTGGGCGTGGACCGGCTGCACGCCCGGCGTGCCGCGACTGGGCGTTGGCGGCGGCGGTGGTGCCGCGCCCGCCTTCCGCTCGGCCGTGAGCGCCACCATGACGGTGGTGACGCCGGGAATGGCGCGCACCGCGGCCTCGGCCTCGGCCCGGACGGATTCCCAGGCGCGCGCCTCGGCGGCATCGACATTGATCGAGAAGAACACCTTGCCATCGGCCGCGCTGATCGCGCTCAGCACATTGGCATTGGTGAGCGCGACCCCGCGGGGCGACTTGATCCTGGCGAGGCTGTCGAGAACCTGTTGCTGCGTCACGCTCAAAGCGCATCTCCTAGAATTCAAGATGCCCCATTAGAGCGGAAACGCCCAAAAGGCTACTGCCTGCCGATATCGTCAGCCATCTCGGCGGGCGCCGCGCCCTGCTCCAGGGCAGCCTCGTAATTCAGCTCGATCATGACCCCGTTGGGGTCATGGACGAAGATCTGCCAGAGTTCGCCGCCGGGCACCTGGCGGGAGTCGAATTTCATCCCCTTTGAGGCCAGCCGCTGCTTCATGCCGTCAAACCCGCGGCTGGCGAAGGCGACGTGGTGGACAACGCCGGAATCCGGCTTTTGTGGCTCGGCAGTGGGAGAAATATCGACGAGGTGCACCACCGGCTTACCCTCGCTGTACATCCAGGCGCCGGGAAAGGCGAAATTCGGCCGGGCGCCCTTTTCCAGGCCCAGCACGTCCTCGTAGAAGCGGACGGTCTCGGCCAGATTCCGGGTCCGGATATTGAAATGATCGAGCACGCCCACGCTTACGCCGCCCATGCCTTCGCTCCCTTTTTTTGAAGTCCTTAGGTCCGCCACCCTAGCACAAGCGGGGGCCAAACGAACCCGTTGCCCTCCGGCCTCAAGGGTTTATGGTGCGGCCGATCTGCCGCAATGGCGGAACCGGACGCCCCTCGCCCGGCAAGAACCGTAAAACCCAAACTACGGACAAGGTACCACAGATGGCTAAAGTCGCTTTTCTCGGTCTCGGCGTGATGGGCTTCCCCATGGCCGGACATCTCGTGAAAAAAGGGGGCCATGAGGTCACCGTCTACAACCGCACCGCAGCCAAGGCGAAGGAGTGGGCGGATAAGTTCGGCGGCAAGACCGCGGCGACCCCGAAGGCTGCAGCCGAGGGCCAGGATTTCGTGATGTGCTGCGTCGGCAACGACAACGATCTGCGCGCGGTCACGATCGGTGCCGACGGCGCGTTTGCCGGCATGAAGAAGGGTGCGACCTTCGTCGACCACACCACGGCTTCCGCCGAGGTCGCGCGTGAGCTCGATGCGGCCGCGACCAAGGCCGGCTTCAAGTTCATCGACGCACCCGTGTCCGGCGGGCAGGCCGGCGCCGAGAACGGCGTGCTGACGGTGATGTGCGGCGGCGCGCAGGACGCCTATGCTGGTGCCGAGCCGATCATCACAGGCGCCTATGCGCGGATGTGCAAATTGCTGGGGCCGGCCGGCTCCGGCCAGCTGACCAAAATGGTCAACCAGATCTGCATCGCCGGCCTCGTCCAGGGCCTCTCCGAGGGTGTTCACTTCGCCAAGAAGAGTGGCCTCGACGTCGCCGCCGTGATCGAAACCATCTCCAAGGGGGCCGCGCAGTCCTGGCAGATGGAGAACCGCTACAAGACCATGAACGAGGACAAATACGATTTCGGCTTCGCGGTCGAATGGATGCGCAAGGATCTCTCGATCTCGCTGGCCGAAGCCCGCCGCAATGGCGCCAATTTGCCGGTGACCGCGCTGGTCGACCAGTTCTACGCGGAGGTCGAGAAGATGGGCGGCAAGCGCTGGGATACGTCGAGCCTGCTCGCGCGCCTTAATCGCTGACCTCTGACGAAGTGATCCTGCCTTGCTGATCGCACTCGCCGCAATCTTCGTCCTCGCCTATGCGGCGATCGCGCTTGAGCATCCGATCGGGGTGAACAAGAGCGCGTCTGCGCTACTCGGCGCCGGCGTGCTCTGGACAATCTATGCGCTCGCGACCGGTGACCACACGCTGGTCGGCCGTCAGCTTGATGAGTCCGTCGCCTCCACCGCGCAGATCGTGTTCTTCCTGGTTGGCGCGATGACGATCGTCGAGGTCATCGACGCCCATGATGGTTTCGAAGTCATCACCTCCCGCATCAGCAGGACCAGCCAGGTCCGTCTGATATGGCTGATCGGTTTCGTGACCTTCTTCCTCAGCGCGATTCTCGACAATCTGACCACCACCATCGTCATGGTCTCGCTGATCCAGCGGCTGATCGCCAAGCGCGACGACCGATTGCTGTTCGCCTCCCTCATCGTCATCGCCGCAAATGCCGGTGGTGCATGGACCGTGATCGGCGACGTCACCACGACCATGCTGTGGATCGGCGGACAAATTTCGCCCCTGAAAATCATGGGCGCGGTGTTCCTGCCCTCCCTGCTGAACCTGCTGGTGCCGCTCGCATTCATCAGCTTTTCGCTCAAGGGCAAGACCATCGCACCGCCGCCGAAAGAGGACGGATTGCAGGGCGTCGATCCGTTCGAGCGCAACGTGATGTTCTATCTCGGACTCGGCGTACTGATCGCGGTGCCTGCCTTCAAGACGGTCACGCACCTGCCGCCCTTCATGGGCGTCCTGCTCGGGCTTGGCGTCGTGTGGCTGGTGGGCGAGATCGTTCATCGCGACAAGGATGAGCATGTCCGTGGTCCGCTCACGCTGGCGAATGCGCTGACGCGGATCGACATGGGCTCGATCGTGTTCTTCCTCGGCATCTTGCTCGCGGTCGCCTGCCTCGAACATGCCGGCTTGCTCTCCATGCTGGCCAAATGGCTGGACACCGCGATCGGCCGACAGGACATCATCGTGATCGTGCTCGGGCTGCTTAGCGCCGTCATCGACAACGTGCCGCTGGTCGCCGCGACGATGGGCATGTACGACCTGGCGCATTATCCACCCGACAGCTTCCTCTGGGAGTTCATCGCCTATTGCGCCGGCACCGGCGGTTCGATCCTGATCATCGGCTCGGCCGCGGGCGTCGCCGCCATGGGGCTCGAGCGCATCGAGTTCCTCTGGTACGCCCGTCGCATCGCCCTCCCGGCGCTCGCCGGCTATCTGGCGGGAGCCGTGGTGTACATCGCGCAGCACGCGGCGCTGCATTGAGCGGCTCACGTCGGATCCAAAATTAACGCCGGGTTAACGTAATTCTTTAGCTCCTTAAGTCACCTCTTAAGGATTTCTTGCCAGAGATAGACAATGCAGAAGGCCCGTCCCGCGCGGGCAGGAATTGTTGTTGTGCGATGAGTAAACCCGCTGAAAAGCCCGAGGTTGTGCAGCTTCCGGCCGAGCCGGTGAGCGTGCCGTCGGCGAGCCATCGCCGGGCTGCGGCACAGCGGGTGCGCGAGGCGCGCGACAAGTTAACGTCGACCAGTGGAACCCGGCCGGCTTTCGACGCCGAGATGCTGCGCCATTACGCCCAGACCCGGCTGTCGGCCTCCTATGTCGTGATGCTGCTTGTGGTCGCGACGGGCGTGTTGTTTGGGCTGTGGATGCAGCCGATCCCGGCGGCGGCGTGGACCGCCGGCATGCTGTGCATCCATGCTGCGATGATCCGCAGCTGCCACCGCTTCCTGGCCGAACCCGCCTCGCCCGCAGCAACGCGCGCATGGCAGACGCGTTTCGTCGTGCTCGACCTGCTCTATGGCCTTTGCTGGATGGCGATCCTGATCCATCCCGTGCTCGACATGATCACGGAATCGCTGATGATGTTCCTGATGCTGCTGGTGATCGCAGTATCGAGCATGCTGGCCGCCAATCTGCCGATCGCCGCCCTCGCCGCCACCGCGCCGGTCGCGGTCGCGATGGCGCTGAGCTTCGTGATGACCGGCTCGCTGGACAATTACATCCTGGCCGCGCTCGCCCTCGCCGCCGAAGGCTATTTCGTGCTGCTGGCCCACCGCCTGCACTCTTCGACCTTCGCCACGCTCGAGGCGCGCGCCGAGAAGGACGCGCTGATCGGCGAGCTCGAACAGGCCAAGGCGATCTCGGACGAAGCGCGCCACCGCGCCGAATCCGCCAATGTCGCCAAGTCGCGCTTTCTGGCGCAGATGAGCCACGAACTGCGGACGCCGCTCAATGCGATCCTCGGCTTTTCCGAGGTGATGAAGAGCGAGATTTTCGGCGCGCATGCCGTGCCGGTCTACAAGGAGTACTCGGCGGACATCCACAATTCCGGCGTCCACCTGCTCAACCTCATCAACGAGATCCTCGATCTGTCGCGGATCGAGGCCGGCCGTTACGAGCTCAACGAGGAAGCGGTCTCGCTGGTCGGCATTGTCGCCGACTGCCATCATCTGATGAAGCTGCGCGCCTCGAGCCGTGGTATCACCATCCACGAGGTGTTCGAGCAGGCGATGCCGCGACTGTGGGCCGACGAGCGCGCGATCCGCCAGGTCGTGCTCAATCTGCTCTCCAACTCGATCAAGTTCACTCCGCAGGGCGGCGAGATCTGGCTCAAGGCCGGCTGGACGGCCTCAGGCGGACAATATCTCTCGGTGAAGGATACCGGCTCCGGAATCCCCGAGGACGAGATCCCGGTCGTGCTGGCCTCGTTCGGCCAAGGCTCCAACTCGATCAAGTCGGCCGAACAGGGCGCCGGTCTCGGCCTGCCGATCGCCAAGAATCTGGTCGACCTGCATGGCGGTACGTTCACGCTGAAATCGAAGCTGCGTATCGGCACCGAAGTGATCGTCACCTTCCCGCCCGAGCGCGTGATGAGCGCGCTGGCGCCGATGTCGGATGATTCTCCGCCGCTCCAGCCCGAGAGTTCCGCGGTAGCGGACGAGAAGCGCCGGCCCCGTCGCAAGCCGATCATGAGCGCAGGTACAGGCTCGTAACGAGATGCTTGCAGACATGCCAGACCATCCGTCACTATGTCCGAATGAGCAAAGAAACGCCCTGCGTGGCCGTCTGCATGATCGATCCCAAGACCAGGCTGTGCTTCGGCTGCGGACGCACATTGCCGGAGATCGCGCGCTGGCACGCCATGGAGAGCGCGGAACGGCTCGCGGTCATGGCGCTGTTGCCGGCGCGCATGAATCAGGCTGGACTTGCGCCCATCGCGGGATCGCCGGAACGCACCTGACCGGCCTGAGCGCATCGGGAGGTGCGCAATGATCCGGTTCCTGCTCGTTCTCACCATGCTCGCCTGCACGGCAGGTGCCGTCGTCGCCTATGGCGATTCCGACCAGATCGCGCGCGCGAGCAGCAAGGTCTCGCATATCTTTCGCGCGCAGACCGCAGCGCCCGCCCCCGCCGTGCAGATCCCGCGCGGCCAGGGCGGCGAATTCGCGTTGCGCGCGAAGATCAACGGCGTGGCCGCACCGATGGTCATCGACACCGGCGCGACTTCGGTAGTGCTGACCTGGGAAACCGCGAAAGCGATCGGGCTGCCGCTCGAGATGCTCGAATACGACGTCGATCTCGAAACCGCGGGCGGTCACACCAAGGCGGCCCGCCTCACGATCGACCGCCTCTCCGTCGGTCACCTCGTCGAGAAATCGGTGCCGGCCCTCGTCGTGCAGCGCGGGCAGATGAAGACCAACCTGCTCGGCATGAGCTTCCTGGACCGCCTGGAGAGCTGGGGCGTGCGCGCCGACAAGCTGATGCTCACCGGTTATCCGGAGCTCCAGACCAGTCAACGCCGCTCGCGCCTGGCAGTCGACTAGACTTTTGCAATCCGGCTCGCCATGTGCCTCGGCTAGGCTGCCGCCTCCGCCGGCGCGCGGGCACCGACACGCGCAATCGCATCGCGCAGCACCTCGAGGCCGGCGCCCGGCTTCACCCCCTGCTCGGCAAGATGGCGGCGGAAGGCGCGCGCGCCGGGCACGGCATGGAATGCGCCGACGAAATGCCTCGTCATGGAGTGCAGCCGCGTGCCGCGCGCGAGCTGTCGTTCGATGTAGGGCATCATCGCTTCGAGCGCATCCTGCATCGAGGCATGCGGCGCCGCCTCGCCGAAAATGTCGGTATCGACCGAGAGCAGCCGCCACGGCTCCTGATAGGCGGCTCGTCCAAGCATCGCGCCGTCAACGTGATCGAGATGTGCTCTTGCCTCGTCGATGCCGGGGATGCCGCCGTTGATGATGACAGGCATATCGGCCATTGCTCGCTTGAGGCGATAGACGCGATCATAGTCGAGCGGCGGGATGTCGCGATTTTCCTTCGGTGACAAACCACTGAGCCATGCTTTCCGGGCATGCACGATCAGCGCATCGCAGCCGGAGGCGACGACCGCGCGCGCAAGGTTGTCGAGCGCGACCTCCGGATCCTGGTCGTCGATGCCGATGCGGCACTTCACGGTGACTGGCACGGTAGCCGCACCCTTCATCGCCTCGACGCACCTCGCCACGAGATCAGGCTCCGCCATGAGGCAAGCGCCGAAACGGCCGTCCTTCACGCGGTCGGAGGGGCAGCCGACGTTGAGGTTGATCTCGTCATAACCGAACTCCTCGCCGATCCGCGCCGCCAGCGCCAGCTCGCGCGGATCCGACCCGCCGAGCTGAAGCGCGACCGGGTGCTCGATCAGGTCGAACCCAAGCAACCGCTCCCGGTCACCATGAATGATGGCACCAGTGGTCAGCATCTCCGTATAGAGCAGCGCCCGCCGCGTCAGGTGACGGTGGAACACCCGGCAATGCCGGTCGGTCCAGTCCATCATGGGTGCCACAGAAAAGCGATAGTCTTGATATTCCAAGTAGTTATCCTATCCTTACAATGGACTAGAGCAGGAACAAGTGCACACGTGTGCACTCCAAGTTAGCCCAAATTGCACACGTTTGTAGGGCGTTTGATCTCCCGGTGCACACGTAGCGCACACGAAATCGGGGTGGAGTGCACACGCAATGCCGACCTTTACGAAGCTCAGGTCGGGCAGCTGGCGCGTTCAAGTCAGTAGGAAGAACGAGTACGTCGCAAACACCTTCGCCCGGCGGCGTGATACGGAAGAGTGGGCACTGGATGTCGAGCGTTCATTCGACCGCGGCACCCCGATCCGACGCTGCCGGCCTTTTGAGCAGCCTCGAATATTTTTCGATTTGATCGCGCTGCACGTCGACGATCCTGCGCAGGCCATGCGCCAAGCCGAGATTTGCCGGATCGAATGGTCCGATGTCGATATGACGAAGCGAACTGTCACCATTCGCGACCGCAAAGATCCGAGGTGCAAGGACGGAAACCATCAAATCGTCCCTCTCCTAAATTCGACAGACTATGCTGCGTGGCAGATCATGCTGGAGCAACGCATTCTGACGCGCGGTCTCGGGCGCGTATTTCCTTACCACTCGAAGTCCGTCGAGGCCGCTTTCCGCAGGTCTTGCAACGCGATCGATATCGATGATCTTTGCTTTCACGATTTGCGTCACGAAGGGACAAGCCGACTCTTCGAAGCGGGTTTCTCAATACAGCAGGTCGCTATGGTGACGGGCCATAAGGATTGGCGAATGTTGCAACGCTATACAAACCTCAAGCCCGAGGATCTGCACAAGATGCAGAAAGCCGCTCAGCCGTCGCTGGAGCAGTTCCTGGCAACGCTGGCAGCAAGCTAGGGTGACTACCCGCTGCTCGATCGCGGGCCCGACTATCTGTCTTCGCCGCTCCGCCGACGGAAGGGATCGGCGACATCGTCGTGGCCGCTGCGGCTGCTGAAGAACATCAGGGCCATCAGCCCACAGCCGATAACCAGCGAGAAGAAAGCTCCGAGCCCAAGCGCGATCCAGCCATGCTTGCCCATTTCGACCCCACTACTGGCTCCCCAGATCGAGACAGCCCAAACGCCGGTCAGGATCAACATGGCTCCCAGAGCAACCAACAGCGCGATCTGGCCGGCACTGATGTTCTTCATGGCTGTTTCCGCTGTGTGTCTAACGAGGGTCAACGGCGAAGAGCGAGGAGGCGTTCCTGAACAATGCCAAACCCTGAGTGGCTCGTCTGAGTTCGGTGCCGGAACGTGCCGGGCGCTGATTCGCGAAGCTTACGGCGAGTGACTTGCTGCACGGCAGCAACCTCCGTCGCAGGCAATCCGGTCCATCGAATCCAATCAAAAAACACGCCCACATCCGGGCGCGACGCCTCGGGACGGCGCGCCCACATCGCAGAGGCGGCGATGTTCGACCGGACTAAACGCGAGGGCTTATTCGGACACAGCGAGAACGGTCAGGCCCCTGGTGCGCCTGTGGGGCGTCTCGAAGTCGATCCGCTGCCCCGGCGATAGGCCGATCAAGGCCGCTCCAACAGGCGTCAGGACCGAGATCTGATTGAGCTCGATGTTTGCCTCATGCGGATAGACCAGCACGACCTCTCGGCTCGCACCCGTCTCGTCGTCGCGATAAGTCACTTTCGACCCCATCCTGATCACGCCTCGCAAGTTGTTCTCGTCCGTCACCGTGGCACGTTCCATCTCTCGAGCCAGAAAATGGGCCACTCGCGGAAACAAATCCATGCTCGAATTGGCCAAGGAACTGAGGCGCCGTGATTCGTCCTCAGTGATCTTGATCGGTGGCAACGCCGGCTGTTCTCGCCGGCTCTCAGCTTCGAAATTGCGCATTGGTCGCTCCTATGCCGCAGTTGGTCCGGGGTCGTCGTCGAAAGGGTTGCCTGACCGCCTCGTCCCTCTCCGGAAGAGTGGGACGACCTTTGAATCCGATGGGGTCAGGCTTTGGACCCTGACGACATTCAGGCATCCTGCGACGAAGTACGGCATCTGATCGCCGACCTGCAGTCCGATCAAAGCTGTACCCAGCGGCGTCAACACCGAAATGCAGGCGGGATCCGACCAGCACTCCTCGGGCCAGACCAGTTGCACGGTGCGACGCGGAACGCCCCAATTCGTGCAATGGGTGACCCATGATCCGATCGTCACGAAAGGACGGACGTTGTCCGATTCGTCCGGGACGATATCGGCGCGGTTAATTTCGCCCATGAGGAATATCCCGTCCAAATCTCCTTTTTGGACGGCGAGGCGGGCGAGCTGTTCGAGCCGCGGATAGTCTGATGAGGTCAGTGCGATTTTTGGAAGAGGCAGCACGGCGCACTCCTTCTGCTTCAAGACGACCTCTCGAGTGGAGGTCACGAAAGCTGGAAAAGAGCCCGGACGGCGCGAACACCGTCCGGCTAACCGCCTGCTTGGAGGCGGCCGGCGTGAAGAGCAAAACGCGCGGTGCGCGCATCAATGTCGATGACATAGGCCATGATGCTCTGACTATAGTGGTTCATTTCCCTGGAAACATTGCGACGAAACCGCACAGCACCTGTACACGCGAAGTATCGAGAGGGACAAAGAAGCGTCTTTGGAGTGAGAGGGTCAGACAATCACGCGGGTCTACCCAGCTGCGCAAGAACGTGTGTCGAAGTTTGCACCGCGTGGGATGGCCAAGCTGGCGTTGCTGCAGGCGATCGCTCTTGTCGCACCGGTTGGCCTGGGCGGCGGTTTGACATGAATATGAGCCGTACTTCTGCCGAACCATTATTATAGTCGGCATCGATCGCTTGCACCTGGCGATGGAACACTGAACGGGCGCCATGACATGCGATACCGCTCCGAGGTCAGCCCAGCTGAGGACACCGAGCCGGCCCAGATGAGTGGCTGGCGGGTGATCGCGCTCTGCGGATTCTACGCGTTGCTCGGCGCTTTCGCGGCCCTCGTTGCCGCCGCGACTGGCACCCTTCCACACTGGATCTGAACTGCTCGATCGCGGAGCCAGTGTCTCCCAGAATGGCGGTTTCCGGGCCAAACCATCACAACGGCGCTAAATCTAGCAGTGGAGATATCGATCCGCCTCGGCTAAGCAATTGAGGATCAGCGAAAGCATCTCTCCACCTCGCAGCCTGGGGCAATGAACGCAAATGTTCCTGCTTGCCGTTCTCGTCCTTCCTTTCGCAGGAAGCTTTATTGCGGCACTCTTGCGGGTCAATGCACGCAACGCTGAGGCATGGCTCGCTGGAGCGGTCGCACTTACAGCTTTTTGCCTCATCGGCGCGGCTTATCCGAACGTGACGAATGGCGGCGTTGTCGGGTGGCGAACGGACTGGGTCGCTGAACTTGGACTCGCATTTGTGCTGAGGCTTGACGGGTTCGCATGGGCCTTCGCCATGCTGATCACCGGCATCGGCTTTCTGGTGGTGCTGTATGCCCGGTACTACATGTCACCCAGTGATCCCGTTCCGCGGTTCTTCTCCCTGCTGCTCGCCTTCATGGGAGCAATGCTGGGAATCGTGCTCTCCGGCAACCTGCTCCAACTGGTTTTTTTCTGGGAGCTGACCAGTCTCTTTTCATTCCTGCTGATCAGTTACTGGCACCACAACGCGGCGGCGAGAGACGGCGCGCGGATGGCGCTGGTGATCACGTCGACGGGTGGGCTTTGCCTCTTCGCCGGCGTGCTGCTGATCGGACACATCGTCGGCAGCTATGACCTGGAGCAGGTGCTGGCTTCCGGAAACGCGATCCGTTCGCACGCGCTTTATGTCCCCGCACTCGTTCTGATCCTTCTCGGCGCTCTCACAAAAAGCGCCCAATTCCCGTTTCATTTCTGGCTGCCGCACGCGATGGCCGCTCCAACTCCCGTTTCCGCTTATCTCCATTCGGCAACAATGGTGAAGGCCGGAGTGTTCCTTCTGGTGCGGCTCTGGCCGGCAATGGGTGGAACGAATGAATGGCTGTGGCTGGTGGGCTCGATCGGCCTGATCACGTTTTTTCTGGGCGCGTTTCTCGCCGTGTTCCAGCAGGATCTGAAAGGGCTACTGGCCTACTCGACGATCAGCCATCTCGGGCTGATCACACTTTTGACCGGACTCGATACCCCATTCGGGCAGATCGCGGCGATTTTCCATATCATGAACCACGCGACCTTTAAGGCATCGCTGTTCATGGCGGCCGGCATCATCGATCACGAAACCGGCACGCGCGACATCCGCCGCCTTAGCGGGCTATGGGCCTTCATGCCGATTACGGCGACGCTGGCCATGGTGGCTGCCGCGGCAATGGCGGGAGTGCCGTTGCTGAACGGTTTTCTGTCGAAGGAAATGTTTTTTGCCGAGACGATCGAGGTCCATGACAATTCCCTCGTCGATCAGGCGCTGCCGTACATCGTCACTCTCGCCAGCACGTTCACGGTTGCCTATTCGCTGCGCTTCATTCGCGACGTGTTCTTCGGCCCGGCTCCAACCGGCTTGCCACGCGTTCCACATGAGCCGCCACTGTTGATGCGACTTCCGGCCGAACTGCTCGTGCTGGCATGCCTCATCGTCGGCGTCGCGCCGGCTCTCACTGTGGCGCCGATCCTCGATACGGCTGCCCGGGCGGTTCTCGGCTCCGCGATGCCGGAGTACAGCCTTCGTCTCTGGCACGGAATTACGCCTGAACTTCTGATGAGCATCGTAGCGATGGCCGGCGGTTTGGGCGTCTACGTCATGCTGCGGTCCTACCTGCTCTCGCATGAGGGACCGCCCTTGCTCGGTCGCATCAATGGCAAGCGGATATTTGACTGGGTGTTGGTGACATTGTCCTGGCGGCTTGCACGATG
Organism: Bradyrhizobium sp. URHA0013; assembly: GCF_000518345.1. Classification (NCBI taxonomy): domain Bacteria; kingdom Pseudomonadati; phylum Pseudomonadota; class Alphaproteobacteria; order Hyphomicrobiales; family Nitrobacteraceae; genus Bradyrhizobium; species Bradyrhizobium sp. URHA0013. The sequence continues at coordinate 1,148,538 of NZ_KI912426.1, read as the reverse complement.
GCTCGCCACAAATCTCGGCACGAGGCGTCTCCAACCACAATTGAGACTGTTGGCTGGCGTGGCGTTCGTTGCTGCCCTGCTGCCCCTCTACGCCCGCGGCCTCTCGCTGACGGGACCGTCAGAGAGGGAATTCGACCTCGTCTTTGGATTACTCTGGGTGGTCGGCGTTGGTTGCGCGGTGGGGACCGCGGTCCAGGCCAAATTTCATCGGGTGGTGGCGCTGATACTGCTCGGGACCGCGGGTCTCGTCACCTGCGTCAGCTTCGTCTGGTTATCCGCTCCCGACGTCGCGCTGACGCAGATCGTCGTTGAGACGGTTACGACGGTTCTCCTGTTGCTCGGCTTGCGGTGGCTGCCGAAACGCATTGCGCGACCAGGCCCGGCCGAGGCGCCCGACAGCATTCGGTGGCACCGCGTTCGCGACTTCTCCATCGCGCTCCTCGCCGGGCTCGGTTTGGCCACCCTTGCGCTGGCAGCCATGCAGCTCCCGGACAATCACAGCATTTCGCGATACTTCGTGGAAAACGCATACACGAAGGGGGGCGGAACTAACGTGGTCAACGTCATCCTGGTGGATTTTCGCGGGTTCGATACGCTCGGCGAGATCACGGTGCTTGCGGTCGTCGCGCTGACCGTCTTTGCGCTTTTGCGCCGTTTCCGCCCGGCCCCCGAAAGCATTCCCGTTCCCGAACAGCAGCATGTCCAGGATGCCCACGACGAGGCTCATCCCGATCGACAGAAGGGCGACACTGCCAAGGACACGCTGGCTACTGCGGCATTGATGATGGGCTTGCTGTTTCCCGTGATCGGCGTCGTGGCCATCTTCCTTCTCTTGCGCGGGCACGACCTTCCAGGCGGCGGCTTCGTCGCCGGCATCGCAATGGCAACGGCGTTCATCCTGCAGTATATGGCTCGCGGCACGGTGTGGGTGGAAGCTCGTCTTCACGTCATGCCGGTGCGTTGGATGGGTTGCGGCCTCTTGCTGGCAGGATTTGCGGGAGCTGCCGCCTGCGTTTTCGGACACCCCTTCCTGACCTCGTACTTTGCATATGCCGAACTGCCTCTGTTCGGTCGCGTCCCCACGGCCAGCGCTCTTCTTTTCGATATCGGTGTGTTCTCGCTCGTCGTCGGCGCCACGGTCTTGATGCTCATCGCAATCGCGCATCAATCGCTGCGTCGCTATGGCGTGCCGCTCCAGGCGGGGCAACGCGCGCCCGATGAGCGAGCGAAAGAGGAGTTGGTGTAATGGAGCTTAGCCTGGCCATCGGCATAGGTGCGCTTACGGCGTCCGGAGTGTGGCTGATCCTCAGGCCGCGCACGTTTCAAGTCATCATCGGCCTTTCGTTGCTCTCTTACGCCGTCAATCTCTTCATCGTGGCCATGGGACGGGTGCGGACGGGAGCGCCGGTGCTGATCGCAAAGGAGATCGGGGATCCAACGAAACATGCTGACCCGCTACCACAGGCGCTCGTACTGACTGCAATCGTCATCAGTTTTGCGACGACCGCGTTGTTCCTTGTCGTTCTCCTCGCGTCGCGCGGCCTGGCTCGCACCGATCACGTCGATGGTCAGGAGCCCGAGGCGTGAGCGGAATTGCAAATCTGGTCGTTGCGCCCATCGTCCTGCCCCTGCTTGCCGGCGCAGGCATGCTGCTCTTGAATGGAGAGCGGCACCGCAACATCGTGGCTGCGGTCAACGTCGCCACAACGGTTGCACTCGTTTGTGTCGCGGTGATCTTGCTCGGAATGTCTAATTCGGGTCACCCCGAAATCAGGGAAGTCTATCGCCTGGGCGATTGGCCTGCTCCGTTCGGAATTGTCCTCGTTCTCGATCGGCTCTCCGCGCTCATGCTGCTCCTGACCAGCATCCTGGCGCTGGCGTCAGTTGTGTTCTCTCTTGCCCGTTGGCACCGGACAGGCGCGCATTTCCATCCGCTCTTTCAGTTTCTGTTGATGGGCCTCAATGGTGCCTTCCTGACCGGCGATCTCTTCAACCTGTTTGTCTTCTTCGAGTTGTTGCTGGCCGCTTCGTACGGACTTCTGCTGCATGGTTCCGGTCTCGCACGGGTGAAGGCTGGGTTGCACTACATCGTCGTGAATCTGGTCGCGTCGCTATTGTTCCTGATCGGGGTCAGCCTGATCTATGGCGTCACCGGGACGCTCAATATGGCGGACCTCTCGGCGCGGATACCTGCAATCGCCGCGGAGAGCCGCGGTTTGCTCGAAGCAGGCGCCGGCATGCTGGCGGTGGCCTTCCTGCTCAAGGCCGGCATGTGGCCCCTGTGTTTCTGGCTGCCGACGGCCTACGCAGCCGCGAGTCCACCGGTGGCGTCGATCTTTGCGATCATGACCAAGGTCGGCGTATATATCATCCTGCGTCTATCGCTGTTGCTTTTCGGTGGGGGCAGCGGCGCGTCAGCGGGCTTCGGCAGTGACTGGCTGTTATGGGGTGGGTTGGCGACGATCGCCTTCGGAGCAATCGGCACATTGGCATCCCAGGATACCGCCCGTCTCGGCGGCTTTTCGGTGCTCGTATCCTCCGGAACCGTGTTGGCGGCCACGGGGACCGGGCAAGTCAGTGTCACCGGTGGAGCGCTGTTTTACCTGGTCAGCTCGACCCTCGGCATCAGCGCGTTCTTCCTTCTGGCCGAACTCATCGAGCGCGGCCGCGAACCCGGAGCTGACGTGATCGCCGTCACGCGAGAAGCTTACGGAGAAGACGACGATGCGGACCATACCGAAGAGGAAGTCGGCACGGCCATTGTGGCCACGATGGGATTGCTTGGCGTCGCCTTTATCGGGTGCGCACTGGTCATCGCCGGGCTGCCGCCGCTGTCGGGTTTCATAGCCAAATTCGCGCTGCTGACGGCGGCGCTTCATCCTTCAGGCATGCATCGGGGCGCTGCCGTTCCTGGCAGTGGATGGGCGCTCTTGTTGGCGCTCCTCGTGTCCAGTTTCGCGGCGTTGGTCGCGCTGACCCGAGCAGGTATACGCTCCTTCTGGGCGTCGCCAGATCGCACCGTGCCGCGTGTGCGCCTGATCGAGATGGCGCCCATCATGTTCCTGTTGATCATTTGCGCGGCCCAGACAGTGCTCGCCGGTCCGGTGATGCGCTTCATGCAGGCAACGGCGCAATCGCTGCACGCGCCGGCGGGCTACATCAGCGACGTCCTGGAGATCAGCGCCCAAGGCAGCCGAAAGGCGGGCGGCAAATGACGCGATTCCTGCCCTTTCCGCGGATGAGCTTCTGTCTGCTCGCATTGTGGCTACTGCTCAATCAGGCAGTCACCGTCGGACATGTCCTCCTCGGTTGTGTGATCGCGCTCGTCGGCGGGCGGTTTCTCACCGTGCTGGCGTTACCAAGCACGCGCGTCAGGCGACCCGGCGTCCTCCTACGCCTGTTGGGACTGGTGGCGATCGATATCATCCGCTCCAACTTCGCGGTTGGCCGGATCATTCTCGGTTTTGGGCGCCGACAGCGAAAATCCGGGTTCGTGAACATTCCGCTCGATATGCGCAATCCCTATGGACTGGCGTTGCTGGCTTGCATCATTACCTCGAGCCCCGGAACGCTGTGGGTGAATTTCGATACACAGAAAGGGTTGTTGATGATCCATGTTCTCGACCTGGTCGATGAAGCCGAGTGGGTCCGCACGATCAAGCAACGCTATGAACGCCATCTGCTGGAGATATTCGAATGAGCCAGCTCTTGCTGATCTACGCGCTGGTTGCCGCGCAGGTACTTCTGGTGCTGGCTATCGGCTGTGGCGCGGTTCGCATCTTTCGGGGGCCGCGAGCACAGGATCGCGTTCTGGGCTTCGACACGTCGTCCGTGAACGCGATGTTGTTGCTTCTGACGTTCGGGATTCGATCCGGCGAAACGCTCTATTTCGAGGCGGCTCTCGCCATGGCCCTCTTCGGCTTCGTGGGTACGGTTGCGCTGGCGAAGTTTCTGCTGCGCGGCGAGGTGATCGAATGAACGGCATCGAACACCTGCCGCCCTGGGCTGCTGCTCTCACGGCACTTCTCGTTTTTGCTGGCGCCATCGTCACACTGGTCGGTTCGCTCGGCCTCTTGCGGTTCGGCACATTCTACGAGCGGGTCCACGCGCCGACGCTCGGGACGACGCTGGGCACCGTATTCATTGCAGCTGCTTCAATCGTTTGCTTTTCGGTACTTCAGAGCAGGCCCGTGCTGCACGAAATCCTGATCATCGGGCTTGGCTTGGTAACCACGCCTATTGCCCTGACCGTATTGGTGGGCGCAGCGCGATTTCGCGATACCGCCGAAAAGAGTGCGCAGGTTCGCGGACCAGAGGGCAATTAGCGCAAGACGCGCGAATTCTTGCGGCAGGTTCCTTGACCGGCGAGTCGGTCAATCCAGGCTAAATGTCGCATTGGATTCCTGCATCGCATGCCCACTTCTAAGTACATGATGCGATGCTGAGTACTAGGCGAGTTCGCCGAAGTCTTTGCATGTTGGCCGCCTGATCATAGGCAATCAGCCCGAACTCAATCCATGCCGCGTTCGCGAGGGCTGGACGCTCGGTGCCCGGCAGAGCAACGCACGTACCGCTCGCAAGCGAGCCGCACCGCAAACAGAGGCAGTGATGACTACAACGCTACGACGCCGGATTTATAGGACCCAGCTGCAGATCCGCCGGTAACCCGGACGATTCACATCGTCCGGGACGGTACCTTTTCTGCAACCAAAGCCAGGAGCTTCTTATGTCGGTGTTCTTCGCGCTGCTCGTCCTGACCTCATGGGTCATGTTCATCTGGATTTCCGATCCCGATGGCTTCCGCGAGGCATTCGCTCGCCGCCGAGCGCCAATTCCTCACGATCCTAAAAGGTGACCTTGGGAGGTTCACCTCCCGTCACCGCATACAACCGTTGCGTATGAGAGAGTAGGATATTGTACTCCGCAGCTTGCGGTGCGCGATGTCTGTTCCTTGTCGGCTCCAGATCGTCGGTCCAGGCCAAATTGCTGGATCAGACGACTGGAGCCCGCCCGCAGCAGCATCAAAGGCCCTTCGCAACAGAACCCAGTTGCCGCGCGGGTCGACTTGGCAAGCCATCGTTCTCGCGGCCGTTCGCAATCATAAGACTCTGACATGAACATCGTTGCCGCGACAGATCTCTCGACGCGGTCCAATCGCGCTCTGCGGCAGGCCGGGAAGAGCGTGAGGCGCAGCGGATGCTGGTTGAGCAGATCGCGGCCATGCCGCAGTTGCAAAACATTCATTGCTATCCAATCGTGGTCGAGGGCCATCCCTTTGATGGCATACTGCGAACGGCTGCAGCGGTCGACGCGGATCTGGTTGTAATGGGAGCCCCATCGTAAGCAGTTTCTGCGCGATATCTTCACAGGCACCACAATCGAGCGTGTAATTGGTGGAGGCAACATCGCTCCTGGTGATGCGCTTGGCGCGCTCCTAGGTGTGACTTTCAGCTGCGTCTCCGGAAACTAAACCGCGCATCAGGTCAGGCGCGTCCGTGAAATAGAAGATCGAGTATGAGTTTCCGCTCACGGTCAAGTGGGGTCGTTGCGGCTCAGAAACTGCGCAAGGACCTCGATCTGGTCGTCAGCGATCAGGGCCGGCGCATGGCCGCAATCCGCAAGGGTGTGGACGCGGACATTGCGATTGCGCCGCATCATGTCCCTGAGGACGGCTTCGGGAAGCAAATCCGATTGCTGCCCGCGTATCACAAGAATGGGGAAGTCGATCGCGTCCCAGTATTTCCAGAGATCGATGCTGTAGTGCCAGGGGTTTCGAAAGGCATGGGCGATATTCGGATCGCACAGCGGCCTGAAGCAGCGCCCCTCCGCGCTCCAGATCACACTATGCGTTGTCAGATGCCGCCAGTGCGCATCCTCCAATTGCCCGAAAGGCGCCAGAACCCGCCGGTAGTAGCCTTCGGCCTGTTCGATCGTCTCAAAGGATCTTGGCGCCTCGTTGAGATTGGCACCGAGACGAAGCAATCCAGTCCAGGGCAGATAGGGTCCGATATCGTTGATGACGATGCGGCGGATCGGACTGCCCGGAAGGGCGGCCAGCACCATCCCGATCAGGCCACCGAGCGACGTGCCGACCCAGTCGATCTCCGTTGCACCGAGGCCTGCCATCAGCACTGTCATATCGCTGCAATATTGCGGCAAGGCATAGTCGCTGCTGTCCTGCAGCCGCTCGCTTTGTCCCCGGCCCGGCAAATCCGGGCAAATGACGCGCCGGCCCGCGCTGGCGAGAGCTGCGGCGAGATGATCGAAGTCCCGGCCGTTTCTCGTCAATCCGTGGACACAGAGTACCGGCCGCACCGCGGACGCCGGTCCCCAATCCGTGAATGCGATGCGATGGAAGCTGCGGCGGGTCAGCCCGCGCACCGATCCGATACGGTCGGGCGCCATCTGCCGTCCTTCAGGCCAATCCGCGGGGCGCACCTCGGTGGATTTCAGCCGCATCGGTCTATTCGACAAACCGATGAGCATCGGCCGAGGTCTCGAAGATATGCGGCGCGACGTCGCGACGTGACAACGCGTCGCCGAGCTTCAGACGCATGAATGCGCTAGTGGTGTAGCGCGATGCATGATCGTAGCAGGTCCGCTCGACCTCCGCGGCCATCGAAAACCATTTGTCCGCCATGTCGGGCGCGATGTAAGACGAATCGTAATTGACGACTGCGGAAAACCGGCGTCCGACACGATGGAAGAGCTCGAGGATCGACGCCCGGATTACCTCGACGTCGGCATCTCTATGGACCCGATAGCCGTCGAGCCCGAGGAATAGTGTGTTGCGATCAGCATCGTACGACAGCCGCTCCGCGAGAGGCCTGTTGAGCAGCCGGTCGTCGAGCTGCATCAGCGCTTCGCTGAACAGCGAAACATCCATGGATTTCGGCGCTTGGATGATGGGGCGAAAGCCCATCAGCGCGAGAATGTCGCGCTCCATGTCGAGACCCGGCGCGATCTCCGTTAGTTCGAGACCTTCCTGGGTAAGCTTGAACACGCATCGCTCGGTCACATAGAGAACGGGCTGCCTGTTGGTTGCGGCAAGCTGGCCCGAAAACGTGATCTGATCCACTTTGTCGATGAATTTCGAGGACTTGCCTTCGCTGAGGATCTTGAGCTGACCATCCACGACCGAGGTCTTGAGCCCCCCGGTGGTGAAAGTGCCTGCGAAGATCAGCCGGCGCGCATTCTGGGATATGTTGATGAAGCCGCCGGCGCCGGCCAGGCGGCCATTGAACAGGCTGACGTTGACGTCGCCGCGGCCATTGACCTGAGCCATGCCGAGACAGGCCAGATCGAGCCCGCCGCCGTCGTAGAAATCGAACATCTGGTTCTGGTCGATGATCGATTCTGCATTGATCGAAGCGCCGAAATCGAGGCCGCCTTGCGGAATACCGCCGATGATGCCGGGCTCGGCGGTCAGCGTCACGAAGTCGAATAGCTTCTCCTCGGCGGCAACCGACGCAACGCCCTCGGGCATGCCGATGCCGAGATTGACCACGCCGCCCATCGGCAATTCCAGGGCGCAGCGGCGCGCAATGATCTTGCGGTTGTCCAGCGCCATCGGAACATTGCGATCGGCCGGCGCGCGCAATTCGCCGGAGAATGCTCCGTTGTAACCGGTGGCATAGGTCTGAACATGGTTTTCGGGCTGCGCAACGACGACGCAATCGATCAGCACGCTCGGAATCTTGACATGACGCGGATTGAGCGAACCGGAGGCGGCAATGCGCTCCACCTGCGCGATGACGAATCCCTTGCAATTCTTGGCGGCCGTTGCCAGCGCCAGATTGTCGAGGGTCAACGCCTCTTTCTCCATCGAGATGTTGCCGTTGTGGTCGGCGGTGGTACCTCTGATGATCGCAACGTTGATTGGAAATGCCTTGTAGAAGAGCCATTGTTCGCCGTCGATTTCGATCAGCCGCACCAGCTCTTCGGTGGTGCGCGCATTCAGCTTTCCCCCGCCATTGGCCGGGTCGACGAAGGTGCCGAGCCCGACCTTGGAGAGAAGCCCGGCCTTGCGCCCCGCAATTTCGCGAAACAGATGCGATACGCATCCTAGCGGCAAATTATAGGCCTCGACGTGATTGTCGACCGCCATCCGGGCGAGCTTCGGAACCAGGCCGAAATGTCCGCCGACCAGGCGTTTGATCAGGCCGGGATGCGCCAGGCGGTTGAGGCCGCGATCTGCGCCGTCCCCCGGCGCCGCCGCGAACACCAGCGAAAGGTCCCGCGGCTCTCCGGTCTGCACGAAGCGCCGCTCCAGCGCCTTGATGATCTCGTCGGGCGTTCCCACGCCGACGAAGCCGGACGAGGCGACGGTGTCACCGGAACGGATGATGGCCACCGCCTCTGCGGCGTCGACGATCTTGTTGCGCATCAGGCTTCACTTCCGGGATTGGCGTCGCGGGCGACCAGCCAGTCGGCAATGCTCTGGCTCAGCTTGCCCTGCGACTTGCTGGAGACGAACAGGCCGACATGGCCGCCGGGCAGCGGAATTTCAGTGTAATCCGTGCTGCCGATCTTCGCTCCGAGCGCGCGCGAGCAGTCCGGCGGAATGATATGGTCATCCAGCGCAAAAACATTCAACACGGGAGCCGTGATCGACTTCAGATCGACCCGACGGCCGGACAGTTCAAAGCTGCCATCGACCAGGCGGTTCTCCTGGTAGAGATCCTTCAGCCACTGCTTCGCCGCTTCGCCAGGATGATGCGGACGGTCCGCGAGCCACTTTTCCATACGGAGGAAATTCATGAACTTGGCCTCGTCATCGACGACGTCGATGAGATCGACATTGTACTTCGTCAGTGAGCGCATCGGCGTCATCATCGAGAATACCGAGCTCATGAACTCGCCCGGCAGCACGCCATAGGTATCGACCAGCTTGTCGATGTCATCAGGATCGAGGCTGCGGGTCCAGAGGTTGAGGAAGCCGTGGTGCGCGGCCTTGTCCTTGACGTCGGCATGGAAGTCGATCGGGGTGATGGTGATGACGAGATTTTTCACCTTTTCCGGATGCAGAGCAGCGTAACACGTCGTAAAGACGCCGCCTTCGCAGATGCCGAGCAGCGTGATCTTGTCATGGCCGGTTTCCTGCGCGATGCGGTCGACTGCGGCATCGATGTAGTCATCGACGTAATCATCAATTTTCAGCCATCGCTCGGTTCGGCCCGGCTGGCCCCAGTCGACCAGCCAGAGATCGAGCCCTTTTGAGAGCAGGCTGCGCACCAGCGAGCGGTCAGGCTGTAAATCAGCCATGGTATACCGCCCGATCAGGCCGTAGGCTAAAAGGACGGGTGTCTTCGCGGTCGCTTCCGCCATCGATTCGTAATGGAACAGCTCGACCTTGTCGCGGCGCATGACGAGATGCTTCGGCGTGGTGCCAATGGCGACGTCTTCATCCCGCGTATTGGCGATCAGCTGTGTCGCCTTGAACATTTTCTCGGCGTTGGCCGCCATGTCGCGGGCGAAGCGCGAGGTCTGATTCTCCTGGTCGCTCATCGTGCGCCTTCGCTCTTCTGGTCACGCATCTGGCGGGTGAGCGTACGGACTTCACGGCGGAGTTCGGTCAATTGCCGCGTCACGTCGTCGAAGTCCTTGCGAGTCGGCAGGCCCAACATGGCTGACGCCGCTTCAGCCACGTCATCCTGCCGGCTCCGTAATTTGAGTCCCGCCTGGAGTAACTCTTTCTGAGCTTGCAAGAAGCCGTCGGTGCGCTGGTTACGGATCAGTTCCTCGTTGGAGATTTCGCTCCATTTGGCGAACGCCTCGCGCCACTCCGGATGCGGGGAGCCACCGCTAGCCGTTGCCGACATCGTCTCGTAGAACCGCTTCGACGCTTCAGGCCACGGAGCGGCAGCGACCGCATTGTAGCTCGCAAGCCGCTGACGCATCTCGATCCAGGCGCCAAAGGCCAACGCCATTTTCCGGTCGATGTCCCAGACGTCGGCTAGCCTCGGGCCCTGCGCCATTCGCTCGATCGCCGCCGACAATTCGTTGCCGTCGCCAAAACCACCCGGCTTTTCCGACAAACGCGCCAGCATGAACGGTGCCATCGACCCCGACCACGCCTCGACCATGCGGTTCGAGGATTCGGCCATCGTCTGCCAAAGCTTAGCCCATTCCAAGCCGGGATCGGACTCAGCGGTAGCCGATTTATCCTTCTCGCTCATGCTGCTCACTCTTTGTGCCCGCTCAGGCCGCCGCGCGGTTGCCGAAAGCCTCGGTGTAGATCGCCAGCGCATCGTCGAAGCCCAATTCCCTGGGATTGTTGACGAGAAGCCGCGTTTGCTTCATCGCGTCCTCGGCGAGCTTCTTCAGGTCGCCCCTCGCGATGCCGACATCGGCCAGCGAGGCCGGTACGTTGCAATCCCGGCAGATCGCCGCGATCGCATCGACGAACAGCCGTGCCCGCTGGCTGACGCTCATTCCTTCCGATTTGGGATCGACGATCGGCGCCAGTTCGGCGTAGAGGCTTTCTGCCTCCGGCAAATTGAAGCGCAGCACCTGGGTCAGCACCAAAGCGTTTGACAAGCCATGCGGCACATGGAACAGCGCGCCGATCGGGTAGGCCAGCGCGTGCACGGCGGCGACGGGCGAATTGGCAAAGGCCATGCCGGCCAGCATCGAACCCAGCAGCATTTGCGACCGCGCTTCGAGATTAGATCCGTCCGCACAGACCGTCCGGACATTCGCCGACAGCAGGGCGAGAGCCTGCCGCGCCAACTGGTCCGACATCGGATTCTTCCGGTGCTTGCTGGTATAGGCTTCGATCGCATGGACCATGGCGTCGATGCCGGTCGCCGCGGTGACATGCGCGGGCAGGCCGAGCGTCAGCTCCGGATCGAGGATCGCCCAGTCAGGGAGCAGGCGGGGCGCAACGACGCCCTTTTTCTCGGTCGTCGGCGTGGTGACGATCGCGATCGGGGTCACCTCCGAGCCCGTTCCGGCCGTTGTCGGCACCAGCAGCAGCGGAAGGCGTTCGCCCTTCGCAAGGCCGACGCCGTAGATATCTTCGAGGCGATCAGGCGTCTTGGCCAGATAGGCCACCAACTTCGCGGTATCGAGCGCGCTGCCGCCGCCGATCGAGGCAACCAGCTCGATGTCCTTGTCACGGCAAAGTGCGACCGCCCGCTCGATGATATGCGACGGCGGATCCGCCTCCACATCTTCGAATATTGTCAGTTCGCAGCCGCTGGCAATCAGGCCAGCCTCGGCGTTTTTGGTAAGGCCGGCATTGCGTACACCCTTGTCGGTCACCAGCAGGACACGTTTTGCCGCGTATCCCGCAACCAACTCCGCCAGCTTTTTCGATGCGCCTGCCTCGAACAGGATGTTGGGCGGCGCCTGGAAGGTAAAAGCTTTCATCTGACATCACTCCTGATCTGATCGGACGTTACTGCCGCAAGCGCCGCGGCGAGCTGTTCGGTTACGGCGTCAATCGGTTGCAAACCGTCGACGATGTTCAGCAATCCCTGCGACCGGTAGTATTCCGTGACCGGCGCGGTTTGCTCGCGATAAACGTCGAGCCGGGTCTTGAAGACCTCGGGATTATCGTCGCGGCGCACCGGCTCGCCTCGGCTTGCCGCCTCGTCGGCGCGCCCCTTGATGCGCTCGAGCAGTGCATCTTCGTCGACCTCGAGCTCAAGTACCGCGTCGAGCTTGATGCCCCGGATAGCGAGTTCCCGATCGAGCACTTTGGCCTGGGCGACCGTGCGCGGGAAGCCGTCAAGGACAAAGCCGTTTGCCGCGTCGGAATGATCGATACGATTGGCGATCACCGTTACCACGACATCGTCGGGCACAAGTTCACCTCGATCCATGATGTGCTTGACGCGTAATCCCGCAGCCGTGCCTTCCGCGACCGCCTGACGCAGCATGTCGCCGGTCGACAATTGCGGGATCGCAAATCGAGTGACGATCCTCGTCGCCTGCGTGCCCTTGCCTGCGCCTGGCGGCCCCAACAGAACCAGTCTCATATCGTTGCCCATATTTCGGTTTTAGCTCTTTGCCCGCGCGATTGCCTCGACGATCAGCCGGCGCGCTTCGGCACTGTCGCCCCATCCGATCACCTTCACCCACTTCCCCGGCTCCAGATCCTTGTAGTGCTCAAAGAAGTGCTGAATCTGCTCGATCGTGATTTGCGGCATGTCGGCGATCCCGCGGACATGATCGTAGCGCATCGTCAGTTTCGGCATCGGCACGGCGATGATCTTCTCATCCCCGCCGCCATCGTCATCCATCCTGAGCACGCCGATCGGCCGGACATTGATCACAGCGCCAGGAGCGATCGGCCGCGAGTTGGCCACAAGCACGTCGATCGGATCTCCATCGTCTGAAAGCGCGTGCGGCACGAAGCCATAATTTCCGGGATAGCGCATCGGCGTATACAGGAAGCGATCGACGAACAGCGCGCCGGCCGCCTTGTTCATTTCGTATTTGATTGGTTCACCGCCGATCGGAACCTCGATGATGACATTGATGTCTTCCGGGGGATTGTCGCCAATCGAAATCGCGCCGATATTCATTTCGGCGCCGCCTTTTGGCTATGGCGGTTTTTGATCAGATCATCGACCACGGCGGGATCGGCCAGGGTCGAGGTGTCGCCGAGCGCGCCGACTTCGTCCTCGGCGATCTTGCGCAAAATCCGACGCATGATCTTGCCAGAGCGGGTCTTGGGCAGACCCGGCGCAAACTGAATGACGTCAGGTGCGGCGATCGGGCCGATCTCCTTGCGGACCCAGGCCACCAGTTCCTTGCGCAACTGCCCGGATGGCTCCGCGTCGGCCATCAAGGTGACGTAAGCGTAGATGCCCTGCCCCTTGATGTCGTGCGGAAAACCGACAACAGCGGCTTCGGAAACTTTCTGATGGGCCACCAGCGCGCTTTCGACTTCGGCCGTCCCCATGCGATGGCCGGATACGTTGATGACGTCGTCGACGCGGCCGGTGATCCAGTAGTACCCGTCGGCATCGCGGCGGCAGTCGTCGCCAGTGAAATACTTGCCCGGATAGGTCGCGAAGTAGGTCTGCATGAAGCGCTCGTGGTCGCCATAGACCGTGCGCATCTGTCCCGGCCAGGAATCGGCAATGACGAGGTTGCCTTCGCACGCACCCGTCAGCACCGCACCATTTGCGTCCACGACCTCCGGCCTCACCCCGAAAAACGGCAGGGTCGCTGAGCCCGGTTTCAAGGCTGTCGCGCCGGGAAGCGGCGAGATCAGGATGCCACCGGTCTCGGTCTGCCACCAGGTGTCGACGATCGGGCAGCGCTGATCTCCGACAACGCGGTAATACCATTCCCAGGCTTCCGGATTGATCGGCTCGCCGACCGAGCCGAGCAACCGCAGCGATGCGCGGCTGGTCTGTTTGACCGGCTCTTCGCCAGCACCCATCAACGAACGGATCGCGGTCGGCGCGGTGTAGAAGATGTTGACCTTGTGTTTGTCGACGACCTGCCAAAAGCGCGATGTCGAGGGATAGTGCGGTATCCCCTCGAACATCAGCGTGGTCGCGCCGTTGGCCAGCGGGCCGTAGACGATGTAGCTGTTGCCGGTGACCCAGCCGACATCGGCTGTGCACCAGTAGATGTCGCCGTCGTGGTAGTCGAACACATATTGGTGCGTCATCGACGCAAAAACGAGATAGCCACCCGTGCTGTGAACGACACCCTTGGGAGCACCGGTTGAACCCGACGTGTAAAGAAGGAATAGCGGGTCCTCCGCGTTCATTTCGACCGGCGTGCAATCGGCCGCGGCCTCTGCCACCTCGTCCGCGTACCAGACGTCGCGGCCGTCGACCCAGTCGATTGCACCGCCGGTGCGCTTGACCACGATCATCGTCTTCACGATGCCGGCCACCTTCTTGACCGCGTCGTCGGCATTGACCTTCAGCGGCACCTTCCGCCCGCCGCGCAACCCCTCATCGGCAGTGATCACGACTTTGGACTGGCAGCCTTCGATACGCCCGGCGAGGGCATCCGGCGAGAACCCGCCGAACACGATGGAATGGACCGCCCCGATCCGCGCGCAGGCGAGCATAGCGTAGGCGGCTTCCGGAATCATGGGCAGGTAGATCGTGACTGTGTCGCCTTTCTTCACACCGTGACTTTTCAGGACATTCGCGAAGCGGCAGACTTGATCGTGCAACTGCGCGTAGGTGATGTGCCGAGATTCGGCGGGATCGTCGCCCTCCCAGATGATCGCGACCTGACTGGCACGCCGGGCAAGATGCCGGTCGATGCAGTTCATCGCCACATTGGTGGTGCCGTCCTCGAACCACTTGATCGAGACATTGCCGGGCGCGAAGGACGTGTTCTTCACCTTCGTGAACGGCTTGATCCAGTTGATCCGCTTGCCGTGCTCCTCCCAGAAAGCGTCCGGCGTCGATATCGACTGGGCATACATGCTGCCGTACTTCGCAGCGTCGGCATGGGCGCGCCGTGCCCAGCCGGCCGGTACGTCATGGATCAACGTATCTGACTTTTCCGTGCCCACCCTGGAGCCTCCCCGACGCACCGGATGCAATTGCCTTGAGAGGATGTTGCATCGTCCGCGCTCGGACTTCGTCTAGGCAACATCCCGTGATCAAGCGATCTAATTTCGCTTTGAGGCGACTGACCCTACTTTTTCAGGTCGACGGTCGACGGCTGGCTCATCGCACTCGCAAGCTCGCGAAACTGTGCGTTCATTTTTTCCATCTGCTCCTTGAGATGGCTTTGATAAACCGCACCCATTTCCTGCGGGTCCTTGGCCTGCAACAGCCGTTGCGCAAGGTCGAAGCCCGAAGCCACATTTTCCTCGGCGAACGCGACCGCCCTTTCGTTCATCTCCTTGGCCGCCGAATAGGTTGACCGAACGCTGGAATCGGCCTTCTCTCTCAACTTCTGGGATTCGGTTATGTATTTCGACACAGCCTCTTTCGCCTTGTCGAGCGTGGTCTGCGCCATTTCCCGCATCTTCTCGGCCTGCTCGTTGATCTGCTCACTCATTGCACTCTCCATTGCCGGCGTTTGCGATCACGCCAATTTCAGCTCAGCTCATCAATTGACCCTTGCCGACGGCTCACACGGTCGGCTCAACGACCTGTTTCAGCTTCTCGCGAAGTTCATCCACCAGCACGCGCGTATTCTCGCTGTAGTCGATCGGCACCACGACGAGGTGCACACCGCCGCCCTTGAACGCGTTTTCGAGTGTCGGAATCAATGAGTCCGTGCTTTCGACCCGCGAGCCTTTCGCGCCGTAGCTCTCGGCATATTTGACGAAATCCGGATTGCCGAACGTGAGGCCAAAATCCGGGAAACTATCGACCGCCTGCTTCCAGCGGATCATGCCGTAAGCAGAGTCTTCCAGGATAAGCACGACGAGATTCAATTTAAGGCGAACCGCGGTTTCCATTTCCTGCGAATTCATCATGAAGCCGCCGTCGCCGCAGACCGCGAGCACGCGACGTTCCGGATGCAGCATCGCCGCCATCATGGCGGATGGCAGCCCGGCGCCCATTGTCGCCAGCGCATTGTCCAGCAGCAGCGTGTTCGCCACATAGGTGCGGTAGTTGCGGGCGAACCAGATTTTGTACATTCCGTTGTCGAGCGCGACGATGCCGTCCTCAGGAATGACCTTTCGCACATCGTGCACGATGCGTTGCGGGGTCGGCGGCCAGCGATCCTCGGTATTGCGGTCGGTGATCCGCTTCAAAATGCCTTCGCGAAGCCCGAGCAACGCGCCGGCGTTGTGCAGACGACCCTCCACGCGATCCGCTAGCAGTTCCAGGCTGGGCCCTACATCGCCAACCACCTCGCATTGCGGAAAGTAAACCCGCTCCACGTTGGCAGGCGTGTAGCTGACGTGGATCACCTGGGGACCCTTCGGCCCCATGATGAACGGCGGCTTCTCGATCGTATCGTGGCCGATCGCGATGATGAGGTCGGCACGATCAACGGCCTCGTGGACGTAGTCACGTTCGCTGAGCGCCGCCGTCCCCATATAGAGATTGCCGCCCCCGGGTACGGTCCCCTTACCCATTTGCGTCGTGAAGAACGGAATTTGCGTGCGGCGGACAAAGCCGCCGATGCCCGCCGTGCTCCGCGGCCGGGATGCCGCGGCACCGAGCATGATCAATGGCCGCTTGGCCTTGAGGATCATGTCGGCGGCGCGGTCCAGCGAGGCACGATGGGCGACCGGGATCTCGATTGGATGCTGCGCCACCATCGCGACATCCTCGGATTCTTCGCCGGCGATGTCCTCCGGCAATTCGAGCAGCACCGGACCCGGGCGTTCTTCCATGGCGATCCGGAAGGCATCGCGAACGATCGTCGGAATGCTGGTCGTGCTGACAATCTGGAGCGACAGCTTGGTCAACGGCTTGAAAGCGCTAACCACATCGACAATCTGGAATTTGGCCTGCCGGCTGCTCATGATGCCCTTCTGACCCGTGAGCATGATCATCGGCATGGCGCCGAGCAGCGCGTAGGCGGCACCAGTCGTCAGGTTCAATGCGCCAGGGCCCAGGGTGGTGATGCACACGCCGGGCTTGCCGGTCAGCCTTCCATAAGTCGCGGCCATGAAGGCCGCACCCTGCTCGTGGCGTGTCAAGATCAGCTTGATCGACGAGTTGCGCAGGCTTTCCACGACATCGAGATTCTCTTCACCGGGAACGCCGAAAATTCGGTCGACGCCCTCGTTCTCGAGTGCGGCAACCAATAGATCTGACCCCTTCGGCATTAGCGCGTCTCCTTTTTCAATTCACTTCTCAGCAGACACCGTCACACGCATGGACGAAGCCCGTGCTGTTCGATTCAGATCCGGCCATCGCCTTCGAGATAGCCTCGCGTCCTCGTATCTGGCATCCAGAGCGAGGCAATGAAGGCGACGAAAGCCATCGCCGCGACGTACCAGAAGAATACCGTTTCGTATCCGGACGATTTCAGTGACAACGCAACGTATTCGGCGGTTCCGCCGAACATCGCATTTGCAATGGCGTAGGGAAGCCCGACCCCAAGCGCGCGCACCTCGGGCGGAAACAGCTCGGCCTTCACAACGCCGCTAATCGAGGTGTAGAAACATGCAATCATGAGGCCTACCATGATCAGGCCGAAGACGGCGTAGACGTTGGTCGTGCCGGACAACATCGTCAGCAGCGGCACCGCGGCGAGCGTCGCGCATCCGCTAAACAGAAGCATGTTGTTGCGGCGACCAATCCGGTCCGAGAGTGCACCGAACACCGGTTGCAGCAGCATGAAGGCGATCAGGGCGGCGGTCATGATCGAGCTGACCGTCTTGGCATCCAGCTTGACGCTGTTGACCAGGAACTTCTGCATGTAGGTCGTAAACGTATAGAAAAACAGCGATCCGCCGATCGTGAATGCTAGAACGATCAGGAGAGCGCGCTTGTGACGCCAAAGGCCGGATAGAGAACCAGCCTCCTTGCGATGCATGGTCTCGGCCGACGCCGTCTCCTGCAACGAGCGGCGAAGATACAAGGCCACAACGGCTGCGACGGCTCCGAACAGGAACGGAACTCGCCAGCCCCATTCCTTCAATTCGTCGAGCGACAATGTCTGTTGCAGAACCACGACAACGAGGAGCGCGAGAAGTTGCCCGCCGATGAGCGTGACATACTGGAAGGACGAATAGAACCCGCGGTTGCCCTTGCCGGCAATCTCGCTCATATAAGTTGCCGCCGTTCCATATTCTCCGCCGACCGACAGGCCTTGTGCCATGCGCGCAAACAGGAGCAACGCAGGCGCCGCGGCGCCGATTGTTTGGTAGGTGGGCAGCATCCCGATCATTAGCGATCCGGCGCACATCAGGAGCACAGACAGCACCATCGAATTCTTGCGCCCATGCGCGTCGGCGATCCAGCCGAACAGCCAGCCACCGAGCGGCCGCATGAAGAACCCTACGGCGAAAATGCCGGCCGTCGCCAGCAACTGGCTGGTCTGGTCGCCCGACGGGAAGAACGCGGCCGCGAAGTAGATCGAGGTAAACGCGTAGGCATAGAAGTCATACCACTCGACCAGGTTTCCCGACGAGGCAGCCACGATCGCCTTGATACGTGACAGCTTTTGCGCCGTGCTATCAGCGGGGATTGCCGGGTGCGATGCAGCAATGGCGGTCATTTGCTTACCCTCCCAATCGACGGACGATGCTTTGCGTGAAGTCGCCAGTGGACGCCTTGCCGCCCAGATCGGGCGTGCGAACGCCGTCCTTGCGCAAGACCTGATCAATTGCCGCTCTAAGACGGTTTGCGAGATCAGGCTGATCAATGTGCTCCAGCATCAGCCCGACCGCCAGCAGCAAAGCGAGCGGATTGGCGATTCCCTTGCCGGCGATATCCGGCGCCGAGCCGTGCACGGCCTCGAAGATCGCCGCATCCGGTCCGATGTTGGCACCGGGAGCCATGCCGAGGCCGCCGACCAACCCGGCGAGCTGATCGGACAGGATGTCGCCGAACAAATTGGTAGTGACGATGACGTCGAACTGCCAGGGGTTCATCATGAGCTGCATCGCCGTGGCATCGACGATGCGATCGTCCATTTTGACCCTGCCCTCGTACTTCTTCGCAACCTCGTGACCGACCTCGAGAAAGATGCCGGTCAGCGCCTTCAGGACGTTAGCCTTGTGAACGACGGTCACCTTCTTGCGACCATTCTTGAGCGCGTAGTCGAAGGCGAATTCGATGATCTTGCGCGATCCTTCGCGGGTGTTGACCCCGGTCGAAATAGCGACCGCGTGCGGATCGTCCCCGATCGGGATATAGTGTTCGAAAGCGACATAGAGCCCGCCGAGATTCTCTCGCACCAGCACGATATCGATTTCGTCGAATCGTCCTCCGGGAACCATGCTTCGAACCGGCCGCAAATTGGCGTAAAGGCCGAATTCTTCGCGCAGACGAACATTGATCGACCGGAATCCTCCCCCCACCGGCGTCGTTAGCGGGCCCTTCAGGGCGAGCTGCGTGCGTCGGATGCTGTCCAGCGTCGCCTGCGGCAGCGGATCACGGCTTGCCTCGATCGCGGCCAGGCCACCCTGTTGGATGTCCCATTCGAATGGAGAACCGAGCGCTTCGAGAATGTCGACGGCCGATTTCACGATCTCGGGGCCAATGCCATCGCCTGGAATGAGCGTAGCGGGCCGCTTCGTTTTGGATTGAGCAGGCATACCTATGTCCTCGAAGATGAGAGCCGCGGGGTTTTGTGAATGTCAGACATGCTGCCTTGCACTCAATGTACGGGGCTTGCGGCGGAGGCGGCGGGTAGCGTTTCCTGCTTGCTGATCCAAAGCACCGCGATGATCCCGGCGATTTGAAGCAAAGCCAGCGGTATCAAGGCCACGGGGAAGCTACCCGTCGCCTCCTTGATGACGCCGAGCAGCCACACCGCGCCAGAAGTGCCGATGTGCGACAGGGTATTGATGCCGGCAATTCCGGCCGCAGCAGTTGCCGGAGAGAGTGTCCCAGTCGCCAGGGCCCAGAATGGTCCCTTGATCGAATAGTTACCGATCAAGACCACGCTCAGAATAGCAAGCGTCACGGGTAATGAGCTCGTGAGCATGGTCGCAAGCAGCGCCGTTGCGCATAACGCAAGTGGTATTGCGGTGTTTTGGGCATGGGCGTTCGACCTGTCCGAATATCTTCCCCAGAAGATCATCGCGACGGAGGCGATGCCAAATGGGATGGCATTCAGGAAGCCGGTCTCCATGTTGGACATCCCGAACGATTTCACGATCTGAGGCTGCCACAACGACAACGCGTTGCTCGTGGCCGAGCTTCCCGCATAGATCAGACCTAGGATGAGCACATATTTGTTGGTCAGAATTTGCCACAGCGACATGTGGCCGACCTGCTTCGCCATCGATCGCTCGGACTGCAGGCGCGCGTCGAGCCAATTGCGCGCCTCCGGCTCGAGCCACTTTGCATCAGCGGGTTTGTTCGGAAGCCCGAAGAACGAGACCAGGCCGAGCAGGACCGCCGGAATGGCTTCAACGATGAAAAGCCACTGCCAACCACGCAGACCCAGCAAGCCATCCATCGCCAACAACGCGCCGGATATCGGCGACCCCAGAAAGCTCGATAGCGGTATAGCCACCATGAAAACCGCAACGATCCGTGCGCGATAAGCCGCCGGAAACCAGAAGGTCAGATACAGGATCACACCAGGAAAGAACCCGGCCTCCGCTGCACCCAACAAAAAGCGGCTCAGATAAAAAGTAATCGGCCCTACCGCAAAAGCGGAGAGAATACCGACTATCCCCCATGTGATCATAATACGCGCGATCCAGATCCGCGCGCCAACTTTCTGCATCGCCAGATTGCTGGGTACCTCGAAAATAATGTAGGCGATATAGAACAGCGCCCCGCCCGCCCCGAAGGCAGCCTGCGTCAGCCCCAGATCCTTGTTCATTTGCAGGGCCGCAAACCCGGCATTGACGCGGTCGACGTATGAAATGAAATAGCAAAGCATGAAAAACGGAAGCAGGCGCCAAGTAATGCGGCGCATGGTTTCCGCTTCGATCCTCGGTAGCGGCGCGGAAGTCGTTGGCATGGCGTCCTCGTTTCGGGTTGACGATCAGGCAGCCAGTTGGCGTAGGACGTATTGAAGAATTCCGCCGTTGCGGAAATATTCGAGCTCGTCGAGCGTATCGATGCGGCAGGTCAAAGGAACGACGATCTTGCTCACGCCATCGGACCCGCGGATCTCGATCGCGAGCTTCTGGCGCGGCAGCAGGCCGCTCTCGATTCCGCGCAGGGTCACGATCTCGTCGCCTTTCAATCCGACCGACCGCCAGGACGTACCCTCCTCGAACACCAGCGGCATCACGCCCATGCCAACGAGGTTGGACCGGTGAATGCGCTCAAAACTTTCGGCAACAACGGCGCGAATACCAAGAAGGTTGGTGCCCTTGGCCGCCCAATCGCGCGACGAACCGGTGCCGTATTCCTTGCCTGCGAACACCACCAGCGGCACCTTGTCGGCCTGGTAACGCATGGCGGCGTCGTAAATCGACATCCGCTGGCCGCTCGGCTGGTGAATGGTGTAGCCGCCCTCGACCACCTTGCCGGCTTCGTCCTTCACCGTTTGGTTCTTGATGCGGATGTTGGCGAAGGTGCCCCGCATCATCACTTCATGGTTGCCGCGGCGGGTGCCGTACTGATTGAAGTCGACGACGCGGATCTGATGGTCGCGTAGATAGCGCCCGGCGGGACTGCTTTCCTTGATCGAACCCGCGGGCGAGATGTGATCGGTGGTGATCGAATCCAGGAACATGCCGAGAATGCGCGCATTGATGACGTCGGTCGGCGGCGTCGGGTCGCTGGTCATCCCGACGAAGCATGGTGGGTTCTGGACATAGGTCGAAACCTGGTCCCACTCGTAGGTTTGCCCCTCGGAGACGCCGATATTCTTCCAATTGGTATCGCCGCTGAAGACGTCCGAATAGCGCGCCTTGAACATCTCGCTGCCTATCGTGCGATCGATGCAATCCTGCACATCCTTGCTCGAAGGCCAGATATCCCGCAGATATACCGGCTTTCCGTCGCTGCCCAAGCCGAGCGGCTCCTTCACCAGATCCAATGCCATCGATCCGGCGAGCGCATAGGCGACGACCAGCGGCGGCGACGCCAGATAGTTCGCCCGGACGTCCGGATTGACCCGCCCCTCGAAGTTGCGATTGCCGGAGAGAACCGCGACCGCCACGAGGTTGTTGCCCGAGATGGTGTCGGAGATTTCTTGCTGGAGCGGGCCGGAATTGCCGATGCAGGTCGTGCAGCCGAAACCGACCAGATTGAAGCCGAGCCTGTCGAGATCGGCTTGAAGACCCGATTTCCTGAAGTACTCTTCGACGATCTGCGAACCCGGCGCGAGCGAGGTCTTGACCCACGGCTTTGTCTTCAGC
Source organism: Bradyrhizobium sp. URHA0013 (assembly GCF_000518345.1). Lineage (NCBI taxonomy): Bacteria > Pseudomonadati > Pseudomonadota > Alphaproteobacteria > Hyphomicrobiales > Nitrobacteraceae > Bradyrhizobium > Bradyrhizobium sp. URHA0013. The sequence continues at coordinate 1,126,640 of NZ_KI912426.1, read as the reverse complement.
CCTTTGGCGACGGCATTGCGCGCCAGCAATCCTGCCGCGAGCATGACGCTGGGGTTCGAGGTGTTCGTGCATGACGTGATGGCGGCGATCACCACGTCGCCGTGACCGAGATCGAAGTTTGCGCCTTCAACACAATGCCGGCTGCCGGTCTGCGCGAGTTGCTGGAACTCCTGATCCATGGCGCCGAGGAAGGCGATTTTTGCGGTGTCGAGCGTCACGCGATCCTGTGGCCGCTTTGGTCCGGCGATCGACGGCACGACATCGGTCATGTCGAGTTGCAGGGTGTCCGTGAACACCGGATCCGGGGTATCGGCGGAGCGCCACATGCCCTGGGCTTCGGCATAGGCCTTGACCAGCGCGACGCGCGCGAGATCACGGCCGGTGGTGGTCAGATAATCGATTGTTCGCTGATCGATCGGGAAGAAGCCGCAGGTCGCGCCATATTCCGGCGCCATATTCGCGATGGTCGCACGGTTCGCCACCGTCATGTCGTCGAGCCCCGGGCCGTAGAACTCGACGAATTTGCCGACCACACCGCGCTTGCGCAGCATCTGCGTCACCGTCAACACGAGATCGGTCGCCGTGACGCCCTCCTTGAGCCGGCCGGTGAGCTTGAAACCGACGACTTGCGGCAGCAGCATCGAAATTTGCTGGCCGAGCATAACAGCCTCGGCCTCGATTCCGCCGACGCCCCATCCGAGCACGGCCAGGCCGTTGACCATCGTGGTGTGGGAATCCGTGCCGACGAGCGTATCGGGATAGGCCAGGTCATTCCCGCCGTCTTCAGCCCGGCCGATCCAGATCGTCTGAGCCAAGTATTCCAGATTGACCTGATGGCAGATACCGGTCCCCGGAGGGACCACCCGGAAATTCGAAAATGCGCCCTGTCCCCATTTCAGAAAGCGATATCGCTCACCGTTGCGCTGGTATTCGAGCTCGACGTTCCTGGCCAGTGTCTGACCATTGCCGAAAGCATCGACGATGACGGAGTGATCGATGACGAGATCCACAGGTATCAGCGGATTGATCTTTTGTGGATCGCCGCCGAGGGATTTCATAGCGCCCCGCATCGCGGCAAGATCGACCACGGCCGGAACGCCGGTGAAATCCTGCATCAGCACCCGGGCCGGCCTGAAGGCGATTTCCTTCTCGGCCGAGCCCTTGTCTTGGCTCCACAGCGCGGCATGCCCGATGTCAGCCTTGCTCGTGCTGCGGCCGTCTTCGTTGCGCAGCATGTTCTCGATGATGACTTTCAGGGAGAATGGCAGTCTCGAGACGCTGGGAAGGCCATTCTTTTCCGCCGCGGCAAGCGAATAGTAGGCGTAGGTCTTTGCACCGACGACAAGTGTCTGGCGTGCGCCGAAGCTGTTGAGATACTGCTTCACAATCGAGTCCCCCTTCGCTGGAATCGTCCGCCTCCCGCAGATCTGAAGCCGGTCTATTTCTCCGATGCTGCAAAGGGATCGAGACCCGCTTTTTTCAGGGCCGGAGCGGCTGCAGCTGAAGCGAGGAAGGCAATGAGAGCCCGTCCGGCTTCCGGCTGACTGGCACTGGAGGTTATGCCTGCAGAAAAGATCGTGATTTTCTGGACGTCTGCCGGGAGCGGCCCGACAAGGTCGGCACCAGCGATCGGCAGAAGTTCACTGATCTGCTGAAAGCAGAGTTCGGCGTCACCGCGTGCAACAACACTCGCGACCGGCTCCGCGGGAATCATTTTGGCTTTGTCCTTCATCTCGGCGGCAATCCCGAGACGCTTGAACAGCTCGGTGCCTACATAGACGCCGCTGGCGCTATCGGAGTATGCAACTGACTTCGCGTTCAACAGTGCCTGCTTCAATGCGTCAGGCGTACCGATATCAGGCTTTGGAGTCCCGGCGCGTACAGCGATCCCGATCGGCGAGCGTACTAGGTCGACGCGGCTGGTTCTGACCGCCCTGCCCTGCTCGATCATCTCGCCAAGCGCATCGCCGACCATGATGAGCACGTCCGCCGCCTCGCCGCGCGCCAGTCGCACGGGGATGGCGTTCTCCGTCGTTCCCATCGAAGGGCCATAGGCCGTGACAACCGTGTTTCCCGTCGCGCGCTCGAATTGCGGTACGAGTTCCTTGTAAGGTGTCGCCAAGCCTCCCGAGATCATGACCCTGACCTCGGACGCCCCGGCTAGTCCCGCCGCGGCCGTCAAAACAATCAGCAAGCTCAGCGCAACTAGCCTGCGCACGACGATCGTCACGCTCATCGGCAATTTCCTTCGATGCAATTATTCGGGGACTGTGCTTGCTCGATGATGGTCGACGTCATCGAGCACTTTGGTGGTCACGTCCCTATCACCGTCTCGGCCGAACTGGCCCCGGATAGCGCGCGTCGTTCCTGCGGCTTGTAAACGAGGTACGTCCCGGCCAGACCACAGAGTGCTGCCGCGCTCATCCAATATCCCGGCGACGCATTGTCACCAGTGGCAGCGATCAGCCAGGTGCAGATCGCTGCCGTAAACCCGCCGAACGTCGTTGCCAGACTATATGCGAGGGAGAATCCCGACGTTCGTACACCCACCGGCATGACTTCGGTCAATGCGACGATCATCGCGCCGTTGTAGCTGGCGTAGATGAAAGACAACCAAAGCAGGACCGTCAACATTTTCGGGAACGTCGGGCCTGCGGCTAACCAGGAAAGCGCGGGATATGCAGTCAGAAATGCCAAAGTCGAAAAGGCGATGAGGATCGGCCGACGACCAATCCGATCGGACAACGAGCCCATGATGGGAAGCCAGATGAAGTTGGATATTCCCACGCAAATCGTCACGATCAGGCCATCGGCCGCGGTCAGCTTGAGGACCGATTTGCCGAATGTCGGTGTGTAGACGGTAATGAGGTAGAAAGACACCGTGGTCATGATCACCATCATCATCCCGGCAAGAACAATGCTCCAGTTTGCGAGGATGGAGCGATAGATCTCGCGAGGTGTCGGATGATGCTTCCGCGCCAAGAATTCATCGGTTTCCTGCAGCGAGCGTCGAATGACGAATACGAAAGGAACGATCAGGCAGCCGATGAAAAACGGAATGCGCCAGCCCCAATCGTCAAGCTGCGCCGGTGCAAGCCAAGCATTCAGAGCGAAACCCAGCGAGGCCGAGACGATGATCGCGACCTGTTGACTCGCCGATTGCCAGCTGGCGTAAAAACCTTTCTTTCCCGGCGTGGCCATTTCCGAGAGATAGACGGAAACACCACCAAGCTCGACGCCGGCCGAGAAACCCTGCAGCAGGCGTCCAATCAAGACGAGAATCGGGGCCAAGATGCCAATGGTCGCGTAACTTGGCACGAACGCGATGAGCACCGTCCCGGCAGCCATGATGGACAATGTAACGATCAGGCCTTGGCGCCGGCCGATCCGATCCACGTAGGCTCCGAGGATGATGGCGCCGAGCGGACGCATCAGAAAGCCTGCGCCAAACGCGACAAAGGTCAGCAGCAGTGACGCGTATTCATTTTCGAGCGGGAAGAATGCCTTGGCGATGTACGATGCGTAGACGCCCGACAGAAAGAAATCGAACATCTCAAGAAAGTTGCCACTGGTGACGCGGAGCACCATGCCAAGCTTCGACTGTCCGGTGGTAGCCGTCATGCCGTCCTCCCATTTATCGTTTGTGATTCTTTGTCTTGTTCACCCGTCAGGCAGGTGTTGCAAACTTGATCGCGGCCGGATTGACCGATGCGCAAGGCGCTATCATTCAAGCTAGGCTGCCTCACCGTATATCAGCTGCCTGTCATCAACCTGTCGCTGATGCACCCTGCAGGAGAATCTGGTCGGAGTCGGAGTGAAGACGGTGCGCTTGGCGAGCCGGCAGATATGGGGGGGTCTCTCGGATGTTATTCCGTTTGAAATCCAAATCCGTGGATTTCTATCGATCCTGCAATGCGCGGCGCCACTCTTTGAGAAAGCTCGCTCGTTTCGACTGATCGAGATAGGTGAGCAATTCTGCACCAATATGGATTGGTTTGACGGCGTTGCTGCGATCCGCAGGTATGACACCTTCTGCGCCGAGGCCGAGGCGCACAGGACCGACCGATCGGGCCAGGAGAAACTTCTGACCGCGTTCCGAAAGCAAGTAATCGAGGAACAGTTTCGCGGATTCTGGGTGCGGCGCGGTGACCGGTATGAAGGCTATGCGCGACATCAACGTGATGTAGTCGGCAGGAAACACTATTCCGATTGAGGCATCTTCCTTGGCCCGTTCGATCGCGTAAGACCCTATCATATTGTAGGCAATCAAATGTTCGCCGGATGAAATTCGATCAAGCACCGTTCCGGTGGTCGAGTAGAGCTTGATACCGGCGCCGCCGAAGGCACGGACCAAATCCCAGGTTGTCCTCGTGATTCCGGCATCGCGCGTGATGAACAGGAATCCGGTCCCGCTCTGCTCCGGGTCATAGGTTGCGATCTTGCCCTGATAGGTGTCAGGCTTTCGGCTTAGAAGGCTCTTCAGATCAGCGCGGGTTCGGGGAACGTCAGACTCCGCAACGAGGTTCTTGTTATAAACAATGACAATCGGTTCCGCCGTGATCGCGTAGGCTTCGTCTTTCCAGATTGCCCAATCCGGGATATGCGCAATTTCCTTCGACACATAGGGTTGGGCATAGCCGTCATTGACGAGCTTGATCTGCAGATCCATCGCGGAACTCCAGACAATGTCTCCGGGTGCTGCGCTGGAGGTCGAGGGATCCACGACTTGATTGTAGATCTCGTTGGAATTGATCTTTGTATGGTCGATCTCGATGTCCGGATGACTTGCCCGGAAATCGGCAAGCAAGTCGGCGACGTCCGCGTCCTGGGTCGTCGATACGATGTTGAGTTGCTCTCGAGCTCCGGCGATAGCGGATGCTTGCCCCTTGAGAGGGCCGAGCTGCACCTGCTCCGACCTGGCAGGCCATGCGAGCAAGACTCCAACGCACAAGGCCAAGGCTTTGGCAGCCCCCATCGGGACGTTTCCTCATCGATAATCCGCTTTGCGGACTTCAGTTTGTTCGGGACTGCAGCCACTTCTACAGCAGCGCACAATCCGGCCTCAACTTGAGCTTTCACCATCACGCTTGGCAAGAGGAAAGCTCACTGAAACCCGCAGGCCCCGGCCTTCCGGGCCAGGTGCAAGCACGATTTGAGCCCCGAGACGGTCCGACAACGCTTTCACGATTGCCAGGCCAAGGCCGCTTCCCTCAGGGCCGTTCGCCATCGGAATCCGATAAAAGCGTTCGAAGACACGGGCCAGATGGGCCTCCGGAATTCCCGGACCGGTATCCTCGACTTCAATTCGCGCGGTCGTGGTGTCAACAACCGCGCGAACCAGGACCAACCCGCCGGGTCGGTTGTAGCGGATGGCATTGTCGATCAGGTTTGCCAGCAACTCGCCAATCAGGACGGTATTGCCGGCGATAATCGCGGGACCGTCAAATCGATCGAACTGGACGTCGATATCGCGCGCGAAAGCCTGTGGAGCACGCTCCGACAGGACATTGAAGGCGACCTCGTTCAGGTCAACGTTCTCCGCGGCCGGTTGCGCAATGTTCTGCTCGTCGGCCCGAGCCAGTGTCACAAGTTGCCCGAGCAGCCGTTCAAGGCGGTTGATGGCGTTATCCACCTCGTTGAGGGCAGATTGGCCCGCCGGCGTCTCCGACCCCAGGCGTCGCACCAGATCGAGATGCGTCCGCAATATCGCCAATGGCGTTCGCATCTGATGCGAGGCATCGGCGGTGAACCGGCGCACTAGTCCAATGGCCAGATCCAGCCGCTGTAGCAGGGAATTTACCGCGAGCGCCGGTGCTAAAGCTTCCTGCGGCACCCGGGAAAGGTCGAGCGGACTGAGATTTGGACCGCCCTGAATACCGCGCGCATCGATTTCCTGCTTGAGTTCGCCAAGCGGCCTCAGGCCTCGATCGACTGCGTACCAGCCCAGGCAAGCGATGAGGCTAATCAACCCGGCCTCGAGCATCGCCAGTCCGATCAGCATTTCACGTTCGACGACGCGGCGCGCCTGCACCGTTTCGGCCACTGCGACGAGGACCAGCCCTGGCCTGCCGTAGACCTGCCGCGCCTGCGCGCCGATACGAACCGTCTTGCCGCGATACGCACCATCGCGATGGCCGGTTTCGCCAGCCTTCAATCGATCGAAGCCGGCCAATGGAAGATCCTTGTACCCGGTGATCAATTCGCCGAGGTAAGTCACGCTGTAGTAAATGCTATCGTGCGACTGGCTTTCCAGCATGCCGAGCGCAACCTGCGGCAAGTCGACGGTCAGTTCGCCATCTTCCACGCCGACACGTTCGGCGATGGCGAGAACCGACCCATCGAGCAACCGGTCATGGACCGTCTGGACAACGCGCTGGATCAGCAACATACCGCCGATTCCAAGCACGATCGCCAATACAATGGCGGGCGCCACCAGATTGGTGAGGAGCGTTCGCCTCAACGACGGCCGCCAGGTGGCGATCACTATACCTCCAGCAGATACCCTAGCCCGCGGACGGTGCGGATCCGCGGCCCGTCGGGACCGAGTTTCTGGCGAACGCGACCAACATAGAGTTCCGCCGCGTTCGGCGCTACCGCCTCGTCGAAGCCAAATACCTCCGCGATCAGACGCTCCTTGGACACGACTTTGCCGGCGCGGGTCATCAGCACTTCCAACACGGCAAACTCGCGCCGGCGCAACTCAAGCGGCCGGCCGCTCAGCGTAATCGTGCCCGCGGCGCGGTCGTACGCGAGCGGGCCACAGATCAAGGTCGGATTGGGCAGCCCTTGCCCCCTTCTCACGAGCGCACGGACGCGGGCATCAAACTCGGCGATATCAAACGGCTTGGAGAGGTAATCGTCGGCGCCGAGATCGAGCCCGCTGACCTTGTCGCCGACCGTATAACGGGCAGTCAGAATCATGACCGGAACGGTTGACCCCGCCTGCCGTATCTTGTGCAGGACTCCGAAACCTGACACGTTCGGCAAGTTGATGTCCAGGATGATGAGGCTGTAGGGTTCAAGCAACGCGGTCTGCGCCGCCGAAGCCCCGTCAGACTCGATATCGACGGCGAACCCGGACAGCTTGAGCCGCTCGGCAAGGCCCCTCGCCATGGCGGCATCGTCCTCGACAATCAGAATCCTCACTGAACAAGCCCTTGCGTTCGCACCACCCGTGCGAGGGAGACGTCACCGTGAGGCTAGAAGGACAGTATCGAAAGATCAAATCGGAGCTTCCTCGCGGATACGAGGTCCTAGCGCAGACAGAAATCACTCGCGCGCGGCCTGTATTGCCCTTGACCAGCGATGTCGACGCAGTCTTGGTTCCAAACACAAACAACTCGAGCGCAAATTCCGCCCTGCTCCCTTTCGAGAGCCCTTTGCGCGATTCAGATCGAGGTCGCTCAAATGGCGTTCGGACTTTCCAGAATTTTCCCAGTCCACGCATCGTGCACACGTCGCTCTCTAACCAATTGGAAAACCTAAACTCTCGCTCCAATCCATGCTGGCCCCTACAGCAACCGAGGCCCAACCAGATCCAATTAGAGACGGTCTCTCCAACTAAGGACAGCAACTGCGATTCGAGGATCACGTCAAGGACGTCGCCTTTGGGCGGGCGGCCGGCCACCTTGTCCGAATTGAGCGGTTAGTTTTGCCGCATTCGAAGGCTGGATACGAACATGTGACCGGTATGATCTTTCGGACTTGAGACGGCCATCGCCCCCGCGCACGAGCGGCACAGTTGAGCAGCAACGTGTTGAGCCCGATCAGATCAGGCTCGACCTGCCGCGGCTGAGAATGTCGCCTGCGCCTTTGTCGCCGACGATCCTGCCGTGCTCGTACACCACCCGGCCGCGGGCGATCGTCGTTACCGGCCATCCCATGACGTCGAACCCTTCCCATGGCGTGTAGTCCGAGCCGTGATGCAGATCGGCCTGCCGAATAGGTTTCTTCAATTTGGGGTCCCACAGCACGATATCCGCATCGAAGCCGACACCGATCGAGCCCTTGCGCGGATAGAGGCCGTAGATGCGTGCATGGTTGGTCGCGGTCAGCTCGACGAATTTCTGCAGGCTGATCCGTCCCTTCGACACGCCTTCGGAGAACAGAATCGGCAGCCGGGTCTCGACACCCGGAATGCCGTTCGGCACCCAGCGGAACGAGGTGCGGCCGTTCGGCGTCAGCTTGCCCCTGGCATCGTCGTAACGGAACGGGCAGTGATCGGACGAGAAAGTCTGGAACACGCCTGACGTGATGCCTTCCCAGATCGCCTGCTGGCTTTCGGTATCGCGCGGCGGCGGCGAGCAGACATATTTCGCGCCCGTGATGTCCATGTTGAGGCCCTTCATGTCGTCGGCCGTCAGCGTGATGTATTGCGGGCAGGTCTCGGCATGCACGGGCAATCCGCGCTGCTGGGCCCAGCGCACCTGCTCCATCGCCTCGCGCCCGGAGACGTGCACGATCATGATGGGAACGCCGATCACCTCGGCGTGACTGATGGCGCGATGCGTGGCTTCGCGCTCGACCGCCTGTGGCCGCGACACGCCGTGATAATACGGCGCGATATGGCCCTCGCGTTCCAGCCTGTTGGTCAGGAAGCGGATGGCGTCGTAACCTTCGCAATGAACCATCACCAGCGCTTCCTCGCGGCGCGCGACCTCAAAGACCTCAAGCAGCTGCTTGTCGCTGAGCACGAGGTCGTCATAGGTCATGAACACCTTGAACGAGGTGTAGCCGTCCTTGACCAGCGCCGGTAGTTCCTGCCCGAGCACGACCGCGGTCGGATCGGAGATGATGAGATGGAACGCCGTGTCGATATAGCACTCGCCTTCGGCAAGCTTGCGGTAGTTCTCGACGCAGGTCCGCAGCGACGTGCCTTTCTCCTGAAGCGCAAACGGGAGGACCATGGTGTTGCCGCCGGCGGCTGCCGAACGGGTCGCTGAGGCGAAGTCGTCGGCCATCACCACGTCGGGGCCGGAGGCCTGAGAGATGTGGACGTGGCTGTCGATCCCGCCGGGCAGCGCCAGCAGACCTGTTGCGTCGATCTCGCGGGCAGCACCCTCGAGATGATCAGCAATACTGACGATGCGGCCGTCGCGAATGCCGATATCGGCGCGAAACTCGTCGCTAGCCGTCACGATGGTGCCGCCGCGAATGGCGAGATCGAACTGCGTCACGGGAGTCTCCATCACTTGATGACCGCCGATGTCTGGAAGATCCGGCCCCAATCGACAAGAGCCCCGATGTCGCCACCCGCGAGTTCCAGGGTTCGCCATAGCGTAACCGCTACCGAATCGAGCACCGCGACTTTCAATTCCCGTTCGAGCGAGTCCGCCAGCGCGGCGCCGTCGAGGTTGGTGCAGAGGATGACGACAGCATCGGCGCCGTCAGCCGCCACAGCGCGGATCATGCCAGCAATCGTCGCAGGCGCGACCTCGCCGAACGAGAAATTGTCGCGCAGGCCGAGGTGCCGCTCCGTGTGCGGGGCGATCCCCTCCTCGGCCCAGACGTCACCGATCCGCCGCTGCACGTCATCGGTATAGGGCGATACGAGACCGACGCGCTTGGCGCCGAGCGCACGGGCGGCATCGATGCAGGCAAGCGTCGACGTTGTCGCAGGCACGCCTGTGCGCGCCGTGATTGCCGCGCAAAGACTCCGGTCTCGGCTGATGCCGAGCCAGCTTGAGGACGTACCGTTCCAGGCGATGGCATCGACTTTCGCATCGGCCAGCAGGTCCGCCGCTGGCAGCATCACCGAGGCGTCGAACTGGTTCAGAGCGGCGGCATCAAGTGCAATCTCGGTGACGCGGAAGCGTGAGAAATGGGCGGTGACGCCATCAACATCGGCGAGCATCGCCGCGGTAACGGGCTCGAGTACCGAATTGGAGGAGGGCGTGATCATGCCGAGACGTTTGCGCATAATTGACATAGATCGCAGTCGCTCCGTTGCGGCGAAAGCGCTCCTCCGCTTCCTCAAAAGATCATCCGCGTCCGCATCCGTCCACGCAACCCGCAATCTGCATGCTGCATACAATTTATTCGATATGCATGTGTTTTGAGCCACATACGTCTTCTATTTGGGCACCTCACATGAAGGAAATTGGCTACGATCGCACGTCAGCAGGAAGGTCGGCGTGCAGCAGAAATCCGAACCGATTCCGGGCCGAAAGTCGCCCAAACTCAAGCGGATGGGCCTGCACGAGCGCGCCGCCGCACGGATGCGAACGATGATCATTCGCGGCGAGCTGCCGCCGGGATCGCAGACCCAGGAGACCAGGTTGTCGAAGGAGCTGGGCGTATCGCGCACGCCGCTGCGCGAGGCGATGAAGGTGCTGGCCGCGGAGGGATTGATCGAGCTGCGCCCCAACCGCAGCCCGCGCATCGCCGGCCTCGCGGTCGACGGCATCTCCGAATTGTTCGAGGCGCTGGCCGGCATCGAGCGACTGGCCGCAGAGCTTGCCGCGGAGCGCGCCACGGAGCGCGATCTCGCCCGCCTGCGCACGCTCCAGACCCGCATGGAAGGTCATCATCGCAACGGCAAGCTCGACGAGTACTTCGCCATCAACGGCGAGATCCACAACACCATCGTCCGCATGGCGCGCAACACGCCGCTGCGCGAGGCGCACGAGACGCTGATCTCGCGCGCCGAACGCGCGCGTTACCTCGCGCTCGGCGCCGACCGCCGCTGGAGCAATTCGGTCGACGAGCACGCCGGCATCCTTGCCGCGCTCGAGGCGCGCGATAGCGAAACCGCAGGACGCCTGCTTGGCGCTCATGTCCGGCGCACCGGAACCGCTCTGCTCGAAGTGATCGGCACCTCTCAAGCCAAGCAGACGGCGGCGTAATCATGAAGCTGCTGCTGCTCAACCCGAACACCAGCACCGCTGTCACCCAGTTGATGACGGATGTCGGGCAGCGCGCGGCTTCGGCCGGGACCGAGTTGATCCCCTGCACCGCGACCCGCGGCGTCCCCTACATCTCGACGCGCACCGAGGCACAGATCGGCGGCGCTATCGCACTGGAAATGCTGGCAGAGCAGCACCGCAAGGTCGACGCAGCGATCATCGCCGCCTTCGGCGATCCCGGCCTGTTCGCCGCGCGCGAAACCTTCGACATTCCCGTGGTCGGCATGGCGGAAGCGGCAATGCTGACCGCTTGCATGGCCGGCCGCCGCTTCGCCATCGTCACCTTCGCCCAGGCGCTCGGCCCCTGGTACGAGGAATGCGTCCGCGCCCACGGGCTGTGGGAGCGCTGCGCCGGCATCCGCATGCTCGATACGCCATTCCAGGCGATCTCGGAGGTCGGCACCGAGAAGGAGGATGTGCTGGTCGATCTCGCCCGGCGCGCGATCGTGGAAGACGACGCGGACGTGTTGATTTTTGCGGGTGCGCCGCTCTCGGGCCTCGCCGAGCGCGTCGCCGACCGGATCTCCGTCCCCGTGGTCGATCAAGTCATAGCCTCGGTGAAGCAGGCCGAGGCGCTGGTAGCGCTGCGCCTGCGCAAGGCAACTGCAGGCACGTACCGCCGCCCCGCCGCCAAACCCACCCTTGGCCTTGCCGATGCGCTCGCCGCCCGGCTCGAGCATCGCGACAGCTAGGGGAGCTTCGGCCAGCGATGGGAAAAACCGAGTTCGTTCTCGATGGCACGGCCGAAGGCAAACAGGCGGGATTCGCATCCCGGTGGGGCAATGATCTGGATGCCGAACGGCAGCTCGTTCTCCCCTCGCGGCGCCGGCAGGGTCAGGACCGGGAAACCGACCAGCGACACAATGAAAGTGATGGCGAGATAGTCGATCGGCGTCTCCAGCGCCGCGCCATCGATCGCGGTGACATCGCTGATTTCGTTCGGCCAGGGCAAGACGGACGCCGCCGGCGCCACCAGGAAATCGGCGCGGGTGAACAGCTCGCGAAAGCTGCGGTAGATCGCGGTGCGGCGACGCTCGGCGTTGAGATAATCCTCCGCGGAGAGCTTTGCGCCCGCCTCGATGTTCCAGATCACGGTGGGCGTGAGCTCGACGCGGTGCGTTTTCAACAGCTCGCCATAGCTGTTGGCGATGTGCGCGGCGCGCAGCGTCCGGAATGTCTCGATCGCACCGCCGCAATCGGGCGCGGACGGCACCACATCGGCAGCGGCCGCGAGCGCCTCGCAGGCCGCGGCGAACCGCGCACGGACTTCGCGCGCCACGGGCGCGACACCGAAATCGGGCGTCACTGCGATGCGGGGACGTGCTGCAACCGGCCGGTCGTCATTGACGACGCCCATCGAGAGCGGGTCGTGCACATCGCCTCCCGCACAGACCGACAGCGCCAGTTCGAGATCGTCAACACCGCGGGCCAGAAAACCGTGGGTGGCGAGCATGTCCCAGCCGAGCGGGCGATGCGGCGACGGGATGCGACCGGGCGTCGGCCGGATCGAGGCGACGCCGCAGAAGCTTGCGGGCGTCCGCACCGAGCCGCCGAAATCTGTGCCGTGCGCCAGTGGCACCATGCCAGCCGCGACCGCGACAGCGGAGCCGCCGGACGAACCGCCCGAGGTCAGCGCGGAATCGAACGGATTGCGGGTCGGGCCGCACAATTTGTTGGTGCAGACCGCACCGAAGCCGAATTCCGGCGTGTTGGTCTTGCCCAAGATGATCGCGCCGGCACGCCGCAGCCGCGCGACCACGAGATCGTCTTCGGCCGGGACGTGATCACGAAACAGAGCCGATCCGTAGGTGGTCGCAAGTCCCGCAGTGTCGGTGAGATCCTTGATCCCGACGGGCATCCCATGCAGCGCGCCGATCGGAGCGGGCGCGGCGTCGCAGATATCCGCAGCACGGCGAGCCCGGTCCGCGTCGACGATCACGAACGCCGCCAATTGCACGTCTTGGTGCGCAATCCGTTCGAGATGCGCCTCGACAACTTCGCGCGACGACAGCTCGCCCTTCGCAATGGCGCGCGCAAGGGTTGTGGCAGTGAGGTCGCAAACCGATCGATCCGATGTCATCGCCCCACCATGCCAAACCTCGCATCGAAAGGCGAGCGCGGCGGGCACGAGACTTGCTTTCTGCTTTGGGGTAACGGGAGGCAACATCATGGCTGAAGTGCAAGGCGGCCGATCGCTCGTCGTGGACGCCGTCACCCACCGCTATCCGAGCGGCGCGCTCGCCGTCGAGAACATCAATCTCGACATCAAGGGCGGCGAGATCATCGCGCTGCTTGGGCCCTCCGGTTGCGGCAAGACCACCCTGCTGCGGATCATCGCCGGCTTCATCGCACAGACGCAGGGGCGGATCATCATCGGCGACGACATCGTCGACCCGCTGCCGCCGAACCGTCGCGCGGTCGGCATCGTGTTCCAGAACTACGCACTATTCCCCCATCTCAGCATCGGCGAGAACGTCGCTTATGGGCTTGCCGCGCGCGGCATCGACAAGACGACCCGCCAGCGCGAAGCGCAGCGCCTGCTGGATCTGGTGCAACTGCCGACCATGTCGGAACGGTTGCCACGGCAGCTCTCCGGCGGCCAGCAGCAGCGCGTGGCGCTCGCTCGCGCACTGGCAATCAAGCCGTCGATCCTGTTGCTCGACGAGCCCTTTGCCGCGCTCGACAAGAATTTGCGGCTCGACATGCAGATCGAGGTCAAGCGGCTCCAGCGCGTCTCCGGCATCACCACGGTGATCGTGACCCATGACCAGGAAGAAGCGCTGTCGATGGCTGACCGCGTCGCGGTGCTGAGCCACGGCAAGCTCGAGCAGTTCGGATCGCCGTCCGACGTCTACGACCGGCCGCAGACGCTGTTCGTGAACACGTTCGTCGGCGCCAGCAACCGCATGCCCGGCGTGGTCGTCTCGGCGGACCGGACGGCTGCCAAAGTCCGCCTCGATGCTGGCGCTGAGATCATCGCGCGGCCGGCGGGTGGCGCGTTTGCCGAAGGCGGCCGCGTCACCGTCTGTATCCGCCCCGAGCATCTGCAATTCGTCGGTGACGAGACCGGCTTTGCCGGAGTGGTCGGCATGTCGCTGCCGCTCGGGGCCACGGTCGTGCACGAGATCACCACCGCCGACGGCTCCAGCGTCAAGATCTCACAGGCGCGCATCGGCGAGACGCGCACGCTGGGGAGCGGCGCCGCGGTGCGCCTCGCGCCACTCGCCCCGTCGCTCGCCAACGCTTTTCCTGCAACGCTTTAGATCCAGTTTTTGTCCAGAGGGAGTTCGACCATGATCATGAACCGCCGAAGCCTGATAACGACCGCACTCACACTCGGTGCCATGAAGGCGTTTCCCGGATTGAGCTATGCCCAGGCCCGCCCGCTAGTGTTTGCGACCTTCACCGGAAGCTGGGAGGAGGCGCACAAGGCCGTGCTGGTGCCGGCGTTCCGCAAGGCCAACGCGGACGCCGCAATGGTGCTCGATCCCATGCTCTCGGTCGACCAGATCGCCAAGGTGAACGCCGCCAAGGCCAATCCGCCGATCGACGTCATGCTGCACGATCCCGGCCCCGCCCTGGTCGCGATCGGCCAGGACCTGGTTGAGCCCTATCCGGTCGAGAAGAGCGCCTATTACAAGGACCTCATCGCCGAGGCACAGGAGCCGATGGGCCCCGCCTCGTTCTTCCAGGTCGTCGGCCTCACCTACAATCCGGAGGCGGTCAAGACGCCGCCGACCTCATGGGCCGATCTGTGGAAGTCCGAGTTCAAGGGCCGCGTCGGCATCACCAATCTTAACTCGACGCTCGGGACCGGCTGGCTGGTCGAGATCGCCAAGATGCGCGGCGGCTCGGAAGCCAATGTCGATCCCGGCTTCAAGGCGATCGAGGAGCTGAAGCCCAATCTCGCCGCGGTCGCGGCCAATCCCGGCGCGCTCGCCACCCTGTTCCAGCAGGGCCAGATCGACATCTCGCCCGGCAATTTCAACGCGATCCAGATCCTGAAAGCGCGCGGCGTGCCGGTCGAGTTCGTGGCCCCGAAGGAAGGTGCCATCGCCTTCAAGACCACGATCCACATCGTCAAGAACTCGCCCAACCGCGAGCTCGCCTTCAAGCTGATCGAGGCGTCGTTGACTCCCGAGGTGCAGACCACGCTGATGAACCCGCCCTATCTGATCGTGCCGACCAATTCCAAGGTGACGATGGGCGGCGAGATTGCGCGCGTGCTCGCCAAGGACACCGCCGAGCTGAAGCAGAAATTCGTGTTCCAGGACTGGAAGAAGATCAACGAGCAGCGCTCGGCCTGGATCGAGCGTTTCAACCGCGAGATCAAGATCTAAGAGCTTCAGGGATCCGACGATGGGCGCAGCACCGGCACCACGGGACGTGACCTCCCACGGGATGGGATTGGCAGTGCCGCTGGCGCTGTTCTTCCTGGTCTTCTTCTTGGCGCCGCTGCTGCAACTGCTTTGGCTCTCGCTCCACAACGACACGGCCGCGCTCCATTGGGGGCTCGGCCAATATTTGCACTTCCTCACCGACCCCTTCAGCCTCAGCGTGCTCGGCTCGACGCTGCTGCTCGGGGCGGAGGTGACAGCCGTCTGCCTGGTGCTCGGCTTTCCCATCGCCTGGCTCTACCAGCGGGTCGGGCCGCGGCTTCAGACCATCATTATCCTGATCGTGCTACTACCGCTCCTGACCAGCGTCGTGGTGCGCACCTTCGCCTGGATCGTCATTCTGGGCCGCCAAGGCATTATCAACGCGACGCTGCAATCGCTCGGCATCATCGATACGCCCCAAAAACTGCTCTACACCCAGTTCGGCGTGGTGATCGCGCTGGCGCAAGTGCAGATGCCGCTGATGACGTTGCCGCTGATCACCGCGCTCGGCCGGATCGATTCCAATCTCGACGATGCCTCCTGCTCGCTCGGCGCCGGAAGCTGGCGCACCTTCTTCAAGATCGTGCTGCCGCTGTCGCTGCCCGGCGTGATCGCTGGTTGCACACTGACCTACGCCGCCGCAATCACGGCCTTTATAACCCAGTCGCTGATCGGCGGCGGCCAGATGCTGTTCATGCCGATGTATCTCTATCAGCAGGCCTCGACGCTGCAGAACTGGCCGTTTGCCTCCGCAATCTCGATCATCTTTTTGCTGGCCGTGCTCGCGGTCGTTTCCGTCTTCACCACACTCGGCCGCCTGTCGCGCGGCTATGGAGGTGCGTGATGAGCCGGCGCAAGCGTACTCTGGAGGCGTTCAGTTTCGAGCTGGTCATGAGCCTGATCGCCGTGATCGCGCTGATCATCATCATCGCGCCGTCGCTGGTGGTGTTGATCGTCTCCTTCACCAGCGGCTTCTCGCTGCGTTTTCCGCCGCCGGGCTATTCGCTGCGCTGGTACGCCGAATTGTGGAACGCCTGGCAGCTGCACTTCGCAGCCAAGAACAGCTTCATCGTGGCACTGTGGGCGACGGGCCTGTCGGTGGTGCTCGGCGTTGCCGCCGCGCTCGCGATCTCGCGCTCGCCGAGGCTGTCGGCCCGGCTGCTCGATTCCCTCTTCATGTCGCCGCTGGTGCTGCCGGCGCTGGCCTTCGGCCTGGCCGCGTTGATGCTGTTCTCGCTGGTCGGATTGCCAGTGTCGCCGCTGACATTGGTGATTGGCCACACCGTCGTCTGCGTCCCCTATGTGGTGCGCAACACGATTGCCGCGCTCGCTCAGCTGGAGCCGACCCTGCTCGAAAGCTCGGCGGTCCTTGGCGCGAGCCGGCTTTACACGTTCCGGAGGATTGTGCTGCCGCTGATCCGGCCGGGCATCATTGCGGGCGCTTTCATCGCCTTCATGTCGTCCTTCGACAACGTGCCGGTGTCGCTGTTCCTGCGTGATGCCGCCACCGACATGCTGCCGATCCGGATGTGGCAGGACCTCGAGGGCAAGCTCGACGTCACCATCGCCGCGCTGTCGGGCGTGCTGATCATCGCAACCGTAGCGCTGGTCGCGATCATGGAGCGTGTCACGGGACTGTCGCGGCGGCTAACCAACTGATCAAGCGCCGCGGAACAGCGAATAGCCCCAGCGCGTGAATTTCAGCGGTAGATGAAAATGCTCGTCGACATCCTTGATGCGAAAGCGGAACGGCGTCACCGTAAGGAACTCCTCGCGCTCGCCAAAGAACTCGCCGAGATGAAACAGGACCTCGTACTCGCCTGCCGTCACGCCCGCGCCCTGCGCAACGGGATGATCGAGCACGCCGTTGGCACCAAGCCGACCGTCGGCGACGCGCAACGAGTCCGGATCGATCCGCCAGATCTCGACACGCAGACCCTGCGCCGGACGTCCGCTCGCCACATCGACCGCGTGAATGGAAATACCGCCTGCCACAATGTTCCTCCCGTGAGCGCAGCACCATGGTAGACGCAAACACGGCCGTTCGACCAGCGCCGGCATTGCTGCCGGCGCTTGGCGCCATGACCTCACTGCAGGCGCTGGTGGCGCTGGCTCTGTTCGCGCCGGGCGTGGTGGCACCGCGCGCCCAGATCGAAGTCTGGCAGCTCTCGATGTTCTCCTGCGCCGTGTTCGCGGTCGGCATTCCCGCCTCGTTCTGGGGCGGCGGGTTCATCGCCCGCTTGGGCTCGCTGCGGATCGCGAGCCTCTGCGCGGCGGCGATCATCGCCAGCATGGCGCTGGCTTCGCTCGGCTCGACGGCGGCCCTGCTCGCAGCCGGCCTCTGTCTTGGCCTCGCCTTCGGACCGGAGACGCCCGCAAGCGCGGCGCTGCTGGCGCGGCTCGTGACGACCGAGCGGCGCGCGTTCGTGTTCTCGGTTCGCCAGACCGGAAACCAGATCGGCGCCGTCTGCGGCTCGCTGGTTCTGCCCGCGATCGCAATCTCGCTCGGGCCCGCCTGGTGCTATGCCGCCGTGGGCGCCTGTGCGCTGCTGGCGATAGCGTGGTTCGAGCGCTTGCGGCCGGCTTACGCCGCCAAGGTCATTCCACAGCCACAGCTTGGCCTTCGCATGCGGCTGGCATTGGTGACCGCGGATCGACGCATCGGAATGCTGGCGCTGGCCTCGATGCCGTTCAGCGCAATGCAGGTGTCGCTCAATACGGTCTTCGTCACGCTCGGCACCCGCGAACTCGGCCTCAGCCATGTCGAGGCCGGAATGGCGCTCGCCTGCGCCCAGGCCGGCGGGCTGGTCGGCCGGCTCGGCTGGGGCCTCGTCGCAATGCGCCTCAACGCCCCACGCGGAGTTCTCGTCGTCATCGGCCTCGGCATGACTTTCTGCGCCGCGCTGCTGGGTCTCGATGGCGCATCGCTCGGACGGACGGGCCAGTTTGCGATTGCAACTCTGTTCGGCCTGACGGCCTCGGGCTGGAACGGTGTCTTCGTGGCCGAGATCGCCCGCCTCGCGCCGCAGGACAGGATCGGCGAAACCACCGGCGCGGTGCTGACAGCATCCTACGCCGGCCTCTTGGCAGCACCGGCACTGGTGTCGCTCCTGGACGGCGCAGCCAGTCTCGGTGCCGCCTTCTTCGCCTTGGCGTGCCTCGCCCTCTGCGGCACATTGGCACTGATCTGGGGAGGCCATGACAACCCGAAAAAGTAGCGCGTGCGAGATTGCCGCCGACGTCTCCGCCGGACGAACGAGTGCGGTCGAGACCGCCAAGGCCGCGCTTACGCGCATCGAGGCCGCCAAGGCGCTGAACGCGGTGGTGACGACCGCTCCCGCGCGTACGCTTGCCGACGCCACAGCGGTCGATGATCGCCTGCGTGCCGGCGAGGCGATGCCGCTCGCCGGTGTCCCCGTCATCGTCAAGGACAACATCTGGGTCGGCGGCTGGCGTGTGACACAGGGCTCGCGCCTGTTCGCCGATTTCATTGCGCCGCGCGACGCGATTGCGATCGAGCGGCTGCGCAAGGCCGGCGCCGTCGTCGTCGGCATCGGCGCAACGTCCGAATTCGCCTGCAAGGGCGTGACAACCTCGCCGCTGTATGGGCCGACGCGGCATCCACTCGATCCCACGTTGACACCCGGTGGCTCGTCGGGCGGCCCTGCTGCCGCGGTTGCGGCCGGCCTCGTGCCGCTGGCGATCGGTACCGATGCGGGCGGATCGAGCCGCAGGCCGCCGGCTCATGTCGGCATCGCCGGGTTCAAGCCGTCGTATGGCGCGATCCCCTATGGGCCCGGCTTCGCCGAACCGTTCTTCGGCCTCTCCGTCATCGCGCCGATCGCCACCGATATCGCCGATATCGCGTTGGCGTTCGAGGCCATGGCCGGTATCGATCCGCGCGACCCGGATTCAGCCCCCATCGCTCAAGGGGCTAAAAACATCGCCGGTCTGCGCATCGCGTTCTCGCCACGCCTTGGGCTCGACGTCGCCGTCGATGATGTTGTCGCTAACGGGCTCGTTTTCGCCATCGCGCGTCTCTCCGCCGCAGGCCTCGGCATCGCGCAGCGCGATCCCGTCTGGCCGGCGGGCGCGACGGAAGAGGCCATCATGCCGCTTCAGCACGCCGGGCTCGCCGCACTCTATCGAGACGCGTTCCGCGAGAATCCGGCGGTCTTCGATCCTGACATCGCCAGGCAGATCGAGCGAGGGATGTCGTGGTCGGGCGCCGACGTTGCCGGTGCGTTGCTGGCAAGTGCCGGGATCGCCAATGCTTTCGCGGCATTCTTCGCCGAGGTCGATCTGCTGCTGGCGCCCACCGTCCCCTGTGTCGCGTGGCCATTCACCCAGTCCGGACCCGACAGGATCGGTGGCCGCGAGGCGAGCCCGCGCGCGCATGCGGCGTTAACGCCCTTCGTCAATCATGCCCGGCTGCCTGCGATTTCGATACCGTGCGGAACGGACCGGTCCGGACTTCCATTCGGCCTCCAGGTCATCGCCGCGCGCGGACAAGACCGCACGCTGCTTGAAGCAGCGCAAGATATCGAGGCGATGCTGCGAACATAAGTCCGGCCGTCAGATGTCTCTTCCGAAGACGCCGATCCCCCTTATGGGCTTTCAACGGGCGCGGGGACGAGTAAGATGCTGTCTCGTGGTCCCGGAGGCGGAATGAGCCAGCGCAAGTTCATGGGACTTGGCGGCGGTGCGACAGCATCGGGGCCGGGCATTGCGCGAGCGAGCCAACGATCGGCCAGCGCAGCCGCCGAGCCCGCCTACGATGATGAGCAAGAATTCCCATTGATCATCGCGAACATGCCCGCAACCCCTCGCCAAAAGGCCTGGGCGGTGGGTGTCGCCGTCTTGCTCATCGTCCTTGCAGCGGCCATCGCGCCGTTCGCCCGGATCCAATTGGGCCAGATCAATGGTTTCGTTCCAGTATTGCAGACCGCGTTGGCCCTGGCCGAATTCATCACGGCAGCCCTGCTGTTTGCTCAATTTTCGATCCAGCCTCAGCGGGCACTTCTCGCACTCGCGAGCGGGTACGTTTTCAGCGGATCGTTCGCATTCCTGCAAACGCTCGCCTTTCCGAACGGATACGCCACCGCAGGTGTCATTGGAAATGGACTGGATAGCCCCGCTTGGCTTTACGTGCTTTGGCACACCGCTTTTCCCGCGGCTATCCTGGTGTACGGATTCACAAAGAATCACTCCGCCGCCGGCCGACCAGGCAGACCTGCAATAGCCGCGATCGCACTAGCTTTCGGCTGCATCGCTGCCACCGTGGCAGCACTGACGTGGATGGTGACCGCGAAAGCCGAATTTCTCCCTAGCTTCTACGTGAACGACGTCAGGCATCAGACCCCTCTCGGTAATCAGGTCAACCTGATACTTTTGCTTTGGAATGTGACCGCTCTCACCGTCCTGTTTGCGCGCATGCGCACCATTCTTGACCTTTGGCTAATGGTGACTTTACTCGCCTACCTGCCCAATTTCCTGGTGGCGATCATCGGCAGTTCGGTTCGGTTCACCATCGGTTGGTACGCAGCACGCGGTTTCGTTCTGGTCGGCAGTTGCATGTTGCTGACCGTATTGCTCATCGAAACGATGTTTATCTATTCGCGCCTTGCCAGCGTCATTGCCCTGCAGCGACGCGAACGAGCGAACCGGCTTCTCAGCATCGACGCGGTCACTGGCGCGATCGCCCATGAGCTGAGGTCGCCATTAGGGGCCATCTCGCTCAATGCTGCGACAGGGTTAAGTCACTTGCGAGCTGCCTCCCCTGAACTCGAGGAACTCGAGAACATCCTCTGTGACATCGAAGCCGACGGCGGTCGGGCGGCTGACATCATATCGAGCATTCGCGAGATTACAATCAAAACGGCGCGCGGCGGCGCTTCGGCAAACGTCGAGGACATCGCGGAGCTTACGCTGAGACTGTTGAAGCACGATCTCCTGGCCAATGGCGTATCAGTGACGACGGAGCTTCAGGGCAACATACCTCCAGTCGCACTGGACGGCACTGAGCTTCAGCAGATTGTCCTGAACCTCTGCAAAAACGCGATTGACGCAATGAGCTCTGTCCCCGCCGACCAACGAGAGCTCCGTCTGAAAACCGCCCTCGATGGTGGCGCAACGGTCCATTTGTCCGTCGAGGACTCGGGCACCGGCATCACACCGCGTCATCAAGAGCGCATCTTCGACCCTTTCTTCACGACGAAGCAAGGCGGTATGGGGTTGGGACTGGCCATCTCCTCCAACCTCGTCGCAAGGTGCGGAGGAAGGTTGAGGCTGGTCAAATCGGACGTCAGGGGCTCCGTTTTCGAGTTGGAGATGCCAATCTCCGCTCCCACTTCGTCGCAATGACACCACGAGACCCTCACGATCGTTCCGCCTTTCGCTCACTTCATAGAGATCATGATCGTGCTAAGGTTGGCGACCGATACGAAGGTGCCAGACGCACTATCTGCGTACGTCGCTCAGGGTTTTGTACCATCGACCTTCTTCCAGGTCTGGTCCGGATCGAATGCAGTCATGCGGGACACGAGAACCTTGGTCCGATAACCGAGATCCTTTTGATAGATAACGCCCGCATGGTTGACCAGGAAGGTCATGACGCCGGAATTGCCGTACTCGGCAGGCCAGGCGACCAGTGCAAAACCTCCGATCATCTTGCCATTGACCACATAGTTGAGCGCGCCGCCTGGCGCGTTCGACCCCTGCCCCTTCAGGATCCGGAAATAATAGCCGTGGTAGGGCGCCGCACCCTCCTCGGCCTTGTAGCCTTCAGCCGAAGCCTGCGCTGCTAACGCGCCGAGCGGGCTCTGGTCATTGTCGTCACGCCAGAACAACCCGTCCTTCTTGCCCGCGCTGCTGACGATGCGTTGTGCGTACACGCCGGCCCCCTCGCCGCGATCCTTGTCGGCGTAGTCGTTCTCGGCATCGACAAAGGCGAGACTGGTCTGGATGGCGTCGAGCTCATTGCGGCCGATGCGGCGATAGAGCACCTCGATGCGACCTTCGGCGATATCGAATTCCCAGCCGGTCCTGGTGTTGACGAGCGGGATCGGGAACGGGAATTCGTCCGGACCCAACATCAGAATTGCCTTCTTGTTACCCTCCGCTTTGATCGAATGCTTGGCGTCGTACATCGAGGTGAAACGTTTCCGGATGTCGACGTCGGCGACCTCATCACCGGACGAGACGATGTCCTCGGCAGCGCTGCCGAGCACTTTCAGGACGGCCCGTTCCGGTCCGCTCTTGACCGCCGACGCGAGCGCCGCCGCTGCATCCTCCGGTGTCGGATACGATTGCTGCGCCCGGGATGGCGAACTCGTGAGCGCCAGCGCCATGATGGCCGGCAGGGCGATGCGATGAAGCGACTTGAAGCTTATCATGGCATCACCTGCGCAGGAATCGTCGCGCCGCCGGCGAGCCAATCCCGATACGTACGGAATTTTAGACCGAGCTTCTCGTAATAGACCCGGAGATAACCATCGGCTCCGCGGGTAACGGCTTCTGGCTTCACCTCTTCGACTTCCTGCGCAATGACCCCGACATAGGCCTTGTCGCTGCCGATATAGCTGAAGCGGTAGTAACCAAGGCCGCTTGCGAGATGGCCGAGCAGAACGACATCATGCTTCAGCCCGATATCGGAACGCCGTCCGCCACCGCCACCACCACCGCGGCCACCGCCACCGCCACCCTGGAAGCCTCCGCCGCCGCCTCGGCCGGCGAAGCTCGCACCTCCGCCGCCGCCACCGCGCGGTCCCATGCTCGCCATGCTCGCCTGGCCACGCGCCGATGCTGCAGCCGCCGAGCGGCCCGACGACACGTTCAGGGCGCCGCCACCCCCGCGGTTCGCTGCCTTGGCGCCACCGCCGCCCTTGGCACCGCCCGCTTTAGAGCTGGCACTTTTTGCGCCGGCATTCTTGGCACCACCACCCTTGGCCGCGCGATCGCCACCACCTTTAGCACGATCGCCCCCCGCCTTGGCACGATCCCCCGGGCCTTGTCGGTCACCGCCTCGATCACCTGCGCGGTCGCCGGCACGATCTCCTGCGCGATCTCCCGCACCAGGCCGATCCTGTCCCGGCTTCTGCTGTCCGTCACGGCCGCGGAAATCCATCCGGTCGGCGGCACCGGCCTTGAGGTTGCTGTTGCCGAAGCGCTGCTGAACATTTGAATTGTTGTAGCGAACGCCCTGGCGATGCGACGGATTGTGTTGCCAGCCGTTTCCGATATTGGTGGTTCGGTGATTGATATAGACGTTGCGGTTGCCCCAGTTGCAGCCGCCGCCCCAATAATTGCCCCAGCGGCCAATGGCCCAAGCCGTGCCGAATGCAAGACCAGCCGCGACCACACCCGCGCCGATATAGGAGGGATAGCCAAAGTAATACGGTGGATACTCGGTGTAGGGCCACGCGCCGTAGACTGTCGCAGGCTCGTAGTACGGCACGTATATCGTATCGGGAACTGCCGGCTCGATCACGACCACCTGCCTGCTTTCCTCGGTCTTGACGCTGACCTTCTGCTGCGTGGTGGTCACCAGCTTCTTGTTGTCATAGGCCTTGGTGCGCAGCCGCTGCACCGCATCCATCACATCCGGTTGCTGCGCGAGCACGGCGTCGCCCAGCGCCTTGGTCCAGTCGAGCTTGTCGCTCATCATGGTCAACACTTCGGCGGTTGAGGCCAGCGCCTTGACGCTGTCATCCCACGGCTGCTTCTCGACTTCAGTCTTCAGGGCATCACCCTTCAGAGTCTTGCGCTCTTTCAGCCAGCGATCGGCCTGCACGACTTCCAAGGGATAGGTGGACGCGGCCAGCACGTTTGCAAGCAGTTCGTCCGGATAGAGCGCAATCGGTGCGACCAGAGCTTCGAGCTGCTCGGGCTTGAGCAACTCAGCAGCCGCTGGAGGCTTGCCGGCGGTTTGGACTTGGCTACTTGGGGCCGCCGGAGCGTCTGCGGTTTGGGCTACTGCGGCGACAGGCATCGCCAAGAGCAACGCCATCGCGATCAGAGTGTTCCCGCAACGAAGCATCACGTCCTCCCTTGAGCTCCCGTTGGACCAAGCATCTTGGACGATCAGTATCTTCTATTGATCAAGATCAAAGAAGATGGAGCTCTCCCGGAGGTCGGAGCTATTCACTCCGCGGCCGGACGTTCGATCCGGTCGATGTCCGGCCGCACCGCTTGGCCGCTGCTGCCCAGCCGCGCAGAAAGTAAGATCCGGCGATCGTGGATCAGGCTTTGAAGGCGGTGCGCGGCTACATTCAGTGTGGAGACATCGAGCGCATTCTCGTCTCCTGCAGCGGCCTTGGCGCGCTGGCCCTGGAGCACCCGGTCGATCTCGACCTCGATATCGGACAGTTCGGCCTCCGCCTCAGTCCTGCGTATCCGCGCGCCCAGCGCATACAGCAAGTCCAGGCCCCGTTCGTCTTTAGAGGAATCACGCACCTGAAGGAATTTCCAAGCCGCCGCCAATACGGAGATGAGGCCGCCGAAAATCATGGGCGCGAGAAAGATCGCGTTTCCCCATTCGTCCAGAAAGCTCTGCTGCGTTCCGTTGTAGAATGCTGCGGCGCCGGGATGGACCGGGAGAGGAAGGCGTCCGAATCCGTGCTCGGCGCGGTCATTTGCGAGAGGATCGGCAATTCGCCGAGCAGGTCCCTGCGTGCCTTCATCAGCGCGTCGGCCAGGCTGCCCGCCACCTCTGCGCTGAGCTGCTTTTGCGCGACCACATAGAACGAAACCCGCAGCGTGGTGAGATCCTCGCTCGGGACAGGCGGCGAACCGCGCAGCGTGCCCTTCGGGACATCGAAGCTTTCATAGGCGCGCTGCTTTTCCGCGATGGCACCAGCCGCCTCGACGGGAAGGAGGACCGGCGCGGTCTTCGGCGTCTGCAGAAAGAGGCCGCGCAAGAGGGCCAGATACTTTTCGGCAAGAGGAACGACGATCAAAATCGCTCGTACCTCCTTGGCATCGAGTGCCCGCCGCGCGTCTGCCGGCTGGAGATTGCGGAATGTCACGTTGGCGCGTCCAAGGCCGTATTCGTCGCTGAGGACGTCGACGACCTTGCGATTCATCTCGCCGCCGATCACGCCGACGCTGGTGCGCTTCAGACCAGCGATTTCGGTAATCGAGGAGCCCGGCGGCGCAACCAACAGGACAACGGCATGGGCGAGGACCACGATAGCCTGCGCCTGCGATAGGTCGCCGACGTCACCGCGGACGACAGCAAGCTCGACCTTTTCCGCCGCAAACTGCTCGGCGGCATCAAGCGCGTTGGTGGTTTCCACCAGCTTGAGCCGGACCGGCGCGTTCGCGACGGCAAGCCGGCTTGCCAACGCCGATACCAGACGCGTGGCTTCGCCATCCAGCGATCCGACCGCGATGGTCAGCGTCGTCGGGCGAGAGTACCAGCGGTAGCCGAACAGGCCAGCTCCAAGCACAAGCACAACAGCGCTGGCGACAATGATAGAACGAAGCCAAACCGGCATTCTCGCAGGGACCATGTGGCGCTCACAGTTGATATGCGCTCGGTGGTCGGACTGGCTCATGAGGCCAGACCGGCTCAACTGAGGCGCATCGCTGAACCGAAGTGCGATTCAAACCAAAGCGAAGCCTGTCAGTGCCCGCTCAGCACCAGCGTTTTGATCGGCAGCAAGAGCGCCTGAATTCGCAAGAGCATGGCGTGCACGAGGCCAACACCATCGACGACGTGCAAGGCAATTGCCCGCCCCGTGCCCGTCTCCTTCGCGGAGATCTCCTCATGATTGCTGGTATAGGCATTGACGATGCAGCTGCTGCCCGGCGTCACGCCTTCAAGCCCGCCCTTGTAGAGCGGCTCCAGGAAAGCCAGAATCGTTCCAGGTCGCCCGACATTCTGCGCCTCGATCAGTTGCTCGCCGGTTCGGAACTGCCCGGCCGCGATGAAATCCTGGACGCTGGTGACGACCATGGGAATGATCACCCACGGCTTCGAGATGCAGGTTGCTTCCGCCACCATGCCGACCTTCATCACCTGCGCCTCGATCTGACCAAAGCCGGCCTGCAAGGCGCGCCTGCCGGCACCGTCCGGAACCAGCACGCCGGCCGGGCGCATCAGCTGATTGACGACATCGCCGGTGCGGACCAGGAATTGCTCCACGCGGCCGTCGACACCGGCGCGAACAAAGGTCTTGTCCAGATCGACCTGCGCCTCCGCCAACGCCGCCTGGCCGCTCGCTTTTTCAGCCGGCAATAGCGTTGAAAGCCGCAATGTCGCTGACGTTTTGGACGCGCTGGCAGAGTCCACACCAGCCTGCCGCTGGTTGACCACGATCTGTAATTTCTCGATATCGCGCTGCGGGACGATACCGGGATTGCGGCGCTGCAACTCCGTCTTGACGTCCAGCTCGTCCTTGGCCTGCTGAAGGCTGGCCTTGGCTTCCTGGATCTGCGCTTCGGCTTTGACGACGTCGTTTTCGGCGCTTGTCATCGCAGCGTCGACCTCGGCGATCTTGCGGGTGGCTGTTTCCAAAGCAGCCTTCTGCTTCGAACCGTCCAGCCTGAACAGCACGTCACCCTTCTTCACGGCCTCGCTGTAGCCGACATTGACTTCCGCCACCCGGCCGGAGCCCTCGGGCAGGATCGGCACCGTGCGAAAATAGAGCGTGGCCGAGGTGGTTGACGGGTGAAAGTAGAAGATCATGGTGATCAGAGAAATCGTCAGCATCAGGCAGCCGGTGATGCCCCATCGCAATTCATACCAGATGGAAAAGAAGGTGATCTCCTTGCCGAAACGTTTGCCCTGGGCATAGCGGCGGTAGAGGTAGTCCGGCAGGATGGTCAGAAGGGAGCAGAACATGAGCTCAAACATGGCTATGCTCCTTCTTGGCGATCGGCTTCTCGACCGGCGGCAAGCCTGGTAGTTCGGGCTCCCGACCCTCACCTGGCGCGGCGTCAGCGATCCTCTCGACCGAGCCTGCGATACTCCGCAGCGGCGTGCCGAAATCTGGCAAGTCGATCATCGCGAGCAGAAGGCCGGCCACCCAGAAAATGTGCATGTGCGTAAAGAGCGAGATGATGCCCAGCACGGCCACGATCTCGAACTGCAGCTTCTGCGACTTGTGCGCCATTCGTTCGGGCAGGCTGTGCAGCTTCCAATAGAGCGTACCGACCCAGAGCACGGTGCCGACCAGGAAGATTCCCATCACGACCATCAACACGTCCGTGCCGCTTCCCGGCGCGAGATAGAACGGCAGATGATGCGGGGCCATCGGATGAAGTTGCTCGCTCAATGGTCGCCTCCACAGAAGGGATCAGGGCGGTCTGCGCGCCGGCTCGTTACCGTGGCCGCGCAGGTGAGAAAATTGCTTGATATGAATCAAAGGTCCGAACGGCGCGAAACCTAGCTTAGCCCTGACTCCGCTCCCACAGCAAGCCAGGAACATACCAATCATGCCCGGCATCGATGAGCTCATTCCCAACGCACTGCAAATTCGCAAGGAAGCTGCACTCGAGGAAGCCAGAAAGGCCGAGGAATATGTTCGCCTCGCCGCCGCGGCCGAAGCCGAGAAGCGCGACTTGATCGAACGGCTGAGCAAACCGTCCGGCAAATCCGAGGAGGAGAAAATCAAGCTCGCCTCGACCATCATCCAGCGCGCGGTTCGCAACGGCCTGACCGAAGTGCAGGTCTATCGCTTCCCGAACACCCTGTGCACCGACAAGGGCCGCGCGATCAACCAAATGGAGGCGGGCTGGGAGAAAACGCTGACGGGAATTCCAAAAGAGATCTTCGAGCTCTGGTCCGAATACCTCAAGCCTCGCGGCTATCGCATCGGCTATCAGGTCATCGATTTTCCTGACGGCGTGCCCGGCGACATCGGCGTCATCATTTCCTGGGGCGACTGATCACGTTTCGGCCGAGTCAAGAGAAGGCGGAGCGGCATGGCAAAGGACGAAGCCTCAGAGCGGATGAAACGCAAGGACTACGAGAAGGAGCTCGAAAAGCTCCAGATCGAGCTTTGCCATCTCCAGGATTATGTAAAGGAAAACAAGCTTCGAGTCATCGTCCTGTTCGAAGGCCGCGACGCGGCCGGCAAGGGCGGCACGATCAAGGCGATCACAGAAAAGGTCAGCCCGCGCGTATTCCGCGTGGTGGCGCTGCCGGCGCCATCGGATCGCGAAAAGACGCAGCTTTTCTTCCAGCGCTACATGAAGCAGTTTCCGGCCGGCGGCGAGATCGTGATCTTCGACCGGAGCTGGTACAATCGTGCCGGCGTCGAATATGTCATGGGGTTCTGCTCGCCCGCCGAGCACGATCGTTTCCTCGCGCTCTGCCCGCAGATGGAAAAGTACGCCATCGACGGCGGCATCATCCTGATCAAGATCTGGCTCGAGGTCGGGATGGACGAGCAGGAGCGCCGCTTCAACGCCCGCATCGACGATCCGCTGCGGCAATGGAAGCTGAGTCCGATGGACCTCCAATCCTTCAAACGCTGGTATGATTATTCGCGCGCGCGCGACCTGATGCTCAAGAAGACGAGCACGAAGGACGCGCCTTGGTACATCATTCGCTCCGACGACAAGCGGCGGGCGCGGCTGAACTGTATCGCGCACATCCTGAAGGCTATCCCGCACAAGCGGATCAAGAAGGACAAGGTGAAGCTGCCGAAGCGTTCAGACAAGGGGCGCTACAATGACCAGGCGGTCCTGCGCGGGATGAACTTCGTCACCGAACGCTATTGACGAGGTGATCGGGCCGCACGGCGGGCGCGGTCCGATCGATGCTGCCGACGGACTTCGCTGGGACCGTCAGCAACGCATTCTTTCAATACGGGTACTGATTGGGACAGACCCAGTTGCCATACGTGTCCTGATAACAACCGTTGTTGTAGCTGTTGTTGTAGTATCCATAGGCGCCGGCGGCGGCCGCACCGACGGCAGCAGCACCGTAAAGCCGCGCCTCGATAGCCATATCGCGGATAGCCTCCAGGATAACCGGCGATCGGACGGCCGGGACGGCCCGCAACAGGGTAACCGGGACGACCCGGACGACCGGCGATCGGATGGCTTGGCCGCGGACCTCCTGCGTAATGGCGTCCGCCTCCGCCATGGATCCGGCCGGCGTGAACGGCGCCACCATGGAAACCTCCGGCGCGCATGCCCCCTCCACCTCCGCGATAGCCGCCACCGCCTCCGCGGCGGGCATAGGCGTCATCAGGAATGAGCGTGGCCGTGAGAAGAACGAAGGTCGCAGCAAGAGCTAGGAGATAACGATGCATGGCATGCCCTCCTCGGTATGGGTGCCGTGATCCGCTTTTCGACGATGCCTCCCGAAACGCGGTTGGCACCGAACCTGGCGCTGATCTGCGGCCGCTTCCCTGACTTGCGTGCCTGAGAGAAGCAGCCGCCATTCTGGCTTGAACGCCGCGACCGCCAAAGCGGCCCGACTGCCGCTCTAGCGCTTCAAACTTATCGTCACGCCCCCCACCGCAGCTGACAGCTCGGCTCCGACCTTCGGTCCGCTGAGCTGCAGAATCACGCCGTTGCCGTTTTGCAGCTGAACGGCACCTGCGCCGGCGGCGATGGCACCGCCCGCCCCGCCCACAGCATAGGAGCCTTCGATCGACTCCGGCCCCCTCAGGTTGAGGGCGCGGCCGACCAGCTTGGTGGTCGAGGCGCCGATCGTGAAGCCGACGCTCATGCCCGAGACGGTGAAGGGATATTTGTGGCCCCGGAGCAGCAGAACGCCCTCGCCGCCACCGACACCAACGATGAAACCGCCCTTGGTGAAGACAACGGCCACCTGACCGGTCTCTGCCCGCGAGGGCGTGCTGAAGCCGGCGACGCCTGCCAGCGAGGCGACCAGGGCGGCATAGATAGCGACTTTTCTCATGAGTTTTATTTCCTCTGGTTGTGACGCCGAGCTATTGAGCCAGGATCATCGCGAAGTAGCCGAACACGGTGAGCAGAATGCCGGACACCGCGTAGCCGACCGGGAATCCGATCCAGGGCACGGAGCTCTGGATTTCCACCGCGGCTTCGCGGCACGGACCGGAGTGCGACCGCGCACCGGCAACGCCGCCCATCAACACGGCCGGATTAATTTTGAACACGTGATAGCCGATTGCCCAGACGATGAACGGCGGGATCGTGCAGGCAATGAAGCCGGCGACGAAGATCTTCAAGGCAACCGCGCCCGTGAGTTGCGCCAACAGTCCGGCGCCGGCATTGATACCGACGATGGCGACGAAGACCACGAGGCCGAGATCCTCCAGCACGTTGCGCGCCGCGTTCGGCGTATTGCCGAAGAAGCGGAGCCGCGAGACCAGCGACGAGACGATCACGCCGGACAGCAACAATCCACCGGCATTGCCTAGGCCGATCTTGGCGCCGAAGGCTGGAAATTCGATCATCCCGATCAGGAAGCCGATGATCATGCCTGAGGCAAGCGTCAACAGGTCGGTCGAGGTGTTGGTCCGCGCAATACGTCCCCACATCTCACCGAGCTCGCTGACTGCCGACTTGATGCCGACCACCGAGACGATGTCCATCCGCTGCAACTCAGTTTTGAGACCCGCAGGGATCTGTACGCCGCCACGTTCCACCTTGGTGACCTGCAGCTGGCCCGCGATGGCCGTATCGCGGAAGGATTCAAAGGTCCGTCCGGCCATCTCCTTGTTGGTGACGAGGATGTCCGCCTGATCCATGGGAATGCCGAGCGCCTTGGCGTCGGCAACCTCGGGACCGATCAGGCCCATCTTGTCGGTCAGATGTTCGGTCGAGCCGCCGAGCGCGACGACGTCGCCCTTTTGCAGGACGAATTCGGGATCGGCGCCCTGCGGCTCTCCGCCGCGCGCCACGTTGACGATGCGGTATTCGGGATTCATCACACGGAATTTGGCGATGCTCATGCCGACCTGGGCCGGGTTTTCGAGCCGGTAGGCGCGCAGGCCGAACTGCCGGTAACCCGTCAGGCCGCCGCCTTCGAGATCCTTGACGCCGAACTCCTGCTCGTACTGCCTGGCAGCCGCCTTGGCGTCGACGCCCCACCAGCGCGGCAGGTACTTGCAGATCAAGATGATGCCGACCGTGCCCCAGATGTAGGTGATGCCGTAGGACAGCGCGATCATGCCCGACGCGTCCTCGGCCTTCATGCCGTCAGGAAGCTTCACGACACCGGAGGTGATGGCTTGCTCGGCCGAACCGATCGCGGCCGACATGGTCTGCGACCCCGCCAGCATGCCGCCGGCAGCCCCGATCGGCAGCGCGAAGAGTTTTGAGCAGATGACGACAAGCGCCAGACCAAGAACGCTCGACACCAGGGCAAGGATACAGAATTTCAGCCCATCGCCCTTCAGGCTGTTGATGAAGGACGGCCCCACGCGCAGGCCGACGCCATACATGAACAGATAGTAGAAGAGGCTCTTGGCAAAGGTGTTGAGCTCAAGCTTCACGCCGTAGGTCGAGGCCCAGACCGAAAGGGCTGCGCCCACTACGATGGCGCCGGCAACCATGCCGAGGCCGTACCCCTTGATGCTGGCCCGGCCGATCCAGACGGCGAGCCCGACGACGAAGAACAGCAACAGAAACGGGTTCTGCTGCAAGAACGTGAAAAACCCTTGCATGTCCGTCCCCTTTATTATGATGCGGCCTTCAGCTTCGGCGCGGCACCGGGCTTGGGCCGACCGATCTTTGCGAGGGCTTCGGCGCGTACGAGCTTCAGCCCTTCCTTGGCGTCGTAGCCGTGGATTTCCTTCACATCGAGCTTGCGCATGAAGTCGATGGTTTCCTGGGTGATGACCTGCCCCGGCACCATGATCGGGAAGCCAGGCGGATACGGGATCACGAAACTCGCGGAGACGAGGTCCGGCCCGGCCTTGAGGCGACGGTCGATCTCGGAATCGCCGAGCCGGATATATTCGCATCCCGCTGCGTCGTAGGCCGAGTAGAAGCCGCTGCGGATGTCGCCCTCGTTGGTCTTGGTGCCGGCATCGCCACGGAAACTGTCGTGAAACTGCGAGAAGTTCGGCAGGTCGGGCACATCGGTCATCAGACTCTTGACCCGCGCCTCGAAGGTCTTCTTCGCATTGGCACCGCCCTGAACCAGCCCGCGGTCGACCTCGCCCGCGATCTCGGCCAGCACCCTCACCAGATGCGCAACATCGCTACGGGTGTTGTTGATGTTGGACTGGAATAGCACCGAATTGCGCGACGTCTTGTTGATCTGGATATTGTAATCATTGGCAAGGATGCCCTTGAACTGCGTGCCGTCGTAGCCGGCGGTGCCGCACACCAAGGTCATGCGGGTCGGATCGAGGCAGAACTCGTCGTCGTCCAGGCTCTTCAGGATGCTCGCCCAATTCATGCCTGTTGCGAGATAGTCGGTGAAGCCGCTCTGGCGATATTGCGCCGGCACCATCGCGTCCGCGCCGAGAATCCGGAAGTATTTCGAGATCAGCGGATTGCCGTTGACCGCCCTGCGGATCGCGAACGCGATTTCGATCGCGTTGGCCACCAGGCCGTAGCCCTCGAGCTCCATCTGGCGACGCGAGACGTCGAGGCTGGCGATGAGCTGCTGGTTCGGGCTGGTCGACGCGTGCGTGAACACCGCCTCCTTGAATTGCTGCTCGACGGTGTGGAATTCGACGTCCTTGACCGACAGCATCGAGCCCTGACGGATCGCCGACATCGACTTATGGGTCGAGTTGGTCTGGTAGACGCGCAAGCGGATCTGCCGCGGATCGGGAACCAGTCGGGTCTTGAGCAGTACCTCGTCCGACGGAGTCTTGCCGAGCTCGGCCTGCTGCTTCTCGTAAGCCGCGACCGATTTCGGGTCGTGCATCCAGGCCTCGATCTCGTTGGCGGCGCCCATCGCGGTCCGTCGCCGCAGGAACGGCGAGAAGCGCGCGAAGCCGAACCAGGCTTCGTCCCACAGGAAGATCAAATCCGGCTTGATCGCGAGACACTCCTCCATCACTCGTCGGGTGTTGTAGATGTGGCCGTCGAAGGTGCAGTTGGTCAGGTCGAGCATCTTGACGCGATCCAGCCTGCCGTCGGCCCTCGCGTTCAACAGCGCCTGCTTGATGGTCTTCAGCGGCACCGCGCCGTACATCGAATACTCCGTCATCGGGAACGCTTCGACATAGATCGGCTGGGCGCCGGCCAGCACCATGCCGTAGTGGTGCGACTTGTGACAGTTGCGATCGACGATCGCGATGTCGCCCGGCCCAAGCAGCGCCTGCACTGCCATCTTGTTTGAAGTCGAGGTGCCGTTGGTCACGAAGAACACGCGATCGGCGCCGAGCGCTCGCGCCGCCTTGTCCTGTGCTTTCTTGATGGTGCCGGTCGGCTCCAGCAGGCTGTCGAGGCCGCCGGTGGTCGCGCTGCTTTCGGCCAGGAACAGGTTCAAGCCGTAGAACTCGCCCATATCGCGGATCCAGTCCGACCTGAAGACAGACTTGCCGCGAGCGATCGGCAGCGCGTGGAACGTGCCGATCGGGCGTTGCGCGTATTTCTTGAGATTGTCGAAGAATGGCGTATCGAAGCGGTCCTGGATCCCTTCGAGGATGGAGAGATGGAGCTCGAGGAGCTCCTCGATGGAGTAGAATATCCGCCGGACCACATTGGCTTCGGGGTTCCCCGCCATTGCCTCCACGTCGCGATTCGACATCAGATAGATGTCGAGCTCGGGACGGACCCGCTTGATGACGTGCGCGAGCCGGAGCGCGGACGCGTCCGCCTCGTCATTGATGCCAGCGGCGGCGGTCATGGTGCGGAGTATCGGCGCGTCGTGACGCGAGCGCAGGCCGAAACCTTCGTTGATGACGACGGCGGCGATATTGGGGTTGAGCATTGTCGCGCAGAAGGCGTCTTCGAGGCTGCCGACGATCACCGGCTCATAGACGAAAGAATCGACCGGACGGCGCAACTTGCGCCATTCGGCAGCGAGAGCCGGCCACTTCTCGGAGGAGATGCCGGTGACGACCAACGTTTCGAAATAGGGTCGCCGGGCTGCATGTGAGCCGAAAGTCGAGGACACGAGTTCGGGTGCGTCGCCACTGCCGTCGTCCTTGGGATCCCAATCGCCGGCATGTTGGCGGAAGGATCTTGTCATCAGGGCCTGCGTAATCCGCGTCGCAAGACCAAGTGAACCCGCCGCATCCCCGGCCGAGGCCGCTTCGCGCAAAGCGGCCATCAGTTGTAGCCCAGGATACCCGTGAAACTCTTCAATGACGGAGAGATCGGCCAGTGCCGCATCGTACCTGGCGCGATCGCCGGCGCGCGCCCATGCTTTGGCTGCTTCGACCAGATCGCGCCAGTCGTCCGCCCGGCCGCCGGGCCCGGAAATGAACTGATCGATGCGCTTTTCTGCAGCCTTGGCGTCCTTGGACATGTCTCTCTCCGGATCTTTGCGATGTCACGGCTAGGATCGTGGTGCCCGCTCACCTCGGTCTATTGATCCAAGTCAAGGGTCGAGCATCTTGAAGAGGCCTGGAGTAATTTCCGGTGCGACATCGTCCAAAGCGCTGCCGCATGACGGATCGAGGACGATGGTGAGATCGCATCAGAGCCGACCGGCCAATAAGTCGGGCGGATCCTATGGATTGGGATCAGATGATTGTCCGGTCATGCTTTCCCCGAGCACGCTGTCGACCGAACGAAGCCACGCCCCGCTGTCGGTCTTTTCCGCCAGCCCCTCAGCCCGCAGCAGATCGCGCAATTGCGCGTGCGCGCCGACGATGCGGAAGGTGATATTTCGGGAGGCGAGTTCGTCATAGAGGTCATGCAACATGCGCGCGCCGGCCAGATCGATGTAGGGTGACGCCGACAGATCGCAGACAACCAGCCTGACGCCGACCGATAGCGGCAAGGTGCCTAACACTGTTTCCAGGATCGTTTCAGCATTGATGTAAAGCAGCGAGGCTTCGGGTCGAAACGCGATGATGCCGACCAATGGCTCGACGCCATCGTGCCTCGCATTGTCGGAGTAACGGCCAGTACCGGGGAGCCGGCCGAGGAACGCGACATTCGGACGCGAGGCCCGCGCCAGCAGCAGAACGATCGACGCAATAGCCGCCAGCAGGACGCCTTGCAATATCCCCAGGAGCAACACGGCCAGCAGCGCAATCGCCGCGGCATGAAAGTCGATGCGGCTGACTTGCCACATTCGCAACAGCGCGCGGATGTCCACCAGCCTGTAGACGGCGGCAAAGACGATCGCCGCAAGCACTGCCTTGGGTAGGTTCGTCAACAACCCCGTGAAGAACAGCAGGCATAGCGCAAGCGTCACCGAGCAGATCACCAGGGCCAGCGGCGTGCGCGCTCCGGCATTGTCGTTGACCGCGGATTGCGACAGCCCGCCGGCCACGGGATAGCCGTGGCCGAAGGCGGTAACGAGGTTCGCCGCGCCCAGCCCCAAAAACTCCTGCCGGACATCGAGCGCATAGCCGTGTTTGGCAGCAAAGCTGCGGGCGGCGGAGACGCCTTCGATATAGGCCAGGAGCACGCATCCCGCAGCCAGCGGGAAGAGCTCGTCGGGCTCCAACAGGCCAAAACTCGGCAACCCGATAGCCGGCAATCCCTCTGGGATTTTCCCGGTGACCGGCACGCCAAGGGACGGAAGGCCAAGCAATGTCGCCACGACAATCGACAACGCCATGATCGTGAGCCCGACCGGCCTTCCGGGCAGCCGCCGTTCTCCCACCAACAGGAACAAGAGCGCGAGGGCTCCGATCGCCAGAACCAGCCAATTGATGCCGCCGAGCTGACCGGCGAGCTTGATGGCGCGATCGAAAAAATTGTGACCGCCTCCGGCGACGCCGAACAGGCTCGGCAACTGGCTCATCATGATGGTAAGTCCCGCGCCGGCCTTGAAGCCGACCAGGATACTGTCGCTCACCAGGCGGACGAGAACGCTGAGCTTGAACAACCATGCGATCAGGCACAGCAGCGCCACCGCGCATGCGGCCAAGCTTGCGATCTCGGCGTATTTCGCCGCGTCTCCGCCGGACAATGTCCCAACCGTCGCCGCAATCATCAGCGAGATCGCCGAGGTCGGACCGACCGCAAGCTGGCGCGACGACCCGAGCAGCGCATAGCCGATGCCGCCGAGCATGTAGCCGTAGATTCCGATCTGGGGCGGCAGGCCCGCCAGCGTGGCATAGGCCAGTGACACGGGGATCGCATAAGCCGCGAGGGTGATTCCGGCGATCGCGTCCGAACGCAGCCAGGCACTGTGATACCCCGCCAGCCAAGCCGCGGGCGGAAACAGGAAGGGCCGGCGCGATCTACGGTCCGATGAGGTCATGGGCTGGCCTCGTCGTCCGGACTTTCGCACCGCAACAGCACAACCAGGAGCGCGATCACGGGGACACCGAGCGCCAGATCCGGGATCTGCTTGGTCGCGAAGGCGCCAAGAGCGGCGCCAAGGCCGAACGTGATGCACAAGACAGCAAAAATGCCCGGCGGCCGTAGCGAGCCATTCCGGGAGGCCACAGCGAACATGCCTTCAATCGCTTGCCGCATGTTGCCCGTGATCATGACGGAGCTGTAGAGCACGCCCTCAACCCTCGTGAAAACGGCGCTCTGTACGGCGGCGACGAACGAAATCCCAAGCGTTCCCGCGAGATCCGGCAAGCGATTGTGCAGGACTGCGATGATGACGAGCAGGAGAATCTCGAGCAGCGTGCTGATGGCACTGGCGCGCTCGCGCGCCGCTCGACGCAGCCATGACGCGGCGACAATACCGACCGCGAACGCAAGGATCGGTGGGACGAAGTGGAGCGCCTTCGTCCAGTCGCCGACCGAGCCATAAACCCACAGCAGGACGAGATTGGCCGTCTGGGCGTTAGCCATGACGCCGTGGATGATCCACGTATAGGCGTCGAGGTAGCCACCGGTGAAGGCCAGCAACAGCGCGACTGGCAGCGTTTCGTCGCGGCGTATCGACGAAGCAGCGGTGGCATCCATCGTGCTCATGTCCCAACGTCGGGTTCTGAAATCCTGCGCTTGAATAGGGAGCGTCTGGCCGATCGCGAGGGTTGATCTGGATCAAGCATCGCCGGGTATCACCAACCAGATTGGCGCAAATGGCTGGAGGGCCTGCACCATGAGCACGGTCAGATGGATCATCTCCGCCGCTCCGGAAATCTTCCTGCTGCTGTCAGTCGCGCTCGGGACCATTCTTGGCCGCGTCCGGATCCGCGGCTTTTCGATCGGCACCACGGCGTGCACGCTCATCGTTGCCGTCCTGATCGGGCAGCTCGGCACCTTCACGTTTCCTTCCCTGCTCAGGGTCATTCTCTTCAGCCTGTTCGTGTTCACGATCGGCTACCGGTCCGGACCCGAGTTCTTTGCCTCGCTGAGCATCCGGACCCTGGCTCAGGTCGCGCTCGCGCTCGTGCTTGGTGGTACCGGCCTCATCATCGTTCTCGTATTTGCCCATGTGTTCGCGCTCGGTCCCGGCACCGCCTCCGGTCTTGCAGCGGGAGCTCTGACACAGTCGTCGGTCATCGGCACCGCATCTGGCGCGCTAGCCCAGCTTGGACTGGCCAAAGAGGTGCTGCAGCAGCAGGACGCCAATATCGCCGCCGGCTACGCCGTCACCTACGTGCTCGGCTATATCCTCACGCTGCTGTACGTGCCGTTTGTCGCGCCGAAATTGATGGGGATCGATCTGAAAGCGGAAGCTGCAAAGCTCGAGGCGGAGCTTTCGGGTGGCAACCCGCAACAAAATGAGAATCTGCATTATCGAAAATTCCAGGCGCGCGCGTACCGGGTGTCGGCAGCGGCGGGACGGACCGTCGGCGCCGTCGAAGACGAGATCGGCAGCCGCAGCGTGATCGAGCGGATCGTGCGCCAGGGCGCCGATGTCGAGCCGCATC
This sequence comes from Bradyrhizobium sp. URHA0013, assembly GCF_000518345.1. Classification (NCBI taxonomy): domain Bacteria; kingdom Pseudomonadati; phylum Pseudomonadota; class Alphaproteobacteria; order Hyphomicrobiales; family Nitrobacteraceae; genus Bradyrhizobium; species Bradyrhizobium sp. URHA0013. The sequence continues at coordinate 1,088,489 of NZ_KI912426.1, read as the reverse complement.
GCGACACCGTCCTTCAAGTGAGCGACGACATCGTCATTGCGGGACGCACCGCCGCCATTGTCGCCGCAAAACCGATTGTTGGCACAGAAATCGACGCCGATGAGATCCTGAAGGCGCTTCCGGGCAACGTGATCGACGTCCTTGTCGACAATCGCAAGCTCCATGGCCGCTCCGTCAAGGACGTGGCCGATCGTGTCGGCGATGCCGCACGAGGCGTGTTCCTCCGAACCTTGACGCGAATGGGACGTGAAGTCCCCTTGAGCGCGGACACCCGCGTCTATGTCGGTGACGTCATGACGCTGGTCGGCAGCACCCGCAACATCGAGCGCGCCGCCTCGCATGTAGGACAGATTCTGCGCTCCGAAGATCGCACCGACATTGCATTCCTTGCCGCAGGCATCGCCGTGGGTCTGCTCGCCGGTCTCGCAAGCGTAAAGATCGGGTCGGTGCCCCTGACGTTGGGAGGTGGCGGCGGCGCCCTGATTGCGGGGCTCTTCTGCGGCTGGCTACGCTCGCGGCGGCCGACAATGGGCGCAATGCCGCCCGCAGCGCAGCAGACGCTGAGCGATCTCGGCCTTGGCGGCTTCATCGCGGCGATCGGGCTCGGCAACGGCCACGCAGCCTGGGTCGCGATCCAGTCGCAAGGCATGCTGCTGGTCGGCATGGGCCTGGTGGTCACGCTGGTGCCGCTGATCGTGACGACCCTGTTTGCCCATCGCGTGCTCCGCATGAACCCGGTCATCATCTGCGGCGCGCTGGCCGGCGCCATGACCGTCGACGCCGCCGTTACCGGCGCCTGCGAAGTTGCAGAAAGCCAGACGCCCGTGCTCGGGGTCGCCGTGCCTTACGCTGTCGGCAATGTTGTGCTGACCGTGCTTGGACCGATCATCGTGGCCAGCACTTTCGCCGGTTGAAGGAGGCGCGCGTGAATTTGCGGTCAACAGTGACCTACCTGGCGGCGGCATTGAGCATTTCGGCCTGCTTTCTTGCCCCTGTACGCGCCGACGACAATGTCCCGATCCAGGAAGAGATGTGGGCCCTGCCGCTACCGCTGCCGATGTTCGCCTATGTCGTGCGGCCCGTCGGCGACGGCCCCTTCCCGCTGGCGATCATGAACCACGGCGTGTCGCTCAAGGCCGTCGATCGCAGCTTCTTCCCGCTGGTGGAGTTCCGCGACGCCGCCAAGTGGTTTGCCAAGCGCGGCTACCTCGTGGTGGCACCAGTCGGCACCGGCTACGGCGCAGCCGCGATCGATATTCCCGAGCACGGTCTCTATGGACCGTTCTTCTCCAAGGTCGGAAACTGCACCAATCCGAACTTCCACGACGCCGGGCGTGCGGTGGCGCAGGTCGATCTCTGGATCATCGACTACATGGTGGCCGAGAAACGCGTTCTGCCGATGGACGTGGTCGTCGTCGGACAGTCCGCGGGCGGCTGGGCGTCCATTGCGCTCTCGAGCGCAAACCCACCGCAGGTGAAGGCAATCATCACATTCGCCGCAGGACGCGGCGGGCGCGTCGACGGCAAACCCAACAACAATTGCGCACCGGACAAGCTGGTCGAAGCAACTGCCGATTTCGGCCGAACCTCGCGGGTGCCAATGCTGTGGTTCTATATCGAGAACGACACGTTTTTCGGTCCGGCCTTGTCGAAGCGCATGCATGACGCCTTTACCGCTGCCGGCGGCAGGGCCGAATATCATCTGATGCCGCCCTTTGGCAACGAAGGGCATTTCTTCATCGGCTCGCCCGACACGATCGCGACGTGGTCACCACTGGTCGAAAAATTCCTCAATGCGCAAAAGTAGCCGCAGACGCCGACGCCTGGAGGCGCAATATGATCAACCCTGCTCTCAAGCCGCGACGTAAGCCTACGCGAGCCCATCTGTTGCTTTTGTTCGCAACGGCTATTGCCGCACCCGCTTCGTCCCAGAATGCTGCGGCGCAACAGCATGCGCGCGAGGCAAAACCCACCGAACTCGCGCCTCGCGGACAGCGCGAAGCCAGAGACATCACGTATGGCGACTGGCGGAAGCTTTGCGTCAAGCCCGGCGGTGCGCCGATGCTGTGCCGGACCTCGATCACCGGCAAGTTTGCAACGGGCCAGATGGCGGTGCGCGTGGACCTGATCGAGCGTGACGCCGACCCCACTGCCCGGCTACAAGTGTTTGTCCCCGTCGGGATGTATCTGCAACGGCCTGCCAAGCTGACCGTCGATCAGGGACATTCCCAGTCGTTGCCCTACACCTGGTGCCTGAGCAATGCCTGTATCGCCGCCGACGCCGCCGATGCCAAGTTCGTCAAGGACATGGAAGCCGGCAAGGCGCTGGTGCTCGAGGTCACCGATTCCAATCTTCTGTCTCTGACGACATCGTTGCCGCTGGCACAATTCGCCTCAGCTCACAATGGCGCGCCCGCTCAGACGCTGGAGCAGGATATCGAGGAGTGAGCAACGGCGAGATCAGTTATGCCCGGCGCAGGCGCGTTCAATGGAGTCGATGAGTGCACTTGCCGCGAAGGGCTTGGCCAGATAGGCGGCGCACCCGGACTGAATCGCGGCCACTTGATTCGCCTGGCAGTCGTTGCCGGTAATGTAGATGATGGGGGTCGTGGCACCCTCGCTAGCGAGCCTGCGGCGGAGTGAGATGCCCGACTCTCCGTTCAGATTGATATCCAGAACGATGCAGCACGCCTCGTCGATGCAGCCATAACGAAGCAGCGCGTCGGCGGAATCAAAAGCAACCGCATCAAAGCCGTGCTTCCGAAGCAGCCGCTCCAAGCTTCGGCGCATCGATGAATCATCATCCACGACGTAAATCGACTTACGTGCAAACAATGGACCCGTCTTTCTGATTGGAAACCCGGCACTTGCGTCGCAACGACGCTACGCGGCAATGGTTCCTGCGCTAATCCGACGGCTAACGACGCCGGTATGTAGGCGGTCCAGGCCGAACTATGTCAATAACATTTCATATTGGCCCATCGTACAGGTCTCACCGCAGACCTGACGAAGCGCACGAAAATAGGCCTGCACTACGCCTTTTCCGAATCCAGAAGACCGAGCCGCTCGGCAGCGGACACCAGTTCGGCAAACGACAGTACCTGCATCTTAGTCATCACTTGGTGGCGGTGCGCTTTCACCGTACGTTCGGTCGTTCCAAGCTCATAGGCGATCTGCTTGTTGATTTTGCCGCGTACGATCAGGTCGAACACCTGTCGTTCACGCCGCGACAGAGACGTCAAGCGAGAACGCAGCGAATCGAGCTTGCTCTGTTGGCTGCGCACCGCCTCCTGTTGAGCCATCGCGCGCTCAATCGCATCGATCAACTGTTCTGACGATACCGGCTTGGTCAGAAAGTCCTCCGCGCCGGCCTTGATCGCACGGACCGTCGTCGCGGTATCGGCATGTCCGGTCAGGAAGACGATGGGCAGCGGCGACTGGCATTGGAGGAGCGAGGTTTGCAACTCCGGCCCGCTCAGGCCCGGAAGCTGCACATCAAGCAAGATACATCCCGGATGGCTGGACCCTGGCGGATCATCCAGTAGCTGCTGCGCGGACGCGTAGGTCACAACTTCATACCCGGCCAGTTTGAGTCGACGCTGGATCGCCATCCGGAAGGATGCGTCGTCGTCCACGACATAAACGAAGCCGGGCAAATTTTTCTCCCTCGACGGGTACTTCAAATGCAGAAACCAGACGTGCCGTTAATGCCTGAGCAAAGCAGCCAGATTGGGATGCCACAACCGCGAACGGAGCGTCCGTTTTCGGCATATTGCCGCACCATCTGACAGACACTCTGACGGGTTCTCAATCCAGCGCATCGAACCCTACCTGTACCTTGGTACAATGCACCTACAGACAATGGTTGAAAACCCCACTTATGACCTAAACAACCCTCGCGGGAAGCGGATTTTCGGCGGCTCCTTACTCCCGGCCATGGAAATATCGCGCCACCATCAGTTCGGGAGTTGGCCATGTTCGTTCGCACCGCTGCCGACGCCTCTTCGCCGCTTCATTCGCTCCGGGAGCTCGGGCTAAACACCGAGTCAAATCCAATCATCAGTTTAAACGAATTTACCTATAAGAAGGGCTCGGAAGTCTACGGCGAAAAGGAGGCCGCGGAGTACGTCTATCAGGTGAAGAAGGGTGCTGTGCGAAGCTACAAGCTCCTGTCGGACGGCCGACGCCAAATCGGCGCATTTCATCTTGCGGGCGACATCTTCGGGCTGGAGAACGGCAGCGCGCACAGGTTCACGACGGAAGCGATCGTCGACACCACGGTTCGCCTCGTGAGGCGCCAAAGTCTCGAGCTGGTCGCGCAGGACGACGCCGTGGTGGCTCGCAACCTGCTGAGCATGACCACGACCAACCTTCAGCATGCGGAAGACCACATGCTGCTGCTCGGCCGCAAGACGTCGCTGGAGCGGGTCGCAGCCTTCCTGATCGAGATGGACAAGCGGCTGACGGCGGCCGGGATCATGGCGCTGCCGATGTCGCGGCGTGATATCGCCGACTATCTCGGATTAACGCTGGAAACCGTCTCCCGCGCACTATCGCGGTTGCATGAGCTCGGTATCCTCGGCTTCATCGGAAACACTCAGCGCCAGATCGTGCTGCTGGACAGGCTGAAGCTCGCTAGCCTCGATCTCCAGAATTAGACTGTGGCGCCGCGATCGCCGCAAGATGCTCCACCGTCTTGCGCAGCACCTCGAAAAGAACTGCGGTTGACCAACCAAACATCAGGATGCCGTTCATCGCTGTCATGGGTCCCGTCAGCCGCCACCCCGCGGCGGGCGTGATGTCCCCATAGCCGAGCGTGGTGTAGTTCACGAAGGTGAAATATAGCAGATCGCTCCCCGAAGGCGCCGCGCCGACCGTCGCATAGGCGAGCGCCCAAATGAGAACCTCGACAGTGTGCGCAACCATCAAAATGACAGCAGTGGTGACCATCACGGCCATCAGGTGCGACCGGGGCCGCGCCGTATGCTTCAAGCCAGCGGTACGAGCGATGTCGATGGCCGCAACGGTCACCAGCGCGTGAATCATGATGTTGATCACGCTGATCAAGGTACCGAGCAGGAACTGGACCGCCATTGCGCACTCCTAGCGCGGACATCGAAGAAGTCGTCCGATGATCCGGCAAGCGCCGACCACCAAAGCTCTCTACGTTTGACTGCAACCCCGATCAAGCAGAACCGATCACGATGCCCCCTTTGATGCTGTCGCGCTGCTGTTCATCAGCAGCGCCAACGTGTGTCTCGCGATCATGAGATCCACGTCGGACGGCACGACGTAAACCGGAATGCGGCTCGCTGAAGACGATATCAGCTGCGATTGCCGCGCGTTCTGCGCCACATCAAGCTCGACACCGAGCCATGCGAGCCGCTCCGCCACGCGCAAACGGATCGACGCGGAGCTTTCGCCGATCCCGGCGGTGAAGACGAACGCATCGAGCCCCTGCAACGCAGCCAAGAGCATACCGGCGTTAAGCCCGACCCAGTGAACGAAATAGTCGATCGCAAATTTCGCGCTGACATCTTCACTTGCCTCGAGCTGACGAATATCGCCGCCGAGACCCGAGAGGCCGTTCAACCCGCAATCTCCGTGAAGAAACTCCTGCACTTTGGACGCCGCCATTCCCTTCTCCAAGATGAGATAAAGCACAACTCCGGCGTCGATCTGCCCTGGTCGCGCTTCCATCGGCAGTCCGTCAATCGCGGTAAAGCCCATGGTGCTCTCGACGCTCCGTCCTCCATGGAGGGCGCACATTGATGCGCCGCTCCCGAGATGCGCGACGATCACGCGTCCCATCGCGATTTCCGGCGCAACTCTCAGCAAGGTCTTCGCGATGTATTCGTAGGAGAGGCCATGAAATCCGTAGCGCCGTACGCCCTCGGCATGAAGCCCACGAGGGATCGCGTAGTGGTCGGCCACGGCGGCATGGGTTCGATGAAATGCGGTCTCGAAGCAGGCGACCTGCGGGAGCGTTGGGAAGTCAGCCAGGATCGCTCGTATGGGCGCCAGATTGTGCGGCAGATGAAGCGGCGCCAACGCCGTCAGTCCTTCCAGGCGAGCCAGCATCCCCTGATCAATCAGGACCGGCCGGTCATGCTCCGTACCGCCGTGAACGACGCGGTGCCCGACGGCGATGGGGCTGATATGAAGCTCATCCCGCAACCAGATGCCTGCAATGTTCAGTGCGGCCGGAATATCCGGCACTGCGTCGATCGGATAGGCGCGATTGGCAAGCGGATCGCCGCCGGCGCTGCTCGCTTGCAGTCGCGGGCAACGCCCGATCCCGTCGATCCGTCCCTTGATCTGTTGCCGCAGGCTTCCTTCTCCTTCGATCGAATAGATCCGGAACCTGAGGCGGGAAGAGCCGGCATCGATGACAAGGATAGTATCCATGGCACTCACGTCGCACTCGTCGGAGCATGTCGAAGCCCTGCATCAGCACCGGTGGCCACAGCAGCTGGACCAGGCGGGCCAGACATTTCCACCACCACGTTCCGACCTCGTTGTTGTATCGCTTTACCTGAAAGGCTCGGTCGAATTGATATGGGTCAAAGCTCGATCGCCAGTTTCGCCGGCACGGCACGTTCGGTACGAATCCAGGCCACCGTCAGCTCCCAGACCACAGATAGGATGATAGGTCCGATGAAGAGGCCGATGATCCCATGGAAGAGGGTTCCTCCGATCACCCCGATCAGGATCACGAGCGCTGGCGTGGTCAGGCCGCGGCCCATGACAAGTGGTTTCAGGATGTTGTCGAGAACCGAAACGATCACGAAAAACACCGTCAGCAGGAGCGCGATCGGAAATTCCTTGTCGGTCCAGATCCAGATGATGACCGGCAGGATGACAATAGCGCCGCCTATTTGTACGATCGACAACAACAACACCGCAAATGCCAGCAGCCCCGCGCTGGCGATGCCGGCCAGCTTGAATCCGATGCCCGCCAGCAATGCCTGGATGATGGCGACGCCGATCACGCCTTGGGCCACAGCACGGATCGTGGCACCTGCTAGGTCGAGAAAGTGCTCGCTCTGGTCGGGCACGACGCGCGACAGAAAGCTGCGCCCCGCCCCCACGAGCTGAGGTCCATACGGAAACAGCACCCCGGCCACCGCCACCGACAGTAGAAACTTGACCGTACCTACCCCGGCATTGCCTGCAAATCCGAGCAGGGTCGCCGCGAATGGCTTCAGGTAGGGCACCACAGCGCGCAAGAGCGATCGGAGATTGGTCGTCGCTTGGTCCCAGAGATCGAAGAGCTGAGGGCCGATGACGGGCCAATCCTTGAGAGACTGCGGCGGCGAAGGCACGTGCAGTTCGCCAGCCGTCATTTGGGCGGCAAGATCGGTGATCCCGTCGACCGCGCCCATGCCCAGCCAGGTCGCGGGTCCGATCACAACAGCAAGATTGACGAGAGTAAGGATCGTTGCTGCAAGCTTCGGTCGGCCACCGAGAATGTCACTGAGGCGCCGAAACACCGGATTAAGGGCAGCGGCAAGCACGACACTCCAGGCCAATATGGGCACGAATGGGCGGACCAGGAGGAGCGCCCAGATGAGCAACAGCCCCAGCAACCCCAGCCGGATGAGAAGCTGGATGATCTCGTCTCCGGAGAATATCTGGCGGAGTGTTTTCACGGACTCGCCTTCAGCTCATGCCGCGCATGCTGAGGCGAACTAGCCCCTGCTCTCGCTCAGCTGGCTTGATCCAGATCAAGCGTCGCGGCTCTCCTACAGCTGAAGTCCGGGCGGGTTCAGCTCACGCTTGGCCTCAAACACTGTAACGATCGCAACATTTCATATGCACGGTCATGCCGCCGGCGCGACGGAATCCCTCCCTCGCCGGTCAGTCGAGATTTCAACGCGGTGGAGGACATTATGAGGTTCATCAAAGGGGCATTGGCAGCATTTCTTACTGTCGCGAGCGCCATGATTTCCGTACCCGAAAGCGAAGCAGCGCCTTTGCCCACCAATGTTGGCGCGATGAGAGCCACGCTTGATAACGACGTGATGAAAGTGCGCTACGGAGGCTGGGGTTATCGCGGCGGATGGGGCGGAGGCTACCGCGGAGCGGGATTGGGCTATCGTGGCTTGGGGTATCGCGGCGTCGGATATGGCTACAGAGGTTACGGATCTAGAGGCTACCGTGGCTGGGGCGCCGGCGCAGTGGTCGCGGGGGCGGTCGTCGGTGGCGCGATCGCAAGCTCCGGCTACTATGGTGCATATCCCTACTACGGCGGCGGATACTCCTCTTACGGCGGAGGATACGGCTATGATTATTGTCCGCCCAGTGCCTACAGCGCCTACGGAAGCTATGGCGGTTATGGCGGCTACTACGCGAGGCGGAGCTACTATTCCGGCTGGTAGATTTGCCTCGGATTCTCTCGAGCACACGCGCTCTTGTTGTCGCCGTGGCGCAATGGCAGCGCGAGCGCGATACCTCCATTGATCTGGATCAGCACGCAGGCAGGAGCGCTGACATCGACTTGCGGTTTCGAACAGAGGAGGCGCATCGGACTAGCAGCTGCATTCATGACGACCGAGCTGGTTCTCGCGAGTCCTGAAAGCGCCAACGTCATTATATACTGCCAAAACGTGGACTATCCGGCGCATTGCGTCGCGAGGCCAGGCGTCGTGTTGGGAGTGCGTCCCGTCGCACGCGCTGCCGCACGGGAAGCGGTGCGGCCCGGCACTCCGACCAACCGCGGCGGTCCGGTCGATCGCGCCGACAGGCGCTGACTGGCTTGCGCGGTACGGCCACAAAAATGAGGGCCGACATGACTGCCGGCCCCCTGAAGACGTCAGACCCTGGAGAGCTCAGTACCTTGCGACGACCGGGTTGGCCCCGCCGAAGCGGTAGTTGAAGCGCACGGTGAGCATATCGACGTCCTGGGTGATCCGGTCGTTCACAAAAGCGGCAAGGCGCGGATCGGCGACCGTGAACGAATTATTCCGGTGCCCCATGAACAGATGATCGTATTCGAGCCCCACCGACCAATTCGGGGTGAAGCCGTACTCGAATCCAACACCAATGACGCCACCCCAACGGGTCGCACTTTGCGCGGCGAGTTCGACGCCGGACGCAGTATCAAGGACGCTCAGCCGGTTGTCTGTCACCGCCGCGCCGCCCTTCACGTAGAGCAGTGACGCATTCCAGGCGTAGCCGATCTGGCCGGTGAAGAGGCCGATGGCGCTCGTTTTGGCGCGCGTGGAGAGCGTCGGATCGAACAGGCTGACGCGCTGGTTACTGAGATCCGCCCAATCGCCCTGAGCCTCCAGACCAAACACCCACTGGCTGGCCTGCCAGCGATAGCCAAGCTGGCCACCGATGACGCCACCGGATCGATCGCGGCAGCCGGAAGCGACGGCGACGCCGGCCGCGTCAAGGAAATCCACGCAGTTGTGGTTCTGCGCCCAGCCACCATTGCCGCCGATGTAGAACCCCGTCCAATTGTAGATCGGAATAATCGGTGCCGGAGGCGGCGCCTTCACGGCCATATCGGCAGCCATGGCGGGTCCCATGGCCAACGCCACCAGGCCAATTGTTGTCAGCAGAAGTCTTTTCATCATGCTCTCTCCTTGCCGGCCGCTTTTTGATTGCTCGAACGGCGGCTTGTTGCATTGCAATCATCCCCCAACTTCCAGCTGAAACTCTACGGGCGAGGCCGCAAACTCCACGTGCCAAAATGGCAACACTCAAGACATTTCGAACCAGGCTTCGGTTTGCCTCGCCCGCGGAGTCGAACGACTTGCGCCAGTATCCGAATTGGCCGAAAGGCAGCCGTCCGCTCCGAGTCACCTCCAGTCATCCGCATCAACCACCGTGATGGCCCGCCTATTTCTCCGGGTCGCGCTTGGCATCGGGGCCGGTAATCTCGTCGCCTCGGCCTTGCTCGATCCAGGACGGAATGTCGCTCGAGGGAATCAACCGTCGCGGCAAAAAAGGATTGAGCGTGCCTGCGAACACGATCAATCCCTCGTTGAATTTCTCTCGCGCGAAGGTCCGCGCCTCGGCTTCGCTCTCGAATGTGCGCGTTTCCCGGGGACTTCGCCGCTTCGGCAAGGTCCCGCGCTTGTGCACCTCGAACGTGACGTACCAGGTTTGCGGCATCCGCCAGCTTCCGGATCTCAATCAAGCGGACATCTGTCGGCAAATGAAGATCGGTAAGATCATGTGACGTCCTAGTTGCGCCGCTCTCGCGGCGCTCCGTGCGCCCTCTCGGCCTTTCCTGACGGCGTTCAGTCTGGCCCCGTGCGCTGTTCCTGACGCCGCTCGTGGCGGGCTCCCCGCCTCTCCTGGCGTCGCTCCATGCCGATCGTCTGCGCCGGCGCTTCTGTTCCGAACAGGAACGTGCCGGATGTCGCCAATCCGAGTACAGCGGCCCATCCGAGCAACGAAAACGCCTCGCGACGATCGACCCGTCCAGACCTTAACGTTTCACTCATGTCAGTTACTCCCGATCTTGAGGACGTTTGATTGGGCAATGCCTCGACGTGCGCTCGTTGACAGTATCATGGCGGGCGCCCCACTCCGAAGATGCGACCATCGGAGACGCTCACCAAACCTGGTTACCAAACCAGCCGTACTGCGGCGGCCGCGCGACGAGCCGGATATTTTTTTCGATGTGCCTCCTCACAATTTTGTTTTGACGCTGCGGCTTCGCATCAGCCTTTGCCGACGAACGCGCTGGCGGTCGTTCGGCATCGAGCGGTCCGAGCTGAGCAAAGGCCTCGCGAACGCGCGTCTGTTGGAAGTCGGCGCCCGGCAGGGCACCAAGCTCGACCTTGGCGATGTCGGTTGCGACAATCGTGGGCCGGCTCGTGTCGAGAACGACCCGCTCCGGCAATTTCCAATCGGAATGGATGCGGATGGTGGCGGAGCGCGCAGCTTCACCGCGTACGGCAGGCCGATCCGGCACCAGGGCATCCGCAACGAAGAGCATCGCGAGCAACGTACCGCCGACATAGAACAGATATCGCGAGATGGGCATCGTCAGCGCCATTGCCGCCGCAGATCTTCGTCTGGCAAGCAACGGCCCACGGCGGCAGAATTGGCGCAGCAATGCAACCTGCATGGACGTGGTAGCCTAAATCGACCCGCCGTTGCGTCAGCCGCGGCGCGCCCCTGGTGAAGTACTTGCTGAGGCATGGCGGCACTTAGTCGGTAAGCGCATGCACGCTGCAGCAAGGCTAATGTTCACCGCGTCCGAACGCGGCTTCGCTTGAGCCAGATCAACGAATTGAATTGTCCCAAACAGGGCCTCGCGTAGTGCCGCACGGCTTGGTCAGTGTCAGTGACATGCCCTTTGGTACGATGGCCGGGAGGGCAATTGCAGAGATGCAGCAGGCAAGGCAGAATTCTCACCGCGTACATCGAGCTTCTGGCAGGGAGGGCCGATGATGAGCCAATTCGAACTGAGCTCGCGTGCAGCACTTTGCCGGCAGCTTGCAAGCGAGGATCCGACAAACCAAACGGCCTGGATGGCCGAGGCAAGAAGCTGGTCACGCCTGGCGGCCGAGGCGCTTCCTGATGAGCACCGATGGAAAGGCGGTATCACCGCCCGGCTATTCTTCGCCTTCAACAAATTGGTCGCGGCGCAACACGAGCCTACGCCGGCAGAAATGATGAAGAGCAGATCCAAACGCGTCATGCCGTCTCGGAGCTTGTCACCGACGGCCTGACGCATTCGAGCGAGAAGCGTTCGCACGATGGCATTTTTGGCTCAAGTGTGGAGAGAGCCGGCGCACCACGTGACAGCATGCTTTCCGATGCGACCCGGCGGGCTGCACTCGACGTCAAAGCGTCGTCATCCAGATTCCCTTAACGCGATCCGAACTTGACCCGGTAAAATCGAAGACGAAGCAGATGCGATTTGTTGAATCCCTTGATCTAAAGCAAGCCACGGCCCTGGTGCTGCGTTGGTCTTATGACGTTGAAGTTCATTTTTGGAGAAGGTCCATGAACTCAGCGAGCGCAAGGAAGATTGCCGCTGCTGTCGCCGTCCTCGTATGCGGCACGACGTTGTCCATCGGCTGGAACGACCAAGGCGGAATTTCGCTGCAGGTCGACAAGGCGCAAGCGGCGACGCGATTATACGTCACTCCCTATTATCGCGGTCACTACTACACGAATGACGGTCTGCCCTGGTACGCGGTGCGAGCCTATTATTTTGGCGGACCGTGGAGCTACGGCTATAGCGGCTGGACCGACTATGCGGCGCGCAACGGCATCGGTTGCGTCCCAGGCTCGTTGGTGAAGGGCGGCGAAGGCATCATGTACGTGTGCCAATAGAGCTTTATGATGGCGCGATGGACGGCGCTCATTAAGCCGCCTCTCGCGCTAATCTGCGCTCAGGAGGTGACGGCTGAGGGGAGGATACCATGACCTATGTTCTGGTCGTCATCAGCTGGCTTGGCGTCGCGAATGGCGCCGTCATATCGACACAAGAATTTCAAGCGCAGAGCGTTGCGAAGCAGCCCGGACGGCGCTGATGGAATACGCGAAAGCGCACAGCAGCGACGAGACACTCAGGCCGCTCTGCATACAGAAGTAAAAAAGCGGCGAAAAGGGTGACGCATGTACCCGAACCCGACTGAATCGTTCTGGTGTTTCGCTTTCGCTTAACAGCTTCACGATTCGACGGTTCCTTGATCTTGATCAATGGTCCGAGCGCCAGTCCGTGGAGCGATCCAAATTCACTCTCACAGGCGGAGACTATCATGAAGCGTGGTTTGGTCACAAAGCTATCACTCGCGGTTGCCGTGGTCGCCCTCGGAGTGTCCGGCTCGATCGACTGGTCGGCGGAGGAAGGCCTTTCGCTCTCGCTCGGCCGGGCTGAAGCACGAGTCGGGCGGCCCTTGACGCCCGTATCAGTCGCCGGCGTAGCACGGCGCACCACCAGGCGCGCGGTCGTCGGCGGCGCGGCAGTCGGTGCAGCCGCTGTCGGCACGGCATGTGTCCGCGTGCTGGTCAATGGCAGCTACGTCTGCCGCTGATAGCCTTCGTTGCCGGCTTTGAACACCGCATCCTGCCGGATGGTTTTTCTGCGGGATGTGCGGTTCAGGTTTCACAGCGCGATTGATGTTGCCACTTGCGAGCGGCATGCACCGACCAAATCCTCATTGGGCCACTGTAAATATTTCAGTCCCCCAGCGGCCCTTTGGCGTCCCCGTCGCTCCCCTTCAGCAACTCGTATTTGATCCGCCGCATGCGGGCCTGGGCTTCGAGCGGCTTGCAATAGGCGGTTGACGCTGCGAGCAGATCGATGGTGGCGAGAAATGCATAGCGCGACGCGGTCGGCTTAAGCGCGTCTGGCGCTTCGGGCACGTGCACGCCAAGCGCAATATCGGCGATTGAGGCCAGCCTGCTTTGCGGCTTTGTAATTGCGACGACCAAGGCGCCGTATTGCTTGGCGATAGTGGCTGCCTCGATCACTTCGTTCGCCGCACCGGTGGTCGAGATGGCAACGACGACGTCATTCCGCCCGAAGGTCGCGGCGATCATGCGCATCAAGCTCGGATCGGAGGCATGCGAGACGGCGATCCCAAGACGAAAGAACCGGTTCTGAACTTCCGCCGCCGCAAGAGTGGAACCGCCCCCCACCCCGAACGCAGCAAGCTTCGAACAGCGGGAGATCGCTTCGGCAGCCCTCTCGATGTCGTCCTTGCGAAGTCCCTCCTCGGCAGCGGCAATTGCACGACGAATTTCCTGAAACACCGACCGCCAGAGCGCGGGGCGTGCCAGATCGGTCCCGAGATGCGGGGGAGGCTCAACGTAAATCCGCCCAACCGCCATTGCTTGAGCCAGCCTCACCTTGAGATCGCGGACGCCCCGGCAACCGACGGAGCGGCTGAACCGGGTTACCGTCGGCTCGCTGACGCGCGCCCGACGGGCCAGCTCGGAATTGCTGGCGTGAACGGCAAATTCCATATCGGCCAGCAGCACCGTGGCAACGCGCTGCTCCGATGGACTGAGGCTTGGAGCGCTCTGCCTGATAAGGGAGATGATGTCGCCGGCCACGACATTGTCGTCGCCCGACGGCTTCGAGATCGCTGCACCAACGGCTCTCGCCGGATGATTTCGCTTTGCACGCGCCATTGCTTGCCCTTCCCCAGGTCAGATCCACCTGCGCCCTTGGCGGGAAGCTGCCGTAAGAAACCTTCAGCATCGACCAAACGTATATCGGCATGCCCCATCAAGAATAGCATTTTCCGCTTGATAATTGGCAAATTTTGTATGTAACTTTCAAACAACCAATAGCGTGCCAGCAGCCCAACTGCTGAAAGGCACATCCCCTGCACCGGGAAGCAGGCGGTCAGCAAGGCGGGAGGGCGATCATGAGATACGGTCCAAGTGTCTTGATGCGTGGCGTCGTGGGGCTGGCCACCGCGTCATTCTTGCTTGCACAGGCCAATGCCGCCACGCTGCTGCGCGAAGCCACCATCGGAGAACCGCCGCCGCTCGATGTCATGCTGACGACAGCCGACGTCGCATCGGTCATCGGCCGCCACATCTTCGAGACCCTGTATGCGCTGGATTCGACCTATACGCCGCGTCCGATGCTGGCCGAGAGCGATCGCACGGAAGACGGCGGTCGGACCATCGTCATCAAGCTCCGCGAAGGTGTCCTCTTCCACAACGGCAAGGAGATGACCGCCAAGGACGTGGCCGCCTCGATGACGCGATGGGGCAGTTTCGGTGCCCGCGGCAAGCTCCTGATGGCGGCGGCTACGTCGGTTGAGGCCACCGGACAGTATGAAGTCACCCTGAAATTGTCCGCGCCGAACGGCGCCTGGAAGGCTCTCATTGCGGACGTCAATGGCGGTCTTGCGATTTATCCGGAAGACATAGCCGCCAAAGCGGGGAACCGGCCGATCGAGCAAAAAGAATATATCGGCACCGGGCCTTACAAGTTCATGGAGTGGCGGCCGAACCGCTATGTCGAGGTGGAGAGGTTCGAGGGCTACAAGCCGGTGAAGGAAAAGGCCGACGGCTTCGCCGGCGCCCGCGTTGCGAGCTTCGACAAGATCCGTTTCATTCCGGTGCCAGACGTCGGCACGCGCGTGAGCGGCGTGCAGGCGGGCGACTACGACTATGCGGAAATGATCTCCGGTGATCTGTACGAATCCCTGAGCAAAGATCCATCGGTTCAGGTGCAGCGTACCAACGCGCCGATCTTCGGCCTGTTCTTCATGAACTCGAAGCAGGGAATCCTGAAGGACAATTACAAGCTCCGTCGCGCTATCCAGACCGCGCTGGACAAGTCGCAGGCGCTGCGCGTCGCCTTCGGTCCCAAGGACCTGTGGAATGCCGAAGGATCGATCTTTCCAAACGGCACACCCTGGTACTCGAGCGAAGGCGTCTCCAATTACAGTGCGCACGACCCGAAGAAGGCCAAGGAGCTCGCAAAGGAGGCGGACTACACGGGGACGCCGATCCGCCTGCTGGTCTCGACGAACTACCAGGCACACTATGACGAAGCCTCCGTCTTCACCCGCCAGCTGGCCGACGCCGGGATCAATGTTCAGATGATGGTCGTCGATTGGGCTACCCTTCTGAAGATGCGCGGCCAGCCGGAACAATGGGACATCTTCGTCACCCACCATTCCTTCGCGCCCGACCCGCTGCTGCTCACGTTCTTGAATGCGAGCTATCCCGGCTGGTGGGACAGCCCCGAGATCGGCTCGCTTCGGACAGAGTTGATCAACACGACCGATCCAGCCGCGCGCAAGTCGACTTGGGGCAAGATCCAGTCGCTGATCTATGAGCAGGTACCGGTGATGAAAGTAGGCGATGCCTACACCTATGACATTGCTTCTCCCAAGCTCAAGGGGCTCAACCCAAACGGCCCCGTGTTCTGGAATGTGTCCACGAAATAAGGACGGGCAATGAGGCCGCGAAGACTGTCGAGCGCCGGCGCCGGCGCGCATCGTTGCAGCTGACCAGGCGCTCAATCACATGTGGTCTTACGCATTCAAGCGCGCAGCAACGACGGCGGTGACGCTGCTGGCAGCGTCCATCATCATCTTCGCGTTCATCCATATCGTGCCGGGTGACCCGATTTATGTTCTGCTCGGTGACACCGCGACCCCCGACCAGATCGACGCCTTGCGACACCAGCTCGGTCTCGACCAACCGATTATCCTGCAATATCTCACTTGGGCCTGCCATGTGCTCGAGGGCGACCTCGGGCGGTCGATCTTCTTCCAGGCGCCCGTGCTGTCGGTAATTGCCGATGGCGCCGAGACCAGCACTTTGCTCGCCACCATGACGATGATCTGGGTTGCGGTCATCGGGGTGCCGATCGGCATGATTGCGGCGGTCCGGCACGGCACGTGGCTCGATCAGGGATTGTCCGGCGGGGCGATGCTGATGGCCTCGATACCCACGTTCTGGGTCGGGCTCTATCTGATCCTGATCTTTGCCGCCTGGCTCGGTTGGTTTCCGAGCTCCGGTTATCCGTCGATCTTCGAAGGTGGTGTCCTCAATCTCCGCTATCTCGTCCTCCCAAGCCTGGCGCTTGCGGCTCCGAATGCCGCTTTGATCCTGCGGCTGACGCGCGCCAGCATGCTCGACGTCTCCCGGGAGGACTACGTGCGCACGGCCCGTGCAAAGGGAATTCGGCCGTGGCAGGTCGTGCGTCGCCACATCTGGCGTAATGCACTCCTGGCGGTCGTCTCGGCCTTCGGCTTCACCTTCGCCGCACTACTGTCCGAAGCGGTGGTGACCGAAACCGTGTTTGCCCTGCCCGGCATCGGTCGCCTCGTCGTTCAGTCGATCCTTCGCCGAGACTACCCTGTGATCCAGGGCGTCATCCTGGTCATCGTGGTGGTTTATCTCCTGATCAATCTGATCGTCGATCTGAGCTATCGTCTGCTCGATCCGCGGGTTGAACTTCAATGAGTAGCAACAGCGTGACATTGTGGCTCAAGCCGTTCATCGCCCGCCCGATCGCGCTGGCCGGGCTCGGGGTTCTTCTGGCGACTGTGCTCGCCGCGGTCTTCGCACCCTGGCTGTCGCCTTACGATCCGTATGCCATCGATCCCCTGATCCGTCTGACGCCGCCGAACGTGACCCACTGGTTTGGCACCGATCAATTCGGCCGGGATACCCTGTCGCGCACCATTCATTCAGCACGCATGGCGCTTCTGATCGGCTCCGGCGTGGTCGTCTTCGCTCTCGCGACAGGCGTTCCCGCCGGCGTACTCTCCGCTCTGTTCCCGCGGCTGGGTCACCTGCTGATGCGCATAGTCGACGTGCTGATGGCTTTCCCGACTCTGCTTCTCGCACTCGGCCTGATTGTCATCTTGAGCCCGAGTGTGGCCACCGTCATTCTGGCCATCGGGATCGGCTACATGACGACGACGACCCGCATCGTCTATGGACTGACACTGCGCTTGCGCGCGGAAACCTACGTCGAGGCGTCTCGCAGCATGGGCGCCGGAGCGGCGTGGCTCATCAGTCGGCACATCTTGCCGAACCTGGTCTCACCACTTCTCGTGCAGGCCAGCTTCGTCTTCGCGTTCGCGCAGCTCGGCGCGGCTTCACTCGACTTCCTGGGCCTCGGCGCCCCGCCGGACATTCCGAGCTGGGGCAATATGCTGGCGGAATCGCGGACCTTCATCACGCGCGCTCCGTGGCTGCTCTTCTTCCCGGGCATGATGATCGTGGCGACGGCATTTTCTCTGAACCTAGTCGGCGATGCATTGCGCGATCGACTCGATCCGCGGTTCCGTCAAGTCTTCGGTGAGAAGGGTTAGGCCGTGCTGACAGTTTGCGACCTTACGGTGTCAGTGGGGCCGGAAACCGCGCCGGTCGACATCGTCGCGGGCGTGTCCTTCGGATTGGCCAAGGGCGAGATCCTTGGTCTCGTCGGCGAGTCCGGTTGTGGAAAGAGCATGACCTCGCTTGCGGTCATGGGATTGCTGCCGCAGCCCGGTCCTCGGGTCCGGGCCGGGCGGGTCCTGTTGGAGGGCTGCGACGTAACGCAGCTGCAGCCCTGGCAACGTGTCGAAGCCGGCCATGGCCGCATGGCAATGATCTTTCAGGAGCCGATGACCTCACTCAACCCGGTCCGTCGGATCGGCGATCAGATCGCCGAAGCCGTACGCGTGCATGAGGGAATTTCGGGCGCAGCGGCGCTCGTCCGCGCTCGCGAGCTGCTCGAACTGGTCCGCATGCCCGACCCCAAAATGCAGCTGTCCGCGTATCCACATCAGTTGTCGGGAGGCCAACGCCAGCGGGTCATGATCGCGATTGCGCTGGCCTGCAGGCCACAGGTGCTGGTCGCCGATGAACCGACCACCGCGCTGGACGTCACCATACAGGTTCAGATTCTCGGGCTCTTGCGCGAGCTCTGCAATCGGCTAGATATGGCGATATTGTTCATCACCCACGACATGGGAGTCATTGCGCAGCTCGCCGATCGCGTTGCTGTCATGTACGCCGGCCGGATTGTGGAAACCGCGGCAGTCGATGCGCTGTTCAGCGCACCCCGTCATCATTACACCCGCGGACTGATGGATTGCATGCCGTCGCGAAATTCCGGCGCGCGCCGGCTGCCTACAATTTCTGGTCAGCCGCCGCTGCCAGGTTCGGTCGCTGCTGGCTGCGTGTTTGCCTTGCGTTGCGCAGCGGTACGCGATGAGTGCCGCGTGGCGACCCCGCCTCGCCTGGAGGCCTCCCAAGGGCACGAGGTGCTCTGCGCATTTCCACTGGCCGGCGGGGAGCTGCCATGAGCGGCAATGCCATCCTCGACGTCCGGGACATGATGGTCTCGTTCAGTGCCAGGCGAGCCGGTCGGAAATACCGGGTGCAGGCGGTGGATGGTGTATCGCTGTCGCTGGCCGAAGGCGAGGTCCTCGGGATTGTCGGCGAGTCCGGCTGCGGCAAGACCACGCTGGGCCGCACCCTCGTCGGGCTGGTCCAGCCCGACAGCGGCAACATCAAATTGAAGGGAACCGAATTGATCGGAGCCGGCGGCTCCGGCCTCCGTGAGAAGCGTCTAAGTGTTCGAATGGTTTTCCAGGATCCCAATGCATCGCTCAACCCGCGGCGCGCAATTGGAGATTCGGTGGCGGAGGCGGCCGACATCAGCGGCTTCTTCAAGAGCCGCGCCGAGCGAAGCGCGGCCATAGCTGCCACCTTGACGGCCGTCGGGTTGAACCCCTCTTTCGCCGCTCGCTATCCCTACGAGCTGAGTGGCGGGCAGCGGCAGCGGGTCGGAATCGCACGCGCCATTCTTCCCACCCCGTCCATCATCGTTGCCGACGAGCCGGTCTCGGCCCTCGACGTTTCCGTGCAGGCGCAGGTGCTCAATCTGATGATGGATCTGCGTGACCAGTTGGGACTGTCGATGCTCTTCATCTCGCACGACCTTGGCGTGATCGGACAGATCAGCAGCCGCGTTGCTGTCATGTATATGGGCCGGATCGTGGAGCAGGCCGGGACGCGGACGGTCCTCGATTGTCCGCTCCATCCCTATACGCGCGCGTTGGTGGCAGCAATTCCGAAGCCCGATCCATCGAAACGGATCCAGGGTGCGATCGAAATGGGTGAACCGCCAAGTCTCTTCACGCGACCGCGCGGTTGTGCGTATGCGCCCCGCTGTCCAATGGCCAGCGATCGCTGTCTCGTCGATGTGCCACAACTTCGATCCGTCGGTGCGGACGGTCGGACAATCGCCTGCCACAACGTATAACCAGCGAGTGCCGCGCGCGGCGAAATCACGCAACGCCTACGATTGATTTCTCCTCTATTCGAGCGGCCGCAGTCGCAACCGCCATGCGGCTGGCCGGTGCCAATTCGGGAAGCCTGACGCCTGTTGCACCGCGATGTTAATCGCGACGCAACATTCAAAATGAGACTGCTCGTTAAACCGCCCACGGCTCCGACACGTGCACTGCATCCGAGTTCGGATAGCCTCCCTTTCAAGAACCGTTGGCCTTGTCCGAACGCCGCACCGCGCGGCGGACGCGTCAGGGCGCGGTGAAAAACAGCGACAAAGAACGCCCTGGGAGGAGAGCAATGTTGAAAGGCAGTCTAGGACTGATCGCGTTGAGCAGCCTGTTACTTTCAGGCACCGCCTTCGCACAGGAGAAGATCAAGGTCGGCGTCACCGCGACGCTCGAAGGTACCTACACCGTGCTCGGCGAGGACGGTATCCGCGGCTTCCAGACGGCCCTCAACGTGCTCGGCAAGAAGGTCGGCGACAAGGAACTCGAATTTGTCATCGCTTCGACCGACGCGACGCCGGACTCCGCCGTGCGAGCCGTGCGCAAGCTGATCGAGCAGGACAAGGTACAGATCCTGCTGTCGCCGCTCTCTGGCGACGAAGGCATCGCGGTCAAGAATTTTGCAAAGACCCATCCCGAACTGACCTTCATCAATGCCGCCTCCGGGGCCCAGGAAACGACCTATGTCGATCCCGCTCCGAACTTTTTCCGCTACAACATGGACGGGGCGCAATGGCAGGTGGGCCTCGGCAAATACGCTTATGACCAAAAGAAGTATCGCAAGATCGCGACCGTGGGCGAAGACTATTCCTTCATCTATACGCAGGTGTTCGGCCTCGTGCTCGAGTTCTGCGGTGCTGGCGGACAGGTCACCAACCGGCAATGGGTGCCGCTCGGCACCAAGGACTTTGCCTCGGTTATCGCCGCACTGCCCGACGACGTCGACGCAATCTATCTCGGCCTCGGCGGCGCCGACGCCGTCAACTTCCTGAACCAATACCAGCAGGCCGGCGGCAAGGCGCATCTGATGGGCGGCTCGATCATGATCGACCAGACCATCCTGTCGTCCAAGGGAAACGCCAAGAATGCCCTGATTGGCACGCTGGCCGCGAGCGGCCAGGCCGACACCTGGGAGAACCCGAGTTGGCAGAAGTTCGTGAAGGACTATCAGGACGCCTTCCCGCCCAACAAGCGCTTCCCGAGCCCATCGCTGCTCGCCACCAACTATTATGGCTCGACAATGGCGCTGATCCTGGCGCTGCGCCAGGTCAACGGAGATCTCTCCAACAATCAAGCCAAGTACAAGGAGGCCCTTGCCAAGATCGAACTCGACGCACCCAACGGAAAGATCAAGCTGGACTCCAACCGCCAGGCGATCGGCACCAACTTCGTCACCGAGGTTGTCGACGACGGCAAGGGCGCGCTGTTCTCAAAGGTCGTGAACGTGATCCCGAACGTCAACCAAACCCTGGGCTACGATCCCGCGGTGTTCGCCAAAATCGGTTTACCGAGCCGCACAGTACCGGAATGTAAGAAATACTGACCTAGTCTCATTCGCGAACGTGGACCGGCCGGGGAGAGATTTGCCAGAAGCGCGACACGTGCGCCCTTGCATTCTCTCCCCGGTTGTTGAACGCTACCAAAAAATACAAGAGCTTTTGGGAGGAGAGGCATGAGCCGGGCGCTCGCCGTCTTCCACGGCCGCTTTGGTCGGGCGACGGTCTATCAGTTGAACCGCCCTTTCAACATCCACGCACATCGCGAAGGTCATTTGATCTTCCATGTCGGCGGGCGTTCCGCATGCATCGATGTCAGCGACGGACGCTACGAGCTCACCGAAGGGTCCGTCGTCGCGGTCAATCCGTGGGAGCCGCATAATTTCTTGCCGTCCGATCTCGAAGGCGGCGCCGTTTTCTTCGTGCTCTACGTCAATGCCGAGTGGTTTGCGCCCGATGCGCCCGGCGCCGACCGCCTGCGCTTCGGCCGCACCCAGTTCACGCGGTCCGTTGCGCTGGACAAGCATATCAGGCACGCAGCCGCCCTCGTGTGCGGCGCTCCCTCGCTCAACAGCCTCGATGGCGAGCTGAGAAGCCTGATCGACATCTGTTACGACGAAAGCTGGCAACAGGCGGCGACCGCGCGCGATCCACGCGCAAACGGCTCCGTCACGGATTTTCGCGTTCGCAAATGCATCAAGATGATGTCGGAGAGTCCTGGCGCCGAGATCGAGCTCGACACCATCGCGCGCGAATCCGGCCTGTCGCGGCCGCATTTCTACCGGCTCTTCCGCACCCAGACCGGCGTCACGCCACACCTCTATCTCAATACGCTGATGATGGAGCAGGCACTGGAGGCGCTGGTGGCGAGCGAAGCGCCGATCGCTGATATCGGCTTCGATCTCGGCTTCTCATCGCAGAGCGGATTCACCCGCTTCTTCGCCGCCAACGTCGGCATGGCGCCGACAGATTATCGCCGCGCGGCCAAGGTTTTGCGCGCCTGAGGCCACGCGAAAAGATACTCACGATCAAGCGCCTCCCTTACAGCCGCATTAGGATGCGCCAAACGCGGTCCCGAAACGAGGATCGCGCGCGATAGGGAGCGCACGTGCATGGCAGGGCTTGCGGCCGGCAACGGTCTGCGTGCCCCTTCGCTCCGCTTGCGGGGCGAGAGATGGGGTGACGTGAAGACGGAGCGGCGATCATGACCCGCTTTGTCGAACGCCATCCCGCCTGGGCACTGATCGTCATCATCGCGATCGCGTTAGCACTCTGGCTGATTTTCGCGGTCTGGCCGCAGGGCGTTGAAGATGCGTTCGGCCGCAAGCGGGTCTTCCTCAACGCTCTGTTCAACGGCATCACACTCGGCGGTCTCTATTTCCTCGTCGCCAGCGGTTTTACGCTGATCTTCGGCCTGATGCGCAACGTCAACCTCGCGCACGGCTCACTCTATTTGTTCGGCGGCTATGTCGGCTACGCCATCAGCGCCGCGACCGGTTCATGGGTCCTCAGCTTCATCGTCGCTTTCATCCTGACGGCACTGGTCGGCGTCCTGCTCCAGGTCCTCGTCTTCCGCCGCATGGAGGGCCAGGACCTGCGCCAGACCATGGTGACGATCGGTCTCTCGATCGTGTTCGCAGATTTGATGCTGTGGGCCTGCGGCGGCGATTTCTATCAGATCCAGACCCCGAACTGGTTGATCGGACCTGTGGAGCTGCCGCTGGTCACCGCGGTCAAATCCTCAGGCGAGCCGGTCTATCTCCGCTATCCCATGGTCCGACTCGTGATCTTCGCCGCCTCCGTCGTGATCGGCGTGGCGATGTGGCTGGCGCTCAACCGCACGCGCATCGGCATGATCATCCGCGCCGGGGTCGACGATCGCGACATCCTGGCGGCGACCGGAGTGCGGATCCAACTCGTTTTCGTGGTGGTGTTTGCGCTCGGCGCCGGCCTCGCCGGCGTCGCCGGCGTCGTCGGCGGAACGTTCCAGTCGCTCTCGCCCGGCGAGGATATCCGCTTTCTGCTCGCCTCCCTCGTCGTCGTGATCGTCGGCGGCATGGGCTCGATCCCGGGGGCTGCGCTGGGCGCGCTTATCATCGGCCTCGCCGAGCAGCTCGGCTCGGTCTACATCCCAACCTACGCCATCGTCGTGACCTTCCTGATCATGGTTCTGGTGCTGGCAGTTCGGCCGCAGGGCCTGTTGGCGAGGGGCTGACATGTCCCTCGCCCACGACGCCCGCGTCCCGGTTCGTCCCACCGCTGCTGTGCAACGCTCCAGATTGCGCGGATGGCCGGAGATCGACAATCCGGCGGCCTGGACCGTCGCGGCCATTCTCCTGATCATGCCCCTGATCGCCAACGGCTTCTTCCTGATCGAGATCTTTGCGACCACGCTGATCCTCGGAACCATGGCGCTGAGTCTGATGTTTCTTGCCGGCTATGGCGGCATGGTCAGCCTGATGCAGCTCACCATCGCCGGTTTCTCGGCCTATATGGTCGCGGTGTTTGGCGTCAGCGGTAACGCCAATATCAGCCTGGGCTGGCCGTGGTGGCTTGCGGTCCCGATGGCGCTCGCGCTCGCGACCATCTTCGGCACGCTCGGCGGCGCGCTGGCGGTACGCACCGAGGGCATCTACACCATCATGATCACGCTCGCAATCGGCGCGGCGTTCTATTATTTCACCAACCAGAATTGGGCGATTTTCAACGGCCATACCGGCATCAATACCGTTGCCACGCCGCATTTCTGGGGCGTCAACTGGCGTGCCGACATTCCCTTCTATTATATCGTCCTCGCGGTAGCCGCGCTGTGCTACTTCGCCGTGGACTACATCTCCCGCGCACCGTTCGGCCTCGCGCTGCAAGGCGTACGCGACAATCCCCGCCGCATGGCAGCGCTCGGCTTCAACGTCAATGCGCATCGCGTTGCGGCCTACGCCTTCGCGTCCTTCGTCGCGGCGCTGGCTGGGGTACTCCAGGTCTGGAACTACCGGCAGATTTCGCCGGGATCCGTGAGCGTTGGAGCGTGCATCGATATCCTTATCATCGCGATCGTCGGCGGCATCACGCGCCCCGTCGGACCCTTTATCGGCGCGCTGATCTTCGTGCTGCTGCGCACCTTCGCACTCGACTTCCTGGTCAAGCTGGGGCTCGACGGCAACCGCTTTCGGCTCCTGATCGGCCTCGGCTTCCTCGCCATCGTGTTCTGGTCCTCCGACGGCGTCATCGGGCTCTGGCAGAGCTGGCGGCGCCGCCAACGCTCCGGCGCGGCAAGTTCAAGTGGACGACATGGCCGAGAACTTGGCCGAGACTCTGGCCAAGGATCCACCCAAGGATCCCGCCATGGATAGCGTCGCGCAACGCCTCTCTGTCGTGGGCGCCGGCGCGGCGCTGGAGCTGCGCGGCGTGACGCGTCTGTTCGGCGCGCTCGCGGCGCTCACCGACATCACTATTACCGTCCGCCCCGGCGAACGGCGCGCCGTGCTTGGCTCCAACGGCGCCGGCAAGACCACGCTGTTCAACTGCATCACCGGCGACTTCCCACCCTCTTCCGGCACCATCCGCTTCTTCGGCGAGGACGTCACGCACTTCCCGCCCTATGAGCGCATCCGCCGTGGCCTGCGCCGGACTTACCAGATCTCCGCGCTGTTTCCCGGCCTCACCGTCCAGGACAATGTCTACCTCGCCTGCCGGGGCGTCTCACGCGGGCGCTTCTCGTTTCTCCGCCCCGGTCAGAACGATGCGTTGATGCACGCAGCCGAAAATCTCGTGCAGGCCGTCCATCTCTCGGGCGTGAAGGATCAGCGCGTTGCCGAGCTCGCGCATGGCCAGCAGCGCCAGCTCGAGATTGCACTTGCGCTTGCCGGCGCGCCGCGATTCGTCCTGTTCGATGAACCCGCCGCGGGACTGTCGCCGACCGAGCGTGCCGAGCTGATCGAGATATTGATCTCCCTGCCCGCGCATATCGGTTACATCATCATCGAGCACGACATGGACGTGGCCCTGCGCGTCGTCGAGAGCGTCACAATGATGCACAACGGGCGGATCTTCAAGGAAGGCCGTCCGCAGGAGATCGAGTCCGATCCCGAAGTGCAGGAGCTTTACCTCGGAGGCGGCCATGAGTGAGGTCCGCCGTACCGCCGCCGCGCTCGAAGTCCGCGGCCTGGACGTCTATTACGGCCATTCGCACGCGCTGCAGGGCGTGGACCTGACGCTCGAGGCCGGCGTGTTCTCGGTCGTCGGCCGCAACGGCATGGGCAAGACCACGCTATGCAAGGCCATCATGGGGCTGGTGCCGGTCAGCGGCGGCTCGATTCGTATCCGCGGCGATGACATCACCCGGCAGCCGCCCGCCCACATAGCCCGACTCGGCGTCGGCTACGTTCCGCAGGGACGGCGGCTATGGCGTTCGCTCAGTGTCGACGAGCATCTGCAGCTTGCCGCCGGCTTGCGCCGCGGCGCCTGGACGGTCGAGCGCATCTACAAGACGTTTCCGCGGTTGGCCGAGCGCAAGGATCACGGCGGCGGCCAGCTCTCCGGCGGCGAACAACAGATGCTTGCGATCTCCCGCGCGTTGCTCACCAACCCGCGGCTCCTGATCATGGACGAGCCCACCGAGGGGCTCGCGCCGGTCATTGTGGCCCAGGTCGAGGAGATGCTGCTACGGCTTGGCGAGGACGGCGAGATGTCCGTGCTCGTGATCGAGCAGAATATCGGCGTGGCGACGGCCGTGTCGGGTAACGTCGCGATCATGGTCAACGGCCGCGTCAACCGCATCATCGATTCGGTGCGGCTTGCCGCCGATCGCGAACTGCAGCAGCGCCTGCTCGGTGTCGGAATGCACGCCGGACTCGAGCTCGACCTCGACGTGCCGCCGGCGGATACGGAACCGAAGCCTTCTCCGCAGCAGACGCGGCCAGGCGGCGCGATCCGCATCTACATGTCCAACCCGACGCCGCCGACACGCTGGTCGCAACCGGTGCCGATCGCCCGCATCGAGGCTGCGGCCCGCACGTTCTCGACACAGGTGATGCGTCTCGACGAGACGGCACGACGCCGGCGCGAACCGGTCGCGGCACAAACGCAGGGCTCTCCGGTCGTGCTCGTCGTCGGTACGCTCGACACCAAGAGCACCGAGCTCCGCTTCATCCGCGACATCATCGCCGGGACCGGCCTGCGAACCCGACTGGTCGATGTCTCCACCAGCGGCAGGCACGCGACCAGCGACGTCTCCGCCCAGGAGATCGCCTTGAACCATGGTCGCGGCGGATCGGCGGTATTCGGACCCGACCGCGGCGCCGCCGTCACCGCGATGGCCGAGGCCTTCGCCAGCTGGCTGCGGCGCCAGAGCAATGTTGCCGGCGTGATTTCGGCCGGCGGCTCGGGCGCAGCGTCACTGGTCGCGCCCGGTATGCGGACCCTTCCTGTCGGAGTGCCGAAACTTATCATCTCGTCCGTCGCCTCCAGTGACGTCGGGCCCTATGTCGGCCCCGCGGACATCACCATGATGCATTCCGTCGCCGACGTGCAGGGCCTCAACTCGATCTCGCGCGCCGTGCTGGCCAACGGCGCCAACGCGCTGGCCGGCATGGTCAAGGCGCGCCTTGATCAGCATGCAGGAAAGGATCGGAGCGACAGCGGATTGCCGTCGGTCGGCATCACCATGTTTGGTGTCACTACGCCGGCGGTGCAGAAGATCGCGGCCGACTTGCGCGAAGATTTCGAGTGCCTGGTTTTCCACGCCACCGGCGTCGGCGGGCGCTCAATGGAGGCACTCGTCGATTCCGGGCAGCTTGCAGGCGTCATCGACCTCACGACCACGGAGGTCGGGGACCTCCTGATGGGTGGCGTGTTCCCGGCGACCGACGACCGCTTCGGCGCCATCATCCGCAGCCGGGTGCCTTATGTCGGCTCGGCGGGCGCGCTGGACATGGTGAATTTCGGCGCGCCCGAGACCATCCCGGAGCGCTACCGCGGCAGGAAATTCCACGTCCACAACCCGCAGGTTACCTTGATGCGGACCACGGCGGAGGAGAACGAGCGCATGGCGCACTGGATCTCCGATCGACTCAACCGGATGGACGGCCCGGTGCGCTTCTTCCTGCCCGAGGGCGGCGTCTCCGCGCTCGACGCGCGAGGACAGCCGTTCTGGGATCCGGACACCGATGCGGCGCTGTTCCGCACGCTTGAGCGCAACGTGCGGCAGACCGCCAACCGTCAGCTCATCCGCGTTCCCAAGAACATCAATGACCCCGAGTTCGCCTCCACCATTGTCAGCGCGTTCCGAACACTGTTCGGCCGCACTGGGGCGCGCCGGAGACTAGCGAGGTGACCGATGGCCCGGTTTGAACGCGCTGCACTGTTGAAGCGCTTCCGCGACATGGCAAGGCGCGGCGAGCCCATCGTCGGCGGCGGCGCCGGCACCGGCCTTTCGGCCAAATGCGAGGAGGCCGGCGGTGTCGACCTCATCGTCATCTACAATTCCGGCCGCTACCGAATGGCCGGCCGAGGCTCGCTCGCGGGATTGATGGCTTACGGCGACGCCAACGCCATCGTGCTGGAGATGGCCGGCGAAGTGCTGCCCGTCGTGACCAGGACGCCAGTGCTCGCCGGCGTCAATGGGACCGATCCGTTCCGCGACATGGATCTTTTTCTGGACCAATTGAAAGCGCTCGGCTTCGCCGGTGTGCAGAACTTTCCGACCGTCGGCCTTATCGACGGCGTGTTCCGCGCCAATCTCGAAGAGACCGGCATGTCCTATGCGCTCGAGATCGACATGATCGCAAAGGCACGCGAGAAGGACCTGCTGACGACGCCCTACGTCTTTAGCGAGAAGGAAGCCGCCGCGATGGCGATCGCGGGCGCGGATATCATCGTCTGTCATCTGGGCCTGACGACCGGGGGCACCATCGGCGCGCAGACCGCACTCAAGCTGACGGATTGCCCGGCGCACATCGACACCTGGGCCTCCGCCGCGCTCGGCGTCAATCCGGACATTCTGGTGCTCGCTCATGGCGGACCGATCTCCGATCCGGACGATGCTGATTTCATCATGAGGAACACACGAAATTGCCACGGCTTCTACGGCGCCTCCTCGATGGAGCGGCTGCCGGTCGAACGGGCGCTGACGGATCAGGTTCGCAAATTCAAGGCGATCGGCGCGCGATAACGCCGAAAGGTCGAGGGAGAGAAACATGTCAGGGACTCTGGTCGGTGAATTGATCCTTTGGCTGATCGTCGCCGTCGTGGTGATCGTGGTCGGCGTCTACATCGTGAACTGGCTCTATCACCGCTCGTCCAAGGAGACCTCATTCGTTCGTACCGGCCTGCTCGGCGAGCGCGTTGTGATCAACGGCGGCGCCTTCGTGCTGCCGTTCATCCACGACTACACGCCGGTCAACATGAACGTGCAGCCGATGGGCATCGTGCGCTCGCGGCAGGACGCCGTGATCACCCGTGATCGCATGCGCGTCGACATCGAGGCCGATTTCTATGTCCGAGTCCAGGCGACTCGCGAAGCCGTGTCTATCGCGGCCGCCACGCTCGGCCGCCGTACCATGGAGCCCGAGCAGCTCCACGCCCTCCTCGCCGGCAAATTCATCTCGGCCATTCGGTCCGTTGCCTCGGAGATGACCCTCGAACAGATGCACGAGCAACGCGGCGAGTACGTCGCCCGCCTCAAGGCGAACGCGGCAGAGGCCCTCGCGCAGAACGGACTCGAGCTGGAATCAGTCGCGATCACCGATCTTGACCAGACCGATCTCGAATTCTTCAACCCCTCGAACCGTTTCGACGCCGAAGGTCTGACCCGCCTGATGGAGGATATCGAGGCCAAGCGCAAGCTGCGCAACGACATCGAGCAGGATTCGATGATCAGGATCCGCTCTCGCAACCTGGAGGCCGAGCGGCAGGCGCTCGAGATCGAGCGCGAAAGCGAGACGGCGCGCCTCGAACAGGAGCGTGACATCGAGATGCGCCGCGCCCTGCAACGCACCGAGGTCGCGCGCGAGCGGGCCCTGCGCGAGACCGAAGCGGAGCAGGCGCAGATTTCCGCCCGTGAAACCATCGAGAAGGCGCGAATCGCCAACGACCAGGCGATCGCCGAAGCCCGTATCGCCTCGGAGCGTGAGACCCGCCAGCGGGAGATCGAGCGCACCCGCACCATCGAGGAGAAGGAACTGCTCGCACGGGAAGAAATCGAGAAGGCCCGGATTGCCAACCAGCGCTCGATCGATACCAGCCGCATCGCTTCCGAGCGCGAGGTGCGCCAGCGCGAAATCGAGCGGATGCAGACCGTCGAGGAAGCCGAGATCACCGCCCGCGAGGCGATCGAGAAAGCGCGTATCCAGCAGGACCGCGTCGTGACCGACGCCCGCATCGCCAACGAAGAGGAGACCCGGCGCCGCGAGATCGACCGGACCCGCGCCGTGGACGAAGCCGAGATCGCTGCCCGCGAGACGACCGAAAAGGCCCGCATCGCCCAGACCATGATTGTCAATGTCGAGCGGATCGCATCCGATGAGCGCACCCGTGCGCTGGAGATCCAGCAGGTGCGTAACATCCAGGAAGCCGAGATCGAGGCGCAGCGCGCGGTCGAGGCGGCGCGCATCGCCCGCGAGCACAGGCTCGCTGTCGAGCGCATCGCAGTCGAGCAGAATACGCGGCAGTTGGAGATCGAACGCAACCAGGCGCTGGAAGTCGCAGAGGTAACCGCGCGCGAAGCCACGGAAGCTGCCCGCATCACTCAGCAAGAACGCGTGCGCTCCCTGGAGATCGCCCGCAACCGCGCCGTCGAGGAAGCCGACATCGCCTCACGCGAAGCCATCGAAGCCGCCCGGATCGCGCAGGAGAAGTCCGTTGCAGCCGAGCGTATCCAGGCCGAGCGTGACACACGTGCGCTCGAGATCGAGCGCACAGCCGTGCTCGAGGCCGCCGAGCTGAAGCGTCGCGACACCATCGAGCGCCAGCGCATCGGCGTCGATCTCGCGCTAGAAGCCGAGCGCATCACCTCCTCCAGGAAGCGCGAAGTCCTCAACATCGAGCACAAGAAGGCGATCGAGATCGCGGACGAGGACCGCGTCATTGCGCTCTCGACCAAGAAATCCGAGCGCATCGACGCCGACCGCCAGGTCAGGCAGGCCGAGATTGTCGCGCGCAAGGAGATCGAGACCACGGACGTCTCGCGCGAACAAGCGCTGGAGGCGGCGCGAATCGAACGGCGACGTTCGATCGAACAACTCGAAGTCGCCCGTGTCCAGTCGCTTCAGGAAGCCGAGATTGCCGCGCGCGAAGAGGTCGACCGCGCCCGCATTGCCTCCGATCGCGGCCTCGACGAGGCCCGCATCGGCCGCGAGCGCGAGCTGCGCAAGCTTGAAATCAATCGCGAGAAGGAGGTCGAGACCGTTCTGATGGAGAAGGCGATTGCCATTCACCTGAAGTCGCTCGAAGAATCTGCGGCCAAGGCCTCGGCCGAGGAAGCGCGGGTGCATGCCACTGAAGCCACCGAGCGCGTCATTACCGCGCGCGAGAGCGAGATCGCGAAGCGCCGTAAGACCGTGGAGATCCTGATCGCCGAGAAGCAGGCCGAGGAAACGCGAATTGCCGCGGAAGCCGAACGGATCCGCGCTGCAGTCGAGGCCGAGGCGCAGCGTATGCTCAACGAGGCCGAGAACGTGCTGACCGACCAGGCGCGCTACTCGCTGTTCCGTAGAAAGCTGCTCGACCGCATCGAGGGTATCGTCCGCGAGAGCGTCAAGCCGATGGAGAAGATCGAGGGCATCCGCATCCTTCAGGTCGATGGCCTCAATGGCAACGGCCATGGTGGCAATGGCGGCCGTAGCGCCACCGACGAGGTGATCGACTCGGCGCTGCGCTACCGCGTCCAGGCGCCGCTGATCGACTCGCTTCTGGCGGACATCGGCGTCGAAGGTGGCAGCCTCGCCAAGATGCCAGGCCTGATCCGGGAAGCTCGCGACATGCAGGGCATCAAGGACTCCGCACGCAAGGGCAGCGACAGTGGCGGTGGCGAGAAGCCAGCTGCTGCGCCCTCGCCCGACGGGGAGCCGCCCCCTGAGCGCAGCCCTCGGAAGAAGAGCTGAGGTGGCACCATGGCCCGGGTCTACGTCTCAACCGTCGTCAACGCACGCAACGATCGCGTCTGGGCGCGGGTACGCGACTTCAACGGTCTGCCGAACTGGCATCCCGCGATTGCGGAAAGCCGCATCGAGGGCGGCGAGCCCTCCGACAAGGTCGGCTGCGTCAGGGATTTTCGCCTGCGCAACGGCGATCGTATCCGGGAAAAGCTGCTTGGCCTGTCCGATTACGACATGTTCTGCACCTATTCGATCCTCGAATCCCCGATGGGGGTCGAGGACTACGTCGCGACGCTTCGGCTGACGCCGGTCACGGATGGCGACCAGACCTTCATGGAATGGACCGCTGAGTTCGACTGCGCACCCGAGCGGGAGGCGGAGCTCGTCGCGAATATCGGCGGCGGCGTGTTCCAGGGCGGCTTCGACGCCCTCAAACGCCAGTTCGGAGGCTGAGCGCCGTGCCGCACATCGTCAAGAGCACGATTCTGGATTCGCCGACCGGCTCCGTGTGGGCGCTGCTGCGTGATTTCAACGGGCACGATCGCTGGCATCCGGCGGTTGCGACCTCCACGATCGAGCGCGCGCAGGCTTCGGACAAGATCGGCTGTGTCAGGCGCTTCAAGCTGCAGGACGGCTCCGAGCTGCGCGAGCAATTGCTGACGCTGTCGGATCTGGAGCAGACCTTCAGCTATTGCCTGCTCGATACGCCGGTCCCGATGTTCAACTACGTAGCTCACGTCCGCCTGCTGCCCGTGACGGACGGCGACCGTACCTTCTGGCACTGGGAATCCCGCTTCTCGACACGGCCCGGGGACAAGGACCGGATCACCCACATGGTCGCGGAAGATATCTACCAAGCGGGATTCGAAGCGATCCGCCGGTACCTCAAGGAGGCTGTATCAACATGACTGTGACGGTGAAGACCTTCATGAGCTCGAGCGAGGCCGCCGCCGCGCTGTCGTCCGATCGTAACGCGCGCTATCTCGGCGGCGGCACGCTCGTGATGCGCGCACTGAACGAAGGTGACATCTCGGTCTCGACCGTGGTGCGCGCCAACGACCATGCCTTGACGCGCATCGACCCATCCGGCCCGCGGATCACCTTGGGTGCTGGCGTCACTTTCGCCCGGATTCTGGGCGAGCGCGACCTTGCTTTCCTGCACGCTCCCGCCCGCTCGATCGGTGGCCCGGCGGTGCGCAACATGGGTACGGTGGGCGGCAATCTGTTCGCGCCCAGCCCCTATGGCGATTTCACCGTCGCCCTGCTTGCGCTCGATGCCACCGTGGCTCTGCAAGGCGGCTTTGGATCGCGCGACATTCCAATCGAGGAATTTTTGCAGTCGCGCGAAAGGCAGGCGGGCACGCTCGTGCTGTCGGTGTCGTGCACACGACCGACAAACCCAGAGGCTTTCCGCTACCGCAAGATCGCACGGATCAAGCCCAAGGGCGGCTCGGTCATCACGCTCGCCGCACATCTGCCCATCAGTGGCGGACGGATCGCCGGGGCACGCATTGCATTGGGATCGATGGCGCCGACGCAAATACGCGCGCGGGCGGCCGAACGCGCTCTCGAAGGCCGCGCGCTCGATGCCGCGACCGTTGCGGCCGCAGCCTCGGCAGCTGCGGAGGGAACATCGCCATCCGACAACGCGCTCGGCAGCGCCTGGTATCGCCGCGAGATCGTCGGGGTCCATCTGCGTCGTCTTCTTTTGGGTCAGGAATAGATCGTATGGCCAAGACTGCCCTGCAATTTCGTCACAACGGCAGCGATGTTGCCATTTTCGTTGACGGCGGCACCAACCTGCTCGTCGCGCTTCGCGAATTGATCGGCGACATGACGCCGAAATTCGGCTGCGGCCAGGGCGGCTGCGGCACCTGCAGCGTCCTGATCGACGGCGAGCTCCATCTCTCCTGTCTGACGCTGGCCGAGACCGTCGCCGGCCGCTCCGTCGAGACGCTGGATAGCCTGAAGCAAGGACCCAACCTCCACCCGCTGCAACGCGCCTTTGCCGAGAATTTTGCTGCCCAGTGCGGCTATTGCACGCCGGGCATGCTGATGGCCGCCAAGGCACTACTCGATCACAATCCCTCTCCGAGCCGCGCCGAGATCGTCGAGGCGATCTCCGGCAACATCTGCCGCTGCACCGGCTACGAGCCGATCATCAACGCCATCCTCGCCGCCTCCGGCGGCCGGGTGAGCGCCTGAGGGACCAGATCATGCTGGAACTGCGCAAAGACATTTTCGCCGACGAGCGCGACGACAATCTCAAGGAGATCGGCAAGGGCACGCAGCGCCAGGACATGCTCGGCCATGTCACGGGCACATCGAGCTATTTCAACGACCACAAGCTCCAGGGGATGCTGCAACTGAAAGTCGTCCGCTCGATCCATTCGCATGCAAGAATCCGGCGGATCGACACCGCTGACGCCGAGCGCTCAGCCGGCGTGCGCCGGATCATCCGCGGCTCCGACGTACCCCGCAACCTCAATACGCTCTTGAGCCTGATCAATTTCGGCAAGGACGACGAGCCCTCGCTCGCCGTCGACAAGGTCCGCTATAAGGGGGAGCCGATCCTGGCCATCGTCGCCGACAGCGAGCGCGAGGCCTTTGAAGCTATCTCGAAAGTCCGCATCGACTACGAGCCGTTGCCAACCGTGTTCGACGTCGAAGATGCGCTGAAGGCCGGCGCGCCCGTCGTCAACGACACCTATCCGAAGAATGCCTTCATTTATCACGACACATATGATCACCAGAAACTCCGCTTCGGCGATGCCGATGCCGCACTCGCGACCGCCGATCACGTGCTCGAGCAGCGCTACCAGATGTCGCCTATCGAGCACGCGCCGACCGAAACCAACGGGTCGATCGCGGCGCCCGACACCAACGGGCGCTATGTCGTCTATACGTCGACGCAGGCGCTGTTCTTTTCGGTCGACACCTGCGCCAAGATCCTCGACGTCCCCTCCAACACCTTTCATTTCATCGGCGGCACCGTCGGTGGCGGCTTTGGCGGCAAGGTGGACACGTTGACCGAACCTTTATGCATCCTGGGTGCGATGCTGACGGGACGTCCCGTCCGCTACGTGTTCGGACGCGAAGAAGAGATGCAATACGGTCCGCCGCGCGGCGCCGAGCGCATCTACATCAAGGATGGCGTGATGCGTGACGGCCGTGTCGTCGCGCGAAAGATCCGCGCGTATTTCGACAGCGGCGCATATACGCGGCTCTCGAGCTATGCAGCGGTGAAATGCGCGGCCCATCTGCCAGGGCCCTACACCATCCCCAACGTCTATGGCGACGTCTACTGCGTCTTCACCAACCGTACGCCGGCAACCGCGATGCGCGGCTTCGGCGTCACCGCAATGGATTTTGCGATCGAGTGCCAGATGGACAAGCTCGCGAACCTCGTCGGCATGGATCCGATGGAGTTCCGCATTCTCAATGCCTATCGCGACGGTGACATGAAGGCGCATCGGCGCGAGGCCAAGAACACGGCGCTGATCGAGTGCGTCCAGGTCGCCGCGGAGAAAGCCAAATGGCCGATCCGCGACGAGTTCAAGCGCGCCTCCTCCCGCAAGGACGGCGGCGGCAGCCGCGCCGCCATTCCGCGGACGCCTGCCGAGACCCCAGCGAGGACGACCACCCCAGCGCAGCAGCGCACGAGCTATGATCGCCTGCCGACGGCCGCGTTGCGCGAACCGCCGCGCGAGCCCCCACCGCCGGCGCCGTTCCCGCCGCAGCCACCGCGACCGGCATCGCCCTCGCACGGGGCGGGCCGATTCTCATCCGTGTTCGGCACCAGGAGGCGTTGAGATGACCCGACATCGCGGACGCGGCATCGCATCGGTCAATTATCCCATAGGCATGAACCTCGGCGGCGATCCCAGCCAGGCCCTGGTTCACTCCAATCCGAGCGGTAAATTCACCGTGGCGCTATCCTCGATCGATCTCGGCCAAGGCATGAAGTCGATCACGCGGCAGATCTGCGCAGAGACGCTCGGCGTACCCGTCGAGGACGTCTACGTCGACACCGCCGATTCCGACACCGGCCCGCATTGCATGGGCTCGTTCGCTTCGCGCGGCACCCATCGCGTCGGCAATGCCGTGATGGCGGCGGCGCGCGAGGCGCGCGGCGTGATGATGGAGGCCGCCGCCGAGGAACTCGAGGTCAACGCCGCCGATCTCGAAACCGACGGGCGTGGCAACATCCACGTCAAGGGCGCGCCGCACCGCTCGATCTCCACCAAAGACGTCGCCATCGCCGCGCAGTTCAAGCAAGGCAAGACCATCGCCGGCCGTGGCATCTTTCTCGTTCCTCTGTCCAATGTCGATCCCGAGACCGGCGAGATGTCGCCGGCGACCTGCTACGCCCATGCCTGTCTTGTCGCCGAGGTTGAGGTCGACGACGAGACCGGCGAGGTCACGATGATCCGCATGGACTCTGCCTACGAGCTCGGCCGCGCGCTCAACCCGCGCCTGGTCGAGCAACAGCTCGTTGGCGGCGCCTGGATGGGCGTCAGTCACGCGCTCTACGAGACGCCTGAACCCTATTATCCCGACCCTGTCCACGGCCCTCGCGACTTCGTCGAATATGTGATGCCCGGTCCTGGCGACATCTGCCCCCACGACATCGCCGTGTTGGAACGCCCCGCTCCCGATGGCCCCTTCGGCGCCAAGGGCCCCGGGGAAATGTGCGCAAATCCCGTATTGCCGGCCGTTGCGAATGCCATCTTCAACGCCGTCGGCGTCCGCATCGACG
Source organism: Bradyrhizobium sp. URHA0013 (assembly GCF_000518345.1). Lineage (NCBI taxonomy): Bacteria > Pseudomonadati > Pseudomonadota > Alphaproteobacteria > Hyphomicrobiales > Nitrobacteraceae > Bradyrhizobium > Bradyrhizobium sp. URHA0013. The sequence continues at coordinate 1,052,395 of NZ_KI912426.1, read as the reverse complement.
ATCTGCCGATTACGCCGGAGAAGGTGCTGCGCGCGATCAAGGCCGAGGGCGGCGCGCGCCCTCAGGCGCGGCGCTGAGGTCTCGATGGCCGTCCGCAGCAACATCGTCGGCATCGACAGCCCCGAGGCACTGGAGAAGGCGCTTCGGGCCGCCTATTACCTCGCCGACGAGGGACTGGCGACCGCCGCCTATCTCGGGCTGGCACTAGGCAAGCCATTGCTGCTCGAGGGTGCGCCGGGCGTCGGGAAGACCGAGGCCGCCAAAGCCATTGCCGCCGTCCTCGGCCGCCGCCTGATCCGCCTGCAGTGCTACGAAGGCATCGACGCGTCCGCCGCACTCTACGAATGGAACTATCCGCGCCAGATGCTCGCCATCCGCCAGGCCGGCGATGAGAGCATCGACATCTACGGCGAAACGTTTTTGATCGAGCGACCGATGCTGGCGACGCTGCGCGCGCCTGACTCAACAGTGCTGCTGATCGACGAAATCGACCGCGCCGACCAGGAGTTCGAAGCCTTCCTGCTCGAGTTTCTGTCCGACTTCCAGATCTCGATCCCAGAGCGCGGTACCGTGCGCGCCTCGGAACGGCCGGTCGTCGTCCTGACCTCAAACCGCACGCGGGATCTTCACGAAGCGTTGCGGAGGCGGTGCGTCTATCACTGGATCGACTATCCCTCGGCCGAGCGCGAAGCGCGCATCGTGATGATGCGGGCCTCCAGCGTCGCCGAGGGGACCGCGCGCGCCGTCGTCGCGGCCGTCGAGAAGCTGCGACGCGAGCCGCTCAGCAAGGCGCCCGGGATCGCCGAAGCCGTCGACTGGGCTGAGGCTGCCACACTGCTGCACAAGGGCGGCGCGCGCTGGCCCGATGCCTTCAGGCGCTCGATCGGCGTTGCCCTGAAAGACGAGGAAGATCTGCACTTCATTTCGCCGCGCCTCGACGCCCTGCTGGCGGAGGCCTCTGCATGAGCGCCGAACCCGAACTGCCGCGCGCTGCGCGCGTTTTCATCTCGTTCGTCGGGTTGTTGCGAACGAACAGGTTTGCCGTCGCGCCGGAACAGACAACATCGTTCCTGGCCGCGATCCAGTTGCTCGGCCCCCGCAGCCTGGAAGACATTCGGCAGGCAGCCCTCGCGACACTGGCCTCTCCCCCGGAGCGTCGCGCAACGTTCGACCGGCTGTTCGATCTGCACTTTCGCGGAAACGAGGCCATCGAGCGCGTCGATGACGGTGAGGACGACGAGACAGTTCGGCTGCAAGAGGAGGCTCGTGGAAACGACGAGCCGCTGTTGTCGGACGAGGCCAACGAGTCCGGTCTCGCAGCTGCGCGCGCCGAAGCCCTGGTCGAGCGCCGCTTTGCGCAGCTCTCGACCACCGATGCGCTGCGCCGGCTTGCCCGCGAGGCGCCGAGGCGCCTGCCGAAGCGGCGCGGCCATCGCCGCATGCGGGCTCGCAGCGGGCCCTACGCGGATTTGCGCCGTACCCTACGCGACTCCGTTCGCAGCGACGGCGAAATTCTCCGGCTGGGACGTTTGAAGCGGCGGCAGCGTCCACGCAAGGTGTTGCTACTGATTGACGTCTCTGGCTCGATGAAGACCCGCACCGAAGAGAATATGAAGTTCGCGCACACCCTGGTGCAGGCGGCGCCCAACGTCGAGGTCTTCACCTTCGGCACGCGGCTGACCCGCATCACCCGGCCGTTGCGTCTCAAGCGGCGCGAGCAAGCGCTCAACGCCGCGGCCTATGCAGTCAGCGACTGGGACGGCGGCACCCGAATCGGCGACGCGCTGCGGGCCTTTCTCGCCGTGCCCCGCTTCGCCGGATACGCGCGGGGCGCCGCCGTGATCATCGTTTCCGACGGCCTTGAGCGGGGCGAACCCGATGCGTTGCGCGATGCGGTCGCGAAACTATCGCGCCGCGCGTGGCGCGTGAGCTGGCTGACGCCGCTCGCGTCCGGCCCCGGTTTTCGCCCGCAGACCGAAGCGCTGGTCGCGATCGAGCGCTTCGTCGACGACCTCGTCGATGGAGGATCGAGCGCGTCGATCGTCGCGCATGTGCTGGCGCTGGGACAAAGGAGAGTTGCGTGACCGACATCGTCGATGGGCACCATCATATCTGGCGCCAGGCCGACCTGCCCTGGCTGGTGGGTCCGATGCAGCCGCGCATCTTCGGTCCGTACGAGCCGATCCGGCGCGATTACCCGATAGAGGAATATCTCCGCGACCTCGAAGGCAGCGGCGTCACCCGCTCGGTCTATGTCCAGACCAACTGGGCCCATGACCGCTACGAGGACGAGGCCGCCTGGGTGCAGCAGACGGCCGAGGAGCACGGCTGGCCGCATGCCATCGTGGCTTACGCCGATTTTTCAGTCGACGACGTGCGTCCACAACTCGATCGCCTGAAGCGCTATGCCCTCGTGCGCGGCGTCCGCATGCAACTTCATTGGCACGAGAACCCGCTTTATCGCTTTGCCGCGCGGCCGGATCTCTGCACCGATCCCGTGATCCAGCGCAACATCGCCCGGCTAGCGGACTATGGCTGGAGCTTTGACCTTCAGGTGTTCACGCCGCAGATGCCGGACGCCGCACACCTTGCGGAAGCCTGCCCGAAGGTGACCTTTATCCTGCAGCACGCTGGCATGCTGGAGGACCTTTCACCCTCAGGCCGCGCCGCGTGGCGCGCCGGGATGGCCCGCCTCACCGCATGCCCGAACGTCGTGTCGAAACTGTCGGGGCTCGGAACCTTCATCCACCGCAACGACCCCGCGCATATCGCATCCGTCCTGATCGATACGATCGCGATCTTCGGCGCCGAACGCTGCCTGTTCGGTTCGAATTTCCCAATCGAGAAATTGTGGACCAGTTACCGCGAGCTGATCGATGCCTTCCGTGCCGCCGCGGCGCCGCTGCGCGATGATCAGCGCGAAGCCATTTTCAGAACCACCGCCATACGCGTCTATCGGCTTTGAGGGCTGAGGAAACGAACAAAACGGATACAGGGAGGGACGGAATGCCGCTGGAGATCAAGATCCTGGACTATGGCGACATCGAGCTGGAATCGAGCTTTCTGGTTCTCGGCCACGACTGCGGCCGGACCCGCCGTGTCCTCACCCTCGGCTTCCTGATCCTCGGCGGTAAATATCCGGTCGTGGTCGACACGGGTTACCGCTCGAACCAGATCATGGAAACACTGGGGATGCGCGGCCTGCAGTATCACGAGCACATGATCGAGAACCAGCTTGCGCGGCACGGCGTGCGGATGGGCGATGTGCGATTCGTCTGCCACACCCATCTGCATATCGACCACGCCGGCAAGGACGATCTGTTTCCGATGAACACGACCGTCGTCCTCAACCGTCGGGAGCTCGAGTATTCCGTGTCCGGCCTGATGCATCCACAATATCCGGCGCCGGATATCAAGCATCTGATCGACCGTCTGCACACCAAGAGTGCGCTGCGCTTTCTTGACCTCGAGATCACAGGCCCCATCGAGCTGATGCCGGGCGTCTACTGCGACGCAGCGAATGCGCATACCGAGGGCTCGATGAACATCATCGTCGAAACCGCCGACGGCATCGCCACCATCTGCGGCGACGTGATCTATGATTTCAACGACCAGATCGTGACGCCCTTCAACGAGATCCACGACTGGGAGCCGCGCACCACGGGCAACCACGGCACCACCAAGCGGGCCGAGAAGGCCGCCATCAAAAAGCTGCTCAGCAATTCGCGCTATCTGCTGCCGGTCCACGACCGTCCCGCCAAGATCGAGGGCGGCAACGTCGTCGGCAGGCTGCACGACCAGGTGCCTGGGCCGATCGTGCAGTCCCTGCCCCAGCGCAACTGGTTTCCGGCCTAGACGCCAGAGGATGGACGATGACGCACGTCACCTTGCGCTCCGAATTCGAGACCCTGATCGATCCTTATGCGCCGGTCGCGCAGATCGGCACCGGTTTTGACTTTACGGAGGGGCCGATCTGGCATCCGGTCGATCATTATCTGCTGTTCTCGGACATGCCAGGCGACGTGCGCCGGCGCTGGGATGCGCGGCGCGGCATCGCCGAGGTCAAGCGTCCCTCGAACAAATGCAACGGCATGACCTATGACGCCGAACTCAATTTGATCGTTTGCGAGCACGCGACATCGTCGTTGATCCGCGAGCGGCCAGACGGACGGCGCGAGGTGCTGGCCTCGCACTTTGGGGGACAGGAGCTCAACAGCCCCAACGACGTCTGTGTGCACTCCTCCGGCGCCATCTATTTCTCGGATCCCTGGTATGGCCGCATGCCGGTCTATGGCGTCGAGCGGCCAAGGCAGCTCGGCTTCCAGGGCGTCTATCGCGTCGTGCCCGGCGCCGAGCCGAAGCTGGTCGTGGAGCGCAATCTGTTCGATCAGCCGAATGGGCTGTGCTTCTCGCCCGACGAGAAACTGCTCTATGTCAACGACACCGTGCAGGCACTGATCCGCGTGTTCGATGTCAATTCCGACGGTTCGCTGTCGATCGCGCGGGTATTCGCAAGCGGCATCCGCTCCGAACTCGAGCCCGGCTTGCCCGACGGCATGAAGTGCGACCAGCACGGCAACGTCTGGGTCACGGCACCCGGCGGGGTCTGGGTCTATTCGCCGCGGAGCGAGCTGCTCGGCAAGCTCCGCCTGCCCGAACTCGTCGCCAACCTTACCTGGGGCGGGCCGGATTTCCGCACGTTGTACCTGACTTCGACGCACTCGGTCTATGCGATCCCGACCAAGGTCGGCCCGCGCCACGAGCCCTATATGAGCGGCAAGCGAGGCAGCGGCACTGCAGCAGCCGGCTCTGCTTCCGCTGCACCCGTCCTCGCCGACGGCGAGATGCAGCTCGACCCACGACGCTGTGCCATGATCATCCAGGATCTCCAGAACGACGTCATCATGGATGGGGGCGCGTTCGCCGATTCCGGCGCACCAGGTCACGCGAAGCAGCAGCACGTCGTCGAGAATGTCCGCCGCCTGGCTGAAACCGCCCGGGCGCGCGGCGTCGCCATCATTCATGTCTGGTTCGTCGTCGAACCCGGCGCGCCCGGCGTGACGCTGAATGCGCCGCTGTTCGAGGGTCTCGTCGACAGCAAGGCGATGGTGCGCGGAAGCTGGGGGGCGGCACCGGTGTCAGGTCTCGAGCCGAGGCCCGGTGATTTCGTGGTCGAGAAGGTGCGAATGAGCGCCTGGGAAGGCACGAAGCTCGAAACGATCCTGAAAGCCAGCGGCCGCGACATGATCATCAACACCGGCGCATGGACCAACATGTCGGTCGAGCACACGGCACGGACCGGTGCCGACAAGGGCTATTTCATGATCGTTCCTGAGGATTGCTGCTCGACCATGAATGCGGATTGGCACGCTGCCTCGATCAACTTCGCCATGCAGAACGTCGCCGTCGTGACTAAGGCCGATGCGGTCATCAAAGCGCTGGGATGAGCGGTGGCGAAGCTCCTGCACCTGTCCTGCTCGCCCCGCGACGACTCCTGGTCAAGCGCCGCCGCACGCATTTTCCTTGACGGCTTTCGCCGAGCTCGGCCCGACTGGGACGTGGACGTCATGAATCTCTGGCGGGAGCGCCTGCCGGAGTTTTCAGGCCCCATTGTCGAAGCCAAGTATGCACGGATGAAGGCGCAAGCCTTCAACGACGCGCAGCGGGACAGCTTCGCGGAAGCCGAGCGGATGGCGGTGCGCTTAGCGCTCGCCGAGCGGGTGCTGATTTCGACGCCGATGTGGAACTTCAGCATTCCCTATAAGCTCAAGCAATTCTTCGACGTCATCGTCCAGCCCGGGCTCACCTTTCGGTTCGACCCATCCCTTGGATACATCCCGTTGCTGAAAGACCGGCCGACCATCGTCATCATTGCCAGTGGCAGCGATTTCGCCACCGGAATGAACCGCGGGCGCATCGACATGGCAACGCCTTACCTGCGCGAAATTTTGCGTTTTGTCGGTATCAACAATGTCCGTTTCATTCCGATCGGGCCAACCACCGGACCGCAACAGTCCATTGAGGCGGCCCGCGAAAGAGCCCACCAACGTCTGGCCGTAATGGCCGCGAGCATCTGATGCACCCCGCAGGCCATTCGAAGGTTACGGCAAATTGTCCCGCAGAAAAATGTCGATGCGGATGCGCTCCTGGTCGGGGCTGATGGGCTCACCCGAACAATGCGCGAGCAGGACTCGCGCTGCGGACCGGGCCTCGTGGCCGGGATCCTGGTTGATGATGGCATCGAGGGTGCCACGGACCAGGAAACGCCGCGTGTATTGAGTCAGCTCGTGGGCAATCCAGACCACCTCACGCGCCCGTCCCGAGGCCTCGAGCGCATCGGCGATGCCACGGTTTCCGGCGCCACAGCAGTATATGCCGCGCAGATCTGGCTGGCGCGCGAGCAGTGCCGCAGCGAGCTCCCGCGTGCGCTCGCTGTCGTCGCGGCCCTCGATTACCGGCAGCGCGATCAGGTTCGGATACTCGCTGGACAGGATCTGGTGGAAGCCGAACTGCCGCTCGGTGTGATCGCGCAGCGACAACGAGCCTGCGATCACGGCAACCGTCCCCTCGCGACCAGTGAGGAACCGTCCCATCAGCGTTGCAGCGGTGCGGCCTGCCGCCGGGTTGTCGATGCCGACATAGTGCAGACGGCGCGAGCTCGGCGCGTCCGACACTAGGGTCACCACAGCGACCCCGCGCGCGGTGAGTTCGTCGATCGCGGCGCGCACCCTGGGATGATCGAGCGCGATCACGGCGACGCCCTGATAGGCAGGCGAGAGACTTTCCAGCGCGGCGGCGAGTACGTCCGGATCGAACACGTCAACACGGAGGATATCAATGAAGCCGCGCTGGCCGGCGAGCCAGTCCGCGGTGCGCTGGACCTGCTCGGTCAGGTTGGTCATGAAGCTGTTGCTACCGGTCGGCAGCACGAAGGCAAAGCGGAACGTCTGCCCCCGGGCAAGCCGAGCGGCCGCGACGTCGGCTCGATAGCCGAGTTTTGCCACCGCGGCCTCGACCCGCGCCACGGTCTTGGCGCGCACGCCCTCGCGCCGGTTGACGACGCGGTCGACCGTGGCGAGCGAAACACCCGCCGTGCGCGCGACGTCTTCAAGCGTAGCGCGAACCACCGACTGGGTCGCAACGGCTGTCATTCGCGCGCCGCCCACAACATGCCACGGGTCATCAACGTCCGGATCTCCGGTACGTCGAGCTCGTAAGCGCGGTGGCCGAGCGAGGAATAGAACACCCTGCCCGCGCCGTATCGCTTCTTCCAGACCACGGGCATCACCACGCCCTCGATCCAGGGCGCGTGCTCGCCGGTGAAGGTCGTCGTCGCCAACACCTCGTTGGCGGGGTCGACATGCATGTAGTATTGCTCGGAACGATGCTCGAAACTCTTCAGGCCCTTCATGATGGGATCATCCGGCTTCGTCAAGTCGACCTTGTAGTCGATGATGTTGCCGGGATGCGCAACCCACTGCCCGCCACACAGGAACTGGTAATCGACGGAATCGCGGAATGCGTCGCCCATGCCCCCATGATGGCCGGCGAGCCCGACGCCGCTGCGGACCGCAGCGCAGAGATTGAGCGCTTCCGCCTTCTCGATTGTCGACATGGTATAGATCGGGATGATCAGCGACAGGTCGTGAATCGCGGGATCGGCGAACGCGGCGGTGGTGGTTTCGGTCCGCACCTCGAAGCCTTCCGCCTTCAGCCAACCACGGATCATCGAAGCACAGAGATCGGGATCGTGCCCCGGCCAACCGCCCCATACAATCATTGCCTTGCGCATGTTTCTGTCCTTAGTCGATCTGTCCGGTTTCACGCCCGGCCGGCAGCATCGCCGGCCGCTCGACGCAGCTCTCGATCTTGACGCGTCGCCCTTCGTCGGCAGAGGTCTGGAACGCTTCCATCACCTCCAGTACGTGGAACGCGAGCGCGCCGCTGGCGCGATGCGGCCGGTTGTTCAGGATCGCGGAGGCCATGTCCGCGACGCCAATGGAACGGAACTCGCCATCGACATGACCGTGGGTCAGCGGCACCGGCTCCCAGTCGCCGCCGGTCTTGGCGACTTGTACTTCGCCGCCGAAGCGGTTCGGGTCGGGCACGAGCATGCTGCCCTTGTCGCCATAGATCTCGATTGGCGCGTGCCGGTGCTTGGGGACATCAAAGCTCATCGCGATCGAGACGACCGCCCCGCTCTCGAATTCGAGCGTGCCGGCGACATGGGTCGCAACTTCGACCGGAATCAACGTCCCGTTCATCGGCTGGCTGGTGACCAGCCGCTCGGATTTCGGACGCGCGGTCGAGCCCATCACGCTCGCCACGGGGCCGAGCAGCTGCACGAGATCGGTGATGTAGTACGGACCCATGTCAAGCATAGGCCCGCCGCCGCGCAAATAGTAGAAACCCGGCGCCGGATGCCAACGCTCGTGGCCGGGGCAGCCGAAGAACGCGCTGCCGGCCACAGGCGTGCCGATCGCGCCATCGTCGATCAGCTTGCGCGCGGTCTGATGCCCACCGCCAAGGAACGTATCGGGCGCGCAGCCGACGCGAAGGCTCTTCTGCGCGGCGAGGTCCATCACCTTGCGGGCTTCCGTGACGTTGATGCCGAGCGGCTTCTCGGAATGAACGTGCTTGCTGGCGTTCAGCACCGCGAGGCTGACGTCAGTGTGGGCGAGTGGCACAGTGAGATTGATGACGATCTCGACGTCGTCTCGCTTGAGCAGCTGATCAACCCGCATTGCCGGCAGCCCGAAGGCGGCGCCCTGCCGCTCTGCCGCATCGCTGCGCATATCGGCGAGCGCCTTGATTTCCATGACTGCGAAGCGCTGGGCCGCCTTCAGATAAGCGGTGCTGATATTGCCGCAGCCGATGATGCCGATGCCTACTTTTCTCATTGTGATCTCCGTGAGGTACCGTTCATCCCTTGACCGCACCGGCGGTGAGGCCTGCGACGATGTGTTTCTGCGCCAGAAGAAATAGAATGATCGTCGGCAGGATGGTAAGCGTGATGAAGGCCAGGATCAGATGCCACTCGGACGAATACTCGCCCTGATAAACCATGATGCCGAGCGGCCAGGGATAGAGCGCGTCGGTGTTGAGCATCACCAGCGGCAGCAGATAGGCGTTCCAGCTGTTGACGAAGGTGATGGTACCGACGGTCGCCAGGATCGGCCGCGATAACGGCAACGTTACATAGCGGAAGAATTTGATATAGCTGCAGCCGTCGACCAGCGCGGCCTCCAGCAGTTCGTAGGGGATGTCCTTGAAGAAACGCCGCAGCAGCAGCACGCTCATCGCAAGACCGAAGGCCGCCTGCGGCAGGGCTACCCCGAGATATGTATCGAGCAACCCGAGGTCGCGCACCTTGATGAAGAGCGGCAGCACCGCCGTCGCGGCCGGAAACAGCAGGCCCAGCGTCAGGTAGCTCAGCAGCATCGAACTGCCATAGAACCTGATATGGGCGAAGGTGAACGCCGCCATCGAGGCGACGATCAGGGTCAGGGCCACCGTGAGGGTCGAAATGATCAGCGAGTTGCGCAAAAGCTGCCAGTAGCGTGCAGAGAACAGGATGTCAGCATAGTTCTGCCACTCCCAGTGACGTGGCAGGCCGAACGGATTGACGCGCAGTTCGCCGAGCGATTTGAAGCCACCGAACAAGGTCGCGAGCAGTGGCACCATTACGATGATGGCGACGACGGCGAGGAACACCATCTTGAACAGCATTGAGGGATCGAACGGCGCGCGGATGGCCTTCGCGTTACTCATCGCGCATGAACCATCGCTTGTACGTGAAAGCAAAGGTCACGCAGATCGCAAACAGGATGACCCCGATGGCGCTGCCGTAGCCGACCCGCATGCGCGAGATGCCGTTGTTGTAGAGGAAGCTCACCATGGTGTTCGAGGAGTCCGCTGGCCCGCCGCGCGTCAGGGGCATGACGAGGTCGAACAGCTGCAGCGAACCGACGATGGCGAAGAACACGGAGAGCCTTATCGTCGGATAGAGCAGCGGGATGACCACATGCCGCAAGGCTTGCGATCGGGTCGCGCCGTCGATACGCGCCGCCTCGACTAGGCTCTTGTCGAGGCCCTGGAGCGCTGCGATGAACAGCATCATGTGGAAGCCAAAGTACTTCCAGACGATCACGATCAGCACCGCCAGCATGGCCGTATCGGTCGAGGCAAGCAGATGCGGAGGCTCGGCGCCGAAGCTGCGCCAGATCGACGCCACAAGGCCGTAGTCGCCATCATAGACGAAGCTGAAGATCAGCCCGGTCGCGATCTCCGCCAGGATATAGGGCATGAAGAACAGCATGCGCAGCGCCAATGCCCCGCGAAAGCGCTCGGCGAGCATCAAGGCCAGCGTGAGCGCAAGCGGCAGCTGGATGGCGAGCGAAACAGCGATGATCAGCCCGTTGTTACGCAGCGCGAGCCAGAAGGCGCGGGTCTCCAGCACGAAGCGGTAATTGTCCAAGCCAATCCAGTTGGTCGGCCTGCCGAACCCGTTCCAGTTGAAGCCCGAATACCAGGCTGCTTCGCCGATCGGCAGCACAACGAACAACGTGAACAATAGCAGCGCCGGCGGCAGGAACAGGACGAGCACCGTCAACCTGCCGTCCCAACTCGGGCCACGGACCGTGACCTGGGGCACCATCTCGCCAGCAGCGCCGATCGTCGACACGCTCGCGGTCCGCCGCGCCACCGTCAGTTGCCCTGCTTCCACGCCATCTCGATCGCCTTGGCGGCCTCTTGCGGGCTCATGCTGCCGCCGGCGATCTCGGCCGTGACGTCGTTGACGACGCGGCCGACCGACGGACCCAGGCTCTGGTCATAAAAGTTCTGGTGGTAGTTCGACTTCGCCAGATTGGCGGCGATCAGCTTCATGAAGCTGTTGTTCAGCCCTGCGTCCGCGCCCTTCACCACTGGGATGATGAAGTTGCCGGCGGCAAGCCGCGTCTGCACCTCTTTGGAGACGAAGTATTTCAGGAAATCGACAGCCTCCTTCGGCGAGCCTTTCGTAATCAGCCAACCGGTGATGCCGCCGAGCGTATCGGTGGGCGCACCCTTGCCGCCGGTCACGACCGGGAAGTCGAACCAGCACATCTTGTCCTCGGTCAATCCGACCTTGTCGGCGGCGAGAGCGCGCTGCAGATGATAGACCGTGCTGATCGCCAGCGTCATCGCCGCCTTGCCGTCCCCGAAATAGCCGACCGCCTGCGGGTTCTTGAAACCCAGGAAGCCATTCTGGAACGGCTGGAGATCCACGAGCTGCTTGAACAGCTCGCCGGATTTCTGGAAGGTTTCCCCGGCAAAGCCGCCGTTCTCGCCGCGCAGCGCCGCATCGAACGCCGCCTTGCCGCCGATGCGCACCGCAAGATGCGTCCAGTAGAAGTGCAGCGGCCATTTGTCGGCGCCGCCGACCACGATCGGGGTCACGCCGGCGGATTTCAACGCCTTCACGGCAGCAAGCAGATCGTCCCAGCTCTTGATCCCGGCAGGATCGACCTTCCCCTTGGCCATCAGCTCCTTGTTGCAGAGGAAGCCGACCTGCGAGAGCGCCGTGGACAGACCATAAACCCGGCCGTTGCTGGTGAAGGCGGCGAGTGCCGCGGGTGTGAGATTGTCGCTGTAGCCCTTCACAGAATCGGTGATGTCGTCGAGCACGCCGGCCTCGATCTGCGTCTTCAGGACACCGCCGGCCCAACTGAAGATGATATTGGGCCGGTCTTTGGATTGCAGGATGGTCGGCAGCTTGGCCTTGTAGGCCTCGTTCTCGAGGAACTGCATCTCGACCTTGACGCCCGGGTGCGACCCCTCATAGGCACGCGCGACCTCCTCCCAGATTTTGACCTGGGCCGGATTGGCCTCGATGTGCAGCCATTTCACCGTCGTATCGGCCGCAGCGAGTTTCGCTCCGAACAGGCATGCGACAACGGCCAGTCCCAGTTTCCCGAGCAGTCTCATCACATTCCTCCCAGCGGCTCTTATTCTTGGTGCAATCCTGCCTTCGATTTTTGAGGTACGCAACTGAAATTCTGATCTATGCACCTCACGAAGGAGATCGCTAAGGTGCGCGGGAGAGTCGGGCGGCGCGTCGCGCTGCCCCAACGCAAATCGAGGGATATCCATGGCTGCCGTTTATTCCGACCTCGCCGGCAAGGTCGTTCTCGTCACCGGGGGCGCATCTGGAATTGGCGCTGCGATCGTGCGGCGCTTCGCCCAGCAGAAATCTAATGTCGTGTTCTTCGACATCAAAGTCGATGAGGGCCAATCCCTGGCACGCGAGCTGTCGAGTCAAGGGCTTGGCGCGCGTTTCATGCGTGTCGACTTGACCGATATCGCCGCGTTACGTGCCGGCGTCGCGGAGGCGCGCAACATGCACGGCGCAATCAACATCCTCGTCAACAATGCCGCGCATGACGAGCGGCACAGCACCGAGGAAATGACACCGGAATATTGGGACAACCGTATCGCGGTCAACTTGAAGCACCAGTTCTTTGCTGCGCAGGCCGTGTTGCCGGACATGAAGGCGGCGAACGCCGGCGCCATCGTCAATTTCGGCTCGGTGTCGTGGATCGCCGGACAGGGCGGCATGGCCGCCTACACCGCCAGCAAATCAGGCGTGATCGGTCTCACGCGCTCTCTGGCGCGCGATTACGGCGCCTACAACATCCGCGTGAACGCAATCGCGCCGGGATGGATCATGACCGAGCGCCAGCTCGATAAATGGATGACGCCACAGGGCGAAGTCGAGCTGATGCAACGACAATGCCTGAAGCGCAAGCTCGTGCCGGACGAGGTCGCGAAGTTCACCATCTTCCTCGCTTCCGACGAGGCCTCCGCCTGCACAGCTCAGCACTACATCGTCGATGGCGGCTGGGTCTAAGGCGGACCAGACCCAGATCGTGCAATCGCTGGCGAACGGCTCGAACCTCGTCAACCAAGCTCCTGCCGAACCTTGGCCGCCGCATCGCACATCGCCTTCAATTTTCCAAACGCGACGACGCGTGGCATGTATTTCATGCCGCAATCGGGCGCGGGAACGAGACGATCGGGCGACACATATTTCAGGCCGTTGCGAATGCGGTCGGCGACGGTATCGACGCTCTCGATCTGGGGGTCTGCGAGGTCGAGCACACCGAGCATGATTTTCTTTGAGGAGAGGTCCTTCAGAACGCCGAGGTCGAGTTTTGGCTGCGCCGCCTCGATCGAGATCTGGTCGGCAGTCGTATCGTCGAGCTCGGCGAGGAACGAATAGCCGGCCGGCTTGTTCGAGCCCGGCACGACCGCCGCATAGCCGAAACAGAGATGCACGACGGTCGGCACTGTGATGCCCTTCAGCGCGCGGTTGATTGCCTTGACGGCGTAGCGCTTGGCAGAATCCGGATTGTTCCGCACCCAGGGCTCGTCGAGCTGGATCACGTCTGCGCCTGCTCTTTGCAGATCGAGCGCCTCGGCATTGACGGCCTCCGCAAGGGCCATCGCGAGCTCTTCGTCGTCCTTGTAGAACTCGTTCTTGGCCTGCTGGCTCATGGTGAACGGGCCCGGCAGGGTGATCTTCGCTGCACGATCGGTATTCCTGCGCAGGAACTGCATGTCGTGCAGCTCGACCGGTCCCTTGCGTTTCACGGGGCCGACGACGCGCGGCACCGGGGTCTGGGTGTTACCGGTGCGCGCCACGATCATCGCGGGATTGTCTCCGTCGATCCCGTCGAGCGCCGTGGCGAAGCGGTTAGAATAGCTCTCGCGGCGGATTTCGCCATCGGTCACGATGTCGATGCCGGCACGCTCCATGTCGCGGATCGCGACGATCGTCGCATCGTCCTGGGCCTCCTCCAGATGTTCCGCTGGCAGCCGCCACATGTCGTGCAGGCGGGTGCGCGGCACCACCTTCGACAGCATGGCGCGATTCACGAGCCATTCCGGCTGCGGATAACTTCCGACCACCGTGGTCGGGAGGATATGCGTTGGCATCGGCATGAGGGTCTCCTTCTTGTTGTTGTCGAGCGCAGCCAATCAGGCTGCGCGCGTCGCCTTAGCCGGCTCTTCGTCCTTGACGGGATTGCGGAGAATCCCGATCCCGGAAATCTCGATCTCCACGACGTCGCCGCCCTTCATCCACAGCGGCGGATTGCGATAAGCGCCGACACCGCCGGTCGTGCCTGTAACGATGACGTCGCCTGGCGCGAGCTCGGTGAAGGTCGAGCAGTAAGCAATCAGCGCCGGCACGTCGAAGACGAGATCGGAGATCGGGGCCTTCTGTACCTCGACGCCGTTCAGCCGCGTGATCAAGGTCTGTTTGCTGACGTCGGTCAATTCGTCGGTCGTGACCATCCAGGGCCCAAAGCCGCCTGTGCCGGCGAAATTCTTGCCGGGCGCGAATTGCGAGGTGTGGCGCTGCCAGTCGCGGATGCTACCGTCATTGTAGCAGGCATAACCGGCGACATGGCTCAACGCGGCGTCGCGCGAGATGCGGCGGCCGGCCTTGCCGATGACAACCGCCATCTCGCCCTCATAGTCGAAGCGCTCGGATTCAAGCGGCCGGATCATCGGCTGGCCATGTCCGACCTGGCTGTTGGCGAAGCGGGTGAAGATCATCGGGTGTGGCGGAGTGGGATGGCCGCTTTCGGCCAGATGGGTGGCGTAATTGACGCCGATGCAGAAGATCTTGTCGGGATCAGGGACCGTCGGCAGCAGCGTGAGGTCCTGCAGCGCGTAGTCGGGCTTCTCGCCCGCAAGCTTTTTCAGTTCGTCGAGCGATCCCTTGGCAAGCAGCGTCTTCAGCGTCGGACAGGTCTTGAGACGCTTGCCCGCATCGATGACGCCCTTGTCGGTGACAATGCCAAAGCTCGCTGTGCCGGCGATCGTGAAACTTGCGATTTTCATCAGTCAAACGCTCTCTTCGATGGAGGAAACATAGTCGTTGATCGGAAGTGCGATCGCGCCGTCGCGGATCGGAACGCATTGCGGCGGGAAATCCTGGCGGAAGCGGGCACCGGCCGCCTCGGCGCGGTCGAGGAACCGCTCAAGATGGTCCATCGCCCCGGTCGGAAGATCGTGCAGGACCATCAGCGTCCAGGGCTGCCGGCTGCACTGGACAACGGCGCGCTCGGTCCAGCCGTCAGGATCGTCCCAGTCGCGGGGGATCGCATTCCAGAGCACGCAGCTATGCTTGTGGCAGGTGAGATAGTCGACGACGGATGGCTTCAGCAGCCGCGTATCGAGATTGCCGCCGCCACCGAACGGCCGGAACCAGCGCTGTGGATGGGCGAGATCACCGATCGCGGCCTGTGTGCGGCCAATTTCGCTCTTCGCTGTATCGCGATCCGGCTGCTCACCGAGCGGGACGCTGTGGGTGAAGGTGTGATTGCCGATCCAGTGTCCCTCCCCGTGCGCGCGCATCGCAAGGCCATGCCGCGCGGGATCGGCGAGCTTCTCGCCGATGACGAAGAACGTGGTCTTGATGCCGCGCTCTCCGAGAATGTCGATCACGCGCGGCGTCACGTTGGGATCGGGGCCGTTGTCGAATGACAGGGTCAGATCGAACACGCGAAATTCCCTCAGGTCGCCGGCTGCATCGCGCCCGAAGCGATGTCATCGTTGGCCTGACCAGCGCGCGTGCCGGTCTGCCAGATCGCCGCCTTGCGCTCGATCCACCGGATCGCGGCGTTGAAGGCGATCGCCATGAAGAGCACGAGGAGGACGCCGGCGAACACGTGCGGACTGTCGAGGATCGTGCGGTAGCGCGAGATCAGATAGCCGATGCCGGCCGAGGAGATCAGCATCTCCGAGACGACGACGCCAACGATGACCAGCGCGCCTCCCACGCGGAGCCCCGACAGCACGGTCGGAATCGCCGCGGGAATGATGACGCGAACCAGCCGCTGGCTCAGCGTGGCGCCCATGCTACGTGCCGCGAGCAGGAGCTGAGGGTCGATGGTCTGGATGCCGGCGGCGGTGGCCAGCATCGTTGGCAGGAAACCGTAAATCGAGGCGAAGGCGATCTTGGATTCCGAGCCGATGCCGAGCCACACCGTGAAGACGGGATAGAGGATCACGAGCGGCACTGCATAGAGGCTCGACACTATCGGCATGATCAGGACGCGCGGACCCGGCAGGCTGCCGACGATAGCGCCGAGCAGGATGCCGCCGCCGCAGGCGAAGGCCATGGAGACCACGACTTCGTAGAGCGTCACTGCGAGCGCATGACCGTATTCGGGCGCCTCGGTCCATCCGGCCATCAGCGTCGATGACAGGGACGGCAGGAACAGCTCGGGAATGAGACCGGTGCGCGGCAGCAGCTCCCACAGCGCAATCAGGCCGATCACGATCAGATATCGCAGTGTCTTCGCACTTATCTTCGCAGTCAGCTTGGCGCTCATCTCCGCCTCATGCCGATTTGCGGATATGCCGCCAGATGCGGTCGCGCAAGCTGCCGAAGGCATCGCCGCTCAGCATCTCGTAGGTGCGGGGCCGCGGCAGCTGGACCTGGAGATGATCGACGATGCGGCCGGGCCGCGCCGACATCACGATCACCTCGTCGGCGAGATAAACCGCTTCGGTGAGGCTGTGCGTGACGAAGACGACGGTCTTGCCTGTCGCCGCCCAGATGCGCAGCAGCTCGTCACCCATTGTCATGCGGGTCTGCTCGTCGAGCGCAGCAAACGGCTCGTCCATCAGCAGCACCGGCGGGTCCTGCACCAGCCCGCGCGCGATCGAGACGCGTTGCTTCATGCCGCCCGAGAGCTCGTGCGGATGGCGCCTGCCGAATCCGTCGAGGCCGACCAGCGTGAGCGCATCCTGCGCCTTGGCGCGGCGCTCCGCCTTGGGCACGCCACGCAGGGCCAGCGGAAACTCGACATTGTCTTCGGCCGTCAGCCAGGGAAACAGGCTCGCCTCCTGGAACACCACGCCGACCCTGTCCGGATCGGGCTGCGGAATCGGCGCGCCATTGATCGTGATCGTGCCCGAGGTCTGCTGGCGCAGGCCCGCCATCATCATCAAGAGCGTCGACTTGCCGCAACCGCTCGGGCCGACCAGCACGACGAAGCGACCCGGCTTGATATCGAGCGAAACGTCTTCGAGGGCAACCACGTCCTGGGACCTGGTCTTGAAGACCTGGCCGACATTCTTCACCTCGATCGCGCCGGCGCGCGCGGGAGGCTTCAACAGGGTCACGTTCGCCAATGGCTGCATCGCGTTTCCACCCATCTGACAAGTTCGTTGAAAGTCATGGCAATCGCGGCGACCATCACGACGCCGGCGAGGAGTTGCTTCATCTGAAAGTTCTCGCCCCAGGTCGCGATCTGGTGGCCGATGCCGTCGCGAGAGGCGTACATCTCGGCAAGGATCACGCCGGTGAGGTTGAAGATCATGGAGATTCGCAGGGCCTCCAGCAGCACTGGCAGCATGCTCGGCAGATAGACCCGGAACGCGGCCTGCATCGGAGTTGCGCCATAGGAGCGCGCCACCGTGAGATGCTCGACCTTGACCGACTCCACCGCCGTGGTCGTCGACATGATCACGATGAAGATCGTGGAGAAGTAGCCAAAGCCGACCTTCTGGGCGAAGCCGACGCCGAATACGAGGATGAACATCGGCAGGAAGATCGACTTCGGGATACTGAACGCGAAGAACAGCAGCGGCTTGGCCACGTCAGCGAAGTAACGGTTCTCCGCAACCAGGAAGCCGATCACGGCACCGAAGGGGACGGCTAGCGCGAACGCAGCCAGCACTTCGGTCGCGGTCACCATCAGGTCTTTCCGCACGGCCGCGCGCTGCAGGAGGTCGCCTAGCGTCGCAAACGTGTCGGACGCCGAGGGCAGCAGGCGCGGATTGACGATGCCGGTGCGCGACAGCAACTCCCATAGCGCCAGGACCGCGATGACGATCGCGATCCGTGCGAGCTTGATGGCGAGCGAGTTCTGCATCGTTACGGCTTGGTTGGAACCGGCTTGAACCTGGTCGAGATGACGTCCTCGACCGGCACGATGTCCTTGAGCCCGCCGAGCTTGGCGAGGTCCAGTGACAGCTGCACGGCCGCGTTCACGTCAGGCGCGCCCATGTCGCCGCTGGTCTCGAGTTTCATGATCGTATTGTCGTATTCCAAGGCGGCGATCTCGGCCGGCATTTCGTAGAGCTCGGCGATCAGCTTGACGGTCACATCGCGATTGGCACGCATGAACGCAACCGCGCCATAGAGGGCGTTCACCGCCTTCTGAACCAGCTGAGGCTTTGTCTCCGCCAATTTGTCGAGCACGATCCAGCCTGCCGTGAGGTTCGGCGGCACCGCCGTGGCGTAATCGAGGATCGACTTGGCTTCGCCCGACTTCGAGATCTGGAAGCTCAGCGGCGAATAGACCACGGCGGCCTCGACGTTGCCCGCCAAGAGGTTCGGCACCAGACCGCCGCCCCCAACCGGGACGCGCGTGAAATCGATTTTCTTGTCCTGGAGTGTCCACAGTGCGAGCAGGTCGGAACCGGAGCCGGCGGCGGTGATTGCGACCTTCTTGCCGTTGAGGCCCTTGACGTCGAGCGTCGACTTGGTCGGGACCATCAACTGCCAGCCGAAATTTCCCATCGCTGCATTGGCCACGATCCGTGACATCACACCCTTCTTGCGTCCCGCGGAGACCAGCGAGGGCGGATCGAGGATGATATCGGCCGCGCCCGCAGCCATGCCTTCGAACGTCTCTGCACCGCTGCGGTAGATCGTGAGCTCGGCCTGGATGCCTTCCTTCTCGAACAATTTCTGCCGCACGGCCGTCTCGGCGATCGTCGTCGGCCAGTAAGTCTTGGTCGGCAGGCCGACGCGGATGGTTTCGGCCGCGGCGGCAGGGCCGGCGAGCACGCCGGCTGCGAAGAGCGACGCCAATAGCGCCTTGCGGCGAGTTAGTTTCATGATCTGTTTCCTCCCGGTCTCGGTTTTTCTTTGCCGGATTTTTCCGGATCGTCAGTTCGCGCCGTTCACCTCCGCAATGCGAGGCGCGGCGAGCTCGACAAACTCTTTGGTGATGCCGAAGTGCTTTGCCAATGCGCGAACCGCCGCATCCGCGTCGCGCTTGACGACGGCAGCGACAATCGCCTTGTGTTCAGCCTCGACGTCGCGCGGCTTGCCGACCTCCCTGCGGATCGAGAGGCGGCGATATCGCTCGCTTTGTTCGTGCAGCACGTCGCGGAAGCCGAGCAGCCACGGCGAGCCGCAGGCATTGACCAGTGCACGATGGAAGATGCGATGGCGGACCACCCACTCCTCATAATGCACTGTCGGATCGTCGGGGTAGCGATAGGGAACCGCCTTCAGGTCCGCCCAGGCGGATTTCACGGAGGCAAGCCAGGCATCGTCGCCGCGCTCGATCGAGCGACGGAGCGCAAGGCCCTCGATATCGATCCGGGTCTGCGTCACGTCGGCGAGATCGGCGAGTGACACCGGGCTCACCCGGAAGCCACGCTGGTCGGACGCCAGCACGAGCCCGTCGGCCACCAGTCGGGAAAGTGCCTCACGTACGGCGGCAAGGCTCACGGAAAACTGCTTGGCGAGGCCGGCGATATGCAGCTTCTGCCCCGGAAGCAACCGCGTCGCCAGGATGTCGGCGCGCAGGCGCTCGTGCAACGCAGATGTCAGGCTGCGCGGACCATCTCCGGGGCTTCCGGTCATATGAAACTGAAGCGGACCCATGGGTCGAATGATGGCAAGGCAACGCGGAGGGGTCAATAGAAAATCGAAAATCGATTTTTTCTGCTGAACGCCCGGGAATGGTACGCCCCTATCCCCGATCAACCATCTCTGGATCCCAAACGGACCATCAACCAGGATCAGCGTAGTCGTGGTTTTCCGCGCCCCTCGTACAAGACTGATTGGCGCGCCGCTACTTTGCCAGGCGGAACTTCCCGCCTTCGACCTTGATCAGGAAGGCCGAGCGCTCATCATAGCCGTTGTGATCGGCCTTGCTCATGTTCGACAGCCCATTGTTGAGATAGATGTTCTGCCCTCGCTCGAGTGCGTCCCGCAGAGCCGCGCGAAATTCGGTTGTGCCAGGCTTTGCTGTCTTCAGCGCATCCGGTGCAGCTTTTCCGATCAGCGCGACGAC
The DNA here is from genome assembly GCF_000518345.1 of Bradyrhizobium sp. URHA0013. NCBI lineage: Bacteria > Pseudomonadati > Pseudomonadota > Alphaproteobacteria > Hyphomicrobiales > Nitrobacteraceae > Bradyrhizobium > Bradyrhizobium sp. URHA0013. The sequence continues at coordinate 1,032,302 of NZ_KI912426.1, read as the reverse complement.
ATCCCAGAGGTGAGCAGCAAACATGTTGGGCTTTTGCCCGTTCGCCGCTTCATACGCGGTCACGAACTCCTCCGTCGAGCGACGGAACGGATCCCCCGTGGGAAGATCGGCGGCAATGGTAAAAGCCTCGCCCGCGAATACGGCACCTTCGACGTTCGCGCCACCGAGCTTGATGAACTCCTCACTGGCCACGCCGTGTGTCTGAAATATCTTCCCAGCGTATCCGCGCTCGCGGAGCGCCTGCTGCGGCAAGACCGCCGGAGTTCCTGCGGAAGCAATGAAGACGGCGTCGGGATTGGTCGACATCACCTTGAGCGCCTGACCCGTGACGCTGGTGTCGGCGCGTGCATAGACCTCGTGTGTGGTCACAGTCAGGCCCAACGCGGGCGCGAGGCGGCTCACCTCCTTGTAGTAGCCCTCGCCGTATCCATCAGAAACGCCGATATAGCCGAGCGTCTTCACGCCTGATGTCGCGATATGCTTGAGGATGGCGGCCGCCATGAGGTCATCATTGGGAACGACCTTGAAAGCCCAGGCGCGCTTCTCATCCATCGGTTGAACGATGGCGGTAGCGGCGGCGAGCGACAGCAGCGGCGTCTTTGATTCGAGCGCGACATCCAGCATCGGCATGGTCACCGGGGTCAGAGAGGAACCGACCAGCACGTCGACCTTGTCCTGGATCACCAGCCGGCGCGCGTTCTGGACCCCTTTGGTCGAATCCGACTCGTCGTCCAGGACAATATAGGTCACCTTCTCTCCACCGATCTCTTTCGGAAGAGCGGCAACCGTCTTGAGCTGCGGTTGGCCCAGTGCGGATCCCGGGCCACTTGCCGAAATCACGATTCCAATTTTGATGTCCGCGTGAGCAGCATGTCCATAAAGGACGCATGCCACAAGAAGCGAGGCTCGCGCGAAACCGATCTTCATGTCCTGTTCCTCCCTGTCCGCTTCGATGACTCCGCCGGCTGCATCAGGCGCCCCGACTCGAGCTTGCATTGCTCCCCAGGACACGGTCGCCGCTCAAGAGGCATGTCGTCCGACATACGCGTTTCCTCCTGCGGTCCCGAGCAACCGGGGCGGGCCATGCTAAGCGGATCGCAGCAACGTGTCTGTCCCTAGCGTTAGGGACAAGTCATCGGTGCCCGAACCGGAATATTGGGGTGGGCGGACGCACAGCCGCGTTCTCGCGGCGCGTTTCGCCCGAGCTTTGCTTGGTCACTCCACCCTCAAATCCAAGAGGGCGCAGGGAAGGCCGGGTGCCGGCTGGCACCCGCGGTCCGCTGCGCGAAGATGTAGCGCAAGGAAACCGCACAGCAGCATACAGGTGTAGCCAATCACTCGGCCTTCCCTGCGCGATGGTTGGACGGCTTATGCCGTTCTCTCCCGGGAGCCGAGTCCCTTTTGGCCTCCCTCGCCTTCGCGAAAGTCACCGGCGCCGCGCCGGTTGACGCAAGTGCCGCATCCGCAAGAGCTTGACCGTAGCAACGACGGCCAGGACCACACGGTTTTGCCGTACGCACGGCCCGCCATTTCGCCGCAGTTTTTCCAGCCCTGTCGACGGAGCCGGAAACTTACAGACGAGACGAAGCCTAGCAGCGCCGCTCGTCGGAACGAAGCCTTGGGCTCACGGAGAGCAATCCGCCCTGCCCACGCCTCTCGTACCCGAACGCTGCCGCGTCCACCGCAAGCCCGGCTCGCGAACATGACGACCACAAGATCGCCCCTCAAGGATTGAGCCGGGACGGCCGACACATACGCCGTTTCCGAATTTCGGTAAAGCGGAATATTTTTGTGGGATGGGGTCGACGGGGTGGCGGGTGTTTTGCCCGACGGGTCCGGCCCCGGCACCCCTTCCGCGAAATGAGCGGACTCGGGACGCGATTTCAACGCGTCGGCGGCATCAGCGCACGCAGGATACCCGGCTTCCAGGCTTGGCGCGCACTGTCGAACGCCGCGAAGTCGTGATCGAACTGCCAGTAGGCCCATGACCAGCCGAGCCTGTCGGCGCTTCTCGCCACGAATGACAAATATCTCTGCCGGCTGTCGGATGGCGCACGCTCGTATACTCCGAACTCGCCGACATAGACCGGGCGCTGCTCTTTCTCCGCCCAGAGGCTCATCTTCCTGAAATCGGCGGCAGCTTTCGCTTCATCCTCCGGGCTGCCCCAATCCAGGGGCCCGATCCGCGAAAACGTCGGAGACCACGGCGCGCCCTGATGGGTGAACCGTATCGGCGCGTAATAATGAAACGTGACGATGAGATGCCTGTCGTCGACCGGCAGAACCAGCTCGTCGACGGGGATCTCGTCGGTGTTGAGAACGGCGGCGATGACCGGCCGTTCGGGATTGGTGCGGCGGATAATGCCGAGACATTCATTGAGGAGCGAATTCCAGCTGGCGGACGTCATTTCTCCACCAGGCTCGTTCAACACCTCGAAGACGAGTGCCGGATATCTGCCGGCATAGCGCTCGGCGATCTGCCGCCAGAACGCCTTGAGCTTCTCGGCGCATTCGGAAACATCGCGCTGGCAAAGGTGGGTGTCGTGCTCGTCGACGATGGGAACGAGCTTCCTCGCGAGAACCTCCTCGATGACGGCGTCAAGCCGCCTCAGGACGATCTCGTCCAGGACATTCCCCGGGCCCATGAACTTGAAGCCGAAGAAATTGATCCTGACATGCGCGAACCCGGCCTTCTTGATCGCGGTCAAATTGTCCAGGCGAAATGGCGCGTTTTCGCCGCCTTCCCAGATTCCATCGTAGCCGAGAATGTTGATACCGCGACCCAGTTTTGGCGTGTCACGGGAGGCGGCCTGCTCGGCCCCCTGGGCGTGGGAGGACAGCGATGCAAGGAAAACCAACATAGCCGCAAGATTGAAGCTTCTCGGCCAACGCGAGCGCATGGCGGTCATACTGCTTCCATTCCTGAAGCCTGGAATTCCGCCGGTCGCACCGGCCTGCACGTCGCAAAGAAAAAGCCCACCAGGAGCACCGATGTGAACATCGTCGAACGAAGGAACGTCGTCTCCGTAAAATTGGTCTGAAAGCTGAGGACGACAAATCCGATGATGAGGGCACAATGCGATCGGTCGATCGTGCGAGCGGAAATCAGATGGAGGATCTTGTGCGAGAACAGGAGGACGCTCGTGGCAAAGAGCGTATACCCCAGAAATCCGGTTTCCATCAGGATCGCGATGTAGCCGCTATGATAATTGTCGAGCACCCAGCCGTGGTTCTGTTCGAAATAGTCGTAGATCGACGGGACCGTCCAGAAGCCGTTGATGCCGAATCCGAGCAGCGGCGCATCGTTGAAATGGCTGATCGCGTAGTGCCAGATGAAGGTCCGCTCGGTGAAATCGATACTGGAATCGCCGATATGGATGGCGTCGTATCCCGTCGCGTAAAAATACAGGATCAGAAGTCCGGCCAGAATGCACATGACGAACGGCAGGAGCGCATAGAGCCTCATGCAGCCGACCGACCACATCGAGGTCACGAGCATGGCGCAGGCGGCCAGAGCGACAGCGCCGGCGCCGCGCGATTCCGACGCGAAGACACAGGTTGACGCCAGCAGGAACACCGCGAGGAATGCCAGCCACCCCTGCCCCGTCATCTTTCGATAGCAGGCCAAGAACATCAGATACGCGCCGACGAAGCCGAGCGTCTGCTTCGATTCGTAGACGCCCTGCCATTGACCGTTGTGCATCCAGCTGTGATCGATCCCGATGTCGGGCACGGCCACCGCACAGAAAGCCGACGCGGCGACCAATATGAACAGCCCAAAGGCCGTGGCTTTCACGATTTCGTCCAGGTCGACGCGCGTGACGAGGCAAAATGCACCGAACGTCGTCATCGCAAGCGCCGCGCTCTTCATGATCGCCGCGACGCTCAGGCTGGACCAGAACACCGAGACAATTGCGAAGGCGTAGAATGCGACCAGCGCCGCCATATCGGGGTTGACCTGCAACCGCAGGCGCGGCTGCACGAATGCACTTGCGTAGATCAGGACAGCCCACATCAGAAGGGCTATGGCCTGTTGCAGAAAGCTCAGCTCCGCCGGCAGTAGCGCGGCGTTGAAGATGCCCATCGATGCGACCACGTTGATGGTGATCGAACAGGTGATCGCGAACCTGGCTATCTTCTCGACGCCAACGCTGCGCGTCGTCCAGATCGCGCTCCCGGGTGCTCCGGAATCCACCTCGGTCTGCAGGCTGGCCATGAGATGACCTTCCTTAAGCGCGGTTAATAATTTGCTAGCGCAGGTCGATCTCCATCGCTGCGACGCGACGCCGTTGCGAAATTAATGTTTTGTTAACGATATGAGCCTTGCGCGACGCATTAATGCAAACTGCACGCCGCCGGTGTCTCGCCCGTAACGACCCTGCTATAAAGCGCAGGTCCGGCTCGACCGTCCCGAGCTATCCGGTTTCCCTGGTATCATGAACAGACCTAGCAGCACGTTCAACATCGCCATCGAGCAGGGATTCGACTTCCTGTCGCCTGATTACGCGGAGCTGTTTGACAACTCGGCCGCCACCGCGTTCCAGCATCCGCTCTGGCTCGACACCCTCTACACCCGGCTCGCGTCTCATGCAGGCGCAACGCCTCTGGTTGTCGTGGTCCGCCACCGCGCGACGGGCGCCCTTGCGATGGTGCTGCCCTTGCTGCGGATCCGGCGCGGCCCGATACGGACCATCGAATTCGCAGACCTCCGCGTCTCCGACTACCTGGCGCCGGTGTGCAGCCCGCAGGTATTTTCCGAGCTGCTCAAGGACGAGAGTGCGTGCGCGGAAATCAGGTACCTCGTCCGCCCGTTCGATCTGCTCCGAATGACCAAGCTGCCGGACGGACGGCTTCCGATCGAGAACCTCCTGGCTACGCCCCGCCGTGTCGCGATGGAGTCCAATGCCTACGCGACCGTCCTTGTCGCGCCGTTCGAGCAATGGCGCGCCAGCGCGATCGACCGTTCCTACCAGAAGGAGCTCGCAAAGAAGTCCCGGCAGCTCCAGAAGAAGGGCGATCTGAGTTTTTCATGCTGCGGCGACAGCGCCTCCGTGATCGAGGCGCTAGACGTGATGCGCAAATTCCGCGGTCCGCGCTTTCAGGCGCAAGGCGACGGAGATCTGCTCCAGCGCCCCGAATATTACGGCTTCTATTCCGAGATGGCGCAGCGCGGCCTCGGCTCCTTTGTCCGGCTCTATGCCATGAAGATGGATGGCGAGGTGATCGCCGCCGTGCTCGGGCTCTGCCATCAAGGCAGCTTCCTCGTCATCATGAGCGCCTTCGACATTGCGGGATACAAGAGCCAGTCCCTGGGCGCGCTGATGTTCGAGCAGGTCGCGAAGGACTGCATCGAGCGCGGGGATCAGATGCTCGATTTCACTATCGGTGACGAGCCCTACAAGAAATTGTTCGGCGCGCAGCCCTCGCCGATGTGGGCGGTCACGCAGGCCGGCAGCACCGTGGGCGCCATTTCCTTGTTCGCACTGAAACAGGCTCCCTGGCTCAAACTGGCCGCCAAGCGAATGTCGGAGTTCAGGCTTCTGCCGACGCGGACGTCAACGCCCACGCGCTGACCGGCGCGAGGCCCCCCCGACGATACAACGGCTCTCAGGCGCGTAGCGCGCTTCGAACATGCGAGAGCCAGCCTGGCCGCATTTGATCGACCCGGTGGGTGATCGTGCGTCGCAGGAAGTGCAGCCGCCGCCGCACGTCCCAGCCGATATCGTTGCGGGACGTCAGGGCCTGCCGGAAGCGCGCCATCTTCAGCGACTGCTGGTCAGCCGCGATCTTGTCAGGGTCGGAATAGAATTCCGAAATCTTCTCCTGGCTCATGCCCTCGGTCACCAGCCAACGCGGCGCATATTCAGTGCAGAGGCGGTCGACGTCGACCAGCAGGCGGGCAACGCCCGTACCCGCGGCCGGGCAATTGGTCTGGAAGGCATCGCCGATGAGCACGACGCCGGGCTGGAGATGCCCTTCCACGACGGACAGGTCCATCACCCAATTCTGCACCCGGTCGATCACGTGGAAATCGCCGAGGTAAGGCCGCAATCCCGGCAGCAGGCGCAACACCGTCGCTTCCGGTTCGCGGCGCAGCTCGCGCATAACAGGATCGGCCGGGTCGCGGAACATGAAGAGATTTGCCCGCATGCCGGCCCGCACGGGAAACAGGCTGAGATAATCGATGCCGTCCGCCGTGCGCTCGCCGTAACAGGTTAGCGCCTCGAAATCGAACGGCACATCGTCCCGGCGCGCGATCGTGAAGCCAAACGTGACCGAATGGCGCTCGGCCAGCACCCGCCGCTTGATACCGAGCTTGTAGCCGAGAACGCCCGCCATGCCCGTGGCCAGCACGACAAGGCGCGCTGTCATGCGCCTTCCGGACGCGAGCTCGATATGCTGGATATCTCCGCTACAGTTGACGGCCGTGACCTCGTCGACGATCAGGCTGGACGGATCGGGCAGTTGACTGCGCGCCATGGCGACGAGATCGGCATACGGAAGTCCGTAAGCCCGTCCGACGCTGACATCGACCACCTTGCCGTCCCTGATATTGAGCACCTGATCATATCGGCAGGCCACCTTGTCGAGCGCGTCGAGGAAGCCCAGCTTACGCAACATCTCCAGCTGGTGGCCGCCGATTTTCTCGACCCGGAACTCGTCTGGATGGACCGCGCGCTTGTCGACGAGAGCGACACGATGCCCTGCCCGCGCGAGCACGGCCGCCGCGAGCGAGCCCGCGAGGCCGCCGCCCACGATCGCGATGTCGGCGCCGATCGTCGGCGGGCCGGCTTCGGCAATCGGCTCCGTCACGTTGCTGTCCGCCGTCATGGTCCAGGCTCCCACGGTCAACGATGATTGCCCGTGCAATTCTCTCGCCTGATGTCGCATCGCAGGACCAAACGCGATCATTTCTCGATATCTCGGTTAATGCAGCGGAGACCTGCCCGGCACGATGAGAACCGGCACGCGCCTTGCTCGGGATGGCCCATTCCCGGCGAGCCGGTCCGCATTCCAGCGGCTCATCTCGCCTCATCGGCCGTCGATGCGGCGCTATGCCGCCACGCGATCAGGCCGCAGTTTGCTCTATCTGGGACAATGGGGTCAGCGATGTTCCATAGTGAAGCAACAGACATGGCCGCGACATCGCGGCGGTCGGCGGGATCATGGAGGCTGCTCATTAACACTCGTGGTTTTTGGCCATGCTAGGCTGTCGCAAGTAATCGGAAAGTGTCTCTTCAAGGAAAGTTGCCTCTTAAATTTCCATGATCGAATCCATCGTCCAGTTCATGCGGCGCGACGTGACGCGCGGTGTTGCCGGAACCATCCTTCTCAAGGTTGGTAGCGGCGCGCTTGCGTTCGCGTTGTTCTCGCTTGCGGCACGAACGATGTCGCCCGATGGGTTCGGCATCTTTGCGACCTGGCTTTCGGTGGCCCAGATGGCAGCGGTCGTCGGTCTGGTCGGCCAGGAATCGCTGCTCGTGCGATTTCTGAACGAGTATCGGGTGGGAAATCAGCCCGATCTCACCAAAGGCGTGCTGCTATCGAGCCTGAAGATTTCCTCCGTCGCGATGCTGATCGCGATCGGCGCAATGGCGATCGGCGCGAACATCAAGGGCGCCTCGTGGCTGCTGGTCATCGCGGTGTCGGCCTACACGGCCGTGAATGCGGGACTGATGCTTGGCAGCCAGATCGCTCGCTCGCTGGTCAGCATTCTCATGGGGGAAGGAAACAGGGAGTTCTTCTGGCGCGTCAGCGTCGTGCTGTTCCTGCTCGCAATCATGTGCGGCCATCGCCAGCTCGATCCCGCCGAATTGATCGCCGTGATGACGATTGCCATGTCGGTCGGACTGATTGCACAGATCATCGCGATTGCGCGAACCCTGCCGGATTTCCGCGGCACGGCGGTGGGGTCCGAGACGTCGCGCTGGAGATCGAGCGCGCTTCATTTCTGGGTCGCGTCCATCCTCGAAGCAGCGAACCAGTATTTCGACGTCATCCTGGTCTATTGGATGCTGGACCCGACAACCGCCGGAATTTACTTTGCCGCTTCGCGCCTGGCCAACATCTTCGCCATGCTGTCGGCCGCACTGTACAGTTTTGGCGCACGTCGGCTCCCCTCGCTGTACTTCAGCAAGAACCACCAGGAATTCGAGCGAACGTTGCGGCTCATGGCGGAAGTGACCGCGGTGTGCGTGGTCAGCGGACTTCTCCTGATCTGGGTTGTAGGTCCCCATCTGCTCAACCTGTTCGGGCCACATTTCGCTGCGCAGCACTGGGTCCTGATCGTGCTCGCGATCGGAACGGCGTTCCAGGCGGCGGGCGGTCCTTCTGCGGCGATCTTGCAGCTGACCGGCTATGAGCGCGAGTATGTCCCCGTGATTGCCGGAAACGTAGCGCTGCGGCTGGTCGGATTTCTCGTCCTCATTCCCTGGCTCGGCGTTCTTGGCGCAGCGATCTCGGCCACTGTGTCGCTGGCGCTCGCGACCGTCGCTCTCAACATCCTCTGTCGCCGGCGAACCGGGGTCGATCCTTCGATTTTGGGACTTCTGCGCTTTTCGCCATCGAAGCCTAGCGCCTACGCGGTCCGTGGCGCGGACTCCGGCGAATAGATCTCTGGTCAGCCGAGGCAATGGCGCGGCTCGGCAATCCGTTGCCGGGTGGCGTCAACCAGCCAGCCCCAGCACTTCGCCGCGACGCGACGCGGACGGGCCGGGCGGCACACGATTGACGACGATGCCGGTCGGCACGCCGGCAAACCGGGAGAGCGCAGCGATCGCCCTGCGCATGGCGGCCGAGTCGACTGCGTCTTCGCGCGCGACCAGCATGACAAGATCAGCGTGAGCAGCCAGCGCTGCCGCTTCCGGCTGCAACGCCAGGGAGGTGGCGTGGACGACGATCAGATCGAACTCCGAACGGATATCGTCCGCGGGCGGCGGCCCCGGCCTCTTGCTGGCGCTCAGAAGCTCATCGACGCTGCGGAAATCTGCAGTGGTCATGCCGTCGGCCTGGCCCTTGGCGAGGCCGGCCCCGGCACCGCCGAGATCCGGCTCGACCCGGATCAGGACGCTCAGCCTCCCAGTGTTCACAGCCCATCGATTCAGCGACCGCGCGACGGTGTTGCCGCCGGCGCGCTGCCCGACCGACATCACGAGGACGACCTTGCCACGAGGTCCCGGCACCTTCTCCAGCCGCTCCAACAGCGGACGCAGATGGGGACCGAGATCGAGTTCGGTCGTCGCGGACACCGGAGCTTGCCAGATGTTTCTGGGGACTTCGCCAGGCGTCAGGTCGGGAATGCGGGCCCACACCGGCGGACGTGACCAGGTCGCGGGCTGGCGCGGAGCCGACTCGGGGTCGCGGGTATCAGGAACGGATTTGTCCGATCCGCGTCCCGTGGCGGCAACGACCGCCGTCGATGTCAGCAGCGAACCGATCGCGAGAGCGGCGAGCAGCAAAGACAGCGGTGGAAGGGTCGAGCGCAGCGGCGGAATGGCGGACGACGCAATCTTCGTCTGGGAGCTCTGCAAGAGGCGCTGCTCGTTCGTCGTCTTGGAGCGCGAGAGGAACTGCTCGTAGATGTTTCTGTTGGCCTCGGCGTCGCGCTGCAGCTCCTGGAGGCGGACCAGAGCCTGACCATCGACCAGAAGCTGCGATTCCGCCGCCTTCATCTGGCCTTCCAGCGCCTTCTGCTGCTCGCGCTGGGCCTCGTATTCCGATTTTGCGGTATCGATGCCCTTCGTCCGCTCGACCTCGATCTGCCTGTTGAGATCGGTCAACTGGCTGTACGACATGACGAGGTCGGGATGACGATCGCCGAACACCGCCCGCTTCTGCGCAATCTGGTCATTGAGCGCCGACCGCTGTGCGCGCAGGGCGCTCAGCAGATCCTGCTTGACGGGGCTATCGACATTCGCCTTCACGTCGCGCTGTGCCTGCTCGTAGCGGGCCTTCGCCTCTTCGGTCCGGGCCCGCGCAGCGGCAACCTGCTGCGACAGTTCGGTGACCCGCAATTGCTGGGTGGTGGAATCCTTGCCCGCGTTGACGATCCTGTGCTCGAGCTTGAACGTGGCGACGGCGTCCTCTGACGCCTTCAACCGTTCGTTCAATGATTTGAGCCGGCCACTGAGCCAGTCGGCGGCCTCGTCGGTCGCATCGGTGCGGCTGCGGCCCTGGCTGGCGACGAACGCCTCGGCGATGGCATTGGCGTAGTAGGCCGCCCGCTCCGGCCGGTTGGAGGTGAAGCGGATGGCGATGACATAGGTCAGCCCGCGACGGGAAATGTCGAGGCGGTTGCGGAATCTCTCGAGCAGGCGCGCGGGGTCGCTATGCCCCCCGGAAATGTCCTGGTCATCCCGAATCTTGAGCTGCTCGATCAGCGGCTCGAGAAAGCCGTCGGACTTCGCCACTTCGACCAGGCTTTGCAGCGCGGCGCTATCCTGCCCGATGCCCGGCAGAACGTCCTGCTCCGAGGTCACGCGTTGCTCGCGGGGATCGACCACGACCAGCGCGGTCGCCGCAAATCGCACCGGGATCACCAAGAGAACGACGACGCCAAGGCCAAAAATCGCGAGAGCGAGCGTCAGGATGCGGCGAGCGTTGTCCCGCATGAAGGAGAGCGCGCCCGCGGCCGTGAGCGCACCGCCCAAGCGCGCGGCGGACTCGCGCGACTCGCCGCTCGACGCATTTTGAGTCTGCCACGACGCGGCAACACCGGTCGATCCGGAGCTTGTCGGGTCTGCGCGGCGACCGAACGTCATGGATTTTACTCGGATTCAACTGGCGAACACTGTTCAGTGCCTGCTCCAACGTAAATATCTATGGTTAATCCGGGGTTACCCGCGCCTGGCGCGGTCATGACCAATTGGTTAACGCGCTCGCTTCACTTCGTCCGGAACCAGCGGAATTCCCTCGCGAACCGTGCCCTTGCGGCAGGGCGCACATTAACTCCGTTTATTGCTAGTCGGTGTCCGCGCGAGGCCTCCATGGTAAGCACGGAGTTAAGAATGCGAAAAATTCGTTTCTCTAGTGGGTCGGGATCCGTGCTCCATTACCAGCCAAACAAGGCGTTGGGCGAGACCACTGCGACAGCACTCGCGCCACCCAACGGTGGCGGACGAAAGCTGCACGTGCTTCTCGTACAGACCCAGGCGGAGAACGCGGGTGCGCAGGAGATCTCGCGCCTGCTTGGCGCCGGGCTGACCGCCCGCGGCTATCGCGTCACCAATCTGTTCTTCTTCCGCAAGTCGGATTCGTTCGATGAGCCGCCCGACACCATCTATTGCGCGTCGAGCCGGCCGGGAAATCCGCTGGCGCTGCTGCAAATGCTGTGGACGCTCGGCGGCCATCTCAGGGCCACCAGGCCCGACGCCGTTCTGACCTTTCAGCACTTCGGCAATGTCATCGGCGCCGGTGTGGCGCGCCTGATCTGCCGCGTGCCTGTCATCGCCAATCAGGTTTCATCCGCGCTGTCGATGAGCTGGCCGGTCCGCACCGCCGACATCGTCATGGGCAGCCTCGGCTTCTTCGACCGCATCACGCTCAACTCGCAGGACATGCAGCGCGAGTATTCGCGCTACCCCAAAGCTTATCGGGCGCGCATGGTGCACGTCCCGCACGGCTTCGACGACAAGGCGCTCACCCTGACGAAGCAAGCTGCGCGACAGAAATTCAATCTGCCGCCGGAAAGCACCCTGCTCGGCTGCGCAGCAAGATTGCACCCGCACAAGCGGCTCGACGCGGCGATACGGCTGCTGCCGGATCAACCCTCCTGGCACCTCGCACTGGCCGGCCAGGGAGCCGACGAGGCCCGGCTGCGGCAGTTGGCGGACGAGCTGAGAGTATCGGACAGACTGCATCTGCTCGGCGAAATCACCCCGCGCCAGATGGCGGAGTTTCTCGCCGCTCTCGACGTGTTCGTATTTCCGACGCAGGCGGAGACCTTCGGCCTCGCCGCTGTGGAGGCCGCAAACGCCGGCGTTCCCTCGGTCGTCACCGATCTCCCGGTCTTGCGCGAGGTGTTGTCCGTCGAGGGAAAGCCGACAGCGCTGTTCGTCGATGCCGCCGATCATACCAAGCTGTCGGCCGCGGTCTCCAGGCTCCTGACGGACCAAAAACTGAGCGACGAACTGCGGCAAAACGCCAAAGGCCTGAAGCTGCGCTATTCAGTGGACGCCATGGTGGAGGAATACGTTCGAATTCTCGGCCAGGTCATCTGATCGGGACGCATTGAAACGGATCGGCTCGACATGACCATCGAGTTTCGCTGTGAAATTGAGCATGCGCGGCAGTGGATGGGCCGCGACACGCTGTCGGTTGACGGCCGGGATGTACCGGTCCAGATCGCATGGACGGCAACGGCGGAGCCGCGGCCGACCGGTCTCGACATGCTGTTCGAGCTCGAACGTTTGGTGTTGCACAAGGGCAAGCACAGCGGCACCGACAGGCTGAAGATCAGTCCCGAACGAATGCAGGCTCGCGCCGGCACGGCAGACGTCATCGTCGATTTCACCGGTGGCGCGCGGGATCCGAACTGCTCCGCCCGGCAGTATCTCCGCCCGCTGTTCAATGGAGTCGCAGGCGAAAACGCAGCTCTTGCCGCCATTCTCGCCGGCGATCTGCCGGTGATCGAAATCGTCGACGAGGTCGACGGTGCCGTCCTCGATCGCGGCCACCCCTCCGCCGAAATCGCGGCCGGTCTGAGCGGCGGACTGGAGACCGTCATGGCGCGAACCCTGACCATGGTGGCGGCCATCCTGTCGGGACGGCCGCGCATCGTGCCGCTGATGGCACGACCGGCCCGAATTGGTAACGGCCGCCCGCCGGCGGCGTACGTCGCGCGCGGCCTAGCGACATCGATCGCCAAGGAGATCTATCGCCTCTGCTGCTATGCCCCGCACTGGCATGTCGGATGGCGCTTTAATGATGGCGCCGGCGTCTGGCAGACCGGAGATCTGTCGGGGTCCCGCTGGAACGTCCTTGCCGATCCCGGAAACCACTTCTACGCCGATCCTTTCCCCATCACCTGGCAGGGGCGAACATTCGTCTTCTTTGAAGACCTCGATCACCGGGTTGGAAAAGGAATCATTTCGGCAATCGAGTTCGACGATGCCGGTCCCGTCGGAGAGGTTGTGCCCGTGCTGAACGAGCCTTGGCACCTCTCCTATCCGTTCTTGATCGAGGACGATGGCGCGTTGTGGATGATCCCGGAGAGCTCGACCAATGGGGACGTCGCCATCTACAAATGCGTTCGGTTTCCGGACAAATGGGAGCGGCATGCGACGCTGCTTTCGGGCGTCGAGCTGGCCGATGCCACGATCACGCGGCACAACCGCCTGAACTATCTGTTCGGGGCTTGGCGCGACGGCACCGGCGGCTATTCGGATTCGCTGGCGATCTATTACGCCGAGCACCTCATGGGCCCGTGGTTGCCGCATGCCAGCAATCCCGTGCTGATCGATCGCGCGACCACGCGGCCTGCGGGGAATTTCGTCACCATCAATGACGAATTGTGGCGCCCGGTCCAGGACTGTGCCGGCGGATACGGGGCAGCGCTTGCCCTGGCGGAAATCGTCGAACTCTCGCCGACGACGTTCAAGCAGATCATCCGCCACTCTCTTCGGCCAGGGCCAGCATGGCCCGGCAGGAAGTTGCACACCTTGAACCGCTGCGGCCGGCTCGAGGTGATCGACGGATCGCGTGTCCAACCCAAGACCCGCGCCCTCACCAGCAAATTTCCATCGACTGATTTGTCACCGCGAACCAATCCTTTCGCCGCCAGCTAGCGCGGTGGCTGAATTCGAAAATGTCGCTCACTTCGCCGCGTCGATCCAGATCCCCGGCTGCGAATGCTCGCGGATGTGGGTGACCAGGAAGTCGGAAAAGACCCTGATCTTGGCGGGCAGTCCGGCACGGTTCTGGTAGGCGATGTTCATCGTCAGCAGCGGCAGCTCCCAGTCCATCAAAACCGGGACGAGACGGCCCGCCGCGATGTCGCTTTGCACGATATAGAGCGGCTGGATGAGGATGCCGAGCCCCGCCAGTGCTGCGCCGCGGATGACTTGCCCGTCATTGCTGTCGAGCGTCGGCGTGATGCGGACAGTCTGCGCGCCGTTGCCTTTGCGCAGGCGCAGCGAATAGGGATCGTTGGCGAGGTTATAGACCAGCATGTTGTGGCGCGCGAGATCGACCGGCTGCTCCGGCTCGCCGCAGCTTGCGAGATAGGACGGCGCAGCAGCGAGCACCCGCCGCATCTGGCCGATGCGGCGGACGATGATGTTCGAATCCGGCTCCTGCTCGCGCGTCCTGATCGCCACGTCGATGCCGGCCTCGATGAAATCGGAGTAGCGGTTGGCGGTGGTGATCTGCATGTTGAGCTTCGGATAGCGCGCGCGGAAGGCCGGCAGCATCGGCGCCAGATAGATCACCGCAAAGGAAAGCGAGCTCGTGACCCGCAGCGTGCCTTGCGGCGACAGCGCGCGATCGCTGACGATGTCTTCGGCCTCTGCCAGCTCGCTCAAAACCCGGCTCGAGCGCTCCAGCAGTACCTGCCCCGCCTCCGTCAACCACAGCCGACGGGTGTTGCGCTCGATCAGCCGGACCGCAAGGCGCTCCTCGAGCGCGCTGAGATGGCGGCTCGCGGCAGCATTCGACATGCGCAGGGCTTCGGCAGCTTTGGACATGCTGCCGAGCTCGGCCGTCTTGGCGAACACTTCCAATTGGAGCAGGCGGTCCATTTTTTCGCAAACAGGAAAAGAGACTTACGATTATTGAGCTTTATTTCCACATCCCGCAAGTCAAAATGGACCAAACACAAGCAGGATAGCAGGCGAGGAAACAGGGAAATGTCGGGCCGGATCAGGCACATCGTGATGTGGCGGCTGCGCGGGGAGACGCCCGCGGAGCGGGCCGCCGCCCGGGTCAAGGTCAAGACCCTGTTCGAGGGCTTGCGCGGCCGGATCGACGGCCTCACCCATATCGAAGTCGGCCTCGACGTCAGCGATGTCGACTACGCCTGCGACGTCGTTCTGTTCTCCGAATTCACCGATCACGCTGCGCTCGCGGCCTATGCCACCCACCCGGAACATTTGCGGGTGCGCGAGGCGCTGGGCGACTTGCGGATCGGACGCTTCCAGGTCGATTATCCCATCAAAGAGACCGGCACATGATCGGTACGTTCACCTTTGAAAACCTGCCCTGCCGCGTCGTGTTCGGCAGCGGAACGCTGGCTTCGGCCAAGACCGAGGTCGAGCGGCTCGGCGGCAAGCGCGCGCTGGTGCTGACAACGCCGCAACAGGAGGCGCAAGGCAAGAGCTTGGGCGCGGCGCTCGGTCCGCTCTACGCCGGCATCTTTCCGGGCGCGACCATGCACACGCCGGTCGAGGTCACGGAGCGGGCGCTCGCGGCGATGAAGGCGTGCGAGGCCGACTGCGTCATTTCCCTCGGTGGCGGATCCACGACCGGGCTCGGCAAGGCGCTGGCCTTACGCACCGGGATCAACCAACTCTGCATTCCCACCACCTATGCCGGCTCGGAGATGACGCCGATCGTCGGCCAGACCGAGAACGGGCTGAAGACCACGGTACGCGACGCCGCCATCCTGCCCGAGACCGTGATCTACGACGTCGACCTCACTTTGACGCTGCCGGCGAGCCTGGCCGCGACATCAGGCATCAATGCGATCGCGCATGCGGTCGAAGCGCTCTACGCGCGCGACACCAATCCCGTCACGTCGCTGATGGCGGAAGAAGGCATTCGCGCGTTGGCACGTGCGCTGCCCGCCATCGCCGCGAAAAGCGATGATCGCGAGGCTCGCACCGAAGCGCTCTATGGCGCCTGGCTGTGCGGCGTCTGCCTCGGCACCGTCGGCATGGCGCTGCATCACAAGCTCTGCCACACGCTCGGCGGCACCTTCGACCTGCCGCATGCCGAGACCCACACCATCGTGCTGCCGCACGCGCTGGCCTACAACGCGCCGGCCGTGCCCGACGCGATGGCGAGGATCTCCCGCGCCATCGGCGCCGCCGATGCATCGCAGGGACTTTTCGAGCTCGCGAGGCGGCTGGGTGCGAAGGTCGCATTGCGCGACATCGGCATGCCCGAAAGCGGCATCGACAAGGCCGCGGATCTCGCGGTCACCAACGCCTATTGGAACCCGCGCCCGCTCGAACGCGACGCCATCCGCGACCTGATCGCGCACGCCTGGGCCGGTGAGCCGCCTGTCACCGGCAAAGCGGTGGCTTGAAGCGATGCGGCGCACGCTGATCAAATCCGCCACGATCATCAGCATGGATCACACGATCGGCGACCTCGACATCGGCGACGTGCTGATCGAGGGCAGCCGCATCGTTGACGTGCGTCCATCGATCGACCTCGGCGGCAGTGCGGCCGAGACCGAGATCGTGGACGGTACCGACCGCATCGTCATCCCCGGCCTGATCAACGCCCATATGCACACCTGGCAGACGGGCATGCGCGGCTATGCCGCCAACTGGACGCTGCTGGAATATTTCCGCCGCATGCATGCCGGGCTCGCTACGGTCTTCAGGCCCGAGGACATTTACATCGCGACCTTGGTGGGCGCGCTGAACCAGATCAACCAAGGCACCACCACGCTGGTCGATTGGTGCCACAACAATCCGACGCCTGATCATACCGATGCCGCCGTGCGCGGCCTGATCGAGAGCGGTATCCGCGCGGCCTTCTTCCACGGCTCGCCAAAGCCCGAGCCCAAATCGGGCGAGCCGCATTTCTCGGAGATCCCGCATCCACGCCGTGAGGTCGAGCGACTGCTGGCGGGGCCCCTCGCCGACCGCGACGGCCTGGTCACGCTTGGGCTCGCGATCCTCGGCCCGCATTATTCGACGCTGGACGTCGCCATGCACGATTTCGGCATGGCGCGCGAGCTCAAGCTGATCGCATCCATGCATCAGGGCGGCGGTCCCGCCAAGACGCCCGGTGGCTGGGAGAAGCTGATCGAGGCGGGTCTCGTCGGCGCCGGCACCAACATCGTCCATGGCAACGACCTGCCTGACGCACTGCTGGATCGGATGGTCGATCTCGGCGTCTCCTTCTCGGTGACGCCGGAGAACGAGATGATCCAGGGCCACGGCTTTCCGATCACCGGACGGCTGCTCAAGCGCGGCGTAGGGCCGACCATCGGCATCGATCTGGAATCCGTGCTGGCCGGCGACCTCTTCTCCGCCGCGCGCGTTGGGCTCTCGATGCAGCGCGCACTGGACAACGCGGAGTCGCGCAAGGCCAGCGGCACCATTCCGGCGACGACCACGATCCCCGTCCGTGAGGCGCTTCGCTGGATCACGACGGAAGGCGCCCGCATGCTCGGTCGCGAAGGCCAGATCGGCTCGCTGACGCCGGGCAAGCTCGCCGACCTCGTCATCATCAATGCCAGCGATCTCAACCTCGTACCTGTGCACGATCCCGTCTCCACCGTGGTGATGCAGACCAGCCTTGCGAATATCGAGGCCGTGATGATCGGCGGCGTGTGGAAGAAGCGGAATGGTCGGCTGCTGGCCGACGGCCTGGAGGCGAAGAAGGAACTGCTCGTGCAATCCGGCCGGCGACTGGTGCACGACATCGAACGACAGGGACACGCCGCCTGAAGGCGTCAAGGACAACAACAATGACTGATACGCCAAAGAACATCGCTTTCATCGGGATCGGCAAGATGGGCCTGCCGATGTCGGTGCTCGTCGCCAAGGCTGGTTACGCCGTGACCGCGTACGACCCTAGTGCCGCACGGCTCGACGAGGCGCGCGCGCAAGGCATTTCGACTGCCGCTTCGCCGGCCGAAGCCGTGGACGGCAAGGCCGCGATCGTCACGTCCCTGCCCGATGACGTGGCCTTGCGCGGCGCATTGCTCGGCTCCACCGGCCTCATCGCCGCGATGGCTGCTGGATCTGTCCTGATCGAGACCAGCACCGTGAGTGTCGAGGCTTCCGCAGAGGTCGATGCCGCCGCCCAGGCGCGCGGTGTCCTCTACCTGCGTGCGCCAGTCTCGGGCAATGCCAGCATCGTCCACACCGGCGCGCTGAGCTGCTTCGTCTCGGGCCCGAAGGACGCCTACGAAAAGGCAAAGCCGCTGCTCGCCGCCTTCACCCGCGCCCAGACCTATCTCGGGCCCGGCGAGGAAGCGCGATATGCCAAGCTTGCGGTCAATCTGATGATCGCTGTGTCGGCCGCCATGATGGCGGAGAGCCTGGCGCTGGCGCGCAAGGGCGGCATCGGCTGGCAGGACATTCTGAAAGTTCTCGACGACAGCGCAGTCGCCTCACCGATGGTGAAGTACAAGACCGCGCCGCTGCGTAACCGCGATTTCGACTCGACCTTCTCCTGCAAACAGATGGCCAAGGATCTCGACTTGATTCTCGGCGCTGGCCACGCCGTCGGCGTGCCGCTTCAGCTCGCGGCCCAAGTGCGCGAGACCTATGGCTCGCTGGTCGCGCAGGGCGACGGCGACGCCGACTTCATCGCGACCGTCAAGCATCTGGAACGTCTGTCCGGGCTTGGCGAGCCCAAACTCTGATCGCGGAGACACCCATGCGCAATTTTAACGAGAACACCATCACGGACGCGGTGCTGGAACGGATCGCGGGCGCGACCGACCCGCGGATCAAGCAGGTCAGCGAAGCGCTGGTGCGCCACCTCCATGCCTTCGTCCGCGAGGTGCGACCGACCCAGAAGGAATGGGAATACGGCATCGACTTCCTGACCCGCACCGGCCACATGTGCGACGACAAGCGCCAGGAATTCATCCTGCTGTCGGACGCGCTCGGCGTCTCCATGCTGGTCGACGCCATCAACCATCCGGTGCCGGAAGGCGCGACCGAGACCACGGTGCTCGGTCCGTTCTTCGTGCAGGCGTCGCCCGAGAAAGACAACGGCGCTGACATCTCCGGCCCGATGGAAGGCGATCCGATGCTCGTCACCGGCTCGGTGTCGACCGTCGACGGACGGCCGCTTGCCGGCGCCGTCGTGGATGTCTGGCATTCCGACGATGATGGCTATTACGACGTCCAGCAGCTCGACAAGATCGGCGACCTCGCGATGCGGGCGCGCTTCCACACGGATGCCAACGGCCGCTTCAATTTCTGGTCGATCAAGCCGGCCGCCTATCCGATCCCGCATGACGGTACCGTCGGCGACATGCTGGAGGTCCAGGGCCGCCATCCCTGGCGCCCGGCACACGTGCATTTCATGATCTCGGCGCCCGGCTTCGAGCAACTCGTGACCCACGTGTTCGTCGCCGGCGACCAGTACCTCGACTCCGACGTGGTGTTCGGCGTCAAGGACAGCCTGATCCGCGAATTTGTGCGGTGCCCGCCCGGCCGTGCGCCCGATGGTCGCATGGTGGACAGCGAGTATTTTCACCTCAACTATGATTTCGGCCTGAAGCAGGTCGCTAGCAGCGCAAGAGCCGCTTAAGCTGAACATCGCGGACCAGACAAGAGTCCGACAACAAGGCAGACAGGGAGCAAGGATGGGACCGCGGGTCAGCACGAGCATATTGGCCGATCGCCTCATGGGCATGATCGGCCCGCGCGCGAGCGTCGCGCGTGGCGTGCTCGATCAGCATGGGCAGAGCGAGTCGCATTATCGCAACCTGCCGCCCGACATCGTCGTCTTTCCCGAAACCACGCAGGAGGTCGCGGAGATCGTCAAGCTGTGCGCTGGCGCGAATATGCCCATCGTGCCCTTCGGCGCTGGGACCTCGCTCGAAGGCAATGCGGCTGCGGTCGCGGGCGGCGTCTGCTTCGACTTCGCACGCATGAACAAGGTGCTGGCGGTGCACGACAGCGACATGGACGTCGTCGTGCAGCCGGGCATCACCCGAAAGCAGCTCAATGCGGAGCTGCGCGGCACTGGACTTTTCTTTCCGATCGATCCCGGCGCCGACGCCTCGATCGGCGGCATGACGTCCACGCGTGCCTCCGGCACCATGGCGGTGCGCTACGGCACCATGAAGGACAATGTCTTGGCGCTGGAGGTGGTGCTGGCCGACGGCCGCGTGATCCGGACCGCCAGGCGCGCGCGCAAGTCCGCCGCCGGTTACGACCTGACCCGCATGTTCGTCGGCGCCGAGGGCACGCTCGGCATCCTCACCGAGATCACGCTGAAGGTGCATCCCGTGCCGCAGGCGATCTCGGCCGCAGTTTGCAGCTTCGACACCCTGCACGACGCCGTCGATACCGCGATCTCCGTGATCCAGTCCGCGATCCCGGTGGCGCGTATCGAGCTGCTCGACGACGTCATGATGCGCGGCATCAACGCCTATGCGAAGCTCGGCTATCGCGAAGCTCCGACCCTGTTCTTCGAATTCCACGGTTCCGAGACTTCCGTCGCCGAGCAGGCTGAAGCTGCACAAGCCATTGCCGGCGACCATGGCGGCCATGGCTTTGCCTGGGCCAAGGCGCAGGAAGACCGCAGCCGGCTCTGGCACGCCCGCGACAACACGCTCTATGCCGGCCTGGGCCTGCGCCCCGGCGCGCGTGCCGTGATCACCGACGTCTGTGTGCCGATCTCGCGATTGGCGGAATGCCTCACGGATACCCGGCGCGATGCGGACGAGCACGGTTTCACGGCGCCTATCGTCGGCCATGTCGGCGACGGCAATTTCCACATGCTGATCCTGATCGACCCGGCAAGGCCGGAAGAAGTCGAGGGCGCCAAGGCGCTCCAGGCCCGCATGGTCGCCCGCGCCATTGCCATGGACGGCACCTGCACCGGCGAGCACGGCATCGGGCTCGGCAAGATCGACTATCTCACCGACGAACTCGGCGAGGCCGTCGATGTGATGCGGTCAATCAAAACCGCGCTCGACCCTGATGGACTGATGAACCCCGGAAAGATCTTTGCAGGCGGAGCGCGCGCATGAGCACCGCCGCATTGGCCGTCGAGCCCGCCGCCCCCACGCCGCTGCTGGAGCTGCGCGGTATCAGCAAGGAGTTTCCCGGCGTCAAGGCGCTGGATGACGTGTCCTTTGTCGTCTTCCCCGGCGAAGTCCACATGCTGCTGGGCGAGAACGGCGCCGGCAAGTCGAGCCTGATGAAGGTGCTGTGCGGGGCCTACCGCGCCGATGCCGGCGAGTTCTACTACAAGGGCGAGCAGGTCGCGATCAACTCGGCCGCGGACGCGCAGAAGCTCGGCATCGCCGTGATCTTCCAGGAATTCTCCCTCGTCCCCCATCTCGATATCGCCCAGAACATCTTCCTCGGCCGCGAGCCGAAGGGCCGTATCCCCGGCACCATCGACCGGCGCAGGATTCTGGCCGACGCCGCGCGCGTGCTCGGCACGATCGGCTTCGAGATCGATCCCTCCACCATCGTCGACAAGTTGGGGGTGGCGCAGCAGCAGATGGTCGAGATCGCCAAGGCGATCAGCCAGAACGCGCGCATCTTGGTGATGGACGAGCCGACCGCGGCGCTGTCCGATCGCGAGACCGAGCTGCTGTTCGCGCTGATCGCGCGGCTGAAGGCCGACGGCGTCTCCATCGTCTATATCTCGCACCGCATGGCCGAGGTATTCGCGCTCGGCGACCGCATCACCGTGCTGCGCGACGGTCGTCGCATCGATGGTGTTCGCCCGGCCGACGTCACGCCGGACCAGCTCGTCCGCATGATGGTCGGTCGCAACGTCGATATGACCTATCCGCGCAATTTTGCCGACAAACCCGGCGACGTTCTGCTCGAGGTCAAGGGCCTGAGCGCCTCCACCGGCATCTCGGACATCAACATCGAGGTGCGCCGCGGCGAGATCGTCGGCCTGTGTGGCCTGGTCGGCTCGGGCCGCAGCGAGGTCGCGCGCGCGATCTTCGGTGCCGATCCCGTGACATCAGGCGAGATTGTTTTCGACGGCAAGACTATCTCCGGCGAGCCTGATCTTGCCGCCCGCCGCGGCATTGCGCTGATCCCGGAGAGCCGCAAGAGCGAAGGCCTCGCGCTGCTGCGATCAGTGAGCGACAATCTGGTGGTGTCGGCGCTGCGAAAACTGTTCCCTAGCGGTCTGTTCGATCAGCGCCGGGCACAGAGCACGTCCGACGGCCTGATCCGTCAGCTACGTATTGCGACGCCCAGCGCGCGCCAGATCGTCGGTCTGCTCTCGGGCGGCAATCAGCAGAAGGTCGTGATCGGCAAGTGGCTCGCCGCCGGCTCGAAACTTTTCATCTTCGACGAGCCGACCCGGGGCATCGACATCGGTGCCAAGGCCGAAATCTTCGCCCTGATCGACCGCCTAGTCGCGGAAGGCGCGGCGGCGCTGATGATCTCGTCCGAACAGGTCGAGATCTGCCACGTCTGCGACCGCGCCTATGTGATGCGCGAGGGGCGCATCGCCGGGCACCTCGCGCGCAATGAGCTGACAGAGGAGAACATCGTGCGACTGGGGATGCATCATGCGTGAGGCCGCGGTCGTCTCTCAACCCAATCCGCTGCAACGGATTCCCGGCGTTGCCATCGTGCTGGTGCTGCTGATCGCGCTGTTCAGCGCGATCGCGCCCGGCTTCCTGTCGGTCGCCAACCTCTCCAATGTGCTGGTGCAGTCGACGATCCTGACCATGCTCGCGCTGCCGATGACCTTGATCATCATGACCGAGGGGCTGGACCTGTCGATGGGCGCGGTGCTGACGCTGACCTCGCTCTGCGTCGCAATCGTCTCGCTCGCAACCCACTCGATGTTGCTGGGCTTAGGTGCCGGACTCCTCGTCGGCACAGCCTTCGGCTTCGCCAATGGCTGGCTGGTCGCCATCGTGGGCATCCCGCCCTTCGTGGCGACGCTCGGTACGCTCGGCATGGCGCAAGGCCTGTCGCTGATCGTCAGCGACGGCCAGAGCGTGGTCGGCATCCCCCACAGTGTGCGCGACATCTATTCGGCGACGCTTCTCGGCGTGCCCGTGCCGATCGTGATGGCGCTGGTGACCTATGCCGCCTTTCACGGCCTGCTCTATCACACCCGCTTCGGCACCTATATCTTTGCGCTCGGCGGCAACCGGGAGGCGCTGCGCTACGCCGGCCTCTCACCGAACAAGCTGCTGATCGCGGTCTATGCAATTGGCGGCGCCATGGCCGGCATCGCCGGCCTGCTGATGACAGCGCGCATGAATTCCGGGCATCCAACCGCGGGCCTCGGTCTCGAATTCGATGCGATCGCGGCCGTCGCCGTTGGCGGCACGTCGTTCGAGCGCGGCAATGGCTGGCTGCTCGGCACGCTGCTCGGCGTGCTCTCGGTCGGCGTGCTGCGCAACGGGCTGAACCTGATCTCGCTGCCCTCCTCGGTGCAGGTCGCGAGCGTCGGCGTCCTCGTCATCGTTGCCCTCTTCCTTGACGGCCTGCGGAGCCGCGCATGACCGACATCAGCAAAGACGCCATTGCGCCGCCCCGCTCGTTCCTGTCACAGGACGCGATCCAGGTATTCTATCGCCTGCTCGCGGCGCTGCTGATCTGTGCGGTGCTCGCCGTGCTCAGCGATTCCTTCCTGAGCCTCGGCAACATCCTCAATGTGCTCAGGCAGGCGAGCCTGACCTTCTTCATCGCCTCCGGCCTGACCCTGGTGGTGCTGACCGCGGGCCTCGATCTCTCCGTCGGCGCCAATGTCGCGCTGTCCGCCTGCATCGCCGGGACCGTGATCCACAAGACCGGCTCGCCGGCGCTCGGCATCCTCACCGGGCTTGCCTGCGGCGGCATCGTTGGGCTCCTCAACGGCGTCATGGTCACCGCGCTGCGCATCCCCTCCTTCATCGCCACCTACGGCATGCTCTGGGTGCTGAACGGCCTCACCTATTGGTACATGGCGGGCGAAACCCTTCACGGCTTCCCGGCCGGCTTTCGCCAGATCGGCAGCGGCTATCTCTTCGGCTTGCCGATCCCGGTCTACCTGCTGCTGGTGTTCCTGGGGATCGGAACGCTGTTTGCGCAGCGCACGATCTGGGGCCAGGAGATCTATGCGATCGGCGCCAATCCGGTCGCGGCACGGCTCTCCGGCATTCCGGTCGCGCGCCGCCTGCTGCTGGTCTACGCCGTCTCGGGCACCATGGCCGGGCTCGCCTCGATCATCTTCCTGTCGCGGCTCAATTCGGCCGAGGCCGACATCGGCGAAAGCCTGACGCTGCCTGCGATCGCCGCCGTGCTGATCGGCGGCACCTCGCTGTTCGGCGGCGTCGGCACCGTGTTCGGCACTTTCATCGGCGCATTGATCCTGACGCTGGTGCTGAACGGCATGAACCTCTTGTCGGTCAGCGCCAACTGGCAGCCGCTGGTCACCGGCATCATCGTCATTCTGGCGGTCTGGCTCGACATGAAGACCCGCCGCCGCGCGCAATGAGTTCTTGAACGACCAACAAGCAAAACGAGGGATGGAGGCAACATGAAACAGACACTGGGTTATTTGGCGCTGCCGCTGCTGATGGCGGCCGCGCTCACCACGCAAGCGCGCGCGGACGGCGAGACCATCGCCGTCTTCACCAAGAACCAGACCAACCCGTTCTTCCAGACGGTGCGGGTCGGCGCCGACAACATGGCCAAGACGCTAAACGCCAAGACGCTGCAGTACATTCCGACCAAGCCCGACAGCATTCCCGAGCAGCTCAGCCAGATCGAGGACGTCGTGGTGAAGAAGCCGAGCGCCATCGTCTTCACGCCGGTCGATTACAAGGCGATGGTGCCGGGTGTCGAGAAGATCAACGAAGCCAAGATCCCCGTCGTCAACATCACCGATCGTTCCGCCGGCGGCAAATTCCTGTCCTTCGTCGGCGCCGACGATTACAGCCTCGGGCTCGAGACCGCGCGATTCCTGCTCAAGACGTTGGGCGGCAAGGGCAACATCGTCATCATCGAGGGCGTCAAAGGCTCGCTGACCAATGTCGACCGCGTCCGCGGCTTCAACGACGCGCTGAAGGAAAATGCCGGTGCAAAACTGCTGGCCTCGCAGCCCGGCAATTACCAGCGGCTCCAGGCGCTGCAGGTGATGGAGAATCTGATGCAGTCGAACGCGCAGATCGACGGCGTGCTCGCCGCAAACGACGCCATGGCGGTTGGCGCCATCGAGGCGCTCGATGGCGCCAACCGCAAGGCGCAGGTGATCGGCATCAACGGCACCAAGGAAGCGATCGACGCGATCAAGTCCGGCAAGCTGCTCGCGAGCGGCGACTACAACGGATTTTTTCAAGGCTGCCTCGGCACCATGATGGCGATCCGCTCCTTGCGCAACCAGCCTGTCATCGCCGAGATCGTGCTGAAGCCAACCGTCATCACCAAGGACAATTACCAGCCGTTCGACGTGCCGCTGGAGCAGCGCAGCTGCCCGACTTTCGAGGAAGCCAGCAAGCTCGGCGGCAAGTAAGTCAGCACACCTTCACGACAAGCTCGGACGGCCGCAGCCGCGGCCGTCCCAAGAACACGAGACATAAACGGAGACCATCATGCTGTTCGCCATTCACGCCCTCGACCGCGCCGGCGCGCTACCGACCCGGCTCGCCAATTACGACGCCCACAAGGCTTTCCTGAGCGACACCTCGCGCTTCGGCGTCAAGATCGTGATGTCGGGGCCGCTCGTCTCCGACGACGGCGCGACCATGATCGGCAGCCTGTTCCTGATCGAGGCAGCGG
The DNA here is from genome assembly GCF_000518345.1 of Bradyrhizobium sp. URHA0013. NCBI lineage: Bacteria > Pseudomonadati > Pseudomonadota > Alphaproteobacteria > Hyphomicrobiales > Nitrobacteraceae > Bradyrhizobium > Bradyrhizobium sp. URHA0013. The sequence goes on along the minus strand of NZ_KI912426.1, from coordinate 1,006,686 downwards.
GCCGTGGCGACGTCGAGGCTTTCAATCGCGCCGATCCGTTTGCAGCGGCCGATATCTGGGAAAAGATCACGATCACGGGCTTCCTGCGCCGCCAGGGTTGAAGGCGGCTAAACAAAAAAACGCGAAAACAACCCCATGCACAGTAGAATGAGGTTGTTTTTACACATGAATTTTCGTCGCAAACGTCTTTGACTCGTCGGGCAAAACAGGAGCAGAGTGCCATCCTCACCCGATTGTCGCCCCCAAGCCTCGATCGAAAGGTTTGCCGCCGGCCTAACGGCTAGCCGCTCGCCACCGCTGCACTATCTTCGAGATGACAGGCCACCCACTGCTCGGGTCCAGCCGCGCGCAATGTCGGCTCTTCGCTCCGGCAGCGGTCGAACACGTATGGGCAACGGGTGTGGAAGCGGCACCCGCTCGGCGGATTGATCGGGCTCGGCACGTCTCCCTTGAGGATGATCGGATTGCGCTGGGCCCCCGGCTCGGGCAGCGGCACGGCCGAGAGCAGCGCCTTGGTGTACGGATGCTTTGGCGCGGCGAAGATCTCGTAGCGCGGCGCCACCTCGACGATCTTGCCGAGATACATCACCGCGACGCGATGGGTCATGTGCTCGACGATCGCGAGGTCATGGCTGATGAACAGCAGCGCCAGGCCGAACTCGCGCTGGAGATCCTGCAGCAGATTGACGATCTGCGCCTTGACCGAGACGTCGAGCGCCGAGACCGCCTCGTCGCAGACGATCAGGTCGGGCTCGGCGGCGAGCGCCCGCGCGATGCCGATGCGCTGGCGCTGGCCGCCGGAGAATTCGTGCGGCCTGCGGTTCAGCGCCTCGCGCGGCAGGCGCACGGTGTCCATCAGCGCCGTCACGCGGGTCTCGAGATCGATCGCGGATTTGGCGAGGCCGAAATTGCGGATCGGCTCGGCCAGGATATCGCGCACGCGCATGCGCGGATTGAGGCTCGAGAACGGGTCCTGGAACACCACCTGCACGCGGCGGCGCATCTGGCGCATCGTGCTCGGATGGGCGTCGTCGATACGCTGACCGTCGAGGATGACCTGCCCCGCCGTGATGTCGAACAGACGCAGGATCGCACGGCCGACCGTCGATTTGCCGCAGCCGGACTCGCCGACCAGCGAGAGCGTCTCGCCGCGCGCGATCTCGAACGACACGCCGTCCACCGCATAGACCCATTCGGACTTGCGGCTGAACAGGCCCTTTTTGACCGGGAAGTGCTTCTTGAGGTCGTTGACCTGGAGCAGCGGGGGACTCATGCCGCGACCGCTCCCTTGGCCGCATAGTGGCAGGCCGCGACGTGACGCGGCCCCTTCTCTTCGAGCCCCGGCGCGTACTGCCGGCACAGATCGGTCGCGAGCGCGCAACGTCCGGCGAAGACGCAGCCGACGATGGGCTTGCGCAGATCAGGCACCTGCCCGGGGATCTCTGCCAGCCGCCTCGCGGTGCCGGTCAGCGACGAGCCGAGCCGCGGCACTGCACCGAGCAGGCCCTGCGTGTACGGATGACGCGGCGAACGGAACAGGTCCGCCACCGGCGCCTCCTCGACCTTACGGCCGGCATACATGACCATGACGCGCTCGGCGATCTCGGCGACCACGCCGAGATCGTGGGTGATCAGGATGATCGCCGCGCCAACCCGGTGCTTGAGATCCAGCATCAGCTTCAGGATCTGCGCCTGGATCGTCACGTCGAGCGCGGTGGTCGGCTCGTCGGCAATGAGAAGTTTTGGATTGCAGGCGAGTGCAATGGCGATCATGACGCGCTGGCGCATGCCGCCGGAAAGCTGATGCGGATATTCGCGCACGCGGCGCTTCGGCTCGGGAATGCCGACCAGAATCAACATCTCGATCGCGTGTGCCTCCGCGGCTTGCTTGTCCAGGCCCTGGTGGATCATCAGCGTTTCGCGGATTTGACGCCCGACGGTCAGGACCGGGTTGAGGCTGGTCATCGGCTCCTGAAAAATCATCGAGATGTCGTTGCCGCGGATCGCGCGCATCTCGCGATCCGACATTTGCAGCAGGTCCTTGCCCGCGAAACGGATGCTGCCGGCGATCCTGCCCGGCGGTTCCGGGATCAGCCGCATCAGCGACATCGAGGTCACCGACTTGCCGCAGCCGGACTCGCCGACGATGGCGAGCGTCTCGCCCTCGTTGACATGGAACGACACGCCTTCCACCGCGCGGTTGATGCCGCTGGGCGTGCGGAAGTGGGTTTGCAAATTCTCGACTTCGAGCAGTGCCATCGCGATCAGCCCCTCGCCATCAGAGGCTCTTGGCCATGCGCGGATCGAGCGCATCGCGAAGGCCATCGCCGAGCAGGTTGACGGCGAGCACCGTGACGGACAGGAACGCCGCCGGAAAAAACACGATGTAGGGCTTGACCTGCCACAGCGCCCGGCCCTCGGCCATGATGTTGCCCCAGGACGGAATGGTCGGCGGCGTTCCCGCGCCGATGAAGGACAGGATCGCCTCCGTGATCATCGCACTGGCGCAAATGTAGGTCGCCTGGATCAGCATCGGCGCCAGCGTGTTGGGCAGGATGTGGCGCAGGATGATCATCGGTGTGCGCGTGCCACAGGCGACCGCCGCATCCACGTAGGGCTGCTCGCGCAGCGACAGCACGACACTACGGACAAGACGGGAAACCCGCGGTATCTCGGCAACGGTAATCGCCAGAATGACGTTGCCGACGCTGCCGCGCGTCAGCGCCATCAGCGCGATCGCCAGCAGGATCGGCGGGATCGACATCAACCCGTCCATGAAGCGCATCAAGATGCCGTCGGCCCAGCGGATGAAGCCGGAGACGATGCCGATGGCAAGTCCGACCGCGGACGCGCATATCGCAACTGACAGTCCGACGGTGAGCGAGACCCGCGCGCCGAACAGCACGCGCGAATAGATGTCGCGACCGAGCACGTCGGAGCCAAACCAGAAGGCCGCCGACGGCGCGCGGGTGCGCTTGGCGGGCGCGAGCGCGGTCGGATCCACCGTTCCAAGATAAGGCGCAAAGATCGCGATCAGGACGAGCAACAGCAGCAACGTGCCGCCGATGGCAACGGTGGGATGGCCGCGCAGCAGCCCGACGAAGCCGCGCCGGATCGTAACCGGCCGGAGGATCTCGGGCAGTTGCGGCGCGAGGACGAAGCCCGCCGGCAGCGCTTGCGGATTGACGGTCGTGTCGGTCAATAGCGGATCCTCGGGTCAACGAGCGTATAAATGACGTCGATCATCAGATTGACGAGGACGTAGACGAAGCTGAACAGCAACACGATGCCCTGGATGACGGGATAATCGCGACGCAGGATCGCGTCGATCGTGAGCCGGCCGAGGCCGGGAATGGCGAACACGCTCTCCGTGACGACCGCGCCACCGATCAGGAGCGCGATGCCGATCCCGATCACCGTGACGATCGGCACCGCCGCGTTCTTCAGCGCGTGGACGAACAGGATGCCGCCCTGCCCGAGGCCCTTGGCGCGCGCAGTGCGGATATAGTCCTGCTGCAACACTTCGAGCATGGTGGCGCGCGTGATACGCGCGATCAGTGCGATGTAGACACAGCCGAGTGCGATCGCGGGCAGGATCAGGTTTTGCAGCCATGGCCAGAAGCCTTGGGCGAGCGGCGTATAGCCCTGCACGGGAAGCCATTCGAGCTCCAGTGCGAAAACGTAGGCGAGGACGTAGCCGACGACGAAGACCGGCAGGGAGAAGCCGAACACGGCAAAGGCCATGATGGCCCGGTCGATCAGGCTTCCCGCCTTCCAGGCTGCCAGCACGCCGAGCGGCACCGCGACCACGATCGTGAGCAGGAGCGTGACCATCATCAGCGACAGCGTCGGCCCGAGACGCTGCCCGATCATGGTCGAGACCGGCAGATTGGTGAAGATCGAGGTGCCGAGATCGCCGTGCAGAATGCGCCAGACCCAGCTGCCGAACTGGATCAGGAAGGGTCGATCGAGGCCGAGGCTCTGACGGATGCGCTCCACATCCTCCGGACTTGCCTGATCGCCTGCGATCACCACGGCGGGATCACCCGGCGCGATGTAGAGCAGGCTGAACACGAACAGCGCGACGATCGCCATCACTGGCAAGGTCGAGGCGATACGCCGGAGGATGTAGGAGAGCATCTGGTTTTCAGCGCAGGGTCATGCGGATTTCGACACGCCCCAGAAGAACGGCAGCGGCCCTTTCGTGATGCCGGAGACGTTCTTGCGCCAGGCCGTGTAGCTGAGGAAGAACCCAGTCGGCGCGTAGACGACGTCCTCGAGCGCGACCTTGTTGAGGCGAGCGACCGCGGCCTTCTCCTCGTCGAGGTTCTTGGCCTCGAACCAGGACGTAACCTCCTTCTCGGTGCCGGGGCTGTTCGGCCAGCCGAACCAGGCCTTGTCGCCATTGGCACGGATGGCGGTGTAGGGCGCCGGATTGATGCAGTCCGAACCCGCGTGCCAGGTGTGGAACATGTTCCAGCCGCCCTGTCCGGGCGGTGTCTTCTGTGCGCGGCGGGAGCCGACCGTGCCCCAATCGGTCGCGACGAAGTCGACATTCATACCGAGCTTCTTCAAGAGATCGGCGGTCACATCACCAAACGCCTTGGTGATCGGCTGGTCCTGCGCCACCAGGCACGTCACCGGCTGGCCGGAGTAGCCGCTCTCGGCGAGCAGCTTCTTGGCAGCGTCGAGATCGCGCTTGCCCTTCAGGACCTCGCCGCCCGCCTCGGTGTAGAGCGGCGTGTCGGGTGTGAAGAAGCCGGGCAACGACTTCCACAGCGAATTGTCGTCGCCGACGAGCGCACGCATATAGTCTTCCTGGCTCATCGCCATTAGCACCGCGCGCCGCGCCCGCACGTCGTTGAAGGGCGGATAGAGGAAGTTCATGCGGAACGAGCCGACATTGCCGAGGGGATCGCCGATGTCGACGCTGATGTTCTTGTTCTTCTTCAGGACCGGGACGAGGTCCGCGATCGGGTTCTCCCACCAGTCGATCTCGCCGTTCTGCAACGCGGCCGCGGCGGTCGCCGGATCGGGCATCACGATCCATTCGACGCGGTCGAGCAGCATCTGCTTGCCGCCGGCGAGCCACGACGCCTTCTCCTGCCGCGGCACATAGTCGGCGAATTTTTCGAACACGGCTTTCGCGCCGGGGACCCATTCGCCCTTGGCGAACTTCATCGGCCCCGAACCGACATAATCGCCGATCTGCTTGAACGGGTCGGTCTGCGCGATGCGCTCCGGCATGATGAAGGCGCAAGGCGAGTTGTTCTTGCCAAGCGCATAGAGCATCTTCGGGAACGGCTGCTTCAGCACCCATTTGAAGGTGCGGTCGTCGACAGCGGTGAGTTCCTGCTGCAGTGCCTTGAGCATCAGCCCCATCGGGTCGCGTGCCGCCCAGCGCGTCAGACTCGCAACGACGTCCTTGCTCAGCACCGGCTCGCCGTCGTGGAATTTGAGCCCCGACCGCAATTTGAACGTCCAGGTGGTGCCATCGTCGGTCACTTCCTCGGACTCGACCATCTGCCGCTGCGGCTGCAGCGAGGAATCGACGCCGTAGAGCGTATCCCAGACCAGCGCGGCGGCATTGCGCACGACATATTGCGTGCCCCAGATCGGGTCGAAATTGGCAAGGTTTGCCTGCGGCACGAAGCGCAGGGTGCGCGCGGAGGCGCCTTGTGCGATCGCCGGGGCCGAGAGGCCGCTCAATGCCAGACCGCCCGCGCCGGCCAGCCCCTTCAATACGGTCCTGCGATCCATGAAATCCTCCCAATAGTGCCGTGATGCCGGCCATCGTTGGCCAAGAACAGGTGAAACCAGAGCTCATTGGCGTGCAAATGGTATGCCACTAACCGGACCTTCGCCAGCGGGATATCCGCACCATTGGGACCGGTCGAGACCTCAAAGCGCGGCCGCCAGCACTGGCCCGGTCTCGATATGCGGGATCGCCTCGACCAGCTTGCGCGTGTAGTCGGTCTTGGGATTGTCGAACAGCGCCCGGCTCTCGCCCTGCTCCACGATGCCGCCATTGCGCAGCACGATGGTGCGGTCGCAAAGCATGCGCACCACGTTGAGATCATGGCTGACGAACAGCAGTGCGATGTCGTTCTCCCGCCGCAGACGATCGAGCAGTTGCAGCACCACGGCCTGCACGGAGACGTCCAGCGCGGCGGTCGGCTCGTCCAGCACCAGAAGCCGCGGCCGGCAGGCGATGGCGCGGGCGATGCCGACGCGGGCCTTCTGGCCGCCGGAGAGCTGATGCGGAAAGCGCGGCAACAGATCCAGCGGCAGCCCCACACGAACGGCGCAGTCTTCCACCCGCTTGCGCAGCGCATCGCCCCCACGCATGCCGTCGAGCCGCATCAGGGGATGGGCGATGCAATCGAAGGCGGTGAAGCGCGGGTTGAGGCTCTCGTTCGGGTCCTGGAACACCATCTGGATGTCTTTGCGGAAGCGCGAGCGGTGAAAGTCGCGCGACGCCACGTGGCCGATCGACTGCCCGTCGAACACGATCTCGCCTTCGCTCGGATCGATCAGGCGGCAGATCATCCGCGACGTCGTGCTCTTGCCGGAGCCGGATTCGCCGACGAGGCCGACGCTCTCGCCGCCGGCCATCGTCATGGAGAAGTCCGCCACCGCCGCAGCGCCCTCGTCGAAGTGTTTTGCGAGCTTGCGCACTTCCAGCAGCGGCGGAGTCCCGTGAACGGGCTCCTGCCTAGGCCTGCTGACGACAGCCGCATAGCCTTCCCGCTCCTCTTCCGTCACGAGGTCCGCGATCCCGGAGGTCGCGGTTGGCGACGCCGCCACCAGGCGCCTGGTATAGGCATGCTGCGGCGCCCCGAACAGCGTCCTGGGGCTCGCCTCTTCGACGATGCGGCCGCGCTCCATCACCGCAATGCGGCGGCAATATCGCGCCGCAAGTCCGAGATCGTGCGTGATCAGGATCGTCGCCATGCCGCGCGCGGCGGCAATCTCCGCCAGGAGGTCCATAACCACCTTCTGCGTGGTGACGTCGAGTCCGGTCGTCGGCTCGTCGGCGATCAAGAGCGCGGGATTGCAGGAGATCGCTATCGCGATCATGACGCGCTGGCACATGCCGCCGGAGAGTTCGTGCGGATAGGCGTTCATCCGCGTCTCGGGGTCGCGGATCTGGACGGCGCGCAACAGCTCCAGCGCCTCGGCGCGGGCGGCGTCCTTCGATATCCGCTTGTGCGTGAGGATCGCGTCGGCGATCTGCAGGCCGATCGCGCGGATCGGATTGAGCGCCGCCCGCGGGTTCTGGAAGATCATCGACATCGCGGCGCCCTGGAGCTGCCGGAGATCATCACCCCTGAGTTTTGTCACGTCCTGGCCGCGAAACAGTATCTTGCCCGCGGTGACGCGGCCGGCCGCATCCAGCAGCCGCGTCGTCGCAAATCCGGTGACCGACTTGCCCGATCCGCTTTCGCCGACGAGGCCGAGCATCTCGCCGGCCTCAACCTTGAGCGTCACGCCGCGCACGGCCTCCACCATCCCGCGTCGCGTCGAGAATGCGACGTGGAGATCGTCGATCCTGAGCAATTCCCCGCTCATGTGCGCATGCGCGGATCGAGAATGTCCCGCATCCCGTCACCGAGGAGGTTGAAGCACAGCACGGCCATCATCAACGCGAGGCCCGGAAAGGCCACCAGCCACCACCGCCCCGTCGAGATAAAGCGAGCACCCTCCGCGACCATGATGCCCCATTCCGGTGTCGGCGGCTTGACGCCAAGGCCGATGAAGGAAAGACCGGCAGCGTTCAGGATCGCCCAGCCGAGATTGAGCGAGATTTGCACCGCCATCGCCGGCAGGATGTTCGGCAACAGGAAGCGCAGCACCACCGAGAAATGGCTCTCGCCGCAGGAACGCGCCGCCTCCACCCAGCCGACATTGCGCCGGACGTTGACCTCGGCACGGGCGAAGCGGATGTAGAACGGAAGATTGATGATCGCGGTTGCAATCACGATGTTCTCGATCCGGTTGCCGAGAGCCGCAACCATCGCCATCGCCAGCACAAACAGCGGAAAGGCCATCATAACGTCGACGAAGCGGCCGACCGAACGGTCGAGCCTGCCGCCGGCATAGCCGCAGAAGGAGCCGACGACAGCGCCGATCACGAAGGAGATGCCGACCGCCGAGACTGCGATGGCAAGGTCGAGGCGGGCCGCAACGACGAGGCGGCTGAACACGTCGCGCCCGAGCTGGTCGGTGCCGGCAAGGTGTGCCGCGCTCGGCGGCTGCAAGGCCTCCGAGACGTTGGAGACGATGGGATCATAGGGCACCAGCCACGGTCCAAAGATCGCGACCAGGACAAACAGCAGGACACCGGCCGCGGCGACACCGGTCAGCGGATTGCCGCGCAAAATCCAGACCGAATGGCGGAGGGTTGCGCTGGTCATCCGATCGACACCCTGGGATCGGCGATGCCGTAGCAGATGTCGACGACGAGATTGACCAGCACGAAGATGCCAGCCATCAGCAGCACGAAACCCTGCACCGGCGCATAGTCGGACGACAGCAGCGCATCGAGCGCGTAGGAGGCAACGCCCGGCCAGGAGAACACCTTCTCCACGAGGACATTCGCGCCAAGCATGGTCGAGAACACGATGCCGGCAATGGTGATGACGGGCAGGATCGCATTGCGGAGCGCATAGGTGACGACGACCTTCTGCCAGGACAATCCGACCGAGCGCGCGGTGCGCACGAAATCGCTGCCGAGCGAGACCAGCATCGAGGCACGGGTGATCCGCGCCAGCGGCGCGATGACGAACAGGGCCATGCTCAGCGCGGGCAGGATCAGCTGCTTGCAGGTCGCCCACCAGCCCTCGATGTCTCCCGCGAGCAGGAAGTCGATCGACAGGAACCCGGTGCGCTGCGGCGGCAGCGAGGTGAAGACGTCGATCCGCCCGGTCGGATCAGGCGCAAGGCCGAGCAGATAGTAGAACACATAGATCAGCAGCAGGCCCGAGACGAAGGTCGGCACGCAGACGCCGAGCGCGCAGAACAGCCGCACGCCGTGATCGACCAGCGATCCCGGTTTCAAGGCTGCGACCACGCCGAGCGGCACCGCCGCAATCAATGCGATCAGCAACGCCGTGAACGTCAGTTCGAGCGAGGCCGGCAGCCGTTCGCGAAGGTCCTTCAGGACCGGCTGCCCCGTCATCATGGAGCGGCCGAGATTGCCGCGGCCGATATCGGAGAGATAGAACACGAGCTGCTCCGGCACCGACTTGTCGAGCCCCATCTGCTTGCGGATCTGCTCGATCTCCTCCTTGCCGGCGTTGGGCCCCGAGGCGAAGAACACCGCGGGATCTCCGGGGAGGACCCGCATCAGCAGAAAGGTGAAGACCAGCACGCCGAACAACGCTGGCAGCGACGACAGAAGCCGCCTCCCCGCCCGCACCACCGTCGCACCAAAACCGGTCATCACCTTTCAGGGCCCTTGCATGTCGAGATCACTTGCGACTGACGTCGCGATAGTCGACCTGACGATGGAATTCGTAGGTGTAGCCCTCGATCGACGAGGCCATCACAGCGTCCTGGTTCGGCTGCCACAGCGGAATCTGAGGCATCTCGCTGAAATGGATCGCATTGAGCTTGCGGCCGGCTTCCTCGTACTTGGCCTTATCGGGCTCGAAGCGCGCTTCCTGCGCGATAGTCGCCAGCTCCGGATTGTTGATCGAGCTGTAGTTCCAGCGCTGATTGCCGGTGTAGAAGTTGCGGTAGAAGTAATCGGTCGAGGGCAGCCAGGCGACGATGCCTTCCGTGAACAAAGGCAGCTTCTTCTCGTTGATCTGCGTCGACATCTGCGCGTCCGGCAGCTTCTGGATGTCGACCTTGATCCCGATCTTGGCAAGCGATTCCTTCACGAGAGCAGCCATCGGCTCCGCGGTCGAGGCCTGGCCGACGTTGAAGCTGAAGGTGGTCGAAAAGCCCTCCGGGAGCCCGGCGGCCTTCAAATATTCCCTCGCTTTGTCGAGATCGGTCTTCACCGGCGCCTGGAACGGATAGATGCCGTTCAGCGGCTTGCCATCCGGCCAAGTCGCACCGAACAGCGGGGCGCCGCGGCCGAACAGGGCAGCCTTGAACATGTCCTCATAGGGCAGCGCGAACGCGACGGCGCGGCGCACGTTGACGTTGTCGAAGGGCGGGATCTGATTGTTCATCGAGACGAAGGTGATCGAATTGTATTGCGGCGTCGAGACCACCTTGAGCTTGCCCTTGGCCTCGAGCGACTGCACGTCGCTGGCCTGGAGATCGACGACGAGATCGGCGTCGCCGCGCTCGACCAGATTGGCGCGGGTCGCGGGCTCCGGCACGGACTGCACGATCACGCGCTTGAAGAACGCCGGCTTGTCGGGCGAGCCGCGGTTCCAGTCCTCGTTGCGCTTGATGATCACCTGCTCGCCGGGCTTGAAGCTCTCGATGACATAGGCACCGCTGCCGGCGGTGTGCTCCTTCAGCCACGCCGTGGCCCAGGGATCTTCCGGGGTCGCGTGCTCCTTGGCGACCTTCGAGTTGATGATCAGCGGGTAGACCGTGGCGAGATTCGGTAGCGCGAGCTTGTCGGGCTTCGGCAGCGTCACTTCGATCGTGAGGGGATCGATCACCTTGAACTGGTCGGCCGACGTCAACGATCCCGTCAGCAATTGTGCCTTGCCGAGGATTGGCGCGGTGACGCAGCGATCGAGCGACCATTTGACGTCCTCGGCGGTCACGGGCGAGCCGTCCTGGAACTTGGCATCCTTGCGCAGACTGAACGTCAGCTTCAGTCCGTCCGGACTGACGTCGTAGGATTCGGCGAGCTCGCCGGTGATCTTGTCGAGATCGAACACCCATTTGCCGTTGAGCTGCTTGCGGCCGAACGCGACAAGGCGATCGTAGGTGCTCATGCTCAGCGCGAAGGATTCGCGCGTCGAGCCCGGGATGTTGGGATCGAGCGTGTTGACGGATGCGCCGGTGACATAGCGCAACGTCTCGGCCCTGGTTTGCGCTTGCGAGGGCGCGGTGGCGATGAGCAACAACGCGGTGGTGGCGAGCACGGAGGATGCCGACCTGAAAGACGCAAAACGCATTCGTTTTCCCCAAAAATTTTCGACAAGAATGCCGACAGGACAGGTTAAGAAAGAAGCAAGTTGCGCGCCAGTCTCATGATGCGCTCTTGTGGACGCTTTGTCGCGGCGGCGCATGGACAATCATCGCGATTCCTCCATGTTTCGCGCCGGCCGCGTGACCACGGCCTGCGGCACGTCATAGGCGCGGAGCGAGGCCCAGTGCCGTTCGACATCGGCGCGGAACAGGCCGCGCGTCAGGCCATTGACCAGCTTCGGCACTGCGGTCGTCATCGCGTTGATCGACGATCCCGACGGACCAAAACTCATGGTGGAGGCGATGGCGAAGAGATGGATATTCGAGATCCACGGCGTTTCGCCCGCGACACGTTCGGTGAAGGCGTAATCGTCGGCGAGATAGGGAAAGCGGCCGAGCCGCGCGTTGCGTTCGCTCTCCGGGGGCTCGTAGCGGTCGGCCCAGGTTGCGATATTGCCGGCAAATGCCCTCAGCTCGCCACGGCCGGAAAAATCCATGTCGATGCCGGTGCCGCAGATGACGAAATCCGCTGCGATGACGCCGCGCGGCGTCTGCAGTTCGATGCCCTTGCCGGTCTCGCGCGCGGCCTCAAGCGGCGCGCCCTCGTGCAATGTGAAATTGGCATGGCGCGCGCAGCGATCATAGGTCGGCTGCGGAAAGCCTTCGCGCATGTCGAGGATGGTGCGCATGAAGCGCCAGCGCCACGCATCGTCGAGATCGCTGAGATGGCGGAGGAAGCCGCGAAAAGTCAGCCAGCGATAGGGCTGGATCAGCTGGATCTGCGTCCGACGACACAGCAGATGCACCTCCGCCGCGCCAGCCTCCAGTGCGGTTGCCGCATTGTCGAAGGCAGATGCGCCGGCGCCGATCACGGCGACGCGCTTGCTGCGAAAATTTTCGAAATCGATGTCGTCGGCGACGGTTGCGACCGAGCCGGCCGGCAGTTCGCGCAGCGGCTCGGGGATCATCCAGTTCCCCATTCCCTCCTGCCCGGTCGCCAGCACGATCTTGCGCGCATAGAGCGTCTCGATACCGCCGCCACGTTTCACGCGTGCGGCCAGCAAACCATCTGCCGCGGGCCGGATTTCCAAGAGCTCGCAGCCGTTGCGCACGGGCAGGCCGATCGTGCGCCGCAACCAAAGCAGATACTCGGCCCAGTGTCCGCGCGGAATCAAGTCGAGTGTCTGCCAGCTATCCTTGCCGAAGCGGGCTTCGTGCCAGGACTGGTAGGTCAGGCTCGGAAGATCGAGGTCGGGTCCTGTATAATCTTTCGGGCTGCGCAGCGTCGGCATGCGGGCATAGGTGAGCCAAGGGCCTTCCATCCCCTCCTCGGCCTTGTCCAGCAGCAGGATGTTGCCGACGCGGGAGCGCATCAGGCCGAAGCCGATGGCAATGCCGGATTGGCCGGCGCCGACAACGAGCACATCCAGCGCCGGCTTGCCGTCCGGTCCTGTCTTCGGTTCGAGCCAGGCGGCACCGGGATGCGCGATCCGCGCGAGATCGGCGCGAACGTTCACTTCCAGCTCTGTCAGCGCATCACTCATGCCGCGAGCCAGCCTCCGTCGACCACCATCACGGTGCCGGTCGTAAATGAGGACGCATCGCTGGCGAGATGCAGCGCGGTCTGCGCGATCTCGTCGGCCTGGCCGAACCGCTTCATGGCATGGCGGTCGCGGGAAGCCTCGCGCACCTCGTCTGAATTGGTATGACGGGCGAAGCTGCGGCGAAGCATCGGCGTGTCGATCGCACCGGGCGCAATCGCGTTGACGCGAATGCCGTCGGTCGCGAAGTCCACGGCCATGGTCCGGGTCAGGCTGACGATCGCGCCCTTGGCGGCGATATAGGCGCTGTTGCCCTTGCCGCCGGCAATCGCAAGCTGCGACGCCAGCGTGATGATCGAACCGCTCTTCTGCCGCTGCATCTGCGGCACGGCCGCCCGCGCCCACAGCCAGGTGCCGCCGACATTGGTGCGGAACACCGCATCCCAGTCGTCCGGGCTCGTTGTCAGCACCGTGCCGCCGCAGGAGAAGCCAGCGGCAGTCATCAGGATGTCGAGCCGACCGTGTCGCGCCATAACCTCTCCGACGACGGTCTCGGCAAAGCTGGCATCGCCGACGTCACCGACATGCGCCGTCGCTCCACCCACCAGGCTCACCGTTTCCTGAAGTCCCACGGCATCGCGATCGACCAGAGCGAGCTGCGCGCCCTCCTCTGCAAACAGCTTCGCGCTGGCGCGGCCGATACCCGAACCCGCGCCCGTAATGATGGCCGTGCGCCCTTGCAGCCGCATCTCAGATCCACTCCTTGTGCTGCGTCAACCAGGCGCTCATCGCAGCCGCCGACTCGGCGCAGCCGAACCTCGCCCGCCAGCCGAATTCATCCGCCATCCGATTCACCGACAGCGGCGCGCGATAGGCCCCATGCAGCTTGATGACGGTTTTCTCGCCGGGCGCCGCGAGCCGGCATTGCAGGCCGGGATGCAACGCTGCATAGGCCTCGCCCCATTGCAGCGCAGGCCAAAGCCCTCCGCGGGAGATGTTGTAGAGCCGGTGACGCGGCCGCTCGGCTTCGATCAGCAGTGCGACGGCCTCGGCCGCATCCGGCGCGTAGATCCAGTCCCGCATGCCCACTTCGGGCATGACCGCCGGCTCGCCCCGGGCGAACGCGGCCAAAATCTGGAACTGGAGGCTTGGCGTGTCGCGCACGGAGCTCGGTCGCTCCCACGGGCCGAACAGGGCGCTCAGCCGTACGCTCAGGAAATCGCCGCCGAAGAGCTCGGCATGACGCGCAACCGATCGCTCCGAGGTGAACTTGCTGATGGCGTAGAACGAGACCGGATCGCAAGGCGTTTCCTCGTCGAGAATCTCGACCCGCGCACCCGTGGCGCCGTAGGCCGATGCCGAGGAGAGATTGACGACCCGGCGCACGCCATGCCGGATCGCGGAGAGCAGGATCGGGATCTGGGCCATCACGTTGATCTCGAGAACGCGCGCGGTCGATGCTCTCTCCAATTCGTCACCGGCGGTGATCGCAGCTCCAAGCACGATCGCATCAACGCCTTCGGCGATGAGGGCATCGATGGCATCTGCGTCGGTGATATCGCCCTGCACGGCTTTGAGTCGGGCGCCGTAGTCGGCAAGAGACCGCCGCGCGGATGGCGGCAACTCTGCACGGTCATACAGCGTCACGTCATGCCCGCGCGCGAGCAGCGCCTCCGCAACATTGAGGCCGACAAAGCCGGTGCCGCCGAAGATGAAGATCTTCATCGCGCGCGATCCACCATCACAGCAGCTTTGCCCCGAAATTCCGCTCCGGATCCATGTCGGCGACGAGCCGTCCCGTCGGCTTGGCCGCCTCGCCCCCGCTGCGTGCCAGGAACTGCCCGCTACCGGGGTTCGCCAGACACTTGTTGCCGTCGATGATCACCCGGCCACGCGACAGCACTGACACGGGCCAGCCCTTCAGCTTGCGCCCTGCAAACGGCGTGTAGCCGGCGAGGTCGTGCATCATCTCGTCGGCGATCACGGTCTCGCGATCGGGATCCCAGATCGCGATATCGGCATCGGCGCCGACCGCGATCGAGCCCTTGCGCGGATGCAGATTGTAGATCTTGGCCGGCGCCGTCGAAGTCAGCTCCACGAACTTTTCCAGGCCCAGCCGCCCTTTCGACACCATCGCGTCGAACAGCAACGGCAGCCGCAGTTCCAAGCCCGGCAGGCCGTTGGCGACCTGCTTGAAATTGGGATTGGGGCCGGCGCGCAGCTTGCCGGTTTCGTCGTAACGATAAGGCGCGTGATCCGACGAGATGGTCTGGAGATCGCCGAGCGACAGCGCCTGCCACAGCGCCTCCTGGTCGGCATGCGTCCGTGGCGGCGGACTGCACATCCACTTGGCGCCCTCGGCGCCCGGCTTGTCGAGATCGGCGGCGGTCAGGAACAGATATTGCGGACAGGTCTCGGCAAACACCTTCAACCCCTGCCCGCGCGAGTCGCGGATGACCTTGGCGCCCTCGGCGGTCGAGACGTGGAAGATCATGATCGGCTGGTCGATCAGCGCCGCCATGCCGATCAGCCGGGTGAAAGCTTCCGCCTCGGACACGCGCGCGTGGCTGACGGCGTGGTATTTCGGCATCGTGTAGCCGCGCGCGAGCAGGCGCTTCACCATCCAGGCGATGATGCCGTGGTTTTCGGCATGGGCGCACAGCATCGCGCAGGACTGGCGCGCGGCAAGAAGGATGTCCAGCAGCGGCTCGTCGTCGACCTTGAGCCGGTCATAGGTCATGAAAATCTTGATCGAGGCATGGCCCTGCTTCACCAGCGCCGGAATGTGCTCTTCGACCGTTTCCTTGGTGGCATCGGCGATGATCATGTGAAAGGCGTAGTCGATCACGGCGCCCTTCTTCGCCAGCGCGTGATAATCCTCCACCACCTGCGGCAGCTTCATGCCGACATGCTGCGCGGCAAACGGGATCACCGTGGTCGTACCGCCAAAGGCGGCCGAGACGGTCGCGCTCTCGAACGTGTCGGCATTCATGATGCCGGCAGCGGACAACTGCTCGATATGGGCGTGGCTGTCGACGCCGCCTGGCAGCACCAGCTTGCCGCGGGCGTCAATCTCGCGCTTCGCGGACGGAAGCCCGCGGCCGATCGCGGCGATGGTTTCGCCGGAGATGGCAACGTCGGCTTCAAAGACGTCGGTCGTCGTCGCGACGCGCCCACCGCGAATGATCAGGTCGTAAGTGGGTTCAGTCATGAGGCACTCCATGATAGGCTCAAGCCAAGTGATCGAAATTTTGCAGGAAGACCAGCATGTCCCGACCGCGCATTCTCGTCATCAATCCGAACTCCAATCCTGCGGTCACGCAGGGGCTGGAGGACGCGCTGAAGCCGCTCGGTTTCGAGGACGGGCCGGAGCTGGTCTGCCAGACGCTGGCCGAGGGACCGTTCGGCATTGAAAGCCAGGCCGATGTCGACCGCGTCGCCATGCCGCTGCGCCGGCTGGTCGAGGGCGACAATAGCTCGGCTGCCTTTGTCATCGCCTGCTACAGCGATCCCGGGCTTCAGGTCTGCCGCGAAGGCACCGACCGGCCCGTGTTCGGCATTGCCGAGTGCGGCGTGCTGACCGCGCTGGCCCGCGCCGAGACCTTTGGCGTCATCGCGATCGCCCAGCGCTCGATCCCGCGGCACATGCGCTATCTCAGGCAGATGGGACTGACCGAACGCCTCGCCGGCGAGCGGCCGCTCAACATGAGCGTCGCGGAAACCGCCTCGGGCGAAGGCACGCTGGCGAAGATGATCGAGGTCGGCCGCGCGCTGCGCGACGAGGACGGAGCTCGCGCCATCGTGATGGGCTGCGCCGGCATGGCGCGCCATCGCCGTCCCCTCGAAGACGCGCTCGGCATCGCCGTGATCGACCCGACACAGGCGGCGGTCACCATGGCGCTGGGTAGCGTGCAGTTCTCGAACCACTAGGCGTCCTTCAGCTCTTTGGCGTCCTGCCGCGCGAGCCATTGCGCGTGGCTCTCGCGGACAAGCGCAAACGTATCCCTCTGCGTCGTGTAGAGATTGCCGAACATGCGACCGATCGGCCGGTAGGCGTCGAGGTCGACATACATATTGGCCTCGTCGACGAGGCCCTCGCGGGCGTGAACCCGGAGGACCTCGCCGACCAGCAGTTCGCGATCGGGCGAGAAGGTCAGCGCGACATGGCGCCGGCATTCGAGCGCAAAGGGTGCCGCGGCGAGGCGCGGCACCTTCACGTCTACAGAGGGAAGCGTCGCCAGCCCTGCCGCAGCGACCTCGCTGTCGCCGGACGGGAAATCGACAGCGCAGTCATTCATCGCCGCGGAGAGCGCCTCATCAACCATGTGAACGACGAACTCGCCGTCGCGATGGATGTTGCGGGTGGTGTCCTTCGGGCTGTGATCCGGCTTGTGCTGGAGACCGAGCACGATCAGCGCCGGACTCTCCGAAAACACGTTGAAGAAGCTGAACGGCGCGGCGTTGACCGCCCCGTTGGCATCGAGCGTCGTCACCAGCGCAATCGGCCGCGGCACCACCACGCCGCAGAGCAGCTTGTAGCGGTCGCGCGGATCGAGTTCGCGCAAGGATATGCCGGATGTGCTCTGGCCAGTCATCGACGTCACGTCTCCGGCGGCGGCACCGCGCCGGTACGGCTGGTGATCAGGCCGTAATGCTCGATGCGGCGGTGCTGCGCGAAATTGAAGATCGTGGTCTTGCCGAAGGTGGTGGCATCGAGGTCGCAAGGGTGGACCAGCAGTTCGTCCTCCTCCGTCTTCGCTTCGGCGACGATTTCGCCATTGGGATCGACGATCAGGCTGCCGCCGAACAGCGGGTGTCCGTCCTCGTTACCGGCCTTGGCCACCGCGACGACCCAGGTCGCGTTCTGATAGGCGCCGGCCTGCGCCGAGAGGCGGTTGTGGAAAAGGCGTTTCTCGACGCCCTCATCGCTCCTCTCCGCATTAACGGACGGCGTGTTGTAGCCGATCAGCACCATCTCGACGCCTTGCAAGCCCATGACGCGATAGGTCTCGGGCCAACGCCGGTCGTTGCAGATGGCCATGCCAATGATGCCGCCGAGCTCGCGCCAGACATTGAAGCCGAGATCACCCGGCTCGAAATAGCGCTTCTCCAGATGCTGGTGCGAGCGCTTCGTGTCGTATTCCACATGGCCCGGCAGATGGATCTTTCGATATTTGCCGACGATCTTGCCGGATTTGTCGGTGAGAACAGCAGTGTTGAAATGATGCCCGTCCGGCGTCAGCTCCGCATAGCCGAAATTCATCGCCATCTGGTGCTGCGCCGCGCGCTCGAACAGCGGTTTCGTCGCCGCGTTCGGCATCTCGCGCTCGAACCAATTGTCGAACTCAGTCCGGTCCTCCGCATACCAGCGCGGGAAGAAGGTCGTGAGCGCCAGTTCCGGATAGACGATCAGGTCGGCGCCCTTGCTTTTGGCCTCATCCATCAGCGCGATCATGCGCTTGACTACGGCCTCGCGGCTGTCGGCTTTCTGGATCGGGCCCATCTGGGCGGCGGCAACATTGACGATACGCATCAGCGAATTCCTGGTGATGTCTTGTGTGAAGATAAAGTTTCAATCACGTGCCGGCGCGAGCAGCATAACGCAGCATCGCCCGGACTTTCCAGCCCGTGCCTGCCGATCGGCACAGTGTGCGTTGCACGATCTAACCTCATGTCTGCTCGTCATCCGCAACATCGAGACCGTGGTCGAGTGCATCCAGAAGCTGCCCGGCCTCATGCTCGGAGATCACCAGTGGCGGCGCGAGGAACAGCGAAGTCTGCTCGCCGCTGGTCCCGATCACGGCGCCCGCCT
Organism: Bradyrhizobium sp. URHA0013; assembly: GCF_000518345.1. NCBI lineage: Bacteria > Pseudomonadati > Pseudomonadota > Alphaproteobacteria > Hyphomicrobiales > Nitrobacteraceae > Bradyrhizobium > Bradyrhizobium sp. URHA0013. The sequence goes on along the minus strand of NZ_KI912426.1, from coordinate 988,227 downwards.
CCAGCGCCCGCTCCGCGACCCGCGAGGCAATCGGCACCTCGGTGGTGTCGGCGTGCCAGGAACGCCAGTCCGGCCCGTGCAGCTCCACGGTCCAGTGCAGCCCCTGCCCAGCCACACGCTGCACGCTTGGATGTTTCTGCGCGATGGCGAGAAGGCGGCGGGTGAAAAGCTTTTCGAGGCCCCTCACGTGCTCCAAAATCTTGTCATCGTTGACGACCTTCAGATAGGCGCTGACGGCAGCCATGCTGATGGGATGCCCGCGCAGCGTGCCGTAATTCTGCCAGCTCGTGCCCTTGAGCCGCTCGACGACGTCCTTCGACACCACCACCGCCGCAACCGCCGCCGCGCCGCCACCGAGCGATTTTCCGAGTGTCACGATGTCAGGACGGCTTTCGGCGCCCTGGAAGGCGAACCAGCGCCCGGCGCGGCCGGCGCCGGTCACCACTTCGTCGGCGATCCAGTAGGAGCCAGCCTGCCGCGCGCACCGCGCCACCTCGTCCTGATAGGCGCCGTCGTAGTAGATGCCGCCCTGGGTGTAGTCGATGATCGTCGCTGCGGTATCCGAAAGCAGGCGCGTGGCATCGGCCAGATATTCGCTGGGGGGAACATTGTTGGCCGGCGCGCCGTAGATCGCGCCCTGCGGCGCCGGCAATATCCGCACCGGCGCCATCGGCGCCGGCAGCTTTGAGCCGCCTGAATGCACCGCAAGGCCGCCATGCCATTGCGGCTGCACCGTCATGCTGCGCGACAGGCCCGTAATGCCGTGATAGGCGCGTTCGCGCGTCGCCAGCGCGGACCGCTGAGTCAACGCCTGGCACAGCGACAGCGCCATGTCATTGGCCTCGCTGCCGCTGATGCAGAATCGCACCGCGCCGACCCAATCCTCTTCGCCTCTGAACGCGGTGGCCATCAAATCGTCAGCGGCCTGCTCACGGCCGACCCAGGTCCACCCCTCGTTCACGACGGGCGTATCCGCGGCGCGGCGGATCGCCTCCACCATCGCGGAATGACGATGTCCGAGGCCGCCGCCGGTGTTGCTGCCGTCGATGAGCTTGCGACCATCCGACAGATGGAAATAAACGCCCTCGCCGCCGACCACGGCCATGGGCGCGCTGTCGCCGGCATTCAGCCCGGTTCGCAACAATCTGCTCATTGCAATCCCTTCATTGCGCAGCCTCGGCACCATAGCCACCGCCGCCGCACGTCTCGATCGTGACGAGATCGCCTTGCTGCAGCACCAGGTTCGACTTGCCGTCGATCGCGACGTTCGCGCCCTGCCGGATCAGCGAGATGCTGCAGGCCTTGCCGGGCTCGCCGCCCTGCATGCCGAACGGCGCCATCACCATGCGCTCGATGCAGGTGGTCAGATGCATCGACGGTGCCAGGATGCGATAGCTACGAGTGACGCCGTCTCCGCCGCGATGGGCGCCCGCGCCGCCGGACCGCCAGCGAATGGCCTGCTGCTCGACTTGGATCGCGTAATTCGCCTCGATTACCTCGACCGGCGTATTCGAAGTGTTCGACAGATGCACCCGCGTCGCCGAGATGCCGGCCCGATCGTGCCGCGCGCCCTCGCCACCGCCGTGGACCTCGTAGAGCATCTTCCATGAACCGTTCTGTCGCGGCTCGGCGAAGAACAGGACGCCCGCCGTGGTCGCCCCACCGGCCGACAGACGTTCGGGAATGGTGTGCTGCATGGCGCGGAAGATCGCATCGACGATGCGCATCGAGGTCTCGTGATTGCCGGCCGCAACCGAGGCATTCCACCCCGGCTCCAGGATCGAGCCCGGGCGCGTGACGATGGTCAGCGGCCGCAACGCGCCCGCGTTCTGGTTCATGTCGCGCCCGCTCATGATGCGCGCGGCATAGGCCACCGCCGAACGCGCCATGAACGACGTCGTGTTGCAGAAATTCGAGACGCGGTCGCAGCTTCCCGAGAGGTCGAAGGTAGCTTCGTCGCCTGCAATGGTGATCTTGACATGAATGCGCGCAGGCGCGTCATCGACGCCGCCGTCGTCCAGATAATCCTCGCCCTCGTAGACGCCATCAGGCAGATCGCGCAACGCCTCGCGCATCTCGATTTCGGAGAGATCGTGCAGGCGCGACTGCGCCGCCGTGAAGACCGCCTTGCCGTGCTCGCGGCAGAGCTCGACGATGCGCTTCTCACCGGCTTTCGTTGCGGCGATCTGAGCGAGAAGATCGCCCTCGCAGGATTCGGGATCCCGAACATTGGCCTTGAGCAGCTGCACGATCGGCGTATTGACGCCGCTTGCCGTGGCGATCAGAACCGGCGGAATGCGCATCGCCTCCTGGAAGGTGTCGATGGCTTTCGCAAAATAGCTGCCGGGCCAGGTGCCGCCGATATCGGGCCAATGCGCGAGGCTGACCGCGAACGCGACGATCTCGCCATCGACGAAGACGGGCCGCACGACCTTGACGTCGTTGAGATGATTGCCGCCGAGCGGGCCGACATTGTAGATCAGTGCGTCGCCGTCGTTCAGGCTGTCCCGCGGCACCACCTTCAGCAATTCGAGGACCGTGTAGGCCATCGCGCCGAGATGGATCGGGATGTCGCGCCCCTGCCCGACCAGGTCGCCGCGGCCGTCCGTGATCGCCGACGAGAGGTCACCGGCCTCGCGCAGCAGCGGCGAGCGCGCCGAGCGCGTCATCACCAGGCTCATCTCCTCGGCCGCGGCCGAGAGCCCGTGCCTAATGACCTCAACGACGAACGGATCGAGCTTCATGCGGCCCCCCGCCTCAGGAACAGATTGCCTGAAACATCAGGCCTTGCCTGCCAGCCGGGCGGGACCACCACGGTCGACCATGCGTCTTCAATGATGGCCGGGCCGCTGACGATTTCGGTCAGCGAGGCACGGTCGATGATGCTTGTGGCGATGTCGTGAAAGCCATCGAACGAGCAGATGCGCTCGCCTTTGGAGACCGTTCTGACCGCGACGGCCGGCCGGCTCACGACGGTCGTCGATGGACGGCGTGCCTGCACCCGCACGGATTCGATGACGCAGCTCTCGCCCGTCGCATAGCCGAACAGCTCGTGGTGCCGGGCCAGAAAATCCTTCTTCAGCCTGATAATCTCGAGCGGTCGCGCGAACGGCACCGGAATGGCGTCGTTCTGCGCCGCGTAGCGCATCAAGGCCACCAGTTCGACCCGAATTTCAGTCGTGGCAACGCCGTTGGCGATGAGCGGCGCCGAGGCATCATCAATCAGCACCCCGATCCGCTCCGACACGCGGGCGAGGTCGATGCCGTCAAGCGCAGCACGCAAGGTTTGCTGCTGGAGGAAGCTGAAGTCGGCGGTGAGACAGCCCAGTGCCGAAAACGCACTCGACGCGCTGGGAACGACCACCTCGGCAATCCCGTAGAGATCGGCAAGGCCCGCGACATGCATCGGGCCACCACCGCCAAAGGCGAGCAGCGTGCAGTCGCGCCCGTCGATGCCGCGCTCCACGGTGACGCGGCGGAGCGCACGCGCCATTGTCGCATTCGCGACCTTGATGATGCCGAGCGCGGTTTCGGTCAGGCTCAGCCCCAAGGCGCGCGCGATCGGCGCGATGACATCACTGGCTGCCTTGATATTGATTCCGATCCGGTCGCCGAGCCTGGTTTCGGGATTGAGATAGCCGAGCACGGCGTTAGCGTCGGTGATAGTCGGCTCGGTACCGCCGCGGCCGTAGCAGGCCGGTCCCGGCTCGGAGCCGGCGCTTTCCGGTCCGACGGTCAGGCCGCCGGGACCATGGCGCACGATCGATCCGCCGCCCGCTCCGATGGAATGAACCGCAAGCATCGGCTGACGCAGCGGCTTGTCACCGAGCATGCGGCCGTCGGTCATCTCGGCCTGGCCGTCGACGATCAGGCAGACGTCGGTCGTGGTGCCGCCCATGTCGAACGTCAGCATCCGCGATGTGCCGAGCTGACGCGCGATGCTGACCGATGCCGAGACGCCGGCCGCCGGACCGGACATCGCCATCACCAGCGGCCGCCGCTTCACGGCCGAGATCGGGACCATGGCGCCGGCCGAATGAAACACCTGCAGGCCGGGGCCGATCGGCAGCCGCTGCTCCAGCTCGCTGAGATATTCCACCGCGATCGGCATGGCGGCCGCGTTGAACACGGTTGCCGAAGTCCGCTCGTATTCGCGCGCCTCGGGATTGACCTCGTGCGACAGCGAGACGTGGGCAACGACGCCCTTGAGCCGCTCGCCGAGCATCTTCTCGTGCACCGGATTGGCGTAGGCATGAAGCAGCGCGACCGCGACGCTCTGCACGCCGGTTGTTTTCAGCCACGCCACCAGGCGCTCGATCTCCGCCTCATCCAGCGCCTTCAGTACCTGCCCCTCGTGATCGAGGCGCTCGGCAAGCCCAAAACATCGTTCCGGCGGCACCAGCGGCGGCGATTTCGGCGGGATGTCGAGACGGTAGAGATCGCGGCGGCGATAGCGCGCGATCTCCAGCACGTCGGCAAAGCCTTCGGTCGCGACCAGCGCCACCTTCGGCAGCCGTCCTTCGACGATGGCGTTGGTCACGCGCGTGGTGCCGTGGACGAAGCGCTTGACCTCGCTCTTGCGCAGGCCCACCGCCTCGATCGCCTCCAGCATCGCCTGAACCGGAGCCTGCGGGCGCGATGGCACTTTCGCGATCCGTACCTCCGCGGGGGAGTGTCGGATCGCGATGATGTCGGTGAAAGTGCCGCCGATATCGGTGCCGACTTCCCAGTGATTTTCGTCAGCGCTCATGTGTGGATCAGCTGCGGAAGACATTCGAACCGGACGGCGGGTGGTTCCCGTCCGTCGCGAAATTCAATCCCAAGCCGAGAGCGCTCATCGTCATCCCCTGTCATGCCACCGCTTGCGAGCGTGCGACAGAGCGATGGGCTCGGGATAGGTCAGAGTTGTCGCAACGCACTGGAGCAGCCCGCGACCGGCGCGGCGCGCCAAGGCACATTTTAGGGCAGCGCTGCCCGCGGGGAGTGCAGGACAGTGCGGATCGTTCCACGCGAGATAAGTGCGGCGCACCACGAGTTTTCCCGGACGAAACGCGACATCCGCTGCACTGCAATCCACACGCCGCGCACGGACTGTCTAATTTGCAGGCGATCGACCGGCGCTACGGGCCGTGCGATTGCTCACGAGCTATGCATGGCAGTCGGTTCAGCCTCTCTTTATTGTACGATCAGTAAGCAGTGATTTTGCCCGCTCAACGCATCGCGACCAAGCGGCGCCAGCCGATGACGATGCCCGTGATGGAGAACAGAAGGCCGAGGGTGCAGAGCCCGACGACCAAGCCGTCGCGCAGCAACGGACGCGTCAGCAGGACCGGAAAATCCAGCGTGTGCAGCGCGCCGTAGAACCAGCGATAAGCCCGCCGCGACGAATCCAGCCTTTGCAGCAAATTGCCGTCGGCGCCGTCGATGTCGAACCAGAGGTCACCGCAGTACGAGCGGTAGACCGGGGCGCCCGGGACATTGGACTGCGCGGGATAGTCGTCGTTGTCGGCAAGTACGGATGGTGCGCCGCAGCCGGCCGCGAGGCGCGCGGTCAGCCCCTGGACCTCCTGCCCATCCAGAGATCCCGTTGGTTCATCGCGGGGCGCGTCGCCTGCCTTGATCAAGGTCTGGCCGGCAAGGCCCGTCCGGTCCCGCCGATAGAGAGTGCCGTTGAAGGCAAACCATTCGATCTCGCGGGTCGACGGCGATATAGGCTGCCGATCGAGCGATGCAGCCGCCCCCCAGTTCGGTGAAGCGTTCATCACGCTGGATTCAGCCGAGGTCAATTGCCCACGCGAGAACAGCCGCCCATGATCCATGGAGAGCCAGCCGCTGAAAATCCAGGTCAGTACGAACACCATGGCCGCGAGGCCGATGAGATGATGCAGGGCATGCCAGCCACGATAGGGCGAGCCGATCAGACCGCCTCGAGGTTTGATCCGCGCAAGCCCGAGCACAGCGCCAAGCAAAGCTGCGATCAGGGCCAGCAGCGACAAGGTCCAGACCACCCGATCCCACAGCGACCAATTGCTTCGCAGAACTGTCGGATAGATCCAGTGCAGGACACTTCCGGCGAGATTCCATCCGCGCTCGCGGCGCGTCGTATCCAGGACGATCTCGCCGGTGAGCGAGGAGACATAGACTTCCGTCACGCCGGCGTCACCGAGGGCAACCCGAAACAAGGGCCGGTGGCGGTCAAAGCCGTTCGGCACGCTCCATTGGTCGTAGTCCGCGCGTGCGACGATCGCGGCCCGCGCGGCATCCAGCCCGCGGCTGCGGGCGTGATCCCGCGCGATGGCCAGCGCGACGTCGGAAGACGCGACCGACGCGTCGACCCCGTGGGCGGCGAGGACTGCGCCTGCGCGCGATGGCCCCGAAACGACATAGACTGGTCCGTTGCTGCGCTGGATCAGGCGAACGCGCGTCGCATCCGCGATCCCGCTCGCGGCAACAGCATCGGCGACCGCAAGCCTCGTCTCGGCGCCATCCAGCGGCACGAGCCCGGCAAAGCGTTCCGCTTCCGTCAGGGACGGAAACGGAACGAAGTGCATCACGATTCCCGTCGCGAACCACATCGCGAACAGCAGGCAGAACGCGATCCCGAGCCATCGATGCAGCAGGACGATCGCGCGCATCATCGGTCAGCGTCCTACCATTTGAACGCGGCCGAGATCTCATAGGTCCTGGGCGCGCCCAGCAGGATCTGGTCTGGATAGAACGGATCGCCCCAGATCGCGTAACGCTTGTCGGCGATGTTGCGCACCCGGAAGCTCAGGCGGGCCTGATCGACCGCGTCGAATACCGTCTTGGGGATGTCGACGAAGGCGTAGACATCGGCCACGGTATAGGCCTTCAGCGTCACGGTGTTGGCATCGGTGTTGTAGCGGTCGCCGACATGGCGGCCGATGATGCCGAGCTCAACCGCCCAGGGCGCGAAGAAACGGTACGACGCGCCGGCATTGGCGACGACGCGCGGCACGTTCGGCGGCGTATTGCCGGAGAACGAGCCGCCGACGAAGTCGTAGTCGGCATAGCGGGCGTCGACATAGGCGATGTTGCCCCAGAGGCGCAGCGGCTCGATCGGACGCACCGCGGCGGCAAGCTCGACGCCCTTCGATTCCTGTCGCCCGGCGAGGTTGAGCTGCATGCCGCCCGCCGCCGCATAGACGTTCTTGCGCAAGATGTCATAGGCCGAGAACGACCACTCCGCCCGATTGTCCCAGAACAGGTGCTTGACGCCGGTCTCGTAGGTGCGCGCGGTGGTCAGGTTGAGCGAATCGGTCGGATTGAGCAGAAAGATGTTGTTGGCTGCGATGTCGGCGCCGGTCGCGTATTGGCTGAAAAAGGTCAGGCCCGGAACGGCTTCCCACGTGTAGCCGATACGGCCCGTCGTCGGGACCCAGGATTGCGAGAACGGGAAACCCGCATTCACAAGGCCCGTCTTGTCCGTCGAGTTGCGGTCGAGCCCGATATGCTCGACGCGGAGGCCGCCGACTAACGCAAAGGTCCGTGTCAACTTCAACCGGTCCTCGAACGACAGCGCCTCGTTGTCGATCCGCGCGGTCTGCTGCTTAGTCGTGAGCAGGCCGTAATAGCCGCGATCGGGATTGACCAGCGAGACGGAATCATCGGGGAAATTTGCGGCGCCCGGCCTGACGAAGTCGAGGTAACTCGACGATAGCGTCGTGACCAGGCGGTTGTCGAAGCCGGCGATATTCGCATCCCAGATCAGGTCGGTGATGTTTCCGACCAAGCGCTGGCTGTGCGCGACGTAGAAACGCTCGCGATCCACCATGTTCGAGTTAGGGAGGCCCGAACTGGCATTGAACGCCTCGACCTCATTGTTGAACCATGTGCGCTCTGCGCCATAACCATAGGCCTGGCTTTTCAGCGTCAGGTCTGGCGCAAGCTTCAGCTCGAAACCGCCGCGCAACCACACCTCCTGCGCGACGTTGCGATTGTCGAGGACGTTGTAGTTCGTGTTGAAGGTGCGGTCATCGATCGTGACCGCACCGAGATTGGTTTTGTTGTAGTTCGAGACGTAATTGCCGGACACGATCCCCGTCGTCGCGTGCGAACCACTGAAGGCAATCGGCACCAGCGGCGCACCCCAATAGGCTTTCGAGCGATCCTCGCGGTATTCGATCGCGCCCCAAACCTTGAGGCTGTCGGAGATGCGGTAGTTGAGCTGGCCCGAGACGTCGAGCGTCTTGGTGTTGGTGTCGTCGGCAAAGCCGTTGAGCGAAGAACGACTGACGTCGAAGCGGTAGTCCAGTCCCTGCACGTTCGTGCTGCCGCCCGATCCGTAATGCGCCCGGAACGAGTTCAGCGAATCCCAGGAGAAATCCGCCTCGTTCCGGATCGGACCGGTGTGCGGCTGTTTGGTGACGAAGTTGATCGCGCCGCCGGCGGCGCCCTCGCCCGACATCAGCGAGGCCGGTCCCTTCAGGAATTCGACGGCCTCCAGGTTGGCCGTGTCGGTGATCCGCGAGGTCATGTTCTGCGGACCGATCTTGATGCCGTTGTAGAGCGTGTTGATCTGGCTGTTGGTGAAGCCGCGCATGGAGAAAGCCGAGGGCTCCGCCGGATTGTCGCCAGCTGTGACGCCCACCGCTCCCTGCGCGACGTCGGAGACGGTGCGGTAGCCCTGCTCGCGCATGGTTGCGGCCGAGATCACCTCCACGGTCGCGGGCGTTTCGCGAACGGTCAGGCCAAGGCGCGAGGCGCTTTCGGCCACGGCATTGGTATTGAGCGGCGTCTGTGCTGCCGCAGTCGGCACGACAGGCTTGGGCACTGCGGATGCAGTCTCCGGCCGGCGCGCTGCTGCGCGGCGTGAGCTCTGCGCGTCACGTCCGGCCGGGCTGGCCTGCCTGCGGGATTGTGGCGCCGGCACCTCGACGGGCGGCAGTGGCTCGCGGGCCTGCTGCGCCAACGCCGCTGGCATGTCGATGGCGATGAAAGATGTGAGAGAAGCGCATGCCAGTAGGAAACGGCATGGTCGTACGATACAAAGGGAATACACGGTCTTGGACCTCGGAGTGACGTCAGTGGCACGTCACCGCGAACCAAGGTCCCATCTTCCGGCTCATAAGCCTTCCGATGAAGCCGAATGTCTGTACTCCCCGACCGACATCTTCGCGTGTGACCACGGCTGACGGCAGGTCTCCTGGCTCGCGGGTCACTACCTTGCGTCGCCTTCCCGGGACCGAGATACCCAGTGGCATGTGATGCAAGATTCGCCGCTTACAGTTGCGGGGGCAGCCACGGCATTGAGGACAATGTCCCCGCACCGCATTCCCTTTTCATCCCCTCTCGGGGAAACCGTCGCGAGCATCTAGGATTACGATCCAGACGGAGTCAATGTGCCAGTTGCGGCGTTATTGCCACAACGACCAGTTTCCTTGGAGATAAGCATGGAAGGCGAGACCTTCCTCTGGCTGATACGGCACGCGCCCGTCGATGGCGTCACGGGGACGATCCATGCGGCCGATGCGCCGGCCGATCTCGGCGCTCGCGCGCAGCTGGAGGCGCTGCGGCAGCGCCTGCCGCGCGACGCCGCGAGCTATGCCAGCCCCTCGCGGCGCACGGTCGAAACGGCCCGCGCGCTGGGGCTCGAGCCGCTGCAGCTGGACGAATTCAGCGAGCAGAACTTTGGCGACTGGACCGGCCGTCGGCATGACGAACTCGCCGCGACCGGTGACGAGGCCTATGCACAGTTCTGGAGCGATCCGGCGCGCGGACGGCCGCCGGGCGGCGAAAGCTTTGAGGAACAGGTCGCGCGGGTCCGGCTGGGTCTGTCAAGGGTCGGCGCCGGGGCCGCAACGCTCGTCGTGCATTCCGGCACGATTCGCGCGGCGCTGTGCATCGCGCTCGATCTGACACCACAAGCTGCCCTGCGCTTCGTGATCGATCCGCTGTCGCTGACCAGGATCGACCGGCTCGCGACCGGCTGGCGCGTCGTCTACGTCAATCAGCGGACGATTTGATCAGGCCGGACGATCAGGCACATTGGCCTGCGCAAAGGTCGCCATGCCATTGTGGAGCGCACAGGCCGACCGCACCAGCGGCAGCGCGATTGCCGCGCCCGATCCTTCGCCGAGCCTGAGATCGAGGCTGATCAGCGGTTGCACATTCAGCGCGCGCAGCACCAGCCGATGGCCCTGCTCCGCCGACTGGTGCGAGGCCAGCAGGAACGGCTGGCACGAGGGGTTGAGCCGCGCCGCCGCCAGCGCCGCCACCGACACGATGAAGCCGTCGATCAACACGGGGATGCGACGCTGGGCAGCCGCGATAATTGCACCGCAGATGGCCGCGATTTCGAGACCGCCGACGGCGCGCAGGATCTTTTCCGGCGAAGCGCCCGCAATGCCATGGCGTGCGATCGCGGCGTCGATCACCCGCGCCTTGTGCACACGGCCGGCCGCGTCAACGCCGGTCCCGCTGCCCGCGATCTCCTCCGCACCCACGCCGAGCAGGCTCGCCGCGATTGCCGCCGATGTCGTGGTGTTGCCGATACCCATCTCGCCGAAGATCAGAACATCGGGCTGCCCGGCCTGCGCGCGCATCACCGCACGTCGGCCGGCTTCGAACGCAAATGCCAGCTCTGCGGGGGTGAGCGCAGCTTCGATGCTGAAATCGCGCGTGCCGCTGCGCGGCTTGTCGGTCACGATTCCAGCCATCTCCTCCTGCGCCAGCGTGCCGGCGTCGATAACCTCCAGGCTGGAGCCCAGCTCACGCGCGAGCACCGAGATCGCGGCACCGCCGGAGGCGAAGTTCGCCAGCATCGCGATGGTCACTTCCTGCGGATAGGCCGAGACGCCCTGCGCGACGATACCGTGATCGCCGGCGAAGATGATGATCGGCACCCGCGCCGCGCGCGGTTGCTTGGTCGCTTGCAGACCCGCAAGCTCGATTGCGAGCTGCTCGAGCCGGCCGAGCGCGCCGGTCGGTTTCGTCAGTTGCGCCTGCCGCGCCACCGCCGCTTCGCGGTGGACTGCGGAGATGTCGGGGCATTGTTGGGTGACCCATTCGGGGAGCATGCTGCCTCGCTTGCCTCACAGGCTGCGCTTGAGGATGTAATTGTCCATGATCCAGCCGTGCCGTTCGCGCGCCTCTTGCCGCACCGCGACGATGCGCGGGCCGATCTCGGCCAGCGCGCCGGACATCACGATCTGATCGGGCATGCCGAGATAGGCCCCCCACCAGATGTGCAGGCCCGCCGGATCAAGCGACTGGAACGCCGTGCCGCCGTCGAGCATCACTACCACGGTATCGACATCTGCCGGCCAACCGCCATCGCGCAAGCGGCGTCCGGTCGTGACCAGAAACGGCTCGCCGATGTCGTTGAGCGGCATGGCATGCGCCGCGCACAGCGCCTGGATCGAGGTGATGCCGGGCACGACCTCGATCTTTGGTGAGGGATTGAGCCGCCGCGCAATGCGCAGCGAGGAGTCGTAAAGCGAGGGATCGCCCCAGATCAGCAGCGCGACCTTGCCCTCGCCTTCGAGATGGTCCCCGATCGTCTGCGACCAGACAGCGGCGACGGCATCGTGCCAATCGTCGACGCCCTTGCGATAGTCCGCTTCAGCGGCGTCGCGGACGGGCAGATCGAACTCGGCGATACGAGTCGTGTCGCTGGTGAGCACATCGGCGCAGATCGTCCGCCTGAGATCGGCGAGATCGGATTTTGCGGTTCCCTTGCGCGGGATCAGGACGAGATCGGCCGCGTTGATGGCAGTGATCGCGGCGCGCGTGAGCTGCTCGGGATCGCCGCAACCGATGCCTATCAGGGAGAGCGTGAGCATCGTAGCTGCGAAGGGCGGCCATACCGGCCGCCCTTCGCTTGTCTCTAGGCCGCGTTGTGCAAACGCGGAGTGACGAGGCCGGCCGCGGTGACGCCTCGCAGCGACTTCGCCAGCGCCAGCACGCCGAGATCGGCGAGCGGCTCGATCACGATAACGAGCGCATAGGACGCCGCGAAGGTCGCAATGTTGGCGAGGTTGGTCGCGCCGAAGCCGGAGCCATAAATCGCCCAGAACGCCACCCAGGCGATGACACCCGCCTGATAGGTCGTCGAAAGCGCCAGCGCCTGGCGGTACTTCAGATCGACATAGGCCGTGTTGCTCGAAATGATCCGCGTGGCGATCGCCTGGATCCCGAACAGCGGCACCAGCAGCGTGGTGACGTTCATGCCATATTGCGGCAGGTCGGGCGGCTCGAAGAAGATGCCTTGGAACAGCAGGCCGAACGCGAGGCCGAAGGCCGCAGGCGCAGCTCCAAACAGCAGGAACAAGGTCGAGCCGAGGATGAAGTGCACTTCGGAGACGCCGACCGGGAAGTGCGGCAGGATCTCGAAGAAGACGAACACGAGGCCGGTGGTGGCGAGCGTGCGCGCCGCGAACGACGTGATGCCCTGCTCGCGCACGGTCTCGACCGCGAGCTTCAAGGCAACGCCGCCAACGGCGATGCCGGTTGCGTAACTCAGCACGAGCTTGGCGTCCGAGACTAGTCCGGGTTCGATATGCATGGCTCAGATCCTTCTTGCCGTCACACCCGACGGCCTTGGCCTCAAAACGTGCACGGCCGGTCTCCTGGCTCGCGGTTCACTGGGAGTCTCCGGCCTTCCCGAACCTTGCGGCCCAGTGGCTGATCGAAGTCCCTCACCGCTTACAGTCGCGGGGGCGGCTGGGGTTTTGGGCGCCGCAACTGGGTCCGCCCATCCCCATTCCCGATTATGCTCCGGCGCTTTGCGCCGCGTCGAGCACCATGCGTCTCCTGTGTGCCCCTTTCGCCAGCCGGGCGTCAAGGGGCGAAGGGCGGCCGAGACCGTCATGACGGATAATCCCCCGCCAGCGCGCCGAACAGGATGACGGCCGCCGTGGAGGCCGCCCCGCCCCGCGCAAGCTGCTCGGCAAGTTCCGAAATGGTGGTGCGGACCAGCCGCTCATCGGGACGGCCGAGCGATTCGGCAAACAACGCCGGCGTGGTTGGGGCGAGCCCGTGCTCGATCAATTTGACGACAAGCGCCGGAAACGTCCGCCGGCCCATATAGACCACGGTCGTCGCCTCTGAATCGGCCAACGCCGCCCAATTGAGGTCTGGCGGCAGCTCGCCGGTGACGTCTGCCCCGGTCACGAACTGCACGCGGCGCGAGGTGTGACGCCGGGTCAGCGGAATGCCGGCTTGCGCGGCGGCGACACAGGCCGACGTGACGCCGGGAATGATCTCGTAGCCGATGCCCGCTTCACGCAGCGTCTCGAGCTCCTCCTCGAGCCGGCCAAAGATGCCGGCATCGCCCGACTTCAATCGCACCACGCGCGCGCCTGTCACGGCGTAGTCGACCAGCAGGCGGTTGACGTGGTGCTGCTTGGTCGAGGCCCGTCCCGCCCGCTTTCCCACCGCGACGAGATTGGCGCCGGGCCGGGCCAGATCGAGGATCGCCCCCGAAGCAAGATCGTCATAGAGCACGACATCAGCTTCGCGCAGCCGCGCGGCACCCTTGAGCGTGAGGAGCTCGGGATCGCCGGGCCCGGCGGAGACAAAGGACACAAAACCGCTCACCGGTCCTCCGCGATCAGGTGGAAGAACGTGCCGGTGGCTTGTCCCCGCCGCGAGCCGGTCTCGGCGATGACGGCGCCTGTCGCGTCGTGCACGACCGCCAGCGGCGTATCGGGTTGCGCGACGATCGTCGAATAGTGGAATTCGTGGCCACGCAGGCGTGCACCCGCCTGATGACCCGGCATCGGTGCGGCGAGCTCGGCCAGACGATAGCCCAGATGCATGCGGCGTTTGGCAAAGCTCGTCTCCAGGCCGAGCAGGCCCGTCATCTCGTGGCTGACGCCGTCGGCGTCGGTCAAAGCGCTGCCCAGCACCATATAGCCTCCGCATTCGCCGTGCACCGGGCGCGTCTCGGCGAAGGCGCGCAATCCGCTGCGGAAGCGCGCATTGGCCGCGATCCTGCCGGCCTGCAGCTCGGGATAGCCGCCCGGCAGCCAGCACACATCGGCGCCTGGATCAGGGCCCTCGTCAGCGAGCGGCGAGAATGTCGAGATCTCGGCGCCCGCCGCGCGCCACGCTTCCAGCATATGCGGATAGACGAAGGAGAACGCGGCGTCACGGGCCAACGCAATGCGCTGGCCGGGCGGCGTCACGTTCAGGCCGCTCCCGGCAGATGGCGGTGACCAGCTGGCAGCCGATTGCAGCACTGCGTCAAGATCGACATGCTCGGCGACGAAGCGCGCGGCCTCGTCGATCAGCTTGCTGATCTCCGTCTGCTCCTCGGCCTGCACCAGGCCGAGATGCCGCTTCGGCAGGCTGATCTCGGCATGGCGCGGCAGCGCGCCGAAGACGGCGATGCCGGCATCCAGCAGCGCGCGCCGCACGAGAGCTTCATGGCGTGGGCTGGCAACGCGATTGAGCACGACGCCCGCAAGGCGCACACCGGGGCGGTAGTCGCGAAGGCCCGCGGCAATCGCGGCCGCCGTTTGTGCCTGGCCCGAGGGATCGATCACCAGCAGCACCGGCCAGTCCAGCATCTCCGCGATGTCGGCGGTCGCCCCGGTGCCGCAGACGCCACGCGCGGCGACGCCGTCGAACAGGCCCATCGAGCCTTCGGCCAGCACGACGTCGGCGTCAGTGCCGCGACTGACGAGATGCGAGATTGTCCCGCGATCCATCGCCCAGCTGTCGACGTTGACCGAGGCGCGTCCTGTCGCGGCTGCATGAAACGCGGGATCGATATAATCGGGGCCGCTCTTGAAGCACTGCACCCGCAATCCGCTGTTGCGCCAGGCGCGCGCGAGCGCAAGCGTCAGCGTGGTCTTGCCGACGCCGGAGGCCGGCGCGGAGATGACGAGCCCTGCTGCCATCACGACACCTCCGGAAAGCGCGGCTCGGCGCCCACGGGGCGATAGCGGCGGTCATAGTCAGCTGCATAGAGACGGCTCTCGGAAAAAACCGCCGAGCCCAGCGTCCTGCCGACCAGGATGAGCGCGGTGCGCTCCATCTCGCTGCCGACGGCAACGTCGAGTGTTGCGAGCGTGGCGCGGATGATGCGCTGGTCGGGCCAGCTCGCGCGCCAGACGATCGCGACCGGACAATCCGCGCCATAATGCGGCGTCAGCTCGCCGACGACCTTGTCGAGCAGATGGATCGACAGATGAATCGCGAGCACCGCGCCGGTGGCGGCGAAGGCGGCGAGCTTCTCGCCTTCGGGCATCGCGCTGGCGCGGCCCGGCGTGCGCGTCAGCACCACCGTCTGGGCAAGGCCGGGCAGCGTCAGCTCGGCCTCCAGCGCAGCCGCGGCGGCCGAGAAAGAGGGAACGCCGGGCGTCACCGTGTAGGGAATGTCGAGCGTGCGCAGGCGGCGAAGCTGTTCGCCCATCGCTGACCAGATCGAGAGATCGCCCGAGTGCAGCCGCGCAACGTCCTTGCCGCCGGCATGCGCGGCAGCGATCTCCGCAATGATCTCGTCGAGCGACATCGGCGCGGTGTTGACGATCCGCGCGCCGGACGGGCAATGCGCCAAGACGCCTTCGGGGACAAGCGAGCCGGCATAGAGACAGACAGGACAGGCGGCGATCAGATCTCGCCCGCGCAACGTCAGCAGGTCAGGAGCGCCCGGCCCTGCCCCGATGAAATGCACCGTCATGCGCCGTCTCCTTCCGCGATCGCCGCGGTCGCGGTGCGATCCTGCGAGACCGCCCGCGTCGCGATCAATCGCGCGCCAGGTCCAGCTGCCGCAAGCGCTGCCGCTTCGGCGACTGATCCCGTCCCGAACTTTTTCGCGATGAGGTTTGACTGCGTCGGCGTGTCGATGCCGGCCAACATTTCGGCGGCGATCGCCTTGATCGGTACGCCGCATTCGCGCGCAAGCTGC
The DNA here is from genome assembly GCF_000518345.1 of Bradyrhizobium sp. URHA0013. Taxonomy (NCBI): domain Bacteria; kingdom Pseudomonadati; phylum Pseudomonadota; class Alphaproteobacteria; order Hyphomicrobiales; family Nitrobacteraceae; genus Bradyrhizobium; species Bradyrhizobium sp. URHA0013. Next base: position 972,350 of record NZ_KI912426.1, on the reverse strand, counting down.
TTCAACACCTCCGCGTCGGCTTTGTCGCTGACCGTTGCCACTGCTGCAAGGCCTTCGGGACCACCGGCCGCCAGAAGCGCCTCACGCAGCGAGGCCAGCGTGACATCCTTTTTGAATCCGAGCCCGGCGACCTTCATCGGACCGCGCTCCATTGCACCACGGGCCGCACCGCCTCCCAGGACCGGTAGCGGCCGAGGGAAGCGGCGTGCGCAATCTCCACGCGCATCAGTTCACCGCCGTGGCGCTGGTGCAGCTCACCCAGCAGCGCTTCCGTTTCCAACGTTACTGAATGCGCGACCAACCGCGTACCGGGCGAGAGCCGCGACCAGACCGCGTCGAACATCGCGATGTCGAGACCGCCGCCGATGAACACGGCGTCAGGTGCGTCCAGGTCAGCAAGGACTTCAGGCGCCTTTCCCGTGATGACTGTGATCCGATGTGCCAACCCGAACGCCGCTGCATTGCTGCGAATGTTGGCGGCGCGATCCTCGCGCGCCTCGACGGCGATCGCGGTGCCGCCGCACAGCGTCCACTCGACCGAGATCGAACCCGAGCCCGCGCCAATGTCCCACAGCCGTTCACCGGGACGCGGCGCCAACGCCGAGAGCGCGAGCGCACGGATCGGACGCTTGGTGATCTGGCCGTCATGGACGAAGAGTTCGTCCGATAGTCCCGAGCTGCGGGGAAGACCCTGCGCTCCTCTCGCCTCCACCGCCACCGTCACCAGGCTCCCGGCAAGATCGCCTGCAAAACTGTCGGCGCGATGCGCGTTGATAATTTCGCGCGGCCCGCCAAGCGCGGTAAGCGTCCAGAATGCCGAGGCACCCCATCCGCGCGCCGTCAGCCATTTCGCGAGATCGCCTGCCGCCTTCGCGTCGCGCACGAGGCAAATGATGCGTGCGCCTCGCGCCAGATGCGGCACGAGACGCTCGAATGGCGCGGCGTGGAGACCGAGACAGGCAATTGCTTCGAGGCGCCAGCCCAGTCGCGCGGCGGCGAACGAAAACGTTGACGGCGCGGAATGCGCAATCCACTCGCCGGCGCCCAGCCTTTCGGCGAGGCTCGCGCCGGCGCCGTACCAGAACGGATCGCCGGAGGCGAGCACCGCTGTGGGGCGGCCGCGGCAGCTCAGCACGACATCTGCATCGAACGGCACCGGCCATGGACGGCCGCGCCCGGTTATGCCGGCAAGCGCAAGATGCCGTTCACCGCCGAAGACAGTTTCGGCATCATCGAGCGCCTTTCGGCTTGCCTCGGACAGCCCGGCAAGGCCATCTTCGCCGATACCGATGATGGTCAGCCAGGGATCAGCCATGACGCGCGCCCTCATTCTGGGCGGAACGGCCGACGCGAGCCTGCTCGCGGCGGAGATCGCGCGCGCCGGCATTGACGCTGTGTATTCCTATGGCGGCCGCACCCGCGCGCCCGCCGGTCAGCCGTTGCCGACGCGTATCGGCGGTTTTGGCGGCGTCGGCGGTCTTGCCGATTACATTCGTCGGGAAGAGATCACGCACGTGATCGACTCGACCCATCCCTTTGCCGCCGAGATGAGCCGCAATGCGGTCGCAGCATGCGCGGAAACCGGGACGCCGCTGATCGCTCTGGAGCGGGCGCCCTGGACCAAAGCGCCCGGCGACAACTGGATCGAAATACCTGATGTCAACGCCGCGGTCGCCGCACTGCCCGAGGCGGCGGCAAATGTGTTCCTCGCGATCGGCCGCCAGCACATCGCACCGTTCGCGACCAGGCCGCAGCACGCCTACACGCTGAGATTTGTCGATCCGCCCGATGCGCCCCTGCCCTTTGCCGCGGACGTGATCGTGTCGCGTGGGCCATTCACGCTTGAGGCCGAGCTGGAGATGATGCGCAAACGCAGCATCACCCGGATCGTCGCCCGCAATTCGGGCGGCGACGGCGCGCGCGCCAAGATCGACGCTGCGCGGGTACTCGGCCTGCCGGTGATCATGATCGCACGACCGCAACTGCCGGAAAGATTGCGGGTCGAGGGCGTGGCCGAGATCATGCAATGGCTCGGTCATCGCACCTGCCTCGGCGCATAGACCCAGCGGCCGACGCGGCGTGTCTGCGAGTTGCCCACGATCACCAGCGTGCGCATGTCGGCCATTTCGGGTGTCGCTTCCTTCAGCCTGACGGTCTCGATCTTTTCATCGGCGGCGCTGATCGCGCGCGCGAAGATCACGAGGCGCTCGCCGCAGCCGGCCTCCTTCAGCACCGCAAGCGCGCGGCCAAAACCCTCCGGTCGGCTCGCCGAGCGCGGATTATACATCGCAATGGCAAAGTCGGCTTCCGCGGCGAGCCGCAGGCGCTTCTCGATCACCGCCCACGGCTTGAGATTGTCCGACAGGTTGATTGCACAGAAATCGTGGCCGAGCGGCGCGCCGGCGCGCGCGGCAGCCGCCAGCATCGCAGTGACGCCGGGCAGCACACGGATCGGCAGCTCCTGCCATTGCGGCGCCTGTTCGAGCGCCTCGAACACGGCAGAAGCCATTGCGAAGACGCCGGGGTCGCCGGAGGACACGATAACGACTTGCCCGCCTTCGGCCGCGAGCCGCAGCGCCTCGCTTGCGCGCTGCAGCTCTTCGCGATTGTCGGAAGGATGCAAAGTGAGCCCTGCCCGCGCTGGCACGCGCGCGACATAGGGCGCGTAGCCCAGAATATCGGTCGCGGCGGCAAGCGCGGCGGAGACCTCGGGCGTCACCAGCGCATCGCTGCCCGGCCCGAGGCCCGCGATGGTCAGCGTGCCCGTCATTCGGCGGCGTCCGGATGCCGGCCCTTGCCGTGCACGAGCACGATCGCGAAATAGGGGCAGTCGGCGGCATCGATCTCCGCGAGCCGCACCACGCGCTCGCCCGGCATGGTGCCGCGCTCGACCAGCCAGGCGTCGTCCAGCCGTCCGGCGGCAGCGAGCGCGCGGCGGACCTTTGCCAGATTGCGCCCGGTCTTCATGATCACGAGCGCATCGGAATCGCGCATGCGGCGCTCGAGCTCGGCCTCGGCGAGCGTGCCCATGAGCACCGTCGTCACGTCATCACCGAGCGCGATCGGCTGTCCCACGCCATTCCAGCAGCCGACCATGCCGGGAATGCCGGCGATCACCTCGATCTCGACACGGCCTTGCAGGCGCGTGTGCAGATGCATGAAGGAGCCGTAGAAGTAAGGATCGCCCTCGCAGAGCACGACGACGTCGATCGCACGCGCCAGCCGGGCCAGACGTTCCGCCCATTCGTCGTGGAAGCCGGCAAGCAGCTGGACATATTCAGGCGTGTCGAAGGCGATTTCCGTGGTGACCGGATATTCCATCGGATATTCGGTGACGTCGGCCGCCAACATGCCCTCGACGATGCGGCGCGCCTGGCCGGGCCGGCCCTTCTTGCGGAAATAGGCGACATGCTTTGCGCCGCGCACCGTGCGATCGGCGCGCACGCTCATCAAATCGGGATCACCGGGGCCGAGACCGCAGCAGATGATGCGTCCCATCTATTCGCTCCGGCTCGCCAGCGCGTTCACGGCGGCGACCGTGATCGCGGAACCGCCGAGGCGGCCCTCAACCGTGAGCGCCGGCACCTTCGGATCGGCCATCAGCGCAGCCTTGGATTCGGCCGCGCCGACAAAGCCGACGGGACAGCCGATGATCGCCGCGGGCCGCGGGCAGCTCCGGTCCTCCAGCATGTTGAGGAGATGAAACAACGCGGTCGGCGCATTGCCGATCGCCACGACCGCGCCGTCGAGATGCGGCCGCCACAGCTCCAGGGCCGCAGCCGAACGGGTGTTGCGCATGGACTGCGCGAGCCCGGGAAGGGTCTCGTCGCCCAGCGTGCAGATGACGGCGTTGGCGGCGGGAAGCCGCGCGCGCGTAATTCCTTCGGAGACCATGCGCGCGTCGCACAGGATCGGTGCGCCCTTCTGCAACGCCGCGCGGGCGGCGACCGCCATGCCTGATGTGAAGCGGATATGCGCTTCGAGGCCGACCATGCCGGCGGCATGGATCATCCGCACCACCACCTGCTCCTCGTCCGGCGTGAAGCGCGCAAGATCGGCTTCGGCCCGGATGGTCGCAAAGGACTGCCGGTAGATCGCCGCGCCGTCGGTCTCGTAAATGTGCGGCATCAGTGCCCTCCCATCAAGATGGAGGGATCTCTGACGATGTCGTCGCGGTTCAGCCCCCGCAGGATGGGCTCATCGCGCGTCGACCCGGCGCGCACGAGATCGAAGCCGGCGCCGGTCGCGACCAGAGTGATGGCGGCTGGACCGGAATGGGCGCAACCCTTGGCACAGCCGGAGACGTGGAGCCGTGCGGCCGCGCCGATGTTCGGGGCCAGGGCCGCGGCAAGGCCGCGGGTATCGGCATGCGCCTCGCGACAGCGTGGCGCACCGCTGCAAGCGATGACGCGCAGCGCAGGGTCGTAGGCCTCGGTGATGAGACCGGTCACGCTCGGCATCGCGCGCTTGCCCTCGCTCAAAACCATCCGCCATGGCGTCATGCGCAGCGCATGTCCGCAACCGGCGAACTGGTTGAGCGTCGCATGCGCCATCTGCCCGAAGGCGACGCCGACCATCGCACCTTGCGCATAGAGGCCGGGACGCGCCGCCGCCATGATCGGCGCCGGCTCGGCCTCGCCGCGCAATGCCTCCGGCAGGATTGCGCCAGTGGCAAGATGCGCCGCCATCCGCCCTCGCCCGCCTCTGGCGCCGCCTGAGATCACGAACCAGTCGGCGAATGCGAGCGCGGTGGTCACGGCCTCGCCACGCGCGACGGAGCGGCCGAGTTTGTCGCCATCAGCCCGGACCAGCAGTGCGCCGGAATGATCGCGCTCGATCCGCACGTCCGCGGAATCGCCCGCAAGCACGCGTGAGGTGCCGTCGTCGACGGCGAAGCCGAACTTGGTTGGAAGTTCGAGCGAGCTGTCGGCGAGCGCCTCCTCGAGCTCGGCGGCGAGCGATTGGGTCGCGTCGCCGGCACGCCAGAACGGCGTCACAAGGATGTTGCGACGGGATTCGGTCTCAGCATCCGGGTCGAGCAGCGCCAGTTGCGCAAGCCCGTCGAGTAGCAGCCTGTGGCTGGTCTCGTTGACGCCCCTGATCTGGAGATTGGCCCGGCTGGTCACGTCGATCAGGCCGTTGCCATGGCGTTCGGCAAGATGGGCCAGTCCGGAGATCTGGGCCGCGTCGAGCCGTCCGCCGAACGGACGCACGCGGACCACGAGCCCGTCGCCCGATTGCATCGGGCGCAGCGCGCCGGGACACCAGCCCTTGACCACGGAAGCGCTCATGACGCCTCCCGCAGCGCAGCCGCAATCGAATTGCGGCGCGTTCGCCAGAGCGAGGCCTCATGCAGGCGCGTGAAACACGTCTCCATCGCCGCGAGTGCCGCCGGATTTTCGCGGGCCATGAAGGCCCGGACCTCGTCATGTCCGAGCGTCGCATCGTAGTAGAGGTCGAACAGATGCGGCGGCACGGCGCCGGCCAGATGCGCGAAGGCCGCCATGTGCTCGAGCGTTGCGGTGATCTCGGCCGCTCCGCGAAAACCGTGGCGCATCATGCCGGCGATCCAGGCCGGATTGGCCGCGCGCGCGCGGACGACACGGGAGATTTCCTCGGTCAGCGTACGCGCATGCGGCTGCTCGGGCCGCGTCGCATCGAGATGATAGAGCGATGGTCCTGCCGCGCCGAGATGGGCTGCGGCCGCCGCAATGCCGGCCTCATGCGCGGCATAGTCGGCCGCGAGCAGAAGATCGGTTTCCGGCAAATCCTGCACGTGAACAAAAGCATCGGCCGATGCGAGCCGCTTCTCGATACCGGCACGATCGAGCCTGATCTCGCCATCGGCCGAAAACGCCCATGACGATGCCGAGAGCCAGGCTTCGCCGGCGGCTTCGCGCGTCTCGGGCGTGAAGGCGTCCGGGATTGCCGAGAGGCCGACGCCGTATTGTCCGGGACGCGGCGCGAACACGCGCGATGTGCGATGGCGATATGGATTTTCGTTGCCCTCGTCCTCGCGGGCCGACAGCGCCTCGGCTGCCGCCTCGAACAATTGCGCAAGACCTGAGAAGACGTCGCGAAACAGGCCCGAGACCCGCAGCGTGACGTCGATGCGGGGCCGGCCAAGCTCGGCAGGCGCGATGATGTCGTAGCCGGTCACACGGCCGGAGGCGTGATCCCAGCGCGGTGCGAGGCCGGCCAGATGCAGCGCCATGGCAAACTCTTCGCCCGCAGTGCGCATCGTCGCCGAACCCCAGAGATCGACGACAAGGCCCTTTGGCCAGTCGCCGTGATCCTGCAGATGACGGCGCAGCAGCTCTTCCGCGAGCTTGACGCCTTGCGCGTGCGCCGACGGCGTCGGTACCCCGCGCGGATCGACGGCAAAGAGATTGCGTCCCGTGGGCAGCACGTCCTGACGCCCGCGATAGGGTGAGCCCGACGGCCCCGGCGCGACGCGCTGTCCTACAAGCGCGGCCCGCAAAGCGTCGCGCTCCGCGTCGCCGCAGGCGCCACGGCCGAACACGTGGAGGCCGTCGCCGAACTGGCTTTCCTTGAGATCGCAGACGAAACGGTCGATCCGCGGGATCGCTTCGGCGGGCGCGGCCGTTGCACCGAGGCCGAGATCGTCCTCGAGGCCAGCCGCGCGCGCCTCGTCACGGATCGCGGCGATCAGGCGCTGGCGGCGGGCGGGATCGAGGCCATCGGCCGTCGAGTATTCGTCGAGGAGCTGTTCGAGCCTGCGCAGCCCGTCCGGCACCGCTGATGCCGCGAGCTGCGGCGGCAGATGGCCGATCGTGACGGCGCCCAGGCGCCGCTTGGCCTGCGCGGCCTCGCCGGGATCGTTGACGATGAAGGGATAGATGACGGGCAGATCGCCAATCAGGGCTTCCGGCCAGCACGCCTGCGACAGCGCCACCGATTTTCCGGGCAGCCACTCCAGCGTGCCGTGCGCGCCCATATGCACAACGGCATCACAGCCCTGCTCGCGCAGCCAGAGATAGAACGCGACATAGGCGTGGCGCGGCGTGCGCGCGAGATCGTGATAGTCGCCATCGCGCGTGGTCGCATCGCCACGCTCCGGCTGAACCGCGATGATCGACCGGCCACACTGAATCGCGGCGAAATGGAACGCGCCGTCGCGGCAACCGGGATCGGTCTCCGGCGCGCTCCAGGCTTGCGCGAGATCATCCTGCAAGCCTTGCGGAAGGCGCGACAGCGCAGCACGGTAGTCGGCAACGCTCCAGCTCAAGCTCTGCTTGAGCAACGTCTCGCCGAGCGCATGGACCGGCGCAACATCGAAGCCGACCTCCGAGAGGTCGGACACCAATGCGTCGACCGACGCCAGCGCATCGAGACCCACCGCATGCGCAATCTGATGCGGACGGCCCGGATAGTTCGAGAGCACGAGCGCCATCCCCTTCTCAGCGACGGGCTTCTCCGCAAGGCGCTGCCAGGCCGCAACGCGCGCGGCAACGGCCTTCACGCGCTCCCCGTCGGGCCTGTGTGCCAGATGCGAAAATTGCAAATCGGGATCGCGCATCGCTGCCGATTTGAAGCTCACCACGCCCGCAAACATGCGGCCATCGACCTCGGGCAGCACCACATGCATGGCGAGGTCGCCGGGCGAGAGGCCGCGGAGCGAACTCGCCCAGTCCTCGCGGCGTGCCGTGGAGAGCGCGACCTGGAATACCGGGCAGGATGCGGCATCGAACGGCGTCGTGCCGTCGTCGCCCATCGCCGAGAACGCCGTCGCATTGACGATCGCGGCCGGAGGATTTTGCGCGAGATATTCCCCTAGCCAATCCGCAACGCCTGGAGCCTTCAGCGAGGTGACGAACACACCATGCGCGTCGAACCCCTTCTCGCGCAATGCGGCGATCAGGGCATCGACCGGGCCAGTGTCGGCAGCGGTGAGATAGGAGCGATAGAAGGCCACGAGCGCTCGCGGCCTGCCCTCACCCGACGCCGGCGCGGCAATGACACCGCGCGCCGGATCGTAAAAGCCCATCTCGGGCATGGTCATCTCGCCGATCACGGGGCCGGCATAGAGGCCCGAAGCCAGCGCAAGCTGCGCGATCGCGGCTTGCGATGCGACGGGGCCGCCGGTGTCGCAGAGCACCTTGAGCCGCCGCAGCGTCGAGACCGGCAGGGTCGAATACGCATCCAGACGCGTGTCGTCGCGGCCGTCGGCCGGCAGCACCGCCAGCACGATGCCGCGCTCCTTCGCCAGTTGCTGCAGGGCCCCGAGCCCATACGACCAATAGGACTCACCCCCGATCAGACGGACGAGGATGCCGCGCGCGTGAGCCAGCGTGCGCTCGATATAGGTGTCGACCGAGAGCGGATGACGAAGCTCTGCGAGATTGACGAGCCGTAGCGAGGGCAGGCTGTCGCGGCCACGGCGCCAACCGGCCGCGAACGCCGCCAGATCGGAATCCGAATACGAGAGCACCACGAGATCGGCCGCGTCCTGGCCGATGTCCCTTGGTATCGCGGTCTCCTCGAGACCGCGGCTCTCGCGGAAGACGACGTGCATCAGATACCGAGTCCCGCCTTGATCGCGGCTTCATCAATGTTTCCGTGCTCGCCGATCACTACGAGCTTTGACCGCCTCGCACCCGCGCCCCAGGGCTTGTCGAACTGGTGCCGCACGCGTTCGCCAACCGCCTGCAGCAAGAGGCGCATCGGCTTGCCTTCCATCGCGATGTAACCCTTGACGCGCAGCACGTTCTGCTCGCGCGCCAGACGCTGAACGGATGCGACCAGCGCGTCGATATCGGTGACTTCAGGAAGATCGATCACGACGGACGCAAAATCGTCGTGCTCGTGATCCTCCTCGCCGTCGTGATGCGAGGGACGCGCGGCGAGATCGTTCTCGGCGGCAGCACCGAGGCCGAGGATGAGGCGCGCGTCGATCGCGCCGTCGGTAATCGCCAGCATCGGCACGCGGCGCGACATCTCGGCGGTGATCGCCGCTTTGGCTGCTTCGAGCCCCGCCGCACCCGCAAGATCGGCCTTGGTCAGCAGCACGATGTCGGCGCAGGCGATCTGGTCCTCGAATACTTCCGACAGCGGCGTCTCATGGTCGAGATTGCCGTCCGCCGCGCGCTGCGCCTCGACCGCAATTGGGTCGGGCGCGAAACGGCCGGCAGCAACAGCTTCGGCGTCGGCCAGCGCGATCACGCCGTCGACCGTAATGCGCGAACGGATCTCCGGCCAGTCGAATGCCTTGAGCAGCGGCTTCGGCAGTGCCAGGCCCGAGGTCTCGATCAGGATATGATCGGGCCGCACCGGCCGCGACAGCAGCTTCTCCATGGTCGGAATGAAATCGTCAGCGACGGTGCAGCAGATGCAGCCATTGGCGAGCTCGATGATGTTCTCCTCCGGGCAATTCGCATCGGCGCAGGATTTCAGAATCTCGCCATCGACGCCCTCGCTGCCGAACTCGTTGACGAGCACCGCGAGCTTCTTGCCGTTAGCGTTGGCAAGCAGATGTTGGATCAGCGTGGTCTTGCCCGAGCCGAGAAAGCCCGTGACGATCGTGACCGGAACTTTTGCGAGCGAATTCATTCGGCGGCCTCCGGCACGACGGCCAAGGGGGGAATGGGGGGAATGCGAGCAAGCGATTGCTTGCGGAAGATCTCCGGGCGGCTGCGCCAGGGCACGAGGCCATCGGGTGCGGCCGCATAGGCCGCGGCGCCCGCGACCACGTCGCTCGCATGCGCATCCGAGAGGCGACCATAGACATAGGACCAGCGGCCGGGTGCGCTGAGCGCGACCGAGCAACCCTGGTTGCATGCAGACAGGCATTCGACGGGAACCACGCTGACGCCGTCGGGCACGCCGGCCTCGAGGATCGCACCATGCAGGCGCTTGCCGGGCGTCGTCTCGCCCTCGCCAAGCGTCTGGCCGGCGCGGCAGGTGATGCAGACATGAAGTGTGACGGTCATCGCTTCTTCCAGAATAAACAGCGGGAAGCGAAGAGGCCCACGAACCGTTCTTGCGAAGGCCCGTTTCCCCGTCGCGGAACACCCCGTCCGCCGGTCCAAAATCGTCCGCGCTGGCAGGTCTCCCGGCTTGCGGAGCAGGGTTTCCCCTTCGATCCCCGCCTTCCCGATCCCAAGGGGATCAGTGGCTTCGGGCATCTCTCCGGTCACGGTCGCGGGGGCGGCTGCATTTTGGAACCAAATCTTGCCGATTCGGACCCTATCGCATTCCCTCTTCGCCTGTCGTAGGACAGGAACCAACGCCGGGCCACCATTTGCCCCCGACCGCCTCTTGTCAAGCCGAAGGACCCCGTCCGATGACGTCAGAACCGGATACCCAGACGGGCGACCAAACCGACGCCCGTCACGCCTCGAAAATGGCGAAGAAGAAGGTCGCCCGCGACAAGATCATGGCGACCAAGAGCGGCGAAAAGGGCCTCATCATCGTCCACACCGGCGCTGGCAAGGGCAAGTCCTCCTCGGCTTTCGGCATGATCGTCCGCTGCGTCGCCCATGGCTTCCCCTGCGCGGTCGTGCAGTTCATCAAGGGTGCCTGGGATACCGGCGAGCGCCGCATGCTCACCGGCCATTTCGGCGACCTCTGCCAATTCCACGCCATGGGCGAAGGTTTTACCTGGGAGACGCAGGACCGCGCCCGCGACATCGCCGCCGCCCGCGCCGGCTGGGAGAAGGCCAAAGAGCTGATCCTTGACCAGAATCTTCGCATGGTCGTGCTCGACGAGATCAACATCGCGCTGCGCTACGACTATCTCGACATCGCGGAGGTCGTCGAATTCCTCACGACGCAGAAGCCGCCGATGACGCATGTCGTGCTCACCGGACGCAACGCCAAGGACGAGCTGATCGAGATCGCCGATCTCGTCACCGAGATGACGCTGGTCAAGCATCCCTTCCGTTCCGGCATCAAGGCGCAAGCCGGCGTCGAGTTCTAAGAACTCGCGATGGCGCGCGCATTGATGATCCAGGGGGCCGGCTCGGACGTGGGCAAGTCGCTCATCGTCGCCGGCCTCGCGCGCGCCTTTGTACGACGCGGCCTGCGCGTGCTCCCATTCAAGCCGCAGAACATGTCGAACAATGCGGCCGTCACCGTCGACGGCGGCGAGATCGGCCGCGCTCAGGCGCTCCAGGCGCTCGCCGCCGGCGTCGAGCCGCACACGGACATGAACCCGGTGCTGCTGAAGCCCGAGACGGATGTCGGCGCGCAGGTGATCGTGCAGGGAAAGCGCATCGCGACCGCGCGTGCGCGTGAATATGCGGCGATGAAGCCGTCATTGATGGGTGCGGTGCTGGAGAGCTTCGAGCGGCTGAAGGCGCGCGCCGATCTCGTGCTGGTGGAAGGCGCCGGCAGCCCAGCCGAGGTGAACCTGCGCAAGGCCGACATCGCCAATATGGGTTTTGCGCGCAAGGCCGACGTGCCGGTCGTGCTGGTCGGCGACATCGACCGCGGCGGTGTCATCGCGCAACTCGTCGGCATCAAGGAGGTGATCGACCCGGATGATGCCGCGATGATCCAGGGATTTGTCATCAACAAGTTCCGCGGCGATCCCACGCTGTTCGACGACGGCTATAAGCTGATCGAAGAAAAGACCGCATGGCGCGGCTTCGGCGTGCTGCCCTGGTTCGCGCGCGCCGGCGAGCTACCGGCTGAGGATGCGCTGGGCCTGAGCGATGCGCGCAAGCCGGGCCAATGCAAGATCGCCTGTCTCGCGCTCTCGCGGATCGCCAATTTCGACGATCTCGATCCGCTCAAGCTCGAGCCTGGCGTCGATCTCGTGATGGTGCGGCCGGGCGAGGCCATTCCCGGCGACGTCAGGCTCGTCATCATCCCCGGCTCGAAATCCACCCGCGGCGATCTCGCCTTTCTGCGCGCGCAAGGCTGGGACATCGATCTTCTGGCGCATCACCGCAGAGGCGGCCACGTGCTCGGCCTCTGCGGCGGCTATCAGATGCTGGGACGCAGCGTCACCGATCCCGATGGAATCGAGGGCCCCGCCGGCGACACTCCGGGTCTCGGGCTTCTGGATGTGGAAACGGTGATGAGCTCGGAGAAGACGCTGACGCGTGTCGCGGCGGTGCATGCCGCGACGGATCAGCCGATTCAGGCTTATGAAATCCACATGGGTCGCACCGATGGTCCGGATCGCGCGCGGCCATTCGCAAGGCTGAACGGCGACCCGGAAGGCTCGATCTCGCGCGACGGGCGCGTGCAAGGCAGCTATCTGCACGGCCTGTTCACGTCGGATGATTTCCGCAAGGCGTTCTTGGCGAAGCTCGACATTCCCGCAGGCGACGAGCCCTATCACGCCAGGGTCGAGAGTGCGCTCGATGCGCTCGCCGATCACATCGAAGCCCATCTCGACGTCGAAGGCCTGCTCGCGCTAGCGCGCTAGCGCCTCGGCCAGGCGCGACCATTCGGATTCGCCGCCCGGAAGCCCGAGGCGCAGCCATGCCGGCTCTCGCGCGAACACGCGCGACCAGATATGGCGACGCGCCAGCTTCTCCTGCGCGGCAATCGCGTCAGGCGTCGCGTAGAGACGAAACAGCTGCGTCCCGCCAATGACCGTCCAGCCTTGCGCCTGCACCATGCCGTCGAGGCGACCGCAGTCTCGCGCGAGCCGCGCGGACGTGGCCTCGGCCCAGGCATCGTCACGCAGAGCGCGGCAACCGATCGCGATTGCCGCTCCCGAGACCGGCCAAGGCCCCGACATCGATGCGATCCTGGCGATGTCGGACGAATTGCCGAGCGCGAAGCCGAGCCGCAGGCCGGCAAGGCCGTAAAACTTTCCGAAGGAGCGCAGGATCAGCAGCCCCGGCCGGTCCTCGGATGCAAGCGATAGCTGCGGGGCCGCATCGGCAAAACTCTCGTCGACGACAAGACGGCCGGTGCGCGGCAGCAGGGCCAGCAAACCCTTTGGCGTATGACATCGGCCGTCGGGATTGTTGGGATTGACGACAATGGCGAGGTCGGCGCCGACCAGCGCGTCGAGCTCCCGGACCTCCTGGACCTCCCAGCCCGCGGCCGAGAGGACCCCGGCATATTCATTGTAGGTCGGCGCGAGGATGCGCGCGCGGCCGGGTGGTGCGAGTTGCGGCAGCAATTGAATTGCGGCCTGTGCGCCGCCAAGCGCGACAACCGCCGCGCTCGTGCGGTAAGCGTGCCGCGCCGCCCGATGCAGAGCCTCGATCTCGGCGCGCGACGGCAACGCGCTCCACGCGCGCGAACTCACCTCGCCAACGGGATAAGGCAGACGGTTGATCCCGGTCGACAGATCGATCCAGTCTTCCGCGCGACCGCCGAAGCGCTGCTGGGCCTGATCGAGATTTCCACCGTGCTCGCGCATGCGCTGTTCTTTCACGCGAAGGCCAGGATCGCAAGGAGGCCGGCGAGCAGCAGCATGGCGCGGCGGTAAACCGTCAATCCCCGATCGATGTCGGCGGCAAGCGGATCGCGCGCACCTTCATTCAACCAGGGCTCGTTCGTGGTGCTGCCGTGATAGACCCGCGGACCGCTGAGCCGCACGCCGAGCGCACCCGCCATGGCTGCTTCCGGCCAGCCGGCATTGGGCGAACGATGACGGCGTGCGTCCCGCGTCATGCACGACAGCGCCTCGGATCGCCGTGGCGCCAGCAGCACGAACAGAAATCCGGTCAGCCGCGCCGGAATGAAATTGGCGACATCGTCGATGCGCGCCGCGGCCCAGCCGAAGGCTTCGTGCCGTTCGGTGCGATGGCCGATCATGGAGTCCAGCGTGTTGATCGCCTTGTAGCCCAAAATGCCGGGCAGACCGAACAGCGCGCCCCAGAACACCGGTGCGACGATGCCGTCGGACGCATTCTCGGCGAGGCTCTCGATCGCCGCGCGCGCGATGCCGGCCTCGTCGAGCGTCAGGGGATCGCGGCCAACGATGCGCGAGACCGCGTCTCGGGCGCCGGCAATGTCACCGGCCCGCATGGGATTTGCGACGGCAGCAACGTGGTCGTGCAAGGAGCGCAGCGCGACCAGCGGCCAGGCGAGGACGCCGACCAGCACGATCTGGATCCAGCCCAAGGGAAGCAAGGACTGAACTGCCCAGCCGAGCGCGACGGAGAGCGCGATCACCAGGAGCGCGCCAGCGATGCCGGCGGCGCGGCGAAATGCCGGCGGATCGGACGGCCGATTCCAGGCGCTGTCGATGGCAGAGATCAGCTGGCCCAGCCAGGTGACGGGATGGCCGATCCGCGCGAACAACCACGCCGGCCAGCCCAACAGGGCATCCACCGCCATCGCCACGACCATCGCACCGGCAAAACCCACGCACGCCTCCTGTCCCGCCCCTGTTGCGCAAACCCCAGCCGGAGCGCAAGCCCCCGGCCGGCGGATTTCGGCTTTGTCTTTGCCCAAGTTTGGTGATTAGTGCTGGCCGACAGGAGACTTCATGGCCGTCATTTTGATCACCGGCGGAGCACGGTCCGGCAAGAGCAAACGTGCGGAAACGCGCACGCGCGCCTTTCCCGGGCAGCCGGTCTATGTCGCAACGGCCGAGGCGCTCGATGCGGAAATGGAGACGCGTATTGCCATGCATCGCGCGCGCCGCGGAACCGACTGGATCGAACGCGAAGTGCCGCTCGATCTCGTCGAGTCGCTGCTCGCAACTGATGGCGGCGGCGCAAGGCTGGTCGACTGCCTGACGCTGTGGCTCTCCAACCTCATGCATGCGGAGCGCGACTGGGAGCGCGAGGTGAGGGAGCTCGCCGCCGCCCTGCTCCGCCTGAAGAGCCCCGTCGTCCTTGTCACCAATGAAGTCGGCCTCGGTATCGTGCCCGACAACGCGCTGGCGCGCAGCTTTCGCGACGCCGCCGGGATCATGAACCAGACCATCGCTGATGTCGCCGACGAGGCCGAGTTCGTCGTCGCCGGCCTGCCGATGAAACTGAAATGATGCCGCGCGCCGAGCTTCTGCGGGATCTCATCGCCGATCTCAGGATCGCGGCGTCCTTTGTCACGATCCTGCCGGTGGCATCGTCGGAGCCAGCCGGCGACGGCGCCATCGCGCGCGCGACCTGGGCGCTTCCCGTTGCGGGACTAATGGTCGGCCTTGCCGGCGCTTTGGTTTATGCGATTTCCAGCCGGTTCGGACTGACATCGAGCCTCGCCGCCTTGCTCGCGCTGGCCGCGACCGCCCTCATCACCGGCGCGCTGCACGAGGACGGCCTTGCCGATACTGCCGACGGGCTCGGCGGCGGCCGCACGCGCGAGCGCAAGCTCGAGATCATGCGCGACAGCCGGATCGGCACCTATGGCGTCTGCGCGCTGATCCTGTCGTTCGGCCTGCGCTGGAGCGCGCTCGCGGCGATCGCCAATCCGTGGGCCGTCGCGCTCGCGCTGTGCGCTGCGCATACAGCGGCCCGCGCGGGCTTGCCGGCCTTCATGTCGCAGGTCGCGCCTGCGCGACCTGACGGCCTGTCGGCGAGCACCGGATCACCGCCGGGCCGCAGCATCGCGATCGCATTCGCTGTTGGAACCCTCGCGCTCACGCTCGCGCTTGGGCCGGGCAAGGCGCTGGTGAGCCTGATCCTGCTCTCCCTCGCCGGCCTGATGCTGGCGCGACTTGCCATCCGCCAGATTGGCGGGCAGACCGGCGACATCCTCGGCGCATTCGAGCAGACCGGCGAGATCCTGATCCTGCTGGTTGCCGCAGCTTTCCAGATCGGAGGGTGATGCGATGGTCGAATTCGACGACACCTTCCGTCAACACTTGCGCGAGCTGTTCGTGTGGCGCCGCGACGTGCGCCGCTTTCGGAGTGATCCGTTGCCTGACGGCGCCGTCGATCGCCTGATCGAGACGGCCTGTCTCTCGCCTTCGGTCGGCCTCAGCCAGCCCTGGCGCTTCGTCATCGTTGACGACGCCGCACGGCGTCGCGCCGTGATCGACGACTTCAAAGCGTGCAACGCCGACGCGCTGAATGCCTACGCCGGTGAGCGCGCAGCGCGCTATGCCACACTGAAGCTGTCGGGTCTCGAACAGGCTCCCGGCCACCTCGCCGTGTTCGCGGACAAGGCCAGCGACGTCGGTCACGGCCTCGGCCGCGCGACAATGCCGGAGACGACGGAATATTCCGTGGTCGCGGCGATCACCGCGATGTGGCTCGCCGCGCGCGCCGAGGGCATCGGGCTTGGCTGGGTATCGATCCTCCATCCAGATCGCATCCATGCCATTCTCGACGTCCCGGACACCTGGAAGTTCATCGCCTATCTCTGCATTGGCTATCCGGAGGTCGAATGCGACCGGCCCGAGCTGGAACAGGCGAAGTGGGAGCAGCGGCGCGGCGCGGAAGAATTTACGTTGCGGCGTTAATCAGACCGCATCGCAGTCCATCGCCTGTCATTGCGAGCGCAGCGAAGCAATCCAGAATCTTGCCGCCGAAGCAGTCTGGATTGCTTCGTCGCAAGAGCTCCTCGCAAAGACGACGGAGAGAGCTTCAGCTACGACTTGCTCCTGCCGGCCACTGCCGCGACAGGCGCCGGACTTTCCTGCTTCTGGAACATCAACAACGGCCGGAAGATGACGCGGCCATAGGCCTCGTAATGGTTCTGGGTCGAGACAGCCATCTTCAACGGCGTCGCGTAATTCGCCTCGAACGTCATGAACGAGGCGTAGGTCCAGGAGAAGCCGATGCCGACCGAGCCCAACTCGGTGATCCCGGGGAACGTCGAATACACCGCACCCCAGTCGGTGAAGATGTAGGTGTCGAAACCCCTGAGCCATTGCGACCAATTGTAGTGCAGCTCCGCGTTGAAATAATAGCCGCTGTCGCCGGACGCCGAGTTGGAGGGATAACCGCGCACGGTGGTCGGACCGCCGATCGAGAAGATCTGGTCGCCCGGCAGCAGCTTTTCCTGCGTGTACTGCCAGCTCGCCAGCACATTGGTGCTGAAATTTGCAGGCCCTGCGGCGCTGGTCGCGAACATCGAGCCGGTATAGGTGTTGAACGTGCGATTATTGCCGAGCACGTGGTCTTGCCACGTGATGTAGTTCACCGCCGGCGAGACCGTGATCGAATAGGTGTTGCCGGAATTGGTCACCGAGAGGCCCGCCGTGGCCTTGTCGTAATGATCCTGAGTCACGGCGACGGTGGCGAAGCGGCTGACCGTCTTGCCCTCGGTCTCCGCGGCGTTGAGCAGCACCAGCCAGTTCTGCGTCACCCAGACCGGCTGGCTGAAATTGACCGCGGCCTGGCTCGAGCGTCCGGTGACGTCGAGCGCGACGAACGGTCCCTGGATGATCTTGATCTTGCCTTCGGTATAGCTGACGCCGGCGCGGCCGCCCCAGGGATTGACCGGGATGCTGTAGGCGACATTGCCGTTGAGATTGCCGTCGGAACGAACGCCGTAGAAGGTCAGGCGGTCGTCGACGCCGAACAGGCCGTGGCGCTTGTAGAAGGCCCCACCCTCCCAACGCCCGGTGTTTTCCGCGCCCTGGTTGTCGGTGAAGAGCTGCAAGGTGTCGACCGGAGGCTCGATCACGGCGAACTGGAGATCGGTCAGGCCGAAGCTCGTGCCGGGCTGCAGCAGCGCCTTGATCTGCACGTCGTTGGTTCGGTTGAACCAGATCACGTCGCGATTGAGTTTGGGAACGTCGAGGACCTCGCCTTCGGGCTCCTTCACGCGCTGAAGGATGTATTCGGTGCGGGTCTGTTTGTTGCCCTCGATGGTCGTCTTCTGCAGCCGGCCTTCGGTCAGCTTGACGCGGACGATGCCGCCCTTGGCATCCTGCTCGGGCAGCGTCGCGATGCCCGTGACGATGCCGCGCTCGGTATAGATGGCGTTGATGTCGGCGACGAGCTGCAGCAGCGAGGCGATGTCGACGTTCGTGCCGACATACTTCTTCGCGATCTCATCGAGCTCGGCCGGCGTGATGAACTTGGAGGCGTCGAACTCGACCTTGCGCAGGCGGAATTTCGGCCCGCCCGGCTTCAGGAGCTGGGACTTCTCCCGCTCGCCGCCAATCACCGCCGGCCCGTTGAGCTTGGGCGGCGCGCTCTGCTGTTCGAGCTGCCGGCGTTGCCGGTCGACGTCGTTCTGGATCACGCCGGGATTGATCGACGGAATCTGCGCCCGCGCGGGGGCGATGCATGACGCTGCCAGCCCAAGCCCTAACGCTGCCTCCCAAATCCGCATCCCTGGTCCCGTTACCATGCCTGTGCGAGACGGCCGATGGCCGGCTTCGCCGCCTCAATCGCCGCGTCCTTCCAGCCGGCGCGTCCCACGCGCTGACCCTGCCGGCGCAGCTTGCGCATGTCGCTCAGTCCCTCGATGTTGACGGCGGGACCAGAGCCGATGGTCTCGACCGGCCGCGGCGTCAGCAGCGCATCGAGCCGCGCCTTGCCGGAGAGACCGAGCAGGTAGAACGTCCCCCCGTCCTTCTTCGCGAGCCAGGTCTCGATGTTCTCGCTGCCCTCGCCGTCGACCGGGATGTTGCGCACCATGCTGGCGCCGGTGAAGTCGTAGCAGCAGGTGTGGGTCGGCCCATAGTTGCTAACGGTGGCCGAGACGTCGCCGGTGTAGAACACCACATAGGCGTTGCTGACATTGGCATTCCCGACCTGGCTCATCGTGAACACGCCACCCGGCTGGTAGAGCTGCAACGTCGGCCAGTTGGACGGCGCCGGCGTACGGTTGTTGAGCAGCACCTGCTGGGTTGCCGTGGTCAGCATCAACTGGCCCGGGACATAGCCGTTCAGGATCGCGACCGCGTGCGCATCAGTCCAGAAGTTCGCGTCCACCACCTTGAACTGGTTGATGATGATGCTGTCCGGATCGATCGAGATATTGGCCGAAGTCGCGACGCCGCCGTTATGGCCGGTGATGTTCATGATCAGCGGAACCGACGGGTTCGAGCGGACCTGCTCGCCCTTGACGTTGATGGTATCGGCGGCGAGATCGAGCTCCTTGACCACGCTGACCCAATCAATGGTCAGGTCGCCCGATGAAGTCAGCTTGATCACATTGCCGCTGACCCGGTCGAGCGAGACCGATCCGGCCACATCGAAATGCGTATCCCCGCTGGCCGAGATCGATCCGCCACGGAGCGAGCCGGTGTCGGACTTGACGTTGAGGTCGCCAGCGTCGCCCGGGATGCCTGTCGTGGTGAGCTGGCTGAAGACGATGTCGTTGACGGCGTGCAAGGTCTGTGTGCCGCCGCTGATAGCGGTGCCAACGGTAATCCCCCCGGCAGTCGCGGTGACGTCGAGTGTGCCGCCGGCCGTGAGACTATCCCAATGAACCACGGTGCCGCTCAGGACCGCGGTGCCGGTCGCGGCCGTGAGGTTATGACCGGTGTTGGTGCCCGCCGCGATCAGCCTTGCCGAGCCGTTGGCCGAGACCGAGCCCAGCGTCGGCACGCCGCCCGACATCACCGTCTGCGCCAGGATGAAGCCGTTGTCGGCCGTGACATTGATGTTGCCGACGTCGCCGCCGCTGTAGCCGGTGGCCGCGAGCGACTTGAACGTCACGTTCTGGGTGGCGTGGACCGTCTGCGAGCCGCTGCTGTCGGCGGTGCCGATGACGATGCTGCCGTTGTTCGCGACGGCGCTGAAGGTGCCGCTCGCGCCTGCATCCGTACCTGCCAGCACCTGGTCGAGCGTCAGGCCGCCGGTGCCGAGGATGTCCACACTGCCCTTGACCGCCGAGAGCAGGCCCGCCTCGGTGTCGGTCAGAGACTTCAGATAGATGTCGCCGGCACTCGTGCTTGCCGACA
The DNA here is from genome assembly GCF_000518345.1 of Bradyrhizobium sp. URHA0013. Classification (NCBI taxonomy): domain Bacteria; kingdom Pseudomonadati; phylum Pseudomonadota; class Alphaproteobacteria; order Hyphomicrobiales; family Nitrobacteraceae; genus Bradyrhizobium; species Bradyrhizobium sp. URHA0013. Next base: position 952,606 of record NZ_KI912426.1, on the reverse strand, counting down.
GCCGCGCGGCACTGAGGATGAACCGGCTCGCCGCGTTGCCGATGCCGTTGGACGCGCTCAGCGAAACTTCGGCGCCCGAGCCGGCCGCGACGAATTTGGTCTGGCCGTCGCCATTGTCGATGATCGCTCCGAGCGAGGCAACGCCGCCAGCGGTGACGATGATCGAAGGCGCGTCCGAGGCCGCCGCATAGGACAACGACGAATTCAGCTGGCCGATGGTCGCGTCGCCGGTGGTGGTCACGGAGATCACGCCGGCCGCGTTGATGGCGGAGTAAGCTCCCATCGACAGCGTCGCGGCCACCAGCGTCACCCCGCCGGAGCTGCTGGTCGCAACCACCGGCGCCGCGGTGTTGCCGGCCGCGAAGGTCATGCCACGGTTGGCGAGGAGCTGCATCAGGCCACCGCTGGCGAGGTCGGCATTGATGGTGAGCGCGCCGCGCGCAACGTTCAGCGTCAGTGCGCCGCCGGATGTCAGCGTCCCATAGGCGCCGCTGGTGCCGACCACGAGGTCGCCGGTGACCGCGAGGATGCTGAGATCGCCGACCGCCGAGCCGGTCACGGCGCCGGAGATATTCACCTGCACCGGCTGGAAGGTCGAGCCGTTGAAGCCGATGCTGCCGTCGGCGCGCAGATCGAGATCGGTGCCGAGAATATGGATCGCGGTACGATCCGTGAAACCGGACTCGGCGTAGATGCTGCCGGTCGCCGCGAGCTGGATTGCATTGCCGGCGGCGATGTTGCCGAGGATGAGATCGCCGGTGGTCTGCTTCACATAGATGCCCTGCGCCGACGAGACCTGGTCGAGCTGGTCGTTGGCCGGGTCGGCAAAGGCGATCTGGATCGCGTTCGCGTTGGTCGAGGGATTGCTTCCGGCAGCGCCGGGGGCACCGACATTGCCGTGCTCGGCGATCAGAGTCAGATTGCCGATATCGCCGGAGATCACGGGCGTACCGGTCACGCCGGCGGCGGCGGTGATGCTGGTCACGGCGTCGAGCTTGACGTCGCCGCGGCCGGTCACCTCGATGCCGTTCGCCTGCGCGGCCGCGATCGGGCCGGCATTCGCGGTGATGCCGCCGAGCGTGAGGCTGTTCTTGCTGCCGAGATAGATGTTGGTCAGCGCCTTGGCCGAGATCGCGATCGGGTTGTCGACGACGACGAGGTTCTGCTGCGACAGGCTGACCGTATAGGTCACGACGTGGGTGGTCGGATCCGTGACCGCGCCGACGGTGAGCTGACCCGGACCGGCCGTCGCGAGCAATCCCCTCTGCGCCGGCGTCAGCGACGAGGAATCGACGCTGGTGAATGTGAACGTCTGAGGCGCTGCCGAATTGCCGACCGAGCCGTGCGGCGCGTAGAGCATGATCTGGTTGGCGCTGACATTGGCCACGACGTTCTCGTCGATCGGCGGCGGCGCCGCGCCGACGGCCGACGACGAGACGGTGTAGGCGAGCTGGCTCTGCGTCCACTGCGCGCCCGCGGTGATGATGCCGTAGACCCGCTCGGTCGACGCGAGCGCATAGGCGTAGTTCGCATTGTAAGTGTTCAGCGCCGTTTGCAGCGCCGTATTGCTCGGTAGGCGCTGATTGGCTGTCGTTACGCCGTCGAACAGCTTCGTGAACAGCGTCGACGACAACGAGCTGCCGAACACGGTCCCCAGCGGATCTGTCGGTGCCGTGCCGAGCAATGTCGTCAGTGACGTCTTGAGCTCGTCGGTCGTGATCTTGCCGAGCAGGAACTGGTCCCTCATGAACCGCGTCGTGGCCTCGACCTTCATGTCCGTCGTCGAGACGTTCGCGGGATCGATGCCGAGCTTGGCCGCCACCTGCGCCCGCAGCACCGTCAATCCCACCGAACTCGGATTGTAGGTGCTGCCGTTTGCGAAGGCGATGTTCTTGAGCTGGAAGTAGTCGTTATAGGCCGACGTCACCATCGACTGGTAGCTGTTGACGGCATTGGTCGCGGCGTTGCCGCTGAGCAGGTCGAGGCTGGTCCAGACGTCCTGGAGATGCTGGCTCTGCGCCTGGGTGAGACCAACCGCCGCCCTTCCGTTCAGGATGCTGGCCTGGTTGCCGTCCGATCCGGCCGCCTCGAGGAACACCGGGCCGCCGCTCGACTGGACCGTGCCGAGACGCAGGTCGCCCTTCGACTGCACGATGTAGGTGCCGGTCGCCGATGCGCTGTCGAGAACCCCGCCGTCGACGGTGCCGCCGGCCTGCGTCGTGCCCGTCGCCTGGATCACCAGCGGATTGATATTGGTCAGGGTGCTCGCGCCGTTGATGACGGCGCTCGTCGCGCCGATCGCGCCGGCGGTGGAGTTGATCTCGACGTTCTTGCCGATCACGACGGGGTTGGCGACGTCGTAGGGCGAGGCCGAGTTGATGTCGCCGGTCGCCGAGATAAAGACGCTGCCCTGCGGCGTGCTTCCTGCCGAATTCACCTTCACCTGGTTGATCGAAAGCGAGCCGACGGCCGCGATCGCGATGTCGTGGTCGATCGAACTGGCCGTCAGGCTGCCGCCATAGACCTGCACCTGGACGGGAACACCGTTCGCGCCGATCGTGCCGATGCCGCCATCCGCCGAGAGAATGACGCTCCGGCCCGATATCATCGGGTTGTTCGCGTTAGTGCCGCTGGTGATGGCCGAATTGGCCCCGGTGGCGCTGACCGTCGTCGTGCCCGAGAGGTTGTTGATCGGACCGTTGACGACGATGCCGGAGTTCGAAGTGACCAGAACCGTGCTGTTGCCGCCGCCGCTGAACGAGATGTTGATCGGGTTCGACGCCTTGACTGTATTGGTCAGCGTCAAGGTCAGGTGATCATAGATGTTCTGGTACCAGTTATATTGGTTGTCCGTGCCGCAGCACTTCTCGGGATGGGTGTTGCCGCCACCGGTGTGATAGGAACCGGTCGCGGTGACGACTTCCTGGAAGTTCGATGTCTGTGGGCCAGTGCTGCCGCCGCCGCCCTGGGCCTGCTGCACGTCCGAAACCAGGCTGATGGTGCGGGTCCAGTTCTGCCCGGTGGCCGAGTTGGGCGTATAGTGCCATCCGTAGTCGAACTGCGTCGAGCTGGTCGGACGATCCAGCGTCGCCGTGTCGACCCACTGGTAGAACATGTTTGCCTTGGTCGCGTACTGGATGCCTGCCGTGCCGCTGAGGCCGGTCAGCATCGTGTCGGTGTAGTGGCTCGCATTGACCCCGCTCGTTTGATACGTCGACACCTGCTGGCCGCCCGCGGCGGAAGGATTGTAGACGTACCAGGTCGTCTGCTGCTTGAGCTGATCGACGATCTCGATCACGCTCGGCGCGCTCACGCCGGTATTGATGGTGTTGGTGACGAGCTGCAGACCGGTCGTGTTGTTGACCGTGATCGAGCCGGCGCCACCTTTGACCGCGATCGTGCCTTGGGAGACACCGTCCTGGGTCGAGGTCGAGATGATCCTGCCGTTCAGATAGACGTAGCCGCCCGAGCCCTGCACCACGCCGTTCACGAGGATCTGGTCGGTGAGAGCGTTGTACTTCACCCCGATCTTGATGTCGCCGGCGGCCTCCGTCGTCGCGGACGCCGTGATGTCGTAATAGCTGCCGTTCTGGGCGTTGACCTGGGCCTGGGTAAAGTCCGCGCCCGCATTGCGGCTCTTGAGGTCGTTGATGGCGGTCAACGTGGAGCCTCCGATGTCGACCGAGTAATCGCTGCTCGTGCCGCTCTGGATGGTGCCGTTGATGTTGATGACCCCCGCCGAGATGATGATCGCCTTGCCGAAGATGAAGGGCGCGTTAGCCGGCGGGTTGGTCCCCGTGCTCGAGTTCGCGGCCGAGTTCGAAGACGCGGTCTTCGGCGTGATCACGTCGGGCTGGATATTGACGACCTGGAAGTAGGCAGAGCACCCCGCGCAGTTGAATGGCGAGTAATACGTAGCCGTGTGGTTGGTGGTGGTGGTGTTGCCCTGTGCGTCTGTCGAGGTCGTGGTGTAATCGTAGGTCGAGTTGCTGTAGACGCCTTGCCCGGTATAGGTATTTCGCTCCCACGGCGCGGTGGAGATGGTCTGAGCCGTCGGGCCCTCCATGATGGCGAGCGTAGCAGCGTTAGGCACGCCGCCGACGTTCGGGTTACCGGCGCCGGGCGCACCCTGGCCCATTGGGAGGAAGATCGCCGAATAGAGCGACAGGCCGTCGTAATACAGATCCAGCATGCGCGCGGTGAAGATGGTGCTGTTGCTCGCCGTTTGCTGAACGCCGTTATTGCCGTCGACGCAGCAATAGTAGGAATACGGGTGGCCGCCGCCCGCGCCGATATGCGGGCTGTTCGCGTAATCGCCATAGGCGCCGAGATAAGTCGCCGCCGCCATCACCGCCGTCAGCGTGTCGTTATCACCCGGCTTGAATTCGACACCCGACCATTGCGAGAGAACATCGTGGTTGGAGGTGTAGAAGCTGCCGATGCCGCCGAGGAAGACGAACGAGCCGTTGGGCGCCACCATCTGGACAGTCGCGGCGTTGAGCGACTGCGACGCGACGATGCTGCCGAGATTGTTGGTGATCTTGAGCAGGCCGTTCTCGTTGTTGACGACGCCGTCGAAATAGATGTCGGGCGTGCGGGTCAGCTGGTTGCCGTTCTGGTCGACGCCGAGCCCGCTGGAAGGATCCAGGCGGTTGTAGGTGGCCGAGATGTCGATGATCGACGTCGCGCTCGGCGTGGCCGTGAAGGTCACATTGGAGTGCGAATCCGGGTCGACATGGTCGATCTGGCGGTAGGTGATGTTTCCTCTGGTGATATTGGTGACCGTGAGGTTGGCCAGGTCCATGAAGTCGAGGCCCCTGTTCTCGATCTTGATCATCGGCGAGCTGCGCGCGATGACCGCCGGCGCTGCGGGGTTCGTGCCGCTGTTTCCGGTCAGCTTCTGCGCCAGGATCGAGACGTTGCCGGCGGACACCAGCATATCGCCGAACGCGAAGGCGTTGCCGGCGGCATCGGAGGTATACGGTGCCTGCTGGATCAACGCGTTGATCTGGCGCTGGAAGTCGCCGGTCGGATCGGTGCCGGACGGCGACATCGTGGCAGGCGCCGCAGACGTCGCCGCCGCGAGCTGTGAGCGGATCTGCGTTTCGGTCAGGCCGGTCAGCGTGGCGAGCTGGTTGACGACGCTCTGGTAGGGATTGAAGCCGCCGACGATGGTGTACTGGACCACCTGGTGGTTCCAGCTCATCATCGGGTTGAAGTGATCGACGTCGGCGACATATTCGAGGGTGGGTGTCGACGAACCGCCGGACAGCAGTGACGAGTAAGGACTCGTCGTGCTCGCGGTCGGTGCGCCCGCACCAACGTCGATCGTAATGGTGATATCGTTGTTGATGCCCGCTACCACCAGGCCATTGAGTGCGACGTCGCCGGTTCCGCTGGTATGGCTGTGGTTGTCGCTGTTCTTGGCGCTGAAGATGTCCAGATACGGATTGTAGTTGCTGCCGTTGCCGGAGGCCGTGACCTGTCCCTGGGTCGCTCCCAGGGAAATGTTCTGGACGCCGAGCACGCTCGAGGTGTTGGCGAGCGTCAGGCTCGTGGTGTCGTCGGCATTGGCCGTGCCGCGGTAAAGCGTGGAGATCGGAATGGCGGTGTTGTTGTAGACGACCGTCGTCGCGGTAGCCTGCACGCTGCTGAAGATGATGGTATCGCCCGACATGCCGGCAAAAATGTTGATCTGGCCCCAGGCCTCGACCTTGGCGTTGTTGCCGACGGTGACAGCCTGGTTGGCATGAACCCAGCTGTTGGTGCTGGCGCCGACGCCGGCGATCGCGCCGTAGAGACTGGCATTGGCGTTGTTGGCCGCCGCCATCTTGGCAGCCGTACCGATATAGATCTTGCCGGCGCTGAAGAGTTCGCGGGCATTGATGTTGACCGCGAGCGTGGCGTTCGCCGTCATGTTGGATTCGGCGCCGCCGCCGGCGAAGAACGCGGCTGTGGCCAGGCTCGCCGTGTCGTTGGTATTCAGCGTGTTGAAGGCCTCGATGTTGATCACCGCCGCCGATGTCCGGGGATCGCCGTTGAGGCTCAGCACCGTCCCGGCGCCGATATTGGTGGTGACGGTCTGGGTGACATGCGTGTTGCTCAGTGCCGCAGCACCCGCGAACACGCCACCGGAGCCCGACCGCGCGCCGCCACCAGCCTGGTTGACGATGTCGTTGGCGACGACGACCATGTCGCCGCCGGCCGAGTTGATGATCAGATGAGGTCCAATGTCGACGGTCGTGGTCGCGTTGACGTCGTTCTGCGCGCTGCCTCCGGAGACGCCGGCCGTGGACGCCTGGTAGGCATCGCCGCTGGCGGCATAGTTCGTGGTGTGCTTGGCCTGGATGTTGAGGCCGCCGAAGAACAGCGTGTCATCCGTTGCGCCGCCGTCGAACCGCGCATTGGTCACGGCGGTCGAACTGGTCGTCGCGACCGCGGCAGCGCCGGCATAAGTGCCACCCGCGCCAACCGTCGCATTGGAGACGTTGATGTCCTTGCCGGTCGCCGTGATCTGCAGGATGCCGGTGTAGTCGGCGTGATTCAGATGGGTCGCGTCCATATCGTCGGGGGCGCCCAGATAAGCGTAAGTGTGCGCGCTCGACGACGTCTGGGCGACCGTCGCACCCACTGCCAGGAAGCCGGTCGAAAGGCCGGTCGCCTGGGCGTATTGGCTGCTGTCGTTCTGGGCCGTGATGACCACGTCGGCGTTGGGAAGCGTAATCCCGATGCCGCCATACGCGCTCACCGTCGCGTTCTCGGACGCCCTGGCGTAGCTGCCCTGTGCGCCGATCAGCGAGCCACCGCCGCCCGCAAGCGACCAGGCGTAGGTCGTCGTGCCGCTCGTCGGAACCAGCGCCATCGCGGTTACGGCGAGCGCACCGCCCGAGAAGCTGGTGTTGTCGCCGACATCGGCTGTGACGGTGGCCGTCACCATGGATACCGCGACGGATACGCCGATGGCGCCGCCGCCGACCGCGACGCCGATCGCCTCGCTCGAAAGATTGGGGGTGAGCGATGCCGAGACCAGCGTGCCGACGCCGGTCGCGGAGGTGGTGATCGATGCGCTGGAACCGATCTCGGCCAGAACGGTCGAATTTTCCTTTGCCGTCGCGACTGCGCCGTCACCGGCGACGATGCCCCCCGCGACCGCGGTCGCGGACGCCGACATTGCGCCGGCCTCGCCCGCGCCAACCGCAAGGGTCGAGCTGTTCACCGTCGCGTTCGACAGCACCTTTGCCGCGACCGAACTGGATCGTCCCGTGGTGGCGATCGATACCCCGATGGCCGCAAGGCCGCCGGTGCCGCCGCCCGCGGTCACGCTCTGCGTCGAGCTGTCCATCGCCATGACGGCGACGCCGGTGCCGCCCGTGCCGGTGACGGAGCCGCCGAGCTGGGCTGTCACGGTGTTGGCGACGTTGCCGACCGCCACGGCAGCATCCGCGCCGAAGTAGAGCGCTGCACCGCCGGCAATCGCCTCGCTGTCGACGGTCTTGCCCGAATAAGGGCCGGTGTCGGCGTCCTTGACCCGCGCGGCGACCGTCACGGAAGGCGCCGCAACGATCGCGCTCAGATTGGCGAGCACGCTGCTGTTGACGCTGGTGTAGCCGATGCCGGCACCGATCCCGACATTCTTGGCAAAGCCGGCGCCGAGCAGGAACATCTTGGTCGCGTTGGCGCTGGTGGCGGCGACGTTGACCTGCGTGCCGGTCACATTGCCGCCCGCGATCTGGGCGGTGACGCCGTCATTGCCGCCGGTCAGGACGGTGCTGACGTCGTAGGTCGAGGTTGCGTTGGCGTTGCCCGGATTGCCCGAGGTGCCGCTCGCGACCGCGTCGCTGCCGTGCGAGGAATTGGTGCCAGCGTTCACCGACGCGAGGGTGCCGTTGTTGCCCTGGTTGAGCTGGCCGGTCTGCTCGCCCTGCGTATCCGGATCGGCGGTGTTGGTGCCGACGATGATGACCCCGACGGTTGCGCCGATGCCGACGCTGCCGCCGATGCCGGCGGTGACCGCGTAGGACAACACTTCCTTGGTGCTGAGCGCCCCGACATTGATCGCGCCGGACGAATTGAGGTTGCTGTTGCGGCTTTCCGCAATGGTCTGGCTCTTGAAGACGATGACGTTGGCCGCCGCGCCAACGCCAACGCCGGATCCGCTGGCGGCAATCGAGAGCGCGCCGGCAATCTCCTTGATCGCGACGTCTTCGGTGGCGTTGATGGTGACCGCGCCAGCCGCGCCGCCCGTGGGCGACTGCAGCGTGGTGTCGTAAACGCCCGCGATGGTGGTGTTGTTGGCGATCTCGATATTGGCCATGCCGGCGATCGCCGCCGTGCCGGTCGAAAGCGCCCCGCCGATCGAATAGGCCTGGAAGCGGTTCTTCGTCGTTGCCTCGACATCGAGCGCGCCGCTCAAATTGACCGCGGTCGTGTGCGCCGCACCGTTGCCCTGGTAGTGGAACTCGTCGCCGACATAGGCCTCCGTCCGGTTCGCCGAGACCTGAACCAGGAACGCCGCGCCGATCGCGGCCTGGCTGCCATAGGCGCCTGAGCCGTTCGCCGACGCGATACCTGTGGCATCGTAGGCATTGACCCTGAGCGAGGACGCCGTGAGGGAGCCGCCGTCGACATAGGCCTCGGTGGTTGCGACGAAGACGTTCAGCCCGACCGAGCCGGTGCCGAAACCGACCGCGATCGATGACGCGTTCTGCTCGGCATTGGCTTTCACGGTGACTGCGCCCACTGTTGCGCTCGTCGACTGCACGCCGCCAACGGTCGCATTGGTGATGTACGCCTCGGTGTCGCGCGACATCGTCGTGCTGAGAATGGTGGCACCGCCGCCCCCGCTCCCGGTTGGCGGCACCACGCCGGCGCCGAACGCGCCCGAATAGGAGAAGCTGCTGGCGGCTACGTCGATCTGCGGGTCCAGCGTCGAATTTGCCAGCCGCGTGTCGATTGCCGCGCCTTCGATATAGGCCTTGGTGGATCCGCTCATCACATTGGTGATCGGATTGATCATGATGGAGATGCCCGAGCCCGCAGACAGGGTGGCGACGTTGGTGACGACGGCCTGGTGCGAGCTGGCGACGACGGCGAGGCCGCGTACACTCTCCTGGGTCTCGCTCAGATCGGGCGTGGTGTCGGTGGGCGCGCTGAAGCCGCCGAGTTCGATCGCGTGCGCGAGCGTGCCGCTGTTGACCGAAAGCACGTCGCTCGTGCTGGTTCCGCGCGCATCCACTTTGGTTGTCGTCCCGCTGATATAGGCCGCGGTGGTGCCGGTGATCTTGTTCGTGACCATCGAGCCCGCGCCGCCGGCCGCGCCCTTGCTGATGGACACGGCGCCGGCGAAAACACCCGCTTTGTCATTATTGCCGGCTAGCACGGCAACGTTGTTGTTCGCGATGACGTCGGCCCCGCCGGCAATGCTGGCGGTGACGTTGGTTCCCATCAGATTGGTAGCGACCGAGCCTGCAAGGCCGATCTGCGAAGAAATCGCGATACCCACGGCAACTGTCGAGATGCTGGCGTTCGAGTTCGCGTTGACGGCGACACTGCCCGAGGCGGTCAGCTTGGAACCGGTGACACCGGCGCTGACATTGTTGGCAATGCTGCTGTAGACGAGCGCCAGGCCCGCGGCGCTGCCTTGCGTCGAGCCGCCAGCGACGGCGGCGGCTCCGGTGATGCTGGAATTCTCGATCGCGGTGACGGAGATGTTGGAGGCCGTCACGGTCGATTGCGTCGTGTCGGACTGGTTGTTACCGATAGCCGCCGAAACAGTATTGGCGATCGAGCTGATCGTCATGCCGCCAACGCCGGCAAACTGGCCGCTCGCCAGACCGAATCCGATCGTGACCGACTGGATCTTCGTGGTGTCGACCGCATTCACGCTGACTGTGCCGAGGGCCGACATCCGGACGTTGGCGATATAGGCCGAATGCGTCGTCGCGATGGTGTCATACACCATCGAAGCGCCGACATTGTTCTTGCCGGCCTGGATGGTGCCCGCAACGGAGACGATGCCGGCGCCCGGACCGTTACCCGCGCCGCCGTTGAGCGCCGCCGCGCTGAAATCTATGCAATTCGCCGTGCCGTTTCCGGCGGCGGCCGTGCACGTGTCCGATGCGAGATGACCGCTGTTCGACTTCCTGACCAGATTTCCGAGCGCCGTATCGAGGTCCGACACAGCGCCACTGTCCGCCAGCACCGTCACGCGCCCGACATTGATGTTCACCGTCGCGCTGCTGCTGATATACGCCGTCGTCGTGGGCGTAATCTCGTCGACGACGATTGCCCCGGCAAGTCCGTTGGCGTTGCTCCCTGCCCCGCCCGAGGCCGCACCCGCCGCAATCACGCTGGCGCTGTCGGCCAGCACCAGCAGGCTGTCATAGTTCGAGATCGACGTATTGCGGATATGCGCGTCGGTGGCATTACCGCCCGAGGGATCGGCAATCGACGCATAGGTCAGCGCGATGCCGACACCGGCCTTGCCGCCCGACAGATAGAGCGAACCGCCGCCGATCGCGATGTTCGTGGTCTGATAGGCATCGACCTCGATCGCGCGGTTGGTCCCCGTCGCGAAGCCCGTGATCGTCGAATTCTCGATATAGGCATTGGCACTGTCGGTGACGATGCCGACGGATCCCGACAGAGCGAGCGCATTAGCTGACGTTCCGCCGGCCACGCCGAGGGCGACGACGGTTTCCGACCCGCCATTAAGTGCCTGCACCGTCACAGACATCTGGTTCTGCATCGTGGTGCCGGAGATATAGGCGAGCGTGGCATTGTTGGACATCGCCGCCGCGATGGCGGCGCCGATCGCGGCTCCCTGAGACGACCCGCCCGACATGTTGGCCGCGGCGGAGCCGGAGCCGTTGCTGAGGATCGTGTCGTTGAGCGCCTGCACGATCGTATTCGTGTTCACCGCGGTCGCCGTGGTGAATTTGTTGACCGACGTATTCTTTATATAAGCACTGGTCCCGAGCGAGACGTCGCTCACGGACGAGCTGCCCGCAAGGTCCATGGTGAAGCCGCTCGTGCTCGATCCCGAGCCCGAGCTGATCTTGTTTGCAGCCAGCGCGATCCCGGCCGGCCCGCCGGTCGCGGCGGCACCGGCGGCGTTCGCCTTGTCGGCGAAGCTGGACAATGACGGCTCGCTAATCGAAGCCGCGACGGCCGCGGACGTGATCCGGCCAGAGGTGGTGGCGCTGATCGTGAGGTTGTCGGCGTTGACCGAGCCGCTTCCGCCGCCGTTGCCGGCAAACGGATCGTTGCTGCTGAACGGACCGGGCCGGATGTCGGAATGGTTGTCGCCGATATAGGCGGACGTATCCATATTCGCGCCCAGATAGGCAACGGACAATCCAACCGCCGAACCGCCGCCGACATTGACCGCGCCTGCGATCGTCACGACCGAGAGATCCTGCTGCGCCAGGACGTTGAGCGTCGGAGAAAAGACGCTGGCCTGGCTGGAGATCGAGGCGTGCGTCGTGTTGTTGAGGAAGCCGAGCGAGGTGATGCCGTTCAGAGCCAGCGCGCCGCCGGCCTTTCCGGACGACGGCGCGACCGCGACGAACTGATCCGAGGTGATCGCGTTGACGGCGATATCGTCCGCCGCCCGCAGCGATGCACTCTCCGAAACGCCGGCGATCGTGCTGGTGTTGAACTGGACGAAATTGAGCGATCCGCCCACCGAGGAGCCGCCGGAGGTGTTGCCGGGCAGGAAGCCGAGTGTACCGACATTGCCGGCGGCGTCGATCGACGCCGTCGTCGTCGTCGCCGCGATCTGGATGCTGGCGTCGTAAGTGTGGACGTCGCCGTTGTTCGCCGTCGCGGACCAGCTGCTGCCGCAAGCCGCCGTGCATGTCGCGGTCAGGCTGGCGCTGCTGGCCACCCACGCCGTGGTGTCATTGTTCACGACGAAATGGTTCACTGAGCCGGCCACGGCGGCGGTATCGCCCGCGTCGGCCGTGGCGTTGGCATAGCTGGTCAGGATGTTGCCGCCGACGCCGAGATTGCCGTTGAGGTGGCTGAGAACCTCGGTCAATCCGTCCCACTTCAGCCAGGTATTGGTGATCGGCATCCAGGTGCTGGCGTCGACGGCGATGTTGGCCGCATTGATCACGGTACCGCCGCCGACATAGGCGTTCGAATTGTGATTGAAATTACCCCATGCGACCGCGGCGCTGATCGCGACCCCCTCGCCGCTCGTCGGGTCCGAGGCGATCGCGGAAGCCGTGGCGTTGCTGCGCACGCCGCGGTCGACGAGGGTGCTGACGACGGCGACATTGCCACTGACATAGAGGTTCGGTGCGCCGCCGCTCGGAGTCTGGCCGATCGACGCGGTGGCGTTTTCGGTGCTGTTGGCCAGCGACAGCGCGGCGGCGGCCTTCAGATTGAAATTCACCGGCATCAGCGGGATCATATGCTGGGCGATGATCGAGCCCGGGCTGGCCGTGGAGACCATGAAATCCTGGATCGCGCCGATCACGGCCGGCGTACCGACGATGGTCGAGGCCATGGTCGAGTTGCTCGTGGTGTTCGACGTCGCCTCGACCATCACGGAGCCGTTCATCCGGGACGAGGTGCTGGTGCCCAGTGACGCGCCGAGCTTTGCGGTGGCCGACGTGGTGACGTCGCTAATGGCGAGCGCCCCGCCAATGCCGCCGCTCGCGTTTGGCGTGCTCAGCGCGACCGCGGTGGCACTGGTCGCGAACGAGTTGTTGTTGATCGCACGCACCGTCAGCGCGTTGCCGGATGCAATCACGTTGCCGACGGAGAGGTTCGCGCCGGTCGCGACATTGGCGGTGGTCGAGACCGAGCCGGTGGAATAGGCAACGATCGCGACGAACTGCGCGCTGGACGTCGCCGCGACCGCAGTCACGTTCAGCGTGGCGTCGTTGACGGCGTGGATGTTGAGGTTGCCGCCCGCGCTGATCGTGGCGCCGGAGGCCACGTTGGTGGTGACGTTGCCGTCGAGCTTGCCGACGACGGCGGCGGCGCCGATCGGCGAGCCGCCGAGCAAGGTGCTCGCCAGCGCCGGATCCTGCGCCGTTTCCGAACCATGCGACTTGATGTCGACGTTGCCGACGCCGTTGATGTTGGCGTGGCCGTTGATGTTGACCGTCGCCGTCGCGCTCGCGGCCACATAGCCGCCGTTGAGGCCGAGCAGCGAGGCTGCAAGCGTGGTGCCGACCAGCGTGAAGAGGCCGGGCACCGAGCTGGTGAAGCTCGATGTCGCCGTCGAGGTCGCGCCGATCGAGATGTCGCCGCCGGTGATCTGGCCGTCGATCGTGATTCCTGTGGTCGCGGTGGCCTGGCCCGAGAGCTTGGTATCAGTCGCCGTCGCGGTCAACGTGACACTGCCGCTGGCGTAGTTCGTTCCACCAACATTGATCGCCTGGGCGAGAATCTTCGCTCCGTTGACGATGCTGATGGTCGGCGCGTCGATCTCGACATTGATGGCGTTGCCGACGGAATGAGTCTTGGTGGCGTCGAGGTTGCGGGCATCGATCACCGCATGCGCCGCCAGTGTGACCGAATTGTCGGCCTGAACCAGATAGGTGCCACCAGCGCTGAGCGCCGCGATGGCGTTGGCGACGGACGTGTTGCCGAGGGTTACGCCGACGTCGCCCTGGCTGGCGTCGCCGATCACCACATCGGTCGGGTCGATCAGCAGCGTGCCGGCCCGGCCGTTCGGCGCGGCGAGGTTGATGGTAACGCCGCTGCCCACGTCGATGATGCCGTTTCCGCTCAGCTCGACCAGGCCCGCATTGCCGGTTTTCGAGCTGGCATCGATCTTCGCGCCGGTCTTCACCGTCACGTCGTTGCCGGCCTTGACGAGGACGCCGCCGGCATCCGCAGTCCTGCTCGCCGTGCTCAAGCGCGCATTCTTGCCGAGTTCGGCCTGGTTGCCGGCCACGACTGTGATGTTGCTCGGCGTCGTGGTCTTGCTGCGCGCGGTCAGCCGTCCGTTGACGCTGGCGCTGTTGACGGCGCCGATGTGAATGGAGCCGTTGCGCACGGAAATCGCGGCAGCGCTCCGCAGCCCCTTGGAATTGACCGAGGCCGCGAACTTCGCGGCATGATCGAGATTGGCAATGTCGCGTTGGCTCGCGCCACCGACAAGGACGTTCTGCCCGGTCAGGCGCACGCCATCGATGGCATTGACCCGGCCGTAGATCCGGATGTTGCCGTCCGGCGAGACCGGGAACGAGCCCGCCATCAGATTGGCGACGGCCGAACCGTTGATCTGCCCCTGCGCGCCGATCAGGCTGTCGGTGAACTCGCGCGTCGGCGTCGAGACGTTGAGGCTGCCGACATTGACCGTGCCGCTGCGGCCGACCACGAAACCCTTGGGATCGGCGAAATAGACGTTACCGCCGATCGCGCCATTCATGTAGGAGTTCAGCGTGCCGTTGACGTAGACCGGTGCGTCGCGAACGATGTTGACGAGATTTTGCGTGCCGGTCGGCAATTGCAGATTGACGGTGTTGCCCTGCCCGACGCTGAACTGCGAGAACGAGTTGAAGGCACTGGTGCCGGAGACGGTCGACGTCGTGACGGTGGTCACGCTGCCAGACGTCTGAAGGCTGGTCCCGGTGCGGCCGTCCGGCGTGATCACGTTCGCCGGCTGCGCCTGCAGGCGGACGCTGAACACCGGCAGGAAGACCATCTGCATCGCGCAGAGCAGTGACATCGAACGGAAACGCGCGAGCCCCCGCAGCGTCAGCTCGTCATTGTCTCGCCTTGCAGATGGTCGGCGCATTTCAGATCCTCTTCATCGGCACTGGGGCCGATCCACAACCGGGTGGGAGAATGTCGTGGCAGCGCGGCATCAGAACTGGCCGGGCGGCAGCTTGAAGATGTCCGGGCTCTTGGCGTCGGCCACGTAGAACAGCAGCAGGCTGGTAGGCGTCAGCACTCGCTGGTTGTTGTCCTTGTTCTCGAACGTGCCCTGGAGAAGCAAAATGACCGAGCGGTCCTTGGCGTCGCTGCCGCGGAACATCACGATGCCGCCGTTGACGGGCATGTTGACCGCGATGGAGTCGGGCTTGAAGCCCTCGCTGAGGAAATGGGCGCGCAGGATGTTGGCGTTGGAGAACAGCTTCTCCGGCGTGATCGCCGCGTCGGTGCCCTTCGACCAGACCGCGCCGACCTGGATCAGAGACTTCGACTTGTAGCCGAACACGTAGGAGAGCTCCGCGGTGCCGCCGTTCGGCAGCAGCTCGGGCGCCGAATAGAGCAGGCTGTGCGTCAGCTCGGATGCATTGTCCTGCGCCCTGACGGCGTCGGGCTTCGCGCCGAAATCCTTGGCTATCGCCGCGCGCACGTCGGCCTCGCTCATCCCGAACTTGGCCGAGCGGAAGCCGTCGATCGCCTTGGAGTCGATCGCCTTGGACTTGTCGTCCGGGGCCGCTGTCTCGGCCCCGGCTGCCGACGTCGCGCCGGCAGCGACCGGCGTCCCGGATGCTGCGGGAGCGGCACCGGCGGCGGCTCTCGGTGCCGTCGCAGCTTTCTGCTTCGGTACGGCGCCCTGGGCCGCAAGGGGGCCCGCTGCAACGGAGGTGAGCAGGCCGACGAGGGCCGGAACGAGATAGATCTTGCGCATCGAAAACCTTCGAAAAAATTTGAAACAACGCTTCAAAAATCAGCAGCTACGAAATCAGCCTCCCCGAACCGTCATCACGACCGAGACGGAAAATGCTGCAACGCCGCAGTGCGTTACAAGGTGTCACGGAGGAGGCAAGGTTCGAACAGCGACTCTTTGGCGGCGTAGGAATACGGTATCGGGCTGCCAAACGCTGCGAATGAGCAGTCACAAACGCAATTTTTCATCAATTGTGGATGCCGGCCGTTCGCGCTAAGCATCGGCTTGGGGCAAAGCATCATGCAAAGACTTTCATGACCGAACGGCCTTCCGCTCTCGCGGTCGATCGCCGCGGGTTCATTCGCCTTGCGGGCACGACCGCCGCAGGATGGCTGGCGCTGGGCGCAACATCTGATCGCGTGCGGATCGTGGCATCGCTGACGGCGTTGCCGCTTGACGACGAACTGACCAGAAGGAGCATGATCGACAGCCCGACCTCCCGCCTGGGCGGCCTCATCGTGGGCTTGAGGCAGCGAGGCTGGGTCGAAGGCGTCAATTTCCGCCTCGAACTCCGTTCGACCTTCGGCGCGCCGGACAGACTGAAAACCGCGGTCCAGGAATTGCTGGCGCTCAAGCCGGATGTGATCCTGACCGGCTCGACGGTCGAAACCGCAGCAGTCCTGGCGGCCACCAAAACCATCCCGATCGTGTTCGCGACCGCCAACGATCCCGTCGGCAACGGCTTCGTCGAAAGCCTCGCCCATCCCGGCGGCAACGTGACCGGCTTCACCAACAGCAGCGCCGAGATGGGCGGCAAATGGCTTCAGCTCATTCGCGAGGCGGTGCCGGATCTTGCGCGCGTCGGTATTCTGTACAACCCGGCGACCACGCCTCGCGGCGGCCGCTTCTTCCTCGATTCCATCGAGCAAGAGGCAGCACTGGCCGGCGTGTCCGTGGTCCCCGCCCCCGTCAGCGCGCCAACCGAGATCGACGAAGCCGTCAGGCCCTTCTCCGAACCGCCCAAGGCGGCGATGATTGCGCTGGTCGACAGCTTCCTGGTGGTCCACCGGCAGGCTGCGGTGGCCGCGGCGGCCAAATATCGCGTGCCCACGATTTACCCGTTCTATTATTTCATGGATGCGGGCGGCCTGATGAGCTACGGGCCGACGCTCGAAGTGCGCTCGGCTGACTATGTCGATCTCATCCTGCGCGGCACCAAGGCCGGCGATCTGCCGGTGCAATCGCCGCGGAAATACGAACTCCTGATCAACCGCACGGTCGCCCGCACGCTGGATTTGACCATACCATTCACGCTGCTCGCGCGCGCCGACGAGATCCGCGAGTGAACGAGACGATCGACCAGGGAGATTTGCGGCCACCTCCCGGCCGGCTGTTCCGCAAATACCTCTACTCGATCGTCGCGCTCGCTTTCGCCGCGCTCGCCATCAACACCGGCTTCGACGTCTGGTTCTCCTATCGCGAGCAGAAACAGCTACTCGCGGCGACCCAGCGCGAGCAGGCAGCAAGCGCCGCCATCCAGATCGGCCAGTTCATTGGCCAGATCGAAAACCAGATCAGATGGCTCTCGCGCCTGCCGCCGGAGCTGTCCACGAACGAGGACCAGCGGCTGAACGCCATCCGCCTCCTGCGCCTCTCGCCGGCGATCGCGGAAATCGCCGAGCTCGACGCCCAAGGCCGCGAGCAGGTGCGCGTGTCGCGCCGTGTCGCGGACAGGATCGGCAGCAAGGCCGACCTCTCTGCTTCGCATGCCTTCCGCGGCGCCAATGAAAGCCGCGCCTATTACGGGCCGGTCTATTTCCTCGGAGACACCGAACCGTTCATGACGCTCGCCACGCGCGGAACCGGCCTGACGCCCGATGTGATTGTCGCCGAAGTCAATCTTCGCTTCATCTGGGACCTCGTCGCCGGGATCAGGGTGGGCAACACCGGCAAGGCCTATGTGGTCGATCGGATGGGGTTGCTGATCGCGCATCCCGATTTGTGGCCGGCACTGCGCCGCAGCGATCTCTCCGGCCATGCCGACGTCCGCGCCGCGCTCGATGGCGTCGGGCCGCCCTCCGGCGGCCTGGTCAAGGAGGATCTGTCCGGTCAACGCGTGCTGTCGACCTATGCGACGGTCCCCTCGCTGGGCTGGCTGGTGTTCGTCGAGCTGCCGCTCACCGAGGCCTATGCGCCGATCTATGCGTCGATCGGACGCTCGACTTTTCTGCTGGTCATCCTGTTGGCATGTGCGGTGCTGGTCTCTCTCTTTCTGAGCCGGCGCATGACCGTGCCGATCCAGATCCTGACGCAGGGCGCGCGGCGGATCGGCAGCGGCGACCTCGGCCTGCGGCTCGCGATCAAGACCGGCGACGAGCTGGAGGCGCTCGGCGATCAGTTCAACCGGATGGCCGCTCACTTGCGCGAATCCTATGCGACGCTCGAGCGCAAAGTGATCGAGCGCACCTCCGAACTGGAAAAGACCCGCGACCAGGCCCTTGCCGAGCACGATGCCGCCGAGCGCGCGCGCAGCGCGGCGGTCGCGGCCAACGCGACCAAATCGCGCTTTCTCGCGGTCGTCAGCCACGAGCTGCGCACGCCGCTGAACGGCGTCATGGGGGTGCTGCAACTGCTCGACGACGGCAGCCTCGGCGAAGCGCAGCGGCGCCACCTCACGACCGCGGCCGCGTCGGGCGAAACGTTGATCGCGCTGGTCGACGGCATCCTCGAATATGCGCGCCTGGAGGCCAGCGCCGAGACTCTGGAGACCCGCGATTTCCGCCTCGACCAGCTCGTCGAAACGGCGGCCGATCTGATGCGTCCGCAGGCCTCTCACAAGGGTCTCTCCTTCGATCTCGCCTGCGATGCGACGGTCAATACCTCCGCGCACGGCGACCCGGTTCGGCTCAATCGCATTCTGCTCAATCTGATCGGCAATGCGATCAAGTTCACGCCGCGCGGCGGCATCGGCTTGAGCGCGGCCGCCGAGGCACATGACGATCATGTGCTGCTGCGCATCACCGTTCGCGATACCGGCATCGGCATCGCGCCCGACATGCACGAGCGGATCTTCGAGGATCTCGTCCAGGCCGACGACAGCATCGCGCGGCGGTTTGGCGGCACCGGCCTGGGCCTCGCGATCGCGCGGCGCCTCACCCGCCTGATGCGCGGCGAGTTGACGGTGGCGAGCACGCCGGGTACGGGCAGCTCGTTCATGCTTGAGGTACCGCTTGGCCTCGCCGCGAACGACATCGCGCAAGGGGCGGTTCAGCCGCCATCGCGGCAGCTTCGCGTGCTGCTGGTCGACGACGACCCCGTCAATTGCGAGGTCGGCGAAGCGATGTTGAAGAGGCTCGGCTACCACGCCACCATCGCCACGAACGGCGCGTCGGCCATCGCTCACGCGCGCGATCAGGCATTCGACATCATCCTGATGGATCTGCACATGCCCGACATGGACGGCGTCGAGGCGGCATCGCGGATCCGAACGCTCGGTCTGCCGACCATGCCGCGCATCATCGCGGTAACCGCCGACATGTCGCGCCGCGCCCGCGAGCGGCTCGCGGGGGCAGGCATTGCCAGGATCGTCAGCAAGCCGATCCTGATCAATGCGCTGCGCGAGGCGATCGAGGACGATGCCCAGAACCAGCCGGCCGCGGCGCAGCTCGCGGCAGGCGCTTTGATCGACCGGCATTTCCTCGATGACCAGAAGGAGCTGCTGGGCGCAGCGCAGATCGCAAAACTCCACGACCTGCTGGAAGAGACGAGCGAAAAGCTGATCGAGGACATCACTAGGGCTGCGGCGACTGGCGATCCCGCGCAGCTCGCGCGATCCGCACACCAACTCGGTAGCGGCGCGAGTGCGCTCGGCCTCGTCCGCCTGTTCGAGCGCAGCCGCGAGGTCGAGCTGGCAGCAGCCTCGATGTCCTCTCCCGAATCCCAGAGCGCCGCCCGCGAGCTCGCCGTGCTTCGAGAGGCCTCGATGAGCGCGCTGGACGATCTGCTCCGGCCGGCCTAACAGCGTTCGGTCACTAGCGCTTCGGGCAACGGGCCTTATGCCTAGGCGTGATGGCTCGCCGACATCAGGAAATCGACATCTGCCGCGACGCGTTTCTCGAGGAACCCCATCAAAGCCTTGATGCGGGAGATGTGCAGCAGGTCCTCGTGGACGGATAACCAGATGTCGCGGACGGAAAAATAGCTGGGCAGGATCGGGTGCAGATCCTTGTTGTGGGCGGCTACGTAGGACGGCAGCATGGCGATGCCGAGCCCGTTCGATGCGGCCACATATTGTGAGACCAGGCTGGTACTGCGGAAGACGACGTGGGCCGGCCGCAGGATGTCGGACAGCCAGCGGTTCTCCTTGATGTGGATGTGCTCGTCAATGAAATCGACGAAGTCGTGATTGTCGAGGTCCTTCAGGTCGGAAGGTGCCTGTGCGCGATGCAGGTAACCGCTGGAAGCGTAGAGAAAGCTCCTGAACTCGCCGATCTTCTTCACTGAGAGTCGCCTTCCC
Source organism: Bradyrhizobium sp. URHA0013 (assembly GCF_000518345.1). Taxonomy (NCBI): domain Bacteria; kingdom Pseudomonadati; phylum Pseudomonadota; class Alphaproteobacteria; order Hyphomicrobiales; family Nitrobacteraceae; genus Bradyrhizobium; species Bradyrhizobium sp. URHA0013. The sequence continues at coordinate 932,507 of NZ_KI912426.1, read as the reverse complement.
TTTGGCTTGAAGAAGCTGATGAAGATGTCGGCCTCGCGCCGCGTCATGTCGAGGAGGCGGGTATCGGTGATTAACTCGACCTGGATCGAGGGCCACGCCTTGTTGAAGGCGGCCATGCATCTCGTCAGGTACATGCTGCCGATGCCTTCCATGGCCGCAATTCGCACTGCTCCGGCGGCGTCCGCGTTCTCGGAACCGACCACGGTCTCGATGATGGCGTTGGCGTTGTTCTCCATGCCTTCGGCAAACTGGAGCAGCCGCACACCCGCTTCGGTCAGGGCGAAGCCTGCCTTGCTGCGCTTGAACAGCGTGTTGTTGAGGCTGCGTTCGAGTTCTCTCACCCGACGGCTGACGGTCGTGTGGTCGACCTTCAACTTCTGGCCCGCGCGAACGAGATTGCGGGTGCGCGCAACCTCCAGGAAGAAGATGACGTCGTCCCAATTGTAACGCAGAGTTCGCGCAGCCTTTGCCACCTCGGCCGTCCTGATATGCCCGTTCGCGAGCTTTGGCATCTAACACTCGCCACTTTCGGGCATATCGGCCGGTACCGCAACCGTCAGGCGGCGATGATCGGGGCGTAGGTCTCGACCAGCCGGTTCGCGAACATGTCGACCTTCGGGATCATCAGCTTCTGCCGGCAGACCGCGAGATCGATGTGCTTGGGCATGACAGCGCCGAGCTTGAGAACGCGCGGCGCTACGACGTTGATGTCCCATAGCGGAAATCCCGTCGGCGGGATCACGAGGCTGCCGCCCGGATAGGGCGAATCGACGCGGTTCGCCAGCACCACCGCTACGCGATTGTCCTCGGCCCTCGGAACGGCCAGCAGTTCGCGTTCGAACGGCTCGCGCAGCGAGGCTGGCCACAAGATGATATCGGCAGCCGCGATGCCGAGGCAACGCGAGACCTCCGGGAATACCACGTCATAGCCGGACATGATGCCGATGCGGCCGAATGGCGTCTCGAACACCGGATATTCATCGCCCGCCCTTGCCCATTTCCGCTCCTCGGCTGTCAGATGGGTCTTGCGGTACTTCCCAGCCTCCTTCCCGTCCGGCCCGATCAGGAACGTCGTCACGTACAGTCCGGCTGCGGCGCGCTCCACCGTAGGGAGTGCGATCAGGCAGTGGTAGCGGGACGAGATCGCGGCCATCCTCGCCAGCAAAGTCGGCGTTTGGTCGGCCAGCACCGCGGCCTCCGCCGCGTTCGGAATGGCGGTCGGACAGAATGCGTACTCCGGCAGCGTGAGGACCTTGATGCCGAGCTTGGCCGCGTGATCGACCATATCGAACACGTCTTCGGCCGGACTGTCCTTGGTGACGTGCATCTGCACGGCCGCGACCTTGGCAACGGATTTCGCCGGGATCAGCGGCTGCTCCGCGATCCTGTAGACCGGCGTCTTCTCATAAGGCAGCGCCATCAGGCCGTAAGTCTCGGGGCGGCGATCAGCGATCTTGTCGTTCGCCGAATAGATCGATTTGTCGTTCGCGGCGTCGAGATCGATATCGGCGACGGCCATACCGTGCGTATCGTACGGCACCTTCGACAGCACGCGTCCTTTGGGATCGACGATCATGCTGCCGCCGGGATAGTAGATCGACCGCTCATAGCCGGCCTTGGTGGCGGCCACGAGCCACAGGCCGTTCTCGTAGCTGCGCGCCGGGCCCCACATGTCCGCCTGGTCCATGCTGAAGAAATTCGCCATGTCGACGATTACTTCGGCACCCTGCAGCGCCATCGAGCGGAAGATCTCGGGAATGCGTCCGTCAAAGCAAATCAACAGGCCTATCTTTCCGAGGTCGGTATCCACCACCGGGCAGCCGCGCTCGCCGAACGCAAACCAATTCTGATCGTGCGTGGCAAGGAACTGCTTGTGGTAATGACAGACGGTCTCGCCGTTTCGGCCGAACATGATGCCGGTATTGAATATCTTCTCCTTGTCCGGATCCCACTCGGTGACGCCGCTGGCGATGTAGATGCGGTGCTTTTTGGCGAGCGCGGACAACGCCGTCACGAACGGGCCGTCCTTCATGGTCTCGGCGAGTTCACGGCAATGCTCGACCGAGTCGAAGAGGTAACCGGTGTCCATGCATTCGGGGAACACCACCAGCTCGGCTCCCTGCCTCACCGCATCCTCGACGTATTGCGTCGCCAACGCGATGTTGTGGTCAAAGTCTCCCAAGCGGGCGAGCGTCTGGACGGCGGCAGCGCGGAAACGGCGCTTCGTCATGTTGGTCTCCATCTTTCGAAGATTGATCGAATTAGTCCCGTTTGACTTCCCGCCAGAAGCGGTCGAGGCAATGGCGTTTCAGCTTGATGAATCCCTCGCCGGTGGTGACGTCGAGGTCGCGCGGCCAAGGCAGATCCACCGGAACAACTTCCGCTACTCGCGTCGGTCGACGCGTCAGCAGCACGACCTCGTCAGCGAGCTGTATGGCCTCCTCGAGATCGTGCGATACGAGCAGCATCGTCGTTTTCAGCTTCATGAAGATGTGCTGGAGCCGTTCGCGCATGAACAGCGTCATCTCGTAATCCAGCGCAGAGAAAGGCTCGTCGAGGAATAGCACCTCGGGTTCCGTCACCAGCGCTCGCAGGATCGAAACCGTCTGCTGCTGGCCTCCGGATAGCGTGTAGGGATAGGCGTTGAGGTCGAACGGCACGTCGAAATCGGCGAGCAGCTTTTCGACACGCTGGCGGCGCTCCTTGCGGTCCACCCCGATCACTTTCAGGGGATAATGGATGTTGTCGATCGCGCGCATCCAGGGAAACAGCGCCTCTCTGTAGTTCTGGAAGACGTACGATATCCTGGTGTCGCGGATGGTCTGGCCGTCGTAAAGCACCTCACCCGCGTCCATTGGCATCAGGCCGGAGATCATGTTGATGAAGGTGCTCTTGCCGCAGCCGTTCGGGCCGAATACCGAGATGAACTTTCCCATCGGAAGGTCGATCGAGAAGTCGTCGTAGATCGTCGTGCCCTGAAAGCTCTTGCTCAGTCCACGCACGGTCACATCGGCCTGCCGCGGTTTGCGCGACAGGACCGGTGACGGGCTCTCGGTTTCTGGCTGGCCCACGTTGCGGATCGCGGTCACTTTCCCCATCGGAATGTCCACTCAGTTTCCGAGATCGGACTTGGCAAGGATCTTGTCCTTGACGTTGATTGGGCCTGCCACCACGCCTTCCTTGATGAAGATGTCGACCAACGCCTGGTACGACCTCATGTCGGTCTCGTTGAGGTCCTTGAAACCGCGTAGAAGGGGCTGCGCCAGAAAGTCGAGCTGATCTTCCTTGGTGGGTGTGTATTTGGTGAGGATCGGCTTGTACTTTGCGAAATTGGCGTTGACGAGGTCGGTCGCCTCGTCGAGGACGGCCACCACCTTGCGCGCCGCGTCAGGCCGCTCTTTCAAGAACTTCGTGGTCATGAGCGAAGCTCCGGAATAGAACGGATCCGCAATCACGCGCGCGACCGGATTGGTCATGGCGCGGGCCGCCTTGCCCGAAGCGACGGCGATCGATCCGACCGGCTCGAGCGACAGCGTCGCATCGACCGTGCCGCCGACCACGGCAGGAATCTGCATGGCGACCGCGAGATCGACCAGCTTGACGTCGGTGTCGGGATCGAGGCCCGCCGATCGGACCATGTGGCGGGAGATGGTGCGCCACTGAATACCCGGAACGTGACCGAGCGATTTCCCCTTCAAGTCGGCAAAGCTCTTGATCGGGCTGTCAGGCTTGACGATCAGGCCGTCATTGATGCGATCAACGGCGATGCCCCCGCCCTGCAGCCCGAACACCTTCAGCTTGCCGGGAAATTTGGCCTCCGCGATCATCGCGATGCCGGCCGCCGCGCCGGGCGGACCGAAGTCCGCGCGCTCCGCGATCAGCGCGTCGATGATCTGGTTCGGCGCTTCCATCTTGGTGGAAACGATCTCGATGCAGGCCTTCTCGAACAGCTTCTCTTCGAGCGCGACGTAATAGGCGGTGGTCTGCATGATCGGCAACCAGACCGCCGTCACCTTCTCGGTCTTTTCGCAGGCCGCATGTGCGCCGGTCACGCCGAGCAGGAACGTGGAAGCTGCGAATGCTCCAAGGAATCTCTTCATCTGCATGATGGCCTCTTCGTTTTGATTAAGCGGTCTATTTGCCGGACCAGTGAATGAGCGAACGTTCGATCGTCAGAAGCACGAGGTTGAGCCCGTATCCCATCGCGCCTGCGATCAGAATGGAGCCGTACATGTCGGTGAGCGAGTACGAGATCTGCGCGTCGATGATGCGGTGACCGATGCCATCGGTCGCGCCTATGAACATCTCGGCGACGATAATCACGACCAGCGCAAGCGACACCGCGGTACGCAGGCCGATGAAGGTCTGCGGCAAGGTTTCGTAGAAGATAACGTCCTTGAAAATGCGGAGCGACGACGCCCCCATTGAGCGCGCTGCGAGGATGCGGGTCTGACGAGCATTCATCACGCCGTAGGCGACGTTGAAGATAATAACGAGCCAGGCGGCGAAAGCGGCGACTGCAATCTTGGCAAAATCGCCAAGGCCGAAGAGCAGCAGGAACAGCGGAAACAATGCGGTCGCCGGCGTGGAGCGGAAGAAGTCCACCAGGAATTCGACCGAACGATAGATCGCGGCCCTGGCACCGAGTACGATACCGATGGGGACACCGGCAACCACGGCGATCAGGGTCGAATAGCCGACGCGCGCGATGGTGTGGACGAAATCGCCGGTCATCTTTCCGGCGGCGATGCTGGCCGCGGTGTCGCGCAGCGTGTCGACCGGCGACGGCAGCAGATCCTTGTTGACCAGCTGCCCCTTGAACGCGATCCACCACAACGCGAACAGCAGCAGCGGCCCGATCGCGAGTTCGATGGCGCGCTTCACCTTTGGATTCGATATCGCTTCATTGATCAATTGCATCGGCATCCTCGTGGTCTTCGCGCCTCGCTGCGTGCCTTCCGCCGTGAGCACAAGAAGTGTTGGCTTCGGGAGCCCGAAAGAAAATGGCGAGATGTGCAATCAATCGTGCAGGAATGCATATTGAAATCAATCATTTGGCTGATTGATTTGCAGGCTTGCAGCGCGCAACACTTAGGCAAACTGAGTCTTTTTGCCCAATCTAGTGGCAGCTATTGAAGGCGATGGGCCCACCGGGCCGATCTCCTCTCCACCAAGCTCCAGCGGCGTTCATCTCATCGACCGGTTGATCCCTCAGTGCGTCTGCGCGCATCAGGTTCGTTTTCCCGGCCAAACCGCTCAACCAGAAAATCGATGAACAGCCGCACTTTCACCGAGAGATGCTGGGTCGGCGGATAGACCGCATAGAGCGCGAGCGGCGGCGCGGAATAATCGTTCAGCACCGTTCGCAGTTCGCCTTTCCTCAAGGCATCGGCGGCGATGAACTCCGGGAGCAGCGCGAGCCCCCTGCCCTTGATCGCGACGTCGCGCAGCACTTCGGCATTGTTGACGCAGAGCGACCAAGCCGGCTGGATCCAGTGATCGCCGTCGGTGCCGGTGAGCTTCCACTGATTGCCCGTCAGCAGGAAGCCGTAGGTCAGCGAGGCGTGGCCGCGCAGATCCTGCGGATGTCTCGGCGTGCCGTGACGTGCGAGATAATCAGGTGAAGCGCAGATCATGCGCGCCACCGGCATGATTTTTCGCGCGATCAAACTCGATGATTCCAATTCCGCGATCCGCAAGGTCACGTCAAAACCGTCCTGGACGGGATCGAGCAGATCGTCGCTGAGCACGAGCTGGAGCTGCAGCTCCGGATATCGCGCCATGAAATCGGCGAGCACCGGCCCGAGCCGCAGGGTACCGAACGACATCGGCGCGTTGACGCGCAACAGGCCGCGCGGCGCCGACTGGGCTTGCGCCACGGCCTGGTCGGCGGCCTCGATCTCCGACAGGATCACGACCGCGCGCTCGAAATAGCGCTGGCCATTCTCGGTCGGGCTCGCATGGCGCGTGGTCCGGTTCAGGAGCTGCACGCCGAGGCTCTCTTCGAGGTCCGCGATGTATTTGCTGATCGCCGAGCGTGACAGCCGCAACTGCCGGCCCGCCTCGGCAAAACTGCCGCTTTCGACCACCTTTACGAAGGCCCGGAGGCTGGCGACCTTATCCATGGGCTGGCGCCGGCGATTGTTTCCAAATCGTAGACATAGACGTCATATTTGCATGGATTGTCTCCAATCCAAAGCGGAACGATATTTCGGGTCAGAGCAAGACCGCTCCCCGAGCTTTGGAGGACGACAATGTCTGGACTGCACCACGTGACCGCGATCGCCGGCGACCCGATCAGGAATTTCGGCTTCTACATCCGGGATCTCGGCCTGCGCTTCGTCAAGAAGACGGTCAATTTCGACGATCCCGGCACCTATCACTTCTACTATGGCGACGAGACCGGCCGCCCCGGCACCATCCTGACCTTCTTTCCCTGGGCCGGTGTGCCAGCCGGGCGGCGCGGCGTCGGCGAGACCCACCAGACCGCCCTCCGCGTGCCGCAACGCTCGCTCGGCTATTGGACGCAGCGCTTCGTCGAGAAGGGCATCGCCTACGAGGCGCTGGAGAAGCGCTTTGGCGAATCCGTGCTGCCGTTCACAGACCCTGATGGCATGGCACTCGCGCTGGTCGGCATTCCCGGTGCCGAGAGCGAGCCCGGCTGGAGCAATGGCGACGTGCCGGCCGAGCATGCGATCCGCGGCTTCCACGGGGTGACCTTGCTGCTCGACAGCGCGGCAAAGACGGCGGCCGTCCTCACCGACGTGTTCGGCTTCAAGGAGACGGCGCGCGAAGGCTCCGTGATCCGCTTCAAGGCACCGGGCGATGTCGAAGGCAGCGTCGTCGACATCTACGAGGCCAAGGGCTTTTTGCGCGGGCACCAAGGTGGCGGCTCCGTGCATCACATCGCCTTCCGCGCGGCCGATGACGCCGAGCAGGGGAAGATGGTGCAAAGGCTCGTGAGCGATCACGGCCTGCACCCGACCGAGCAGAGGGACCGCAACTACTTCCGCTCGATCTACTTCCGCGAGCCTGGCGGCGTGCTGTTCGAGATCGCGACCGACATCCCCGGCTTCGCCGTCGACGAGCCCGTCGCGACGCTGGGACGCGACCTCAAGCTGCCGAGCTTCCTCGAAGGGCAGCGCAAGCAGATCGAGGGTGTTCTGCCGAATTTGGAAGAGAGGGCGTCGTGACCGAGAATTCATTCGTCCATCGCTTCGAGCCCGCGACCGGCGCGGGCTCCCCTCCGCTCCTGCTGCTGCACGGCACCGGCGGCGACGAGAACGATCTGCTCGGGCTTGGCAAGATGGTCTCGCCCGGCGCGGCCCTGCTCTCGCCGCGCGGCCGCGTGCTCGAGCACGGCATGCCGCGTTTCTTCCGCCGCCTGGCCGAGGGCGTGTTCGACGAGGACGACGTGCGCCGCCGCGCGCACGAACTCGGCGGCTTCGTCGCGGAGGCGCGGCAGCGATATGGCCTAGCCGCGCCGGTCGCGGTCGGCTTCTCCAACGGCGCCAACATCGCAGCCGCGCTGTTGCTGCTGGAGCCGGACGTGCTGGCAGGCGCGATCCTGCTCCGCGCCATGGTGCCGCTGTCGGATCCGCCGAAGGCTGAGCTCGGCGGCAAGCCCGTCCTGCTTCTGTCAGGGCAGGCTGATCCGATCGTTCCGCCGAGCAATTCCGCGAAGCTAGCCTCGTTGTTGTCGGGAGCCGGAGCGCGGGTCGAACACAAGGTGTTGCCGGCGGGCCATCAATTGTCGCAAGCGGACGTGACGCTCGCCCGCGACTGGATCGGCAAACTCGCCGTCGAAGTCGCCTGATCCGGAAAAAGCGGCGCATCGTTTTCGAACGGTGCGCCGCGGCTTCATTCGAACCAGCCGCGCCGCTTGAACCAGATCAGCGGCAGCACGCCGCTGGCGATGATGGCGAGCCACGCCAGCGGATAGCCGAACGTCCAGTCCAGCTCCGGCATGTGCTTGAAGTTCATGCCCCAGATGCCGACCAGAATCGTGGGAGGCACGCCGACGACCGAGACGATCGTCAATATCTTGAACAGCTCGTTCTGCTGGATGTTGATGAAGCCGAGCACGGCATCGAGCAGAAGCTGGATCTTGTCCGACAATCGCGTCTCGTAATCGCCGAGCGAGACGACATCCTTGGAGACGGCCTCGAGGCGCTTCTTCGACGCGGCCGTGATCCATTCACTCCCGACATCGCCGGCAAACGCGGCGATGCGGCCGACGCCAAGCAGGACATCGCGCGCCTTGGCGAGCCGATCGGCCAACTCGCCGATGTTCTCCAGCGCCTCGCGCATCCTGCGGCTGGAGCGGACCGGCCGCTTGGTGCGAACCAGCCCGCCCTTGAAGACGCCGCGCGAGAGCCTGTCGACCTTTGCGCCGAGATGCTCAAGGACATCGGCGCCGCGATCGACCATGGCCTCGACCAGGCTGGTGAACACGCACATGCCGTTCTCCAGGCTGTCATCGGAACCGATACGCTTGCCAATGTCGTCAAAGATCGGCAGCTGCGCGAAGCGCACCGTCACCAGCACGCGCGGGCCGATGACGAATCCCACCGGCGTGATCTCGGCCTCGTTGTCCTCGTTGAGCCGAACCGCCGGCGAGCTGAGATAGAGCGTGCCGTTGTCGAGGATCAGGCGGCTCGACGCTTCGATCTCGCTGAGCGAATCCTCGGACGGAACGCGTATCCCGAGCAATCGTTCGACGAACTGCTTTTCCTCCGCGGTCGCGTCCAAAAGATCAGCCCAGATGATCTCGGACGGCATCTGCGCGCCGATCTTCTGCCAGTCGTCGGACGGCCACCTGTACAGTTTGAGCAAGAATGGAACTCCGTGGCCGCATCGTCAGGCCGGATGGTGCATCCGGCTGCCATCCACCGGGCTAACGTCTGGGGGTTCCAAACGTTCATTGCCTTGCCGCGCAGACCCGCGCTGAATAGCTGGCCGCGATCGCCAACTGAAATCTACGCAAGGACTGCTCAAGCCGCCACGTTGGCGAGGAAGCGATTCACCGACGAGCGCAGCTGTGCCGCCTGGCTGGACAGATCGTGGGCGGTTGCCAGAACCATGTCGGCGGAACGGTTGGCATTATCCGTAGCTTCGGCCGTTCCGGCAATGCTTCGGGCAACCTGGGCCGTACCAGTCGCGGCCTGACCGATACTTCTGGAGATCTCTCCCGCCGCCGCATTCTGCTGACTGACAGCCGCGGCGATCCGGCCTGTGAAACTGTCGATGTCGCCAATGATCAAGGCGATCGCTCCAACGTTGTCGACTGCGTGCCGTGTCGCCAACTGCACCTCGTTGATTTGCGACGAAATCTCCTCGGTTGCTTTCGCAGTCTGGGTTGCAAGCGCCTTGACCTCCGACGCGACGACGGCAAAGCCCCGACCCGCCTCGCCGGCCCGCGCGGCCTCGATGGTGGCGTTGAGCGCAAGCAGGTTGGTCTGTCCGGCAATGGTCCGGATGAAGCCGACCACTTCGTCGATCTGCTGTGCCGCGCTTGCGAGCCTGCCGATGGTCTGGTTGGCGGACTCCGCCATACCGGAGGCGCGTTGGACGATTGTGGAGGCGTCGGCCAGCTGAGAGCTAATGGCCTGCACGGACTCACCGAGTTCGCTCGCGGCGGTCGCAACGGTCTGGACGTTGCTCGACGTTTCCTTGGCAGTCGAAGCCGCCTCGCTCGACTGTGTGCCAGCGACGCGCGCCGTCTCGGCCAGGTTCTGCGCCGTGTCCATCAACTCCCCGGTCATGCGGTCGGTGTGGCTGAGCGCGGAGCTGAAGGCGGCGCGGAACGCATCGATCTCGGCCTCCATACGTTGCCGGCGGCCGATCTGCGCGGCGCTGCTCTGATCTTTGGCGGCGATCAAGGCCAAGTCTTCATCGGCGCGGGCTTTCAGGCTGGATTGCATCACGGCCAGAGACTTCAGGAGCCGACCGAGCTCGTCGCGACGACGGACGGATATATCGTCCATGAAGTTGCCGGCTGCCACGCGTTCGGCGATCCGGACTGCGGCCGAAATCGGCCGGCTCATCGAGTAAGTGAAGGCGAGCGCGATGACGAGTCCGATCAGCGCCGTCCCGACCGCCACTGACACCATCGTGGTGCGGGCCGAATTGACCGCTGCTTCCGCCTCCGTGCGATATTCATAGCCGTAAGCCGCGACAAGCTCGACGAGATCGTCGATCGACGTCATCAACCGGTCGCCCTGTTGCGCGAGCAGGAAGCTGGTCGGAATCTCCGTTGTACCGCCGGCGGACGACTTGAGAATCTTCAGCGAGCCGCTGGACCACTCCTTGAGCTGGCCCTCGACCTTCTCGCGGACATTCGTGACATTCGGCGATGAGGTGCGTTCGCGCACGACTTTCAGATCTTCGAAGCTGCTGCGCACCAGATCCTCGAACTTCTTGACCTGTTCGCCCGAGCTGCCCGCGAGCAGGTTTCGCTGGAGCACGAGGCGGGCCTCATGCAGCGCCGCGTGGGCGGCCCGCGCATGGTTGATGCCCATCAGCGGTCCGTCGTACAGACGGATCACCAGGTCCCCGGAATTGCCGATGGCGCGTATGCCGTAGAACGCGATCCCGCAGGCCAGCAGGATCACAACACTGAAGGCACCGAATATCTTGTAGCGTATCGACATCATCAATCTCCGGCGCCACGTGGTCGTTAGTCAGTTACCTTGACCATCATCTTCATGCGCGGATGGATGGCGCAGATTACCAGGACCTCGCCGGCATCCTTGAAGCTGACGTCCGTCGAGGTGCCGGGCGCCTGCGATCCGAGGTTGAATTCGTTGCCCTTGCTGGCCGACATGATGTTGTGGGGCACCGTGTCATCGTTCAGAAACGTGACGGCGGCGCCCTTCTTGACCGAGATGTTCTCGGCCGAGAAGACGCGCCCCTGCTGGTGGATGACTTCGGTGGCCGCATAGGCGCCTACCGAAAGCCCGCTGACGATAACGCAAGTGAACAGAGCAAGTGCACGCATGGGGTATCCTTTCAAATTTAGCGCGGCAGGACCGGCACGGCCGTCGGGGCGAGTTCGCTGGTCAATGTCTTGAGGAACGCAACGAGATCGGCCTTCTCCTGCGCTGTCAGTTCGAGAGGGCGCATGAGATCCGAGCGGCTAGGTCGATCGATACCCGCGTGATCGTAGTGCTCGATGACCTCTTCGAGCGTTGCGAGCGAGCCGTCGTGCATGAAGGGGCTGCGGCGGCTGATCTCGCGAAGGCCCGGGGTTTTGAAGGCGTGCTTCATTTTGATGACACCAGGAAGGTACTCGCCACGGCCGACGTCGCTGCTCGGCAGCCCGATGTCCTGAAAACCTTCATTGGTGAAGTTCCAGCCTTCGTGACAGGCCGCGCACTGCGCCTTGCCGTTGAACACCGCGAAGCCCCGCTTGGCATCTTCCGAGATCGCCTTCTCGTCGCCGTCGATCCAGCCGTCGAACGGCGCCCGTTCGGAGACGACGGTACGCTCATAGGTCGCGATCGCCTGGCCCAGCGTCTTGGCCTTGATTCCCTCGCCCGGGAAGGCGGCCTCGAACATCGGCTTATATTCGGGAATGCCGGAAAGCCGCTGCATGAGCTCGTCGAGCTTCATGTTCATTTCGCCGGGGGACTGGATCGGGCCGAGCGCCTGCTCCTCCAGTGTCGGAAGACGGCCATCCCACATGAAGATGGCGCTCCAGGCCGCGTTGACGATGGTCGGTGAATGACGCCCGAGCTTCGCCATGCCGTGGCCGACGCCGACCGCCAGCCCGTCGCCCCAGCCGAACCCGGGGCTGTGGCAGCTCGCGCAGGACTGCGCCGATGTCACCGAGAGGCGGGTGTCGAAATACAGCTTCTTGCCGAGCGCGGCTTTCTCGGGCGTGTACGGATTTTCTTTCGGGAACGGGATTGTCGAGGGTCTGCGATACAGGGCCTTGAGGGCGTCGAGCCCGCCCGGCGCCTTCTGTGTGATCTCGACCTTGCGGCTTTCACCGATGACGGCTGCGCCGAAACCGATCGTGCTGAAGCCGATAGCGCCAATACCGGCCGATGCGACTGCGGCGGCGAAGATGGTATAACGTGAGGAGCCGAACATCGGCATGCAATGTCCCTCGAGAGGGTGTCATTCGCGACACTGGAAAACCTTCGAGGCAATGCACCGCCCTTCTGGCGTGATGAAAATAGAGGCAGATCGTTAAAATAAAATGTTGGCGCCAGCAGATCGGCATGTATTTTCGGCAAACCAGCAAATACAAATTGCAGGAAAAAGCGGCAACAACCGTCATGATACCGAAGTTGTAGGGTAGGCCGTCTGAGTTGGAACCATATCAATACGGAGTATTTAGCCTTTCCCGGTGCGTGCGCCTCCGCGCGCGTGAACCGGGAAACAGTGGCAATTGAATTGCGGCGCAAGAGCAATCCGCGGCCAAGAATGGGATAGCCGGACGACTTGGCGATCATGCTTGAGCAGCGATCCTGTTCAGGGCTCGACTTGGTACAGGGTGCCAGAGACCGCGGCTCGACATGCCTGCCGATGGTACAGTCGAAATTGTCTTCACGTGCCGGAACGCTTCGCCGTAATCGCAAGGCGCACCAGCTCGGCGGGATTTTTCGCGCCGACCTTCTGCATGATATTGACCCGATGGCTCTCGATGGTGCGTGGGCTCAGATCCATGCGGTCTGCGATCTCCTTGGTCGACCTCCCGCCGATCAGCTCGGACAGAACTTCCCGCTCGCGAACCGTGAGCGGCGGCCGTCCGGGGAAATGAAACACAGGCCCCGAGCTCCTGGACTCCCCAGGTTTCAGAGCTGCCGCAACCCGCGCAACGAGGTCGTTGCCCCGAAATGGCTTCTCGATGAAATCAAAGGCGCCCTGCTTGATCGCGCGGACAGCCGTTACGACGTCGCTGCAACCGGACACCATGATGATGGGCCGATCAAAACCTCGGTTCCGGAGTTCCCTCAGGATTTCCAACCCCGAAGTGTCATTCAGAACGACGTCGACGAGGACGCAAGAAGGATTGGAATCGAGGCACAACGCAATGAATGACTTCGGATCGTTGCAGCCGATCACATCGAACCCCGCCCTGGTGAGCACGAGCGAGACCGTCTGCCAGACCGCGGGTTCGTCATCCAGCACCAGAACAGGTCCGGCAGGCACTTGAACGGAAGGACTACCCGTACAATTACGTCTCGCGCGATTCATATGCTGTATGCCAAAAGGTCAGTGCTGATGCTCGCCGAATCGAGCGAGGCTTTGCATCGACGCTTAAACAGGCGCGGTTCATCCGCTCGGCTTGTTGGGTCCAATCCATCGGCCAACGGGGAATTGGGAGGAGATTTATGGAGGTCGCATTCTCCACCGCAGACGTGCATCCGCGGGACCGTTTCGACTATTGGCAAGCTGCCACGCGCGAGCGGATCGCCGACCACGACTCCTCGATTTCCTCTCGCGACGGTTTCAACGCAGAGCTGTCGGTCGGACGCGTTGGGTCGCTGGGCCTGGTTAGATCACGTAACTCCGAGATTCAGGTCGCTTCCACAAACCGGCATGCGGCCCGCTCGGACCCCAGCGAAGTCCTGTTATTCTGTTTGCTCGCTGGTCGAATCCTGCTGGAACAAAGCGATCGCAGGGTGTCCTTGGACGCAGGCTCACTCGCGTGTGTGGACCCGCGGCTCGCCCACACGATGCACTTTCTCGATCAGTCGTCCACGCTCATCATCAAAGTTCCGCAAACGGAACTTGAAGCAAGGCTCGGTAAGAACTTCGATATTGCGGCTTGCCGCATCGCTCCGTTGGGTCCGCAGGAGCGCCTAACCCTATTCTTTGCAGCCAAGCTGGAACAGCTGAGCGGTACACTCGATAGGACAAGCGAGGAAACCATCTCGACGCAGGCAATCGACTTGATTGCGCTCTCCCTCGGGAACGCGGTCGATAGGCCAACGCAACTTCCGGCAAGCAAATCACGCCTTGTCTGGCACATTCACCGCGCCATCGACGCGAGATTGCAGAATACCGACCTCACGCCGGAGCGAATCGCCGAACGTGTCGGAATTAGCGTTCGCCAAGCCAACAGATTGCTCGGAACGCAGGGCAGCTCACTCATGCGGCTCGTCCAAACCAAGCGACTGGCGCGATGCCGCCACGCGCTGGAAGACCCGAGACAAATACACCGTTCAGTCAGTGACATCGCTCTCGGCTGGGGATTTTCGGACCTGACCCACTTCAGCCGATCATTCAAAAGAGCTTATGGAATTTTGCCCAGCGACCTCCGAAAGCTCAAAGAAAGCCGGTGAAAGCGGCCCCTTCGTTTCGGCCACGGCTTGGCGCGCGACGTATCGGCGAACGTCGCAGAGCTGCTTCTCCAACAGCACCAGCTCCTCGAGGGCAGCTTTCAGCTCCCTCTGAAGCCGCCGAAAGCGCATGCGATAGCCGTGCCGCTTCGCACCGTTCAACGCTTCGATGGTCGATTCCAATTCGGCGAAGCACTGTGCAAATTTTGCCCTCTTTTCCCTGGTCTCCTTGCTTTGCGCAATGAGATCGGCTGCGATGAGACGCTGTTTCAACACAGGCTCGCTAAGGTGCAAGGTTGTGACGTTCGACATCTTGGACAATCGATACTGGAGAGAACGGGATGGCGCCTGGCGTTCACCAGGCGCCCGTTGCTTTTCAGATCAGGCGGCGCGTACGGTGGAGAGGAACCGCTGTACCTGAGCTTTCAGCCTGTTGCTGTCGGAGGACAGTGATTGCGCCGAGGACAGCACCTGGCTGGACGCCCCGCCCGTCTCCGTCGCCCCCCTCTGAACGTCGACGATGTTGGAGGAAACCTGCTGAGTGCCTTGGGACGCCTGCTGGACATTGCGCGCGATCTCCTGAGTGGCGGCGCCCTGTTCCTCCACCGCTGCCGCAATGGTCGACGAAATTTCAGAAAGTCGTTCGATCGTACCGCTGATACTTTTGATCGCCGTGACGGATTCCTGCGTTGCGGCCTGAATGCTGGTGATCTGCTGTCCGATGTCGCCGGTTGCCCGCGCGGTCTGCTCGGCCAACGCCTTCACCTCGGAGGCAACCACTGCAAAGCCGCGGCCCGCATCGCCGGCCCGCGCTGCCTCGATCGTTGCATTCAGCGCCAGCAGGTTGGTCTGTCCGGCGATCGTGTTGATGAGCTCAACCACGTCGCCAATGCGGGTCGAGGCCCGCGACAGCTCGCTGACCTGGTTCATTGTGTTGCGGGCCTGGCCGACGGCTTCGCCAGCCATCCGCGCCGATTCCTGAACCTGCCGGCCGATTTCGTTAACCGACGTCGACAGTTCTTCCGTTGCGCTCGCAACCGACTGGACGTTGGCAGAAGCCTGCTCGGACGCGGCGGCAACGGTCGTGGTGACCTCCTGAGCACGTGTCGCGGAATGGGTCAACGTGTTGGCTGAGGCTTCCAGCTCGGTAGAAGCGGACGCCACGGCGTCCACGATCTCGCCGACAGCGTGCTCGAACTCGTTGGCAAGCTTCTCCATTTCCAGCTTGCGACGCCTTGCTTCCGCCTGCTCGTTGGCCTTTTGCTCATCCTCCATCCGGCGCACGCGCAGGCCGTTCTCCCTGAAAACGAGGAGTGCCTTGGCCATGTCGCCGATTTCGTCGTTGCGCGTCGTATATACGACTTCGGTGTCGAGGTTCCCGTCGGCGATAGTCCGCATCGTGCCGTTCAGCCGCTGGAGCGGCGAAGTCACCCGCATCAACACAAAGCATGCAGCGACGAGACCCATCAAGAGTGCGACGCCCCCGACCGTGAACGTCACCAGTTTTGCGAGCGAATAGCTGCCGCGTGCCTCTGAAACGGCCTCAGCGGCACCCTTCTCATTGAATTCGACAACGGCGTCGATGGCGTTCTGCGCCTCACTGAACGCTGCACTCCCCACGCCATTGTAGTCGCTTATCGCCTTGGCCGGATCACTCGCGGCCAGCATCAGGATGCGATCCTGCTCATTCTTATAGAAACCTGACTTTTGCTGGAACTTATCCCAAAGCGCCCTTTCCTGAGGCGATACGATGGTAGCCTCATAGACCTTCCCGGCCTTCTCGGCATTAGCCATATATTGCGAGAGCTGCCCTTCTGTAGTTCTGCGCTGCAACGGGTCGGTGGTCACGATCAGGCGGCTGCCGGCGACCCGGCCGCGTGTCGACCAATACTTGACGTCACCCAGCGCTTTCGTCGCAGGCAACCAATTGGTGGCAAGGTCTTCCGCATTCGCATTTAGCGCTGCCGCGCGGGAAAGTGCCATCCATGCCTGCGCCATTAGAAGGAGCACAAGGAGGGAAACGATTCCAAGTAGGCAAATTTTAACACTCAGGCGCATGTTTGCTCCCGCAAGCAAAGGGTTAATAAAACGCCCTGCATCCTTGTTCGAGTTGGTTGACGAAAGCTAACCGATGACCATCGTGTGACTACGGGATTGCCGCAGCAGATGCCGGGCGGCGCGTTCAACTGCGGCGCTCCGGCTCAGACTGACGTGAGACGGACGGTCTGTTGTGAGTCAGCGGGAAAGAAGCGAGAGACGCTGCTTGGAAGACCAAGGTTGGTTTTGGTCTGCCTGGCCACGAGGTCTTGGCGATGACGCGCCTGCAAGGTTTGCTCGCAATCGAGACGGCCGGTCAGATCTTCACCTCGTCCGGGCAGACTTGGCATGTGGTGGCGACGGCGGCCGACGAGTTCTGCGACGATGCCATCATGCCAGTGTTTTGCCCGACGCGTCAACGGCATCGCGCTACGCGAAGCCATTCGATGGCGTGCCGCGCAAGTCATTGAAACAACTACCCTCGGCTACTGTGCATGGGGTTGTTTTTCAGGTTTTTTGTTTGGACCGGTGTTGTGACGATCTCTGCCGGTGGGAGAGATCGTCACCGACATCGCGCAATCGACCTGCGCGACCTACTCCCACGCCCATGTCGAGAAATCGTTCTCGTACTGCGGCACGTCCTTCCAGACGCCTTTCAGCTTCTTGTTGGTGATGGTGATCAGCTGCGGCTGGTACAGATAGCCGGAGACCGCGTCGGTTGCCAGCATGCGCTGGGCGTCGCCGAGAAGCTTGACACGGGCGGCTTCATCCGGCGTCGACACGATCTGCTTGTAGAGCGCGTTGAAGGCGTCGTTGTTGTAGCCGAGATAGTAGTCCGGCTCGGTGATCTTGACGAGATCGAACGGCTCGACATGGCTGACGATGGTGAGGTCGAAATTGTGCGGACCATTGCCGGCGAATACCTGCGACAGCCACTGCGCCCATTCGACGTTCTCGATCTTGGCGATGATGCCGACCTTGGCGAGTTGGGCTGCGAGGATCTCGCCGCCCTGCCGCGCATAGGATGGCGGCGGCAGCTTCAGCGACAGCTCGAGCGGCGTGGTGATTCCGGCCTCGGCGAGCAGCTTCTTGGCTTTCTCGGGATCGAACGGGTTGATGCCTGTGGTGTCGACATAGCCGAGCGCGGTCGGGACGTAGAAGCTGCCGATCGGCGTGCCGAAACCATCGACGGCGCCGTCGATCATCGCCTTGCGATCGATCGCGGCGAGAATGGCACGGCGCACGCGGACGTCGTCGAGCGGCTTCTTGCGATGGTTGATGCCGACGATGGTCTTCGCCCGGGAGCCGCCGACCATAACGTTGAAGCGCGGATCGGCCTTGAACTGCGCGATGGTGCGCTGGGCCGACACGCGCGGAAACGCGTCGACGTCGCCCGACAGCAGCGCCGCCGCCTGCGCCGACGGATCGGAGATGAAGCGGACCGTCACCTTCGAGAGCTTGATCGCGGCGGCGTTGCGATAGTCGGCCCATTTGGTCAGGGTCATCGAGGAGCCCTTGGCCCAGGCGCCGAGCTGATAGGGCCCGGTCCCGACCGGCTGCGTGATATTGGTGGCAGCGCTCTTCGGCTCGACGATCGAGCCGCTCGCCTGCCCCAGCAGGAACGGCAGGTTCGGCTCGGAATTCTTCAGGCTGATCACGACCGTATTGGGATCGGGCGCGGCAACGGACTCGAAGCTCTGGAACAGGCTCTTGTCCTTGTTGGTGCTGGTGGCGACAGCATTGCGCTCAAACGAGAACTTCACGGCCGCGGAGTCGAACGGCTCGCCATTGTGGAACTTGACGCCCTTGCGCAGCTTGAACGTATAGGTCTTCAGATCGGGCGATGCGGTCCAGCTCTCCGCCAGCAGGGGCGACGTGGTGCCGTCCTCGTTGATCTTGGTCAGGGTCTCATAGATGTTGTAGAGCGTGACCTCGGCGATCGCTGCGGCGGCGGCATTGGTGGGATCGAGCCCGGGCGGCTCCAGCGCCATCGCCATGACGACGCTGTCCTTCTTGGACTGCGCCAGCACCGGCAACGGAGCCACGGCAAGCGCGGCGGCGAATGCGACGATCGATAGTTTCCTGAACATGCGTAACTCCCCGGCCTTGTCTCGTCTCAAGCCTACGCCAATCCCGCCGCGGACGCTAACCTTCCACGGGCAATTGCGGCAACGCCATCACGGCTTCCGCCTTATGGCAGGCGGCCAGATGCGTCTCGCCCACCTTGCGTAGCTCAGGCAGAACCTCGCGGCAATGCTGGTCGGCGAGCGCGCATCGCGAGACATAGGGGCACCCGGTCGCCGCCGCCGATTGCGAGGCAATCGCCTGGGCCCCGCGCCGGCGCCGGCCGCCGCCGGCGCGCACCCGCGGCACGGCGTCCAGCAGTGTTCGCGTGTAGGGATGGGCGCAGCGCTCGAACAAATCCTCTGGCCTGCCCTGCTCGACGATGCGGCCGAGATACATCACCGCGACCTCGTCGCAGAGATAGTCGACGACGGCGAGGTCGTGACTGATCAGGACGTAACTGAGGCCGAACTGTTCCTGGAGGTCCTGCATCAGATTCAAGACTTGCGCCTGCACGGAAACGTCGAGCGCGGAGACCGGCTCGTCGGCAACGATCAGCTTCGGCTGGGTGATCAGCGCGCGCGCAATAGCGATGCGCTGGCGCTGGCCGCCGGAGAATTCGTGCGGATACTTCTCCATGTCGGCATCGCGCAGCCCCACCTGCCGCAGCACCGCGGAGACGCGGGCACGGAACGTATTCCGGTCGGCGTCTTCCAGCACAGTGAGCGGTTCGGCAACAATGCGCGCGACGGTCTGGCGTGGGTCCAGCGATCCGTAGGGATCCTGGAACACCATCTGGAAATCACGGCGGGCGCGGCGCAGCTCGTCAGCGGAGATGCGGTTGAGGTCGCGGCCGAGCAGCGCGACCTGCCCCGATGTCGGCCGTTCCAGCGCCATCACCACCCGCGCGAAAGTCGACTTGCCTGAACCGGACTCGCCGACGATGCCGAGGCTCTTGCCGGCGTCGACCCGCACGCTCACACCGTTGAGCGCGCGCACCTGCCCCGGCGGGCGAAACACGCTTTCGCGCGGCAGCGTGTAGCGCTGCTCGAGATCCTTCACGTCGAGAAGAGGCGCCGTGCTCATGCGGTCAGCGCTCCGACGCGTTCGGCCATGGAGACGTCCGTCCGGATGCAGCGCACGAAGTGGCCGGGTCCGACGTCCACCATCGGTGGAAGCGCGGCCCGGCAATGCTCGATCACGAGCGGACAGCGATCGGCGAAGGTGCAACCGGAAGGCAGATCGGCGAGCTCCGGCACCGAGCCCGATATCGTCGTCAGCCGCGTCCCCTTGCGTGCGCCGAGTTTCGGTCGGGCGCGGAACAGGCCCTGCGTATAAGGATGGCCCATCCGGCGGAACACTTCGTCGGTCGGCCCGCTCTCGATGATCGTGCCGCCGTACATCACCATCATCCGTTGCACGTTCTCGGCGATGACGCCGAGATCGTGCGAGATCAGGATCATCGACATGCCGCGCTCTTCGACGAGATCGGCGATGAGGTCGAGGATCTGGCCCTGAATGGTGACGTCGAGCGCCGTGGTCGGCTCGTCCGCGATCAGAAGGTCGGGCTCGCAGGCGAGCGCCATCGCAATGGTGACGCGCTGACGCTGGCCGCCGGAAAACTGGTGCGGATAGGCGTCGACGCGCCTCGCCGGATCGGGCAATCCAACGCGGTCGAGCAAGGCGATCGCTTCCTTGCGCGCCTGCGCGGCCGAAAATTTCCTGTGACGCCGCAGCGGCTCGGCGACCTGGTGTCCGATCGTGTGCATCGGATTGAGCGCGGTCATCGGCTCCTGGAAGATCATGCTGATGCGATTGCCGCGCAGCCGACAATAGTCTGCGTCCGACAATCCAGCGAGTTCGCCGCCATCCAGCTTGATGCTGCCGGTGACGGACGCGCTGTCCGGCAGCAGCCCCATCAGCGACAACGCCGTCACCGACTTGCCGCAGCCGGATTCGCCGACAAGCCCGAGCGTCTCGCTGCGCTTCAGGGCGAAGCTGACGCCGCGCACGGCCTGTGCCGGCCCGCGGCTGGTGTTGAGGCGCACGCCGAGATTTTCGACCTCGATCAACGGCATGGTCGAGCGCTCGCCCATCGTCATCGCTCCCGCGCCAGTCGTGGATCGAGCAGATCGCGCAGTCCGTCGCCGAGCAGATTGAGGCCGAGCACCGCGATCGCGATCGCAGCGCCCGGATAGACCGCGAGCATCGGCGACTGGAACAGCAGCGTCTGCGCGTCGTTCAGCATCCGTCCCCAGGACGGCTGCGGCGGCTGCGTGCCGAGACCGAGATAGGACAAAGCGGCCTCGGCAAGAATCGCGAGCGCAAACTGGATCGTCGCCTGCACGATCAGGATCGACATGATGTTGGGCAGCACGTGCTCGATGGTGATGCGAAACTTGCCCTTCCCCGCCGCGCGCGCGGCCAGCACAAATTCGCGCGCCCAGATCGCGTTGGCCGAGCCGCGCGTCAGCCGGATCAGCGTCGGGATCTGGAAGATGCCGATGGCGACGATCGAGGTCACCATGCCCGGCCCCACGACTGCGGCGAGCATGATGGCGGACAGCACGGCCGGAAAGGCGAAGGTGAAATCGGAGAAGCGCATGATGATCTCCTCGGTCCAGCCACGCCTGGCCGAGGCGATCAGGCCGAGACAGACGCCGAAGGTGAGACCGATGCTCACCGCGATGATGCCGACCATGATGGTGGAGCGGGCGCCGGCGAGCAGCAGCGAAACGATGTCGCGGCCGAAGACGTCGGTGCCGAGCCAGTGCGCGGCCGAGGGCGGCCGGAGCTTTGACGCGATGTCGATCTCATAGGGCGACCAGGGCGTCCACAGCAGCGACAGCAGCGCCGAGGCGAGCACCAGCAGGCTCAGCGCGCCGCCGAGCACGAAGCTGCGATGACGCAGCGCGCGGCGCCAGAAGGTCCGGGCCGGCAGAGGGCGCGCCATGGCCGGCGCCTCGACGAGGGTGGTCAGCGGCGCGCTCACAGATCGTGGACCTTGATGCGGGGATCGACGAAGGCATAGAGCACGTCGACCACGAAATTGACGATGACGACCATGGTCGCGAGCAGCATCACGCAGTTGCGCACCACGATGAGGTCGCGGTTGGCAATCGACTGGAAGATCAGGCGGCCGAGGCCGGGTAGATAGAACACGTTCTCGATCACGATGGTGCCGGCGAGCAGATTGGCGAATTGCAGGCCCATCACGGTCATCACGGGGATCATGGCGTTGCGCAGCACGTGTTTCCACATCACCTCGCGCTTGCCGAGGCCCTTCGCGCGCGCCGTGCGGACGAAGTCTTCACGCAGCACTTCCAGCACCGCCGAGCGCGTGACGCGTGCGAGGATCGCGGCCTGCACCACCGCGAGCGACACCGCCGGCAGCAGCAGCGACTTGATGCCGGGCCAGATGCCGTCCTCCCAACCGGGAAAGCCGCCCGCGGATAGCCATTGCAGCCGCACCGAGAACAACAGCACCAGCAGGATAGCGAACCAGAAATTCGGCAGCGCGATGCCCACCTGCGTCAGCGACATCACGCCGACGTCGCCGATCTTGTTGTGGTTGGCGGCGGTGTAGATGCCGGCCGAGAGCGCCAGCGTCACCGTGATTAACATCGACATCATCGCGAGCGGAATGGTCAGCACCAGCCGCTCCGCGATCAAGGCGGCAACCGGCGTACCGTAGACATAGGAGTTGCCGAGATCGCCGACCAGCAGTCCCTTGACCCATTGCAAATAGCGAACCGCCAGCGGCTGGTCGAGCCCGAGCTTGACCGTGAGCGCGCGGACCGCATCTGGCGAGGCGTCGGCGCCCATCAGCATCTGCGCAGCGTTGCCCGGGAGAGCATCCAGCACCAGGAAAATGATCACGGATGCGCCGACCAGCGTCGCCAGCAAGGTCAGCAGACGTCGGAGGACAAATACGCTCATGCGCGCTCGGATTCAGGGTTCATCCGTTGGACGATCAACATGTCCGGGCACCGGAGGCAAGTGCTTTGCAAACAGGTCCTTTGCATGCCCCTCACCCTCAGCCGGGCCAGCGGGACAGAAGGCCTTGCGAGGCCTCGAACAGCGCGCTCACGCGCAGCAAGTCCGCATCGGCGCGGAAGCGGCCGACGAGTTGCAATCCGATCGGCAGGCCGTCGCGGCCGAAGCCGCAGGGCAGGCTGATCGCGGGGTGTCCGGTCATGTTGAACGGCATGGTCCAGGGGAACCAGTGCGGCCGGACGCTGTCAAACTGCTTGCCGTCGATCTCGATGGTGCCGAACAGGTCCTGATCGATCGGCAGGGCGGTGCGGGTGATGGTTGGCATCGCTAGCAGATGCCCGCGCGCAAGCAGGGATTGCACCCGGCGGAACAGCGCCGTGCGCGCGAACATCGCCTCCTGATAGACGACGCCGCTGACGTCGGTGGCAAGCGCAAGCTGCTTGAGGAAGGCCTCGCTCAGCGCGTCCCCATGCTCGGCCGCGAGTTTGGCAAAGCGCGTGCGCCAGACCGTGTGATTGATGGCGCGCCAGATCGGCTCGATGTCGAACCCCTCGCCCGAAAATTCCTCGAGCTCGGCACCCAGGCCCGCGAGCCGATCGAGGCTGGCCTTGAAGCCGGCTGCGACATCGGCAGAGACAGGGCGTCCGGGCGGCGACAGGCAGTACAGGATTTTCTGCCCACGCAGATCGCCGCGCGGGGCGGCCGCGCCGATGAAGTCGGGCACGGGAACACCGATCGACCAGGGGTCGCAAGAATCCTCGCCGGCCATCGCCTGCATCATCAACGCGGTGTCGGCGACGGTCCGCGTCATCGGCGTGACATAGGTCTGGTTGCCGAACGCGTCCAGCGCCTGGCTGTGCGGGATTACGCCGTTGCTCTGCTTCAGCCCGACCACGCCGTTGCAGGCGGCGGGAATCCGCGTCGAGCCGCCGCCATCGGTCGCGATCGCAAGCGGCGCGATGCCGCTCGCCACCGCCACCGCCGCGCCGCCGCTGGAGCCGCCCGGCGAGCGCTCGGCGCTCCACGCATTGCGGGTGCGGCCGAACAGGGGCGAGTCGGTCAGGCACTTGCTGCCGAATTCGGGCGTCGTGGTCTTGCCGATCAGGATCGCGCCTTGCGCGCGCAGCCTTGCAACCGCGACGGCATCCTCGTTCGGAACATTGTCCTTGTAGGGAACGGCACCGAAGGTGGTCTTGACGCCCCTGGTGTTGACGATGTCCTTGACGGTGACGGGGATGCCGTGCAGCAGGCCGAGCGGCTCGCCGGCCATCACCTTGCGCTCGGCCTCGCGCGCGGCGGCAAGCGCCTCGTCGCCGCAGATCGTGATGAAGCAGTTCAGCTCAGGCTGGAGCGCCTCGGCACGGGCGAGCACCGCACTGACGAGTTCGACGGGGGAGACCTCCTTGCGGTCGATGCTCGCGCGCAATTCGGTGGCGGACAAGAAACAGAGATCATCGTTCATGGAAGGACCGGCTCGCTTCAGGATGCGCGGACCTTGCCAGCGTGCACCGATCCTGTCCATTTCGGCTTGCGCATGGCCGCTGGCCACCGAAACAACTCGGAAGTGCGGCGAGGTCTGCCCTAGCTACCAGCTCCAGGTGACCTCATGGCTCCAGGGCGGATCGGCACCGCGACGGGTGCAGGTGAGACCGGCGCAATTGGCGGCAAAGAACAGTGCACGGCGAAGCTCGTCTGCGCCGATATCCTTCAATTGCTGTCGAGGGAGACGTCCCTGCTTGTGCAGGGCGAACAACAACGCCGCCTGAAAACTGTCGCCCGCGCCGATGGTGTCGGCGACCACGACTTTGGGCGCGGCGACCTCGATCTGCCCTGCCCCCGCATGCCACGCGATCGCGCCGCTGTCGCCACGGGTGATGACGACCAGGCTCGCGCCCCCCGCGAGCAGCGTGCTCGCACGCTGGTAATACGGCTCGTCGCCGAACAAATAGGCAAAATCGACGTCCGACATCTTGATGAGATCGGCGCTGGCCGCAAACGCGGCCATGCGCGCGAGATAAGCCGGTTTGTCCTTCACGAGGTTGGGTCGGCAGTTCGGATCAAAGGAGATTGTCGAGGACGCCCGCGCGTCCGCGATCAGGGCCTTGGTCTCGGTCGCGCCCTGGTCGTTAACGAGTGTGGTCGAGCCGACGTGGAGAACTTCGATCGCGTCGAAGGGAATGGAGCCGCGCTGGTAGACCCAGTTCCGCGCCGCCGTCTCGGCATCGTAGAACGCGTAATGCGACTCGCCCGCGACAATACGAACGAAAGCGAGCGTGGTCTGGTGATCGCTGCTTGTGGCGAGACCGAGCTCTACATTGGATGCAGCGGCGTGGTCGGTGATCATGCGCCCGAACATGTCGGTCGAGATTCCGCCGACAAAGCCGGTCGGCGCGCCGAGCCGCGCCATACCGATTGCGACGTTAAGGCAGGAGCCGCCGACCGCCGGCATCACCGCTTCGCGCCCGTCGGTGTTTCGCGTCGGGACGAAATCGATCAGCGCATCGCCGCAGGAAATCAGCATCCGTCTCACCCTCTCGCGATGTCGCGCATCGCGACGCGGCTGCCGCGATCGACCTCGCGCAGCAGCTTGTAGACCTCGCGCTTGCGGGCGTGAAAGGCGGCGATGTCGGGCGTGGTCGGCTCGCTCTTGCGTCCCAGCGCCGACATCTTTGCCATGGTCTCGCCGATCGAGGCATAGGCGCCGCCGGCGACTGCGCCGAGCATGGCAGCGCCGAGCAGCACGGGTTCTTTGGTCTGCGGCAGCGCGACCGTGAGGCCGGTGGTGTCCGCCATGACCTGCCGCACCAGCGGACTGCGGCTGGCGCCGCCGCCCATGATCATGATGCCGGAATGGACGCCATGCGCGGCAAAGGCCTCGATCACCTCGGCAAGCCCATAGGCGAGCCCGCACAGACCGGCGACGAACAGCCGTTCCATCGAGGCGATGCCGGTGTCGAGATCGAGGCCGGCGATCACCGCGCGCGTGTCAGGGTCGGCGTAGGGCGAGCGGTTGCCGATGAATTCAGGAAGTACATGGACGTCGCTGGCCAGCAGCGCGGCACGGCTGGCGCCGCCTGCGCGCGCGATGATGCGGCGCTCGAGGAACTCGATGAGGTCGAGGCCCTCGCTGCGCGCCGCCGCGCTCGCCTCGGCGTGGCCAGGATGCGACTTGAGAAGATGGTCGATCGCAGCGCCCGCAGCCGACTGCCCGCCCTCGTTGAGCCAGAAATTCGGCACCATGCCGGAATAGTAAGGACCCCACACGCCCGGCACGAAGCACGGTTCTTTCGTCGTCGCCATGATGCAGGCCGACGTTCCCATGATGTAGGCGAGACGGTCGGAGACATCTGTCGCGCCGTCCGATTCATCGCGCCCGCCGATCGCCCCGATGCCGCCGGCATGCGCGTCGATCAGGGACGCTCCGACCGGTGTGCCCGCTGACAGGCCGAGATCGGCCGCGGCAGTGCGGGAGAGACCTGCGCCCAGGCGCGTACCGGGGGCGACGATCTCGGTGCCGATCCGGGCGTATTTCTCGTTGACGAAATCCGACAGGCCGATGCGCTTGAAGAATGGCGCGCTCCAGCCGCCGCCGTCGTGGGCGAGATAGTTCCATTTGCAGGTGACCGTGCAGGTCGAGCGCTGAAGCGAGCCGGTTGCGCGCCAGGTCAAGTAATCCGCCAGATCGAAGAAGTGCCCTGCAGCATCGAAGCTCGCGCGCATGTGCCGCTTCAGCCACAGCAGTTTCGGCATCTCCATCTCGGGCGAGATCGAACCGCCGACATAGCGCAGCACGGCATCACCGGTTTCGTTGATCAGCCGCGCCTCGGCCGTGGCGCGGTGATCCATCCAGACGATGACGTTGCGCTGCCTGTCGCCGGAGGCGCTGACGGTGAGCGGTTCGCCTTGCCGGTCGAGCACCACGAGGGAACAGGTGGCGTCGAAACCGATACCGCCGACGCTGTCGGGCGCGATGGCAGCTTCCGCCATCGCGGCCCGCACCGACGCAGTGCAAGCGTCCCAGATATCCTGGGACGATTGTTCGACGATGTCGCCGGCCTCGTGCCATATCCTGATCGGATGCCGTGCGATCGCCAGCAAGGTGCCCGCCTCGTCGAACACCCCTGCCCGCGTGCTCGTGGTCCCTACATCGATGCCGATATACGCTCGCGGCATTGTCGCCCCCGGAAGCTCTCGTCAGTTTTGACGCAAGCCTACCAGCAAGTGTAGCCGCCATCCACCAGCACGATGCTGCCGGTCATCAGGCTCGCGGCTTCGGAGGCCAGGAACAGCACGACGGAAGCGATCTCATCGACCTGCCCCATCCGTGCCATCGGGGTTCCACCGATCCAGGCGTCGTACATTCTTGGATTGCTTTTCACGAAGGCGTTGAGCGGCGTCTCGATATAAGTCGGCGCCACCGCGTTGACGCGGATGCCACGCGTGCCCCATTCGGCGGCGAGCGATTTCGTCAGATGATGCACGCCGGCCTTGGACGCATTGTAGAAGCACTGCTCCTGCGGTTTGTTGACGATGAAACCGGACATCGATCCGACATTGACGATGGCGCCGCTCCTGGCATTGAGCATGTGCTTGCCGAACTCGCGGCAGCACCAGAAGGTGCCGTTGAGATTGACGTCGATGACGTTGAGCCAGTGCTCGTCGGTCACGGTCTCCGCCGGCGTCTCGCTGCGGGCGATGCCGGCGTTGTTGACGAGGATGTCCACCTTGCCGTGGCGCGCGACGAGGTCGCTCGCCACTTCCGCCACGCGCTTGGTATCGGTGACATCCATGATCGCCGTCTCGGCGTCGAAGCCTTTCGCTTTCAGCTCGGCTTTCGCGCTGTCGGCGACTCTGCTGTCGCGGTCGCCGATGACGACCCTGGCGCCGGCTTCAGCCAGCGCTTCGGCGCAGGCGAGCCCGATCCCCTGCCCGCCGCCGGTGATGAACGCGGTCTTGCCGTTCAGCTTGAACTTTTCCAGGTACATGTTGCTCTTCCGCTTCTTGCCGCTTCTTGCCGTTTCCTGTCAGTTCCGAATGGCGTTGCCGCTCGCGTCGAAGCGATGGATGCGCGCGGGCTCCGGCACCAGCGACACATGATCGCCGGCATGCAGGCTCAATTCACCGATGTAGCGCGCCGTCAGCATGCCGAGCTGTCCGGCATCGACATAAAGGAAGGTGTCGCTGCCGAGGTGCTCGGCCACCGCGATCGTTCCCTGCCAGCCGCCGGCACCGTCGCGTTCGATCTTGAGATGCTCCGGCCGCACCCCGATCGTCGCCGCGCCCTTCTGCAGGGCGTGCTCGCCGGTGACGAAGTTCATCTTCGGCGAACCGATGAAGCCGGCGACGAAGAGATTAGCCGGCCTCTCGTAGAGCTCCAGCGGCGAGCCGTATTGCTCGATCTTACCGCCGTTGAGCACCACGATCTTGTCGGCCATGGTCATGGCCTCAACCTGGTCGTGGGTGACATAGATCGCGGTAGTGCCGAGCTGCTTCTGGAGCCGCGTCACCTCGATGCGCATCTGGACGCGCAGCGCCGCGTCGAGGTTGGAGAGCGGCTCGTCGAATAAAAACGCCTTGGGCTCGCGGACGATGGCACGCCCGATCGCGACGCGCTGGCGCTGGCCGCCGGAGAGCTCGCGCGGCTTACGGTCGAGATAGGGCGTGAGGTTCAGCGTCGCGGCGGCGGCCTCGACCTTGCGGTTGGTCTCGTCCTTGGAAAGACCCGCCATCTTCAGGCCGAAGCCGATGTTGCCGCGCACGCTCATATGCGGATAGAGCGCATAGGACTGGAACACCATTGACAGCCCGCGTTTGGCGGGCGGCGTGTCGACCACGTTCTTGCCGTCGATCAGGATCTTTCCGCCCGAGACGTCCTCGAGCCCCGCGATGAGCCGCAAGAGCGTGGTCTTGCCGCAGCCTGAGGGACCTACGAACACCACGAAGGAGCCGTCGGCAATCTCGAGGTCTGCGCCCTTGATGATGTGCACGGGGCCGAAGGATTTCTGCACGTCCTGAAGTGTGATCTGACCCATGATCCGGCAGCCCTTCCTACTTTACCGCGCCAAAGGTGAGCCCGCGCACGAGCTGCTTCTGGCTGAACCAACCGAGGACAAGAATGGGCGCGATCGCCAGCGTCGACGCCGCCGACAGCTTTGCCCAGAACAGCCCTTCCGGGCTCGAATAGGACGCGATGAACGTGGTGAGCGGCGCAGCGTTCGAGGTCGACAGATTGAGCGTCCAGAACGCCTCGTTCCAGGCCAGGATCAAGTTCAGCAGCATGGTCGATGCGAGTCCCGGGATTGCCATCGGCGTCAGGACATAGACCAGCTCGCGGCCGATGGTGGCGCCGTCCATGCGCGCGGCTTCCAGGATGTCGCGCGGGATCTCCTTGAAATAGGTGAAGAGCATCCAGATCACGATCGGCAAGTTTCCCAGGCACAGGATGAAGACGAGGCCGATGCGGGAATCGAGCAAGCCGAAGGACTTGTAGATCAGGTAGATCGGCACCAGCACGCCGACTGGCGGCATCATCTTGGTCGAGAGCATCCAGAGCAGGATGTCCTTGGTGCGTTTGGTCGGCGAGAACGCCATCGACCAGGCGGCGGGGATCGCGATCAGCAGCGCGATCAAGGTCGAGCCGCCGGCGATGATGATCGAGTTCATCGCGTGGAGGAAATAGTCGCTGCGCTCCTGGACCGTTGCGTAGTTCTCGGTGGTCCAGTGGAAGAACAGGAAGGACGGCGGAATCGCGAAGGCCTCAAGTTCGGTCTTGAAGCTCGCCAATACCATCCAGAGGATCGGGAAGAAGATCAGGAAGCCGAAGAACCACGCCCCGATGGTCGAGACCACCACCCGCTGCCTCGTCGCTATCCGCGCCATGTCTCAAGCCTCCAGATTGCGGCCGACGATGCGGACCAGGAAGAAAGCTACGACGTTGGCGATCACGACGGCGACGAGGCCGCCCGCCGAGGCGGTGCCGACATCGTATTGGATCAGTGCCTGCGAATAGATCAGGAAAGCGATGTTGGTGGTCGACAGTCCCGGACCGCCGCCCGTGGTGACGTAGATTTCGGCAAAGACGGTGAGCAGGAAGATCGTCTCGATCAGGATCACCACCGTGATGGGACGCGCGAGGTGCGGGAGCGTAATGTAGATGAAGGTCGAGACCGCGCTGGCGCCGTCCATTTCGGCGGCCTCCTTCTGCTCCTCGTCGAGCGACTGCATCGCAGTGAGCAAAATCAGCGTCGCGAACGGCAGCCATTGCCAGGACACGATCAGAATCACCGCGACCAGCGGCGCGTCGGTGAACCAGTCGATCGGCGTCAACCCGAACAGCGACGCGATCCAGGCAAACAGCCCGGACACCGGATGCATCAACAGGTTCTTCCAGACCAAGGCGCTCACCGTCGGCATGACGAAGAACGGCGCGATGACCATCAGCCGCACGATGTTGAGGCCGATCACGGGCTGGTCGAGCAGCAGCGCCAGCGGAATTCCGAGCAGGACAGTCAGCGCCAGCACCGAGCCGACCAGCACCAGCGTGTTCTGGAGTGAGGCGAGGAACGCGGGATCGGTCAGGAAGTAGCGGAAATTTTCCAGCCCGACGAACGATTCCGAGCCGGGATCGAGCAGGCTGTAATGCAGCGTCGAGAAATAGATCGTCAACGCCAGCGGGACGATCATCCAGATGAACAGCAGCCCGACGGCCGGCGTCAGGAGCGTCCGTGCGAGAAGCTGCGTCTGCCGGGTTGCCATTGTTGGCTTCTCCGCTTGCGGGAAGAAGGCGGCCATCCATCCTTAGCGGTGGATGGCCGCAAGTCTGAGCTCAGGAGGGAGAGCTCGAGCTCACTTGATATAACCCGCGCGCTTCATCTCGCGCTCGGTTGAGGATTGCGCCGCGGTGAGCGCGGCATCGACCGTCATCGATCCCGCAAGCGCGGCCGAGAACTGCTGGCCCACCTGCGTGCCGATGCCCTGGAATTCGGGGATCGCCGCATATTGCACGCCGACGTAGGGCACCGGCTTCACCGTCGGCTTGTTCGGATCGGCGGCATCGATCGAGGCCAGCGTCAGCTTCGCGAACGGGGCGACCTTCAGATATTCAGGGTTTTGGTAGAGCGAGGTTCGGGTGCCCGGCGGCACGTTGGCCCAGCCCTCTTTCGCGGCGACGGTCCTGGTGTAATCCTTGCTCGTCGCCCAGGCGATGAACTTCTCGGCGGCTTCCGCCTTCTTCGAACCGGCGGGGATTGCGAGATTCCAGGCCCACAGCCAGTTGGCGTTCTTGCCGAGCCCGGTGTTGGGCGCCATCGCAAAGCCGACCTTGTCGGCGACCTTGGAGTCCTTAGGGTTGGTGACGAAGGACGCCGCGACGGTGGCGTCGATCCACATCGCGCACTTGCCGGCATTGAACAGCGCCAGGTTCTCGTTGAAGCCGTTCGAGCTCGCGCCGGGAGGGCCGGCCTGCTTCATCAGGTCGACGTAGGTCGTGAGTGTCGCCTTCCATTCCGGGGTGTTGAACTGCGGCTGCCACTTCTCGTCGAACCAGCGTGCGCCATAGGAATTGGCCATGGCGGAGAGGAACGCCATGTTCTCGCCCCAGCCGGCCTTGCCGCGGAGGCAGATGCCGTAGACGCCGGTGCTCTTGTCGGTGAGCTTCTTGGCGGCGTCGACGACGAAATCCCAGGTCGGCTTTTCCGGCATCTTGAGGCCGGCCTTGTCGAACAGGTCGGTGCGGTACATCACCATCGAGCTCTCGCCGTAGAACGGCGCGGCGTAGAGCTTGCCGTCGACGGAGACCGCATCCTTGATCTTGGGCAGGAGGTCGGCGACGTCGTAGTCGGCGCCGAGATTCGCGAGCGGCACCAGCCAGCCCTTCTTGGCCCAGATCGGCACCTCGTAGGTGCCGATGGTGAGGACGTCGAACTGGCCGCCCTTGGTGGCGATGTCGGTGGTGACGCGCTGGCGCAGCACGTTCTCCTCAAGCGTCACCCATTTGACCGATATATCGGGGTTCTTCTTGGTGAATTCAGCCGTCAGCCCCTGCATGCGTATCATGTCGCCGTTGTTCACGGTGGCGATCGTCAGGGTGGTTTCGGCCATCGCAGGGACGGCCAGCAACAGGCAAGACGCGCCGCAGACGGCGCCGAGGACGTGTTTCACGGTGACCTCCCTAGGATCGCGCTCTTGAGCATATGCCCACGCGTTGGGCGTATGTTCGACTGAGGGCGGGCCGTTGTCAAGCAGGCGCAAAGCTGTTCTCGCAACTTATGAGTGCTGCGGTGCGGGAGATGGACTGAGCTCTCGTCTCACACTCAGTGTCTTGCCCCGCGAAAGCGGGGCATCCAGTACGCCGTGTCGTCTATTGGTTTGCCCTAAGAGGAGCCGCGGCGTACTGGATCGTCCGCCTGCGCGGACGATGACAGTGTGGTGTAGGAAAAGACCGCCTGCCTCGCCAGCGCGAAGAGCGAGCCTGCCTCAGCGCTCCAGAATCGCCGTTGCGGTCGCCTCGTCCGTGATCAGCCCGTTGATCAAGCGTCCATTCAACGCCGCCGCGATCGCCGGCACCTTGGCGGCACCGAGCGCGGCGCCGATCGTCGTGGTCTTCGCGGGCACTTCCGGCGGGATGCTGGTCAGGCGCCTGTTGGTGCCGGCCTTCAGCAGGCGGCCCTTGGAATCATAGGCCCAGCCGGTGATCTCGCCGATTGCCCCTTGCCGCATCATCTCGAACAATTCGTCGCGGGTGACGAAGCCGTCGACATGGACCTGCGCCTTCTGGTCCATCTGGCCGATGCCGACGAGGCGTAAATCCGCCTTGGCCGCGACCGCCTTCACCTTCGCGATCGGCTCGATCCGGACCATCTTGTTGCGCTCGTCCTCGGACGACATCAGGAACGGCAGCGGCATCGGATAGTGCCGTGCGCCGGTGCGGTCGGCGAGCCGGCCGACGGTGTCGTAGAAGCTCGCAGAACCGTCGGCGGAGATGTTGCCGACCAGCGAGACGATCTGGTGATTGGGCCGGTCGATCGGCGTGACGCGCTCGACCGCGGCGCGCACGGCGCGTCCCGTGCCGAGCGCGACGATGACGGGGGTCTCCGAACGCAGGGTGGAATCGAGCAGGTTGGCGCAGCGTTCGGCAATGCCCGCTGTGGCCTGCGGTGCGGCGGAATCTGCCGGCACCACCTCGCAATGGGTAAGCTCGAAACGCTCCTTCAGACGCGCCGCCAATTCCATGCATGCGGCGATGGGATGTTCCAGCCGGAAGGTGATGAGCCGTTCGGCGAGACACAGCGACACCAGCCGCTGCGCCGACGCGCGCGACACCTGGAGCATCTTCGCGATCTCGTCCTGGGTGTGACCGGCAATGAAATACAGCCAGCCGGCACGCGCGGCGTCATCGAGCCTGGTCTTTTCGTTCTCGGCGGCCATGGCGGGCGTCAGGCGTCCTTCCAGAAATCAATCATGCGCGCGAAGACCCGGTCGGCCCCCGCACCCGACAGTATAGCGTGCCCGTCGCGTCCGCGATAATGGCTGCCGCCGGCAAATCCCCAAACCATCATGCCGGCCGCCTTACCCGCCAGCACGCCGCTCGCACTGTCCTCGATCACCAGCGTGCGCGCGGGTTGCGCGCCCATCTGCTCGGCCGCGTGGAGAAAGAGATCGGGCGCCGGCTTGCCGTGCCTGACCATCTGCGCGGTGTAAATCCGGTCGCCGAAATGCGCCCGCAGGCCGGTGACGTCAAGGGAGAGCGCGATACGGTCGATGTCGCTGGACGAGGCCACGCAGAATGGTGTCCGCAATTCCGATACCACGGCGGCAACACCCGCGATCGGCTGGAGTGATCCGGCGAACGTGCTCAACACATGCGACTTCAAGCGCGGCAGAAAGCCGTCCGGCACGACCTGCCCGAGATCCCGATAATGCTGCTCGACCGCTTTGGTGCTGCGTCCGAGAAAGAGTTCGAGCGCCTGCTCCGGGCTCAGCGCGAGGCCGCATTCGGCCAGCACGTCGGACAGACACCGACAGCTCAACAGCTCACTATCGACCAGCACGCCGTCGCAGTCGAAGATGATCAGATCGGGTTTCGGCCGGCCCTGGTCCATCCCGCCATTCGATCATATACCCATAGCATGGGCAATAGCTCACCAGAGACGGAAGGCCGCACCCTTTCCCGGATCAGTGCGCCACCTGCCGGTAGATCGCCGGCAGCGCCGCGGGCAGTCGGCGGATATTACCGACGATGGCGTAGCCGCCACGCCCGAACAGCGTCGGGAAATAGGATTGCGCGGTTGCGTCCACCGTGACGCCGAAGGCGGCGATGCCGAGCCGGCGCGCCTCCTGCACCGATTTGCGGGTGTCCTCGACCGCGAAGCGGCCTTCGTAGTGATCGACATCGTTCGGCTTCCCGTCGGTGAGGACAAGCAGCAGCTTCTTGCGCTGCGGCTGACGGGCGAGCTCGGCCGAGGCGTGGCGCACCGCCGCGCCGATCCGCGTGTAGTAGCCGGGCTTCAGCGCACCGATACGACGCTCCACTGCCCCGCCCATCGGCTCGCCGAAGGCTTTGACAGTTTCGAGCCGCACCCAGGACCGTCGGCGGGACGTAAAGGTCAGGATGCTGTGGTGGTCGCCGCAGGCCGACAGGCCGTGCGCGAGCACGAGCAGTGCCTCCTTCTCGACGTCGAGCACGCGATGGCCCTCGACCCAGGCGTCCGTCGAGAGCGAGACATCGACAAGCAGCGTGACGGCGAGATCGTGCCCCTGCGGGCGCATCGCGACATGGATACGATCGAGACCGCCGCCGCTGCCGGCGCGAAGATCGCACCGCGCGCGCACGAGCGCGTCGAGGTCGAGGTCGTGTCCATCGGCCTGGGCGCGCATCAATTCGCGGCGCGGCCGCAAGATCTCGAAGCGCCGCCGCACCTGACGGATATGCCGGCGCATGGACTCGTCGGGCGACCAGGTCTCGCCGGTCTCGGACGCGGCGCCCGCGAGCACGTGGCAGTGATCGGGCAGGTAGGAGCTGCTGCGGTAGTCCCATTCGGGATAGGTGAGATCTGCGTTCAGCGGCGAGGCATCAAGGGCTTCCGGCGGCAGGTCGAGATCGAATTTGAGCCGGCTCGCCGGCTTGCCGCTGCGACGACTGAGCGTGATCTCCTCGAGATCGTCGGCGGCCTTCTGCGCGTCCTCGTCCTCGTTTTCGTCGGCCGGACGGTCGACATTGACCATCTCGGCCATCGCGAGGATCTTTTCGAAGCGGTTGAGCACGAAGGGATCGCGGCGATTGGCGTTGTTTTCGCGCTCGCGTACGGCAAAGCGCTTGCGATTGTCCTGGGTCGCGGCCCCCGCGCCCGGCGCGCACGCGTCGTGGCCCGCATGCGCGGGCGAAAGCTCGCGCGTCCAGCAATCGCCCCAGAGCGGACACGGCAGGACCGAGCGATAGCCCGGCGGCGCTTTGTCCGGCAGCGGACCTGTTCCCATCATCGCCGGCCACAGCCGGCCCGCGGGCGCCTTTCCGGCCCCGAGCAAGGCGAGAGCGATCTGCTCGATCTCCTGCTCGAGACGCGGCAACGGACGTCGCGGCCGAGCCTCGGCCATTGCTGCAGCGAGCTGCGCGTAATCGGCGGCGAGCCCGGGAAACTGCGTGAGCACAAAGACCGCCGTCTCGCTCACCCGGCGCAGGACCAGAAGGTCCCGCCGCAGCGGATCATGCTCCGTGATCGTCTCGATCGGAGCGACCGCGAACCACGCCGCAAGCCAGCGATAGAGGCATGCGTTGAGGCCGCGGTCGGCGAATATCGCGATGCGATCGGGGAGGAAGACGGTCGCGGCGTCGCGGCCCGGCTGTTCGAGACGTTCGTCTCCAAGGCCGATGCGCTGCCGCCAGCCGAGCCGATGGCCCGCTCTGCGTGCGCCTGCGCTTGCGATCTGAACACCCGTCTCGCCCCCAAGCGCACGGAACATCACCGCGAGCCGGCCTCTCACTTCTGCGAGCGCGACCGCGTGATCATCGTGAACCGGATAGCTCGCGGTGCCGCCGACCATCCGGTGCCAGGCACGGCCGACCGTCTCCTCCAATTCGAGGAAGTCGAGCATGGAATCGGCCTCACCCAATCACGGCGCGCGTGACATCCAGCAGCGCCGCCTTGACGTGGGAATCGTCGGTCAGCGGCTCGACCATGCCGGCGAGCACGGCATCGGCGATCGAGACTCCCGCCGCAATCAAGGTCGCGCAATACACCACGAGCCGGGTCGAGACGCCCTCCTCCAGATCATGCCCCTTCAGCGCCCGCAGACGTCCGGCAAGCGCGACCAGCGGCCGTACGCGATCCGGTGGCAGCCCGCTCTCGGCCGACACCACCGCAATCTCCTGCTCGGCGGGCAGGAAGGCGAACTCGATGGCGACGAAGCGCTGCCGCGTCGAGGGCTTCAACGCCTTGAGCAGGGTCTGGTAACCGGGATTGTAGGAGACGACGAGCATGAAGCTCGCGGGAGCAACGAGCTCCTCGCCGGTTCGCTCCAGCGGCAGGATACGGCGGTCGTCGGTGAGCGGATGCAGCACGACGGTGACGTCCTTGCGGGCTTCCACCACCTCGTCGAGATAGCAGATGCCGCCCTCGCGGACCGCGCGCGTCAACGGACCGTCGGTCCACACGGTGTCGCCGCCCCTCAGCAGATAGCGGCCGGTGAGATCGGCGGCGGTGAGATCGTCGTGGCAGGCGACGGTGTGCAGCGGCAAGCCCAGCCGTGCCGCCATATGCGCGACGAAACGTGTCTTGCCGCAACCGGTCGGCCCTTTCAGCAGGACCGGGAGCCGGTGCCGCCAGGCATGCTCGAACAGCACGCATTCGTTGCCGCTTGCGACATAGGCCGGTAGCGCGGGTGCCGGCGCGGCCAAGGCGTGAAGAGCTGCTTTCATGATCTCTCTCCGAAAATGTCTGAAGCGGCGGCCGCGATGAAACGCGGCCGCCTTCACGCTTACTCGGCCGGCTGCAGCGCGGCGGGAATGGTCGCCCGCCTTTCGCGGCCGGGCACCAGCACCGCCCAGACGAACATCAGCGCGGAGATCGCGACGAACACACCGGAGCCGAGCCGCACCCAGTAGAAGAAGGCGAGCTGGTCCTGCACGTCCATGTAGCCCTGACCGAGCACGCGCTGGAGATGGACCTGGACCACGCCGGCAAAGGTCAGCGCGAATGTCATGGTCATCATGGCCGTGCACATGATCCAGAAGCTCGTCATGCTGAGCCACTGGTTATAGGGCGCGCGTCCCTTGATCTGCGGGATGGCGTAAGCCATCACGGCAAGATTGAGCATCACATAAGCGCCGAAGAAGGCGAGATGGCCGTGCGCGGCGGTGACCTGGGTGCCGTGGGTGTAGTAGTTCACCGAGGACAGCGTGTGCAGGAAACCCCAGACGCCGGCCCCCAGGAACGCCATCACCGAACAGCCGACCGACCACAGCAGTGCGGCGCGGTTCGGATGCTTGCGGCCGGCCTTCCAGGTCATCTGCACCGTGAAGATCACCATCGTGAAGAACGGCGCGACCTCGAGCGTCGAGAACAGCGAGCCGATCCACTGCCAGTAGCCGGGCGCGCCGATCCAGTAGAAATGGTGGCCGGTGCCGAGAATCCCCGAGAACAGCGCGAGGCCGATGATGACGTAGAGCCACTTCTCGACCACCTCGCGATCGATGCCATTGAGCTTGATCATGAGATAGGCGAGCACGGAGGCCATGATCAGCTCCCAGACACCCTCGACCCAGAGATGGACGACGTACCACCAGTACATCTTGTCGACGGCGAGGTTCGCCGGATTGTAGAAGGCGAACAGGAAGAAGATCGCAACGCCCCACAGGCCGAACAGCAGGATGTTGGTGACCGTGGTCTTGCGCCCCTTGAGCGCGGTCATGGTCACGTTGAACAGGAACATCAGGCAGACGACGACGATGCCGACCTTGATGATGAAGGGCTGCTCAAGGAACTCGCGGCCCTCGTGGTAGTGGAAGAGATAGCCCACCACCGCGACGCCCGCCGCGCCAAAGAACATCCAGAACTGGATCTTTGCGAGCAGCGGGCTGTACAGCTCGGTCTCGGTTTCCTCAGGCAGCAGGAAGTAGGTCGCGCCCATGAAGCCGATCAGCGACCACACGATCAGCGCGTTGGTGTGGATCATCCTGACGATGTTGAACGGCAGCAGCACCGATAGCGTGTTGGGCAGGACGTACATGGTCCCGGCGAGGAGGCCGAACAGGACCTGGGCCAGGAACAGGGTCAGCGCGCCGTAGAAATACAGCATTGCGACTTTCTGGGTTTGATATTTCATCTTGGATTCTCTCTGTCTTGAAAGAGGAAAGCGGCGGGCTCAGCCGGCCTTGTTCGGCGGCCAATCCTGGCGCTTGATCGTGCTCACCCATTGCAGGAAATCGGCGAGATCGTTGAGCTCCTGATCGGTGAGGTTGAACTGCGGCATCTGCCGCCGGCCCTCCGCGCCCGAGGGCTGCGACTGCATCCAGGCCTTCAGCGTCTCTCGCGCGCCGGCCGGGTCTTCCTTGCCGCCCCATCGATCCCAGACGTTGCCGACTTCGGGCGCGAAATAGGCGCCTTCGCCGAGCAAGGTGTGGCAGTTGATGCAGGAGTTCTTCTCCCAGACATGCTTGCCGCGGGCGACCGACGACGTCAGCGTCGTCGCGTCCGTCGAGGTCGTGGCCATATAATAGTGGCTGTGCGCCGTCAGCCCGATGAA
This sequence comes from Bradyrhizobium sp. URHA0013, assembly GCF_000518345.1. Classification (NCBI taxonomy): domain Bacteria; kingdom Pseudomonadati; phylum Pseudomonadota; class Alphaproteobacteria; order Hyphomicrobiales; family Nitrobacteraceae; genus Bradyrhizobium; species Bradyrhizobium sp. URHA0013. The sequence goes on along the minus strand of NZ_KI912426.1, from coordinate 894,378 downwards.
GATGGCGAAGAAAAAAGCCGAGCCGCCGTAGAAGACGTTTCGAGCGGCCGACTTGGTCAGGCGTTCAGCCATTGCCAATCCTTTCAATTGAGTCCTGTTGCGTAAATCGGTGATGCGATTTATTGCCGATTGGCCCAGCCCGATCTTTGTCAGGGCGCAAGGAGTGAGTCAGATCAGGGCGACGACGGCGGATGTGAGCCAGGCAAACAGCACCACGATGAGGATCCAGGCGCTGACGAGGCCGCGCCAGAGCGCGGGCGCCGCGCGAAGATCGAGGAAGTCGAGTACTATCCGGCGGCCCTTGACGGCGGCCAAGGCCAGCAGCAGGGCGTTGCCGAGCAGTGGCCGCGGCACCAGCGGCGGCACCAGGATGGTCGCGAGCGCGAGGCCGATCAGCGCGATCCAGGTGATGTCCAGGCGATCCGGCATCGTCACCGCACCAGATAAAGAATCGGGAACATCACGATCCAGACCAGATCGACCATGTGCCAGAAGGCCGTTCCCGTCTCGACGCCGAACGCTTCAGCGCGGCGGCAGACCAATGCGAGGATGATGATGCCGAGGCAGACGTGCAGGAGATGGAAGCCGGTCAGGAGGAAGTAGAGTGTGAAGAAGGGGCTGGTTTCAATTCCGATGCCGCGTCCGATCTCTTCGGCATATTCGGCGAGCTTGACCGCCACGAACAGGCCACCAGGCCCCATGGCTGTGAGCAGCCAGTATCGTGTCGCCCGCCTCTCGCTGGCCCGCGCGGCCTTCGTAGCCCGGGCCGCGGCCCAACCGCTCGTCACCAGCACAATAGTGTTCAATCCGGCGAGACCCGGATCAAGCGCCGCCTGCCCCGCCGCGAACACGGCGGGATGGATCGCGCGGGCGACCGTGAAGGTACCGAGAAACAGACCGAAGGCGGCGAGTTCGCTGAAGATCAGCACCCAGATCATGGGATCGCCGGGAAGATCGTCCAGAATTCCCCAACCCGTTCTCTGTGGTTCGCAATCGGCTGCCGACATCTGCTCTTCCGGATCAGGACACCGGCCAGACCTAGCTCAGCCGCACCGATCCGAGTTTGTTGCCGGACAAACTTGGGGAATGCCGATCAATTTGTTTGCGCCGTCACAACGTCCAGCCTGCCGGGTTGCGGTACGAAACGCCGAAGGTTCCATGGAGCTGCGAGCGATGACATGAGCGATGCACAAATCGGGCTGATGACCGCGACGCCCATCATCATCTTCTTCGCCATCGCGCTCCGGCGAATCGGCGTGCTTTCGACCGTGGCCACCGTGTCGGCGGTGAGCATCTCCGTCGCGATCGCGGCGGTGCTGTTCACGACGCAGTAACGTCTGCCCCAGCCTGCATGGAGCAGAGCGGAATGCGGGTCAGTGGTCCCGTATTGCGCTTCGCTCCATCCGGCTACGCAACCTCATCTCCGCTGATTATAAACGTCGATGCACACTGCCCCGAGCAGGACCAGGCCCTTGATGACCTGCTGATAGTCGATGCCGATGCCGAGGATGGACATGCCGTTGTTCATCACACCCATGATCATGGCGCCGACCACGGCGCCGCCGACGCGGCCGACCCCGCCATAGGCTGAGGCGCCGCCGATGAAGCAGGCGGCGATGACGTCGAGCTCGAAGCCGAGACCCGCCTTCGGCGTTGCGGTGTTGAGGCGCGCGGCGAAGACGAGGCCGGCGAGCGCGGCGAGCACGCCCATGTTGACGAAGGTGAGGAAGGTCAACCGTTCCGTCTTGATGCCCGACAGGCTTGCGGCCTTGGCGTTGCCGCCGACCGCATAGATTTGTCGGCCGATCACGGTGCGGCGGGTGACGAAGCCGTAGAGCGCGATCAACGCACCCATGATCACCAGCACGTTGGGCAGGCCGCGATGCGAGGCAATCAGATAGGTGAAATAGAGCACGGCGCAGGCCAGAAGAATGCTCTTGCCGAGGAAGAACGCGTAGGGTTCGACTTCGATGCCGTGCAACTGCTCGCGCGACCTTCCCCTGGCGCTGGCGTAGACGAGGCCGAGCGCGAGCACCGCACCGATCAGCATGGATGTCGGATGCAGGGTGCCGGCCTCCGGCAAGAGCTCCGGAATGAAGCCGGAGGACAGTTTCTGGAAGGTCGCCGGGAACGGTCCGAGCGACTGGCCCTGCAATACCGCAAGCGCGAGCCCCTTGAACACCAGCATGCCGGCCAGCGTCACGATGAAGGACGGTATCTTGAAATAGGCCACCCAATAGCCCTGCGCGGCGCCGATCGCGGCGCCCAGCAGCAGGCAGGCGATGAAGGCGAGCGTGTAGTCGACCTTGTATGTCACCATGAGCACGGCGGCCACCGCGCCGACGAAGCCCGCGACCGAGCCGACCGAGAGGTCGATATGGCCGGTGACGATGACGAGCAGCATGCCGAGCGCCATGATGACGATGTAGCTGTTCTGGAGCACCAGATTGGTCAGGTTGAGCGGCTGCAACAGCGTGCCGCCCGTCATGACCTGGAAGAACAGCATGATCGCGATCAGCGACATCAGCATGCCGTAGTTGCGCAGATTGTTCTTGATGAAGCTGCCGTTCCGGCGCTCCTCGGGCAGCGAAACCGTCTTGTCGGTCATGGCTGCGATCCTCCCATCTCGGCACCCGCCAGGGCGCGGCTTCCATAATTTCTGTCGTTGCGCATGATGGCGCGCATGATCTTTTCCTGTGTCGCTTCGGTGCCGGGGAACTCGCCGACGAAGGCACCGTCGTTCATGACGCAGATGCGGTCGCAGACGCCGAGCAACTCGGGCATCTCCGAGGAGATCACCACCACACCGCGGCCGGCCTCTGCAAGCTCGTTGATGATGCAGTAGATCTCGTACTTGGCACCGACGTCGATGCCCCGGGTCGGCTCGTCCAGGATCAAGACCTTGGGATCCGTCATCAGCCATTTCGACAGCACGACCTTTTGCTGGTTGCCGCCGGAGAGCTGGCTGGTCTCCTGATAGACGTCGGAGCAGCGGATGCGCATCCGGTTGCGGTAGTCGCTGGCAACCTTCAGCTCGGCGATGTCGTCGATCACCCGGTTGGGGGCGACCTGGTTAAGGCTTGCGAGCGTGATGTTCTTGCGGACGTCGTCGGCGAGGATCAGCCCGAGCTGCTTGCGGTCCTCGGTGACATAGGCAAGGCCGGCGTCGATCGCGGCCGCGACGTTCGGCAGCACGATCTCATGGCCCTCGAGCCGGATGCGACCGCTGATCGTGGTGCCCCAGGAACGGCCGAACAGGCTCATGGCGAATTCGGTGCGGCCAGCGCCCATCAATCCGGCAATGCCGACGACCTCGCCGCGTTTCACGCTGAAATCAACGTTCTTGATCACCTGCCGCTCGGGATGGATGGGATGGTAGACCGACCAGTTCTCGACGGTGAGGACGGGCTCGCCGATCTTTGCGCTGCGCTCCGGAAAGCGATGGGCGAGATCGCGGTTGACCATGCTGCGGATGATGCGGTCCTCCTGGATCGGCTCGGCGCGGCAGTCGATGCCGTCGACGGTGCGGCCGTCGCGCAGGACGGTAATGTGATCGGCAACGCGGGCGACCTCGTTCAGCTTGTGCGAGATCAGGATCGAGCCGATCCCCTGCTCGCGGAAGGCCATGAGACGTTCGAGCAGCGCGGCACTGTCGGCCTCGTTGAGGCTGGCGGTCGGCTCGTCCAGGATCAGCATCCGCACCCGCTTGGACAGCGCCTTGGCGATCTCGACAAGCTGCTGCTTGCCGACGCCGAGATCGGTGATCAGCGTGTCCGGCGATTCCTTGAGGCCGACCTGAGCCAGGAGTTCCCGGGTACGCCGATAGACCTCGTCGCGATCGATCACGCCGAGCTTGGATGGCGGATGCGACAGGAAGATGTTTTCGGCAATCGACATCAGCGGGATCAGCGCCAGCTCCTGATGGATGATGATGATACCGAGCGCCTCGGAATCGTTGATGTCGCGGAAGCGGCGCTCCTCGCCATCGAAGATGATGGTGCCCTCGTAGCTGCCGGCCGGGTAGACGCCGCTGAGCACCTTCATCAGCGTGGACTTGCCGGCACCGTTCTCGCCGACGAGGGCGTGGATCTGCCCGGCTTCAACCGAGAAGTTGACATCGCGCAGCGCCTGGACGCCGGAAAAGCTTTTGCTGACGTTACGCATCTCCAGCATTGCGGTCATCGGTTCATTCTCCCGGGGGCTTCCACAATCGTCATGGCCGGGCTTGTCCCGGCCATCCACGTGCAGCCGCTTGCGAAGAGGGACGTGGATGCCCGGGACAAACCCGGGCATGACGAGTTGATAAACATGCGCTACGCGCTAACCCTAAAGAACTCCCTCTCCGCAGGTCGGGAGAGGGAGTAGACCTCTTACTGGAACTGCGACTTCTTGTAGTAGCCGCTGTCGACCAGGACCTTCTCCCAATTGTCCTTGTAGACCACGACCGGCTTGAGCAGATAGGACGGCACCGTCTTGGCGCCGTTCTCGTAGGTCTTGGTATCGTTGACGGTGACCTGCTTGCCGGCAAGCGCAGCGTCGACCATGTCGGCGGTCACCTTGGCGAGATCGCGGGTGTCCTTGAAGATCGTCGAATACTGATCGCCGCGCAGCATCGCCTTGATCGAGGGCACTTCGGCATCCTGGCCCGAGATGACAGGCATCGGCTGGCCGGCGCTGCCATAACCGACGCCCTTCAGCGAGGAGATGATGCCGATCGACAGGCCGTCATACGGCGACAGCACCGCGTTGACCTTCTTGTTGCCGTAGTAGGCGCTGAGCAGATTGTCCATGCGGGCCTGCGCGGTGGCGCCGTCCCAGCGCAAGGTCGCGACCTTGTCCATGCCCATCTGACCGGAGACGACAACGAGCTTGCCGCTGTCGATGTACGGCTTCAGAACGCTCATCGCGCCGTTGTAGAAGAAGTAGGCGTTGTTGTCGTCGGGCGAGCCGCCGAACAGCTCGATGTTGAACGGGCCCTTGCCATCCTTGAGGCCGAGGCCCTGCACGATCGACTCGGCCTGGAGCACGCCGACCTGGAAATTATCGAAGGTCGCGTAATAGTCGACGTTCGGCGTGCCGCGGATCAGGCGGTCATAGGCGATCACGGTGATGCCTTTTGCTTTCGCCTGCTTGAGCACGTCGGACAGCGTGGTGCCGTCGATCGCGGCGATCACCAGCGCTTTCGCGCCCTTGGTCACCATGTTCTCGACCTGCGAGAGCTGGTTCGGAATGTCGTCCTCGGCATACTGCAGGTCGGTGTTGTAGCCGCGCTCCTTCAGGACCTTGACCATGTTGTTGCCATCATCGATCCAGCGCGCCGACGATTTGGTCGGCATGGCGATGCCGACTGTTGCTTTGTCCTGGGCCGAGGCGGTGACGCCCGCGGCGATCGTCGCAGCGCCGGCCAGCGCGAGCGCGAGGAAGGTCGTCTTCAGTTTCAACATGTTTCACTCCCTTGGATGTCAGACTGTTTTTTCGTGTCGTCGAGAACTTTGGTCGTGTGCAGCTTCGAGCCTCCTATGCGAGCTTGACGTCAGGCTCCGCGCGACCGTGCGCGGAGGCCTCCAACAGGAAGGTGTAGCCGGCTTGCGGATCGGCGGCACGCGCCGCCGCATCCATGTCCTGCCAGGCCGAGGTGACGAGGAGACGCGATAGATCGGGGCCGACAAAAGCGGGGCAGCTCGCCTGCTTTGCCGGCACGCTGAGCGAGCGCAGCCGCTCGCCTTGCGGAGAGTAGACGTCAATGCGGCTCGCACCCCAGCAGGCGTTCCAGATGTTTCCGTCGGCATCGCACACCGATCCGTCGAGGCCGCCGATGCCGGTGTGGCGCAGCAGCATCTCCGGCTCGCCGCGCGGCAGGCCGGTAGCGGGATTGAGCGGCACCGCGTAGAGCACCGCACGCGCGGTGTCGGCGAAGTAGCCGGTAGCGCCATCGGGCGAGAAGCAGATCGAATTGGGAATGCTGATGCGCGGAAACAGCATCGATATCTTGCCGTGATGGAACGCGTAGATCGCGCCTGCCTCTGCTTCCGCCTTGCGGCCCATGGTGCCGATCCAGAACGTGCCGGAGGGGTGCACGCGGGCATCGTTGGAGCGGGTCGCGGGATTGTCGGCTTCGAGCGGACAGAGCAGCGCCATCGCACCGTCGGCAATTTTGCGGATATAGAGGCCGTCTTCCGCGACGATCAACTGCCGCTTGGCGTCAATCCGCCCAAGTGCGCTCGCCATCCGGCCCAGCGCATGAACGCGAATCCTGCCGCTGCCGGGTTGCGCCTCGAACAGTCGCCCCTCGCGGATATCGAACCACCAGGCCGTGTCCGTGGTCACGTCATAGGTCGGCCCCTCGCCGAGATGGCAAGGATCGTTCGAAAGAACCGAGGTCGGCACCTGTTCCATCAGGACCTCCTCACCGCAAAGCGATAGACCGTATGATGGCGATAGACCTCGCCGGGCGCTAGGCGCGGGCTCGGGAAATCCGGCCGGTTCGGTGCGTCCGGCCAGATATGCGGCTCCAGGCACATGGCGTCCGACTGCCGGTACAGCTTGCCGCCCTTGCCCGAAATCGTGCCGTCGAGATAATTACCCGAATAGACCTGCAGACCGGGCTGATCAGTGAACAGCTCCATGATGCGCCCCGAGCGCGGCGCCTCCAGCCGCGCCGCGAGCGCAAGCTTGCCGTCACGCGCGAGACAGTAGGTGTGATCGTAGCCCTTGCCGTTGCGCAATTGCTGGTCGCTCTCGCGGATGCGCTCGCCGACCGGCCGCGGCTCGCGGAAGTCGAACGGCGTGCCGGCAACGCTGCGCGGCGGCTCAAGCAACGGAATGGCGGTGGGATCGATCGCGAGGAAATGCCCGGCCGCGACCGTCAGCTTGTGATCGAGAATGGGCGTGCCCGATGTCGCGCCTTCCAGATTAAAGAAGCTGTGGTTGGTCAGGTTGACGATGGTCGGCCGGTCGGTCCGCGCCTCCATGCGAAGCGACAACTCGGTCGGGCCGGTGACGCGATAGGTCAGGCGAACGTCGAGACGACCGGGATAGTTCTCTTCGCCGTGCGGACTGACATAGGACAGCGTGACCGCGGGCTCGGCGCCGTCGTCGATCTCCGCAATGTCCCAGAGCTTGCGGTCGAAGCCGTCGAGGCCGCCATGCAGCGCATTCGGACCGTTGTTGACGGGAAGCTGCACCGTCTCGCCGTCCAGCGAGAATTGTCCGTTGGCGATGCGATTGGCGTAGCGGCCGACGGTGGCGCCGAAGAACTTTCGTTCAGCGAGATAGCCGGCAAACCCATCATGGCCGAGCACGACGTCGTCGTAGCCGCCTTTGGCGTCCGGCGCCAGCAGCGCCTGGATCACCGCGCCATGGGTGATGATCCGCGCCTCGAACCCGCCCTCGCCGCGCAGCACGATGCGGTCCACCTTGCGGCCGTCCGGCAGCATTCCGAAGACGTCTCTCTCTGTTTTCGATCCAGCCATGATCAATCCACAAACGGTTCGACGATCGTGCGCCTGCCGAGCAGGAAGGCGTCCGCAACGAGACGAAGCGGCGCCAGATCGACGTCGCTCGCCCCTGTCGCGGCGAGCGTGACGAAGCGCCGGTAAAGCTCCCGGTATTCCTCATCGGGCGCCTCGGCAACGGTCTTGCCATCGATCGCCATGATCCGGCCGCCGCGGGATAGCGTCATCCGGCCCTGGTCGGTTTCGACCAGGATATCCCAGCTCTGCGGTCCGGTCTGGCGGAAATCGAACTCGGCGGTCACAGGCAGGCCGTCGATGTCGGTCAGCGTCAGGTTCGCGGCGATCGGCGCCTGGCAATTGGCGGGGAAGGCGAGCTCGGCCGCGGTGACGAACACGGGCTTCGGCAGGATCCGGGTCAGAATCGACAGCGCATTGATGCCGGGATCGAACACCCCGAGCCCGCCCGGCTCCCAGATCCACGCCTGCCCGGGATGCCAGACGCGGACGTCCTCTTTCCAGTTGATGTGCACGGAACGGACGCGGCGAGCGGCGAGCCACTCGCGCGCCGGCTCGACCGCCGGCGCATGGCGCGAATGCCAGGTCGCGAACAACGTCCGCTTGGCCTCTCTCGCCATCGCGATCAGCGGATCGAGCTCGGCAACGCCGGCGCCCGGCGGCTTCTCCAGCATGACATGCTTGCCGGCCCTGAGCGCTGCGACGGCCTGGGCGCGGCGCACTTGAGGCGGCGTGCAGAGCGAGACCGCGTCGACCGGCGGACCTTTTTCCAGCAGCTCTTCGATGGTCGCGAAATGCGGCAGATCCGGCAGCGAGGCGTTGCGGCTCGCGACGGCTGCCAGCGTCGCGCCAGGAACCGCTGCGATGGCGCCGACATGCTGGTCCCGCGCGATCTTGCCGAAGCCGACGATGGCGATGCGAAGTTCAGTCACGATTTTTCTCCAGCTTCCGCGGACGGCAGCGCTTCGGCCGATACAGTCTCGATCACTGTCCCCTCGTGGCGGCGCATGCCGTTGTGAATGACGTAGACCATCGCCTCCGACGCGGTCGCGGCTTCACCGGCGGCGATGGCATCGACGATCTTCTGATGCCAGAGCAGAACGGTGTCGCGGTCCTCCGGTTCGACCGGTGCGCTGAGCAGGAATGAGGCGCGCAACGCAGCCTCGATGACGTGCCCGATCGAGCGCATGAACAGATTTCCGGAGGCGCGCGCCACACCGACATGGAGCGCAAGGTCGGCATCGGCGAAGCCAACGGAGTCGGAGGCCTCAAGCCGCATCCGCTCCATGCAGCGACGGAGCTCGGAGAGATCCTGCTCCGACCGCTGCGCCGCCGCCAGCGCGGCTGCGCGCGGCTCGACCGCGAGGCGGATCTCGGCGAGGTCGTTGAGGAAGCGCTTGTCGATCCCGGCATCCAGGTGCCAGGCCAGCACGTCGGCGTCGAACATGTTCCAGGCGACGCGCTCGCGCACGACGGTGCCGACGCGCGCCTTGGTAGTAAGCAGGCCCTTGGCCACCAGCGTCTTCACGCTCTCGCGCAGCACCGGTCGCGACACGCCGAACATCGCGATCATCTCGGCATCGCCCGGCAGCCGCGTCCCTTCTGCATATCGGCCGGCGATGATGTCAACGCCGATCGAGCGGGCCACTTCCGCGTGATTTGAGTGCGCCCGGCGCGTCGGAATGACGAGGATACGCGAGGTGGTCATGAGACTGCTCCCGCGCGCTTTGCCACGGGCCGGCGCGCGAGCGCAACCAATCCCTGTTGCAAGGCGATGAAGGCGAACAGCAGCACACCGGTCGCGATCTTGGTCCACCAGCTCGACAGCGTCCCGTCGAAATTGATGTAGGTCTGAATCATGCCCTGGATCAGCACGCCGAGGAAGGTTCCGATCACCGAGCCCTGCCCGCCCGTGAGCAGCGTGCCGCCGATCACGACGGCCGCGATGCTGTCAAGCTCGACGCCGACGGCGGACAGCGAATAGCCGGCGCTGGTGTAGAAGGAGAAGACGATGCCGGCGATGCCAGCGAGCAAGCTCGACAGCATGTAGATCTTTACCGTCATCCTGCCAACTGCAACGCCCATCAGGCTCGCGGTCGCCCGGCTGCCGCCCAGCGCATAGACATTGGCGCCGAACCGGGTGAGCTGCAGCAGCAATGCGCCGCCGATCACGATCGCAAGCATGATGATCGCGACCGCCGTCAGCCGTCCACCGCCGGGTAGTCGCAGAGCGAAGTCCGACACGGTCGAATAGACCGGTGCCGTGATCGGCACCGATTCCGTCGAGAGTAGGAAGCTGGCACCCCGGGCCAAAAACATGCCGGCGAGCGTCACGATGAAAGGCGGCAGATCGAAGACATGGATCACCGCGCCCATTGCCGCGCCGAAGGCGGCCGAGAGCGCGAGAATGGCGACGAAGGCGACCAAGGGCGGCATTCCCCAGCGCTCGATCGCCAGCGCGACGAACACCGTGGTGAAGCCGATCACCGAGCCGACCGAGAGATCGATGCCGCCGGAAATGATGACGAAGGTCATGCCGGTCGCGACGATGCCGAGGAAGGCGTTGTCAGTCAGGAGGTTGCCGACTACGCGGGTGGAGGCGATGTTGGGAAACTGCATCGCGCAGAGCACGAATCCCGCGACAAGCACGATCGCCGTGATGAGGACGGGCGGCAGGCCTTTCATGCCTTGGTCCCCCGCAGCCGCGTCACAACGCCGGCAAAGCCGGACAGCTTCGGCGATTGCAGCAGCAGCACGGCGAGCACCACCACCGCCTTGACCAGCAAATTGAACTCCGGCGGATAGCCCGACAGCAGAATGCCGGTGTTCATGGTCTGGATGATCAGCGCGCCGAGTACGGCCAGCACGAGGCTGAAGCGGCCGCCGAACAGCGAGGTGCCGCCGATCACCACCGCGAGGATGGCGTCGAGCTCGAGCCAGAGGCCGGCATTGTTGGCATCCGCGCCCATGATGTCGGCCGCTGCGATGACGCCGGCAAGCGCAGCGCAAACGCCGCACCAGACATAGACCGCCAAGATCATCGCGCGCGTGCCGACGCCGGCAAGCTCGCTCGCCCGCGCATTGCCGCCGGTTGCCTCGATCAGCAATCCGAGTGCCGAGCCTCGCACCACCGCGCCGGTGAGGATCAGCATGCCCAGCGCAATCGCGACCGGCACCGGCAGACCGAGAATAGAGCCATTGCCGAGCCAGACCAGATCCGGCGAGGAGAATGTCACGATTCGACCCTCGGTAATGAGCTGGGCGATGCCGCGTCCCGCCACCATCAGGATCAAGGTCGCCACGATCGGCTGCATGCCGAGCACCGCGACAAGAAATCCGTTCCACAATCCGCAGATCAGGCCCGCGCCGAGCGCAGCCGCCAGCACCACGGCCAGACTGTGGCTATCGGCGAGGCTCGCCGCGATCGCGCCGGAGATCGCCATGACCGCGCCGACCGACAGATCGATGCCCCGCGTCGCAATCACCAGCACCATGCCGAGCGAGAGCAGCGCGACCGGCGTGCCGCGGTTGAGCACGTCGATCATGCTGCCGAACAGCCGGCCGTCCTGGAGGCGCAAATCGAAGAATTGCGGCGACACCACGCGATCGACCGCCAGGATGACGATCAACGCGAGGATCTGGGCAAGGCCGCGGCGCGGCAACAGCGCGGTCATGCCCGGCCCTCATGTGCGACACTGGCGTCATCGGCGGCGATGGCGGCGAGAATGCTGCCGACGTCGATGGCCTCGCCGGTGAGCTCCTCGACATGAGCGCGGTCGCGCAGCACCACCACGCGATCGGAATAGGTCACGATCTCGTCGAGCTCGGAGGAGATCACGAGCAGCGCGAGCCCGTCGTCGCAGAGCTCGCGGATCAGACGGATGATCTCAGCGTGCGCGCCGACGTCGATGCCGCGGGTCGGCTCGTCCAGCACGAGGAGCCGCGGCGAGGTCGCAAGCCACCGTGCCAGCAGCACCTTCTGCTGATTGCCGCCGGACAACAGGCCGACCGGACGCTCCGGATCGGGCGGACGAATGTCGAGCATCTTGACGTAACGGCTCGCGATCTCGTCCTGCTCGCGCCGCGACAGCGGCCGATGCAAACCGCGCTTGGCCTGAAGCGCGAGCACGATGTTCTCGCGCACGGTGAGCTCGGCGACGATGCCGTCGGTCTTGCGCTCCTCAGGGCAATAGCCAAAGCCGTGGCGCACGCCGTCGCGCGGCGATTGAAGCCGGACAGGCGCGCCTTCCACCCTCGCCTGTCCGCGATCGGCGCGCTCGGCGCCGAACACCAGCCGGGCCGTCTCGGTCCGGCCCGAGCCGAGCAAGCCGGCGAGACCGACCACTTCGCCATGCCGCAGCTCGAGATTGAACGGCGCGACATAGCCGGCCTTGCCGTAACCCTCGAAGCTCGCACAGACTTCACGCGTCGTCTGTGCGCCTGCCGATGCCCGCGCGCTGGTGGTCTCGGCCAGCTCGCGGCCGAGCATCATCCGGATCAGCTCGAGCCGCGACAGCGACGCGGTCTCGCGCTCGCCGACCAGGCGACCATTTCGCAAAACGGTGATTCGATCGGAGATCTCATACACCTGGTCGAGGAAATGGCTGACGAAGACGATGCCAATGCCGCGCTTGGCAAGCTGACGCATGATGCGAAAGAGGATCTCGACCTCATGGCGATCGAGACTCGCGGTCGGCTCGTCCAGGATCAGCACGCGCGCCGAAAGGTCGACGGCGCGCGCGATCGCGGTGACATGCTGGATCGCCACCGAATAATTGCCAAGCGGCGCTGATACGTCGATGTCGAGACCGAAATCCGCGAGCAGCGACTTCGCGCGGCGTCGCATCTCGCCTTCACGCACGATGCCGAAGCGCATCGGCTGCCGGTCGAGGAATAGGTTCTGCGCCACCGAGAGATTCGGCAGCAAATTGACCTCTTGGTAGACGGTGGCAATGCCGGCCTGAACCGCCGCCTTGGCCGAGCGTGGCGCGACCTCTTCGCCGCAGATCCTGACGATGCCAGCATCGCGCGGGAACACACCGGTGATCACCTTGATCAGCGTGGACTTGCCGGCGCCGTTCTCACCGAGCAGCGCATGGATCTCGCCGGCGCGAAGCGTGAAGTCGACCTCCTGCAACGCACGCACGGCGCCAAAGCTCCTGCTGATCCCACGCACCTCCAGCAGGGAAGCAGCGGAATCCGGGCTGTTCTCCATGACAAATTCACTCCCAACGGCGCCCGCTGACGATGCGGACACGGAGCCTGTTCGTTCGCGCGGCGGTTTCGAGCGGGATCGCCGGACTGCCGAAACACGGCCGTCCGGCGACACTCTCGCCTCAGTAACCGAGGCCCTTCTTGCTGTCGTAGATCTTCTGCGGATCATCGGCGGGCGTGTAGAGCTTCGACTCGGTCTGGATCCATTTCGGCGGAACGGTGCCCTTGTCCTTGAAGGCGGCGATGGCATCGAGCGCGGGGCCAGCCATGTTCGGCGTCAGCTCGACCGTGGCATTGGCTTCGCCGGCGACCATCGCCTTGAAGATGTCGGGGACCGCATCGATCGAGACGGTGAGGATCTCCTTGCCCGGCTTGAGGCCGGCTTCCTTCATCGCCTGGATCGCGCCGACCATCATGTCGTCGTTGTGCGCATAAACTGCGCAGATCGACTTGCCGCCGCCTTCGGCCTTGATGAAGCTTTCCATCACTTCCTTGCCCTTGGCGCGGGTGAAGTCGCCGGTCTGGCTGCGTACCACCTTCAGGTTCGCATGCTTGGCGATGGCGGTGTCAAAACCCTTCTTGCGGTTGGCAGCGACGCTGGCGCCGACCGTGCCCTGCAATTCGACGATGTTGCAGGCCTTGGCGCCGACGGTCTTCGCCAGCCAGTCGCCGGCGACCTCGCCTTCGTGAACGCTGTCGGAGGTCACGGCGGTGAGATAGAGCTCCTTCCCGGAGGGATCGATGTCGCGGTCGAGCAGCACGACCGGGATCTTGGCCTCCTTGGCTTCCTTCAGCACCGAGTCCCAGCCGGTCGAGACGACGGGCGCGAGGAAGATCGCATCGACGTTCTGCGCGATGAAGGAGCGGATCGCCTTGATCTGGTTCTCCTGCTTCTGCTGCGCGTCGGCGATCTTGAGATTGACCTTGCGCTTGGTGGCCTCCTGCTTGGAAACCGAGGTCTCGGCCGCGCGCCAGCCGGATTCCGATCCGATCTGCGAGAAGCCGATGGTGAGCTCGGCGGCGTTCGCCGGCAGCGCGAGCAGCAACGCGGCAGTGGCGCTGGCCGCAAAGAGGGCTTTGAGGATCATCAGGCGTATCTCCCAAATGTTATCCGGGGCGCCGATTGGTAGCATCGCACCCACAGGCCGACCTTTGAGGCCGGCGGGAGGGACTATTTCACGGAAGTTTGGTTCCGACTAGTCATATTATCTGACTATTTGGATCGGTGCGATGGCTGGCAGGAAGGCTCGGGTATGACACGCCCAGCGCGATTTTGTTCCAGCGATGCAACGCGGAGATGAAAAAATGGTACAGCGGTTGGGATGAGGGCACCTCTGCAAGGACGGTGAAAGACGTACCCGCAACCTCTCTCCCCGTCATTGCGAGCGCAGCGAAGCAATCCAGAGTCTTTCCGCGTAGGGATTCTGGATTGCTTCGCTTGCCTCGCAATGACGGTGGGGAGAGCTTCTTCGTCTATCGAGCAAGGCGACTCGTGGAGAGTCCCCCACACCCGGCGGGCAGTGAGCTAGATCAGCTTCCGCTGCGCCAGATTCTTCATCAGCGCACCGATGCCGAACGTCCAGGGCTCGCACTCGTCGCTGGTCCGCATGCGGTTGACGAGTTTGCCGAGCTGGGGTGCCGAGATCGTGACGATGTCGTCGCGCTTGTGGGTGAACCCCTGTCCCGGCGCGCCGCGATCCTTGACCGGCGCGAACATGGTCCCGAGGAACAGCACGAAGCCATCAGGATATTGGTGCACCTTGCCGATGGTCTGCTCGACCAGATCAGTCGGGTCGCGGCTGATCATGCTGATCGAGGAATGGCCGTCGAGGACGAAACCGTCCTGCCCCTTCACGTTCAGGCTGATGTCGAGCTTGCGGGCGTCATCGAGGGTAAAGCTGTCGTCGAACAGGCGCAGCAGCGGGCCGATCGAGCACGAGGCGTTGTTGTCCTTGGCCTTCGACAACAGCAGCGCCGAACGGCCCTCGAAGTCGCGCAGATTGACGTCGTTGCCGAGCGCGCCGCCCACGATCTTGCCGCGGCTCGAGACGAACAGCACCAGCTCCGGCTCGGGGTTGTTCCAGGTCGACTTCGGATGCAGCCCGGCATCCATGCCGGTGCCGACCGACGACAAGGTCGGCGCCTTGGTGAAGACCTCGGCATCGGGGCCGATGCCGACCTCGAGATACTGGCTCCAGGCGTTCTGGTCGATCAGCACCTGCTTCAGATGCATCGCCTGGTCCGAACCGGGCTTGAGCTTCGACAGATCGTCGCCGATCAGCCGCGTCACCTCTTGCCGGATCGCTTCGGCCGAGGCCGGATTGCCTTTCGCCCGCTCCTCGATCACGCGCTCCAGCATCGAGATGGCGAAGGTCACGCCCGCCGCCTTCAGCGTCTGGAGATCGACCGGCGCGAGCAGCCACGGCTTTTTCGCATCGCGCTGATCGGGCGGCGTGTTGGCGACGATAGCCTCGAGATCGCCGATGCGTTCGCCCTTGATCGCGGCAAGCGCCTTTGCCGGATTGTCTTCCTCGCAGAGTGCGCTGACGGTCGGGAATTTTGCGGTGACGTCGAATACACCATCGCCACGCACGGCGACCACGGCCGGGCCATTCGCCTGCGGCAGCCAGACGCGGCCGACAAGCGTTCCCCGCGTGCCGTCCTCGGGGAGAAGGTCCTTAACCGTCAATGTCGTCATGGGCGCATCCTCGCTCTTTTCGGATCGGCCTCGCTCGCGGAGGCCTATCACATTGGCGAAGACCAATAAACGTCTGGGACGGGAAGTCCAGCGCGGCAGCCCGCCGCGCTTCTATGCCCCCGCCCGCGCTTTTCGCGCCGCAATCTGCTGAAGCGCCCAGCGCGCGTTCTTGCGCACCTCGGGATCGGGATCGTCGGCGATGACGGCAAGGAAGGCTTCGCCGTCGTGGTGGGCGATTTCGCCGAGCGCAGCAGCCGCCTCTTTCCGCAAATTGGCCTGGTCGTGGTTGACGCAATTGCCAATCGGGCGAACCGCGCGCTCGATCTTCATCCGGCCAAGGCTGCGGATTGCCTTCAGACGCACCTGCCAGAAATCGTCACTGAGCGAAGCGATGAGCTGGTCGGCGGCAATCGATCCGTTGACATTGAGGCCCAGCGTTTCCGCGGCCATCTCCCGCACCATCCAGTCCGAATCCTTCAAGGCGCGCGTGATCATCTCGGCCGCGGGCTTCATCTGCGAGAAGGCGAGCGCGCTCACCGCAGCACGGCGCACATGCGCGTCCGGATCGTTGATCAGCGCGGTCAGCGCCGGAATCGATTCCTCCAGCTTGAGGAACCCGATCACGCCGATCGCCTGCACCCGCACGGCGGCATCGGAATCCTGGAGCGCTTCGAGCGCGGGTTTCAAGGTGTTCTTGCAGCGCAGCTCCTTCAGCGCACGCAACGCCCCCATGCGGACGAAGGCGTGGGCATGCTTGACCAGCGGCAGGATGATTTCGGCGCAGGCGGGATCTTTGAACTCCGCCATGCTGTCGGCCGCGGCGGCCGCGACGATTCTTTCGGGGTCGACAAGCAGCTTGACCAGCGCGCTGGCGGCCTCCGGCCCATCGAACTCGCCGAGCGCCATCGCAACCTGCTGGCGGACGCCGGCATCGGGATCGGCAACCATTTTGGCGAGATGGCCGACCGCTGCGGGATCGCCGGAATGGCCGAGCGCGATGATGGCGACGCGGCGCTCCCCTGGATCGGCGGCCTGGAGCCGCTCGTGGGCATCTTCGAGATCGTCGTAGGATTCGAACGGGCTCGACATGACTACCTCAGGAGATATGGAATGTTGACGGTGACGGCGCCGGTCGGGCAATCCGCCTCGCAGGGCATGCAGTACCAGCATTCGTCATAGGCCATGTAGGCCTTGTTGGTCATATCGCTGATACGCAGCACGTCGAGCGGGCAGACGTCGACGCACACGGTGCAGCCCTTGTCCGCGATGCATTTGGCGTCGTCGACGACCACCGGAACCGATGTCTGATAAGAAGCGAGAGGCATCGTATGTCTCCTGTTATTTGTGCGGCGGGTCAGGCGGTGGCGCGGATGCGCTGCTTGTCGTAGAGATCCTTCTCGTCGTCGGCGATCGGCACGATATAGGGCTCCACGGCACGCTTCTCGCTGGTCATCTTGCCGTCCTGCTTGCTGAGCAGCGTGTGGCAGAACCAGTTCTCGTTGTCCTTCTCCGGGAAATCCGTCCGCCAGTGATAGAGGCCCCAGCGGCTTTCCTCGCGGTAGAGCGAGGCATGCACGGCCATGTCCGCGCAATCCATGATCGACTGGACTTCGAGCGCGCGGAGCAGTTCGTGCGCATTGCGCGCGATCATGCGCTCCTGCATGTCTTCCCTCGCTTCAGCGAGCCGGCGCATGCCGAGCTCGTATTTGCGCGTGACTTTCGGCGGCTGGAGATAGTCATTGACGAGACGCCGGGTCTTGTACTCGATCTGGTTCGGCGGAATGCCGTCCTCGCGTTTGGTCGGCGCCATCACGCGGTCACGTTCGCTGGCGACATCGGCCGCGTCGAATTCCGCGAAGTCGTGATTGTCCGCGAACTCCATCGCGTCGATGCCGGCGACCGAACCGTTGGTGAAGGCGCCGAGCATGTAATTGTGCGGCACGCTGGCCATGTCGCCGGCGGCATAGAGGCCCGGCACGGTGGTGCGCGCGTTGTCGTCGACGAACACGCCTGACGCACTGTGGCCGGAGCAGAAGCCGATCTCGGAGATATGCATCTCGATCGACTCGCTGCGATAGTCGACGCCGCGCCCCTGCTGGAACAGGCCGCGCGTGGGACGCTCGACCTTGTGCAGGGTCGATTCGATCTCCGAGATGGTATCGGGATGGAGATGCTTGAGCTGGAGAAACACCGGGCCCTTGCCGGACAGCAGCTCATTGTAGAACTCCAGCATCATCTGGCCGGACCAGTAATCGCATTCGATGAAGCGCGATCCCTCGTTGTTGGCGGTGAAGGCGCCGAAGGGACCGGCGACATAGGCGCAGGCCGGCCCGTTATAGTCCTTGATCAGCGGATTGATCTGGTAACATTCGAGGTTCGCCAGAGCCGCACCGGCGTGATAGGCCATGGAATAGCCGTCACCGGAATTGGCCGCATTCTCGTAGGTGCCGAACATGTAGCCGGAGGTCGGCAGGCCGAGACGGCCGGCGGCGCCCATGCACAGGATAACGGCCTTGGCCTTGATCACCAGCATCTCGGCGGTGCGGGTATTGACGCTGATCGCGCCAGCAATGCGGCCGTCTGCGGACTTGAGCAGGCGCGTCGCCATATAGCGGTTGGAGATCAGGATGCGGGCGCGGCGGAGCTGGCGATACAGCGCCTTCTTCACCGTTTCGCCGTTCGGCATCGGCAGCACGTAGGTGCCGATGTGATGCACCTTCTTGACGGCGTAGTCGCCGTTCTCGTTCTTCAGGAAGCGGATGCCGAAGCTGTCGAGTTCCTCGATGATCGAGTAGCAGTTTTGCGCGTATTTGTAGACCGCCTTCTGATCGACGATGCCGTCATTGGCGATGGTGATTTCCTTGGTGTACTGCTCCGGCGTCGCGTAGCCGGGAATGACGGCAT
Source organism: Bradyrhizobium sp. URHA0013 (assembly GCF_000518345.1). Lineage (NCBI taxonomy): Bacteria > Pseudomonadati > Pseudomonadota > Alphaproteobacteria > Hyphomicrobiales > Nitrobacteraceae > Bradyrhizobium > Bradyrhizobium sp. URHA0013. The sequence goes on along the minus strand of NZ_KI912426.1, from coordinate 876,093 downwards.
TGTTCAAGCCGTCCATGCCCATCGAGATCGCTCCGGAGCGCTTGACATTGGCCTTTTCGAGCAGGACGACGTTGGCCTTCGGATTCTTCAGCTTCGCCTTCAACGCCGCCATCGGGCCGGCCGTGCCGCCGCCGATGACGAGCACGTCGCAGGAAACCTCCGAAAGTCCGTCGACGATCTGATCTAGTGACATCGCTTGCTCCTGGTCCGCCGGCAGATCCGGCGCCTTTGCATCAGATTTGTTCAGCAGGCGTCCCGGCGATAGCAATTAGTTGTCGCTGGGCTGCGATTTGCGCCTCAGCGCTCGACAAAGGCCTTTTCGATCACGAAATGGCCGGGCCTGCTGTGATTGCCCTCGACAAAACCGCGTGCGGACAGCATCGCAGGAAGTTCCTCCAGCATCGCCGGACTGCCGCAAAGCATGATGCGGTCAGTCTCGATATCGAGGCCTGATAGACCGATATCGTCGAACAGCTGGTTCGACGCGATCAGGTCGCTGATGCGGCCGCGGTTCCTGAACGGCTCGCGGGTAACGGTGGGATAGTAAACGAGCTTGTCACGGATCAGCGGCCCGAAGAACTCGTGATTGCGCAGGCCTTCGACGAGGTGCTCGCCATAGGAGAGCTCGGAGACCTGGCGGCAGCCATGGGCGAGCACGATGGTCTCGTAATTCTCGTAGACGTCGGGGTCCTTGATCAGGCTGGCGAACGGCGCGAGCCCCGTTCCGGTCGAGAGCAGCAGCAGGCGCTTGCCGGGAATGAGGTTGCCGGTGATCAGCGTGCCAGTGGCCTTGCGGCCGACCAGGATGACGTCGCCCTCCCTGATCTTCTGAAGGCGCGAGGTCAGCGGACCGTCCTGCACCTTGATCGAGAAGAACTCGAGCGCCTCCTCGTGATTGGCGCTCGCCATGCTGTAGGCCCGCAGCAACGGCTTGCCCTCGACTTCCAGCCCGATCATCGCGAACTGGCCGTTCTGGAAGCGGAAGCCCGGATCGCGCGTCGCGGTGAAGCTGAACAGGCTATCGGTCCAGTGCCTGACCGACAGGACCGTTTCCTTCTGAAATGCGTTCATTGTCTCTCCTGATCTCGATTGCGCACAAGGTTTCGGAGAGACAGGAATCCGGCAACGCCGAACTGAAATTCCCGGTCGATTAGTTTCACATTTCGTGCGCAATGATCGAACAGCAGGCAGCGAAGATCAGCGTCGCGCACCTGCGCCTGGCAATTAGTTGCTATCGCAGCAGCGCTGCGGCAACGTAGAGAAGGGTCGGAGACACGTCATGACCTTGGTGGCACCGACCGTGGCAGATTACGAAGCAAGCGCCGACCTCGCGACGCTCCGCGTCCGCACCGCTAAGGACGACACGCTGGACTTGCCGGCGGAAACGCTCCGCCTCTCCTGCAAATGCGCCCACTGCACCCGCGCCCGCTTCGACGGCCGCTTCCCCGAGCGGTTTCCAGGCATCGCGATCACCGAGATCGGCGATCTCGGTTACGGGCTGAACATCTCGTTTTCGGATGGGCACAATCGGGGGATTTACCCGAAGCCGTATTTGTTGAGTCTAGCGGGGCGGTAGACGCCACAGGTCGTCCTCCAAACTCCGCTGTCATTCCCCGCGACCCGGCTACGCCAAGGCTTCGCCGGGGTTCAGGCCCAGGGGCGCCGAAGCTTTTAGCGTAGGCGGCAGACGGGGAATCCAGTACGCCGCGGCTTCTCGATAACCCATTGACGTCTCTGGAATACTAGATCGCCCGGTCAAGCCGGGCGATGACAGCGGGGTGAATCTGGCACGGACATTGCTCCTCTTTAGAACGGTTTGAACGTTCCGGAGGCAAATGATGTTGCAGGCAGCGGCCAATGTGGTTCGCGGGACGGTTCCCGCAACGGTCCGGCCTGCCGGTGGTTCCTCGCTGCTGCTCACTGAGAACCAGCAATGGATCGGCGGACCGCCGGCGTTGATGGACAAGCTCAGTCAGCGCGAACGTGAGCTGGTGCTGAAGCAGGGACGCCGGAAAGTGCTCAACCGTGGCCAGACGCTGTTCAGCCAGGGTGGCAAGCATGACGGTATCTGGCTGATCGAGAGCGGCCGTATCCGGGTGTTCTACACCTCCCCGCTCGGCCGCGAGATCACGCTGGCCTATTGGCATGTCGGCAATTTCGTCGGCGGCCCCGAAGTGTTCGAAGGCACCGTGCATCAATGGTCCGGCGTTGCATCCAGCAATTGTAGCGTGGTGCATCTGCCCGGAAAGGAGCTGCGCTCCCTGGCCCTAGAGATCCCGAACCTCGCGATCGGCCTGATCGAAGGCCTGACCTTCAAGGGCAAGTGCTATTCGGCTCTGGCCCAGATGCTGGGAACGCGCTCGATCACACAGCGCCTTGCGCATCTGTTGCTGCATCTCGTCGACCTCTATGGCGTCGATGACGCCGACGGCCGGGTGATCGCCGCCGCCTTCACCCATGCCGATATCGCCCACATGGTCGGCGCCACCAGGCAATGGGTCACGATCAGCCTGAAGCGCATGCAGGAGAAGGGAATCGTGCTGACCAAGCGCTCCCAGATCGTGGTCTGCCGGCCCGACGTGCTGGAAGAGATGCGAGGGCAAGGGTCTGACTAGGGCTGGTGCCCATGCAAGCAGCTTTATAGTGCAGGACTGCCCAAGGAGTATGCAATCAACTTTTCCCGGCAACTAATCGACTGTGGCGCTCATTCCGGATTTGCCCTGCCCACGCCCTCACCCAATCATGGCAACCACAGCACATCCAACCGAATGAGGATGAGAATGGTCCGCCATCTTCCCACGCTCTCGATCGCGATGTCGGTGACGTCGCTGGCGCTTCTCCTCGCGCAGCCGGCCGCGGCGGAAACCGTCACGCTCGGCATCGGAACGCAGGACACCACGACCAACACGGTGACCGCCGGCGTCGTCATCCGCCAGCTCCATCTCCTCGAAAAATATCTGCCGAAGGACGGCAAATACGCCAACATCAAGTTCGAGCTGGAGTGGCAGAACTTCACCTCCGGCCCGCCCGTCACCAACGCGATGATGGCGAATAAGCTGCAGATCGGCATGATGGGCGACTATCCGCTGATCGTGAACGGCTTCACTTTCGACAGCAATCCGGAGAGCAAGAGCCGGCTGATCGGGATCGCCGCCTACAGCCTGTCGGGCTCCGGCAACGGCATCGTCGCTCACAAGGATTCGCCCTACTACGATCTCGCCGATCTCAAGGGCAAGCTCGTGAGCGTGCCGTTCGGCTCTGCCGCGCACGGCATGGTGCTGAAGGCGATGCAGGACCGCGGCTACGCGTCGGACTTCTTCCAGCTGGTCAGCCAAAGCCCGGAGGTCGGCTCGACCAATCTCCAGGAGAAGAAGATCGACGCTCATGCCGACTTCGTTCCGTTCGCCGAGTTGCTGCCGTTCCGCGGTTTTGCGCGAAAGATCTTTGACGGCGTCGAGACCAATCTCCCGACCTTCCACGGCATCGTGGTCCGCACCGATTTCGCCGAGAAATACCCTGAGGTCGTCGTCGCCTACTTCAAGGCCGTGATCGCCGCCAATCAATGGCTGCGAGACGATCCCAAGCTCGCCGCCGAGAAGATCCAGGAATGGACCGGCATCAGCAAGGAGGTCGTCTACATCTTCCTCGGCCCCAGCGGCAACATGACCACCGATCCCACGGTCAAGCCGGCGCTGATCGATGCCGCCACGGCCGACGTCAAGGTGCTGCAGAACCTCGGCCGCATGAAGGAGTTCGACCCGAAGAAATGGGTCGATGACAGCTACATCCGAAAAGCTTATGCCGAGATGAAGCTCGACTATGACGCGCAGCTTGCGAGCACCAAGAATTACGAGATCTCCGGCGACGATTCCTTCTGCAAGAAACCGATCTCCGATCCGCGCAAGGCCGGCGAGGTCTGGGTCGACGATTCAGGCATCATGCCCTTCTCGTCAGCCAGCTGCACGCTCGGCGCCTATGCCGACTACAAGGCCAAGGGCAAGAAGATCAACGTCGCCTACGTCTTCGATACCACCCGCGGTATCAAGCTGTTCGCCGACCAGGCTTTCTTCGCGGTCGGCAATGGCGAGGTTGCGCCGTTCCTGCTGAAGAAGGATGCCGAAGCCTATGCCGCCAAGATCAGCGGCAAGGTGCTCGGCTTCGACGACGCGGTGAAGGCGGCGGTCAGCGGGAGCAAGACGTGAGCAGTCCCGCCCTCCTCAGACATTCCGAGGACAGCATGCCGGCAAGTGCAATCGCGGAGGCAAGCGCCATGCCCGCCTCCACGCCACCCGCGTCTCCACCCTCCTTCGGCACGCTCGCACTGCGCTGGTACCGGCTCAACCGGGGCGGGCTGCGCGCGACCGCGATCGGCATCATCTCACTGCTCGCCTTTCTTCTGGTCTGGCATCTGCTGACGACCTATCGCGTCGTGTTCTTCGTGCGCTTCACCAACGTGCCTTCGCCGCTCGCGGTCTATGCGAGCTTCACCAAGGCGATCCACGATCCGAAATTCCTGCTGCACGTCCTCTTGAGCTGCCGGCGCATCTTCTTCGGCTTCTCGCTTGCGGCGATCGTCGCGGTGCCACTCGGCCTGATCATGGGCCGCTTCAAGCTGATCCACGAGATCATCTTCCCAGTAGCGGAGGTGCTGCGGCCGATCCCGGCGATTGCCTGGGTGCCGATGGCCATCATGCTGTGGCCGACCAACGAGCAGAGCATCGTCTACATCACGTTCCTCGGATCGTTCTTCCCGATCCTGGTCAACACGCTGCACGGCATGTCGCTGGTGGATCCCGTGCTGGTGCGTGCCGCGCAATGTCTCGGCGCGCGGGAGCGCTCGATCTTCCGCGATGTGTATTTTCCGGCCTCGCTCCCGCACATCTTCACCGGCCTCACCGTCGGCATGGGCGTGGCCTGGGTGTCGCTGATCGCCGCCGAGATGATCTCGGGGCAATATGGCATCGGCTATTTCACCTGGGAGGCCTATTCGCTGGTCCAGTATGCCGACATCGCGCTCGGCATGATCGCGATCGGCGTGCTCGGCCTCGGATCGAGCATGTTGATCCGAGGCGCCGGACAATTGGTGATGCCGTGGAGGTCAAGATGAGTGAGATCGTTGTCAAGGCACCGCAGGGCCATATCGAGGTCAAAAACTTCTCCCTCAGCTACGACAGCATCGAGGGGCCGGTCGAAGCCGTCACGGATACGCAGATTCATGTGAAGCCTGGCGAGTTCGTCTCGATCGTCGGACCCTCCGGCTGCGGAAAGTCGACGCTGCTCAACGCGGTCGCCGGCTTCCTCAAGCCGACCACGGGCATCGTCACCGTCGACGGCGAGAAGGTGAACGGCCCGAGCGCGGAGCGCGGCATGGTGTTTCAGCAATATTCGCTGTTTCCCTGGAAGACCGTGCGGGAGAACGTCGAGTTCGGCCTGAAGATGCGCGGCATGCCACGCTCGCAGCGCGAGCGCGCCGCGCGCACGCTGCTGGGACTCGCGGGCCTCGAAGCCTTCGAAAAGCATTACCCCGAGAAACTCTCAGGTGGCATGAAGCAGCGCGTTGGCATCGTCCGGGCGCTCGCGACGGGACCCAAAGTGTTGCTGCTCGACGAACCCTTCGGCGCGCTCGACGCGCAGACCCGGGTCATCATGCAGCAGATCCTCACCAACATGTGGCAGCGGCTGAAGATCTCGGTGCTGTTCGTCACCCACGACATCGACGAGGCGATTTTCCTGTCCGATCGTGTCTACTGCATGACCGCACGCCCCGGCTCGATCAAGGCGGAGATTCCGATCCCGCTGGAGCGGCCGCGGCAGCAGGCGATGATGATGTCATCGGAGTTTTTGGCGCTGCGCCGCGGACTGATGTCGCTGATCCGCGAGGAGAGCATCAAGGCGATGGGCGGCGAGCTCAACGACATGGGCATGCAGGGGCTGAACATCGAGCTGCACGGGCATTCGCTCGCGGATGTGATTTAGCGATTTCTCGACGCTTACCCTCTTAGTTCCCTTCTCCCCTTGCGCGAAGGAAGAAGAGTTCGCGGCTACAGCCGCCTTCACTTGAACCAGTGCACCAGTGCGATGCTGATGCCGAGCAGCAGCATCAGCGACAGCGTCACGGCCGCCGTCACCCTGCCCCCGACATTGGCCAGCACACGAACGTCGACACCCAGACCCAGCGCCGCCATCGACACCACCGTGAGAAAGCTGGTGATCTTCGTCACCGGACCAACCACCGTGCCTGGCACGATCTCCAGGGATCGCAGGGTCGCCAGCGCAAGGAAGCCGAGGATGAACCACGGGACCAGGCGGAAAAAGCCGACACTGGTCTTCTTGGCGTCGCTGTGCCAGCGCGAGGCCGTCAGCGAGAGGCCGACGACGACCGGCCCGAGCATCAGCACCCGCATCAGCTTGACGAGCGTGCCGATCTGCGTCGAGACGAGCCCCGCCGGCACAGTCGCCGCAAGCACCTGCGGCACGGCATAGACGGTGAGGCCTGCGAGGATGCCGTATTGCGTGGCCGATAGCTGCAGCAGCGGGATCAGCAGCGGCAGGCCGAGCACCATCATCACGCCGAGGATGGCGGTGAAGGAGATCGAGGATGCGATCTCGTCATTGTTGGCGCCGATGATCGGCGCCACCGCCGCAATCGCCGAGTTGCCGCAGATCGAGTTGCCGCAGGCGATCAGGATCGAGAGCCGCGTCGAGAGACCAAGCAGGCGGCTGATGCCGAAGGAGACGCAGAGCGCGACCACAACGACGGCCGCGATCGAGGCCAACAGCGCGACGCCGGACGCCGCGATAGCAGCAAAGCTGATCGAGGCCCCCAGCAGCATGACGGCGACTTCGAGCAGCTGCTTGGCGCTGAAGGCGATGCCGGACTGCCAGCGCGGCGCGGGCTTCCAGAAGCTGCGCACGGCCATGCCGAGCAAGATCGCCATCACCAGCGCCTCGACATAGGGATGCTCGAAGACGCCCAATTCCGCCCGTTCGAGCAGGGCCGAAACACCGGCCACGGCGATGCAGAGGAGGATCCCGGGAATCAGCGCGACAATGCGGCCAGTGGCCGTGGTCGGCTTGGCGTCGGCCGGACTGGATGCTTGATTCTGCGACACAAATCTCTCCCCGAGGAGAAGGATTTATACGCAGCGCCATCCGATTGGGAAATAAGTTTTCGACATATCAGGGCTCAGGGAAGTTCTATCCTCAGCCCGGGATAATCCGGCTCGGAAGTTCAGGCGCGCCTTAGAAGATCAAGCTCTTGGCCAGTGAGGCGACGCGGCTGAAGCCGTCATAGACGCCGGGCTCGAAGAAGGCCGCACGCGCCAGCACGATGCCGGCGACCAGCGACCAGAACAGGCCGGTGCCGACCCGCAGCAGCAGCTTTGACCCGCGCGAGCGCGGCTGGGTGTCCGTTGCGGACACCAATTGCTCGCCGAAAGGCTCAAACCTGGTGCGTTCCATGGCAGTCAATCCATCAATTTCTGATGGAAATGTCGTCGTTTCGGCCCCAAACAGCAATGGAAGCGATTGGCTTTTTTGCCTCCCGAAGGGGAAACTCCTTCCGCCGGACGGACCCGGGGCAATAGTTTTCTTCTTCCGGCCTATTTGAGCACCGGCGCCACGGCGAGCAGGTAGCGCCGCGCGTATGAAAGGAATCTGCCAATGCCAAATCCCCGCGTGCGTATCTACACCGACTACAAGAGCCCCTACGCATTCGTGGCCAACAAGCGCCTGTTCGAACTCGAGGAGACGCACGGCGTCGAGCTCGAATGGCTGCCCTATACGCTGCGCGTTGCCGAATTCATGGGGACCGTGGAAGAGCGCACGCCGCATTTCTGGCGCAAGGTGCGCTACGCCTATATGGACGCTCGGCGCTATGCCAATGCGCAAGGGCTCGTCATGAAAGGGCCCCGGCGGATCTACGACGCGTTCTATTCCAGCGTCGGCATGCTGTTCGCCCAACAGCACAGCTTCTTCCGTCCGTATCACGATGCGGTGTTTCGGCGCTTCTGGAGCCATGAGCTCGAGATCGACGATCTCGCCGCCATCACGGACGTCATCACGTCCTGCGGTGGTTCAGCCAGTGAGTTCAAAGCCTACATCCATGGCCCCGCCCGCGCCGAGCATGACCGCATCATCGACGAGGCCGAAGCGCTCGGCGTGTTCGGCGTGCCGACCATGGTATTCAACGGCGAGCTGTTCTGGGGCGGCGACCGCATCGACATGCTGATCGAACGCATCGAGGAGCCTGAGACGATCGAAGCCGCGCTCGGCAGCCGCCATCGCAAGCCGGTATGAGCAGCAACGCTACGCCGCCAGCCCGCTCCCCACCGGAGCAAACTCCAGCCCGAGGCTTTCGGCCACCGCCTTGTTGGTGATGCGGCCGCGATGCACATTCAGCCCGTTGCGCAGATGTGGATTTTCCAGCACTGCAGCAAAACCCTTGTTCGCAAGCATCAAGCCGAACGGCAGCGTCGCGTTGTTCAGCGCCTGGCTCGACGTCACCGGCACCGCGCCGGGCATATTGGCCACGCAATAATGCACGATGCCGTCGACCAGATAGGTCGGATCGGCATGCGTGGTCGGGTGCGAGGTCTCGAAGCAGCCGCCCTGATCGATCGCGACGTCGACCAGCACGGCGCCCGGTCGCATCGATGTCAACATCGCACGCGTGACGAGCTTGGGCGCGCTCGCGCCCGGCACCAGCACCGCGCCGATCACGACGTCGGCAGCGAACACCTCCTCCTCAACTGATTCGATGGTGGAGAAGCGGGTGCGTACGCGCCCGGCAAAGAGATCATCAAGCTGCCGCAACCGAGGAATAGAGCGGTCGATCACGGTGATCTCCGCGCCAAGGCCCGCGGCCATGCGCGCGGCTTGCGTTCCCACTACGCCGCCGCCCAGCACGACGACCCGCGCCGGCTGCACGCCGGGAACGCCGCCCAGCAGCAGTCCGCGGCCCCCGGCCGAACGCTTGAGCGCGGCGCCGGCGGCCTCGATGGCGAGGCGGCCGGCGACTTCGCTCATCGGCGCAAGCAGGGGGAGGTGACCGGCCGCGTCGGTGACGGTTTCATAGGCGATCGCAGTACAGCCGGAGGCGAGCAAACCCCTGGCCTGTTCGGGATCCGGCGCGAGATGGAGATAAGTGAACAGGATCTGGCTTTCGCGGAGCTGGGCCCACTCGCTTTTCTGGGGCTCCTTCACCTTCACGATCATGTCGGAGTTCGCGAAGATGTCGCGTGCGCTCTCGGCAATGATCGCCCCTGCCCGCCGGTAGACTTCGTCGGAGGCGCCGATGCCGCCACCCGCACCGGTCTCGACCGTCACCTCGTGCCCCGCCGCGACATATTCGCGGACCGCACCCGGGGTGAGCCCGACGCGATATTCCTGCACTTTGATTTCCTTGGGCACACCGACGCGCATCCCGGGCCTCCTTTTGATTCACCTCATGATCGTAGCGACCTGCCCGGTTTGGTTTCGTGCAAATATCCGCTAGCTTTGGCGTCCCTGCGCCGGTTTCCGGCGCGCAAACGCCCTTTCACGCTGGAAACGAAACTTTGGCCCTGGACCGGAAAGATCTCGCCATCCTCGCGGAACTCACGACCAATGCGCGGGCCAGCCACACCGAGCTAGCCAACAAGGTTGGGCTCTCCAGCACCGCGCTCGCGCGGCGGCAGAAGGCACTTGAGGACGACGGCTACATCCAAGGCTATCAGGCCACGCTCGACCTCGCGCAATTCGGCCTCACCACCACGGTACTGGTCCGCATCGCGCTGGAAAGCCAGAGCGATGAGGCGTTGAAGGCGTTCGAGGCGGAGGTGGTGAAATGCCCGTCCGTCGTGCGCTGCTTCCTGATGTCGGGGACCGACGACTACATTTTGATCGTGCTCGCCCGCGACATCCAGGATTTCGAGCGCATCCACCGCATGGAGCTGTCGCGCCTGCCGCGCGTCGCGCGGGTCCAATCGAGCTTCGCGCTGCGCGAGGTCGTCAACCGCGCCGTGCCAAATGTGGTGTTCGGCGAAGCAAAGCGCTGACCGCAACCTCTCGGAAAGGCGAACTGCCTGCAAGGAACCAACCGGTCGGTGGTCCGTTGGGCGCTATTGGCCGGCGGAGGCGTGCCCCCGCGTCAACACGGCTGACGTCCGGCACGGTCGCCGTCGCAGGGAGCAGGACATGGGCGATGTCACGCATCAGATTTCCGAACGAATCCCCATCCATCTTGTCGTTAACGGCGTCAGTCACACGCTCGATCTCGTGCCATGGACCACGCTGCTCGACGCCTTGCGGGATCATCTTGCACTAAGCGGCACCAAGAAGGGCTGCGACCATGGTCAGTGCGGCGCCTGCACCGTGCTGGTGGATGGCCGGCGCGTCAATTCGTGCCTCACGCTCGCCGTCATGAAGGACGGCGCGGAGATCACGACTGTCGAAGGTCTTGCCAAGGACGGCACACTGCATCCCGTGCAACAGGCGTTTATCGACCATGACGCCTTCCAGTGCGGCTATTGCACGCCGGGACAGATATGTTCGGCGGCCGGACTGCTCGCCGAAGGCCGTGCCCGTGATTCCGACGAGATCCGGGAGCTCATGAGCGGAAACCTCTGCCGCTGTGGCGCCTATCCGAACATCGTCGCCGCCATCCAGCAGGCAATGGGCCAGCCATGAACAATTTCCAGTACGCCCGAGCCACTGATGTCGCCGACGCGATCCGCCTGCTCGCCGCCGATCCCGGCGCCAAGCTGATTGCCGGCGGCACCAATCTGATCGACCTGATGAAAGAGAATGTCGAGCGCCCCTCCCGGCTGATCGACATCTCCCGCCTGCCGCTCCGGGAGGTCCAGGAGACGACCGACGGGTCCTTGCGCATCGGCGCCCTGGTGCCGAACTCGGACCTCGCCTACCATCCATTGATCGAGCAGCGCTATCCCCTGCTCGCCAGCGCGATCCTAGCCGGCGCGTCGGCGCAATTGCGCAACATGGCCTCCGTTGGTGGCAATCTGATGCAGCGAACGCGTTGCGCCTACTTCTATGACACGGCCACGCCCTGCAACAAGCGACATCCCGGCAGCGGCTGCTCGGCGATGGACGGGCTGAACCGCAACCATGCGATCCTGGGCACGAGCGCCGCCTGCATCGCGACCAATCCATCCGATATGAGCGTGGCGCTTGCCGCGCTGGACGGGCTCGTGCACGTCGCGGGTCCTTCCGGCGAACGCACCATCGCGCTGACCGATTTCCATCGGCTGCCCGGCGACAAGCCTCATGTCGATACCAATCTCGGCACCGGTGAGATCATCACGGCGATCGAGCTGCCGCCGCGCGGCTTTGCACAAAACTACAGCTACCTAAAAATTCGCGACCGGATGTCTTATGCTTTCGCTCTGGTCTCGGTCGCCGCCGCGCTCGAATTGGAGGGCAACGCGATCAGCGGGGCACGCCTGGCGCTCGGCGGCGTGGCGCACAAGCCCTGGCGCAGCCTCGAAGCCGAAGCGGCGTTGCGCGGCCAGGCCGCAACGCCCGATCACTTCTCGCACGCCGCGGATCTCTTGCTCCAGGGATCAACGGCCCGCTCACATAACGGCTTCAAGGTCGAGCTCGCACGCCGCGCCATCGTGCGGACGCTCACACAGGCGGCGAACGCCACGCCGCAATCCCAGGCCCACAAGAAGATCGCGTGAGGACCCCATGAACGCTTATGTCGGAACGCCAACGTCGCGTGTCGACGGCCGGGCCAAGGTCACCGGCGCCGCCAAATACGCCGGCGAATTTCCGGCCGACAGGCTCCTCCATGGCTTCGTTGTCGAGGCCACCATTCCATGCGGGCGCATTGCCCGCCTCGACACCAATGCGGCGCTGCAGATCAAGGGCGTGCTCGACGTGCTCACGCATGCGAACCGTCCGCCGCTGGCCGATAAGGACGAGGCGTGGAAGGACGAGGTGGCGCCCGAGGAAGGCTCGCCTTTCCGTCCGCTTTATGACGACAAAATCAAGTTCAATGGCCAGCCGATCGCACTGGTCGTCGCGGAGGACTGGGAAACCGCGAAATTCGCCGCGACGCTCGTGCGGGTCGACTATGAGCAGCATAGTTTTGCGACCGACATCGAAGGCGAGCGCGGCAACGCTGCCGAGAAGGACAAGCCGCATAAGCCGCGGGGCGACGCCGCAGCCGCCCTTGCGGGAGCTGATGTGCGCCATGTGGCGGACTACGTGATACCGACCGAGCATCACAACCCGATGGAGCTCTATGCGACCACGGCGGTCTGGGACAGCAATGGCAAGCTCACGATCTATGACAAGACGCAGGGCGTCCAGAACGTCCACAAATTTCTCTGCGGCGTGTTCGACAGGAAGCCGGAGGACATTCGGGTGATCTCGCCATACGTCGGCGGCGCCTTCGGTTCCGGCTTGCGGCCGCAATATCAGGTGGTGTTGGCAACGCTCGGCGCGCTCGCGCTGAAACGGTCCGTTCGCGTCGTGCTGACACGGCAGCAGATGTACGGGCTCGGCTACCGGCCAATGACCATCGAGCGCGTCGGGCTCGGCGCAAAGTCAGATGGTACGCTCGATGCGGTCACGCACGAGGCCATTGCCGTCACCTCGCGCTACGAGGATTTTGCCCGCAACGATACCGGCTGGGCCGAACAGCTCTACCGCAGCCCGAACAGCCGCTTGTCCCACAAGCTGGTCCACCTTGACGTCTCCACCCCCTGCGACATGCGCGCACCGGGCGCGGCGTCGGGCGTCTGCGCGCTCGAATGCGCGATGGACGAGCTTGCCGTCGCACTCAAGCTCGACCCGGTCGACCTGCGGCTGAAGTGCTACTCGGACCGCGACCAGAGCGAAAACCTGCCCTACACCAGCAAGCAGTTGCGGGCATGCTACGCGCGCGGCGCGGACGCCTTCGGCTGGAGCAGACGCAATCCTGCGCCGCGCTCGATGCGCGACGGCAAGGAGCTGGTCGGCTGGGGCATGGCCACTGGTGTGTGGGAAGCACTGCAGATGCCAGTCGCCGTCCGCATCGTGCTGACGTCGAACGGACATGCCGAGGTGTCTTGCGCGGCATCCGACATCGGCACCGGCACCTACACCATTGTGGCGCAGGTCGCGGCCGACGCACTCGGCCTGCCGATCGAGAACATCAGCGTCAGGCTCGCCGATTCGACCTTGCCGCAGGCGCCAGTCGAGGGCGGCTCCTGGATGGCCGCCTCGAGCGCACATGCGGTGCTCGCAGCCGCCGAGGAGGTGCGCAAGGAGCTGTTAGATCTGGCCGGAAAGATGCCAGGCTCGCCGCTCGCCGGCGCCGAGTTGGCCGATACGGTCCTGATCGACGGCAGCATTGCCGGCGCCAGCGACAACAGCCGCGCGGTCTCGATCGCCGACGCAATGCGCCATGGCGGGGTCGAACGCATCGAGAAGGAAAAGCTCAACCAGTTCGATGAGGACAAGAAGCACGCGCGCAACACCCATTCGGCCGTCTTCGCCGAGGTCAAGGTCGACGAAGAGCTAAACGTCGTTCGCGTGACGCGGGTCGTCAGCGCCGTCGCGGCCGGGCGGATTCTGAACACCAAGACTGGCCGCAGCCAGATCATGGGCGGCGTGGTCTGGGGAATCGGGATGGCCCTGCACGAGGAGACGGTGATGGATCACCGCTTCGGCCGGATCATGAATGCGAATATCGCCGAGTACCACATTCCGGTGAACGCAGATGTTCGCGACATCGACGTGATCTTCGTCGACGAGCCGGACGCGCACATCAACGCGCTCGGCATCAAGGGCATTGGCGAAATCGGCATTGTGGGCGTCCCGGCGGCGATCGCAAACGCCGTCTATCACGCCACCGGCAAACGCATCCGCCGCTTCCCGATCACACTGGACAAGCTGCTCGACTGAGACGGTGCAGCGGTCCCGCTCGGCGCCAGCGTGACCTCACGGCGCCCGGCCGCCAAGCCCCTCACGACGGAAAGTCAGCCGGTCTGACCTGGATGCGGTCGGCATGCAACGACCAGTGGTGCAACGCCTGGTCCGCGCAAAACCTTGCCTTCGCCCGCTCTCTGGCTTCGTCCTCGTCGGAAGCGTCGACCTCGAGCGTGCCTTGGCACACCTCGATCTGCCGGCCGTATTGGCCGAGCACGTCCTTCATGAACCTGACCACATAAGTTGACATGGGACCTCCTGCCTGCCCCGGCGGCGCTCACTCTAATCCCATTTAGCCGGATTGCGGGAGGGAGATTTTGACGCGGATCAAAGTCGGGCGCGGTTCCCGCCCGCCGATCATTCGGTGGCGCGTAGTGCTAACCGGGACATTGGGCAGCAGGAGCATCGCACCCCGGAAGGACAAAGCGACCATCGACTACGCCGGCGTCACACCAAACGCCTGCTTGAAGCGCTCCGCGTAACGTGGCCAGACCTCGGGATTGATGATGCGCGGCGGGCGCTTGCCGTCGAGCGTCTGCAGCACCTGCTCGGCGGCGATGCGGCCCATGTTCTGGCGCGCCTCGATCGTGACACCCGCGGTATGCGGGCTCGCCAGCACGTTGTCGAGCTGGAGCAGCGGATGCTCCGGCGGTGGCGGCTCCTTGGACCAGACGTCGAGACCGGCGCCCGCAATGCGCTTCTCGCGCAACGCCTGGAGCAGCGCATCTTCATCGTGGATGAAGCCGCGCGCCGTGGTGATAAAGTACGCATGCGGCTGCATCAGCGCGAACTCGCGCACACTGATCATGTTGCGGCTGCCCTTGTTGAGCGGGCAGGAGATCGAGACGAAATCGGCGCGGCGCAGCAGCTCGTCGAGCTCCACCTTTTCTCCGCCCCGCTCGGCCATCACCTCGGCGGTGAGGTAAGGATCATAGGCCAGCACCTTCATGCCGAGCAGACCCTGGCACAACGCGGCGATGCGGCGGCCGACATTGCCGAGGCCGATGATGCCGACCGTCTTGTGTTCGACCTCGTTGCCGACGAGCTCGTTGCGGTTGACGTTGGCCTCCCTGCGAAGCTTGCGGTCGGACTGGATGATGCGCTTGGACAGCGTCAGCATCATCGCCAGCGCATGCTCGGCGACGGAATGGGCATTGCCGCCGGACTGGTTGACGACCAGGACGCCCGCATCGGTGCACGCCTCGACGTCGACGGGATCGAATCCTGCACCATTGCTCGAGACCAGCAGCAGGTTCGGCGTGCGTTTCAGGAAGGCGGCATCGACGTGGAAATGCGGGGCGAGTTCGTCCCGGGCGGCGCCGATCTGGTAGACATGAGCGGCACCGATGATCGGCGCGTAAACGTCTTCGGGGGTCTCGTTCTCGATGCGATCGAGCCGGACGTCGGGCCGCGCCTTCAGGATGTCTATATAGATCGGGTTAGCCAGATATTTGACGTAGAAGACGCGCTTGCTGTTGACGGACATCAGGACCCTTCCGGCTCTCTCCTGGAGATCCGCAGGGCCAGCGCGGCGCGCGCTCCTTCCATGCGTTCCTCCGTTCTCTTGTTATTGCCGCTTATGACACGGCGCCGCCGGCCGCGGCAGGCCGCCTGGCGCAGATCACGGTGCAGCCCGGACATGTTGACAATCCCGTCCGCCGCGTCAAGTTCGGCAGACCGCCGCGACGGCCAAGACAACGACAAAGACCAAGAAGCATGCGCGGCCGAAGGGAGAACGCAATGCCGATTGCGGAGCAACAGACCTCGTCCGAGACGGCGCAGACCTCCAGTGACAAGAGCTGGCACGGCATCGTCCTGCAAACCCTGAAGCGGAACGAGATCAGCCTCGTCCCTTACGTCCCCGACCGCGTGCTGACGCCGCTGATCAAGAACCTGCACGCCGATCCGTTCTTCACCACCTTCGCCACCGCCCGTGAGGAGGAGGCCGTCGGCATCGTCTCGGGCGCATGGATGGGCGGACGACGAGGCGCGGTGTTGATGCAGACCTCCGGCTTTGCGACGCTCGCCAACGTGCTGGCCTCGCTCGCGGTGCCCTACCAGATCCCGCTGATCATGTTCGTGTCCGAGCGCGGTACGCTCGGCGAGTTCAACTACGGCCAGTCACTGGTCTGCCGCACCATGCGTCCGGTGCTGGATTCGCTCGCGCTGGAGCATCACACCATCACCCGGCTCGACGAGCTCGAATTCATTGCCGACCGTTCGATCAAGCAGGCCGTGACGACGCAGGCGCCGGTGGCGCTGATCCTCAACCCGCTGCTCACGGGCGGCAAGGTGTTCGACAAGTGAGGCCGGCCCAAATGAATATAGACGCGCGCAACACCAAGGTCATGAACCGCTTCGACGTCACCTCGCGCCTGATTGCGAAACTCGAGCACGAGGAAGCCGTGATCGGCGGCATCGGCAACACCAATTTCGACCTCTGGGCCGCCGGCCACCGTCCACAGAATTTCTACATGCTCGGCAGCATGGGGCTCGCCTTCCCGATCGCGCTGGGCGTGGCGCTGGCGCAGCCGGACCGGCGCGTCTTCGCGCTCGAAGGCGACGGCTCGCTGCTGATGCAGCTCGGCGCGCTCTCGACGATTGCGGCGTTGAAGCCGAAGAACCTCACCATGATCGTAATGGACAACGGCATCTATCAGATCACCGGCGCGCAGCCGACACCGGCCGCGAACGTGGCTGACATCGTCGCCATCGCGACCGGCTCCGGGCTTGCCAACAGCGCCTGGGCCGCGGACGAGGAGGATTTCGAGCGTCTGGTCGAAGAAGCCATGTCGGCCGGCGAGCCGAGCCTGATCGCCGTTCGTATCGATGACAAGCCTGGCGTCGGCGCCACCCGACGCGACCCCGTACAAATCCGGGAACGCTTCATGCACGGCCTGGGCGTGCGTGAGCCGCTTTAACGTTTCGTCATTAACTACACGGCGATCTGATCCCGGCCCCTCGGCAGGCTGCTGCAATCCATGCTAAGCGGTGCGGATGTCCATTTTGGTTCGCTCCTCTGCCTGGCTGCTTGCCGCCGCCGTCGCCTTTGCAACCCTCGGCCCGCCCGGCCTGCGGCCCCATTCCGACCTTGGCCAGGACGGTGAACACGCCCTCGCCTTCGTCCTAGTGGGACTAGCCTTCGGCCTCGCCTATCCGCGCCGCCGCCTGTCGGCTACAGCCATCGCTGTGGTGCTGAACGGCCTGCTCGAACTGATGCAATTCTGGGCACCGGGACGACATGCGCGGCTGGAGGACTTTCTGGTCGATGCCGGCACCACCTGCATCGGCTTCGCCCTCGCGGCCGTCGCCGATTGGGCCTTGACGCGGTTTCGCGCAAATTCGGCCCTGACGAGCCAAGGCCCCGCGGAGTGATGCTCCGCAGGGCCCGCCTTTCAAAGCTCACGCTCCGATTGATCAGTCGATGATCTTGACGACGCGGCGCGTGCGCGGCTCCACGATCACGCGGCGATCGTTCACGACCGCATAGCGATACTCGGTGTAGTTCGGCACGGGCCGCAGCACCACGGTCGGCGGCAGGGGCTCGCCGACCACGACGCGCTCGTGAACCACGACGGAATCATCACGCGGAATTCCGCCCAGGATCGCGTTCGGAATTTCAAGGCCGGCGCCCACGGCTGCACCGACGGTACCACCGACCATCGCACCGACCGGACCGCCAATGTCGCCGCCCGCGCGTGCGCCGTTCCTGGCGCCCTCTTCGGTCGTCGACTGAGCAAAGGCCGCACTCGACGCCAGCAGCGACGCGGCAGCCAACGAAATCGCAAGACGGGTTTTCATGTGCTTATGTCTCCAGTGATTGTTGTGCGCCTTCAACCGCGGGGCCGGATCATTGTTCCGGTTCCCTCGCCCGATCTAGGCAGAACCACAACGGAGACTGTTACCCGGTAACAGTTCAGGCCGCGGCGATCTCGTGCCCCGCCATCAGTTCCAGCGCGCGCACCATCGCCGAATGGTCCCAGCCCTTGCCGCCATGCGCGGCGCAGGACGAGAACAGTTGCTGCGCCACTGCGGTGCTCGGCAGCGACAGGCCGAGCGCGCGGGCGCCTTCAAGCGCGAGGTTAAGATCCTTCTGGTGCAGCTCGATGCGGAAGCCGGGATCGAAATTGCGCTTCACCATGCGCTCGCCATGCACTTCGAGAATCCGCGAAGACGCAAAGCCGCCCATCAGGGCCTGCCGCACCAGCGCC
Organism: Bradyrhizobium sp. URHA0013; assembly: GCF_000518345.1. Taxonomy (NCBI): domain Bacteria; kingdom Pseudomonadati; phylum Pseudomonadota; class Alphaproteobacteria; order Hyphomicrobiales; family Nitrobacteraceae; genus Bradyrhizobium; species Bradyrhizobium sp. URHA0013. The sequence goes on along the minus strand of NZ_KI912426.1, from coordinate 857,965 downwards.
GGATCCGCACCGGCTTTCGACGCGAACAGCAGCGCTTCGCTGACCGCCTCGATCGTCAACGCGACGATGATCTGGTTGGCGACCTTCGTCGTCTGGCCGTCGCCATTGGCGCCGACGCGGGTGACGTTCTTTCCCACCCGGTCGAAGATCGGCTTCATGGTGTTGAAGGCGCGCTCGGGGCCACCGACCATGATGGTGAGGCTTGCCGCCTTGGCACCAACCTCCCCGCCTGACACCGGTGCGTCGAGATAATCCGCGCCGAGCGCCTCGATCTTCTTCGCAAACTCCTTGGTCGCCAGCGGCGAGATCGAGCTCATGTCGACCACGATCTTGCCCTTGGAAATGCCGCCCGCGACGCCGTCCTTGCCAAACAGCACGGCCTCCACCTGCGGGGTATCCGGCACCATGATGATGACCGCATCCGCCTCCTCCGCAACCTCCTTGCTTGACTTGCAGACAACGCCGCCGGCGGCGATCAGCTCGGGTGCGACCGGCCCGACATCGTGCAGGAGAACGCGATGGCCTGCGGCCAGAAGATGACCGGCCATCGGCCGTCCCATGGTGCCAAGTCCGATAAAGCCGATGTCGATCATGTCAAAGTTTCCTCAGGTCTCGAAAGTCTGCGCCGCGTGCCAGGACAGGCCGCCCAGCGTCGTCGTGCGCGGCTTGTATTCGCAACCGATCCAGCCGCGATACCCGATCGCGTCGAGATGGCGGAACAGGAAGGGATAGTTGATCTCGCCCGTGCCAGGCTCGTGGCGGCCGGGATTATCGGCGAGCTGGATGTGCGCGATCTGCGGGAGACATTCCTGCATGGTACGGGCGAGATCGCCCTCCATGATCTGCATGTGGTAGATATCGTACTGGATGAACAGATTGTTCGAGCGCACCTCGGAGATCAGCTGCACGGCCTGCGCGGTGCCGTTAAGGAAGAAGCCGGGGATATCGAGCGTGTTGATCGGCTCGACCAGAAGCTTGATGTTCTCCCGCGCCAGGGTCGACGCCGCAAAGCGCAGATTCCCGACCAGCGTCTCGTTGAGCTCGCGCGGATCGGCATCGATAGGCGCGATGCCGACGAGACAGTTGAGCTGCTCGCAATCCAGCGCCTTGGCATAGTCGATGGCACGAAACACGCCGTCCCTGAACTCGCTGACACGATCCGGCAGGATCGCGATGCCGCGCTCGCCCGCCGCCCAATTGCCGGCCGGCAGATTGTGCAGCACCTGCATCAGCCCATGGCTGTCGAGCTGCTCGCGCAACTGCGCCTTGTCGAAATCATAGGGGGAGAGGTACTCGACCCCGGAAAAGCCCGCCGCTTTGGCCGCGGCGAAACGGTCCATGAACGGCATCTCGTTGAAGAGCATGGTGAGGTTGGCGGCGAATTTCGGCATGATGCTGGTCCCCTATTCCGCCGGCTGCAGCACGCCCGGCCGCGCGGTCGCGACCTCGTCGAGCGGCAGGTCCAGCACCTCCTCGAACTCGACGACGTTGTCGATTTCCGTGCCCATCGCGATGTTGGTGACGCGCTCGAGAATGAACTCGACCATCACAGGCACGCGGTACTTCGCCATCCATTCGCGTGCGGTGGCGAACGCGGCCTGCGCGTCCTTGGGATCGGTGACGCGGATCGCCTTGCAGCCGAGCCCTTCGGCGACAGCGACGTGATCGACGCCGTAGCCGCCGAGCTCGGGCGCGTTGATGTTCTCAAAGGAGAGCTGGACGTGATAGTCCATGTCGAAGCTGCGCTGGGCCTGGCGGATCAGGCCGAGATAGGAATTGTTCACGACGACGTGGATGTAGGGCAGGTTGAACTGCGCCCCGACCGCGAGCTCCTCGATCAGGAACTGGAAGTCGTAGTCGCCCGAGAGCGCGACGATGTCGCGATCCGGGCACGCCGCGCGCACGCCGAGCGCCGCAGGTAGGGTCCAGCCGAGCGGCCCCGCCTGCCCGGCATTGATCCAGTTGCGCGGCTTGTAGACGCCCAGGAACTGCGCACCGGCGATTTGCGAAAGGCCGATCACGGTGACGTAGCAGGTGTCGCGGCCAAACGCCTTGGTCATCTCCTCGTAGACGCGCTGGGGCTTGATCGGGACGTTGTCGAAATGGCTCTTGCGCAACATCGTCTTCTTGCGGTCCCGGCAGGAAGCGGGCCACGCCTGGCGCTCGCGCAACCTGCCTGAGCGGCGCCACTCCCTGGCGACGGCGACGAACAGTTCGAGCGCCGCCTTCGCGTCCGAGACGATGCCGAGGTCGGGATTGAACACGCGCCCGATCTGGGTCGGCTCGATATCCACGTGCACGAAGGTGCGACCCTTGGTGTAGGTCTCGACCGAGCCGGTGTGGCGGTTTGCCCAGCGGTTGCCGATGCCGAGCACAAAATCGGATTCGAGCATGGTGGCATTGCCGTAACGATGGCTGGTCTGAAGACCGACCATGCCGGCCATCAGCACGTGGTCGTCGGGGATGGCCCCCCACCCCATCAGCGTCGGCACGACCGGCACATTGGCGATCTCGGCGAATTCCACCAGCAAATCCGAGGCGTCGGCGTTGATCACGCCGCCACCCGCGACGATCAGCGGACGTTCGGCCGCGTTGAGCATCTCCAGCGCCTTCTCGACCTGCTTGCGGGTCGCGGTCGGCTTGTAGACGGGCAGTGGCTCATAGGTCTCGTCGTCGAACTCGATTTCGGCGAGCTGCACGTCGAGCGGCATGTCGATCAGGACCGGGCCGGGCCTTCCCGAGCGCATCACGTGAAACGCCTGGCTGAACACGCGGGGCACCAGCGCCGGCTCGCGCACCGTCACCGCCCATTTGGTCACGGGCTTTGCGATCGACTCGATATCGACGGCCTGGAAATCCTCCTTGTAGAGCCGCGCGCGCGGCGCCTGCCCGGTGATGCAGAGGATCGGGATGGAATCGGCGATCGCCGAATAGAGCCCGGTGATCATGTCGGTCCCGGCCGGCCCCGAGGTTCCGATGCAGACGCCGATATTGCCTGCCTTGGCCCGCGTATAGCCCTCGGCCATGTGCGAGGCGCCTTCGACATGCCGCGCCAGGATATGGCGGATCGAGCCGCGCTTCTTCAGCGCTGAGTAAAGCGGATTGATCGCCGCCCCGGGAACGCCAAAGGCAGTCGAGATACCTTCCTTCTCCAGAATTCGCACGGCAGCATCGATGGCTCGCATCTTCGCCATATCGGACCTCGCTTGAGTTGCATTGGCTCGAGCGAGATCATCGGGCCCGCGAGGGCTTCACTCAACGAGATCGATTTTATTTTCCACGATGCGGCAGCCGCGGAAAAATCGCGGTAGCTTCAGTCAGTTAGATCGAGACTCGCGTGAAAGCGCTCACTCGAACAGCGGCGCCAGCTGCATCTGCGGCACCAGCACAAGGCCCTTGTCGGTGATACGAATTTCCGGAATGACCGACAGCGGAATCAGATTGAAGCCCATGTAGGGGATGGTGCAGCCGGCTTCCGCCCATTCCTTCTTCAGCACCTTGACCTCTTCCGCCACCTCCGTGACGCGCTTGTCGGACAGGAGCCCAGCGATCGGCAACGGCACCAGCGCCCTCACCTTTCCGTCAGCGACGAGGCAGACGGCGCCCTGTTGCTCCTTGATGGCGGCGACCGCGACCTGCATGTCGGCCTCGTTGGTGCCGGCAACGATGATGTTGTGGCTGTCGTGGCCGACGCTGGAGGCGACCGCGCCGCGCTTCAGGCCAAAGTCCTTCAACAGGCCATAGGCGACATTGCCGGCCGATTTGCCGTGGCGCTCGACCACCGTGACAAAGCACAGGCCGTAGCGCGCAAACAGCGTCGGCCAGTCCTTTGCGGGCTCGATCGCGATCTTCTCATGGATCAGCGTGATGCCGGGCAACGCGGTCTTGATCGCGTTGACGGTGCAGGCCTTCACCGGCAGTTCCGGTATTAGCTTGACCTTCTCGGGCAGCTTCACGGTCGCATAGGCCGCCTTCGGATATTGATAGCGCCGCGACAGCGCCTGATCGAGCTTCGGCGTGATCTTGCGGTTCTCGACCACCAGCTCGCCGCCGTACCAGGTCGATTGCGGCTCGAGGTTATCGTCCATCAGCACGAGATCGGCGCGGCGGCCGCCGCCGAGCCCGCCGATATCGCTGTCCATGCCGAAGCGCGTCGCGCCATGCAGCGAGCCCATCGACCAGGCCTGCTCCGGCGACATCCCTGCCTTCACGGCTTCGCGCACCACCCAATCGAGCCCAAATAGCAGGAGATCGTCGGCATCGCGATCGTCGGTGCACACGGCCGTGCGCTTGTGCGAGGCCCCGAGCTCGGTGATGGTGCGGATGGCCTGCGGCAGCGAGTGCCATGGCGTGGTCGGCGGTCCCCCGCGCAGGAACACCCAGACGCCGGCATCGAGCAAATCGTCGGCGATGTCGCGGTCGATCGCCTCATGGGTGTCGGTGACGCCGCTCGCCGCATAGGCCGCAACGAACTCGCGGCCATAAACATGACCGGACACCGGGCGCCCGCGCTTCAGGGCGGCGGCGAGGATGGCGTGGCTTCGCTCGTCCCCCATGGTGACAGGCACAAAGTCCATCTTCTCGCCGAGCGCGACCGCTTCCGGCCAACGGTCGAACAGGCCGGCGATCTTGTCGGGCGTGAGGTCGCCACCCGCGGTCTCGAGTGCGGCTGAGGTGGCCGGCACCGTGCTTGGCACGGTCAAAAAGATCGACAACGGCGCCTCGCGCGCGTCCTCCAGCATCGCCTCGACGCCGGCGACGTCCATGACGTTGCCGATCTCGTGGCTGTCGCAGAAGATCGTGGTGGTGCCGTTGAGCAGGGCGGCTTCGGCATAGGCGCAGGCCGTCACCATCGAGGATTCGATGTGGATGTGCGGATCAACTAGGCCCGGCGCGATAATGCCGCCAGCGGCATCGTAGGTCGTGACGCCGCTCCAGGCCTTCTGGGCCGTTCCAGCCGGCTTCACCGCCGCAATGCGGCCGCCGGTGATCCAGACCTCACGTCCCTGATGGATGCGCTCCGAATAGGTCGAGAGCACGCGCGCGCCGGTGACGACGAGATCCGGCGCGACACGGGCCGAGGCCACATCGGCGAGACGCCGGGTCATCGAATGCAACGGTGCGACGGCGAAGCGGGTAAGTCTGGTCATCAGGACCCTCGCGTGGCGTTATGGCCCTGCGATGGTTACGCTCCGCGCCCGACCGGGCAAGCGCAAATATAACGGCACGCCCTGCTTACGCCTTAGGCGTCGAACCGCCTGCCGCCGCCGGCCTCGCGGGTCTGCGCGAGTTCCGCCTTCGCGGGGCCGGTGCGGCAGCGGGCTTGACCCGAATCCGCATCGACCTCCCGTTCTGCTCGTCGATCTCAAAGGAATTGGTCTTTCGCACGAGGTCGCTCAGTTTGCGGAAGCCGAACGTTCTAGGATCGAAATCGGACGCGAGATTGGCAAGTTGGCGACCGACTTCCCCGAGCGTCACCCAGCCGTCCTCGCTCTCCATCTGGGTGATGACCTTCTTGATGATGGGGGTTGCGGCATCGAGCGGCTGAAGCGACGTCGATCTCGAGGCGGGGTCCTGGGTGTTCGCCGGCGCGGGAAGCAGGTTCTCCGTGTAGACGAACCTTCGACAGGCCTGCCGGAAGCTCTCCGGCGTCTTCTGTTCGCCGAACCCAAAGACATCGATGCCCTGCTCCCGGATTCGGGCGGCGAGACGGGTAAAATCGCTGTCCGAGGACACCAGGCAAAAGCCGTCGAAACGGCCGCTGTGAAGCAGGTCCATCGCGTCGATGACCAAGGTGATGTCCGAGGCATTCTTGCCGGTCGTATAGGCAAACTGCTGCTGCGGGATGATGGCGTGCTTCGACAGGATGTCGGCCCAGCCCCTCGACCTGGCATTGGAGAAGTCGCCGTAGATGCGGCGAACGCTGGCCTCGCCGATCTTGGCAATCTCCCCGAAGAGTCCATCGGCGATCTTTGCCGAAGCATTGTCGGCATCAATCAGGACAGCGAGACGGGGCGAACGGAGCTCTGACGGCATGACTTTTCCCACGAGATGAACGTAGCATTAGAAGACGCTCGCGTCGGGATGGCTAGTCCTCGTTCGCTTTGAAGCGTCCCATCCCTTTCAGCACGAAGGGTGCCAGCAGCGCGATCAACGCCAGCGCAAGCAGCGTCGCCGAGATCGGGCTCTGGAGCAGCGTCATGGGATCGCCGAGGCTGATCGCGAGCGCGCGACGCAGCTGGCTCTCGGCGATCGGGCCGAGAATCAGGCCGACCACGACGGGCGCGATCGGAAAATCGAACCGCCGCATCAGAAAGCCGAGCACGCCGAAGCCGGCCAGCATCGACAGTTCGACCACGGACGGCTTTGCCGCGATGGTGCCCATGGTCGCGAACACGAGGATGCCGGCATAGAGCCACGGCTGCGGGATCGCCAGCAGCCGCACCCACAGGCCAACCAGCGGCAGATTGAGCACCAGCAGCATGCAATTGGCGATGAACAGGCTCGCGATCAGGCCCCACACGAGGTCGGGCCGCTCGGCGAACAGCAGCGGCCCCGGGTTGAGGCCGTATTGCTGGAAGCCCGCCAGCATCATCGCGGCCGTCGCCGAGGTCGGCAATCCCAGCGTCAGGAGCGGCACCAGCGTGCCCGCAGCCGAAGCGTTGTTGGCGGCCTCCGGTCCTGCGACGCCTTCGATCGCGCCCTTGCCGAATTCTTCGGGATGTTTGGTCAGCCGCTTCTCGCAGGAATAGGACAAAAAGGTCGGGATCTCCGCGCCGCCGGCGGGCAGCGCACCGATCGGGAAGCCGAACATGGTGCCGCGCAGCCACGGCTTCCACGATCGCTTCCAGTCTTCCTTGGTCATCCACAGCGAGCCGCGCACCGGCTCGAGCTTCTCCTCGGTGTGGTGACGGCGGGACGCGACGTAGAGCGCCTCGCCCACCGCGAACAGGCCGACCGCGAGCGTCGTCACCTCGACGCCGTCGAGCAGTTCGGGCACGCCGAACGCAAGCCGCGCCTGACCGGTCAGCTTGTCGATGCCGACGAGGCCCAACGTCAGACCAATGAACAGGCTGGTCAGGCCGCGGATCGGGGAATCGCCGAAGGTCGCCGACACCGTGACGAAGGCGACGCACATCAGCGCGAAATAATCCTCCGGGCCAAAGCGCACGGCGAAATCGACTAGCCACGGCGCGAGAAAGGCAAGCCCGATGGTGGCGATGGTGCCCGCGACGAAGGACCCGATCGCGGAGGTCGCGAGCGCCGGCCCGCCGCGGCCGGCCTTGGCCATCTTGTTGCCTTCGAGCGCCGTCGCCATCGAGGCGCTCTCGCCGGGCGTGTTGATCAAGATGGCCGTGGTCGATCCGCCATACATGCCGCCATAGTAGATGCCGGCGAACATGATCAGCGAACCGCCGGGATCGAGCTTGTACGTCACCGGCAGCAGCAGCGCGACCGTCAACGCCGGGCCGATGCCGGGCAGCACGCCCACGGCGGTGCCGAGGAACACGCCGATCAGGGCGTAGAGGAGATTCATCGGCTGGACGGCGACCGCCATGCCATGCGCCAGCGCGGCAAAAGTGTCCATCACAGCAGTCGCTCCAGGGGGCCGGCGGGAAGGCTCAACGTCAACAGCCGGTCGAACGCGAGGTAAATAAGGATCGACATCACCAGGGCGATGGCGGAATCGACCAGGACGGCGCGGCGCCCAAATGCTGCCGAGGTCGTGACGAACAGCGCCGACGTCGCCAGGATGAACCCGCCGCCGAAGCCAATGATGCCGATCAGCAGCGCAAGACCAGCGAGGATCAAGACCACAGGCACAGGATCGGCGCTCTCGCGCGCCGGCAAATGACCGCGCAGCGCGTCGATGAGATTGCCGATCGCGAGCAGCGCGAGGCCGGAGGCGATCACGACCGGCATGGCTTCCGGCCCCATCCCGTACATCGTGGTCGATTGCAGGCCGCGCGCGTCCCAGACCAGCACCGCGGCAAGACCTGCGAGCAACGCAGCAATGACGACGCCGGCGCGATCAACGCACCGCGGCGGCTGGACCGGATCGCCCGAGGTCATGACTTGACCAGGCCGACTGATCTCAGCACGTCGGTGACGCGCACGGTTTCCTTCTTCAGGAAGTCGGCGAAGGCGTCGCCGCCGAGATACGCATCCTCCCAGCCCTTCTGCTTGAGGATGTCCTTCCAGGCGTCCGACTTCACCATCTTCTCGACCGCGTCGCTCAGCGTCTTGCGCTGCTCCGGCGTGATTCCGGGAGGCGCGACCACCGAACGCCAGTTGGCGATCACGAGGTCGATGCCCTGCTCCTTGAAGGTCGGGATGTCGCTGCCTGGAATGCGCTTCTCCGAGGTCACGCCGATCGCGCGCAGCTTGCCGGACTTGATCTGCCCGTCATATTCACTGAGGCCGGAAATGCCGGCAGTGACCTTCGCGCCGAGAATGGCGGCGAGCGACTCGCCGCCGCCCGAGAACGGGATGTAGTTGATCTTCTTCGCGTCGGCGCCAACGGCGCCGGCGAACAATGCCGCCATCACATGATCGACGCCACCGGCCGAGCCGCCCGCGAAGGTCACCTTGGCGATGTCGGCCTTCACCGCTGCGGCCAGATCCTGCGCGGTCTTGATCGGTGAATTCGCCGGCACCACGATCACCTGGATTTCCTCGGTGAGGCGCGCGATCGGCGTCACCTGTTCGAGCGTGACGGGTGATTTGTTCATGGCGAGCGCGCCCACCATGACGAAGCCGTTGACCATCAGCTGGTTGCCGTCACCCTTGGCGCCGTTGACGAACTGCGCGATGCCGACGCTGCCGCCTGCGCCGGGAACGTTGGTGACCTGCACGCTGCGTGCGACGCCGGCAGCGACCAGCGCCTGCTGCATCGAGCGCGCGGTCTGGTCCCAGCCACCGCCCGGCGCCGCCGGTGCCATCAGCTTGAGCTCGAGCTGCTGGGCAAAGGCCGGCGTCGCTGCCGCAAGGGTCAGCGCGACGGCTGCGCCGACGAGGCGCGCGGGAAGTTGAAACATGGGACGTCTCCGGGCTCATGCGGACGTTTGCCGCATCGTGTCGTTTGGTCGCATATCAGCCAAAACAGCCGACACTGTCCAGTGACATACCCCGGGTTTCCGATTAGCGGGGTGTCGGAACTGCCCCGCCGAGCGCGGCCGTCAGTTCGGCAGCAACATCGCGGACGATCTGCCCGATTTCCGGTAACCGCTGATCGGTCAGCCGGCTCGTCATGCCGGAGACCGAAATCGCCGCGAGCGGCTCGGCGCAGTCGTTGTAGACCACCGCGGCAACGCAGCGCAGGCCCATGCAGGCTTCTTCATCATCCAGCGCGTAGCCTTGCTTTCGGATCTTTTCGAGCTCCTTGAACAGATCGCTCGGCCGCACGATGGATTTCTCGGTCAAGCGTGGCATGCCGTGATGGCGGATGACGGCACCGACGTCCTCGTCGGAATAGGTCGCGAGTACCGCCTTCCCGACGCCGGAGGTCACCATGGGGACGCGGCCGCCGACTTGGGTCAGCGAACGCATGATCTCGCGGCTCTCCATGCGGGTCAGCACGATGATGAACTCGTCGTCGACCATGGCAAGATTAGCGGTCTCGCGGGTAAGATCGCGCAGCTTGCGCAAATAGGGGATGGCCTGGGCGCTGAAATTGCGCCGCCGCGCAAAGCTCGCGCCGACCGTGAAGCTGCGCACGCCGACATGCCATTTGGATTCGGCGCGGTCGAACTGGACGAAGCGGCGGCTTTCCAGCGTGGCGAGCAAGCGGTGCACGGTCGAGGCGGAGAGCCCGGTGCGAACAGCGAGGTCGCTGAGGCGATAGCCCTCGTCGTCCTCGGACAATGTCTCGAGGATCGACAGCGCGCGGTCGACGGATTGCACCCCGCCGTCGCGCGCGTCGTGGTCGGCCTCCGATGGCGATCGGGGCTCGATCGATTTGCGCCGGATCACGTTCCTGCTCATCGCGACCTGACTGTTCTCGCCTCTTCCCGCACGCGAGGAGAGGCGAAGCGGCATCGTCGACTCAGAGCAGCCCTGCCCCGCGCGCCCATTTGTACTTGGCGCCGAGCACTTCCACCGGCAGCTCGGTCGAGTATGCATAGGCCGGGATGCCGTTCTGGTAGAGATATTCGGCGGCCTCCTCGACCTCGACGTCGCCGGCGAGCGAGGCGACGATCGGCTTCACGAAGCCCTTGGCCTCCATCTCCTTCTTCACCTCGACCATGTTGCGGGCGAACACCATCGGCGGTGTGACGATGGTGTGCCAGTAGCCGAGAATGAGCGAATGGATGCGCTCGTCCGTCAGGCCGAGCTTCACCGTATTGACGTAGGTGATCGGCGGCTCGCCACCGGTGATGTCCACGGGATTTCCGGCCGCGCCAAACGGCGGGATGAACTTGCGGAAGGCCGCATCCAGATCCGCCGGCATCGCCATCAGCGACAGGCCGTTGTCGACGCAGGAGTCCGACAGCAGCACGCCCGACCCGCCGGCGCCGGTGATGATCAGCACGTTCTCGCCCTTCGGCGTCGGCAGCACCGGCACGCCGCGCGCGAACTCGAGCAGTTGCCGCAAGCTACGGGCGCGGATCACGCCGGACTGCGCCAGGACATCCTCGTAGATCTTGTCGTTGCCGGCGAGCGCGCCGGTGTGCGACGAGGCCGCCTTCGCACCGGCGGAGGTGCGGCCGGCCTTGAGCACGATGACCGGTTTTTTCTTGGAGACGCGCTTTGCCGCTTCCGCAAAGGCGCGGCCGTCCTTGAGGTCTTCGCAGTGCTGCGCGATCAGGTTGGTGTTCGAGTCCTGCTCGAAGAAGGCGAGCAGATCGTCCTCGTCGATGTCGGACTTGTTGCCGAGGCCGACGATCGCCGACACGCCCATCTTGGCCGAACGGGAGAAGCCGATGATGGCCATGCCGATGCCGCCCGATTGCGAAGACAGTGCCGCATGGCCCTTGACGTCATAGGCGGTGCAGAAGGTCGCGCAGAGATTGGCAGGCGTATAATAGAAGCCGTAGATGTTCGGTCCCATCAGGCGGATGTCGTACTTCTTGCCGACTTCGACGATCTCGGCCTGGAGTTCCGGCGCCCCGGCTTCCGCGAAGCCCGACGGGATCAGAACCGCGCCGGGAATTTTCTTCTCGCCGCATTCGGTGAGCGCCGCGGCCACGAACTTCGCGGGAATTGCGAACACCGCGGTGTCGATCACACCGGGCACGTCCTTGACGCTCTTGTAGGCTTTGTAGCCGAGGATCTCGGCGGCCTTGGGATGGATCGGGTAGATGTCGCCCTTGTAGCCGCCGTTGATGAGGTTCTTCATCACGGAATTGCCGATTTTGCCGTCTTCGGCCGAAGCGCCGACCACGGCAACCGCCTTCGGCTGCATGATGCGGCTCATCGCCGCGACGATCTCTTCGGTCGGGCGCGGCTTCGGCTTGGGCACGTAAGCGAAGTCGACGACGATGCGGACGTCGGCCGCGATCGCGTCCTTGGCCGTCGCGAACACCGGGTTGAGATCGAGCTCGACGATCTCGGGGAAATCGGTGACGAGCTGCGAGACCTTGACGATGACATCGGCGAGCGCGGTGCGGTTCACCGGCTCACCGCCGCGAACGCCCTTCAAAATTTCGTGCGCCTGGATGCCGTCGAGCATCGACAGCGCATCTTGCTTGGTCGCGGGCGCGAGGCGGAAGGTGATGTCCTTCAGGACTTCGACCAGCACGCCGCCGAGACCGAAGGCAACCAGCTTGCCGAACGAGGCGTCGGTGATCGACCCGACGATCACTTCGGTGCCGCCGGCCAGCATCTGCTGCACCTGGACACCCTCGATCTTGGCATCAGACTTGTACTTCCTGGCGTTGCCGAGAATGGTCTCGTAGGCCTTCTCGGCGTCCTCGGCCGACTTGAGGCCAACGATGACGCCGCCGGCTTCGGTCTTGTGGAGAATGTCCGGCGAGACGATCTTCATCACCACCGGGAAACCCATCGAGGCGGCCATCTTGCCGGCCTCGCCGGCCGACTTCGCCACCCCCTCCTTCGGCACCGCAATGCCATAGGCGTCGCAGACCAGCTTACCTTCCGGCGCGGTCAGGCTGGTGCGCTTGTCCGCCTTGACCTGGTCAAGCACCTTGCGGACGGCATCTTTGGAATTGGACATGTGGCTTCTCCCTTGACCTTGGTTCTTGCGTTCTCAAAGCGCGCGCGTGTTGCGGCTGCCCCGTGATGCTTTTCCATTCGCCGCGCTCTGTTCCATGTCGCGGAACGGAGTGGCATAAAGCCGAGATTACTCCGCCGGCTTGGATTAAAAATGGCTGGCGATGGCATTTGGTATGCCAGAAGCCAACTTGTCAAGCTGCAGCGCACCTTAGAACGCTGCAAAAAATAGGCAGCTTGACATTCTGGTATTTGGTATGCCAAAAACTTTCCCGTTAATAATCCTGTAAAAGACGACTCCCACTGGAGGAGATTCGTCGTGTCACTGCGGAAACCAACCAAGGCGTTGCCGAACATGGCCGAGGCAGATATCGCAATCGTTCGTATTGCCCCGGAGTCGAGCTTCAAGAACAAGGCGTATGACGCCTTGAAGGAAGCCATCCTCAAGATGGACATCTACTCGACGCCCGAGCCGGTGATGCTCGACGAGCGCGCGTTGTCCGAGCGCCTGGGCGTGAGCCGCACGCCGATCCGCGAAGCCATCGCGATGCTCGAGCAGGACGGTTTCGTGAAGACGGTTCCGCGCCGCGGCATCATGGTGGTGCGAAGGACCAAGAGCGAGATCGTCGACATGATCCGCGCCTGGGCGGCGCTGGAGAGCATGGCGGCCCGTCTCATCACCGCCACGGCGCGCAAGAAAGACATCACGGCGCTGCGCGACTACTTCAAGGATTTTGGCAAAGACCGCCTCCCCGAGGATCATGTCGAGGAATATTCGCGCGCCAACATCGCCTTCCACCAGGCGCTGATCTCGCTGTCGGAATCGCCGGTGCTGGTCGATCTCACCAACGACCTGCTGCTGCACGTGCGTGGCTATCGGCAATTGACCATCGGACGCAAGGACCGCACCGCGACGTCGTTACCCGAGCATCTCGGCATGATCGAAGCCCTGGAGGCGCGCGATACCGAACTCGCCGAGAAGCGCGCCCGCGATCACACCCTTGGCCTTGCCGCTTACGTCGAAGCGCATGGTCAGGAACTCTTCTAGCCAGCAACGTTCACCAGAAGGGCGAGGCATCGCCCCCAAAAGCCTGAAACGGCATCTTGAGACCAGGGAGACAAGGCCCATGCTGAATACCGCGACCAAGTCCGAAGCACCGGGCACCGAGCAGGAATTGACGGATGGTTTTCATCTCGTCATCGACGCGCTCAAGCTGAACGGCATCAACACCATCTACAATGTGCCGGGCATCCCGATCACGGATTTGGGTCGCATGGCCCAGGCGGCCGGTATTCGCATGATTTCGTTCCGCCACGAGCAGAACGCCGGTTATGCCGCGGGCATCGCCGGCTACCTCACCAAGAAGCCCGGCATCTGCCTGACCGTTTCCGCGCCCGGCTTCCTCAACGGTCTCACCGCACTCGCGCACGCCACCACCAACTGCTACCCGATGATCCTGATCTCGGGCTCCTCCGAGCGCGAGATCGTCGACCTCCAGCAGGGCGACTACGAAGAGATGGACCAGCTCGCCATCGCCAAGCCGCTGTGCAAGGCAGCCTATCGCGTGCTGCACGCCCAAGACATCGGCATCGGGCTTGCCCGTGCCATCCGTGCCGCCGTCTCCGGCCGTCCCGGCGGCGTCTATCTCGACCTTCCGGCAAAACTGTTCGGTCAGGTAATGAACGCCGATGCCGGCCGAAAGTCGCTGGTCAAGGTGATCGACGCGGCTCCCGCGCAGATCCCCTCGCCCGCTTCGATCAAGCGCGCGCTTGATGTTTTGAAGAGCGCAAAACGTCCGCTCATCATCCTCGGCAAGGGCGCGGCCTACGCGCAGGCCGATGAGGAGATCAAAACCTTCGTCGAGAAGAGCGGCATCCCCTTCCTGCCGATGAGCATGGCCAAGGGCCTCCTCTCCGATACGCATCCGCAGTGCGCAGGCGCCGCCCGCTCGACGGTGCTGAAAGAATCCGACGTCGTGCTGCTGATCGGCGCCCGGCTGAACTGGCTGCTCTCGCACGGCAAAGGCAAGAACTGGGGCGAAGCGCCCAAGAAGTTCATCCAGGTCGACATCGAGCCCAGGGAAATGGACTCCAACGTCGAGATCGTCGCGCCCGTCGTCGGCGACATCGACTCGGTCGTCTCCGCCTTCAATCAGGCGATGGCTTCGGGCTGGACCGCCCCGCCGGCCGAATGGACCAAGGCGATTTCGACCAAGCGCGAAGAGAACGTCGCCAAGATGGCGCCGAAGCTCATGAACAACAAATCGCCGATGGACTATCACGGCGCGCTCGGCGTGCTGAAGAACGTCATCAAGGATCATCCCGAGGCGATCCTCGTCAACGAGGGCGCCAACACGCTCGACCTCGCCCGCGGCGTCATCGACATGTACAAGCCGCGCAAGCGTCTCGACGTCGGCACCTGGGGCGTGATGGGTATTGGCATGGGTCAGGCGATCGCGGCGGCTCTCGAGACCGGCCATCCCGTGCTCGCGGTCGAAGGCGACTCGGCCTTCGGCTTCTCCGGCATGGAGGTCGAGACCATCTGCCGCTACAATTTGCCGATCTGCGTCGTCATCTTCAACAATGACGGCATCTATCGCGGTACCGACGTCAACAGCGTCAACGCCGATCCGGCGACGACCGTGTTCGTCAAGGGCGCCCGCTACGACAAGATGATGGAAGCCTTCGGCGGCATCGGCGTGAACGCGACCTCGCCGGACGAGCTCAAGCGCGCCGTCAACGAAGCCATGGCCTCGGGCAAGCCGACGCTCATCAACGCCGTGATCGATCCAGCCGCCGGTTCCGAAAGCGGTCGCATCGGCAACCTCAATCCGCAGAGCGTTCTGCAGAAGAAGAAGTAAGCACTCCCCTTCAACCCATAAGGTCCCTGCGGGTGCAGGGTAGATCAGAGTACGGAGCAACACGATGACAAAAGCGCTCGAGGGCGTTCGCATTCTCGACTTCACCCACGTCCAGTCCGGGCCGACCTGCACGCAGTTGCTCGCATGGTTCGGCGCCGACGTGATCAAGGTGGAACGTCCAGGTGTCGGTGACATCACCCGCGGCCAGCTGCAGGACATCCCGAACGTGGACAGCCTGTATTTCACCATGCTCAACCACAACAAGCGCTCGATCACGCTCGACACCAAGAACCCCAAGGGCAAGGAAGTCCTCACCGAGCTGATCAAGAAGTGCGACGTGCTGGTCGAGAACTTCGGTCCCGGCGTGCTCGACCGCATGGGCTTCCCCTGGGAGAAGATCCAGGCGATCAACCCGAAGATGATCGTCGCCTCGATCAAGGGCTTCGGTCCCGGACCGTACGAAGACTGCAAGGTCTATGAGAATGTCGCACAGTGCACCGGCGGCGCCGCCTCCACCACCGGCTTCCGCGACGGCCTGCCGCTGGTCACCGGCGCGCAGATCGGCGACAGCGGCACCGGTCTGCATCTGGCGCTCGGCATCGTCACCGCACTCTATCAGCGCACCCATTCCGGCAAGGGCCAGAAGGTGACGGCCGCGATGCAGGACGGCGTGCTCAACCTCGCGCGCGTCAAGCTGCGCGACCAGCAGCGCCTCGCCCATGGTCCACTCAAGGAATACAGCCAGTTCGGCGAAGGCATTCCGTTCGGTGATGCCGTGCCGCGTGCGGGCAACGATTCCGGCGGCGGCCAGCCCGGCCGCATCCTGAAGTGCAAGGGGTGGGAGACCGATCCCAACGCCTACATCTACTTCATCACCCAGGCCCCGGTCTGGGAGAAGATCTGCGACGTGATCGGTGAGCCCTCCTGGAAGACCGATCCGAACTACGCCAAGCCGGCCGTCCGCCTGCCGCGCCTCAACGAAATCTTCGGCCGCATCGAACAGTGGACGATGACGAAGACGAAGTTCGAGGCGATGGAAATCCTCAACAAGGACGACATCCCCTGCGGCCCGATCCTGTCGATGAAGGAGATCGCCGAAGACCAGTCGCTGCGCGCGACCGGCACCGTGGTCGAGGTCGACCACCCCACCCGCGGCAAGTACATCTCGGTCGGCAACCCGATCAAGCTGTCGGACTCCCCGAGCGAGGTGGAGCGCTCCCCGCTGCTCGGCGAGCACACCGACGAGATCCTGCGCACCGTGCTTGGCTTCTCGGACCATCAGGTCGCCGATATCCACAAGTCCGGCGCGCTCGATCCGCCGCAAAAGCAGGCCGCGGAGTAAGCGGGCTTATCTCACGACGCGAAAGGCCGCCGGCTTCGGCGGCCTTTTTGTTGGCGCGCAAAGGCTGCATCGCACGATCGGCGCGCTTGCCGCGCCGCCAAGGCTGGATTAAAGATTGTTTCGCGAGGAACAGATGCGGTGGCCGGCCGTTACTCCTCGACCGGTGTGCTCCCGGAAATGCGAGCATGCCCGGAAAAGCCAGCATGCAATCTCCACGGCGAGTGCAGCACGCCTCGCAAAGACCCTGCCCCACGCTGAAGAACTGGTCGCCTCCGCTTCCGAGGATGGCAAGTCGGCCTTTCAGTTCGGGTACAGGTGGCGTCGCGTCCGGCACTCGCCAGGACCACGCTCGTTGATCAAATTGAGGGCTTAAATGTCGAAAGATCAATCCTCTGATCGCGCCAAGCGTGAAGCCAACAAGGCGTTCAAGCCTGCGACAACGCAGAAGCCGATCAATGACTATGCGAAGGATCAGAACTCCTTCAACGAGAATCGCGAACGGCTGAAAGCGGAGCGATTGGCCCGGGAGGCGAAGCCGGGAAGCGGCTCCGAATAAGAGCGTCGGTCCCAGACTCCGATCGCGGATTGCGCTGAAGGCGCGGCACTGAAATCTGCGCCTGCCCTACAGCATCGATAGCACGACGATTCCGTCTTCGACTGCACCAGAAGCGAGCCGCGCCCGCGCCATGCGCTCGAACTCGGTCCGGTTCTTGCGAAGATAACTGAAAGCCTGCTTCTGCGTCAGGAAGGTCGTCGCAAGACGGCACATCTGTCGTCCCGCGCCAAGCGCGAGAAAGAAGGTGATGGTGCCTCCGCCATCCGACTTGATTCTAGGCACGACCCGCACTCTTTGGCATGTGATCGGCCCTCTCCGAGGTGTCGTCGGCGCAATGGAAGCCAGCTATGGCGTCACCTTCTTCTTGCGCTTCGTCGGGGTGGCGGCGGGCAATGATGCCTGAAGGGCGGCGTCTGCCGCTTCCTTGGCTTCGCGCAGCTCTCGAAGCCGCGCCATGTTCTTGCGAACATCGACGGCTTGCTTTCCAACATCCACCATCGCCCGAGCGCCTTCCTCTGCGGCCAACCGCTGACGGTTAGTACGCGCGATGCTTTCGGGTGACGGTTCGGCCGGTCTCTTGGCGCTCATTATTCACCCTGCTCTGCAACGGACAAAAACCCGCTCAATCCTGGGATCGAGCGGGTGGCATGGCCGTTTCAGCACATCCGTGAAACGGCACCAAGGCTTTAGGCCAGCGAGAGATTCTCGGCGCTGACCTTGCCCCGCATCTTGTCGGTCTTGAGCTCGAAGTTGACCTTTTGGCCTTCAGCGAGACCTGCAAGACCAGCCCGCTCGACCGCGCTGATGTGAACGAACACATCGTTGCCGCCGTCGTTCGGCTGAATGAATCCAAAGCCCTTCTGGCCGTTAAACCACTTCACAGTACCTGTCGTCATTTTCTTCTCCAAAGCGCATACGCGCAGGTTCCGCGTGCTCGTCACGCAGAACAAATTCTATTCGTCGATGTCTATGGAAAAGGAGCCCGCGGGCGCATTCAACAAGGCACAGCGGCTGAACGAACAGCCTCAACGTATACCACATCCTCGCTATTTGCAAGGCTTGGCCGAATTTAACGGCTCGGGAGCCCGGCGGTAGGCACAGGACGTGTGCTATTCGGCGCTCATCGTTCGCCGCCGGCGAGCTGCTTTGGGAGTGCTGCCGAGCGCCACATGCGTGGATCCATCAAAAAATTCGAGATGCCCCGTCGGATCGGCGGCACCTCGTCCGTCATCTGGACATGAACGGGCATAGACGCTGACGTCGAGCCCGGCGCTTCACGAGGAAGACTTCATGCCCAGCACTGTCCACCTGCACCGCGTTTTGACGACCAGCCCGCAGAAAGTCTATCGCGCCTTCCTGGAGGCGGATGCGCTGGCGAAATGGCTTCCGCCGAACGGCTTCACCTGCACCGTCCATCATTTCGAGCCCAAGGTCGGGGGCACGTTCAAGATGTCGTTCCGCAACTTCACGACGGGCAACAGCCACGCCTTCGGCGGCGAATATCTCGAGCTCGTCCCCGGCGAACGTCTCCGCTACACCGACAGGTTCGACGATCCCAATCTGCCGGGCGAGATCCAGGTCACCGTGATCCTGAAGAAAGTATCCGTCGGCACTGAGCTGGATATCACGCAGGCCGGCATACCCGACGTCATCCCGCCGGAGGCATGTTATCTCGGCTGGCAGGAATCGCTGCGCAATCTGGCGAAGCTCGTCGAGCCTGAGATCAAGCAATAGCGACCGGACGGGACTTAGGGGCGGCCGCGCGTACCGCAGGCTACGCGCCCGCCCTCGACTGGAGGCCGCCACTTGCGGTCCAGCGGTCGGGATCCGGGCTATGTCCGATCAAAGCAAGGCCGTAGGCGATCGACTCGAACTGGTCGCCTGACATCAGCCGTTCGTTGCCGAACCGCTCGGCGAACAGTCTTCGAACGGCTGGCACGAAGGACGTGCCGCCGGTCAAAAACACCTTCTCGATCTCGCGCGCGGTAATGCCGGCTTCGCCAAGCACCTTGTCGACGGTAGCCCCGAGCCTCGCGATATCGTCGGCAATCCAGGCTTCGAAATTCTTCCGCGTGATGGTCGAGCGGATGTCGACGCCACCGCCTTTGAAGCGGAACTCTACCTGGTCCTGCGCCGACAGTGCGACCTTGGCGTCGGACACCGCGCGGTACAGCGCAAAGCCGAGGTCGAGATCGACGATGGTGATGAAATCCTCGAGCAGAGCCGGCTTCACCGCGGTGCGCGCAAGCTCCCGGAGTTCGCGCAGGTCGCCGTTGCTCTTCATCATCGCGAGCTGATGCCAGCGCGCGAGATTGGTGTAGTGGCCGGTGGGGATCGGTAGCACCTTGTCGAACGAGCGGAAGCTCGAGCCCTTGCCCAGCCGCGGCGAGACGACGTGATCGACGATGCGGTAATCGAAGGTGTCGCCCGCAATCCCGATGCCGGCATGGCCGAGCGGCTCGGCGCGCAAGGAACCGCCGGCACGCGAGAACCGCATCACCGAGAAATCGCTGGTGCCGCCGCCGAAATCCGCGACCAGCACGGTCGCATCGCGCTCCAGCCGGCGGGCGAAGGAGAACGCGGCCCCGACAGGCTCGTAGACGTAGCGGGCGTGGCCGGCCCCAAGGCGCTCGAACGCGGCCCGGTAACGTTGCATCGCCAGCGCCTCGTCGGGATTGCCGCCCGCAAAGCGCACGGGGCGACCGACCGTGATGGTGGACGTCTCGAAGCCGAATTTATCGCAGCCATGACGCGCCAGCGTCCGCAGGAACGCCGCCAAAATATCCTCGAACTTGTAGCGCTGCCGGAACACCTGGGTGGTGTTGAAGCTGGAGCTCGCGGCGAAGGTCTTGAACGACTGGAGGAAGCGGTAGACATGTCGTCCTTCGAGGAACTGCTCGATCGCCCACGGGCCGCCTTCGGCCTGGGCGCCGGCGCCCGGCCGGTCCTCCCAGAAACACAGCGCCGACACGAAGACGCTGTGGCGCTGTCCGCCATGGTCGAAGCGGATGGCCTCGACCCGACGGTCGTCCGCTGCAAGGGCCACGACCGTGTTGCTGGTCCCAAAATCGATGCCGATCGAGACGGCGGGCGAGGCGCTCGACATGAACCACTCTGACAGATGATTGGAAGGGGGCAGACCACTAACGGCTTCGTGTACCGCTGCCAAGGCTCCGTTTTTGGACATCGACGGTCAAATGGTTCAGTTTCGGCCGGTCTTGGGCATATCCCGCTCAAACCGGCCCATTTAACGGATTGTTATGCTGCAATGCGAAGAGCTAAATGCTGCTATGCAATGGCATGCATAGACTTTGGCATCTGGTATACATAAATTCCCTTTCGAAATGAGACAGCACTACTGACCGTCTCAAGAAAGGGAATTCGATGTCCAAGACCGCTTCCGTCGCTCTCGCGCCCTCCTCCTCGCTGTTCGCCCGCCTGATGGCCACGATCGACCGCCTCCTGATGGCGAGCGCCAGGATCTCGAATCATAACGGCGACCTGCCGCGCTTTGGCCTGTGACCCGGGCAGGCTCCCGCCCTGCGCGCACAGCGGCAGACGGTTCTAGATCAGTCCGCATACTACTTTTGATGAATGGCCCCGGATGACGGGGCCATTTCTACTTGTGCTGTCCTGAGTCACAGCCGCAACCGGGCAAGGTCCTGCGGCATTTGCGCACGGTGACCGGACCAGCGCTTGAAGCTTGGCATAATGCATACAAGAATGCCGTTCCAGCGCTCGCAGAAAAATGAGAGGCGCCACGGGAGGCTTTATGACGGACATGGTGCAAGCAACCGCCCCGACAGCCGCGCGCGTTAGCGACACGTATCGCTGGACGCAATTGGCGGTCGGTGTCGCGGCGATGGTGATGATCGCCAACTATCAATACGGCTGGACGTTCTTCGTCCCCGACATCCAGAAGAAGTTCGGCTGGGATCGCGCGTCGATCCAATGGGCCTTTACCCTGTTCGTGCTGTTCGAGACCTGGCTCGTGCCGATCGAAGGATGGTTCGTCGACAAATACGGTCCGCGCCTCGTCGTCCTGGTCGGCGGCGTGCTCTGCGCCGCCGGCTGGGCGATCAACGCGCAGGCGACCACGCTCAACGGCTACTATCTCGGCATGATCATCGCGGGCATCGGCGCCGGCGGCGTCTACGGCACCTGCGTCGGCAACGCGCTGAAGTGGTTTCCGGACAAGCGCGGTCTTGCCGCAGGCATCACGGCCGCGGGCTTCGGTGCAGGCTCTGCGCTGACCGTCGCGCCGATCCAGGCCATGATCAAGGACAGCGGTTTTCAGACCACCTTCCTCTATTTCGGCCTCGGACAAGGCATCATCATCTGCATTCTCGCCTTCTTCCTGCTGGCGCCCAAGGCAGGCCAGGTGCCCAGCGTGGTGGCGAACGCCAATCTGCAACAGACCCGCCGCAACTATCAGCCGACCGAAGTGCTGCGTCAGCCAATCTTCTGGCTGATGTACTTCATGTTCGTGATCGTCGGCGCCGGCGGCCTGATGGTGACGGCCAATTTGAAGCCGATCGCGGCCGACTGGAAGATCGACAACGTGCCGGTCACGCTGATGGCGGTGACCATGACCGCGGTGACCTTCGCGGCCACGATCGACCGCGTGCTCAACGGCCTGACGCGTCCGTTCTTCGGCTGGATCTCCGACATGATCGGCCGCGAGAACACGATGTTCATCGCCTTCGGCATGGAAGGTATCGGCATTTGGATGCTCTACCTCTGGGGCCAGGATCCGCTCTGGTTCGTGCTGCTCTCGGGCTTCGTGTTCTTCGCCTGGGGTGAGATCTACTCGTTGTTTCCCTCGACCTGCACCGATACGTTCGGCGCCAAGTTCGCGACCACCAATGCCGGCCTGCTCTACACCGCAAAGGGTACGGCCGCGCTGCTGGTCCCGATCGGCAACTACATGCAGCAGTCGTCGGGCAGTTGGGACAACGTGTTCATCATCGCAGCCGGCGCCAACATCCTGGCCTCGGCGCTGGCGATCGCGGTGCTCAAGCCCTGGCGCAAGGTGGTGGTCGCGCAATCGACTGTCTGACGCGCTCCAAAAGCGCCTTCTCGTGCAAAACGCCCGGCCTCACGGCCGGGCGTTTTCGTTTTGCGCAACGTCTTCATGAGTCCGCCGTTCCCAAACGGAACCCCGCATATTTTTGTCAGTGGCGCGCCAAGATAGGGCTTGCAATCTGGAATATGGTATACCAAGGTCCTCATCGCGCTTGCGACGATACGCCACAATATTGCGACACCAGGTCATCTTGCGACCGGTGTCGAACCAGACAGGCGCTCGGGAGGTTTTTGATGATTTCCAGCACCGATGGCGCTGTCACGGCCGCGCCTCTTCGCACAGGTTTCCGTTGGCTCCAGCTGGTCATGGGCATCGTCTGCATGGCGATGATCGCCAACCTGCAATACGGCTGGACGCTGTTCGTCGATCCGATCGATCACGCGCACCATTGGGGACGCGCCGCGATCCAACTCGCTTTCACCATCTTCGTCGTCACCGAAACCTGGCTGGTGCCGATCGAGGCCTGGTTCGTCGACAAATACGGCCCGCGCATCGTCATCATGTTCGGCGGCGTCATGATCGCACTGTCGTGGATTCTCAATTCCTATGCCGACAGCCTCACCTTGCTTTACGCGGCTGCGATCATCGGCGGCATGGGCGCGGGCGCGGTGTACGGCACCTGCGTCGGCAATGCGTTGAAATGGTTTCCCGATCGCCGGGGCCTTGCCGCCGGTGCGACCGCCGCCGGCTTCGGCGCAGGCGCTGCACTCACCGTCGTGCCGATCGCGACCATGATCGCAACGAGCGGCTATCAGCACGCGTTTCTCACCTTCGGCATCGGCCAGGGCGTGATCGTCTTCGTGCTCGCCTTCTTCATCCAGCCGCCGCGGATTTCGATCCCGCCGAAGAAGAAGCAGCTCAATCT
This sequence comes from Bradyrhizobium sp. URHA0013, assembly GCF_000518345.1. NCBI lineage: Bacteria > Pseudomonadati > Pseudomonadota > Alphaproteobacteria > Hyphomicrobiales > Nitrobacteraceae > Bradyrhizobium > Bradyrhizobium sp. URHA0013. Next base: position 835,084 of record NZ_KI912426.1, on the reverse strand, counting down.
GCCGCAGACCAAGATCGACTTTACCCCGCCCGAGGTGCTGCGCACCCCTGTTTTCTGGGTGATGTATCTCGTTTTCGTCATGGTTGCCTCCGGCGGCCTGATGACCGCAGCGCAGATCGCCCCGATCGCGCACGACTTCAAGATCGCCGACACGCCGGTCACGCTCGCCGGCTTCCAGATGGCGGCATTGACGTTCGCGATCTCGCTCGACCGCATCTTCGACGGTTTCGGACGGCCCTTCTTCGGCTTCGTCTCCGACACGATCGGCCGCGAGCACACCATGTTCATCGCCTTCGGCACCGCCGCGCTGATGCTGCTGACGCTGTCGGCCTATGGCCACGTGCCCGTCGTCTTCGTGCTCGCCACCGCGGTCTATTTCGGCGTGTTCGGGGAGATCTACTCGTTGTTCCCCGCGACCTGCGGGGACACCTTCGGCTCGAAGTTTGCAACCACCAACAACGGCATGCTCTACACGGCGAAGGGGACGGCGTCCCTGCTCGTTCCGCTCGCAAGCGTGATCTCGGCCACCTATGGCTGGAAGGCCGTGTTCGTGGTCGCAGTCGCGCTGAACGCGACGGCAGCCCTGACGGCGCTGTTCGTGATCAAGCCGATGCGCCGCTCCTTCATCCTCGGCAAGGAAGCCGAGAGCGCCAACGCCGCGACGGGGAACGCCAAGACCGAGACGGCATAACGAACACGCACCTTGCACGGATGAAAAGGGGCGCAGCGATGCGCCCCTTTCTTTTTGGCTCACGATAAATGTCAGCATTGCTGCCGCAAGAATTTTCGGATCAGCCAAACCGACGCTTGACGATTGGCATTATGTATACCACACTTGCCACATCATTCACCCAGGGAGGTTGCAATGCTGGTCGGAGACATTCTGCGCAAGAAGACACCGCGCGTTGTCACGGTGCGAATGAACGAAACGGTGGGTATCGCCGCCAAGCTGATGCGCGCCAACAACATCAGCGCACTGGTGGTGAAGGACGTGGTCCGCTCCGAGGGTAACACCGCGGTCGGCATGTTCACCGAACGCGACGTCGTGCGCGCGGTCGCTGAGCACGGCGCCAATGCCGTCAACGTCAAGGTCTCGCAGCTCGTCTCGGTGCAGCAACTCGTGTCCTGCACCTCGAGCGACACGATCGAGCACGTCCGCCATCTGATGAACCGGAATCACATCCGGCACCTGCCTGTCATCGACGATTACAGCCTCGTCTCGGTCATCAGCATGCGCGACATCGCGGCCGTCATCGACGAAGCACTCAACGGCACGCCGCAAGCAGCTTAAAGCGCCTCACTTCCCCTGCGACTACCGGTCCGGCTCGGACCCTTCCGAGCCGGACCGGATCTTTCGTCCCGAAATCCGGCTTCTGCTGCTCCGCGAGGATTCCATGAAGATCTGCATCTACGGCGCCGGCGCAATCGGTGGATATCTCGGGGTTCAGCTCGCGCGCGCGGGCGCCGACGTCAGCCTGGTCGCACGCGGCGCGCACCTTGCCGCGATGCGCGAGCGCGGCCTGACGCTGCTCGCGGGCGAGGAGAAGCACACCGTGCATCCGCGCTGCACCGACGATCCGGCCGAGCTCGGCGTGCAGGACTACATCATCATCACGCTGAAGGCGCACTCGATCACCGGCGTGATCGAGACAATGCAGCCGCTGCTCGGCCCCCACACCCGCATCGTCACCGCCGTCAACGGCATCCCCTATTGGTACTTCTACAAGCACGGCGGCCAATACGAGAATTCGACGCTGGAGAGCATCGACCCCGGCGGACGGCAGTGGCGCGAAATCGGCGCCGAGCGCGCCATCGGCTGCATCGTCTATCCCGCCACCGAGATCGAGGCGCCCGGCGTGATCCGTCACGTCTACGGCAACAACTTTCCGCTCGGCGAGCCCTCCGGCGAGACCACCTCGGACGTGCAACGCCTCGCCGATCTCTTCGTCGCAGCCGGGCTGAAAGCGCCGGTGCTCGACCGCATCCGCGACGAGATCTGGCTCAAGCTGTGGGGCAATGTCTGCTTCAACCCGATCAGCGCACTCACCCATGCAACACTCGACGTGATCTGCACCGATCCGGCGACCCGCGCGCTGTCGCGCGCGATCATGATGGAGACGCAAGGCATCGCCGAGACGTTCGGGGTCAAATTCCGCGTCGACGTCGAGCGCCGCATCGAAGGCGCCCGCAAGGTCGGCGCGCACAAGACCTCGATGCTCCAGGATCTCGAGCGCGGCCGTCCGATGGAGATCGACCCGCTCGTCACCGTCGTGCAGGAGATGGGCCGCCTCACCGGCATCGCCACCCCCGCGCTCGATTCAGTGCTGGCGATGGTGACCCAGCGCGCCCGCATCGCCGGTCTCTACGACGGCATCTCGACACGATCGGATCCGCGCGCACTGGCGGTGGCGTGATGGCTGGCGAGGTCAAACAATGGCTCCGCTTCCGCAATAGCGGTGCGACCGGGTTCGGCACGCTGAATTCGTCAGGCATCAGCGTGCACGAGGGCGAGATGTTCGGCCGCCATGCGGCCACCGGCAGGACGCTGGCGCTGTCGGAGGTCGAACTGCTCGCGCCCTGCGCGCCCAGCAAGATCGTCGCGCTCTGGAACAATTTTCACGCGCTCGCGGCCAAGCTCAACCAGCCCGAGCCGCCGGAGCCGCTCTACCTCCTGAAGGCCACCACCAGCATTACGACGCCCGGCGCGGTGATCCGCCGTCCCTCTTATTACGACGGCAAGACCACGTATGAAGGCGAGCTCGGCATCGTCATCGGCAAGACCTGCGCCCGGGTGTCGCCGGCGGACGCGGACAGCTTCATCTTCGGGTACACCTGCGTCAACGACATCACTGCCAACGACATCCTGACCAGCGATCCCACTTTCCCGCAATGGGCGCGGGCCAAGGGCATCGACGATTACGGCCCGTTCGGCCCCGTCATCGCCACCGGTCTCGATCCGGCAAAGCTGGTGGTCCGCACCATCCTCAACGGCGCGGAGCGGCAGAACTATCTGATATCGGACATGATCTTCTCCGCGCAGGAGCTGGTCAGCAGGATCTCGCACGACATGACCCTGCTCCCCGGCGACCTCATTGCCGTCGGCACCTCGGTCGGCGTCGGCGTGATGAAAGAGCCGGTGAACATCGTGACCGTCGCGATCGACAGCATCGGCGAGCTGACCAACGAGTTTCGGCTGTAGCCACCAACGCGGTGCGGTAGCCCGGATGGAGCGAAGCGAACTCCGGGGCTGGCACTCAAGGCTTGCAGAACCCGGCTTGCGCTTCGCTCCATCCAGGCTACGGACACTTCGTCCAAGCTCGGGAAATCCCGGCAACCAACTTCTCCTCCACCGATCGGCTGACGCATTCAGCCGTGGATCGTGCGACCGGACCTATCCGGCAAGCCCGCGCCGCCCTTGATCTCGGTTCCGCTCTCCAATAGCAATTATGGCGATAATGTGTGCCGGCGTGAGGAAGTCACGATGTGGCTGTTTTTCCTGGTTGCCTGGTTTGTTCTGCTCACCGCCATCGCGATCTTCGCCCAGCAGGCGCTCGGTTACGATGTCGGCCACCTGCCTGCCTGGTTCGGAGGCCTGCCTGTCCCGCAGCGGTTTGCGACCGGCGCGATCCTGGCTCTGGTGCTGGCACTGATCGGCGCCTCCGCCTGGCGGCTCTCGCGCCAGGACCGGCGCCTCGACACATTGCGCGACCGCCTCAAGAAGACCCGCGAGGACGTCGTCGTCGCTCATGCCCTGCAGAACCACCTCGACGCTACCGTCCAGCATCTGATCGAGAGCGATCCCCGGGAGGCCGTCTCCGCCCTCCATGACAAGCTGGGCGAGACCGAGCAGCGCGCCCTGCTGCAGCGGGGCCGCAACGAATCTACCGACATGCACGACCAGCTCGCCGAAATCCGCCGCCGCCAGCAGGAACTGCGCGACATGGTGGGCAAGGTCGCCGAGCAGCGCCGCGCGGTCGAGCCGGTTTTCACCGAGATCCGCGACCGCCAGAACCAGCTCGAACGCTCGCTGCACGACCTCGAGACCGACGACCGCAAGAACAATCTCGCCGACCGGCTCAAGGACATCGCGCGCGACGTATCGACGTTGCTATCCCGGGTCGGCACGGTCCAGGGCACCTTTGCGACCCTGAACCAGTACAAGGAAGATCTGGCGAAGTCCCACGCCGAGCTGGTGCCGCTGCGCGCCTCGGACGCCGGCCTCAATGCCTTGATTGGCGAGCTGGGCCTTAGCCATGAGCGCCTCGTCAAGAGCGTCGACGAGCTCGAAACCGTCGGCGAAGCGCCGCTTGGCACCCGCGTCGAGACGCTGTCGAAGAACAAGGTCGAGATCGAGCAGCGCCTGGCCCGCATCGACGACAGCTTCCACATCCTGAAAGGGATCGGGCTCGACTTCGAAGAACTCGGCCAGCGTCGGGCCCAGCTCGAACGCTCGCTCGCCGGTGTCGAGATCGACGCCGAGGGCAAGACGCTTGCCGACCGCCAGAATGCGCTGAACGATTTTGTTCTCCAGTCGCGCCAGCGCCTCGGCGCCTTACAGGAAACGCTGGCGACGCTGAACGCCTTCAAGACGGAGCTGTCGAAGTCGCAGGCTGACCTCGTCCCACTGAAGGCGCCCGTGTTCGGAATCGAGGCCATGATCGCGGACGTCGGCACGACGCGCGACCTCCTCGCCAAAACCGTCGGCGAGATCGAGGCGAGCGGCGACGTCAGCCTCGCCTCGCGCGTCGACGCGCTGACCAAGAGCAAGCGCGAGGTCGAGGACCGCCTCGCCCGCATCTTCGACAATTTCAACGCGCTCGACGGCCTGCGAAAGACATCGGCGGCATCTTCTCGACCATCAGGAACAGCCTGAACCGGATCGGGTGAAGGCACCCGATCCTTCGGGATGGTTCGAACCGCGATCCCCATCCGCGCGACCAATCCGGACATGCGCTTGATCCTCGGCCTCTTCTCCGCCCTGCTCGGCGCGCTCGCCGGCTGGTCCGCCCTTGCCGCACTGGTGATCGCGCTGGCCGGGCCAGACCGCGATGGCGGCATCGCCATGGGCGCCTTCTTCGACATCGGTCCGATCGGCGGTGTGGTTGGCCTGATCGCCGGCATCTGGCTGTTCGTGCGCTTCGGCCTGGTCCGGAACGCAACGCCACAGCCGCCCACGGAAACCTCCGACACTACGCCTCACCGCACCACGCAGCTCTCTGCGCCCTTTGCTCTGACCGTTCTGCTCATCGCGGCAATCCTTGGCTATTGGGGCTGGTACGAACTCATCCGCTCGCCCTATCTCAGTCACGGCTACATGACGCTCCACATCGAGTTTCGCCTTCCCGCCGGCATGACGCTGCCGGACAAGGCGGAGGATGTGCACATCGAGGTCGAGGAAGCGACAGGTTATGCCAATGCCAATTTGCCTCCGAACTGGCGCGCGCATGAAGGCGAGCGCAAAGCGATCATTGCCTCCACATCGTTGACGTACAAAACGCGTCACCGCGCCGTCAGCCTGACGCTTCCGGGTTCGCCGACGCAGAGCTGGCCGATCGATCTCCCCTCCGATCCTGATCCCACCCCTGGCTTTTCACCCTGGCGCGCGGCGGGCGATGCGTCACCCGCGAAGATCGAGATGCATTTCCGCCTCAGCGCCGATCACTGACCAACGAGCGGCGCGAAGGCGAACATTCAGACACATCACGTCTCCGCGCGCCCGGCAGATGCCGCCAACATGTCGCGCGGATGCCGCACTGTGGACGCATTCGGCCGCCCTTCTGTGAGGCGTGTCTGGGGGCACGGCGGTGCCGTCTTTGGACCAAACCTTCTAGGGGTATGACTGTGAAGAAGATTGTATTTGTCGTGGGTGCTACGCTTGCTCTGGTGACGGTTGCGAATGCTGCGGATCTGCCGCGCCGCCAGCCCGTTCCCGTCTATTCCGAGCAGGCGCCGATCGGCAAGATGCCGATTGGCAAGAGCCCGGTTGGAAAGGCCCCGATCGGCAAGGCGCCCGGCCCCGTCGCCGCGCGCTACTGACGCGCAGCGAAATACGCAGAAGCAAGCGTAGACTCTGCGTGAGTGGCCGACATTCGAGGGGCATAGCGTGACGAACAAACCTGATCGATCGGGACCCTGCATCCTTGCGGGATTCGCGCTCGCGGCCATGCTCGCGTGCACGACACCCTCGGCCTCGGCCCACGAAGCGAACAAGCGCGTTGCTGACGCAAACGCGCTTGCCACGACCGACGCCGTATCACGGCCGGCGCCGCAAACGACGCGGCGCGCAGTCGCGCGCGCGGAGAAAGGCCCGTACTACGTCGATTTCCGAGCCCGCACGGCCGCGAGCTGGGGTCACGCCTTCGTCTGGTACGGCAAGACCAGCGAGCGCGCCGTCGAAGTGGCAGGGCTCACGCCGGCCGGCGACACTTGGGCCTATGTGCTCGGTCACCTCACCTGGGTGCCGGCGGAGACCGGCGCGAGCTACGGCGATCTAGACCCCGATTACCTGACCGCGAACTACCGCGTCTATTTGAACGAAGCGGACGCCAAGCGCGTGTTTGCCTATATCAAGAAATTGCAGGCGAGCTCGCCGGTCTGGAATGCCGAGACCACCAATTGCACCGGCTTCATCGGCGACATCGCCGAGTACATGGGATTGAAGGTCCCCAACCGCTGGCAGCGCCCGGAAAACTTCGTCAACAGCCTCAAGGAAATGAACGGCGGCCGCCAGATGGTGCGGCTGTCGGCGGAGTAGCTGAAGCCGTCTTGCCCGTCGGGCAAAACACCCGCGCAAATTCCCGCGTCGCGTGTCAATCCCGGCTCGCCAAAATATTCTACTTTATCGAAATTCGGATTTGTCGTACGTGAGCGATACCCTGACCCGGGACAAGGGGCGGATCGCGATCGTCACGAACCGCGGGTTGGGCAGCGATGGACGCGACGGCGTCGGGCGCGGCGAGCCTTGCAGGGCGGGAAACCGTGAGCAAAGGCTTTCGCGTCTACGACACGGCGCCGACAGCGTCTTCGCATGGTTTCGGGTGCGAGCACACGCCAGCTCCCGAAGTCCCAGCGAGGACGTGCGCGGACGAACAAGTCGTGTGGTCCTGACGCCCGGGGTCTGTGCGTCAAGTCCTGTGGTAATGTGGCGGTCCAACCGGGGCGCGCGCATCAGTCATCTGCGGGGCGACGGGGGCAATAGTGCATCGCTCCCCGGGGAGAGCACGAAGGACACGTTAAAACCATCGCGCAGGGAAGGCCGGGCGATCCGGCGAACCTGTGGTCCACCCCGTGTGCATTTCTATCGTGCACGGATCTGCGGGTGCCAGCCGGCGCTCGGCCTTCCCTGCGCCCTTGTTACGACGAGGGCGATGCGATCGGGCAAAGCTCGGGCGAATGCGCCGCGAGAGGGCGGAGGCGTGCCTTGCGAGAAAATGCAAGTTGATGGTCTCCGAAAGCTCCTCATCCTCCCTCGGTGTTGAAGCAGCGGCGCACAAAAACCCTCGCGCCACCCGGTGCTACCACCTCAATTATCCGCCTCACGGAATCCCCCCGCTCCCCGCATGATCGCCCCGCCTCCACCGCACGCCCTTCCAATAGACTTTTCCCGACCCGGGCGGCATCCTGCCGCCATCAAACGATAACAGAGCGCCACACAGGCGGAGGAAACAGACCATGCTGCAGACACGGTTCACCAAGCTCGTCGGTGTCGAGCACCCGATCGTCCAGGGCGGCATGCAATGGGTCGGGCGCGCCGAGCTGGTCGCCGCCGTCGCCAATGCCGGAGCGCTCGGCTTCATCACGGCGCTGACCCAGCCGACACCGGAGGACCTCAGGAAGGAGATCGCCCGCTGCCGCGATCTCACCGACAAGCCGTTTGGCGTCAACCTCACCATCCTGCCCGCGATCAAGCCGCCGCCTTATGCCGAATATCGCGCCGCTATCATCGAGAGCGGCATCAAGGTGGTCGAAACTGCCGGCAACAAGCCGCAGGAGCACGTCGACGAGTTCAGGAAGCACGGCGTCAAGGTCGTGCACAAATGCACCAGCGTCCGTCACGGGCTCTCGGCCGAGCGTATGGGCGTCGACGCCATCTCGATCGACGGGTTCGAATGCGCCGGTCATCCAGGCGAGGACGACACCCCCGGCCTGATCCTGATCCCGGCCGCCGCCAACAAGATCAAGATCCCGATGATCGCCTCCGGCGGCTTTGCCGACGCCCGCGGCCTCGTCGCCGCACTGGCGCTGGGCGCCGAAGGCATCAACATGGGCACGCGCTTCATGGCGACCAAAGAGAGCCCCATTCATCAGCTCATCAAGGAGAAGATCGTCGCCAATGACGAGCGCGAGACCGAGCTGATCTTCCGCACCATGCGCAACACCTCCCGCGTCGCCAGGAACGAGATCTCGACCAAGGTCGTTGCGATGGAGAAGGAAGGCGCCAAGTTCGAGGATATCCGCGAGCTCGTCGCGGGCGCCCGCGGCAAGATGGTCTACGCGACCGGCAACTCGGATGAAGGCATCTGGTCAGCGGGCCAGGTCCAGGGCCTGATCCAGGACATCCCGACCTGCGCCGAGCTGATCTCCCGCATCGTGCGCGAAGCCGAGGCCATCATCCGCAGCCGGCTCGAAGGCATGATCGTTCATCCTACAGCGCAGGCTGCGGAATAATCACTGCAAGAAGCGAGAGCAATACATGAAGGCTTATGTCTACGGCCCTGGCGGCGCTACAATTTCCGACGTCGCTCAACCAAAGCCTGAAGGCACGCAGGTGCTGGTCCGGGTCCGCGCCTGTGGACTCAATCGCGCCGACACCGGCATGCGCAAGGGCCACGCCCATGGCGCGGCCGGCGGCGCCGGCACCGTGCTCGGCATGGAATGGGCCGGCGAGGTCGCCGCACTCGGACCGGATGCCAAGGGCGTCAAGGTCGGCGACCGCATCATGGGCTCGGGCGGCGCGGCGTTTGCCGAATATACGCTGGCCGATCACGGCCGGCTGTTCCGCGCGCCCTCGAACATGAACTTCGAGGAAGCCGCCACCCTGCCCGTCGCGCTCGCGACCATGCACAACGCCGTCGTCACCATCGGCGGCGTGCAGCCCGGGCAGGCCGTGCTGATCCAGGGCGCAAGCTCCGGCGTCGGCCTGATGGCGATGCAGATTGCGAAGCTCAAGGGCGGGAGACTCGTGATCGGCTCCTCGACCGATGCCGCCCGCCGCGGCCGACTGAAGGAGTATGGCGCCGACCTCGCGGTCGACTCCTCCGACCCCTCATGGATCGACGAGGTGCTGAAGGCGACGAACGGCGAAGGTGTCGACCTCATCGTCGACCAGGTCTCGGGCAAGGTCGCCAACCAGAACCTCGCGGCGACCAAGGTCAAGGGTCGAATCGTCAATGTCGGCCGGCTCGGCGGCACCCATGCCGATTTCAACTTCGACCTGCACGCGGCCCGCCGCATCGACTATGTCGGCGTCACCTTCCGCACCCGCACCATCGAGGAGGTCCGCGAGATCTTCGACGAGGTCAAGAAGGACATCTGGGGCGCGGTCGAGTCGCGAAAACTGCAGCTGTCGATCGACAAGGTGTTTGCCTTCGACGACATCGACAAGGCATTCGAGCACATGGAGGCCAACAAGCATCTCGGCAAGATCGTCGTGACGGTGCCGTAACATTCCTGAGGCCAAAGACCTAGGTCTAGTAGGGTGGGCAAAGCGAAGCGTGCCCACCATGCGTCAGCGTCCCCGAAAGATGGTGGGCGCGGCGCTCCGCGCCGTTGCCCACCCTACCAAACCGGGGGATCCCGCTCCTGCAACTCACTAGCGTCTACGCCTGTGGATCGTCGCTTGATGTTCACCTGTGGCCTGCTAAATCCCCCGCCATGAGCTCCCAACACAACAAGACCTCGGTCGCAGCGATCTCGATCTTCGCCAGTGGCGGCATGGCGGCGGCGAAGTTTGCGGTCGGGATCGCGATCGGCTCGCTAGCGCTGATTTCCGAGGCGCTGCATTCCTCGATCGACCTGGTCGCCACCATCATCACCTGGGCGGTGGTGCGGGTGTCCGACAAGCCGGCGGATGAAGAGCATCATTACGGCCACGGCAAACTCGAAAGTGTCTCGGCATTGGGCGTGACCGCCCTGCTCTACGTGCTCGCCGGCGGAATCCTGGTCCAGTCCTACAGCCATCTCCGAGAGGGAGTTGCGCCGCCGACGATCTCCGCCGTCCCTTTCGTCGTGCTGGTGATCGACATCGCCGTCAATTTCTGGCGCGCCCGTGCCCTGCACCGTGCCGCACGGGAGACCAGGAGCCAGGCGCTCGCCGCCGATGCGCTGCATTTCGCCTCCGACGTGATGGGTTCGTTCGCCGTGATCGTGGGCCTGATCCTCGCCGGTCTCGGCTTCTGGTGGGGCGACGCGGCTGCCGCCGCCGCGGTGGCCGTGATGATCGCCCTGCTCGGCCTACGCATGGCCGGCTCGACCGTGCAGACGCTGGTGGACCGCGCCCCGGAAGGCGCGCATGAGACGGCCACGGCGGCGATCCGCAGCGTACCGGGTGTGATCGACATCGAGCGGCTCCGCGTGCGCATGGTCGGTGCCACCACGTTTATCGACACGATCGCAAAGGTGCCGCGGACTTACCCCATCGACCGGGTCGAGGACATCAAGCGCAACGCGCAAGCAGCCGTCGAGAAGGCCTTCGGCGATACTGACCTCACCTTCACCGCAGTCCCCGTGGCGCGCGACAACGAGACCGTGCGCGACCGCATCATGGTCATCGCCCACAATTCGGGCCTCGCCATCCACCACGTCACCGTGCACGATCTCGGCGCCAAGCTGATCGTCAGCATCGACCTCGAGGTCGACGCCGGGATGCAGCTCGACGCCGCCCATGAGGTCGCCAACACGCTGGAACGCAACATCCAGGAAGAGTTCGGCGCGGACGTCGAAGTCGACGTCCACATCGAGCCGCTGGAACCGGAACTGCCGTTCGGGGTCGATGCCGCGTCGGAACGGGTGCAGGCCATCGCCGCCGCCCTGACAGAGTATGCCGCCGGCGGCGAGATCCACGACATCCACAATGTCCGCGTCCGCAACACCGACGCCGGCGAAATCGTCAACTTCCACTGCCGCGCCGAGCCGTCGATGAGCGTGATCAGGGTGCACGAACATGTCGACGCGATCGAGCGCGCGTTGCGGCGCGCGTTCCCGAGCGTGAAGCGCGTCATCAGTCATGCCGAACCGCCGCGTGCGTGACAGAGAATGTGCGAGGAGTCACACGTTCTCGTTTCGGACTCGCCGCGCACGTAAGTTTGCGGACGCGCGACGCACAAACTGCGCGTTGGATAAGAATAAATTCGCGTTAACGATTCGTTGACTCTCGACAGCCCGCGAAATCTGGATTCAAATCGACCATGATTCGGAAGCGATGTGGGGCTGCTTCCAAAATCAAGTTGCAAGCAGGTTCCAGGGGGCTTTAGGCATGTCGCGTGCAGACGCCGCGAACGCGTGCGTCCAATCCGATTCGATCAAAGGATTGGCGCAATCGATCGCGAAACCTGCCTATCATCGGCTCCTGATCGCGGAGCCTGCGCTGCGCCGTGCCGTGCCGACGCTCATCATCGCGTTCCTGATCACGATCTGCCTCGGCGCGTTCGTGCAGGTCGTCGACCAGACGCGCCAGAAGCGTCTGGTGATCCGCCACGACATCTCGGCGCTCGCCGACCTGCTCGCCGAGCGCATCGACCGCCTCACCTCCGCGCGACAGGAGCGGCTGAAGAACATCGAGAGCCTGCCGGCGCTGCTGCCTGACCTCATTCCATCCTGGGGCACCGCCTCGGGCCGGCACGTCATCGTCACCTCGGCCGGACTCGACCGCCGCATCCTCGCCCGCATCCCGGTCGACAGCGATCCCTCGGGCAACGACCGCCTGCTCGACGCAATCACGACGGCGCAACTGCTGGCGGCGCCGCCGCGCGACGGCAACATCTCCGACATGACGCTGCCGAATGGCAACGCCGCGATGGCGACCTCGCGGCAGATCAAGTCGCTGCCCGGCTTCGTCACCGTGATCCAGGAGCGCAACGAGCCGATCTGGGGCTCGGACGCCGCGCTGTCGGTCACGCTGTCGGCCACCACCGGCTTCGTCGTCCTGATCCTCGGCTTCGCCTTCCACTGGCAGTCCACCCGTGCCCGCGAGGGCGACCTGATCAACGACGCCGTGCGCGGCCGGATCGACACCGCGCTCAACCGCGGCCGCTGCGGGCTGTGGGACTGGGACCTGTCGCGCGGCCGCATCTTCTGGTCACAGTCGATGTTTTCCATGCTCGGCCTCGACGGCCGCAACGAGCTCCTCACCTTCGGCGAGGTCAACGCGCTGGTGAAGTCCGACGACATCGACCTGTTCGAGATCGCCGACCAGCTCATCTCCGAGAAGATCGACCACATCGACCAGACCTTCCGCATGCAGCATGTCGACGGCCACTGGATCTGGCTGCGCGTCCGCTGCGAAAAGACCAGCGGCGCGACGGACTCCAGCGTTCACCTGATCGGGATCGCCGTCGACATCACCGAGCAGAAGAGCCTCGCCGAGCGAACTGTCGAAGCCGATTTGCGCCTGCGCGACGCGATCGAGACCATTCCCGAAGCCTTCGTGCTGTGGGACGCCAGCGACCGCCTGGTGCTCTGCAATTCGCACTTCCAGCGCCTGCACAAGCTGCCCGACAGCGCCGTCATCCCCGGCACCTCCTACGAGACCGTGCTCGAGGTCGGCCGCATGCCCGAAGTCCGCACCCGACACAACGAGACGGCGAGCCAGGGCCCCGGCGCGCGCACCTTCGAGGCGCAGCTCGACGACGGCAGCTGGTTGCACATCAGCGAGCGCCGCACCAAGGACGGCGGCTACGTCTCGGTCGGCACCGACATCACCCGCATCAAGGAGCACGAGCAGAAGCTGGTCGACAACGATCTACGCCTGCGCGCCACCGTCATCGACCTCAAGCGCTCGCAGGCAGCCCTGGAGCGCCAGGCGGGCGAACTCGCCGATCTCGCCGAGAAATATCAGCGCGAGAAGACCCGCGCCGAGGAAGCCAACCAGACCAAGTCGAAATTCCTTGCCAATATGAGCCACGAGCTGCGCACGCCGCTGAACGCGATCATCGGCTTCTCCGAGATCATGGGCTCGGGCATGTTCGGCGAGCTCGGCTCGGAGAAGTACCAGGAATACTGCCACGACATCCTGACCAGCGGGCATTACCTGCTCGAAGTCATCAACGACATCCTCGACATGTCCAAGATCGAGGCCGGCCGCATGAAACTTGACATGGAAGAGCTCGACCTCGCGCAGACTCTGGCGGAATCCCTGCGGGTCGTCACCGGCCGCGCGCAGGACAAGCACCTGACGCTCGACGCCGACATCGCGAAATCCATCTCCGTCGTCGCCGACCGCCGCGCCACCAAACAGATCATCGTCAATTTGCTCTCCAACGCCGTGAAGTTCACGCCTGACGGCGGACGCATCGTGGTGCGCAGCCGGCAGCTCGACGACAGGATCGTGCTGATGATTGCCGACACCGGCATCGGCATCGCGCCGCATTCACTGGCGCGGCTCGGCCGCCCCTTCGAGCAGGTCGAGAGCCAGCTCACCAAGACCTATCATGGCTCGGGACTGGGGCTGGCGATCGCCCGCTCGCTCGCGCAGCTCCATGGCGGCTCGATGCGGCTGCGCTCCAAGCTGGAGGTCGGCACCGTCGTGCGCGTCACCCTGCCCCGCGACGCGATCAAGTCGGCGTCAGGAATATCGGCCGCGGCCTGATTGCTACGATTGCAGCGACGGCGCGACTTCCCGCGCGACATTGACCAGCGCCGCGATCAGCGGCGTCATCGGATCACGCTGCGGGATCACCATGCCGATGCTGTAATTGACATCGGGATCGGTGATCGGGATCGAGCGCACCGTATCGGACAGGCCGAGCGTCTCGGCGAGCTTGGCCGGCATCACGCTGGCCCAGCGCCCCGTCTTCACATGCGTGAACAGCACGAGCAGCGAATTCGACGTCAAGGTCGGCGTCGCCTCGGCGCCGACCGAACGTAACGCGCGGTCGATGATGCGGCGGTTCTGCATGTCGGGCGTCAGCAGGCACAGCGGCACCTGCCCGACCTCTTTCCACGTCACCGTCTCGCGATCGCCGAACATTCCATCCGGCGCGGTGAGCAGACGATAGCTCTCGCTGTAGAGCGGGATGGTGCGCACCTTGCCGATCGGCTCGTTCTCGATATAGGTCAGCCCTGCATCCACCTCGAGATTCTCGAGCAACCCCAGCACCTCGGACGAGGTGGTGGAGCGGATACTGAAGCGCACCTCGGGGTGCCTGGCGCGGAACGGCGTCGTCAGCGCAGCGACCATGCCGAGCACGGTGGGGATCGCGGCAATACGGATCTCGCCGGAGAGCTGATGCTTCAGCCCGTTGATCTCGTCACGCATCGCGCGGGCATCGCCGACGATCCGCCGCGCCCAATCCAACGCCCGCTCGCCTTCCGGCGTAAAACCCTGGAAGCGGGAGCCGCGCTGGACCAGCATCACGCCGAGGATCTCCTCGAGCTGCTTCAGCCCGGTCGACATCGTCGGTTGCGTCACGCCGCACATTTCGGCGGCCCGGCCGAAATGCCGCTCCTTCGCCAGCGCCAGCAGCAGTTCAAGCTTGTCGAGCAACCGGTCATCCCCTCGGATTGTGTGGTGGCATAAAAGCTAGCATGCCCGCCCCCTCCCAACACGCAAAAACCGCCCGGCGGACGGCTCCAATCGCAAATTCAAATCGAGTGATTGCCGTCGCAAATCGATCTGAATCCGCAATCGCAGCATGAGACAGCTTTATTGATCTTCGAACGATTCCAAATAGTTTGAGATCAGCAGACGCTCTGGTTGAGAACGAAGAATGACAGCGGTTTTTGAACCTTGGGACGAGACGCGCGGCGCCGAGATCATCGCCGAACACAGCGAGCAGGAAGGCGCGACGCTGGTGATCCTGCACGCGCTCCAGGAGGCGTTCGGCTACGTGCCGGAGGCAGCCATTCCCATGGTGGCGCAGGCGCTCAATTTGTCCCGCGCCGAAGTGCATGGCGTGTTCACGTTCTATCATGACTTCCGCCACAAGCCGGCCGGCCGCCATGTGCTGAAGCTCTGCCGCGCGGAGGCCTGCCAGGCGGCGGGTGGCGATGCGCTGGCGACGCGTGTCGAGGCGAAGCTCGGCGTGTTGCTGGGCGGCACCACGGCCGATGATCGCGTCACGCTGGAGCCGATCTACTGCCTCGGATTGTGCGCGACCGCGCCATCCGCGATGCTCGACGGCCGACTCATCGGCCGACTCGATGAAAAGCGTATCGATGCGCTCGTTGCGGAGGCGCAGCGATGAGCATCCGTCTATATGTCTCTCGCGACGCGGGCGCGCTTGCGGTCGGCGCCGGCGAGGTCGCGCTGGCGCTGGAGCAGGCTGCTGCTAAGCGTGGCGTTGCCGTCGAGATCGTCAGGACCGGCTCGCGCGGCCTGTACTGGCTCGAGCCGCTGGTCGAGGTCGCGACACCGCAGGGCCGGATCGCGTTCGGCCCCGTGACCGAGACCGATGTGCCCTCCCTGCTCGACGCGCTCGCGAGCAACACGCCGCATCTACTGCGGCTCGGGGCCACCGACGAGATCCCCTGGCTCAAGCGCCAGACCCGCCTCACCTTCGCGCGCTGCGGCGTGATCGACCCGCGCTCGCTCGATGACTACCGCGCCCATGGCGGCTACAAGGGCCTCGAACGCGCGCTGTCGCTCGGCTCGGAAGCCATCCTCAATGAAGTGACGGCGTCCGGCCTGCGCGGCCGCGGCGGCGCAGGCTTCCCGACCGGCATAAAGTGGAAGACGGTCGCGCAGGCGAAAGCGGATCGCAAGTTCATCGTCTGCAACGCCGACGAAGGCGACAGCGGCACCTTCGCCGACCGCATGATCATGGAAGGCGATCCCTTCCTCGTCATCGAGGGCATGACGACCGCCGGCATCACCGTCGGCGCGACCAAGGGTTACATCTACATCCGCAGCGAATATCCGCACGCGGTCGAGGCGATGAACGCGGCCATCCAGGCTGCGAAGCGCGGCGGCTATCTCGGCGCGAACATCGGTGGTTCCGCGCACAGCTTCGATCTCGAGGTGCGCGTCGGCGCCGGCGCTTACGTTTGCGGCGAAGAGACCTCGCTGCTGGAAAGCCTAGAAGGCCGTCGTGGCATCGTGCGCGCAAAGCCGCCACTGCCCGCGCATCACGGCCTGTTCGGCAAGCCGACCGTCATCAACAACGTGCTGTCGTTCGCCGCCATCCCCTTCATCCTGGCCGAAGGCGCCAAGGCCTATGCCGATTTCGGCATGGGTCGCTCGCGCGGTACGATGCCGATCCAGCTCGCCGGCAACATCCGCCACGGCGGGCTGTTCGAGACTGCCTTCGGCGTGACGCTCGGCGAGCTCGTCGACGACATCGGCGGCGGCACGTTCACGGGACGCCCGATCCGCGCGGTACAGGTCGGAGGCCCCCTGGGCGCCTACTTCCCTCGCGCGCTGTTCGACACGCCGTTCGACTACGAGGCCTTCGCCGCGCGCGACGGCCTGATCGGCCACGGCGGTATCGTCGTGTTCGACGACAGCGTCGACATGCGCAAGCAGGCGCGTTTCGCCATGGAATTCTGCGCCATCGAATCCTGCGGCAAGTGCACGCCGTGCCGGATCGGCTCGACCCGCGGCGTCGAGACCATCGAGAAGATCATCAAGGGCGAGCGCGTGAGCGAAAACCTCGCACTCGTCGAAGACCTCTGCAACACCATGAAATTCGGCTCGCTCTGCGCGCTCGGCGGCTTCACGCCCTACCCCGTGCTCAGCGCACTGAGGCACTTCCGGGAGGATTTCGTCCCGGCCCCGACCACGCTTCAGGCCGCGGAATAGGAGAACGACAATGTCTCTGATCGAAGAAATCGACTTCGGTACGCCGCGCTCGAAATCGGAAACGATGGTGACGCTGACCATCGACGGCAACCAGGTCACGGTGCCCGAGGGCACCTCGATCATGCGGGCGGCGATGGACGCCGGCCATCAGATCCCGAAACTCTGCGCGACCGACATGGTCGACGCGTTCGGCTCGTGCCGCCTTTGCGTCGTCGAGATCGAAGGCCGCGCCGGCACGCCGGCGTCCTGTACCACGCCTGTCATGTCCGGCCTGATCGTGCACACCCAGAGCGAACGGCTCAAGAAGCTGCGCAAGGGCGTGATGGAGCTCTACATCTCCGACCATCCGCTCGACTGCCTCACCTGCGGTGCCAATGGTGATTGCGAGTTGCAGGACATGGCCGGCGCCGTGGGCCTTCGCGACGTGCGTTACGGCTACGAGGGGGAGAACCACGTCTTCGCGAAATCCCACGGCGAGATCAACGCCGCCTGGATGCCAAAGGACGAGTCCAACCCGTACTTCACCTACGATCCCTCCAAGTGCATCGTCTGCTCGCGCTGCGTCCGCGCCTGCGAGGAGGTGCAAGGCACCTTCGCGCTCACGATCTCCGGCCGCGGCCTCGACAGCCGCGTGTCGCCGGGCATGAGCGAGAGCTTCCTCGGCTCCGAATGCGTCTCCTGCGGCGCCTGCGTGCAGGCCTGCCCGACAGCGACGCTGACCGAGAAATCCGTGATCGAGATCGGCCAGCCCGAACATTCGGTCGTCACCACCTGCGCCTATTGCGGCGTCGGCTGCGCCTTCAAGGCCGAGATGCGCGGCGAGGAACTCGTCCGCATGGTGCCGTACAAGGACGGCAAGGCCAATCGCGGCCATTCCTGCGTCAAGGGCCGCTTCGCCTGGGGCTACACCAACCACAAGGAACGCATCCTCAACCCGATGATCCGCGAGCGGATCGAGGATCCCTGGCGCGAAGTGTCGTGGGACGAGGCCTTCTCGTTTGCCGCCGACAGGATGCGCGGCATCCAGAAGAAATACGGCCGCGACGCCATCGGCGGCATCACATCGTCCCGCTGCACAAATGAAGAAACCTATCTGGTGCAGAAGCTGATCCGCGCCGGCTTCGGCAACAACAATGTCGACACTTGCGCCCGCGTCTGCCACTCCCCGACCGGCTATGGCCTCTCGACCACGTTCGGTACCTCTGCCGGCACGCAGGATTTCGACTCGGTCGAGGACACCGACGTCGTCGTCATCATCGGTGCCAACCCCGCTTCGGCCCATCCGGTGTTCGCCTCCCGCCTGAAGAAGCGGCTGCGCCAGGGCGCCAAGCTGGTCGTGATCGATCCGCGCCGTACCGAGATGGTGGAATCGCCGCATGTGAAGGCGCTGCACCTGCCGCTGATGCCCGGCACCAACGTTGCGGTGATGACGGCACTGGCGCATGTGATCGTCACCGAAGGCCTCGTCGACGAAACCTTCGTGCGCGAACGCTGCGACTGGAGCGAGTTCGAGGAATGGGCGGCGTTCGTCGCCCAGCCGAACAACAGCCCGGAAGCCACTGCCATCCTCACCGGCGTCGATCCGAAGGATCTGCGCGAAGCAGCGCGCGTCTACGCCACCGGCGGCAACGGCGCGATCTATTACGGTCTCGGCGTGACCGAGCACAGCCAGGGTTCGACCACCGTGATCGCGATCGCCAACCTTGCGATGGCCACGGGCAATATCGGCCGTCCGGGTGTCGGCGTGAACCCGCTGCGCGGCCAGAACAACGTGCAGGGCTCCTGCGACATGGGCTCGTTCCCGCACGAGCTGCCCGGCTATCGCCACATCTCGGGCGACGCCGTGCGGGACCAGTTCGAAGCGCTGTGGAACGTCAAGCTCAACCCCGAGCCGGGCCTGCGCATTCCCAACATGTTCGACGCCGCGGTCGAAGGCACGTTCATGGGGATTTACGTGCAGGGCGAGGACATCCTGCAATCCGATCCCAACACCAAGCATGTGGTGGCAGCACTCTCGGCGATGGAATGCGTCATCGTCCACGACCTCTTCCTGAACGAGACCGCGAACTACGCCCACGTGTTCCTGCCGGGCTCGAGCTTCCTCGAGAAGGACGGCACCTTCACGAACGCCGAGCGCCGCATCCAGCGGGTCCGCAAGGTGATGACGCCGAAGAACGGGCTTGCCGACTGGGAGGTCACCATCGGCCTCGCCAGGGCCATGGGCTTCGAGATGACCTACAGCCATCCTTCCGAGATCATGGACGAGATCGCGGCGCTGACCCCGACCTTCGCCGGCGTCTCCTATGCCAAGCTCGACGAGCTCGGCTCGGTGCAGTGGCCCTGCAACGACAAGGCGCCCGAGGGCACGCCGGTGATGCATATCGACGGCTTCGTCCGCGGCAAGGGCAAGTTCGTCGTGACCGAATATGTCGCGACCGACGAACGCACCGGCCCGCGCTATCCGCTGCTGCTCACCACAGGCCGCATCCTCAGCCAGTATAATGTCGGCGCGCAAACCCGGCGCACCGAGAACGTAGTCTGGCATGCCGAGGATCGGCTGGAGATCCATCCGCACGATGCCGAACAGCGCGGCGTGCGCGACGGGGACTGGGTGCGGCTGAAGAGCCGCGCCGGCGAGACCACGCTGCGTGCGGAGATCACCGATCGCGTCGCGCCGGGCGTCGTCTACACCACCTTCCACCATCCGGACACGCAGGCCAACGTCATCACGACCGACTTTTCGGACTGGGCAACCAACTGCCCCGAATACAAGGTCACGGCGGTGCAGATCTCGCCGTCGAACGGCCCGTCCGACTGGCAGAAGGCCTACGACGCACAGGCGCGGCATTCCCGCCGTATCGCGCCGGCCGAGGCCGCGGAGTAGCGGCATGCACGTACCGGTCCAGGCCATCGACCGCGAGATCTGGCGCAACGGTGTCGCGTCCGAAGGAGCGCGGCTGATTCCGGAGGAGACGCCGCTGGCGCTGACCTACAATGGCGGCACCTACGCCGTCATGATGGGGACGCCGCAGAACCTCGAAGATTTCGCGGTCGGCTTCAGCCTGGACGAAGGCATCATCAGATCCGTCGATGACGTCAAGTCGCTCGAAATAGTCCGCCTCGACGACGGCATCGAGCTGCGCATGTGGCTGGCACCGGAAAATGCCGCGCGAATCAGCGAGCGCCGCCGCCACATCGCCGGCCCGACCGGTTGCGGCATTTGCGGCATCGACTCGATTGCCGAAGCTGTGCGGCCTGCGGCCGTCGTGCCGCAGGGACAGATGTTTACGCCCGAGCAGGTGATGGCGGCGATGCAGACCATCGCACCGCTGCAATCAATAAATTTGCAAACCCGCGCCGTTCACGCCGCCGCGTTCTGGACGCCTGCCGGCGGTATCGTCGCGCTGCGCGAGGATGTCGGCCGCCACAACGCGCTCGACAAGCTCGCCGGTTCGCTGGCGCGCAGCCGCACGGCTGCAAGCGGCGGCATCGTGCTGCTGACGAGCCGCGTCTCGATCGAGATGGTGCAGAAGACCGCCGCCATCGGCGCGCCGGTGATGGTCGCCATCTCTGCGCCGACCGCGCTTGCGGTGCGCACCGCGGAGGCCGCCGGCATCACGCTGATTGCCATTGCCCGCCAGGACGGGTTCGAAGTGTTTTCGCATGGCGGCCGGGTTGTCGCCTGTCATGCCACGGAGGTTGCCGATGTCGCCTGACCGCGTGATCTACATGGCCAACCAGATCGGCACGTTCTTTCGGAGCCAGGGCCACGACAGGGCCGTGCCGGGGATCGCCGACCACATCAAGAAGTTCTGGGATCCGCGGATGAAGCGCGCGATCTTCGCCCATCTCGACGCCGGCGGCGCGGGCCTGGAGCCGAATGTGCGGGAGGCGCTCACCTCGCTGAAGCCGACGACGTCCCTTCCAGCAGCGCCCTGAAGACACGCCGCACCTCGCTCTGCGTCTCCTTCACGCGCGCCTCCAGCGAGGAGAAATGCGGCGCGTCGCCGGCGCGTGCCATCACGCGCAAGAGGTCGGTGCCGGCGGTTTCCGGCTTGAACCGGTCGCTGACGCAGAGCCGCAGGATCTGCGTCAGGTCGTGATAGAGCCGCGCCGCGGCACGCAATATCTCGGTCTCCGATTGCGCGAGCACGCCGAGCCTGCATGCATTGTCCAGCACCTGCGTGGTGCCGACGTCGAGAATCTCCGGTTTCTCGTGAGCATGCACGAGCTGGAGATATTGCGCGATGAAGTCGATGTCGACCATGCCGCCGGCTGCATATTTGAGATCCCAGCAATCGGCCTCGCCCTTCTCCTGGGCAATCGCACGCCGCATGTCGGCAACGTCGTTGGCGATGATTGCGGGATCGCGGCGACGGGTCAGGACATCGCGGATGACGTGTTCGATCCGCTCCCGGAATTCGGGCGAAGCCGACACGACGCGCGCGCGCGTCAGCGCCATGTGCTCCCAGGTCCAGGCCTCGTTGGCCTGGTAGTCCGCGAACGAGACGAGGCTCGAGGCCACAGGGCCGGCACGCCCCGAGGGGCGCAGCCGCATGTCGATTTCGTAAAGCACCCCGTAATTGGTGCGCGTCGTGAACGCGCTGATCAGGCGCTGGGTGAAGCGGGCGAAGTAATGCGCACCTTGCAGTGACTTCGCACCGTCGGAGTCCGGATTGTCGCTGTCGAAATCGTACAGCAGGATCAGGTCGAGATCGGATGACGCGGTCATCTCGCGGCTGCCGAGCCGGCCCATCGCGATGATTGCGCTCTCCTGCCCCTCGATCCGGCCATGCTGGGCGGCGAAGCGGTCGGCGACGAGACCATGCACGGTATGGACGATGCCCTCGGCGACGTCGGCAAAGGCCGTGCTCGCCTGCTGCGCCGAGACGGTGCCGGAGAGAATGCGCGTGCCGATCAGGAACAGGCTCTCCTGCCCGAACAGGCGCAGGCGGTCGAGGAACTCTTCGTAAGAGCCGGCATCCTGCACGGTGGTCGCGAGCCGCCCCGACAACTCCTGCCGGTCGGGCATGGCGCCGAAGAAGCGCGGATCGATCAGGCCGTCCATGAGCTGCGGCTGCCGCGCCAGCATCTCGCCGAGCCGGGGCGCCGCGCCCAGCACCAGGGCCACGAGCGCAACGAGATCGCGATTCTGGCCGAGCAGCGTGATCAGCCGGCCGCCGCGCTGAAGCGCTCCAAGGAAATGGTCGAACGCCACGACGGCTCGATCCGGCTCCTCGGCATGAGCGAGACCGTCGATCAGGGCCGGCACGAATTCGACGAATGCGTTTCGCGTCGCCTCAACGCGGAACACGCGGTACTCGCCGGTGATCCAGTCACGCACGGTCTGCGCGACGGCGGCAGGCTTCTTGAAGCCGAGCGTGGCCAGATACTGAAGCAGCCGCGGATCGTCGGGACCCGCACCGTAGTCGAGCGCCGGCAGCTTGGCCGTGCCGGTCGGATCGTCGCCCTCGAACAGTTTTTCGTAGTGGCCCTGGACGATCTCGAGCTGGCGCAAAAGGTCGCGGGCAAAGGCCTCGCGATCCGGATAGCCGAAGAACCAGGCGAAACGCTCGACCGCCTCCTTGTCCTCGGGCAGTGTGTGGGTCTGCTCGTCTGCGATCATCTGGAGGCGATGCTCGACCCGGCGCAGGAATTGGTACGCCGTAGTCAGCTCGTCACGCGCCGCAATCGTGATCCAGTTGCTGGAAGCAAGCACGCCGAGTGCGGCGAGCGTCGGCCGCACTCGCAGTTCGGGATGCCGGCCGCCGGCGATCAATTGCTGGGTCTGGGCGAAGAACTCGATCTCGCGGATTCCGCCGCGCCCGACCTTCACGTTATGGCCTTCGACCGCGACCTCGCTCTGGCCGCGATAGGTCTGCATCTGCCGCTTCATGTCGTGAACGTCGGCAAGCGCGGCGAAGTCGAGATGCTTGCGCCAGACGAAGGGCGCGATCTCCGCGAGCAGCGCCTCGCCCGCCCTGGGATCGCCGGCGCAGGCGCGCGCCTTGATCATCGCGGCGCGCTCCCAGGTGCGCCCTTCCCGCTCGTAATAATTCAGCGCGGCGTCGCGCGAAATCGCCACCTGCGTCGAGGATGGATCGGGACGCAGGCGCAGATCGACGCGGAAGACGTAACCGTCATAGGTGCGCTGCTGGAGAATGCGTGCCATCCCCTGCGTCACCCTCACGAAGAATGGCTGGGGTTCGATATCGGCGGCGAGCGTCGTATTGTCGGGATCGAAAAACACGATGAGATCAATGTCGCTGGAATAGTTCAGCTCGCCTGCGCCCATCTTGCCCATCGCAAGCACGATCAGCCCGCAGCCCTCCTCCGGCGCCTCGGGATTGGGCGGCGAGAGCTTGCCGCGTGCGGCTTCCTGCCGCAGCAGGTATTGAAGCGCCGCCCGCACCGAGGACACTGCGACATCGGTGAGCGCTGCGGTCACCCGCATCACCGGCCAGACCCCGCCGATGTCGCACAGTGCGATCAGGAGCGCGGCCTCCGCCTTCATGCGGCGCAGCAGCCGCATCACCTCGGCTTCGTCGGATGCCGCGAGCACCGCGCCGTTCGCCTCCGCGACCAGCGTGGCGAGATGCGCATCCGGATCGCATTCCAGCAGCCGGATCAGACGCTGCGGATCGGCGCGCAGCAGCTCAAACAGATAAGGCGAGAATTCCGCGATGCCGGCCAGGATGTCCCGCGCGAAGCGGTGAGCCAGCAGCGCTTCAAGACGAGTGAATTGCGCGGGCTCGAGCTCGGCCAGCCAGCTTTCAAAACGTCCTTGGTCGGTGACGGAAGCGGCAATATGGGGAGCCTCCGCAAAGCGCGCGGCAAGTCTCTCACCATGCTTGTCCGCGTTTCCCGGCGCGGAATGGTTCATGCCACCTTCTGTGGCACATCCTGCATTGGCGGAGCAACCCTGTCGCCAGCCCCCGCGCGCGCCGGCAGCACCAGCGTGGCGACAAGACCGGGCTGGGCGTCACCCAACCTCAACTCACCGCCATGCAATGTCGCGACCGCGGAGGCGAGACTGAGGCCGAGGCCGGATCCAGGCAACGTGCGGCTGGCTTCCAGCCGCACGAATCGTTCCACCACATGCTTGCGGTCGGCTTCGGGGATGCCGGGACCGCGATCGGTGACGCTGAGCAGCACTTGATCGCCCTCGCGCCTCGATTCGATCGTGATCTGCCTGCCCTCCATGCTGACCACAGTTCCCGCCGGCTGCGCGGCCGGCTTGCCGTATTTGATCGCATTCTCGACAAGATTGGCGAGGGCCTGGCTGATCAATTCGCGGTTGGCGTGGACCGGGGTCGGCTCGCACCTGACCTTCAAGGTCATGCCATCGTCTTCGGCCAGCGGCTCGTAGAGCTCGTGAATGCCGTTGGCGACGTCGGCCGCGTCGAAATCATCCATGTTGCCGCGCGCCTGCCCGGACTCGGCGCGCGCGATCATCAGCAGCGCGTTGAAGGTGCGGATCAGCCCGTCCGATTCCTCGATGGTCCGCTCCAGCGCGGCGCGGTAGTCGGCCTCGCCGCCGGATTTCGCCAGCGCCTCCTCGGCGCGGTTGCGCAGGCGCGTCAGCGGCGTCTTGAGGTCGTGGGCGATGTTGTCGGAGACCTCCTTCAGCCCCGCCATCAGCGCCTCGATCCGCTCCAGCATCGCGTTGAGGTTTTCGGCGAGGCGGTCGAGCTCGTCGCCGCTGCGCCCCACAGGCAGGCGTTCGCTGAGATCGCCCGTCATGATGCGATGGGCGGTGCCGCTCATCGCGTCGATGCGCCTGAGCACCCTGCGCGCCACGAAGATGCCGCCGCCAAGGCCGAGCACCACGACGATCAGGATCGACCACTGCGCGGCCTTCGCCACGATGCCGAACAGCCGTCGCCGCTCGGCCAGATCGCGTCCGATCAGAAGCCGGAAGCCGTTTTCCAATTCGGTGACGCGGACGAGCGCAAGATGGTCCCGATCGTCGGCATCCTCGATCCGCCGGTAGGCGGTCTCGGACCAGCCGCGCGTCGCCATCACGCCGGGCGCGAGCGAGCCGACATTGCCGGCGATCGACTGGCCGGTCGGCGTCGTCACCAGATAGAGGTTGGCGCCCGGCCGCAGCGCGCGGTACTCGATCGCGAGCACGAGAGCGCGCAAGCCGCGGCGGCCGTAGATCTCGTTGATCTCAGACGTCTCGGCATTGACCGTCTGCGTGATTTCCTCGGTGATCAGCCGCCGCGTATTCCAGGCGAAATAGGCCAGCAGCGAGGCCGCGAACATCGCGAACAACAGCAAATAGACCAGCGTCAGCCGGAATGCCGTGGTGCGGACGAGTTTACCGAATGCCGTCACGGATCATGTATCCCGCGCCGCGGATCGTGTGCAGCAGCGGCCGCTCAAAACCCTTGTCGATCTTGGAACGCAACCGTGAAATGTGCACGTCGATCACGTTGGTCTGCGGATCGAAATGATAGTCCCAGACGTTCTCCAGCAGCATGGTGCGGGTCACCACCTGGCCCGCATGCTTCATCAAATATTCGAGCAGGCGGAATTCGCGCGGCTGCAGCGTCAGCTCGTCCTTGCCGCGCGCGACGCGGTGGGAGAGCCGGTCGAGCTCGAGATCGCCGACCCGGTACAGCGTGTCCTCGGCCGGACCTCCGCGGCGGCGCGACAGCACCTCGACCCGGGCCAACAGCTCGGCGAAGGAATAGGGTTTCGGCAGATAGTCGTCGCCGCCGGCGCGCAGGCCCTTGATGCGGTCGTCGACCTGGCCGAGCGCGGAGAGAATCAGCACCGGTGTCGAATCATCCTTGTCGCGAAGCGCGCCGATCACCGACAGGCCGTCGCGCTTGGGCAGCATGCGGTCGACCACCAGCACGTCGTAGTCGCCGTTCTCGGCCATGGCGAGGCCTTCCTCGCCGTCGCCGGCGTGGTCGGCAATGTGCCCGACCTCGCGAAACGCCTTCACGAGGTAGTCGGCGGATTCGCGGTCGTCTTCGATGATGAGGAGGCGCATCGTGCGTTCGGCAACGGTCAAGGGAGTGAACCTTCTCTAAACATGGCGCGAGCCGCAATCGCATGCAAGCCGAGTGAGAGACTCTGGCCTGAAGAAAAAGGCGGGCGGTGAAGCTGGGGGGACTTCACCGCCCTAGGCCTTCCGACGGAGGGGGGCGTATTCCACCGGAAGGTAGACAGGGGAAGCAAACTTCGCTGCTCCCCCGAAGGGCGCCGTCGGCGGGGGCGACTGATGCCGGCGACACCCTTCATCTCGGAGGTCCTGAGGCCGGGCCCTTCGTTACCCCTTGGCGATGGGCACGGCGACGAAGCGCGACTGGCCGCCGCTCTTCACTCGCATCAGGACGCTGTTCTTGTTGTCGGTCCGCGCCGTGTTGATGGCGTCGCGGACTTCGCCGGCGGTGCTCACGCTCTTGCCGCCGACTTCGAGAATCACGTCGCCTTCCTTGAAGCCGCGTTCGGCAGCCGCGCTCTTCGGATCGACCTCGGTGATCACGACGCCTTCCTTGCCGGCGCCGGCCACGGAATCGGCGGGCGCCACGGTCATGCCGAGCTTGGGCACGTCGGTGCCGCGGCTCGCGCCCTTGCCGCTGTCCTTGTCGATGTCGGCCTTGGCCTCGATCGTGTTCGGCAGCTGGCCGAGGGTGAGGTTCACCACCTTGTCCTGGCCCTTGTGCAGCACGTTGAGCTTCACGGTCGCGCCGGGCGCCAGGCCGCCAATGGTACGGGCGAGCTCGCGGGCGTCCTTGACCGATTCGCCGTTGACCGACGTGATCACGTCACCGGACTCGATGCCGGCCTTGGCCGCCGGACCATTCGCCTGCGGCTCGGCAACCAGCGCGCCTTCGGCCTTCTTCATGCCGAGGCTGTCGGCGATGTCGGATGTCACCGGCTGAATCTGCACGCCGATCCAGCCGCGGCTGACCGAGCCCTTGTCCTTGAGCTGCGCCACCACGCTCTTCACTGTGCTCGCGGGAATCGAGAACGCGATGCCGACGCTGCCGCCGGAGGGCGAGTAGATCGCGGTGTTGACGCCCATCACCTCACCGTTGGTGTCGAAGGCCGGACCGCCGGAATTGCCCTTGTTCACGGGCGCGTCGATCTGGATGAAATCGTCGTAGGGGCCGTTGCCGATGTCGCGGCCGCTGGCCGAAACGATGCCGGCAGTCACGGTGCCGCCGAGGCCGAACGGGTTGCCGACCGCGAGCACCCAGTCACCGATCCGCGGCTTGCCGTCGGCAAGCTTCGCGAACGGGAAGTTCGAGCTGCCCTCGACCTTGATCAAGGCGAGGTCGGTGCGCTGATCGGTACCGATCACCTTGGCGGTGTAGGTCTTGCCGTCGTCGGTCGTGACCTCGACCTTGTCGGCGCCGTCGACCACGTGGTTGTTGGTCACGGCGAAGCCATCAGCCGAGATGAAGAAGCCGGAGCCCTGGCCCTGCACGACGCGGCCACGACCGCCACCACCCTTCAGGCCCGGCATGCCATCCGGACCGCCGAAGCGGCGGAAGAACCGCTCCATCGGCGAGCCCGGCTGGAACGGCGACTGCGCGTCATCGCCATCATCATTGCTCGCGGTCTTTTCCTTGATGTTGACCTTCACCGAGATCACCGACGGCTTCACGCGCTCGACGATGTCGGCGAAACCGATCGGGCGTTCGACCTTGCGGACCTCGTTGTTGACCTGTGCATGCGCCGGGCTCGAGAACAGGTCGGCCGGCGAGGTCGACGTGCCGAAGCCGTAGACGGCGGCGCCGAGGCCGGCGACGACCGAGGCCATCAGCGCGATCTTGCGGGCCGAGAAAACGGATCGGCGGGGCTGCCGGTAGGACGGAAGGTGCGAGAGGTCGGAACGGTCGGTCATGCAGAGATCTCCAGGGCCTTGAAATCCATTTGGCGCCTGACGGCGGCGCCTTACGAACCTGAAGATGGGGGCTGCCGCCTTACCGTGCGCTGGCGGCGGGGTTAAACTTTTGTAATGAACGCGGATGCGGATGCGGCAGTTTATCGCGGCCGAAAGTGTTGAACCGGCAGGAACTTAACGAGGTTCCAGGAACGCCCGCGCAGTGCCGGCTCGATGTGCAGCAACGTAGCTAGCGCGATTTGGCTTCATCCGCCATCAATGCGGCGAGCCGCGCTTCCTCGTCGGGCGTGAGCGGCGGAGCCGGTAGGTCTGCACCATTTCGCGAGCGCCGGCGGATTTGAAGCCATAGCGCCAGGCCGCCGCCAAGCAGCAGCAGCGGCGCGAGCAGCCACAGCAGCATGTTCTGGCGCTCGAAGCGCGGCTTGAGCAGCACGAACTCGCCGTAGCGCGCGACCAGGAAATCGAGTACTTGCGAATTGCTGTCGCCGGCCGCGATGCGCTCGCGCACCAGGAGCCGCAAATCGCGCGCGAGCGGCGCATCGGAATCGTCGATCGACTGGTTCTGGCAGACCATGCAGCGCAGCTCGCGCGACAAGTCGCGTGCACGCGACTCCTTCACAGGGTCCGACATGATCTCATCGGGCTGCACGGCATGCGCCGCAGGCAAGGCCAGCAGCATCAGTGCGACGAACGCGACCATCATTCGGCGCATCAGATCACTCCGCCGGCTGCAGGCGCTGCTTTGCCCGCGCCGGTTTTGGCGCACCGACCCGCAGGCGCCGGTCCGACAGCGACAGCACGCCGCCGAACGCCATCAGCACCGGCCCCCACCAGATCAGCAGCACCAGCGGCTTGTGATAGATGCGCACGGCAATGGCGCCCTCGGCAGTGGCGTCGCCGAGCGAGATGTAGAGCTGGCTGGCGCCACGCGTCAGCAGCGCGGCCTCGGTGGTCGAGGAGCCGCGGGTGGTGAAGCTGCGCTTGGACGGCGTCATCACGCTGAGCTTCTCGCCGTCGTGGCTGACGTTGAATTCGGCGATCATCTCGTGGAAGTTCGGCCCTTGGCGCTGAAACAGGCCGTCCAGCTTGACGTCATAGCCGGCGACATGGGCGACGTCGTTCTGCTTCATCGTGGCGATATATTCGCTGTTCCAGGTGGTCTCGCAGACGATTCCGATCAGCGCGACGCCGAGGCCGGCATGCGCGAATACCGAGCCCCAGGCCGAGCGCGGCAGACCGCGGGCACGATGCAGCGTCGTCGCGAACGGCAGGCGGAACAAGCCGGTTCGTTCGGCCAGATCCGTCGCAGCGCCGGCAATGACGAAGACGCCAAGTCCGATTGCCAATGGCGCCAGCGCGCTGCCGCCGAGCGCCCAGCCCCAAACCATGGCAACGGCGACAAGCCCGGCAACGCCGGCCGCGAGCAGACGTTGGGTGACGCCAAGCAGATCGCCGCGTTTCCATGCCAGCATCGGCCCGAACGGCACGGCGAGCAGCAACAGCGTGAACAGCGGGGCGAAGGTCAGATTGTAGAAGGGAGCACCGACCGACATCTTGAAATCGGCGAGCATCTCCATCGCCAGCGGATAAAGCGTGCCGAACAGCACCACCGCGCAGGCGACCGTGAGCAGCAAATTGTTCAGCACCAGCGCACCCTCGCGCGAGATCGGCGCAAACAGGCCGCCTTGCTTCAACGAGGTCGCGCGCCCCGCGAACAGCGACAGGCTGCCCCCGATGAACAGGCAGAGAATCAGGAGAATGAACACGCCGCGGGTTGGATCGGTCGCGAAGGCATGCACCGAGGTGATGACCCCCGAGCGCACCAGGAAGGTGCCGAGCAGCGACAGCGAGAAGGTCAGGATCGACAAGAGGATGGTCCAGACCTTCAGCGCGTTGCGCTTCTCCATCACCAGAGCCGAATGCAGCAGCGCTGTTCCGGCAAGCCACGGCATCAACGAGGCGTTCTCGACCGGGTCCCAGAACCACCAGCCGCCCCAACCCAGTTCGTAGTAGGCCCAGTACGAGCCCATGGCGATACCGAGGGTCAGGAAGATCCAGGCGACCAGCGTCCACGGCCGCACCCAGCGCGCCCACGCGGCGTCGATCCGCCCCTCCAGCAACGCCGCGATCGCGAAGGAGAACGAGATCGAGAAGCCGACATAGCCGAGATAGAGCATTGGCGGATGCACGGCGAGACCGATGTCCTGAAGCACCGGATTGAGATCGCGTCCCTCGATCGGCGGGTTGGCGATGCGCAGGAACGGGTTGGAAGTCACCAGGATGAAGAGATAGAAGGCGCTGGCGATCCACGCCTGTACGGCCAGCACATGCGCGCGCAGCGACAGCGGCAGATTGTTGCCGAAGGCCGCGACCAATCCGCCGAACAGCGCGAGGATCGACACCCACAAGAGCATCGAACCTTCATGGTTTCCCCACACGCCGGTGATCTTGTAGAGCAGCGGCTTCATGGAGTGGGAATTCTCGTAGACGTTCGCGACCGAGAAATCCGACTCTACGTGCAGCATCACCAATGCGATGAACGACGCACCGACGAACAGAAGCTGCGCCAGCGCAGTGGAGCGCGCCACATTCATCAGCGCATCATCGCGCAGCCGCGCACCGATCAGGGGCACGATGGATTGGATCAGTGCCAATCCGAGCGCCAGCACCAGCGCGTAATGTCCTGACTCCGCGATCACCGCACTGCTCCCTGCGGATTGCCCTGCGCTGTCGTGGCCGCGGGCTTGACGCTATCGGAAGCCTTGACGCCATCATAAGCCTTGGCGCCGTAGTCATCCTTCCAGTGCCCCTGCTTCTTCAGGGCATCGGCGACGTCCTTGGGCATGTAGGTTTCGTCGTGCTTGGCGAGCACGGTGTCGGCCTTGAACACGCCATCGGCGTCGAGCGCGCCTTCGGCGACGACGCCCTGCCCTTCCCGGAACAGATCGGGCAAAATGCCCTTGAAGGCGACCGGAAGCTTTGCGCCGCCGTCGGCGACCTCGAAGGTCACTGCGAGATTGTCGCCGCGCTGGAGCGAGCCGGGCTGCACCAGGCCGCCGAGGCGAAACCGCTTGCCGGGCGCAACGTGCTTCTCGGCGACCATGGTCGGCGTCGAGAAGAACACGATGGAGTCGCGCAATGCGTTGAGCACCAGCGCGGCGGCGAGCGCGAGCACGGCAAGCGAGCCGCCGATGATGGTCATACGTCGCTGCTTGCGCGTCATGGCGTATCCATTCCCTGCCCGTCTCGTCCTGACATCGTCATCCGTCGAGCCCGAGTGTCTTGAGGCCTTCATCGAGCTGGCGCAACCGCGCTGCATCGTTGGCAACCGCCTGGCGGGCATCGGTCGATGCCCCCACCGCCTTGTCGCGATCACCCATCACGAGATAGGCGCGCACCAGGCGCAGCCAACCCTCGACGTCGTCGCCGTTCTGCTTGAGGCGCGTGGCGAGCCGTTCGACCATGCCGCGAACCATCGCGTTGCGATCGCCCTCTTTCATGTCCTTGGAAGCTGCAAGGGTTTCATCCGACAGCGCCGGCATCGTAGCGCCACCGCCGCCGACCCGGGCGAGCGAGGTCTGCACCAGAGGGCGCCACGGCGCATCCGCCGGCGCTTTCGCCAGCAGCGCGCGCCAGATGTTGGCGGCATCGTCCTTGCGGCCGTCCTGCTCGGCGGCGAGACCGAGAAAATAGTTCGCCTTGGGGTCGTCAGCGCTGAGCGCCCGCGCGCGCTCGAACTCGGTCTTGGCCTCGGCGGTCACGACGCCGCCGGCGGCGGCCGAGATCGCTTCGCCGAGATCGGACCGGCGTTCCGCGCTCTCGCCATTGTAGGTGAGCGAGTTGCGATAGGCGCGCACGGCGTCATCGAAGCGGCCAAGCCGCTCCAGCACGGGCGCGATCACGTTCCAGCCGCGCCCGTCGGTCGGATTCTTTTCCAGATGTTGCTCGACCTGGACGACCAGATTCTCGAGCGACTGCGCCATGCCGGACCCGGATCCGCGCTCCCGCTGCGCCAGTGGAAAGTCCTGAAGCCTGGGCGAGCCGAGCGGCACATAGACGCTGATCGCAACCAGCGGCAGGCCGGCAAGCGCCAGCACGGCCGCCGCGCGGCGCCATTTGAGGCTGGATTTCGGCGCCGTTGCGGGCTCGCTGCCGGCTGCGGCGAGCAGCCTGCGGCTGACCTCGACGCGCGCGGCCTCGGCTTCGGGCGCAGCGATCAGCCCTGCGGCAAGATCACGCTCGATCTCGGCGAGTTGGTCCTTGTAGACCGCGACCTCGCTGCCCTGATTTTGCGCGCGTCCGCTACGGCCGAGCGGCAAAAGCACGGCGAAGATCGCCGCGACCGTCATCAGCGCGAACACGAACCATAGCATCATCTGGCAAGCTTCCGGCAGCGCGCAAGCCGCGCCCACAGGTGGCTTTACACCACGGCCGGACGATGCGGCAATTGACAATTGTCAATTCGGCGCGACCGCGCACAGTCCCGAAATGGTGAAAATCCAACGGCTTAGCCGATCTCGAAGTCCGCGCTTTGAGCGGCGTCCTCGCCATGCCCGTTGAAGGCCTTCAGGAAGTATGTTCCCGGCTCGATAGCGTCGGGCAATCTGATGCGCAACGCCCCGACCGGAACGGGCGATGCAACCCTGGTGACCGTCTCAGGAAGCTGCCGACCGCTTGCCTTCTCGACCAGCACCACCTTCGCGCCGACCATCAGCCTTTGATATTTGGCAACGACGACGCGATTCTCGATTTCGATGGAACTGATAACGGATTTCATGCGCCCACAGATAGAAATATCAAAATTTGCACGGCGACCGTAGGGCCCGACATCGGCATCGTCAACCTGAAATTGTGACTACTGAAATATGCGCCTGGATCAGCTCGCGCGCGACGATTTGCGCTCGCCCGTGGCCGCGTTCTCCGCGGCGCGGCTCATCAGCGAAGCATAATCATCGCCGAACAACACCTGGCAGAAGCGGATCGCGGCCTGCACCTGCTGCTGCCGATAGGTGCGGACCTTGTGATCGGCGCCGCGCAGCGACTGCACCAGCTGCTCGGTTGAACGCTCGACATATTGCTGCAGGTCGGAATAGGTGCGCAGTGTCACCTCGTTGATCGCAAGCTCGCTCGCATAGTTGCGACAGGTCGCGACGAAATCGATCAGCGCCACGGTTTCCTCGACCTCGGTGCTGTCGATCCGCGCGCCCGGCGGAATGTCCTTCTCGGCGCGCTGGCGCAGGATGCGGCGGACGCGGCCGGGAACACTGTCGATCTCGGATTGCAGCGCGTTGGAGATGTCGGCCCGGATCGAGGTCAACTGCTTGCCCCAGGCGGAATCGTTGCGCAGGTCGAGTTCGGTACGCAGGCCCCGGACGCCGTCGTGCAGCGTCTTGAGATTGCCGGCGACATTGTCGAAATGGCCGCGCTTGATGTCCATGCGCAGGACGGCGGCCACGCAGGACAGATCATGCAGCGCCATTGTGACGGCGACTCCATAGGGCGTTGCCGCGACACGGATCTCGTCGTCGGACGCGGCAATCTTGATGGCGAGGCGGATGATCTGCCACGGCGCGGTCATCCGTTGCACGACCATCGAGAGCGCGAAGGGCAGCATCTGCGGCGTCTGGAGGACGGGAATGTTGAGCGCGGCAGTCACCGAGGCGATCTGGGCATCGCCGAAGGCGCGCAAAGAGCGCGGCAGCTTCTCGTTCAGGGTGCCGATAGCCTCGCGGACCGCGAGGACCGCCCCGGTCGAATAGAGATCCTCGATCACGTTGGGCGGACCGACGCGGGCGAGCGCACGCGATTTGTCACCCCCGCCCGGCCCCGTCAGCTCGAAGATGGCATCCGCGGCGACCGCCTGGAGCTTCGAGGCCAGCGCTTCGACCTGCCCTGCACTGTCGGCCGGCATGCGCGCCAGCGCCGCCTCGAATTCGCTTAGCTTGGCCGGAGCACCGTCGCGGCCGAGCCATTGCCAGATCGGAGCCAGGGAAGAGCGGCGGATCTGCCCGGCCCGGATCGGGGCGCCTGTTTCGACCAGGAATGGTTCCAGTACCTGGAACAGTAGCCGCGACAGATCGTCCGTGCGCGGCGGCGTTGCTTCCTCGGCTTCCGTCTTGCGGACAATCTTGCGCAGCTGGTCGAGCACGAGGGTCGCCACGGCCGTGTCCTGGCCGCGCTCGAGCGCGCGCTCGAACTCCCGCATCAGCAGTGCCTGCGCCTGCGGCGGGAGCTGCGCGAGATATTCCCTCAGCCGCTCGATCGATGTCTGGCTCATGCGCCCGGGTAATGAACGGTAAATGGCGAACGTGGGATCCGTCCTGCTCGATCATAGGTGGGCCCGCTTAAGAAGCCGTTTAGGAAGTCGCTCCGAATACCCCTGGTTTCTTCCGGATCGGTGTGCTTCTGCAGGTCAAATAGTCGCGTCGGAACAAGGGATTATATTCCGGGGAGGACCAGCTCCGCCCGCAAGCCCCCGGTCGGCGCGCGACCGAGTGAGAGGCTGCCGCCGTAGAGCGCAGCGAGCTCGGTCACGATCGACAGCCCCAGCCCCGATCCGGGCTTGGACTCGTCGAGCCGTTGGCCGCGCCGTGAGACCTGGGTACGCTCGGCCTCCGACAGGCCGCGGCCGTCGTCGTCGACGATGATATGCAGCCGCGGACCGGCGCTCGCCTGATGCGGCGCCTCCACCAGAACTTCGATGAAGACCCGCGAGGCCGCCCATTTGCAGGCGTTGTCGACGAGATTGCCGACCATCTCCTCCAGATCCTGCCGCTCGCCGCGAAATTTCGCCGACGGATCAGCCTCGGCCTCGACCACGATGCCGCGGCCGCGGTGTATCTTCTCCATCGTCCGCCGCAACGCCTCGATGGCCGGTGCAACCTCCGTCACCGTCGCGACGACCGAGACCCGCGCCGCGATGCGCGCGCGCTCGAGATGATGGGCGACCTGGTCGCGCATCACGTCCGCCTGCTCCATCACCTTGGCCGCGAACGGATCGGCGGGATGCGCGCCGGCCTCGTTCACGATGACCGAGAGCGGCGTCTTGATGGCGTGAGCGAGGTTTCCGACATGGGTGCGGGCGCGCTCGACGATCTCGCGATTGGCGTCGATCAGCGCGTTGGTCTCGCGCGCCAGCGGCGCGATCTCGACCGGGAACTCGCCCTCGAGCCGCTCCGCCCGCCCGGACCGGATGTCGGCGATGGATTCGGAGATGCGCTTGAGCGGCGCGAGACCGAAGCGGACCTGGAACACGGTGGTCAGCAGCAACACGATGCCGAGCGCGGTGAAGGTGCCGCCGAGATAGTAGTCGAAACTGCGCGTCTCGTCGAAAATCTCGGTGTCGTCGCCGGCGACACTGACGAGAAATTTGCCGTCCGCGCCGAGATCGACCGGCCGCTCCACCATGCGCAGGTTCTGTCCCTCCGGACCGTCGACATAAGCGATCCGGATGCCGGCGGCGGTAAGCTCGGTGCCCTGCTCTTCAAGCTTCGGCAGCTTCTTGTCCCAGAGCGAGCGCGACGAGCGCACCTCCGGCTTTTCGGGGTCGGTCCGCGTGATCTGCCAGTACCAGCCGGACAACGGCAGCTCGAACAGAGGCTCGCCGAGCGACTGGAACTGGCGGTCCGGCGGCTCGTCGGGGGTGGCGACCTCGGCGATCAGTGTGCGGAGATAGAGATTGAGCCGGCGGTCGAAGGCGCGCTCGGTGGCGTTCTTGTAGACCGACGACAGCACCACGCCGGTGATGGCCAGGATCACCACGAGCCACGCGGTCGCCGACAGGAACAGGCGGTTCGCGAGCGAGCTGGCGGGCATCGGAATGATCCCGGAGGCGCGGGGAGGCATGGCGTCGGAACTCATGACCCGAACAAGGCCTCTGCCGGGCCGCCCGTCAAGCCAAGATACGTCTAGACAAGATCGTTCGAGACACCACGGTTCAAGCGCCGGGGGGCGGCGGGGTCAGGAGATAGCCGAGGCCGCGGACAGTCTGGATGATGTCGACGTCGAGCTTCTTGCGGATGCGGCCGACGAAGACCTCGATGGTATTGGAGTCGCGGTCGAAGTCCTGGTCGTAGAGATGCTCGACCAGCTCGGTGCGGGACACGACGCGCCCCGAATGATGCATCAGGTAGGCCAGAAGCCGATATTCGTGCGACGTCATCTTGATGGGATTGCCTGATACGCTGACCCGGCCGGTCCTGGTATCGAGCGTGACGGGGCCGCAGCTCAGCTCGCTTTGGGCGTGGCCAGTGGAGCGGCGCAGCAGCGCGCGGATGCGCGCCAGCACCTCCTCCAGATGGAACGGCTTTGCGACGTAGTCGTCGGCGCCGGCATCGAAGCCCTGGACCTTGTCGCTCCAGCGATCGCGCGCGGTGAGGATTAGGACCGGCATGGTGCGGCCGTTGCGCCGCCAGGCTTCCAGCACCGAGATGCCGTCCTTCTTCGGCAGGCCGATGTCGAGCACCACGGCATCGTAGGGCTCGTTGTCACCGAGATAATGCCCCTCCTCCCCGTCGAAGGCGCGATCGACGACATAGCCGGCGTCGGTCAGCGCCTTGGTGAGCTGGCGATTGAGATCGGGGTCGTCCTCAACGACGAGCAGGCGCACGCTTCTCTCCAGAATTAGGCCGCATGAACACCCGCACAGATGAGCAATTCCGGCGTGAACTGAATATGAACGCGGGGAACCGGCCGCGTTACTTTTTGGTCATATCCGACCTGTTCGCGCTAAACGCATTGCGCCCGCCAAGCCACCGGACGAACCGACGGCCTGGCGGGCGCAATGTGCCGCGTTATGCGGCGAGTCGGAAGGTGCGAACCGTCCGGTCGATCTGCCGATCAGGTCCGGAAGAACACGAACCAGATGACCGCGAGGATCAGGATCGCAAGCCCGGTGGATATGGCGAGCAGCGCCGCCACCGACGGCCCAGGCTCGCCCTGGCGCGCCTCGGTCGGAGTTTCCACGATCTGACGTTGGTCTCGCGTGGTTGCCATGGTGACCTCAATTCTGGCTGTCGCGTCGGATGGCCGCGACTGCTCGCGGCGGAATGTCTCGTGGCAACGCATGATGGGATATGATGTTCCGGCCTTTGCGGCCTGATCAGGTTGCACCCGCGCACCGGCGGCCGGTTAACGCAGTTGCAAGATTCAGCAATCCGCCTTGCTATGATTCGTTGTTCCCCGATGGTATCTTCGTCTTCTGTCCCCGTTGCGTTTGGAGTAGCCCATGGCCCCCCGCGCCAATTGGAAGGGTTTTCTGCGTTTGTCGCTCGTGACCTGCCCGGTCGCGCTCTATCCAGCCACTTCGGATACCGAGAAGGTCTCGTTCAACCAGATCAACCGCAAGACCGGCCACCGGATCAAGTACCTCAAGGTCGACGCCGAGACCGGTGACGAGGTGACCTCGGATGACATCGTCAAGGGCTACAAGGTCGACACCGACACCTATATCGAGGTCACCAAGGACGAGCTCGACGACATTGCGCTGGACTCCACCCACACGATCGAGATCGACGAGTTCGTACCGAAGACCGACATCGACAGCCGCTATCTGATCCGCCCCTATTATCTCGTGCCCGATGGCAAGGTCGGCCATGACGCCTTTGCGGTGATCCGCGAGACGATCCGGAGCATGGACAAGGTCGCGATCGGCCGCGTGGTGCTGACCAACCGCGAGCATATCATCGCGCTGGAGCCGCTCGGGAGCGGCCTGATGGGGACGCTGCTGCGCTACCCCTATGAGGTGCGCGGCGAGAAGGACTATTTCGACGACATCCAGGACGTGAAGCTGACCAAGGACATGCTCGACCTTGCTAAGCACATCGTCGAGAAGAAGTCCGGCGCGTTCGAGCCCGAGCTGTTCGAGGACCATTACGAGACCGCGCTGATCGACCTCATCAACAAGAAGCGTAGCGGCGCGCCCATCGCAGCAAAGGCGGCGCCCAAGACCGGCGGCAACGTTATCAACCTCATGGACGCGCTGAAGAAGAGCATCGCGAACGAGAAGGACGCAAGCCCCACGGCGAAGGTTGCCAAGGACGCCATCAAGGGCAAGAAGCCGAAGAAGCGCGACGAAGGCCAGCGCGAGATGCTGCTGCCGATCGCCGGCAAGGGCGGCAAGGACGCTGCGAAAGCCGCTCCCAAGAAGGCCGACAAGCCAGCGCGCGCGCCGGCGCGGGCGAAGAAGGCCGGCTAGCAGCATCGCACAGCGACGACGCCGTGATACCTCCCCTCGTCGATCGGTCGACCTGACATGCCCTGGTCGACCGCGTTCGACGACCCCATTTCGTTACGTGGCGGGCGCAAGCTTCGGACGCTGCAAGAAGCTGCCGATCACATCATGCGACTGCCCGAGGATACGCAGCATGCGAGCCACTGGCAGACCGCGATCGAAACCCTGATCAACGCGGCCGAGACCGGCGGCGGCTGGATGATGTTCGCCCGCATCGCGGTGTTGCGGGCGCTGAATGCGGACGCTCGGCGCGACTGAGCTTTGCACCCCGGTCGAGAACAGGCTCAACAATCCGTTAAGCCAAGCCCGCGCTTTCAGCGTCTGCCCGCAGTCGCGGGGGGCGGCACGTAATCCTACGGAAGACAAAATTAACCGACGCTTCCCGCTCAGCGCAGCATGGTCGCCCTCGATTGAACTCGGGGTTGCAGGCTCGTGCAGCAGCAGGACGCCAGAAAGAACTACATCGGCATCGTCAACGACGCGGCCGAGGAAGAAAGCCTCGCCGGCAGCTCCGCGCGGGCGCAGCCGTCCGTGGTCAGCTATCTGGTCGGACGTCTGGCGATAGTGCTGAAACGCCCCGGCAAGGCCGCGCCGAAACGCCAAATATCGTCCTGAGACACCACGACGACATCGCCAAATGCGTCCGAATTGGGTGACGAAACCTTAAGTCAATCGATGACACCATATCAAACGGCAGGTGAGGACCATCCACCTGCGTTTTGACGCGCCCGCGAAAAATTAGTGAATCAATTTACCATTCCGAAAACGGCACCAGCCTAGGTTGGACGGATGAACAGGAGTTGACGATGACTTTGCTCAAGTCATTTCTTGCCGACGAAAATGGTGCCACCGCCATCGAGTATTGTCTGATCGCCACGGGCATCGCGCTCGCGATCATCACGGCCGTGAACAACACGGGCGGTGCACTCCTGAGCGGCAAATTCAACTCGATCAGCGCGGCGGTGAAGTAGCCGGCATAGCCGGCGCGCCGCAATCTCATCAGCACGAGTCCGCGTGCAGCGCGCCGGATGACGGGCTCCTCCTTCCGATGCGGCGGCGACCCCAGCTTGATTTTCGCGAAGTTCACATTATGGCGTTGTGTCGTGCGGTTGCGCCGTCGTAGAGCGTAAGCTCAAACTCCAGCGGCCCTATGACATGATTCCTTCCGACAAGCCGACCTCGACAATCCGGGCTCGTCTTGGCTCGGACCAGTCGGTGGCGATCACCGTTCTTGCTGTCCTGGCGGCCCTGTCGTTTCTTCCGGTGCTGCTGACCCCTATCCCCGCGATGGTCGACTATCCCAATCACCTCGCCCGGATGTACATTTTGAGCCAGAACGGCACTCCCAATGCCAATCCGTATTACGAAGTGGCCTGGGCATTCTATCCCAACCTTGGAATGGATCTGCTGGTCCCGCAAATGGCGCGGCTGATCAGCGTCGAGAACGCCACGCGGCTGTTTCTGCTCCTGAGCCAATTGCTGATCGTCGGAGGCGCGCTTTTGCTCGAATGGGCCCGGAAGGGATGGGTCCATCTCGCCGGCTTTGCGGCGCTCGCTTTCCTTTACTGTCTGCCGTTCAGCTGGGGCTTCGTGAATTTCGAGTTCGGACTGGGCCTCGCTCTCTGCGGCATCGCGCTCTATCTGATGCTCGCGGAACGCCCATGGCCACTGCGTTTCGTCGTCAACATGGTCTTCGTTGCAGCGCTGTTTGCGGCGCATTTCTTCTCCCTCGGCATCTACGGCGCGACGCTCGGCCTTTACGAGCTCTCGCGCATCCGCCATGGGCGAATATCTTACGGTGTCGCCGCCGCGCGGCTCGCTGCGTTGGCCATACCGGCGCTTGCCCTGTTTGGGATCATGCGCATGACCGCGGGATCGATCGGAAGCGAAGGAACGAACTGGTTCTTCGGATTCAAACCGATCTGGCCGTTGCGCATCATGAACGGCTACAATTTGACGGTCGCGGCGGCGACCGGACTGACGCTGATGATCTCGCTGTTCTTCGCCGCAAGGCGCGGCGTCCTCAAGCTCGAAGCAGCCGGAAGCTGGCTCGCGATCGGCTTCGCGCTGCTCTATGTCGTCATTCCGTCGAAGCTGTTCGGAACCTCGTTCGTCGACCTGCGCGTGATCCCCGCTGCGGCTCTGATCCTGCCGGCTTTCTGCTCGCTGACGCTGCCCAGCCGGGTATGGGGAATGGCAGCGCTCGCCGCGGTCAGTAGCGTCATACTGATCAATCTCGCTGTCGTGCTCGCGGTCTGGCTGCCTTACCGCACCGACTATGCGGCCATCGTCGCATCGTTCTACAAGATCGATCGCGGTTCGCGCATCCTCGTCGCCAGCACGGACGACAATGGAGACCCGCCCTTCGCCGACCTCACCTCGTATCCGATGTATTATGCGCCGACGCTGGCCGTGCACTATGCCAACGCGTTCGTGCCCAATCTATTCACGGAAGCGGGCAAGCAGCCCGTACGGCCCCGCGAGGACGTGCGCCGTCTTGCCATTCCCTACGGGGGGCCGGTGCCGCTCGGCGTGCTTACCGCGATTGCGGCAAGCCGGCCGCCGGCTGGCGTTCCGCCGTTC
Organism: Bradyrhizobium sp. URHA0013; assembly: GCF_000518345.1. Taxonomy (NCBI): domain Bacteria; kingdom Pseudomonadati; phylum Pseudomonadota; class Alphaproteobacteria; order Hyphomicrobiales; family Nitrobacteraceae; genus Bradyrhizobium; species Bradyrhizobium sp. URHA0013. The sequence goes on along the minus strand of NZ_KI912426.1, from coordinate 794,449 downwards.
GTCAGCACCTGGCACCAGGATTACGACTATCTCTACGTCCTCGGGCCGAAGGTCGCAAACCCGCTGCCGGATCTACTGGAAGCGCTGGACACCTCGGAGCGATTTGTTCTCTACAAGATCCGCCGCAAGTCCTAGGCCGAAGTCCTAGGCCGAAGCGCTGCCCAGCGTGGTTAATCGGGTATCACCATCCGCACCCGCCTCATTGGAAGCCGCCACGGCGCCCCATATCCTTAATGGTTGTGGCAAGGCGACCTTAACCACCACCGGCATAGACTTCCGCTCCTGCAACGAGTTGGACTCTCTCGCATGGCGGCCAATTTCCAGTCGATCCGCTACAGCCTCGTCATCCCCGTGTTCAACGAGGAAGCCGTGTTGCCGGTGCTGCTGCGCAGGCTCGACCTGGTCTTGTCCCGGCTCGACGGGCCGGCAGAAGCAATCTTCGTCGACGACGGCAGCAGTGATTCCAGCTCGATCGTGCTACAGGCACTCGCCACGCGCGACCCGCGCTTTCGCTATATCGGCCTGTCGCGAAATTTCGGGCATCAGATCGCCATCACCGCCGGCATGGACGCCGCGCAGGGTGAAGCGATCATCGTCATGGATGCCGATTTGCAGGATCCGCCCGAAGTGATCGAGCAATTGATCGCAAAATGGCAGGAAGGCAACGACATCGTCCACGCCCGCCGCCTGTCGCGCGACGGCGAAAGCCGATTCAAGCGCGCGACCGCGCATCTGTTCTACCGGCTTCTCGGCAGGATGTCCTCGGTCGGCATCCCCGCCGATGTCGGCGACTTCCGCCTGATCGATCGCAAGGTGCTCGACGCGCTTCGGGAGATGCCGGAGCAGGACCGCTTCGTACGCGGCATGATCGCGTGGCTCGGTTTCCGGCAGGCCGAGGTCACCTTTCACCGCCTCGAGCGTGCAGCGGGCGAGACCAAATATCCGCTGTTCAAGATGGTGCGGCTCGCGACGAACGCCGCGCTCGGCTTTTCCGATCTGCCCTTGCGGCTCGCAATCTGGTGCGGATTGACGGTCTCGGGTCTGGCACTGCTCTATGGCGGCTGGGTGATCCTGTTGTGGCTCAGCAACGATAGTCATCTCGTGACCGGCTGGTCCTCGACGATGGTCGTCGTGTCCCTGCTGTGTGGAATGAACATGCTGATGACGGGCATCGTGGGGCTTTACGTCGGCCGCATCCATGCCGAGGTGAAACGGCGTCCGCTCTATGTGGTGCAGACACGCGCCGGCTTCGAGCGCAACGAGGCGGCGGCCGCGCCCGCGGTCCACGCCGTCAACGAGTGACCCAGCGCATGACCGAGCTCTTCGACGGTTATCACGACAACTACCGTGACGTGGTCCAATCCTCGATCGACTTCTCCGGTTTGCCGCATCATTTCTTCATGCGCGCCAAGGCCGATCTGCTGGGCAATCTGATCGCGCAGCGGCTCGACACGGAGAGGCCCGACATGCTGGACGTCGGCTGCGGCGTAGGCAGCCTTCATCCCCTGCTGCACGGCATGGTCGGCCACTTGAGCGGTATCGACGTTTCTTCGGCCAGCCTGGCGCAGGCACGCGCTGACAATGGCAGGGTCGACTACCGTGAGTTTGACGGCCGCACCTTTCCATTCGACGATGCCAGCTTCGATCTGGTCACGGCCGTCTGCGTGATGCACCACGTCGTGCCGGCTGAATGGGCGCAATTCATCGCGGAGATGCGGCGCGTGACCCGCCGCGGGGGACTCGTCTGCGTCATCGAGCACAATCCATACAACCCGCTGACGCGCCTTGCCGTCGCGCGTTGTGAGTTCGACCGGGACGCGGTCTTGCTCGGGGCGGGCAAAGCCCGAAAATTGATGGCTGCCGGCGGCTTGCGCGAGATCGGTGCGCGCCATTTCCTGCTGCTGCCCTGGGACACCAAGCCCGCGCGGCGCCTCGAAGCGACCCTGAGAAGGGTGCCGCTCGGCGGCCAATACGCCGCCTTCGGGACCGCTTGATCTATCTTTGCGGCATATCTCGCCGCTTGTGCACGACCGCCACGTCATCGCTGTAGACGCGCTGCCATTGGGGCAGCCGGTCCAGCATCGCTATCGCCGGCGTCCCCGGCGCGAGCAGCGTCGCGCCGATGTTGTATTCGTCGAGCAACTTGAGAAAGTCGCCGAGATCGACCAGCGCCAGGGCGCGATTGTAGCGGTTGATGAACGCTCCCCCGTACAGTTCACCGCGACCGTCGATAAAGGTGGGAATGCCGGCAAAGATCAAATAGCCGCCGAAGGAATAGTCGTTGAGCACGTGCCCCGTCGTGGCGAGCTTGGCTTCAGCGATGGCAGCCTGAGGGGTAATGGCCGGAGCCGGCCGTATATCACGGGCCAGCGTCGCCGCGCTCACCACGATCAACACACCCAGTGTGGCCAGGTTCAGGCCGCGCGACGAGCCGGCAGCATCTTCCGCAATCGGTCCGCCGAACTTCCGCCCCAGCGGAGCCGCCAGATAGAGCGGCGCCAGCACGGCCAGCAGATCCGCATTGCGGATCTGGGCCAGCGCGAAATGCAGCAAGCCGATCACGACCAAGGCCCGCACGACCGGCAGCGTCACGCCACGCGAGAGCGCGAAGATGCCGGCCAGCAGCAGCAACTCGAAGAAGCCTATGTGGCTGAAATCCTGCGGCCGCCATTCCGCGATCCAACCGAGCGCGGGGCCGAGGCCGAGCGTGGTCAGGGGCATCAGCAGCGGATCCGGCCCGTAGGGCGTCAGGCAGGACGCAGCGACTGCAAGCGCGGTGAATGGAAGCCAACGCAGGAATACGCGCGGCCATTCGCTGCGCTTCTCGCGCAGCAGCGCCTCGAGCCCCCCGGGGCCGATCAGCCCAAGCGCCAGCACCACACTGCCGTGCAGATTGGCCCACACGACCAGCAGCGGAAGGGCCCAATACGGCGGGGGCCCTCCACGATCCATGCAGCGTACCAGGGCAGCCGCCCAGGTCACCATCAGCGGCAGCACCAGCACGTGTGGCCGCGCCAGCATATGCGGCGCCAACAGGATCACGGCCGCGATCACCATGAGCAGCGTCTGGGCCGGCGAAAGCTCGCGCAGCAGGAAGAACGTGAACAGGCCGAAGGCGAGCGCTATCGCCGCGGCGCCGACGACGAGGACGCCCTGCCAGCCGGCAAGCGCGTAGGCTCCGGCGTAGATGATCTCCGAGAGCCATTCGAAGGTGATCCAGGGGGCGCCGTGCCTCGAAAAAGAAAATGGGTCGCTCGCCGGCAGCGTGCCGTGCGCGATGATCCAGCGCCCGACCTCGATGTGCGAATAGGTGTCGGGATCATTGAGCAGCCGCGGTCCTAGGATCAGCAGCAGGACATAGACGCCAAGGCTCACCAGCCAGGGGAGCGCCGCGCGCGCCGAAAACGGTTGAACCTCGCTGTGGACGGCCTGTTCACTCATGGCGAGCGCAAGTTAGGGCCCAAGCGTTAAATTCCTCTTTGACGTTCACGGCGGCTGGGGAGTGCGCGGCGGGCCGGTCACCCTTTGTGAACCATACTCCCGGCTGCGAAATCCGGGCTGCGGCGCTTTGACGACCATGCGGGTCCTGATACCCTTCATACTGTCAATCGACCAACCACAACTGCAAGGATGCGGATGAGAAGCGTGATGCTCCTGGCTTTCAGCCTCGTCTTTGTCGGCGTCTGGTCGCAGGACGGCGCGAGAGGACAGACTTCGGCCGCACCGCCGGTTTCGCTTTCTCCGCCCAATGGATCGCCGCTGCATGCGGGCGCCAAAAATCCCAGACCTCCGCCGGCAGCATCCATCAGAGAAGCTTCGCCGCCTGTGATCGGCGGGCTTCCATCGGCGCCGAACCCAGCCGCCGACTACGATGGCTTCAGCGTAGGCACTGGCGACGACAACGACACATCGCATCAGGTGGTCCCGCCTGTGAGGTCACGCACTGCGAAGAGCTCCAAGGCCGACCCAGGTGATAAAGGCGCCGCTGAGCAATTGATCGATCAAGAAGACGAGGCGTTGAAACGCAAGCTGAGGATCTGCCAAAGCTGCAAGTAGGGGTCGTAGCGGATGGAGCGCGGCGAAATTCGTCGCGGGGATATCCGGTGGCACGGCCCCGGATTGCGCTGCGTCCATCCGGGCTACGGCAGCTCGCTGCATAGCTGGCCTACCGCAGCTCTCACGCGCTCACGCTTTACCCTCCGCCAATTTCCTGATCCTCTCTCCCCTAATCAGCCGGACCAACCGGCCTGCCCAGGGAGAGAGACGCCATGAAGCTCGGCACCGCGATTGCGGAAATCATGAAGCGCGAGGGAATCGAGATCCTCTGCGGCTATCCGGTCAACCATCTGATCGAACATGCGGCCAAGGCCGATATCAGGCCGGTGATGGTGCGGCAGGAGCGCGTCGGCATCCACATGGCGGATGCGATCTCGCGGGTGACGTCGGGACGCTCGATTGGCGCGTTCTGCATGCAGCATGGGCCCGGCGCGGAGAACGCGATGGGCGGCGTCGCGCAATGCTACGGCGAATCGGTTCCCGTGCTGGTGCTGCCGATGGGTTATCAGCGCAGGCTTGCGCATATCGAGCCGAACTTCAATTCCAGCGAGGCGATGAAGGCGTTTTCGAAATCGTCCGAACCGATCATCCTTGCCGCCGAGGTCGCCAACATTTTTCGCCGCGCCTTCACCAAGCTGAAGAACGGCCGAGGCGGGCCTGTCATCGTCGAGATCCCCGCGGACATGTGGAACGAAGATGTACCGGAGCCGCTGAACTACACGCCTGTGCTGCGCACCCGCTATGGGGCGGATCCTGTTCATGTGAAGGAGGCCGCCCACCTGCTCGTCAACGCCAAGCGCGCGGTGATCTATGCCGGCCAGGGCGTGCATTACGCGCAGGCGTGGCCACAACTGAAACGGCTGGCCGAACGGCTCGCCATTCCCGTCACCACCAGCCTTGGGGGCAAATCGTCCTTCCCGGAGACACATCCGCTCTCGCTTGGCTCCGGCGGCCTTGCGGTGCCGCGCGCGGTGCCGAAGTTCCTGGCCGAGGCCGACGTCATTTTCGGCATCGGCTGCTCCTTCACCGAAACAAGCTTCGGCATCGCGATGCCGAAAGACAAAACCATCATCCACTCCACACTCGATCCGAACCATCTCAACAAGGACGTCGAAGCCAGGATCGGCCTCGTCGGCGATGCCGGGCTCGTGCTCGATGCGCTGCTGGAGGAGATCGGCAAGACCGTCACCGCGGATCGCGACGCCTCAGTGGTCGCGGCCGAGATCGCGGCCTCGCACAAGGAGTGGCTGGCGAAATGGATGCCGAAGCTCACCAGCAATGACGCGCCCTTGAGTCCCTATCGCGTGCTGTGGGACCTACAGCACACCGTCGACATCGGCAACACCATCATCACCCACGATGCCGGCAGCCCGCGAGACCAGCTCTCGCCGTTCTGGAAGTCGGTCGAGCCCCTCACCTATCTCGGCTGGGGCAAGACGACGCAGCTCGGCTACGGCCTTGGGCTGGCCATGGGCGCCAAGCTCGCAAAGCCCGACAAGCTCTGCATCAATGTCTGGGGCGACGCCGCGATCGGCTTCACCGGGATGGATTTCGAGACCGCGGTGCGCGAGCGCATCCCGATCATGTCGATCCTGCTGAACAATTTCTCAATGGCGATCGAATTGAAGGTGATGCCGGTGTCGACCGAGAAATATCGGTCGACCGACATTTCCGGCGACTACGCCGCGATGGCGCGCGCCTTCGGCGGCTATGGCGAGCGGGTGACGCGACCTGAGGACATCATCCCCGCGATCAGGCGCGGCATCCAGAAGACGCAGGAAGGCGTTCCCGTGCTGCTGGAGTTCATCACCAGCAAGGAGACCGAGGTGTCTCGGCCGGGCACATAAAGCGGGCTGGATTCCGGCAGCAAAACTCGCTGTCGCGGACGCTGGCTCCGGCCGCAGGAGATGTGATAATCCGCCCTGGTGCCGCGCTTGTCGCAGCATCAAGCCGGATTGCGAATGACCGCCCCTTCCAACGACATCGCGGAACTCAAGCGCCTGTTACAGGCGGCCACGGCCGAGAACGCGCAGCTTCGCAGCGAACTCGCGATTGCGCGCGATCGTCAGAACGCCAGCGCCGGGATTCTGCGCACCATCGCGGCCTCTCCGTCCGATGCCCGGCCGGTCTTCGAGGCGATCGCGTCCAGCTCCAGGCGCTTGCTCGGCGGCTTCTCCGCCACTGTGCTTCAGTTCATCGAGGACGAGCTCCACCTCGTGGCGTTCACACCAACCAGCCCCGAGGCGGACGAAGGGCTCAAGGCGTCGTTCCCGCGCAAGATTGCCGACTTTCCGACCTTCGCGCTGGTGCGTGGCGGCGAGACGATCCAGTTTCCAGATAGCGAAGCTGCGGAGGTCCCGGAGCTGAACCGGAACCTTGCGCGGCTGCGCGGCTTCCGCAGCGTGCTGTTCATGCCGTTGATGAACCGGGGGACGCCAGTCGGCATGATCAGCGTCACGCGCGCCGAGCCCGGCGCGTTCGCAACCGACCTCGTCCAGCTGCTCCAGACCTTTGCCGATCAGGCGGTGATCGCGATCGAGAATGCGCGGCTGTTCAACGAGACGCGCGAGACGCTGGAGCGCCAGACCGCCACCGCCGACATCCTGAAAGTGATGGCCGCTTCACCGTCCGACGTACAGCCGGTGTTCGACGCCATCGCCGCCAACGCCAACCGGCTGATCGGCGGCTTCTCCACGGCGGTGCTGCGCTACATCGGCAGCGCCGCGCACCTTGCGGCGTTCACGCCGACCGATCCGGCCGGTGATCGCGTGCTGCAGTCCTCGTTCCCGGTGCCATTCGCGCAGTTTCCGCCCTACCGGCTCGTGGCCGATGGGGTGGCGGCGCAATTGCCCGACACCGAGGTCGAACCGGCGGCCCGCGACATCGCGCGCGCCCGCGGCTACCGCAGCATGCTGTTCGCGCCCTTGATGAGCGACGGTGAGGCCATCGGCGTCATCGTCGCCACGCGACGCGCGACCGGCGCGTTCGGCGAGCATCAAGTGCGGCTGCTGCAGACCTTCGCCGACCAGGCGGTGATCGCGATCAAGAATGTCAGCCTGTTCAACACCACGAGGGAAGCGCTGGAACGGCAGACCGCGACCGCCGACATTCTCAAGGTGATCGCGGCCTCGCCCGCGGATGTGACGCCGGTGTTCCAGGCGATCTCCGATAGCGCCAAGTCCCTGGTCGGCGGCCATTCCTCCACCGTCACGCGCGTCATCGACGGCCTGCTGCACCTGGCCGCCTTCAGCACCGACAACGAAGCCGGCAATGAAGAGCTGCTCAGCTCGTTCCCGGCGCCGCTGTCGGCATCCGGCATTCACAGCCGGGTGGCAAGAAGCGGAGAGTTCGCATCCCGCAGCGACATGCAGAACGAGCCCGACCTCACGGACGCCATGAGAGAGCTGGCGCGGACGCGAGGTTATCGCAGCATCCTCGTGATCCCGATGCTGCGCGACGGCGTCGCGATCGGCACCATCGGCGTGACGCGGCCCGAGGCCGGTCCTTTCCCGGACAAGGCGATCGCCCTGCTCAAGACCTTTGCCGACCAGGCCGTGATCGCCATCGAGAACACGCGCCTGTTCAACGAGGTGCAGGATCGCACCCGGGACCTCGCCAAATCGCTCGACGATTTGCGCGCAGCCCAGGACCGGCTGGTCCAGACCGAGAAGCTGGCGTCGCTCGGCCAGCTCACGGCCGGCATCGCGCACGAGATTAAGAATCCGCTCAACTTCGTCAACAATTTTGCATCCGTGTCCGCCGAACTGACGGACGAACTGAACGAGGCGCTCGCGCCTGTCCCGCTCGCGGACGACGTCCGCAGCGAGGTCGACGAGCTGACTGGACTGTTGAAGGACAATCTCGCGAAAATCGTGCAGCATGGCAGGCGCGCCGACTCCATCGTCAAGAACATGCTGCTGCATTCCCGCGAGGGCGGCGGCGAGCATCGGCTGAGCGACATCAACGCGCTGGTCGAGGAGAGCCTCAACCTTGCCTTTCACGGCGCCCGCGCCGAGAAGCCACAGTTCGACGTGACGCTGAAGCGCGAGCTCGATCCGGCGGCCGGGCAAGCGGAAGTGTTTCCGCAGGAGATCACCCGGGTGCTGCTGAACCTGATCTCGAATGGCTTCCACGCGGTCGCCAAGCGCAAGTCGGATGGCGCCGCCGCCGATTACGAGCCGGTGGTGATCGCCGCGACACGCGACCGGGGCGAGAGCATCGAGATCAGCATCCGCGACAATGGCACCGGCATTCCGCACGAGGTGAAGGAAAAGATGTTCGATCCGTTCTTCACCACCAAGCCGGCCGGCGAAGGCACCGGTCTCGGATTGTCGATGAGCCACGACATCGTCGTGAAGCAGCACGGCGGCACCATCGACGTCGCGACGGAGCCGGGCAAGTTCACGGAATTCACGATCCGGCTGCCGCGACAGAGCAGCTTTTCAGACCAGAACAAGAGATAGACTCGCCCGGAGGATGCCGTGACGAATCTGGCTTGGCTCGTTCGACGGCAATTGCTCTCGCTGTCCGGTGTCGGCCTCATGCTGGGCGCTCTGTTCTTTGCTGCCGCGCTGACGCCGACGCTGATTCCGCGGAGCTATCTCACGCAAGGCGCGCTTGCCGGCGGCTGTTTTGCGATCGGCTATTTCGCCGGCGTGCTGTGGCGCCGGCTATGGCACTATCTCGAATTGCCCGAACCTTCGCCGCGGGCGAGATCGATTGCGAATGCGCTGGTCACGGCCGGTTGCCTGCTGGTCGTCGTTATCTTCCTGCGGCGAACCGCCGAATGGCAGAATTCGATCCGCACAGTGATGGAGATGACGCCGGTCGAGACCGCGCATCCGCTCAAGGTCTGCGTCATCGCCCTGATCACGTTCGCCGTTCTGCTGGTGCTCGGGCGGCTGTTCGCGTTTGTCGCCCGCTTCCTCGCCGTACGCACAAAGCGCGTGATTCCGCGGAAGCTCGCCAATGTCCTCGGTGTGCTGATCGCAGGCTTGCTGTTCTGGTCGATCGCCAGCAACGTCCTGGTCCGGACCGCGTTCAACGCGCTCGACTCCTCCTTCCGCGAACTCGACGCCCTGCAAGAGCCCGAGCGGCCGCAACCGGCCGCCCCCGATCGAACCGGGAGTTCTGCGTCGCTGGTGAAGTGGCAGGAACTCGGGCGCATGGGGCGCCGGTTCATTGCCTCGGGCCCGAACGCGACAGAGATCAGCGCCGTTACGGGACAGCCCGCGCAGGATCCCGTGCGCGTCTATGTCGGTCTCGGCAGCCGCGACACGGCCCAGGCGCGCGCCAAGCTTGCGCTCGAGGAGCTCAAGCGCCAGCACGGTTTTCAACGCAAGGTCCTGATCGTCATTACGCCGACCGGCACCGGCTGGGTCGATCCATCCGCGATGGATACGGTGGAATATCTCCACCATGGTGATGTCGCGAGCGTCGCGATGCAATATTCGTATCTCAACAGCCCGCTGTCGCTGCTGTTTCAGCCCGAATACGGAGCGGAGGCGTCGCGTGCGCTGTTCGCCGAAATCTACGGCTACTGGACGAGCTTGCCCAAGGACAAGCGGCCAAAGCTGTATCTGCACGGGCTCAGCCTCGGCGCCATGAACTCGGAAAAATCCGCAGAATTGTTCGAAACAATCGGCGATCCCATCGCCGGTGCATTATGGAGCGGAGCGCCATTCGAGAGCCGCATCTGGCGCTTGATTACCGATAACCGCAATCCAGGATCACCGGCGTGGCTACCAAAATTCCGCGACGGCCGCTTCGTGCGCTTCATGAACCAGAACGGACCGACGGTGCCGCCGGATACGCCCTGGGGCCCGATGCGCGTGGTCTATCTGCAATATGCCAGTGACGCGATCACATTCTTCGACTACGGCGACGCCTATCAGGCGCCGGCCTGGATGGACGCACCGCGCGGGCCTGACGTATCGTCGGAATTGCGATGGTACCCCATCGTCACGATGCTGCAGCTCGCTCTCGACATGGCGGTCGCAACCAACACGCCGATGGGTTTTGGCCATGTCTACGCACCCGAACACTACGTCGATGGCTGGGTCGCGGTCACAGATGTCGGCGATTGGTCTGCCGAAGCGCTCGCACGGCTCAAGCACCAGCTCGCGACGAAAGCGCGGAAGACGGGCGCGGGCAATGGCGACGATGATCCCGACCGCGGTGGCTAACCCTTACTCCGCCATCTCCACCTGCTGCGTGACGGAGGGACCGGCCAGCGGCCGCTCCTCCATCATGATCAGGCACAGCGCGGCGCCGGCCATCAGCGCGGTGGCGGCGCCGAACACGTAGCGGAACGCATGCCGCATGTCCTCGGCGGGGATCGCATTGACGGCGCCGTGATGCTCGCCGGCGAGTGGAACGTCGGCACCGAGGGCGATGAGCAGGATGGCCGCGAACGCCGCGACCGTGAACGAGGACATCAGCGAGCGGAAGAAGTTCAAGGCGCCGGTGATGGTGCCGACCTGCGGACGGGCGACCGAATTCTGCACCGAGACCACGCAGACCGGAAAGGTGGTGCCGAGGCCAAGCGCAAACGCGGCCATCAGTGTCAGCAGTGCCCAGAGCGGCAACGTCGTCAACGTCAGGCCGAGGCCGCACAGCGCAGCCCAGGACGTTCCGACGATGGCGACCCGCTTGTAGTGCTTGGCGCGCGCCATGGTGCGGCCGGCGACGGCCGCGCCGACGGTCGAGACCGCCGCGAGCGGAATCAGCGCGAGGCCCGCTTCGCTGGCGCTGAGGTGATAGACCGCCTCGTAGTAGAGCGGCAGCTGCACCGTGAGGCCCGTGATCGCACCGAGCGCGCAGCCGCCCGCCGTCAGCCCGAACGGCACAACCGATCCTCCGAGCAGCGGCAGCGGCAGGAACGGCTCGTCGGCGCGGCGCGCATGCCACACGAAAGTGACCGCGAGCGCGACGGCGCCGCCCACCATCGCAAGTACGGTCGGCGAGAGCCACGGGAAGCGCGTGCCGCCCCAGGTCAGCACCAGCATGAAGACGACGGCGGAGGCCATCAGCAGCACGCCGCCGAGCCAGTCGACCTTGCGCTTGCGGTGGAACACCGGGATCTTTTTCATCCGGGGCAACAGCAGCGCGATCGCCGCGGCCGCGAGCGGCACATTGATCCAGAAGATCATCGACCAGTGCAGATGCTCGGCGAACACGCCGCCGATGACCGGGCCGAGAATGCCGCCGACCATCCACACGCTGGAGAAATAGGCCTGGTACTGGCCGCGCTCGCGTGGGCTCACGACGTCGGAAATCACGGTCTGCACGACAGGCATGATGCCGCCGCCGCCCAGTCCCTGGAGACCGCGTGCGAGAATCAGCATCGGCAGGTTCGGCGCGATCGCGCACAGCACCGAGCCCGCGACGAACAGGCTGAGCGAGATGATGATCATCATGCGGCGGCCGTAGATGTCGCTGAGTGTGCCGAACACCGGCGCGACCGCGGTCGACGCGAGCAGATAGGCGGTGATGACCCAGGAGAGATTGGAGACATCGTGGAACTGGCGTCCGATGGTCGGCAGCGCGGTGGCAACGATGGTCTGGTCCAGTGCGGCCAGGAACATCGTCAGCATCAGGCTGATGACGATGGTGCGGACCTCGTCCTGCGACAACGGCGCCGGCGGCGCAAGCGAGGGAGCGTCATCGACGCTCAAGACCTCGCTCGGAAGGCGGGACAATTCCTCGGCGATGTCGTCGGGCAATGTCTGGGTGTCGGCAGAACTGCTCTGCCGCTCGAACTTGTTCATCTCGACCGGAAGCCATGGGGCGGCGCAACGCCGCGAAGGATTCGTTCTATGCAGTCCAATGTAGACAGCAAAGTTCTTCCCAGGCAGGCACCGCGGCGCATGGGTGCATCCCAAAGTCGGGCCATCGCGACGATTGGCGTACGGACCCAGGTGAGAGTCGCAGGACCCCCGTCGCTGCTGGCAGCCCTGCGACGTCCCAGGGCACCTTTAGGAAAACATCAGTGCCGTCTTGCCCGAGGGGCCTGGATGCACCAGTCGCAGCCGGGCGATATAGCTTCGGCCGGCGAACAATTTGTAGGAAATCCTCGCGTTTCGATCCTCGCCGCTATCATCGTCGCCCACGAGAAACCGCGGCGTTCCGTTCACCTCCTCGAACAGGACCAGCGTTGCGTCAGACGGCCCTTTGGTCTCGATGGTATATTTGCGTGAGGCGCTGGGTTTGATCGCATAGTCCATCTGCTGACCAGCGGCGAGATCGACCACGGCCGGATGGAAGGGCTGAAGCGTCGTCAAGGCCGGCTGTAGCGGCGGATACCAACGGCGGATCCACTGCTTGTCTCCGGCGGAGAGCGTCCCCGGAGGAACCAGACCATTGGCCTCGTAAGGCTTCGGCTCCGCAATCAGCCCCGGCTCAAACTCGTATTCCATGATGGAATCCGGGTCCCATGTTGAACCCTGTACCTGCTGCGGGGTGAGCTTCTCCAGGATATTGTGAAACGTCGTCGAGCGGCTCCACTTGTTGGGCGGGGCGCCCAGCGACTTGTAAACAGCCTCGTCATGCCACTTGATGCCGGCGAAGGGGTTTTGATGCTCGTGCTCCATGCCAAGCACGTGTCCGAGTTCGTGCAGCGCAGTGCCGCTGCCATATTGCGAGGTCAGATCCCAACCATACACGGTGGTCGGCTCGGTCTGGGATACCTGCAGCACGTCTCTGCCAACCTGCGAGGCCGACGATCCGTCTGGTACTGAATAGCCAATTCGCACTTCGGCTTCAGCGAGTTGGGAGACCTCCTGGAATTCGAGGCCGATGCCTACCGCCTTCCATTTCGCGAAAGCCTTGCGTACCGCGTCCGCCTGGGCCCTGGGAACTTCAAAGTGACCCGAGGTGAAAAAGCAGTAGTGCAGGACCGTGCCGTTCACCCACTTGGATCGGCTCGAGATAATCGCACGTGCGCGAAGGGTGTCGGCCATGACAGCCGGACTGAGCTGCGGCAGGACTCTTGGGCCGTTCTGACAAAATGGCCGGGCCTGACCTTTGACCGCGGGAGATTTCTTCGCCTGCTTTTGCGACTTTGCCATATGGCTCTCCAAAAGATTTGCGCCCCAAGTGGGGACTGAAAACAGAAGCCAAGAGAAAAACGGCACCGTAAAACGGCGCCAGTCTATCACAATCTCAGATTGTATCAATATGCTGCGCCAGGGGCTGGGCGTCCGCGCCGGCGCGACGTCGATCTCGCAGGCGGATCAGTCCTTCGGACGTCGCTTCAGGCGGGCCCGTTTCGGAAGCTGCGCCGGCCACTGCACGATGTGGTTCTCGAGCTCATCGTCCGGGATCTCCACCTCGCTGCCTTCGACCCGTCCGCGTACGGAAACGCCGGCCTCATGCACGGTGTCGGGATCGCCTGACACCAGCGGATGCCACCAATAGAGGTCGCGGCCTTCCGCGACGAGCTTGTAGCCGCAGCTCGGCGGCAGCCAGTTCAGGGTGCGGACATTGGCCGGGGTCAGGCGGACGCAGTCCGGAACCTTGTCGGAACGATTCGCATAGTCCTTGCAGCCGCAGGTCACCCCATCGAGCAGCTTGCAGCCGACATGGGTGAAATAGATGTCACCGGTGCCATCTTCCTCGAGCTTGTTCAGGCAGCAGCGGCCGCAGCCGTCGCACAGGCTTTCCCATTCGGGCCCCGACATCTCTTCCAAGGTCTTGGTTTTCCAGAAGAATCCTTCCTGGCCTGAAGGTCGTTTGGGAGCTGCGGTCATGCGCCTCAACAAAAGTTCGAAAGAGCTACGGCTGGTGCCATCTAGGGCGTGCGGCCGCGGGGCTGCAAGCAACGCCCGCGTGAGGCCCGTAATGAACCGGGGTCAATTAGGCCTGTTGTTCAAAATCGCAAGCGTGACCATTGGTTTATAGGCCCTGCTCGGCTAGAAGGAACAGCAAGTCCCCACCGTCGCTGGCCGGGCGCCTTGGGTTTGCCGCAACACTCCCGCAAGACGTCTCGATGCCGCCCCGGCCGGGTGCTTGAACGCTTTCGAACCAAGCCGCAAGGGTTCTAGGTGCGCCAGATCATACCACCGCATTGGAAGGCCCGGATCCGGAATTTCTTCCTGGATCTCGATGCGCGCATCGACTCCTCGCTGTTCTCCTCGGCCAAGGGCATCCGCGAGCTCTACGAGCGCTACTCGACCTTCATGGACCGCTTCTATGTCGGGCGTTGGAAGCGCTGGGTGTTCATCGAGCCGCTGTCGGAGGCTGCGACGCTGGGCCTCGGCGGCCTGGTTGTGATGCTGACCCTCGCCATCCCCGCCTTCCGCGAGACCGCGGACGAGGACTGGCTGAAGAAGTCCGACCTCGCGGTGACCTTCCTCGACCGCTACGGCAACCCGATCGGCAGCCGCGGCATCAAGCACAACGATTCTATCCCGCTGGAAGATTTTCCGGACGTGCTGATCAAGGCGACCCTCGCGACCGAGGACCGCCGCTTCTACGAGCATTTCGGCATCGACATCGCCGGCACCGCGCGCGCGCTCGTCACCAACGCCCAGGCTGGCGGCGTCCGCCAGGGCGGCTCCTCGATCACCCAGCAGCTCGCCAAGAACCTGTTCCTGAGCAACGAGCGCACCATCGAACGCAAGGTCAACGAAGCCTTCCTCGCGGTCTGGCTGGAATGGCGCCTGACCAAGAACGAGATCCTCAAGCTGTATCTCGACCGCGCCTATATGGGCGGCGGCACCTTCGGCGTCGACGGCGCCGCGCATTTCTACTTCAACAAGTCGGCACGTGACGTGACGCTCGCCGAAGCCGCGATGCTCGCCGGCCTGTTCAAGGCGCCGACCAAATACGCGCCTCACATCAACCTGCCCGCCGCACGCGCCCGCGCCAACGTCGTGCTCGACAACCTCGTCGACGCCGGCTTCATGACCGAGGGCCAGGTGTTCGGCGCCCGCCGCAATCCCGCCTTCGCGGTCGACCGCCGCTACGAGGCCTCGCCGAATTACTATCTCGACTACGCCTTCGACGAGATGCGCAAGCTGGTCGACACCTTCCCGAAATCCTACACCGAGCGCGTCTTCGTGGTCCGGCTCGCGATCGACACCAATGTGCAGAAGGCTGCGGAGGACGCGGTCGAGAACCAGCTGCGCCAGTTCGGCCGCGACTATCACGCGACCCAGGCAGCGACCGTCGTCTCCGATCTCGACGGCGGCATTCGCGCCATGGTCGGCGGCCGCGACTACGGCGCCAGCCAGTTCAACCGCGCCACCGACGCCTACCGCCAGCCGGGCTCGTCGTTCAAGCCGTACGTCTACACCACCGCGCTCCTCAACGGCTTCACGCCGAATTCGATCGTGGTGGACGGCCCGGTCTGCATCGGCAATTGGTGCCCGCAGAACTATGGCCATTCCTATTCCGGCGCAGTGACGCTGACGCAGGCGATCACGCGTTCGATCAACGTGGTGCCCGTCAAGCTGTCGATCGCCATCGGCCAGAAGAACGAGCCCAAAGCGCAGAACCCGGCCAAGGTCGGCCGCGCCAAGATCGTCGAGGTCGCGCGCCGCTTCGGCCTCAAGGCGCCGCTGCCCGACACGCCGTCGCTGCCGATCGGCTCGGACGAAGTCACCGTGCTCGAGCACGCGGTGGCGTATGCGACCTTCCCCAACCGCGGCAAGGCGGTGACGCCGCATTCCGTGCTCGAAGTGCGCACCGGCGCAGGCGATCCGGTCTGGCGCTGGGACCGCGACGGGCCGAAGCCGCGCCAGGCGATCCCCGCCTCGGTGGCCGCCGACATGGCCGGCATGATGAGCCACGTCGTCAGCGAAGGCACCGCGCGCCGCGCAGCCCTTGACGGCATTCCGACCGCGGGCAAGACCGGCACCACCAATGCCTATCGCGACGCCTGGTTCGTCGGCTACACCGGCAATTTCACCTGCGCGGTCTGGTACGGCAATGACGACTATTCGCCGACCAACCGCATGACCGGCGGCTCGCTGCCGGCGCAGACCTGGCACGACATCATGCTCGCGGCGCATCAGGGCGTTGAGGTCCGGGAAATCGCCGGCATCGGCATGGGCCAGAAGCTGCCGCCCGAGCGGATCGCCAACGCGCAGGCCAATGCGGCGCCGAAGGTGCTGGAGACCAAGCCCGGTCCGCCGCCGGTATTGACCAAGCGCGGCGCCGACGTGTTGGTGCGGGTCGAGAAGCTGCTGGATGACGCTGCCAGGACCGCGACCAAATCGGCGGCCACCGATCCCAAGCAAGCCAAGCCGGCATCGTCCACGAGCGCGCTCGCCTTCCCGCAGAACTATGCGGAAGAGAATGCGAACGCATCCGCCCCGCGCAAGAACTGATCGAAACAAGTGCGGCTGATCCTGATCACATTGACGGCTCTTCTGCTCGCAACCGTGGTGGGCGTCGGCGCTACCTGGATGACGACGACGCGCGGCACCGAGATCGGCGCGCTGACCATCGGCCCCTGGACCGCGCGTCCGCGCACCGGCACCGCCGATGTCGATCCGTATTCGCGCGCCACCATCGTGCGCAACGGCGAGCTGCCGATCGGCACCGGCGACGGCGTCGCCTTCACCGCGACCGCCGACGACAAGAAGAAGGTGCTCGACGGCCGCTGCGACGTCGTGGTCTCCGGCGTGACGCCGCCGGCACGGTTCTGGACGCTGACGCTTTATGACCGCAAGGGTCATCTCGTCCCGAATTCGCTGCAGCGCTACGGCTTCACCAGCCAGGAGATCGTGCGGCAGTCCGACGGCTCGTTCGAGATCCGCATCGCCTCGCGCTCGCGCGCCGGCAACTGGCTGCCGACCGGCGGCATCGAGCGTTACGCGCTGATGCTGCGGCTCTACGACACCCCGGTCGGCGTTGCCACCCGCACCCAGCGCGACGCGCCGATGCCCACCATCACGACGGCGGGCTGCTCATGATCCGGCTGTTGTTCACAATCGTTGCCGGCGTGGTGCTGGGCCTCGTGGTCCATCTCGTCAGCGTGCTGGCGTTGCCGCGGATCGCGACCCAGGACGCCTATTCGCGGCTGACGCCGATGACGAAGCTCAACGGCGTCACCCAGCTTCCGCTCGCCGATCCCAGCACCTCGCCGATGCCGTTCATGGACCCGGCCTTTGCGCTGGCGATCTGCCGCTACGATCTGTCGAACGGGCCGATTAAGCTGACGGTCCCCGTCAGCCAGGCCTACACCTCGGTGTCGTTCTACACCCGCAACGAGATCGCCTATTACGCCATCAACGACCGCTCGGCCGGCAAGAAGGTGATCGAGCTCGATTTGATGACCGAGCCGCAGCACAACGAACTGCCGGAGGACGAAGAGATCACCGCCGCCGACCGCCTGATCATCGATTCCCCCAGCACCACCGGCCTGATCGTGATGAAGGCTCTCGCCCCCGAGCCCGGCCTGATGCCGCAGGCGCAAGGCTCGCTTGCGGCCGCGAGTTGCGGCCCGCAGACCGAGGCGCCGGCCAAGGCGGAGGCGCCGCGCGGCCGGCGCTGAAGGGCTCCGCTTTGGCAGCGCAAAAACAAAAACTCGAAAAACAACCGCATGCACAGTAGCGGGGGCGTTGAAATCGTTAGCCATTTTGGTTGCACCAAATAGGCGTTTGCCGGACCGATACATCCCTGCCCGTCGCGCTGTTCGGCTTTGACTCGTCGGGCAAAACACTGGCAGAATGGCATCATCGAAAGTTCACCCGCGCGGAGCAATCCGCCGCGGTTTTTTTTATGCCGGAGCAGCTTGCGCTTAGAATGGCGGGGCTCGTTCGAGATTGTCCCGCCTGAATTCGGAACGAACATTCGACCCTTGAATCATTCCACGTCGGCTGAGTGTCGGATGTCCAACCGTGTCGCGCTTAAATCAGTTCGCCCGTGAGGCCGCAGCGGAATTGCTGCGCATGGCAAAAACCACAAAGGATCCACGGTCGCTGCTGGCTTCGTACAGCGTGCCGCAGACCTGAAAGACGGCACCGGCGAGCTTCCTGCCATCGATGTCGAGGCCATGGCCGAAGAGCCGCCCAAGCCCTTGGCGAAGAACTAAGGCTGCCTCGGTCGGCGAAGGCTGCGTCCACTCCCCTCAGGACTGAGCGGGCGGAGCTCCGGTATTCAGAAGTTGAGCTACGGCGGTCACGATTTGCGCAGGTGCAAATGGCTTGGTCAGCAAAATGCTGTTGGGCACGCCGTGGGCGGGCCATTGATCGGCCGCCGCGCCTGTCATGTAAATCACAGAGATGTCCGGATTTAGCTCCCTGGCGCGATGGCCGACTTGCCAGCCATCGAGCTTTCCGAACAAATTTATATCGGTAACGAGTGCGCGATACTTGGTTCGGTTGCCCTGCAGAAGACTAACTGCATCCTCCCCACTGACGGCGACTTCGGCTTCAAAGCCGCCATCTGACAATGCGTCGGCCACCATGTCGCGGATAAGCTGTTCGTCTTCCACGACGAGGATAGTAACTCCCGCCCCTTGCATGCTGTCCCCCTGCGCACCCCGCTGTGCGATCGGGGAAGGAACTCGCGATAAAGAGTTATGTTCCATTTTGAACACAGCGAGCAAGGGTCCCCCGCCCAACGAATGTCAGCTCGACTTCAGGAGTGCAGCTTCTTGCGCGACTTCCCGATCAATTCGCGAAGGCCGGCGACATGCTCGTGGAGGATGCGCCGCCGGGCCTAGTCGCCCTCGCGGACTTTCACTTTTGGCTTGGCCGGCGGCTTATCGCGCCTGACATCACACCAGCCGCACGGCCGCAGGCGGCCTAGATCGAGATCGATCTTTTCACGCTCTCAGGGCTGCGGCGGTTCTTCTGGCGGGCTTGGTGGCGGCAGTCCGTATTCCAAGGCGCGCTTTGCCGCCAGCTTTCTGTAAGCCGCCGCCTGGTTCAACAGCTGAGTTTTGAAGGTCGAATCCTGCTCGCCCGCCGCCAATTTCTCCAGACTGACGGCGCGCTCCAGGTATTCGGTCAACAGTTTCATCGCCGCCGCCGGCTTTTCTCCGACCCGTAAAAATCTCACGGCGCGAAAAAAGGTCAAGCGGGGAAAGTCCGGCTACCGATCCACTCTCTCAGGGTGAGCGCAGTACGGGAATCTTGGTGCCCGTTGAGGCACCAGGCAGACAGGGAGGGATGACGGCTAAGGCCCAGAGAGCGGACGGTGCTACAGTGATCGCCGCCGGCCAGCGGTCAGGATACTACCGCTGGTTAGACCTTGGTCATTCAAACTGATCCAGAATCTCTCGCACCTTCAGCGCTAGTTTTGCTTGCGAGATTGGCTTCTCCAGCAGGTTGACGCCTTCATCAAGCCTTCCCTGATGGACCACGGCATTGCGCGAATAGCCGGTCATGTACAGGATCTTCAGTCCAGGTCTAATTTGATGCGCGCGCCTGCCGAGTTCGCGACCATTGATCCCCGGCATGACCACGTCAGTGAGAAGAAGGTCCACCTTCGAGTCGTCTTGCAGGAGAATGGTCAGAGCGGCCTGGGCGCTGCGGGCCGAGAGGACGCGATAGTTGAGCTCCCGCAGGACGTCAGAGATATAGACGCGCAGATCTTCATCGTCCTCGACGACGAGAACGGTCTCGGATAGCTCACCCTCGGCAATTTCTTCGGGTGCGATTTCCTCGCGCGGTGTGCTTCCGGAAAAGCGCGGAAAGTACATCTTGATGGTGGTGCCTTGCCCCACCTCGCTGTAGATTTTTGCGTGGCCTCCGGATTGCTTGACGAAGCCGTAGACCTGGCTCAGGCCAAGGCCGGTGCCGTGGCCCGGCTCCTTTGTCGTAAAGAAGGGCTCAAAGGCGTGACTGAGAACGTCCCGCGACATTCCGCCTCCGGTGTCAGTCACGCAAATGGCGACGTACTGACCGGGCGCCAATTCAGGATTGAGCCGGCAGTAGTCATCGTCGGCGGAGATGTTGGCCGCTTCCAAAGTCAGCTTTCCACCGTCCGGCATGGCGTCACGAGCGTTGATTGCCAGGTTGACGATGGCTGACTCCAGATGATTGGCGTCGGCTTCGATTTCCCAAAGACCCGCACTTCCGACGGTCTGGACTTCGATGCGCTCTCCGAGCGTGCGCTGAAGGAATTCCTGCAGGCTATTGACGTAGTTGTTTATGTTGATTGGTTTGGGATCAAGCGCTTGTCGGCGCGAAAATGCCAACAAGCGACTGGTCAACGCCGCGGCTCTCTGCGCGCCTCGTTTGGCGTTTGCGAGCGCCCGGTTCAGATTGGCTCCGGGCGCCTTGGCGTGCCGTTCAGCTGTCTCGAGATTGCCAAGGACGATCATGAGCAGATTGTTGAAGTCGTGCGCGATCCCGCCGCTGAGTTGCCCCACCGCCTCCAGCTTTTGGGATGCGGCGAGTTGCTCCTGAACGTGCTTGAGCTCGTCCTCAGCGCGCTTCCGGTCCGTAACGTCGCGCGTGACTTTGGCGAACCCGACGATGTTTCCGGCCTCGTCCGTGATGCGATCGATGATGACCGACGCCCAAAAGCGGGAGCCGTCTTTTCGCAGGCGCCAGCCTTCCGCTTCGAAGCGACCATGCTCCGCCGCCTCTGAAAGCGCACGCTTGGGCACACCGAGTTCTATCTCTTCAGGCGTGTAAAAAGCGCTGAAATGCCGACCGATGATCTCCGGCGGCGCGTAGCCCTTGATCCGCTCTGCTCCGGGATTCCAGGTTGTCACGTTGCCGAGTGGGTCGAGCTGAAAGATCGCGTAATCGACCACGGCCTCGACCAGCTGGCGATAGCGCCGCTCACTATCGAGAAGCTCTTCATGGGCTTCCTGACGTTCGGTAACGTCTCGCGTGACCTTGGCGAAGCCGATCACTTCACCGGCTTGATTGCGGACGGCATCGATGATGACCGATGCCCAGAAACGGCTTCCGTCCTTGCGGACTCTCCATCCTTCGGCGCTGAAGCGGCCTTCTCGTGCTGCGACGCTCAAGGCGCGCTCTGGAAGCCCATTGGCGCGATCATCTGGCGTATAGAAGGATGCGAACGACTTGCCGATGATTTCGTCAGGCGAGTAGCCCTTCAACCGCTGGGCACCGGAGTTCCAGCTGCGGACTGTGCCGTCGAGGTCGATCATGTAGATGGCGTAATCAACGATTGCGTCGATGAGCAGTTGAAGGCGCGCAGTATCGTCGATCCCGTCAAGTTTTGACTGGTGGGCTTGCAAATGGTCGACTCCGGTGTCGGGGGAAACCGTTTAACCGCGAAGTCTTTTTATTGTTCCGTAGTGCTGCTCCGTGCCAGCCTCGGATGGCATGACCTCTGTCGGGGTCTGAAGTCCGTTAAGGGCGGTTATCGGATTCCAGAAAAAGCGCTGGTGGCATGTCTGCTGAGGGCCAGGAGACGACCTTCCTAGAACTGCCGGCGAGAGCTAAACCTTATTGTCTGTTTCCCTGCTCAACAAAATCGCCCCACTCCTCCCTGAGAACCGCACGAGAGATTCCGGGAGGAAGCACTTCCTCTATGACTTCCGCATTCCGGGAGGCGTTTGGATCTAAGAACAACCCGACTAACGGCATGCACGCCTTCATGGCGTAGCGCGCGGCGTCCTCGGCTGTCCGAACGCCCGCCGCTTGAGCATCAGGTGCGTGCGACCGAACACAAGCTCGAAAGCGGGAAACAGACGGCTGCTCTCCATGATGCGTCTGAGCGGATAGCTGAGACGATAATATGAGAAGCGAGATCAAAATAGCTGCTCTCAATGGACGCTCCAAGACATTGAAACGGACTAAAGTTGAAGCTCGCTTTTGGGACCGAAATAAGGGCGGCCAACTCTGCAATGGGTCACAAGCGGCGATTGGCGCCGGGCTGGAAACTTCCGGTCTACCCCTCTGAGCCGACATGTCGCGGCACCGCTCCAACGGTAGCGATGGGCTAAAAGGCGACCGAACTCGACTAGCGATTGGCCTCAATTCATCTTATCTTCCGCCCATGAACGATTGCTGTTGTCCTCCGCCGCCCCTCAACTTGGGCGGAACCAAAAAGCGGGATGCCGCTTACCGCCGGGTGCTCTGGGCTGTGCTCGCGATCAATGCCGCAATGTTTGCGGTTGAGGTCGTCGCGGGCCTCGCTGCTGGATCGGCGTCGTTACAAGCAGACGCGCTCGACTTCTTAGGTGACGCTGCAAACTATGCCATAAGCCTGCTCGTAATTGGCATGGCACTCCGCTATCGCGCTGCTGCTGCTCTTGCGAAGGGCGCTACAATGGCCGCCTTCGGTGCATGGGTCATCGCAACAGTCGTTTGGCATTCGCTCCACGGAACGCTCCCAAGCGCATTTGCTATGGGCACCGTTGGAGTTGCGGCCTTGGCTGCCAACGCCGCTTCATTTGGTCTTCTTTGGGCGTACCGTCATGGTGACGCCAACATGCGATCTGCATGGATTTGCACCCGTAACGATGTGCTTGGGAACCTCGCGGTCTTATTGGCAGCCGCTGGCGTGTTCGGGACCGGCACAGGATGGCCCGACGTGATCGTGGCCGCCATCATGGCCGTGCTTGCTATTCAGGGTGCTGCTATCGTCATCCGCCAAGCCGTCGGAGAGCTGCGCGTAGGCGGTTTGGCAGCAGCCGAATAAATCCCGTTGCCAAGGGCTAATGTCCGTTTTGGTCAAAATGCGAAGAACTCGACCTGAGCAAATTTTGTCCGCCATGCCTCAATAAGCGGACCTCGTGGAGCGATGCTGCCAGTTCGCCGAAGGGCCACAAGCGGTCATTCCTGGTGGAGATGGTCACGTCGCCACGAGTACAGAACATCGGGTTCTTTCTCTTCGTTGCGTGCGCCATCTGTCTTTGAGACAAGCCGAAAACCATGCTTCTCGTAGAACTTGCGTGCAGTTTGGTTTCGCTGGAAGGTCCAGAGGCTCAGGTGCGCAAATCGATCCTTCGCAACATTCAACAGCGTAAGGCCAATCTGACGGCCTTGCCACGTTGGGAGCACGTAGAGTTGGTCGATCCATGCATCGCGAAACGCTATAAAGCCAACGAGCTCTTGGCCGCTGGACCAGCCCCAGAGTTGGCAGGCCGGAAAAGTGCGTTCTCTGAAGAACCAACGGTCCTCCGCTGGAGTGTGGAGCCCGGCCAGAGTTGGCAGAGCTTGGTCGAAAGCCGTACGATGGACAGCGGCCGCAGCATCCATGTCTTCAATCGCAAGTCGCCTCAGCATTTATGAACCCCAAGGTCTCGGCCGATCGTACCCCAGCGAACCTATCGCAGCTATGCGCAACACGTCTCTTCTGGGGCAATCGCGTCGGTGCAGACCTCTACTGTCTCTTCCAGTCCGGCCCGAACAGCTGACATGGTGGAGCCGGCGCAGTTGGTCCGGAACGGGCCAGAAGCCGAAGCCAACTACTGATACTCCTCGAGAGAAACTCAGGGGGCTTTCCGCGCGTCGTCACAGACCAGTCGATGCACTGTCGGCGCTACAATTTGACTGCGCTTCAAGTCCATGTTGCTAATTACCTCGGAGAACTTGCCGTCGCAGTCAAAGTGAAACTCGAAGAGGTTGTTCTTGTTAAAGGCATCTCCATCGATAATGTAGGCAGTGGCGGAGTGGGCGGGCTTCGTGCTTAGATCAATTGCGAATTCGGTGCCGTCGTCGGCGGTCATTACCTGCCAGCGCGGCTTAATGAGCTTGCCCCGCCAGTTGACGTAGCCGTCACGCCAGAGAAGTGACCATGTGTCCGCCGCCATGCGATCTGGTGACTGAGCCGCGATACTCGATGGTAACACCGCCAAAACGGACATTAGGATTTTGGTTCCAACCTTCATTGAGCGTACTCACTTGGCAACATTGGGTGCGATAGCTCATCATTGCCCACTGCCAAGTCGAACAGCCTTTTATGGCCGCTTTGGGTCACAAGCCGCCGAAGTGACAGCCGGCTGCAAACTTCCGGTCGGCCCCTGTGAGCTGACATGCAGCGAGACCCCGCCAACGGAAGCGATGGGCCAGGAGGCGACATCGCAATCTTTGCTTGATATGAAAGTGGCCGCCAAAGGGGGATGACCATTAATGTTTGCCGTGGTCGCAATCTTGGGGCTGCTAACGGTGCTACTCGCACCATCATGGATTGTTCTTTTTCTTTTCAACCGGATGACCTTCAGTCAAGCCCTACGGGCGGCATCACCTGTTTGGGCTGCCCAAGTGATTATCTCCATCGCGCTCATTTTTCTTGCCGACAAATCAGGTTTGCTAAATCCGGCGGGTTACGTGCTTGGGACATGTGTCTTGGTTGGGTTCGCAGGTGCTTTTTTCCTCCGCCGCTCAAAGCACAGTGGGTGACGTCGGAAAGAAGCTACGGATTGGTATGGGCCAATAAGGGCCATGACGAGACGCATTACCAACAGGGCTTCTGACTATCGTTTCCGCGAAAGCAGGGGCACTCGGCTGAGCCGGACGCCTGGCGGGTCAAACGGTACGACGGCGAGCGGATCGCGAGGTCACATAGATGCCGAGGAGGAACGGAACCGCCGTGAGCGCTACGCTTGGTAGGAGGTCCGTGACGATCATTTTGAACGAAGCCAGACGATGTGTGCGGTGCCACTCATTGGTCGGCAGAGCCCATGCAATGATCGCAAAACTGAGCCAAAGCATAACAGCCGTCGCTGCGATGCTGAGGTATGTAAGCCTTCCATGCTTGAGCAGCACGGCCGAGAGGGGCACGCCAACTACCGTGGCAGGCGGCAACAGGTAAATTAAGATCAGCACTGAGGCATAGACGGTCCAGCCGGGTACGATTGACCAACGTTGGGCCTCCTCAAGGAGACCAGTCGAAACGCGCTTGCTGAATTCATTATATGACCAGAGAAAATTACTGGCTAAATGGCCGAATGCACCGCATGCGTATCCAATGAGCAACGGCCCAACGCCGAACCGAGTAGATGTACTGCCGAGGATCATGGACCAGACGAAAAGCGAGAGCAAAAGTGCCATTCCAACCAGCAAGAAACCGGCTGGTCCCATCATCCCATAGACAATCCAATCGGTCGGCACTTCGCAAATCTCTAATGAAGGAGCGCTCGGCAGCATTCGGGCAGGACTAAGTGTAGCAACTTGGCCCCACCATTGCGAGCCGGGCGTCCGGTTTGGGTCACTTGCCGAAGTCGGCAGGGTCGCTTGCGCGGCAAGGACGAGCATGATAGCAAGCGCCATCGGGTCAAACACAACCGCCCGACCAGCTTTCGAGCCAAGCGTTGTTTCGCTCCATTATGGAGGTGAAACATGTCTTGCGACAGCACCACTGGCTCAATCTGCACATCCAACGCAGCCTTCGTTCCTTCTCCAAACCCTGGATGGTTCTGGAAACTCACGCTCGCGCTGCTGGACGGCATCACACGGCGCCGCCAGTACGACGAGCTTCTCGAACTGGACGACCGGCTTCTCGCGGACATCGGCTTATCGAGAACAATCGTTGGGGAAGCTCGACGGTCTTATTTCTCAGGTTGGCGTGATAAATCGGATATTGTCGATTCCTGTCGGTGAGCGCCCGACACCTGCGCGTGCGAAGGCGGCGCGTCTGCTTGTCTCTGCGGATCGGACGGCCGCCAAGCTCGCAAAGGTCTGAAGATTTTTCCACCACGATCTTTACGCCTCAGAAGTCCAGCTTGTCTCGTATGGCGTCAATTCCGGCTTTCGCGCAGGCTTCGTCCGCGTCACCGCCCGGCGCACCGGACACGCCGACCGCTCCGACCAGGGAGCCGCCGGCTTCGACGATCAGTCCTCCGGCGATGACGACCGTTCCGGGAAGGTTGCGAATGCCCGCCTGCATCATGCCCGGCTGGCTGATCGCATTCAGCTCGGTCGTGCTGGTCTTGAACGAGGCAGCTGTCCACGCCTTGCCTGCTGCGGTTGGGACAGTGTGAGGACCTGCAAAGCGGTCGCGCAACATCACTTGCGTGACGCCGAAGCGATCGACGACGGCAACTGCAACCTGGTATCCACGGGTGCGGCAGTTCGCCAACGCAGCGCGCGCAAGATCGAGCGCCAGTTCCGGACCGAGGGATTTGTAGGCGACCAGACCTTCCTCCGCCCGTACCGGGCAGATGGACGCAATCAGCAGGGCCGTCGCGACCGACAGGCATCGAACGTTCATGGCAATCTCCGGCAAAGGTGACCAAACGCCTATTTGATCCCACCATATGTCAGATCATCGAACAGGGTTACGCTATCTGCCTTGGTCCAAAGGCCGATCATGCCGGCGTCCGGAATGGTGGCGTCTTCCACCTCGAACAATTGCTTTCCGTCATAGCTCACCTTGAACCGACTTCCTGCGAAGTCGCAGCGCAGCAGGTGCCATTGTCCGGACGGCACCGGCGCGCTGACGCCATAGCCGCCTCTGCGACCCACGATCTCAAGTGATGTTCGGACGCCATTGGCCGTCTTGTACAGCACGACATTGTCCTCCAGCGCGTTAGCCCGGACCACGTAGTAATTGTCGGCATCCTTCGCACGCCAGATAACTCCCGCCGCGCGATCCTCGGAGCCGGCGACGGCTTTGAATTTCACCTCGACGAAGCCGTCACGGATGGACGTATCGCGCTTGATGGCGAGGGGAAACGTCGCCCGTCCGGATTGCTTGAGGACGTTCGGCTTGCTTGGCGCTGTCGACTCGGCTTCGACGGTCCATTTCGGCTGTCCCTTGCCGGTCATCGTCAAAGTCCATCCGTCGGGCGAGGTTCCGGCAGCAGCGTTGTCGAAATTCAAGGTCTCGGCCATGGCGTTCCCTCCCACTAACAAAGCCAGCATGGATGCCAGCGCAAGCTTGCCCATGAGCTTGTCCACGTACTTGTCCACGTACTTGTCCATGCGTCAGCCCTTCGTGCTCGCCGTCTTGTCGAGCGCCGCACGGAGACCCTCTGCAAGTTTGACGGCATCGTCGTTGGCCCAGAAGTGCATGAAGAAGAGCCGCGGCTGTTCGTCCAGCATGTGACTGTGCAGCGCGGTCACCTCGATGCCGTGCGTCCGCAGCGCCACGATGACCGGGTTTACCTCGTCGCTGGTCAGCACGAAGTCGCCGGTGATGGCCGCCCTACCCGCGCCCGTCGGCTGGAAATTGATGGCGATCGCGACGCCCATCGCGCCGACGGGCGTCAACAACATGCCGTCTTCCGTGATGGGATCGCGCCGCTTCACGTTGAACTGGTAGACGCCGCCGTTCGCCTGCCCCTTGACGCCAATGATCTGATCGAGCTTCGCGGTGTCGAGGTCGATGGCGGGCGGCGGGTTCGCCGGCGCCGTGACCGTCAGCGGAGTCTTGCTTTCGGCCAGCGCATCATGGATCGCCGAGGCCAGTTTGACGGGATCGCCGTGTCCGGCGACATGCATGTAGAACGTTGTCGGGCTCGCACGCAGCAGATGATTGTGCACGGCGGTGATCTCGAGCCCGCTCGCGATCATTTTCGCCATCACGGGATTGATCTCGGTCTCGAGCAGCACGAGATCGCCCATGACCATGGCGCCGCCATGCGCAGGCTTGAACGCGATCCAGCCGCCCAGCGCCAGCGCCGGCTTGATCGCAACCCCATCCAACGTCACGGAGAGATCGCTGCGGGGAAAGCCGTAACGGCGGACGTCGTCCGAGACGGCGGGCTTGCGACCCAGGGTCTCGTCCACCTTCTGCCAGTCGGCATCCTGAGCATATGCCGGGATGAAGGGGCCGAAGCGAAATGCAAGAAGACAGACACCAATGCCGACCACGGCCCAAATGATTCTTTTCATCGCGCTACTCCTCACCTTCAGTTTCGCTCTTTGACCTGGCCGCTGCTGTCGACGACCAGCGTCACCGCCTTGCCGTTCTTCACCGCCTTGGCGGTGATGCCTTCGGCCGTCGACTTGATATCGCTGACTTGCGTGTAACCGGCCGCCTGGATCCTGGCGACGAGCTCCTCCTGCGTCAGAGCGTGCGCGCTCGACAGCCCGCCCGCGATCGCAAGCAACAGGATCGTGCGGAAGATTGGTCGTGTTCGCATGATCATTCTCCTGGCTTGTCCTGCCTCAAGTTTTCTTGCCCCAGGTGAAGTCCGTTTCGCGATCTTCCCCTACGCGACACCCACAAGGCGCAAGAGGCCGCGGGCATTAATGTGCACAGCGACGCGACCGGCGCGGACGCCGTGCCGAAAAGTCGAGCCGGTCTGACGGATGAAATCGGGGATGTATGATGACATGCTGCGCCCTTGGTGATCAGGACGCGATGCTTGGGCATGTCGCCTCACGGGGAGATCGCACATCCCCGAGCCCCAAGTAAAAACCCGAGGGCGGCAGCTGTCAACGGGCCCAGGCTTTGGGCGGCGCACCGACGCCGCCGGCGAACGTCACAAAGAGTTCACCGCTCCGCGGAACCCCGCCGGCCACGTCTTGAAACTGGCGGACGGCCCCGCTACTGTCCTTTGCGTGGGGACAAAGCAGACTCCCCGTGAGGCCTCGGTCCAAGCTCTGCGCAGCACGCCATTTGTGGAGCTTGCGCATGGACACCGAACGACACCCTTCTCACCAACATACCGTCGCCATCCTCTCACGCGGAGACGCTGCCGCGCGGCGGGATGCGACGGCGCAAAACAGCCGCTTCGCGCAGCTTTTCGAAGCGCTCGCCGCCGTCGGCATTGAAGCCCAGCCGGCGATCTATGATGAAGGCTTCGCCGAGGGCGTCCGTGAACAATTGCTCGGGGTGGACGGCGTGCTGGTCTGGGTTAACCCCATTCAGGACGGTCGAAGTCGCATTGGTCTCGACGCATTGCTGCGGGACGTCGCGGCGCAGGGTGTGTGGGTAAGTGCCCATCCCGATGTCATCCTCAAGATGGGCACCAAGGAGGTTCTGTATCGTACCCGCGCGATGGGCTGGGGAAGCGACACGGCGCTATATGAAACCGCAGCGGCGATGCGCGCCGAGTTGCCGATACGGCTCGCCGCTGGTCCGCGCGTGATCAAGCGGAACCGGGGCAATGGCGGCCAAGGCGTCTGGAAGGTCGAGAGTCTGCCGACCTCCTCCATGATAAAGGTGCTGGACGCGACCAGGGACGCGCCCGAGGAACTGACGCTGGATGATTTTCTCCGTCGTTGCGCCGAGTACTTCGAGAACGGTAGCGTGATCGACCAACCATTCCAGCCTCGCCTAGGCGAGGGCGTCGTACGTTGCTACATGGCCGGCGATCGCTGTGCCGGCTTCGGCCATCACAAGGTCAAAGCCCTGGTTGATTCGCCAGCCGCACGCGCCGAGGCCGGACCACGGCTCTATTCGTCCAACGCAGACCCGCGCTTCCAGCGGCTGCGTCGCTTGATGGAAGACGAGTGGACGCCGCAGCTGACGTCGTTGCTCGATATTCCGCGGCTCGACCTGCCTGCGATTTGGGACGCCGACTTCATGCTTGGCCCGGTCCTTACCGACGGGACCGACAGCTATGTACTCGGTGAGATCAATGTCAGCTCGGTGCATCCTTATCCGGACGAGGCGCCGGCGGAGATCGCGAGGCGAGTTGCCGATCGGCTCCGGCGCAAGCTTTGAGACATGCTGACGGTCCGCGCGCTCAAGCGCTTGCACATCTCCGTTTCATTCGACTTGCAGGACGGCGAATGCGTCGCCCTGCAAGGGCCCTCGGGCGTAGGGAAGACCCAACTCCTTCGCGCGATCGCGGATCTCGATCCCAACGAAGGAATGGTCAAACTGGACGGAACGCTCAGGGAGGCGATGCCCGCCCCCGCCTGGCGCAAGCGAGTGACCTACCTCGCTGCCGAGCCGGGCTGGTGGACAGACATCGTGCAAGATCACTTCGGCGGCTGGGATGATGCCTTGCCACTGGTCACGAGACTGGGATTGCCCTGCAGTTGCGGTCCCTGGCCGGTCCAGAGACTTTCGACCGGCGAGCGACAACGGCTGGGGCTGGTGCGGGCGCTGATGCTGCGATCGCGGGTTCTTCTCCTGGACGAGCCGACTTCGGCCCTCGATTCGGCATCGACGGCGGCCGTGGAATCCTTGATCGCCGAACGCATTTCGAATGGAACGAGTGTCGTCTGGAGCACTCACGACAACGCCCAGGCCCGCCGCGTCGGGTCGAGGGTCCTTGTGATGAATGCCGAGGGCGGAATTGAGGACAATCGGCCGTGAGTTACATTCACCTGGCATACGGCGATTTGGTTCTGCCCGCGCTCCTTGTCGTCATGGACGGCGCTCTCTCGCTCGCTCTCCGCCTCAAGCTTGAAAAGCAGCTGGCCATCGCCACCGTGCGGATGGTGGTTCAGCTGGTGCTCGTCGGATACGTATTGACGTTCCTGTTTGCCGCGGTCTCGCCGCTCTGGACCGCCCTCGCCGCCGTCATCATGGTTCTGTTCGCATCACGGGAAATCGTCGCTCGGCAAAAGCGACGCCTGCCGGGTATCTGGAGCTATGGCTTAGGAGCGGGATGCATGCTGCTCGCGGCCGGTACCGTCACGATGTTCGCGCTTCTGACGGAGCTACGCCCGGATCCCTGGTATCATCCGCGCTATGCGCTGCCATTGTTGGGCATGATCCTGGGCAACACCATGACCGGGATAAGCCTGGGGCTGGACGTGCTGACGAATAGCCTGGTGCGCGAACGGGCCGCCGTCGAAGCTTGCCTTGCTCTTGGCGGTACCCGGTATCAGGCGTTGCTGCCGGTGCTGCGAGACGCATTGAGAAGCGGCTTCACGCCAATCATGAACAGCATGGCTGCGATCGGCCTTGTCTCTTTGCCGGGGATGATGACCGGTCAAATCCTTGCAGGCGTCGAACCGATCGACGCCGTCAAGTATCAACTCCTGATCATGTTCTTGATCGCCGGCGGCACGGGATTGGGAACGCTCGCCGCGGTGACGGGAGGCGCTCGCCTTCTCACCGATCATCGGCATCGATTGCGCCTCGATCGATTTTCCACCGCCGAGTAGAATTGCGCGACCTCACATCGACTGCGCCCGAACAGACTGGCCCTTCCGCGCCCACAGCAGCGCCAGCGGCCCCAGTGCAATCCCGACCGCGAGGACGCTGAACGCCAAGAGCCAGCCGGTCGCGCTCTGCGGGCCGCCGGCTGCGTCGAGGGCGGCGCCGGTCCCCCAGGCGCCGACCGCCGACAGGCCGAAGCCGACCGTCGAATGCAGGGCCAGGGTCGCGCCGCGATGTTCGGACACAGCCGCCGCGGACATGCCGGCGGTCAACGCGCCCGAATCCGCCGGCACGGTCAAGCCATAGACGAGCAGCAGCAGCGCAAGCACCCACGCCGGGGCTGTCGCATTGAGGCCGATGACCAGCGCCACGAAGGCCGACGCGATCATCACGACCGTGATCGCGCGATGGCGGCCGAACTTCAGCGCGGCCTCGTTGCCGAGGATGCTCGCCGGCATCGAGATCACCGCAAAGCAGAAGCTCAGCACGACGGGACTCAACCACGACGGCGCGCCTTGGTGGGCGACGACGAAGGCCCAGAACCCGACCAGCCAGGTGCGGATACCGTAGAGCTCGAAGCAATGGGCGCCGTAGCCGAAGATGTATCCGAGCGCCTCACGGTTGGCGAAGACGGGCGCGAAGTTCAAGAGCCGTCCCGCCTTCGGCGCGGGCCGCTGCGCCTGCATCAGAAGGCACGCGACGACCATTGCGATCGGACCGAAGCCGGTGACAAGGAAAGCGGTCCGCCATCCCCAGCGGTCGGCGATCACTTGCGCGACCAGGAACGAGAGGCCGACGCCGACCGAGAAGCTCGACGTGTACAGCGTGACGGCGCGCGAGGTGTCGCCGGGGGGAAGCCGGTCCGTCAGCGCCTTCAGGCCCGGCATGTAGGCGCCGGCAAATCCGAGCCCTGCCAGGGACCAGATCGCGGTCGCGGACCAGAACCCTTGCGCGAAGATTCCGAACGCTGCGGTCGCCAGTCCGCTGACGATCGAACCCCAGAGCAAAACGAGGCGCGCGTCAATCCGGTCGGTCAACGTCGTCAGCACGGGCACCGCGAGCATGTAGCCGAACGCGTAACCGCTCGCCATCAAGCCGCCTTCGGCCGCCGACAGGCCCCACGCCGGCATCAGATGCTGCGCCAGATTCGCGGACAACGTCACATGCGGCAGCAGATT
This sequence comes from Bradyrhizobium sp. URHA0013, assembly GCF_000518345.1. Taxonomy (NCBI): domain Bacteria; kingdom Pseudomonadati; phylum Pseudomonadota; class Alphaproteobacteria; order Hyphomicrobiales; family Nitrobacteraceae; genus Bradyrhizobium; species Bradyrhizobium sp. URHA0013. The sequence goes on along the minus strand of NZ_KI912426.1, from coordinate 762,326 downwards.
GCCGACCTGGCCGATGCACATCACCGCGATCAGAGACCGGCCGCTCAAATTACGAATGCTGTCCTCCCGCCCCCCGGCCGACACGGCGCACCAACCACAATGGGCAACTCTCCGGCTTCACCTGCAAGACCCAAATTCATGAACAACCGCAGCCGGAAGCGCCGGCCTTCTTCGCCGCTTCGTCGTCGGCGCAACAGGCCGTCGGTTCCTGCTTCGCCGGCCCGCAACATCCTGATCCAGCTCCTGCAGCTTCCACGCCGCCGCGCGTGCAGACGCCGGTCTCCGGCAGCACGAGCTCCACCCTTGCGGCGGCTTTCTTGTCGCCGGCGAGATCGGCCGCAATCGAGCGCACCTGCTCATACCCCGTCATCATGAGAAAGGTCGGCGCGCGGCCATACGACTTCATGCCCGCCATGTAGAAGCCCGGCTCGTCGTGCGAGAGCTCGCGCGCGCCGTGCGGACGCACCGTGCCGCAGCTGTGCTCGTTGGGATCGATGAGCGGCGCCAGGGCGACCGGCGCTTCGATGGCGGGATCGAGCCGCAGGCGCAATTCGGACAGAAACGAAAAGTCGGGACGAAAGCCGGTCGAGACGATCAGCTCGTCCACGATCACGCTCCGTCCACCGCAGCCCGAGCCGGCCGCGATCTCGAGGCCGCGCTCGGATTCCGACAGATGCGTGACGCCGAATTCGGTTTCGACCCTGATCTTTCCGGAGGCAACAAGCGCAGCGAACGCGCTGCCGAGCTCTCCGCGCGCAGCGAGCTTGTCATTCCGGCCGCCGCCAAAAGCCTTGGCGGGATCGGCGCCGCGCAACAGCCAGATCGCTTGCGTCCCCGGCACCTCGCCTGCGAGCTGCACCAGATCGATCAGCGTGCCCACCGCGGAGTGGCCGGCGCCGAGCACGGCGACGGTCTTCCCGGCATATCTGGCGCGGCCGACACCACGGACATCGGGCATGCCATAGGCGATGTGGCCGGCGCATTCACGCTCGCCGATCGCGGGCAGACCATTACCTCCGGCGGGATTGGGCGAGAACCATGTGCCGGATGTATCGATCACGGCATCCGCGCGCAGCACTTCAGGACCTTTGCCGTTCTGGTAGCGGATTTCGAACGGCGCCTGCTCACGTCCCGTCGTCTTCGCCTTGTCGAAGCCGACGCGGCTGATGGCCGTGACACGGCTGGATGTCCGGATCACCTCGCGCAACGTCGTTCGCGTCGCAAGCGGCGTCAAATATCGGTCGATCAGCTCGCCGCCGGTCGGATAGGAGCCCGGGTCCGGCGAATTCCATCCCGTCGGCGCGAGCATGCGCGCGGCGGCCTTGTCGATATTGTAGTCCCACGGCGAGAAGAGCTGGACGTGCTGCCACTGGCGAACCGCGTGCCCCGCTTCGGGTCCTGCCTCCAGCATGACGGGGGACATGCCACGCTCCAGGACGTGTGCAGCTGCTGCGAGGCCGACAGGCCCTGCCCCGATGATGGCGACCGTCTTTGCGTCTCTCATGCCATTATTCCTATCATTCTAGAATCATCGAATAATTTGACCTGAAAAATGATCACGCCGCCGTTTGCGTCGTCTTGCATCCGACTTCGTCTGCGCAGCACTCCGCCGCCAGGAAATCGACCAGGCCCCGCATGGCCTCGAAATTCGCGTGACATACGAGGCTTGTCGATTCCCGGACCTGGCTGACGAGCCCGACCGAGACCAGGGTCTTGATGTGATGCGACAGCGTCGACGCCGGAATCTTCAGCTTGTCCTGCAGGCGGCCGACGGCCATGCCCTTGTGTCCTGCCCGCACCAGGGCACGATAGATCTGAAGCCTGGTCCGGTTTCCCAGAGCCTCCAGGCGTGCTGCTGCGTCGTCGATCTTCATGGCCGCCAGGATGCGCCTGCGGATGCCAAATTGTCAAACCATATTTCTAGAATCTTCGAAATATCGGCTCGGCCGCCCAACGGGCAAGAATTCCGGATTGACGCGCTCCAATTAGTTCCATAAGTCTGGATATATGGAAACCGAAGAAGCCGTTCTCGCCCTCGCCGCCCTGGCCCAATCGACCCGTCTGGAGGCCTTCCGCGCACTGGTCAGGCACGAGCCTGACGGTCTCGCTGCGGGCGATCTCGCACGGCTGTTGGAGGTCCCTCAAAACACGCTCTCGGCGCATCTGTCGATCTTGACGCGCGCGCGGCTGGTGACCTCCGAGCGGCGCAGCCGCTCGATCGTCTACCGCGCCAACCTCACCGAATTCCGCGACGTCGCGGTCTTCCTGCTGCGCGATTGCTGCGGCGGACGGCCGGAAGTCTGCGAACCTGTCGTCGAAACCCTGCAAGCGTGCTGCAAGCCGAGACGAAAAGAGCGAAGCCGTGCCTGATCAATTCGATCTTCCGCGGCGTCTCGCGGCCGAGGCGCTCGGCACGGGCATTCTGGTTGCCACGGTGGTCGGCTCCGGCATCATGGCGGAAACGTTGACCAGGGATGTCGCGCTCGCGTTGCTCTGCAACACCCTGCCGACCGGTGCCATTCTGGTCGTCCTGATTACCGTGCTCGGACCGATCTCCGGCGGACACTTCAATCCGGCAGTGACCCTCGTCTTCACCGGCAAGCGGGAGCTGCCGGTGAACGACGCCGCATTTTACGTCGTCGCGCAGATCGCCGGCGGCATCGCGGGAACGATGGCAGCGCATCTGATGTTCGGACTGCCGCTACTCGATTTCTCTGAGAAGATGCGAACCGGAGGACCGCAATGGTTCGCCGAAGCCGTCGCCGCTTTCGGTCTGGTCGCAACGATCCTGGCCGGCATCCGGTTTCAGCGCACTGCGGTTCCCTGGCTGGTCGGTCTCTACATCACGGCGGCCTATTGGTTCACAGCCTCGACCTCGTTCGCCAATCCGGCCGTGGCCATTGCGAGGTCGCTGACCAACACGTTCACGGGCATACGTCCCGCCGACCTGCCCGGATTCATTCTCGCGGAGCTCTGCGGAGCGTTCGCCGGCGCGCTGCTGATGAATTGGCTGCTCGCAGACGCCCGCGCGGCCGGCCCCATCCCAATCGCGGAGACCACCCGATGAGCGTCACGATCTATCACAACCCCGCCTGCGGCACCTCGCGCAACACGCTGGCGATGATCCGGCAGAGCGGCGTCGAGCCGGACGTGATCGAATATCTGAAGACGCCGCCATCCCGCGAAAAGCTGGTCGACCTCGTCAAGGCCCTCGGCATCTCCGTTCGCGCGCTGCTGCGGGAGAAAGGCACGCCCTACAAGGAGCTCGGCCTCGACGACCCGAAATGGTCCGACGACGAGCTGATCGACCAGATGCTCGCGCACCCCATCCTGATCAACCGTCCGATCGTGGTGACGCCCAAGGGCACACGCCTGTGCCGTCCCTCGGAAGCGGTGATCGATCTCCTGGACCGTCCCGTCGGCCGCTTCGTGAAGGAGGATGGCGAGGTGGTCGAAGCGCGATAGGCTTACGAGATCCCTGTCCTATTGGGATCAGATCTTCGGGATCTTCGCCCGCTCCACCACGCCGGTCCATTTGCTGATCTCGGTCTCGATCAGGGCCTTCATCTCCTCGGGCGAACTGCCGCGAACCTCGCCGCCGACGGCGGTCTCCAGACGCTGCTTGAGATCGGGATCCCTGAGTGCGTCGAGCGTCGCCGCATTGAGTGCGGCCATGATGGCGGGCGGCGTTCCCTTCGGGGCCAGCAGGCCGGCCCAGGCGCGCACGTCGTATCCCTTGATACCGGCTTCCTGAACCGTCGGCACATCGGGCAGCAATGCGGTGCGCGTCGGCGAGGTCACCGCCAGGCCGCGGATCGCACCGGCCTGGATCTGCGGGGCGAGCAGGACCGGCGTGCCGACGATCACCGGAACCTCTCCGCCGAGCAGCGCGGTGACGGATTGGGAGTCGCCGCGATAGGGCACGTGCACAATCTCGACGCTGGCGGCTGCGTTCAACAGCTCTCCTGCAAGATGGTGCGTGCTGCCGAAACCGACCGATCCGAAGGAGAGCGCACCCGGCTTCTGCTTTGCCATGGCGACAAGCTCGCCCAGCGATTTTGCCGGATAATCGCTACGCACAGCGATGACGAGCGCGTAATAGACCAGCGTCGAGATCATCTCGAAACTCTCGGCCGGCTGGTAGGCGAGGCTCTTGTAGGTCGCGGCGGAAATCGCGTGAGCGCCGGTGACGAGCCCGATCGTGTAGCCATCGGGCGCCGCTTTCGCGATGGCATCCGCGGCGATGTTGCCGCCGGCGCCGGGCTTGGCCTCGACGATGATCGGCTGGCCGAGCTTCTTCGAGAGCCCGTCGGCGATGATGCGCGACAACGTGTCGGCCGCGCCGCCGGCGGCAAATCCATGCAGCAGCCGGATCGGGCGCGATGGATAATTGTCCGCCGACGCCGAAGTGGCTGCTAAAAAGCCGCCAAACAGAAAAATCGCCGCAGCAAGCCGCTTCATCCTTCGCATGGATGCGTCCTCCCTTTGACTGTTCTATCTTTGGCCGCGACGAGGCGGCGTTCTTCAAGTCGAGTTTGAATCCGCTAGCGGGCGAACTCCGTGCATTCAGGCGATGGCGGCATGCCCCAGACGTCGCGCGGCAGACCGACCCAGACTTTTGGCCGCTGCGGTCGATCGCGATGCCAGGGACGCGGCTCGAAGTAGCCGAGCTCTTCGTCGGTCATGCGGTCGAGATCGAAGAACAGCTCGACCACATGCCCGTCGGGATTGCGATGATAGATCGCGGTGTTGTGCCCGGGGCCATGACGAACCGGCCCCCAGAGAACCGGCAGCTTGTGCCGCGCGAGATGATCGCAGGCCTCGTGCATGTGGGCGGCACCACGCAGCTCGAACGCGACATGATGCAGGCCACGGACGGGCGCGCGGGCGAAGTTCAACGTGTGATGCTCGAAGCCGCTGCGCATGAACACGAAGCGATCCTCGATCCAGTCTGAAACCCGCAGGCCCATCATGTTCGCGTAGAACTCCGAGGCCGCGCGCGGATCGGGCGTGCGAAGAGCGACATGGCCGAGCTTGGTGACGGCAAGCGCACCGATCCGCTCCTGCGCAGGCGTCGGCGTCCAGCCCTGGATCAACTCGAAGCGCGTGCCTTCGGGGTCGCTGAACGACAGCGATTTGGAAACGCCAGGCAGGGGATCGCTATGCAGCTCGGGCCGCAGATCGGCCTGCTTCAGCGCGGCGCCCAGCGCCTCGATCTGGACATCAGGAGATATCTCGAAGGCGATGCTCGTCAGCGCCGCGTCGCCGGGTTCGATCACCAGCGAAAGCTGCTCGGAATCGTTGGCAAGGAAGATGCGGTTGCCGTCGCGGCCGACGAGGCCAAGACCGATCACGGCGCGGTAATAGTCGAGCAACCGCTCGGGATCGGGCGAGGCAAAGCTCGCGTGCCGGAGCCGGGTGAAGCGTGCAATGGGTGCTTGTGTCGTCATCGTGCAATCCACCCCCTCATGGCGTCATGATGATCTTGCCGAGCGCCGAGCCTTGCTCGAGCAGCGTGTGGGCCTGCCTGACCTCGTCGAGCTTCAGGACCGCCGAGATCGCCGGCTTGATCGCATTGCGGCTCAGCGCGTCGATCACGTTGCGCATGAGCGCGCGACGCCCGTCGCGATCGTGGTCGTAGATGTGGAAGGAGAAGCAGCGTATCGCCGGGCACATGTCGAGATGGTCGCGCATCGCCGCCATCAGGTTTTCTTCCAGCAATCCTGCGAAGGCGTTGTACGACAGCAGCGTCCCCCATTTGCCGAGCGCGCCGAGATAGCCGGTGAACTCGGGCCCACAGACGTGATCGAGCACGAGGCCGACGCCCTCGCCATTGGTCAGCTCGCGGGTCCGCGCCACCACGTCTTCGCGGCGGTAGTAGATGACGTGATCGGCGCCGTTGCCGCGCGCGAATGCGGCCTTCTCCTCGTTGGAAACCGTGCCGATGACATTCATCTGCGCGAGCTTGGCGAGCTGCACCAGCGCGGTGCCGACACCACCCGCCGCCCCGATCACCAGCACGCTGGCCGGTGCGCGCGGATGGCGGCACTCGTTCAGCAGCGCGTAGGCCACTTGGTAGTTCGACAGGCACACGGCCGCTTGCATATCGACATCGTCGGGCAGCAGATGAATGGCGTCCGCCGGCGCGACCACATAGTCGGCGTAGCAGCCGCCGCGCTGCGACAGGTCGCGCGCGCTCAGCAGCACCTTCTGGCCGATCGCAACCCCTTCTACGCCGGACCCGAGCGCGGCAATGCGGCCGGCGACGTCGTTGCCGGGATTGGCCGGCAGCGGCGGCATCCATTTGTAGACGCCACGCCGGATCAGCACATCGGGCTGTCCCACCCCGAACGCTTCGGCCCGGATTTGCACATGGCCGGGTCCGGGCACAGGCACCGGACGCTCCACCAGTTCGAGTGCATCCGGCCCACCCGGCTGACGCACCAGCACCGCCCTCATGATTTCATCTCCCGCCCATATTTTCGAAAATAATATCGTTTACGAAAATTATTGCAAGATGCTCGTTACCGCGGCATGTTGAGCCATCGATTCAATGACAGAAACCATGTCCGAAAGCGCCATTCGCCCCCGCAAGGAATTCGGCAAGACCGTTGCCGCCGACATCACCCATCGGCTGCGCGAGGAGATCATTGCCTGCGGCCTGGCGCCGGGCGAGCCGCTGCGATTCGACGTCCTGCGCGAACGATTCGGCGTAAGTTTCACGACGCTGCGCGAGGCGCTGACGGCGCTTACCGCCGAAGGCCTGGTCGACGCGCAGGAGCAGCGCGGATTTCGGGTGGCGCCGGTCAGCCGCCAGGACCTGGTGGAAGTCACCGATGCCCGGGTGCTGATCGAGGTGGAATTGATCCGCCGGGCGATCGAGCGGGGCGACGACGATTGGGAAATCGCCGTCATCTCGACGCTGCATAGATTGAAGCGAATCGAGCAGCGCGATCCCGAACATCCGCTGCGCGATCCCGAATGGAAGATCGCCCACCGCCAATTCCACCAGGCACTGGTGTCCGCCTGCGGCTCCGCTACCCTTCTTGCCATTCGCGCCGACCTGTTCGATCGCGCCGAGCGCTATCGGCATCTGTCGGCCAATTTCCGGCCGCGGCCGCGCGACAAGGCCGGCGAGCACCAGGCGATCATGCAGGCCGCCATCTCGCGCAATCCGGATCTCGCGGTTCAGCTGATCGAGACGCATATCCGCACGACGGCCGACAACGTCGCGACCTACGCCGCGCATCTGCTCGATATCGAATAGGCGGCAACGGCTTTTTACCGCCGTGGGCTTGCGCCCCGCCGGATTTTCGAAAATAATATACAAGATCGAAAATGCCAACCTTTGGGGCGTAACCATGAAGCTGCTGTCGTTCTTGGACGGAAATCGGGAAAGCTGGGGCGCCGTTGTCGAAAATGGCGTCGTGGATCTCGGCCGCGCCCTGCCCCAGTACCCTGTTCTCGCGGACTTCCTCGGCAGCGACGACTATGCGCGGCGCGAGGCCATCGTCGCCGGACACAAGCCCACGATGGCGCTGAGCGACGTCAAATATCTGCCGGTGATCCCGCGTCCGGAGAAGATCGTCTGCGCCGTGCGCAATTATCTCGACCACCACAATGAAGCCGTGGCGTTCGGGATGAAGCGCGAGATCACGGAGTTTCCGCCGATCTTCCTCCGGGTCTGGCGCTCCCAGGTCGCGCACAACGCGCCGGTGATCCGGCCGAAGGTCTCGGACAATTTCGACTGGGAGGGCGAGCTGGCTGTCGTCATCGGCAAGGGCGGCCGTCACATCAGCCAGGCCAACGCCTGGGATCACGTGGCGGGCTACTCGATCTACAACGACGTCAGCGTGCGCGACTGGCAGCGTCACGCCCAGCAGATCGCCTCCGGCAAGAACTTCGTCGGCACCGGCCCGTTCGGACCATGGCTGGTGACGCCGGATGAGATCGGCGATCCCACCAAATTGAAGCTCGAGACGCGCGTCAACGGCGCGGTGGTACAATCCTCCGACACCTCGATGCTGATCTTCTCGATCCCGCGGCTGATCGAGTACAGCTCGACCATCTTCGACCTCGTCCCCGGCGACGTCATCGCCACCGGCACGCCGGCTGGCGTCGGCTTCACCCGCAAGCCGCCTGTTTTCCTCAAGCCCGGCGATGTGGTCGAGGTCGAGATCGAGAACATCGGCGTGCTGCGCAATCCCGTCGTCGACGAAGCATAGCGCCTGCGCATGTCGTCTCAAGACGTGTCCCATGACATCCGCAAGACCGCCCTTAGCGTCGAGACCATCTGGCACGAGCGCGGTCCCCGGCTGGAGAAGCCTCTGCTGGTCGGAACGGCCATTGCGGTGATCCGCAATCCCTTCGCGGGCCGCTTCGAACCTGATCTGATGCCGTTTCAGGCATCCTTGCGCGAGCTCGGGAGCGAGCTTGCAACGCGGCTGATCGCGCAGCTCGGCGGTGCCGCGCAGATCGAAGCCTATGGCAAGGGCATCATCGTCGGCGAGGACGGCGAGCTCGAGCACGGCGCGGTCTGGCACGAGGCCGGCGGCCAGGGCATGCGCGAGGTGCTCGGTCAGCCTAAGGCGATCGTTCCGGCGGCGAAGACCATCGGCGGTCCGGGCACGCGGCTCATGGTTCCGCTCGGGCACATCCACGCCGCCTATGTCCGCAGCCATTTCGGCACCGCGGAGATGACGCTGTGGGATTCACCACGGCGCGACGAGATCGCATTCGGGCTCGTGATGGCGACCGGCGGCCGGCCTCACGCGCGCATCGGAGGCCTCGCGGCATCCGCGATCTCCGCGCACGACGGACAGCGCTGACGGCCCGAGCAGCGCACTCAATGTGCGTCGCACCTGCAGCGCTCATAATCGGCGGGATCGTGGCTGTTGACGACGCTCACGCGATCGCCGTGGTTCAGATCATCTCGAAGACCATGTTGCGCGCTGACGAGCATTTCGTCGCGATGTGAGCGAGCGTTATGTCGCAGCGCCGCCGCCGTCGCATCCGCTGGCGCTGAAGGAGAAGCTTCGCACCGCCGATCTCGCCCGCGTCCCCTTGATCGACCGCTGCCATTGCGAGCAAAGCGGCAATCGGAAGACTGGGCCATGGCGCTGGTCGCTGCCGGGGTCGGCATCGCCATTGTCCCGGAAGGCGTGGCGCGCGGCAATCCGGACGTCGCAGTGTCAAAAGCAGCGCGCCAAGTCTCCACGGGGCCGAGCGGCCGTGGCGAACGCGAAGAGATCGCCTCGTCCGCGCTAGCGCATCCATATTGCAGCGCAAAGTAGCGCTCGTAAATCCATCAAATCATGTGGTATGTATATTACGCCGGTTGTTTGCCTAAAAACTAATCAAAGAAGAATGAAAGAGGCGTCATGATCGGTTTGGAGGGGGTTTCCGCCCAAGCGTTATCCGACACCATCGGCGCCATCTACGACTGCGCCCTCAATCCGCAGCTTTGGGCGGCCACCTGCCGGAAGATCGCCGATCTCTGCGAGAGCACGGCGGGCGGCATCTGCGTTCACGACATGAAGCACGTCCAGAACGACCAGCTGTTCGTGTTCGGCTACGAGCAGACGTTTCTGGAAAAGCTCGGCGAGAACTACGCGAAGACCCCGATGGCGGCCGCGGATATCGTCGCCGACATCGGTCATGTCAGCGCGCTCTCGATGAACGATCTCGATGAGCTGCTCGAAAGCCGGTTCTACCGGGACATTCTCCAGCCTCACGGATTGCAGGACATCATCTGGTTTCCAGCTCTGCGGACCGGCGGGCGCATGGCCTCCATGCATGCCTCTCGGACGGCGAAGACGCATCGCTATCAGCAGCTGGACATCAACCTGTTCAAGATGCTGTCCCCTCATGTCTGCCGCGCCCTCACCATCTCCGACGCACTCGACCTCAGGACGCTGCGGTCGGAGATGCTGGAGCGGACATTCGACATGCTTGCCGTCGGTGTCTTCCTGACGGCGCGCGACGGCCGGGTCGTCTACATGAACGAGACTGCCGAGCGGCAGATCAAGACCGGCAACGCCGTTCGTGTTCTCGGCAACCGGATCTTTCCGACCGATGCCGCCGCCCGCGACGCGCTGTCCAAGGCCATCGACGAAGCGTCCCGCGACGATGCGGATTTGAGCGGACACTCGCTCGCGATCCCCGATATCGACGGCGCCGGCTACATCGCCACCCTGCTTCCTGTCGATCGCGGTCAGCGCAGCGGAATCCTCGCCCCGTTTGCCGCATCGGTAGCCGTCTTCATGAAGGACCCCGCCGAGGTGCCGATGATGCCGGGCGAGGCTTTTGCGAGGCTCTACAAGCTCACGGGCGGCGAGCTTCGCGTGCTGATGACGCTCGCGCAAGGTCTCGGCGCGAAAGAGGCGGCCGACATGCTCGGCATCGGCGAGTCAACGGTGCGCTCTCACCTGCAGCGCATCTTTGCCAAGACGAACACGACGAGGCAAACGGATCTGCTTCGCCTGCTGCAAAGCGCGACGCCGCCGCTTCTGCCCGCACAAGGCGCTGTCGGCTAATTCGTCATCTGACATACGCCTAAATCGTCGTCATTTGCCTGCGCCGCCGGCTTGCGCCGCGCTACGCATGCCGGGCGAAATCTCCAGACACGAAAAAATTCGTCGACGACGGTTGCGTTTCATTGGTTCCGATGATGCGGCGATGCGGGATGACTGATTTTCTCATCGTCACGACATCAGGAGATCAACGATGCGGACGGCAACTGGCGGGCGCTGCCTCGATACGGACGACCATCGGCCCGAACCAAAGCGATGGCGTCTCGCGTCTTACGTCTTTCTGATCGCGCTGATGTTGCTGGCCATGTTCGAGCAGAAGCAAGCCAGCGACGTCTCAATTCTTGCCACCGGCCCACTGCCGGCAATCAACATTCCTTGAGTGAGGCCGCGTTGGCGCACCCTTTGCTTCGATTTGGCTTTTATTTGCATTGGACATCTCATGACTCAAACCGCGAGCGATCAAGCGCTTTTGCTCATGCTGATTTCAGCCTGCCTGGGCGCGTGTTTCGTTTGGGCGTTCTGGGAAATCGAGGAAGCCCGCCGGCGCCGGCAACGGTACGACGAGTTCACGCGCGAAGCGCAACGGCCGGTCAGGCCCGGCCATTAGCCCACGGTCTGGATCATCATGCGAGCCCTCGCAACCGCCACCATTGCGAGCGCTTTTGCTCGCGCATTCCCCGCGTCTTCGTTGCGGGCACATGTTCTCAAGCAGCTCACTTTGTGCTGCGGAGCCGTCCTCTTCGTATGGCTGCTGTCGCTGACTCACGGGTTGGATCTCAGCGCCGGGTTCTTCTGACCGATCGGGTTCGACCATGAGCATCATGTCAGTTTGGTCCGGAGCGGCCTCTCAGGCTCCCAACCGCCACGTCGAACCGGAATCGCGAGGCATCTTCGCCTTCATCATGTCGGCGCTGCACGCCTCGCGACGGCATCAGGCAGGTCGCGTCCTGCGCCATTACGAGCACTTGCTCACCAACGAACTCAAACATGATGCCGGAGAACGAGAATGATCGTTGCGAACAGGACAGCTGAGGCAGGATTGACGGTGCGGTCTCCGCAGCGCAGTGAAATGCGTTGGCTCCTGGCGGTCGCAGCCGCATTCCTCGTCGTTCACATCGTCGCCGTGATGATCTGGGGACGCGCGTCGGCGAGCGAGGCCGCGGCTCCAGTGCAGCCGACCATATCGCCCTTGTGCGACTAACTGGGTTAGCCCTTCGAGACGACCGCGCGGCCGTAGGGCGGCTGGGCCGCGACCGGCGGGTTGGCGGTCTGGGCGGCGAGTTCGCCGATCAGGCGGTCGGCATCGGCGGCCATGCCGTCGGGCGCCTGGATCACCAGCCGCTCCAGCCCCCAGCGATAGGACGAGACGCGCTGCTCGAGGCACTGCTGCACCCACTGGATGATCAGCGAATTCTCCTGCATGCGCTCGACCGCGTCCTCCTTCTCCTTCGACGAGAGGGAGGAGACACGCGCCATGCTGGCATTGCGCTTCTTGTCGAGGTCGATGACGCGGATCGCGGAGGCGAAGAACGGCTCGAAGCGGGTGATGTCGTTGCGCACGTCCTCCATCAGCTGCGTGTAGCGCGAAGAATGCGAACGGTGCGGCTCGTCGATCAGTGTGCGACCATACATGGTGCGGTCGAACACGATCTTTTGCCGCCAGGGCGAGGGCAGCGCCTTGTAGTCGCCGAACACGCTCTTCCAGGCGGGCCGCGACAGCGGCGGCTCGATCAGCGGATAAGCGAGGTCGCGAAGCTGGCGCTCTTCGTCGGTGAGCTGGAACTGGGATGGCTTGAGGCCGACGCTGGAGGTGACTTCCGCGCCCAGCCAGCGATGCATGTCGTCGCTGCGCATGTCGGCGCGGGTCCGGCCGAAATCGCCACCACTACAGGCGGCAAGCGTCGCGCCCAGCACTGCGAGCATGATGGCCGTTACGACCGGCCGGATCTGGCGGAGGTTCTCCGGCATTTCAAGGCCGAAGGCTAGCGGCGACGACGACGGCGCCCCGGCGCTGTGCCCTGCTCCGGCCCGTGATCGCCGCTGGTTTCGTCGCTCTCGCGCTCGATGCGGATCACGGGAAGGATCAAAATCGTGCCCATGTCCGCGCGCGGAGCCACGTCCCCCGACGCGCTCACCCGGCGACCGGCCGGAAATTCGATGATGGTCCCCATATCAGCTCTCTTCAATTGCCGCGCGACCCGGCGCGCCTCTGCAACATGCATTCATTAAGATCAGTTCATGGTTAACGGGGTGTAAACGTGCCGGCGGGACCGTAACCGCACGGGCGGGACCCGGCCGTCCCGTTGCGGCACGAGAACGCTTCAAATTGCCCGTTCGGCTTCACGCCTCGTTTTCCTTAACGAGCCTTTAAAGGAGCCCGCGATAGGCTGGCGGCGAGTATCTCTTCCAGGTCGCGTATCTCTCCATGACCAAGTCGTTGTTTCCAGGATTCGACGGGCTGATGACCCTCTCCCGTCGCGAAGGCGTCGATGTTCGTCCGACGCTGCTGCGCGTGCTGACCGACCTCTATGTCCAGTCGAGCACCCATAGCGACGACGAGCAGCGCCAGTTCGTCGAGCTCGCCACACGACTAATCGACCAGGTCGACGACGCGACGCGCGCGGCCGTCAAGGCGCGGCTTGCGATCTATCCGTCGACGCCCGCGCCGATCATGCAGAAGCTCGGACTGTCGGCCGCGCAGGAGGGCCGCAGGGTTCCGCTCGCGCGCGAAATCCCGGCGCCCGTCCCTGCCCCCGCTCCTGTCCCCTTGCCGGTTCGCACGCCTAGCGACGCCGAGCTGCGCATGGCCTCGAACATGGCGATGCAGCCAAAGGACGCGGCCGATATCCACGACATGTTCTTCCGCGCTGGCGCTACCGAGCGCGCGCTGATCCTGCACAATCTGGCGGAGACGCCGCTGAAGGCCGCGCCGCGGATTCCGACCGTCCGCGCCAAGCGCGCGATCCAGATCCTCGAGATGGCGGCGATCGCGGGCGATGTCGAGAATTTCATCTTCGAGCTTTGCGACAGCCTGATCCTGCCCTCGCGCGTCGCAGCCCAGATCGTCGACGATGCAAGCGGCGAAGCGCTCGCGGTCGCCGCGCGCGCACTCGACATGCCAAGCCCGGTGTTCCAGCGCATTCTGCTGTTCTTCAAGCCGGAGATCGGCAACTCCGTGACCGACGTGTACCGACTGTCGCGGCTTTACGATCGCCTCAGCGACCGCGCGGCGCTGGTGATGCTGGCCGCCTGGCGCGGCTCGACGCTTGCCGTCACCCGGGCCAAGTACCAACCGTCGCTGCACGACAGCGAGCGCCAGCGCGCACGTGCGGGCGCAAGCCAGACGCGTCCAGGCGTGCAGCCCGGCTCCGCGCCTGCGGTGCGGACAGGGACTGACGGATCGGATCGTTAGGTCTTCGCCAGCTCGAGGAAATGCCGCCCGGCGCGGTCTTCGGTCTCGACGATCCAGATGTCGGAGTCGAAGCGGATCTCCTTGGTCAGACGCTCCTCCACCGCGGACTCCGGCATCGGCTGCGGCGCAAGCGGCACGAAGAAGCGATCGACCGGCCGACCGTCGTCATAAGAGGTCTGCGGCGCCGGCACATAGAGCATCGCATTGCCGTCGAGCAGCGAGACCTTCACGAACACCGCACCCGCCTCCTCGGCGCCGCGACGACGCACCGCGCCGTACACGCCCTCGGTCTGGCACCGGCGCAGATAGGCTGAGACCCAGATGTTTGATTTCAAACGCATGGAGGCCACGATAGGACAGCGCTGCAATCAGCACCAGCCTTCGCACAACATCACGACTATTCGACCGGGTGGCCGATCGCGGCGCCGAGCTCGCGGAGCAGGCGGTCGGACAGCTGGCCGGTGACCTGCATCTTGTGCTCGCGCTCGAATTTCTGGATCGCGGACTGGGTCTCGGCGCCCATCGCGCCCGTGATCTTCAAATTCCCGTAGCCGTATTCGGAGAGCGCGCGCTGCACGCCGACGATGCGCCGCGCGGCCGGGCCCTGCTGCACGGGGATTGGCGCCGGCGGACGTGAGACGGAGGGCGGCGCCGAAATCGTTTGCTTGACCAGATTGGTCATGGGATCGCCCGAGCGCGGCGTCGATGCAGTCGCCTCGACGGGCCTCTCAGGCGGCTTGTCTGCAGGTTTGGGCTCGGCACGAAACTCCGTCGCTCTCGGCTCGAGCGGAGAGGTATCGGCGCCGACGGGACGCGGACGGGGCAAGGGGTTCGACAGCGCCATGGACGACGGTGCGGGAAGATTGATCACGGTACCGAACATCGGCGCCGGGTGCCGGCCGGTCTGCAGGAACAGCGCATTGGCAACGATCGCGCCGATGGCGGCAACGGCGACGAGACCGGCCAGCGTATCCTTGGGGCTATGCAGCAGCACGCGCAGCACAAGATTGCGCTCGGTCTCGACATCGATGACCGCGGCCTTGGCGCCACGGCGGCGCGGAGCGGCTTCGTCCTTGGCAGACTTCTTAGGCACTTTTCTTCACCAGAGCGGGTTGGTCCTGAACCTGGTCGTGAGGATGGTCGTGAAGTTCGTGGTCCTGAAGTTCCTGGCGCAGCACCGGCGTCAAGGTCGCGATCTTGCTCTCGCTCGCCTTGCTGTCGGACATCTTGCCATCAGAAGTCTTCATATCAGACGTCTTGGCCTGCGGCGTGTAGACCAGCGGCAGCTTGACGGTGACGGCAGTGCCCTCGCCGAGCCTGCTTTGTACCGTCAATTCGCCGAGATGCAACGCCACCAGGCTCTTCACGATCGAAAGTCCGAGGCCGGTGCCTTCGTGACGGCGCTGATAGGTCTTGCCGGCCTGGAAGAACGGCGCGCCGATGCGCTTGAGATCGTCAGGCGCGATGCCTATACCGGTGTCGCTGACGCGCAGCGCAAGCTGTGAGCCCGAGACCGCGGCTGTGACGGTGACCTGACCGCCGCGCTCGGTGAACTTGACGGCGTTGGCGACGAGATTGAGCACGATCTGCTTGAAGGCGCGTGGATCGCCGGTCATGACAGGCAGGTCCTGCGGCGCATCGGTGACGAGATCGACGCCGTTCTCCCGCGCCTTCAGCGCCAGCAGATTGCAGCAATGCATCAATGATGCACGCGGCGCGAACGGTTCCGACGCCATCTCGAAATTGCCCGACTCCATCTTGGACATGTCCAGGATGCCGTTGACGACCGAGAGCAGATGCTGGCCGGAATCGTTGATGAGCTGGGCGTATTCCCTCCGCTGGGCCGCGCCCAGCATCAAGGTCTGCTCCTGCGTGATCATCTCGGAGAAACCGATGATGGCGTTGAGCGGCGTGCGCAGCTCATGGCTCATGGTGGCGAGGAAGCGCGTCTTGGCGGCGTCGGCCGCCTCTGCAGCGCTGCGTGCCTCGTCGAACGCCTGCTCTCCGAGCTTGCGGTCGGTGACATCGCGCATCACGGCGACGACATCGGCCTCGCGCGTGGCATCACGGCCCATATCCTGATCGAGCGGGCGGCACCGCATCTCGACCCAGATGAAGTCAACCTGGCCGCGTTCCGAGCCGGCACGTTCCCGGCGCAACCGGAACTCGACGCTGCGCACGTCGCCGCGCCCAGCATCGGACAGCGCCGTCAGATACGCCGGCCGATCGGCGACATGGACCCGATCGAACAGGCCGTGGCCGAGCAGTTGCGCGACGGGCACGCCGAGCATGGCTTCCACTGCCGGTGAAATGAACTGCACCGCGCCGTTTCGCTGATGCCGCGAGATGACGTCGCTCATATTCCGCGCCAGGAGGCGGTAACGCTCCTCCTCCCGCGACAGCAGCGCCACGCTGGTGCGCGCGAGCGATTCCGCACCGAAGGCCAGGCCCGCGGCATAGAGCGTCGCCGAGGCGACGCCGAACGCCATCAGCACGCCGCGTTCCGCGGCGCTGGTGTCGCCAATCGGCAGCCAGCCGAGCTGGCTGACGAGGATCAGGATGCCGGCGCAGGACAGTGCCAGCAGCGATGCAAAGGCCGCGACGCGGCGCGAGGCCGACAGCGCAGCTTCGAGGGGGACCACGACCAGCCAGATCGCGGCGAAGGATTCGATGCCGCCAGTCGTCACCGCCACCGCCATGATCAGGCCCGACAGCGCCAGCGACGACAGCACATGCGCGCCTTCGTAACGGCCGGTGCGCGACAGGAACCAGGACAACAGGATCGGCGCAATCAGCCAGGCGAAGGCCGCGACCTCGATCGCGCTCGGCGCGCCGCGCATGGCGAGATAGACCGGGAATGCAGCAAAAGCGGCCAGGCTGCCGAGCAACCGCGGGGCCATGAAGGCACGATGGCGCGCTCGCGTCAGCGCGTCGTAACGCGCGGAGGGATGCAGCAGCGCATCGAGACAATCGCGGATGATACTCAAAACTGTCACGGGTCTCGCGCTTCGGCTCATTCGTCGGGAAGACGCGCCGGAACGCCTCCTTATCGTTGAGCCACCGTGTCAGAGCGACCTTAAACGAACACTAAGGCAGCGCGGCGCGCCGCCGGACACCGCGTCATCGCAGGGCTTTTTAGACGATTTGACGACGTCATCGGCGGGGATGGTGAACACAGGGTTTCCCCGTGATCCGCATGGTTTCGAAATGGTGGACGGGCGCGGCCGCAGAGCTCACGGCACGGACGTCAATCGAAAATTTACGACACCGTCGATTGCAAAGATTCTTGAGTCAATTTTCCGCGAATTAAGCGGAAGGCAATCACTTGCGATTTATCGAGAGTTGCTAGGTCCGACATCCGCGGAGATCGCCGCGACGGGGTCTAACATACAGGTCGCAAGATGCGCTTTCTGCTTCGCATCACATTCTGGCTCGGGCTGGTGCTGGTGCTCCTGCCGCGGGACAAGACGCCCGAATCGGACAAGCTGCCGCAGATCGGGGCTGCCGACGCGGTGCAGGCTGCGACCGCGGCCGTCTCCGACATGACCCAGTTCTGCAAGCGCCAGCCCGCAGCCTGCGAGGTCGGCGGACAGGCCGCGACCATCATCGGCCAGCGCGCGCAGGACGGTGCGAAGAAGATCTACCAGATCATCAACGACAAGAAAGAGCAGTTCGAGAAGCCCGACAAGAAGGCGCCCGACCACACCGGCTCGATCGCGCTGGCCGGCGAAGGCGATACCGCAACCAGCGAAGCGCCGCGCGACACCCTGTCCCAGGACGACCTCGCGCTGGAATGGCGCGGCCCTGCGCCCGCGACAGCGAATTAGCGCCCAAACCCTATCGATTTCGGCGCTTTGCGTCCCTATATTGGCCTGAACGGGAACTTTGGGCCAGCATGACGACGATCGACGAAATCAGGGATAATTTCGAGATTCTGGACGAGTGGGACGACCGCTATCGGTACGTCATCGAGCTCGGCCGCACCCTGGAACCGATGTCCGAGGCTGAGCATTCGGCCGAGAACAAGGTCAATGGCTGTGTCAGCCAGGTCTGGCTTCAGAAGCTGATCGATCATCGCGATGGCGGCCCGCCGGTCCTGACATATCGCGGCGACAGTGACGCCCACATCGTGCGCGGGCTGGTCGCAATCGTGCTGTCGCTTTACTCCGGACGCACGCCTCAGGAGATTCTTGCAACCGATGCCATTGCCGTATTCGACGAGTTCGGCTTTCGCGATCATCTGACGCCGCAGCGTTCCAACGGCCTGCGCTCGATGGTCGAGCGCATCAAGACCGACGCGAAAGAGGCGCTCGCGGAAGCGTCGTAGAAATTCTATTTCCGCTTCCGCTGCTGCTGTCCCAGTCCCATCTGCTTCGCAAGCTGCGAGCGGGCCACCGCATAGTTTGGCGCGACCATGGGATAGTCGGCCGGCAGGCCCCATTTCTCGCGATATTGCTCCGGCGTCATGTTGTATTGGGTGCGCAGATGGCGCTTCAGCGACTTGAAGCGCTTGCCGTCTTCCAGGCAGACCAGATAATCGGGCGCGATCGACTTCTTCAGCGAGACCGCCGGCTTCGCGGGCTCAAGCGGCACCGTCTCGGTGCGGCCCGACGAAACGCGCACCAGCGCGCCATGCACCTGGCTGATCAGGTTCGGAATCTCAGCCGCAGGCGTCGGATTATTGCTGAGATAGGCCGACACGATGCCTGCCGTCAGCTCAATGAAATTCTTAGCCCCGGCATCCGACATCGCCCCGCCTTTCTCCACCTTGCGTCTCACGGAGAGACGACGTCAGAGTATTCCGTGTCAACAATACGTTTGGCTGAAATGGGACGACTGAGGAGTATGGGCTGATTTACTGACGAACCAACAAGAACGCCAGCGCTTTACTTGGCTGCGCCAGAGTTGCCTACGCCCGCTCTTCAAGCGCCCCGCTGGTCAAGGTGGGAGCGCAGTTCGTCGATCGAGGCAAAGCGCATCATCCCCTCCGGCATCTGGGCTTCGATCGAGCCATCGGAGTAGAGCGAATAGGCCATGCCGTCGACGATGCCGGATTTGAGCACGGTCACGGGCGCCTGCTCGGCCGCGGCCGTCGGCTCCGGTGCAGGTGGCGGAGCAGCCTCCGCGAAGGTCGACGGTGAGCGTGGTGGCGGGCGCCGCGAGGCGGCCGGCGGCTCTGCAGGCCTCATGCGATCCGGCTTCGGCCAGGCGTCGTCAAAGCTCGCAGGCGGCGCCTCCGGGGCGGCAGGCTCCCCCGACGGCTCGGCATGCGGCAGCGGCGGCACGCCCTCGCCGGTCTTCGCCTCCGCGCGCTCGCGCTCCTTGCGGGAGGTCGAGGCGAACAGCAAGTTGCGCCGGCGCGGCGGCTCCGGAACCTCAGGCGGGCTCGGAGCTTCCGGCGGTGGCGGAGGTTCGACGCCCGGTCGCTCGCGCGCGGCTGCTTCGTTCTGCCAGGGCGGCGGGCCTGCGGCCGGCAATGGCGGCGCCGGCTCCATCTTCTCCGCGCCCGGCTCACGCGAGGGGGCAGGCGTTCCAGGCATCCCGAGACCCGGCAGTACGGGCCGGACCCGAACGTCGGATGGTGCGATTGATCCAGCGAGCCGGCGGGCCATGCCCTTCAATTCCGCAACCACGACGTAGAGGCCGGCCAGTAACATTCCGGAGCAGACGCCGATGGTGCCGGAGATTATGAGGGTACTGCCGAGACTGAATTCCCTGACGGTGAAGCCGAACAGGATCGCAAGGAGGCCCGCCAAAACGGCGAAAATCCCCGCGATCAACAATGCCAACGCCATCGAACTCACCCCCGGCCGCGCAGCCACACGCGACACTCGTTACGCAACGATACCGTCATCCGGTGTTCCACGCCAACGTCGAATTATAGCCTGCGTTCCTAAAGGAAAGGAAATCAGGGACTTATTCACATTCCCTTCAGCTACGGCTCGCTACTTCTAAGCTGCTCTCGATGTGGTCGGATTTGCTGCGTTGCATCAGGAATTTAGCCATAATGCCCAATTACTTGGTAATGGAACTGCGCTATAGGGATTCCGGGGAGCAGGCCCGCGCGCACCAGCAGGGCCAAGAGGGGATTCCGGGTCACCAATAGCCATGACATCCATCACGACTTCGGCGATCGACACGCCTCTGCGGCGCTCGGTTGAACGGACTTGCGACGATCTCGCCATGCTGGTGCTGGCTGCGGTCGCCGTCATTGCCGGTTTGACCTTCCGCGACTACGGGCTCGGCTGGGACGACTACACCCACGCCGAATATGCTGACCTGCTGCTGCGCATGTTCGGTTCCGGTTTCAAGGACACCGCGGCACTCTCCTTCGCCAACCTTTACATGTATGGCGGCGGCTTCGACATGGTCGCGGCTCTCCTGCACAAGGTGATTCCGCTCGAGCTGTTCGAGACGCGCCGTCTGGTCGGCGCCGTCGTCGGCGTGATCGGACTTGCGGTGACGTGGCGGCTCGGCCGCCGAGTCGGTGGCCCCCTTGCGGGACTTGCCTCACTCCTGCTGCTCGCGCTCTGCCCGATCTTCTACGGCCACATGTTCATGAACCCGAAGGATGCGCCCTTCGCGGTGGCCATGATCATCCTGATGCTGGGTCTCGTCCGCCTCGCCGAGGAATATCCGCAGCCTTCGCCGCGCACGATCCTGATCGTCGGCCTTGGTGCCGGCCTCTCGCTCGGCACCCGCATCCTCGGCGGCCTTGCGCTGGTCTATGCCGTGATCGGCTTCATGCCGCTGTTCCTGGAGGAACTGCGTAGCGAGGGCCTGCGCGAGTCGGTCCGCCGCTTCGCTTATGTCGTCTACGTGCTGCTGCCCGGCCTCGTGCTTGGCTACCTCGTGATGGGGCTGATCTGGCCGTGGTCGATCATGGAGCCCGGCAATCCCTTCGAGGCGCTGACCTACTTCTCGCACTTCTTCGAGAAACCCTGGAAGGAGATGTTCGACGGCGCGATCGTATCCGTGCCCGACATGCCCTGGTCCTATCTGCCGACGCTGTTCGCGCTTCAGTTGCCCGAGGTGATGCTGGTGCTGATGTTCGGCGCCGTGATCGGCACCTTCGCACTGCTGCCGCGTCGCGAGGTTCCCGCCCGCCGCAAGACCATCCTGCTGATGCTCACGCTCGCCGCGACGCTGCCGCTGGCGATCGCGATGGTGAAGCGGCCGGCGCTGTACAACGGCATCCGCCATTTCGTCTTCGTGATCCCGCCGATGGCGGTGCTCGGCGGCGTCGCCTTTGGCTGGGCCATGCAGCGGCTGCGCGCCAATCACCGCACCTGGCAGCCGGTCGTGCTCGCCACCTTCTGCTTTGGCTTGGCGCTTTCGCTCGCCGAGATGATCCGCCTGCATCCTTATCAATACACCCACTTCAACCACATCGCCGGCACCGTGCGCGGCGCCGACGACCGCTTCATGCTGGATTATTGGGGCCTGGCGCTGAAGCAGGCCTCGGACGAATTGCGCAAGCAACTGGTGGAACGCCAGGAAGTGCCGCCGCGCAACCGCAAATGGAAGGTCGCCGTGTGCGGTCCGCAGCGCCCCGCCCAGGTCGCGCTCGGCCCCGACTTCACCATCGGCTGGGATTCCAATGCCGCCGACTTCGCCATGACGCTCGGTGAATTCTACTGCAAGGGCCTCACCGCGCCCGTGCTGGTCGAGATCAAGCGCGACGACGTGGTGTTCGCCCGCGTCTACGACATCCGCGGCAGCAGCATTTCCAGCCTGCTCTCGATCCCGGCACCGTAATAAATTTCTCCGGATCGTAGCCCGGGTGAGCGCGGCGACATCCGGGGCCTATCAGGCAGCCCCGCATGTCGCTTCGCTCATGCGGACTACGCTGGACTGCCGCGCTTTGTGTGCCTTGCTGGCAGCTCGCGGCAGGACTACGCTACCTCCCCGCAACAACGATGTTCGGAGAGATCAACCATGTCGCCAGCGGAAGCGCGCCTGAAGGAAGTGCCGTCGAACATGACGGAGGCCGAGTGGCAGCAACGGGTCAATCTCGCCGCCTGCTATCGCCTCGTCTCGCTCTACGGCTGGGACGATTTGGTCGACACCCACATCTCCGCGCGCGTGCCCGGCCCCGACCATCATTTCCTCATCAATCCCTACGGGCTGATGTTCGACGAGATCACGGCGTCGAGCCTCGTCAAAGTCGATCTGCACGGCAACCAGCTCTCCGAGAGCGAGTACAGCATCAACCCCGCCGGCTTCACCATCCATTCGGCGATCCACGAGGTGCGCGAGGACGCCATCTGCGTGCTGCATCTCCACACCCTCGACGGCACCGCGGTCTCGAGCAGCGCCGAAGGCCTGCTGCCGCTGAACCAGACCGCCCAGCTCGTCACCCACGACCTCGCCTATCACGACTACGAGGGCATCGCGCTCGACCACGACGAGCGGCCGCGGCTGCAGAAGGACCTCGGCGACCACAACCACATGCTGCTGCGCAACCACGGCACGATGACGGTCGGCCGTTCGGTGGCCTCGGCCTTCGAGCGCATGTATCACCTTGAGCGGGCCTGCTCGATGCAGGTACGTACGCGCGCGCTGGGCACGCCGGTCTATCCGGTCGACGATGTCGCCATCGACAAGAACACCGAGCTGCTCGCCAACCGCGACCGCGCCGAGTTGCGCGCCACCAACCTCGTGTGGCCGCCACTGCTGCGCAAGCTGGACCGCGAGCTTCCGGGCTACCGCTCTTGAGATTTTCGGGATTTGGTGTAGGGTAGGTCTCAACACCCTCTACACATTTTCGGAATGAAACGCCGCCCAATTCCGGGCGGCGTTTTTATTTGGCCCCGTCATTGCGAGGAGCGAAGCGACGAAGCAATCCAGGCTGTCTCCGCGGAGAGATTCTGGATTGCTTCGCTACGCTCGGAATGACGAGGACAGAGCGCCCGCTACTTCACCTCCGCCAGCGCCGCGAGGATGCGCGCCCAGGAACGGATGCCTTTCTGGAAGCTGCGGAGGTCGTACTTCTCGTTCGGCGAGTGGATATTGTCGTCGTCGAGGCCGAAACCAACAAGCAGCGAATCCAGCCCCAGCGTGCGCTTGAAGTCCGCGACGATCGGGATCGAGGCGCCCGAGCCCATCAGCACGGTCTCCTTGCCCCATTCCTCGGTCAGCGCGGTCTTGGCCGCGGCGAGCGGCTTCATGTTCCAGTCGAGCGCAATCGCGGGCCCGGCAGAGTGGTCGCCGAACTCGACCTTGCAGTCCCCCGGAATGCGCGCCGTCACGTACTCGCGGAAAGCCTTGCGGATCTTCGCGGGATCCTGGCCTCCGACCAGCCGGAACGAGACCTTGGCCGACGCGTGCGACGGGATCACCGTCTTCGAGCCCTCACCGATATAACCGCCCCAGATGCCGTTGACGTCACAGGTCGGACGCGTGGAAGCCTGCTCGACCGGGAGCCTGCCCTTCTCGCCGGCCGGTATCGATAGCCCAACGGGCTTGAGGAACGTGTCCGGCGTGAAATCGAGCTTCTTCCACTGCGCGAGAACGTCCGGCGGCGTGTCCTTCACCCCGTCATAGAAACCCGGAATGGTGATACGGTTGTCATCGTCGAACAGCCCGCCGAGAATTTTGGTCAGCACCCGGATCGGGTTCATCGCGCTGCCGCCGAACACGCCGGAATGCAGGTCGCGATTGGCGGCGGTGATCTTGAGCTCCTCATAGAGCAGACCGCGCAGCGAGGTCGTGATCGCAGGCGTGTTGCGGTCCCACATGCCGGTGTCGCAGACCAGCACGTAGTCAGCCTTAAACTCGTCCTTGTTGGCTTCGATGAAGGGCACGAAGTTCTTCGAGCCGACTTCTTCCTCGCCTTCGATCAGGAAAGTGACGTCGATCGGCAGCGATCCCGTCACCTTCTTCCAGGCGCGGCAGGCCTCGACGAAAGTCATGACCTGACCCTTGTCGTCCTCGGCGCCGCGCGCCACGATGATCTTGCGGCCGTCGGCATGGTCGGTCACAACAGGCTCAAATGGCGGACGGTGCCAGAGCTCGATCGGATCGACCGGCTGCACATCATAGTGGCCGTAGAACAGCACATGCGGCCGGCCGCCCGCGACGCTCTTGCCGACGACCGCGGGGTGGCCGGCGGTTGGCCTCACTTCAGTCGCAACGCCGAGGCTCGCGATGTCCCTGGCAAGATGCTCGGCCGCCGCCTTGCAATCGGCCGCGAAGGCCGGATCGGCGGAGATCGACTTGATCCGCAACAGCGAGAACAGGCGCTCCAGGCTGTTGTCGAACTCCTTGTCGATGTGGTCGAGCACGGATTGAAGCTGCGCATTTGCCATTGTCGTATTCCCTGCGTTCGAATCCCAAGACGTCGGGGCTCAAGCTGTCTTCTCAAGAACTATCGGCTTTTAGCGCTGCCGCGGCGTTGGGGCCAGCCGCAACCGGCGGATGCCGGATGTGCCATGCGAGACTAGCTGCGAGGACCGCTGTGGCGACCAGGTTATTGCCCCAGGCCTGAAAGACATTGGGAAACCACGGCAGTGCCAGCAGCATGAGCATGCCGGCGGCGCCAAGGGAAAGCCAGGTTCCCAGGCGCACGTTCGCCCGCTCGTCGAAGGCGGCACGATGCATCAGCACCGTCATCGGGAAGAACAGCCACATGAAGTAGTATTGCCGCGCCAGGGGCGATGCCACCGTCATCAGGCAGAACAGGATGCCGAGCTCCTCGGCGTCCGACCGCGCCGTACGCTGCCCCTGCCGTGGCATGACCGCGACGAAGGCGAGTCCGAGCAACGCCGACAGCGCCAGCACGATCCAGTTCGCCGTCCTGTAATCGACGTCGATGACATTCATCGTGCGCGGCGGCTTGTTGGCATCTTCCTGATTGTAGTTGATCGGCCGGACCAGCCGGTGCGTGACGGCAATGAGGGACTGGTTCACCCACGACCAGTTCTGCTCGTCGCGCTGGCCAAATCCCTTTTCGGAGCTCGACCCGACCATGCCCTGATACCAGGACTTGACCTCGGCGGCGTTGCGCTCGAAGCCGCGTATGGGGGCCGGCACGATATAGAGAAGCATGCCGGTGAAGGCGACCGTAGCGACGGCGGCTCCCCAGTTTCGACGCCAGACCAGATAGGGCAGCACCGCAATGGGAAACACTTTGATGGCGGTGGCGAGCGCGAACATGAAGCCTGCAAGCCAGGAGCGCTGATGCTGCAAGCTCCAGAAGCCGTAGAGCATCATCGCCAGCAGGACGAGGTTCGGCTGGCCGAGATCGAACATGTCGAACACAAAAGTCACGGTGACGAGAGCGGGCAGCGCCTCCAGCCAGGGGCCGGGCCTGTGGCCCGAACCAGTCATGGCGTTGGAAAACATTCCCGTGTACCACCACGCCACAATATTAAGGATCGACAGCACGGTGTAGAGCGCGACCTTGCCGAACCAACTCGGGATCGCCAGCAGGATTGCCGGCAGCGGTGGGTAGATGAACTCGAAGTACTCATGGATGTCGCCGGGATAGAGCGGCCCACCCTGCAAGACCTGCCGCCCAGCCCAGTACCACAGCCCGTAATCCTTGGTCTTGCCGTGCCCGAAGATCTCGGGACCGAGGACGTCGGCGGCCAGGATGAAGCAGCAGAGCAGGAAGAGCAGGTCGAGCGGCGCACGCAGCGACAGGGTTCGGAGTGCGCCGGGTTTGGTAAAAGATTCAGGTGAGGTCACGGTGTGGTCCAGTCATGGGCCATAGCACCTAGCAGACCGATAGAAGGTTGGAGAGTCCTGTTCACCCGAATTTGTACCCGCCGCGCACAAGCGGCGGGTTTGCGGGCGAATTGCCTCAAACAGGGCTTTCTGCCTAGCGACGCAGCAAGCCGCCGAGCGCGCCGCGGACCAGCGTGCGGCCGATCGAGCCACCGAGCTGGCCGGCGACCGACTTGCCGATATTGGCCGCCATCCCCCCGATCACCTGGTTGGTCACCGATCGGGTCATGTCGCGCGCGATGACCTGGCCCGTCGACAGGCGGCCGCGCTTGACGTTGGTGCCGAAGATGGTGCCGACGATCGAGCCGATCTGGCCGAGAATGCCGCCGCCTCCACCGCCCGCCGCGCCTGGATCGGCAGTCGCAGCAGTGCCGGCAATGCGCTTCTGGATCATCTCGTAGGCGGACTCCGCATCGACGGCGGTGTCGTATTTGCCCTTCACCGGGCTTGCATCCATGATCGCCTTGCGCTCTTCCGGCGTGATCGGTCCGATCCGGGCCGATGGCGGCCGGATCATCACTCGCTCGACCATCGCCGGCGTGCCGTTGCCTTCGAGAAAGGACACCAGCGCCTCGCCCTTGCCGAGCTCCATGATCACCTTGGCAGTGTCGAGCTTCGGGTTGGGCCGGAAGGTCTGGGCCGCGGCGGCGACCGCCTTCTGGTCGCGTGGGGTGAAGGCGCGGAGCGCGTGCTGCACCCGGTTGCCCAATTGTCCGAGCACGCGGTCGGGCACGTCGACCGGGTTTTGCGTGACGAAATAAACGCCGACGCCTTTGGAGCGGATCAGGCGCACCACCTGCTCGATCTTGTCCATCAGCGCCTTGGGCGCGTCGTTGAACAGCAGATGCGCTTCGTCGAAGAAGAAGACCAGCTTCGGCTTGGGCAGGTCACCGGCCTCGGGCAGCTCTTCGAACAGCTCCGACAGCATCCACAGCAGGAATGTCGCGTAAAGCCGTGGGCTCTGCAGCAGCTTGTCGGCGACGAGGATGTTGACCATGCCGCGGCCGTCGCGGTCGGTCTTCATGAAGTCTTTCAGCGTCAGCGCCGGCTCGCCGAAGAATTTGGTGGCGCCCTGATTCTCCAGCACCAGAAGCTGGCGCTGGATGGTGCCGACAGTGGCCTTGGTGACGTTACCAAAACCCTGCGCCGCCTTCTTGATCTCGGCAAGCGGACTCTCCTCGGCATCCGCCCCCTTCTTGCCGGCGTCGGGCACGATGGCATCGAGCAGCGCGCGCAGATCCTTCATGTCGATCAGCGTCAGCCCGTTGTCGTCGGCGACGCGGAAGGCGACATTGAGCACGCCTTCCTGCACATCGTTCAGGTCGAGCATACGTGCGAGCAGCAGCGGGCCCATTTCCGTGACGGTCGCCCGCACCGGGTGGCCCTGCTCGCCGAACACGTCCCAGAACACCGTCGAGAACTGGTCGGGCTGGAACGTCAGTCCCATCTCGGTGGCGCGCTTGACGATGAAATCTTTGGCTTCGCCGACTTCGGAGATGCCGGAGAGGTCGCCCTTGATGTCGGCCGCGAACACTGGAACACCGGCGCGCGCAAATCCTTCTGCCATCACTTGCAGCGAGACCGTCTTGCCGGTTCCGGTTGCACCCGTGACGAGGCCGTGGCGATTGGCGAACGCCAGCGTCAGCCATGCCTGCTCGCTTCCTTTACCGACGAAGATCTTGTCGTCGGTATCACCGAGCTTGCTGTCCTGTGCGGTCATTATGCCCTGATCTCTCTGCCTTGTTTCGCATATCGAAACTCGAATGCACCAGTTCCGTAGTTTAACGCATATCGCGCGCTGATTGAAACCATTCAACGCGCTCCGGGCATGCGACATCGTCGGAAACATGCGAGTGACATCAGCCGAAAGTAGGAACGACGCATTCGCATCGCGGCATTTTTCTGCCGATTTCATCTCCGCCCTTGCATCGCTGCAACACTTCTCGCGCGTTCGAGAATGAATCGGAACGTTGATGGCGTTCATCGCTTGTATTTCAGATCACGCCGGCTCAAGATCATTTTCGAAAGCAATACTCCGGCATGTGAACCGGCTGAGGGGCGGCCATATGGACGAGCTGATCGGGCGGCTGGCGACAAACGCCAGCATAGATGGTGCTGTCGCTGAAAAGACCGTCGGCATTATCCTGGGCTTCCTCCGCAACGAGGGTCCTTCCGACAGCGTCCAGGTCCTCATCGACCAGATTCCAGGTGCAGAAGCGGCAATCGAGGCGTCCCGCAGCGGCGGAGGACTGTCGCGGCTGATGGGCGGCGGCTTGATGGCGGTCGGCACGCGCCTGATGGGCCTGGGAGTTGGCATGGCCGAGATTCAGAACATCGCCCGTGAACTTTTTCGCTTCGGCCGAGACAAAATCGGAGCGGATCAGATGGGCAAGATCATCGCGGGGACCCCGGGCCTCAGCCAGTTCGCCTGACGCCTGCGCATTTCACATCGAGTATCATGACATATCCGATCTCCGAGATTGAGGGCCTGTCGGCCTTTGCCGCCAACAAGTTGAAGGCGCAGGGTATCCGCACCACCGATGCGTTGCTCGAGGCGGCTTCGACCGTGAAGGGCCGCAAGGCGCTCTCCGCCAAGACCGGCATCAGCGAGCAGTTGCTGCTGGAATGGGCCAACGTCTCCGACTACATGCGCATCCCCGGCATGGGCCGGGCCAAGGTCGGCCTGGTCCGCGCCGCGGGCGTCACCACCGTGCGCGAGCTCGCCTACCGAAATCCGGCAAGGCTGGCCCAGAGCATGCGGGATGCCAACGAGAAGAAAAAGCTCCTCCGCATCCTGCCCTCGGAAAAGTCGGTCGGCGACATCATCGCCAAGGCGAAGAAGCTGCCGCCGAAGATCTCGTATTGATCCAGGGACAAGGCTGGGCAGATAGAGCACCGCTCCTTCCCGGTCGTCATTGCGAGCGCAGCGAAGCAATCCAGAGTCCCTCCGCAGCGGCAGCCTGGATTGCTTCGCTACGCTCGTAATGACGGAGCGTGGCAAGAGCATCGCGCCCTCACTGGCCCCTGAGTGCATTGGGCGACTGGATCGCCCCCCAATCCCGCCTTGAATCCCCCCTCCCCGACCGCTAAAGCGGGCCGCATGAATGCCTCGCCCTCTCCATCCGTCCCGGCGGCCGGTTCAGTCGGGCCTGACGTGCTGCGGACGCTGCTGGAGCGGCCGATCCCGGCGGTGATGGGCGTGCTCAACGTCACTCCGGATTCATTCTCCGACGGCGGCGAATTCATCGCGCCCGAGCAGGCGCTCGCGCGGGCACGGGCGATGTTCGAGGCCGGGGTCGACATCATCGATATCGGTGCCGAGTCCACCCGGCCCTACAAGGGCGCTCGGCCGGTCACGGCGCAAGACGAGCTGGCGCGGCTGCGGCCGGTGCTATCGGAGATCGTGGCGCTCGGTGTGCCCGTCTCGATCGACAGCATGAAGGCGGAAGTGGTGGCCTTCGCGCTCGATCAGGGCGCGGCGATTGCAAACGACGTCTGGGGCCTGCAGCGCGATGCCGCCATGGCGCCGCTGATTGGCGCGAGAAGCGCCCCCGTCATCGTCATGCACAACCGCGACAGCGTCGATCCCGCCATCGATATCGTCGTGGACATGAAAGCGTTTTTCCTGCGTTCGCTGGAGATCGCGGCAAAAGCCGGCATCGCCCGCGACAAGATCGTGCTCGATCCCGGCATCGGCTTCGGCAAGACGGCCGAACAAAGCATGACCGCGCTGGCGCGACTTCGCGAGCTCGACATGTTTGGCCTGCCGATCCTCGTTGGCGCCTCGCGAAAACGCTTCATCGCTTCGGTGTCGCCGTCGGAGCCGACAGAGCGGCTCGCCGGCTCGATCGCCGCGCATCTGATCGCCGCGCAGCGCGGCGCGAAAATCATCCGGACACACGACGTCGCCGAGACCTTGCAGGCCCTGCGAGTGGCGCACGCAATCGAGAGCAAGCCATGACCGATACGATCTTCGTGAGCGGCCTGTCGATCCATGCCCGCCACGGCGTGATGGAGCACGAGACCGAGGTCGGCCAGCGTTTTGTCATCGACCTCGAGCTCTATACCGACCTGTCGGAGCCGTCGCGCAGCGACCGGCTCGCCGACACCGTGTCTTACGCCGACGTCGTGGCGACGACCACCGCGGCCTTCAAGAACACCAATTACAAGCTGCTGGAGCGCGCGGCCGGCGCGGTCGCCGATGCCATCCTGTCGCACTTTCCGCGTATCCGCGCCGTGAAGATCACCGTGCACAAGCCGCATGCGCCGATCGCCGCGATCTTCGACGACGTCGGAATCATGCTGACGCGTTCGCGGCACCCCTGACATGGCAAGCGTCCTGATTGCACTCGGCGGCAATGTCGGCGATGTCCGCGCGACGTTCCAGAAGGCGATCGCCCATATCTGCGGCATGGCGCAGGCTGCGTTGATCGCGCGCTCGTCGGACTATACGACCCCGCCCTGGGGCGACGAGGACCAGGCTCCCTTCATCAACGCCTGCATCGAGATCGAGACCGATCTCGATCCGCATGCGCTGCTGTTCGTGATGCAGAAGGTCGAGCAGAAATTCGGCCGCTCGCGCGATAAGGAGCGGCGCTGGGGCCCGCGCACGCTCGATCTCGACATGATCGCCTATGACGATGTGTCGATGCAGAAGCCCGATCTGACCCTGCCGCATCCGCGCCTGTTCGAGCGCGCCTTTGTGCTGGTGCCGCTGGCCGAGATCGCGCCCGACCGCGTGATCGCAGGCATTCGTGTCCGTGACGGTCTCGCCAGCGTCTCGACACAAGGCATTGAGCGGCTTCCGGATACCGGTTAACCAAAAACAACCGTTTGCAGGGACGGCCGGCCGTGGCAATTTCGCCTGCGAACAACAAGATTTTTCGGGAGCCCTTCGCCGCATGACCTCCGCGACTGACGACCTGCCGCTGGCGGCGGATTTTCCCAAGGCGACCGTCGACGACTGGCGCAAGCTGGTCGATGGCGTGCTGAAGGGCGCGCCGTTCGAGAAGCTGGTCGGCAAGACCTATGACGGAATCAGGATCGATCCGCTCTATCCGCGCGCCAAAGGCGTTGCGCCCGTGGTGGGTCGGCCGGCGGCGGCACCCTGGCAGATCATGCAGCGGATCGACCATCCCGATGCAAGTGCAGCGAATGCACAGGCACTGACCGATCTCGAAAATGGCGCGACAGGGCTTGCGCTGGTGTTCGCCGGCGGCAATGCCGCTCACGGTTTCGGGCTGGAACCGACCGCAGACGCAATCGCGAAGATCTTGAAGGACGTCCATCTCGACGCCGCCATCGGGCTGGAGCTCGAGATCGGTCCGCAATCGCGGATGGCGGCGATCCACGTCGCGGAATATGTGAAGAGCAACGGCATCGATCCCGCGGCCTGCGACATCCGCTTCGGGCTCGACCCGCTTGCGGCCGGCGCGGTGTGGGGCCACAGCCCCTATACCTGGGACGAGATCGTTCCGGCCGTCACTGGCGGCATCAAGGGCCTCGCCGCGCTCGGCTTCAAGGGACCGTTCGCATCAGCCGACGGACGCGTCGTCCACGATGCCGGTGGCTCGGAGGTGCAGGAGCTCGCCTTCGTGCTCGCCTGCGGCATCGCCTATTTGCGCGCGATCGAGGGCGCGGGCGTTCCGCTGGAGCAGGCGCAGGGCATGGTCTATGCGCGGCTTGCCGCGGATGCAGATCAGTTCCTCACCATGGCAAAATTCCGCGCCTTGCGGCTGCTGTGGGCGCGTATCGAGACGGCGTGCGGGCTCGCGCCAAAACCGCTGTTCATCGCCGCCGATACCGCCTGGCGCATGCTGACGCAACGCGATCCCTATGTGAACATGCTGCGCGCGACCATGGCGACGTTTGCGGCCGGCCTTGCCGGCGCCAACGCGATCACCGTGCTGCCGCATACGCTCGCGCTCGGCCTGCCCGATCCGTTCGCGCGGCGCGTGGCGCGCAATACGCAGCTCGTGCTGCTGGAAGAGAGCAATCTCGCCAAGGTCAGCGATCCCGCGGCAGGCGCAGGCGGCATCGAGACTCTGACGGGCCAGCTCTGCGACGCCGCCTGGGCGCTATTCCAGGAGAGCGAGAAAGCCGGCGGCGCCTTCTCTGCGCTTCAGCAGGGCCTGTTCCGGAGCAAGGTCGCGGCCGCGCGAAAAGCCCGCGACGCCAACATCGCAAAACGCCGCGACGTGCTGACCGGCGCCAGCGAGTTTCCGAACCTGCACGAGAACAAGACGATGGTGCTGAAGGCGACGCCGATCGCGCTGGCGCCTTATGGCGAGCAAAAATACAAGTTCGACCCGCTGCCGCCGATCCGGCTTGCGGAACCGTTCGAGGCGCTGCGCGACAAATCCGATGCGGCCTTGAAGGCACACGGCGCGCGGCCGAAAGTGTTCTTGGCCAATCTCGGCACGCCCGCCGATTTCACGGCGCGCGCGACCTTTGCCAAGAGCTTGTTCGAGACCGGCGGCATCCAGGCCGTCGACAGCCAGGGCTTCGCCGATTCGGCCCAGTTAGCTGCCGCCTTCAAGGCCTCCGGTGCCGGGCTCGCCTGCCTTTGTTCCAGCGACAAGGTCTATGCGGAACACGCCGAAGCCGCGGCGCAGGCCCTGCAAACCGCCGGCGCCCGACTTATCTATCTGGCAGGCCGCCCGACCGATGCCGAGGCGGCGCTGCGTGCAGCCGGCGTCACCGGTTTTGTCTTCGCCGGGGGCGACGCGTTTGCGACATTGCAAGACACGTATCGACGGATGGAGCAGGCATGACCGAAGCCAGCAAACCAGTTCTCACCGGCGGCTGCCAATGCGGGGCAGTGCGCTTTGGAGTCACGACGGCGCCGAACAGGGTTTCGATCTGTCACTGCCGGATGTGCCAGAAGGCGAGCGGGGCGCCGTTCGCTTCCTTTGCCGACATCAACAAGACGGACTTTGCATGGACCAAGGGCAAGCCGTCGTTCTTCCGCTCCTCCTCCATCGCCGAGCGCGGCTTTTGCGCCGCCTGCGGCACGCCGCTAAGCTTTGGCCGCATCGACGGCGACCGGATCGAGATCATGACCGGCGCGTTCGACCGCCCCGATCACGTGGTGCCGACGCGGCAGTTCGGTTCCGAGTCCCGTCTCGGCTGGGTGGTCGGGATCGCCAATCTACCAAGCCAGACCACGCAGCAAAATTACGGGCCGGAGAAGATGGCAACCATCGTCAGCCATCAGCATCCCGACCATGATTGAGCGCCCATGATATGGTTGAAACCATGAGCCGCATTCCTGA
This sequence comes from Bradyrhizobium sp. URHA0013, assembly GCF_000518345.1. NCBI lineage: Bacteria > Pseudomonadati > Pseudomonadota > Alphaproteobacteria > Hyphomicrobiales > Nitrobacteraceae > Bradyrhizobium > Bradyrhizobium sp. URHA0013. The sequence continues at coordinate 729,378 of NZ_KI912426.1, read as the reverse complement.
TTTCGCAGACATCGCCTTCGAGCGCACCACAAGCGCCGCGCCATCAGGCAGCGCCGAGCCGTGGCTGACGCCCGAGGGCATTCTGGTGAAGCCCGCTTATGGCGAGGCCGACCTGGCCGGGCTCGACTTCCTCGAGACCTATCCGGGCATCGCGCCTTATCTGCGCGGCCCCTACCCGACCATGTACGTCAACCAGCCCTGGACCGTCAGGCAATATGCCGGCTTCTCCACGGCGGAGGATTCCAACGCGTTCTACCGCCGCAACCTCGCGGCCGGACAGAAGGGCCTCTCGGTCGCGTTCGATCTCGCCACCCATCGCGGCTATGACAGCGACCATCCGCGCGTCGGCGGCGACGTCGGCATGGCCGGCGTCGCTATCGATTCCATCTACGACATGCGCACGCTGTTCGCGGGCATTCCGCTCGACCAGATGAGCGTGTCCATGACCATGAACGGCGCGGTGCTGCCGATCCTCGCGCTCTACGTTGCGGCCGCCGAGGAACAGGGCGTGCCGCCGGAGAAGCTCTCAGGGACCATTCAGAACGACATTCTGAAAGAGTTCATGGTGCGCAACACCTATATCTATCCGCCCGCGCCTTCGATGCGGATCATCTCGGACATCTTCGCCTACACCTCGCAGAAGATGCCGAAATACAATTCGATCTCGATCTCCGGCTATCACATGCAGGAGGCCGGGGCGACGCAGGACCTCGAGCTCGCCTATACGCTGGCCGACGGCGTCGAATATCTGCGGGCCGGCCTTGCAGCGGGCCTCGATGTCGACCGCTTCGCGCCGCGCCTGTCGTTCTTCTGGGCGACCGGCATGAACTTCTTCATGGAAGTGGCCAAGATGCGCGCCGCGCGGCTGCTCTGGGCGAAGCTGCTGAAGCCGTTCAACCCCAGGGATCCGCGCTCGCTGTCACTGCGCACGCATTGCCAGACATCCGGCTGGTCGCTGACCGCGCAGGACGTCTTCAACAACGTCATGCGCACGACGGTGGAAGCGATGGCGGCGACGCAGGGTCATACCCAGTCGCTGCACACCAACGCGCTCGACGAGGCGCTCGCTTTGCCGACCGACTTTTCGGCGCGCATTGCCCGCAACACCCAGCTCTTCCTGCAGCAGGAGAGCGGCACCACCCGCATCATCGATCCCTGGGGCGGCTCGTATTATGTCGAGCGTCTCACGCGCGACCTCGCCGCCAAGGCCTGGGGCCACATCCAGGAGGTCGAGGAACTCGGCGGCATGGCCAAGGCGATCGAGGCCGGCGTACCAAAGCTGCGCATCGAGGAAGCCTCGGCCAAGACCCAGGCCCGCATCGATGCCGGCAAACAGGCGGTGATCGGCGTCAACAAATACAAGCCGACCGACGAAGCTCCGATCGATATCCTCAAGGTCGACAATACCAATGTCCGCCGGCTCCAGATCGACAAGCTGACGCGGCTGAAGTTCGAACGCAACCAGAAGGACGTCGAGGCCGCGCTCGCCGCGCTGACGCGCTCGGCCGGCGAAGGCAACGGCAATCTGCTCGCGCTCGCCATTGATGCCGCTCGCGCGAAGGCAACCGTCGGCGAAATCTCGGACGCGATGGAGAAGGTGTTCGGCCGGCACCGCGCCGAGATCAAATCCATCACCGGCGTCTACAAGCGGGAGGCGTCCAGCATGGGTAACCGGGTCGAGAAAGTTCAGGCGCTGATCGATGCCTTCGAGGAGGCGGAAGGCCGCCGTCCGCGCATCCTGGTCGCAAAAATCGGTCAGGACGGTCACGACCGCGGCCAGAAGGTGATCGCGTCGGCCTTCGCCGATATCGGCTTCGACGTCGACATCGGGCCGCTGTTCGCGACTGCCGACGAAGCCGCGCGCCAGGCGGTCGAGAACGACGTCCACATTCTCGGCGTCTCCTCGCTTGCGGCCGCCCATCTCACAGCCGTGCCCGAACTGAAAGCCGCGCTGAAGAAGCAAGGCCGCGACGACATCATGATCATCGTCGGCGGCGTGGTGCCGCCACAGGATTACGACGCGCTCTACGCGGCCGGCGCGGAAGCGATCTTCCCACCGGGCACGGTGATTGCGGACGCGGCCGAAGAGCTGATCCGCAAGCTGAACGCCCGGCTCGGACATAGCGAGGCGGCGGAGTAGGTCGCCATCGCTCTTCGAAAGGACAGTGCGTGATATTTTCCGCGCCGGCGTTCATGCGCGCGCTAGCTGTGGTCGCAGCTTGCAGCGCGTTGTTGGCTACCGCCCATGCCGCCGATCCCAAGCCCGACGCGGTCATCAAGACCAAGAGCATCGAGGCGCGTGTCCTCCTCGACGACAAGATCAAGGCTGCCCCGACGCTGGCGGCGAATTGCCTAGCCGAAGGCAGGAAGTGGATCGACAAGAACGCAGCAGAAGCCGCCGCCTCGCGCAAAGAGGATCCGCAGTTCTTCAAGGAAGGCGGCTGGGACTTTGAGCGCAAATATGCGGTCCGCTCCGTCGTCGCCGACCGCTATGTCAGCATCCTGCGCAACGACTACATGGACACTCACGGCGCCCATCCCAATTCCGACGTGAACACGGTCGTGTGGGACAAGGCCGAAGGCAAGCGCATCTCCATCCGCCCGTTCTTCACCGAGACCGCCGACAACGGCCCGGCCATGAAGGCGATGGTGCAGGCGGTGATCGCCTCACTGAAAATCGAGAAGAAGAAGCGCGGCGCCGGCGAGACCGCGACCGACGAGTGGTTTAAGGAGCTCGCACCGAGCCTGCTCAAGATCGGCGCGGTGACGCTCGCGCCCTCAACCGACGCGGGCAAGAGTTCCGGGCTCACCTTCCACTATCCGCCCTACGCAGTCGGCCCTTACGCCGAGGGCGAATATGTCGCGTTCGTGCCGTGGGAAGCGCTGAAGCCCTATCTCACCGCGGAAGGCACCCGCATCTTCGGCGGCGCGCGGCCGAAGAGCGACGCGGACGAGCCGCAGTGATCATGTTGAGCAGCGACAGCTTGCTCGCAGAGCGCTGGTAGCGCTGCCTTGCAGCCGCGCTGCAAAGCCGACTAGAATGTCGCCATTGACAAGAGCGCCTGACTCATGGGCGCCGTTGGGAGGCATTGATGTCCAAGATTACGCGCCGCACCTTTGCGGCTTCATCTGCCGCAGTCGCGGCATCCGCCGCATTCGGCCTCACACCCGCACTTGCGCAAGCCTACCCGGCGCGGCCCGTCACCGTGATCGTGCCCTGGGGCGCGGGCGGCGGTACCGACGCGACTGCGCGCATTGTCGCGGCGCTTCTGGAGAAGGATCTCGGCCAGCCGTTCAACGTAGTCAATCGCACCGGCGGCTCCGGCGTCGTCGGCCATACCGCGATCGCGACCGCGCAGCCTGATGGCTACACCATCGGCATGCTCACGGTCGAAATCTCGATGATGCACTGGCAAGGGCTGACCGAGCTGGCGCCGAAGAGCTACACCCCGCTGGCACTGATGAACGAAGATCCCCCGGGCATCCAGGTCTCCTCCTCCTCGCCTTACAAGACGGTGAAGGAACTCGCGGAAGCCATCAAGGCGGCCCCGCCCGGCAAGTTCAAGGCCTCCGGCACCGGCCAGGGCGGGATCTGGCATCTCGCGCTGGTCGGCTGGATGCAGGCGATGGGCCTGCCCGCCAACCAGGTCGCCTGGGTGCCGTCGAACGGCGCCGCCCCCGCGATGCAGGACCTCGCCGCTGGCGGCCTCGACCTGACCACCTGCTCGGTGCCGGAAGCCCGCGCCATCATCGAGGCCGGCAAGGCCCGGAGCCTTGCCATCATGGCCCCGGCGCGCAATCCGATCTTCAAGGACGTGCCGACGCTGAAGGAGGCGATGGGCATCGACTACGCGACCGGCGCCTGGCGCGGCATCGCCGGGCCGAAGAACCTGCCGCCGGAGATCGCAACGAAGCTCACCGCGGCGCTGCAGAAGGTCTACGACTCCGCCGAATTCAAGGACTTCATGAGCAATCGCGGCTTCGGCACCGTGTGGGGCGATGCCGGCCAGTTCGCAAGCTTCATGGACAAGGGGGACGCCCAGATGGGCGAAGCGATGAAGGCGGCGGGTCTGAGCAAGGCGTGACCCTGGGATCATTTCCCGACTACACGCGCTGATCGCCTCTCTCTCCTCCCGCGCGGGGAGAGAGAGAATACCTCACATAGGATTCTCCCATGCGTCTTCCGGACTCGGTCACGGGATCGTTTCTCGTCGTGCTCGGCACAGCAGCCGCCTATGGCGGCTGGCTGCTGCCGCCGGTGCCCGGGCAGCCGGTCGGTCCCAACGTATTTCCGCTCGTGATCGGCATTGGGCTTGCGCTGTGCGGGCTCGCGATCGTGTTCGGGATCGGCCACACCTTCGAGGAGGCGGAAGAGCTGATCCCGCTCGAGGATGGCCAGGCAGCGGCTGCCCCGCCGCCGCAGGGAAAGTTGTACGGCCTGCGCGCGCTGCTGCCCCCGGCGCTGCTTCTGTTCTACGTGGTCGCGGCCGACCGCCTCGGCTTCATCGTCACCGCGGCGATCATGGTCTACGTCACCTCGACCGCGTTGGGGGCGAAGTGGAAGCTAGCGCTGCCGCTCGCAGCGCTGGCGCCGTTCGCCATCCACCTGATCTTCGGCAAGCTGCTGCGCGTGCCGCTTCCCGCCGGCCTGTTGCCGACGCCCTGGTGATCCCATGCTGAAAACCCTGATTGAAGCGTTCGCACTGATCTCCACCTGGGAGGTCATCATCGCGATGTTCGCAGCCTCGGTGTACGGACTCGTGATCGGCTCGCTGCCAGGCCTGTCGGCGACGATGGCAACCGCCCTGCTCGTCCCCGTCACCTTCTACCTCTCGCCGATCGCGGCGATCGCGACCATCGTCGCCGCGTCCTCGATGGCGATCTTCTCCGGCGACATTCCCGGCGCGCTGCTGCGCATCCCGGGAACGCCCGCCTCCGCCGCCTATGCAGACGAGGCCTACGCCATGACCCGCAAGGGACAGGCCGAGCTGGCGCTCGGGGCCGGCGTGTGGTTCTCGGCCGTCGGCGGCATCGCCGGCGTGCTGTCGCTGATGATCCTGGCGCCGCCGCTGGCCGAGATCGCGCTGTCGTTTTCGACCTTCGAGTATTTCTGGCTGGCGCTGCTCGGCCTGATGTGCGCGACGCTGGTGGCGCGCTCCTCGCCGGTAAAGGCAATCGCCGGCATGTTCCTCGGCCTGCTGGTCTCCTGCGTCGGCATCGAGAATCCCGGCGGCGTGCCGCGCTTCACCTTCGGCCTCACCGATCTGTTCGGCGGCATCGAGCCGATCCCCGCGCTGGTGGGCGTGTTCGCGGTGGCCCAGGTGATGCGCGCGATGCTGACGCCCGAGCCTCCGCCGCTGCCGCGGCGCAAATTCGGAAGCATCATGGCCGGCCAGTGGAAGCTGACCAAGAAATACCATTGGCAGATGACGCGCGGAAACATCGTCGGCATCATCATCGGCGTGCTGCCCGGCGCCGGCGCCGACATGGCCGCTTGGGTGTCCTACGCGATGTCAAAGCGCTTCTCCAAGGAACCGGAAAAGTTCGGCACCGGCCATGTCGAGGGCCTGGTCGAGGCCGGCGCCAGCAACAATGCCAGCATCGCCTCGGGCTGGGTGCCGTCATTGCTGTTCGGCATCCCCGGCGACACCATCGCCGCGATCGCGATCGGCGTGCTCTACATGAAGGGGCTGAACCCCGGACCGACGCTGTTCACCGAGAAAGCGTCGAGCATGTACGCGATCTATCTGATGTTCATCATCGCAAACATTTTGATGATCCCGCTCGGCATCGCCATGATCCGGGTTGCCGCCTACATCCTGCTGGCACCGCGCTCCGCTATCATGCCGATCATCATGCTGTGCTGCGCGGTCGGCTCGTTCGCGATCGGCAACAACATGTTCGGCGTCGTCACCGTCGCCGCCTTCGGCGTGATCGGCTATGTGATGGAGGCGAACGGCTATCCCGTCGCGGCGATGGTGCTCGGCATCGTCATGGGCACCATGGTCGAGCAGGCTTTCGTCACCTCGCTGATCAAGTCGGACGGCAGCATTTTGCCGTTTTTCGAACGCCCGGTCGCTGCGATCCTCGCCGCCATGGCGATCGGGGCGCTGCTGTGGCCGGTGATGGTCTGGGCGTGGCGGAAGGTGAAACCGGTGCGGACGGGGGTGGCGGCGACATCCCGGTGATATCGGGCGGGCGGCCCTCGCCTGCCCCGCGGGGGCGTTGTAAAGCAGGGCATGGTTGAGAAAAAGCCTTCACTGGACATCAAATCCCTCGCCCGTGACCTCCGCGCCGGCAGCCGCGCGGCGCTGGCGCGGGCGATCACGCTGGTCGAGAGCCGGCGCAGCGACCATCAGGCGCTGGCGCGCGAACTGGTGCAGATGCTCTTGCCCAATACCGGCAAGGCGGTCCGCGTCGGCATCACCGGCTCGCCCGGCGTCGGCAAATCCACCACCATCGACGCGCTCGGCACTCATCTGATCGAGCAGGGCCACAAGGTCGCCGTGCTCGCGGTCGATCCGTCCTCGGCGCGCAGCGGCGGCTCGATCCTCGGCGACAAGACCCGGATGGCGCGGCTTTCGGCCTCCGACCACGCCTTCATCCGGCCCTCGCCGTCTTCGGGCACTCTTGGGGGCGTCGCGGCGAAAACGCGCGAGGCGATGCTGCTGTGCGAAGCAGCCGGCTTCGACGTCGTGCTGGTGGAAACGGTCGGCATCGGCCAGTCCGAAACGGCGGTCTGCGACATGACCGATTTCTTCCTCGCCCTGATGCTGCCGGGCGGCGGCGACGAATTGCAGGGCATCAAGAAGGGCCTGGTGGAGCTCGCCGACATGATCGCGATCAACAAGGCCGATGGCGACAATCTCAAGCGCGCCAACATCACCGCCGCCGATTATCGCGGCGCGCTGCATATCCTGACGCCACGCTCCGAGCACTGGCATCCGCCGGTCGAGACCTATTCGGCGCTGACCGGGGATGGCATCGCGAAGATCTGGCAGAAAGTCCTCGATCACCGCAAGGCGATGAATGCATCCGGCGACTTCGCCGCACGGCGGCGTGAGCAGCAGGTGAAATGGATGTGGTCGATGCTGGAGCAACGCATGCTGGCGCGGTTGCGCAGCGAGGCGTCAGTGCGGACCAAGGTCAGGAAGATCGAGGCCGAGGTCGCCGACGGCCATCTCACGCCGGCGATCGCCGCCGAGAAGATTTTGGAGCTGCTGCAATGAGCGACAAGCTCCGCATTCTCCTCACCGGCTTCGGCCCGTTCCCCGGCGCGCCCTACAATCCGACCCAGCCGCTGGTCGCCCGGCTGGCGCAATTGCGCCGTCCCGCACTCGACGATGCCGCGATCTCCAGCCACATCTTCCCGGTCACCTATGCCGCGGTGGATCGGCAATTGCCGGAGGTGCTCGCGAAAGAGAAGCCCGACGCGCTGCTGATGTTCGGCCTCGCCGCACGCACGCCCTATCTGCGCATCGAGAGCCGCGCGCGCAACGCCGTCACCATGCTCTGGCCCGATGCCGCCAACACCCGCTCGAGCAAGCGCGGCATCGCCGCCAATGCGGACGCGATAACGTTCGGCCCGCACACCGCAAGGCTGCTGCGCGCCGCCCGCCTCACCGGCATCGACGCGCGCCCCTCGCGCGATGCCGGCGCCTATCTCTGCAATTACCTGAGCTGGCGCGCGATCGAAAACGTCAGGGCCGGCGGGCCAAAGCTCGCCGCGTTCATTCATATTCCCCTGCTCGCGCGCAGTGGCGCCGTGCGCCGCAAGGGCGCGCCGCGGATCACGCTGGACGAACTGGTGGACGCGGGGGAAGCGATGCTGATGGAAATGGTGCAGTTGGCACGGAAGGGGCGCACTTCGTCCTAGAGCACGGTCCCTTGTCTATAGGCGATCTTCGCTTCACCTCGGAGGCGTTGCCCTCTCTTGGTGACGCAGAGAGAGATTTGGCTTCGATCGATCTTCGCGTTGATGATTCCGCAGCAGTCCCAGTAGCCATGCCCCTCAGGAAGCTGACTGGCCTCCACATGCAGCATCAAACGATCTCTTTCGGGGCCAAAATTACGCACCACCGCATCCGCGCCATAGAAGCGTCGTACCGTGTCTTTGATGAAGAGAGCTTCATTATCTTCAAGAGGAAACGGGCTGAGCGGCGCCAGCCGCGGATCGGCCTTCGGCATATCTGGATCCATATCGCGACTATTCTTGATACCAGAATACAGCGTTGCCGTTGAGCCCCATTGGGTAAACATTTAACCCTACCGCGAACTATCCTCACGCGACCGGCCGCCCTGCGCTACCTAACCGCCGCGGATCCCCGCGTCCGCCGGAGGACGCGTCATGGACCTCAATCGTCGCCATCTCATCGGAGCTTCGACCGCAGGCATCGCCGGTGCGCTCGCGATGCCTGCCGACGCCGCGCGTGCGGCGCCGCTGACGTCGCTGCTCGGCCGCGATGCAACGCAGTATGGTGTGCGACCCGGCAGCAGCGAGGACCAGACCCGCGCGCTGCAGCGTGCGATCGACGAGGCTGCCCGGGCGCAGATGCCGCTGGCGCTGCCCCCCGGCATCTACCGCACCGGACTGTTGCGCCTGCCAAATGGCGCGCAGCTGATCGGCGTGCGCGGCGCGACAAAATTCGTCTTCACCGGCGGGGCCTCGGCGATCCAGAGCGACCGCTCCGATTCGATTGGCCTCACCGGCATCACCTTCGACGGCGGCGGCATTCCGCTGCCGGCACGGCGCGGGCTGATCCATGTCCTCGGCGGGCGCGACGTCCGCATCAGCGATTGCGAGATCACCGGTTCCGGCGGCAGCGGCATCTGGCTCGAGCAGGTCTCTGGCGACATCTCGGGCAACATCTTTACCAACATCGCGGTGACGGCAGTGGTGTCGTTCGACGCCAGGGGTCTCAGCGTCTCCCACAACACCATCACCGGCACCAACGACAACGGCATCGAGATCCTGCGCTCGACCATCGGCGATGACGGCACGCTGGTCACTGATAACCGCATCGAGGACATCAAGGCCGGCCCCGGCGGCTCCGGCCAGTACGGCAACGCCATCAACGCGTTCCGCGCCGGCAACGTCATCGTGCGTGGCAATCGCATCAAGAACTGCGATTACTCCGCCGTGCGCGGCAACTCGGCCTCGAACATCCACATTACCGGCAACAGCGTCAGCGACGTGCGCGAGGTCGCGCTCTATTCGGAATTCGCTTTCGAGGCCGCGGTGATCGCCAACAACATTGTGGACGGCGCCGCCGTCGGCGTCTCCGTCTGCAATTTCAACGAAGGCGGCCGCATCGGCGTGGTCCAGGGCAACATCATCCGCAATTTGATCCCGAAGCGGCCGATCGGCACCGCGCCGGATGACGATGCCGGCATCGGCATCTACATCGAGGCGGATTCATCGGTCACCGGCAACGTGATCGAGAACGCGCCGTCCTACGGCATCGTCGCCGGCTGGGGCAAATATCTCCGCGACGTCGCCATCACGGGCAACGTGATCCGCAAGGCACTGGCAGGCGTCGGCGTGTCCGTCGTGCCCGGCGCCGGCACCGCGCTCATCAATAACAACATGATCTCGGAAACCCCGCGCGGCGCCGTCGTCGGGCTCGATCACGCGCGAGCCGTAACGTCCGACCTGTCGGCGGATGGCGCCCAGCGCTTTGCGCAATTGGTGGTCGGTGGGAATGCGGTGCGGCGGTAGCTGCGGCTCCTCGCCTCTGGCGCTCGAACGCTAGAACGCGTTCCGCAGCAGCGGGTACTTCGCTTCGAGGCCGTCGAGGCTGAAGGTGAACTCAACCAGACGTTCGGGGGCTGCGACAATTTCGGCTGCCGGCGGAGAGAACTGCGGCAGAAGCGCCGCCATCGCAGCCAGCGCCTTGGGCGCTGCCGGCACCTTGGGCCCCGTCATCGTGACGGGCGCGGTGGGCGGCGCCATGGCAGCCGGCACTCTGAGCGGTGCCATCGGGGCAGGCGCGGCGACCGACGCGGTCGGGGCTTCGGTGATTTCGGCGAGAACGCCCGGCTTCGGATCGAGCCTGACCGGGACGGCGGTCTCCGGGGCGATGTGCACGGCCTTCGGTTGCACGGTCTGCGCCTGGGGCTCGCGCGGAAACATGCGGGGCATTGTCGCCGGCGACCAGCCGAATGCGGGCGACACGCTCGCGGCCGCCGTGGCAACATCAGCGCCGGTGGCAAGCGCGCGCCAGGTCTGGACGGCGAGCTTCGCTTCCTGAATGTTTTCGAGAAATGCGATCTCGGAATGATAGCGGCGCCAGCGCCCGGTCTCGAACATCTCGGAGAGATGCACCAGCCGCTGCTCGGCGAGAGCGCACCAGCGTGCCGCAACGTCGCGGCCAATAGCAACGTCGCGAATAGCCTCTTGGCGATGTGTCATAAATCAGCCCGTCAGGAGAAAATACGGACGCGACGCAACGCACACGAATCAATTTAGACGCGACGTGAATATTTTGTGGAAAAGTTTTGACTTGTCCAGCAACGACGATGTTTTCATCGCCAAACTCCGTAGTCGTGCGGAGATTCAAGGGGTTTTGGAGTCAAGCTTCGCACAAGCATAGCGCGCTTGCGGCGTGCCGGCGGAGCGGTAGCGCTGAGTGAGCTACGACCTCTCAACCGGAAGCTGATCTCGCGTAGGGCTTCGAGGAATTGGACGTCCAAAAAGAAAAGACCCGTCCGGGGGGACAACCGGACGGGTCGAGCCATATGGGCGCTTGGGGTGGATGGGCGCTCGCGCCTAATATGACTTATGGGGAGGGATAACCGCTCCCACATAATTTGGTCGTGGCAGCGGGCCGAACGTTCAACGCGGCGTTTGATTTTTCGACCTTCGCGCCGCGCGCAAAGTTGTCGCAGCCGCTATCGCGTCGTCGGCTTATCCGCTTGAGAAACCGTGGCTTTATCCTCGGTGCTCGACAACGAAGGTTGCTCTAATGCGCGAATGCCAGGCCCGTCGCGACGCTTCTCGATATCTTCACGTTTTGTTGTACCGGACGCGGCCGCGACCGGCGTCGCGCCGGCGGCGGGAACGGCCATGACCGCGGCAAACGCGTCGGCCTCGCCATCGCCGAACAGATCGTCACGCCCGGGTGAACCGAGGTCACGCGCCGTCTTTGCCAGGGTCGTGCGCAGCGCTTCCGGCTTCAACGCGTAGTTGCGCTCGAGCAGCAGCGCCGCGACGCCGGAGACATAGGCGGCCGAGAACGAGGTGCCCGACGTCATCTGGTATTTGCCGTCAGGCGCCGGCAGGAAGATATCGACGCCGGGGGCCGCGACCGCGATGTAGTTGCCGCGGTTGGAGGCGGTGAACAGCCTGTCCTGCTGGTCGGTCGCACTGACCGCTATCACGTTGGGATTGGCGGCCGGATAGAGCGGCGGAGACTTCGCGCCTGCGTTGCCGGCGGCCGCGATCAGCACCAGGCCACGCGCGGCGGTCGCCGCGATGGCCCGCTCGATCACCGCATCCTTCGGACCGGCAAAGCTCATGTTGACGATCTGGGCCCCGTGCTCGGCGGCATAGTTCAGCGAGCGCAGGATGATGTAGGACGAGCTCTCGGCCCCGCCGGTGGTGCCGCCGAAGGCGCGGATCGCGATGAGGCGCGCCTCGGGCGCGCTGCCCATCAGCTTGGCATGGGCCACGATGGCGCCGGCAATGCCGGTGCCGTGAATGTGCGGGCCCTCGGCGCTGCCAAGCGCATCGAAATTGTCGGCAATGGAATTGGCAAGTTCCGGATGTTGGACGTCGATGCCGGAGTCGATCACGGCGACCGTCACATTGGCGCCATGCGCGAGAGTATGTGCCTGCGGCAGGCGGAGCTTCGCCAGCGCATATTGCGCGGGATCTCCCTCGGTCGGCACCGACGATTTCTGGTCCTGAAGCAGGTAGCGGAAGTTCGGCTGGACCGAACGCACGCTGCCGTCGGCCGCGAATTCACGCCGCACCGTCGCGGAGGGCCGGCCGTCGGTGATGCGGAACAGTCCGAACGTCGCCCCGATCAGCGGAAAATTCTCGGAGGACACGCGCGTCAGGCCATGGCGACGCGCAAGCTCGTCGGCTTGGCTCAACGACAGCCCGCCGTCGATCTCGGCGACAAATTCGCCGGCAAAGGTGCGCAAATCCGCGGCGACGGGCGTGTTGTTGCCGCGGCCCTTTCCGGCGGTCTTCTTGCCCGATTTGCCCGAGCCATCGCCGCCTGCGTTCTGCTGCGCCAGGCATTCGCCGGCGGCGTCGCGATCGGGCGCGGTACAGGCGGGATAGAGGTTCGGGGAGTAGCGCGCATAAGGCAGCACCGGCGTCGGCCCCGTCCGCGCCGAAATCCTCGTCGTCACAATCGGACCGGGACCGCGGCCGACGGCCACCGCTCTGGCGGCAACACCGGGACTGACGCGTGCGGCGATGCCAGGAGAAATCGTCGGCATTCGGGAGGGGACGCTGATCGTCGGCGTGCGCATGATCGCCTGCGCCTGCGCAACCTCGACGCCGAGACAGGCGGCGAGCAGAAGCGCGGCTGCGACCGACGAAGCGCAGGCCCCCGCTCTTACTCTACTTTCAAACTTGCGCGTCATTGGTTTGGAAGCGCCTTACGGCGCTGCGACGGCGAGGTTGACGAACTTCTCGCGCTGCATCTTGCCAAGCAGCGAGGTGAGTTCGTCACGGCTCATCGCCTTGTCGAACTGGAGGCGGAACATACCGCCCTTGGCATCACCGATGATCGAAGCCTGGTAGCCGTCGAGCAATGCCGTGATATCGGCGACGCGCGCCTCGGGCGTGAAGCGTACCAGCGCGCGCGCTGGCGGGACGGTCGTGCCGAGGTCGCGGGTGATCGGAGCGCTGGTCGAGAGCGAAGCAGTCTGGAAGGTCGCAGTCTGGGTCTTCGTCAACACGGCGCCGATGATTCCGGCCTGCAGCACGAGCGCGATGGCGCCAAGGCTCGCCGACCAGGCCAGAGTGCGCGGCGACAGGCTCGCAAAGAAGGTGGCGATGCGCGCCGACAGCGGCAGCGAACCGGCCGCCCGCGCAGGCTCAGCGTCGATCGCGGCGAACAGCTTCTGCATCGCACGCGCCGACGGAGCCCCCAGGCTCTCGTTCAGATGGATGGTCTCTTCATACTCGCCGCGGATCGCGGCATATTGCTTCGCGAGCTCGGGATCGCGCGCCAGCGCCTCGTCGACGCGGCGCGCATCGCGCGGGTTCAGCGTGCCGGCGGCGTGCCACGGCAGCAGCAGTTCAATTTCACCGGGCTCTTGCTCCAGCATCTTCTTGCTCAAAGCCATCATGGCCAGCCTCGCTCAATGCCGGCTGCTTTCAGCAGTTCGGCCAATTTCTTGCGCGCATAGAACAAGCGCGTCTTCACAGTGTTCTCCGGGATGCCAACGATTTCGGCCACTTCTTCCACGGATTTCTCGTGGTAGTAGACGAGATCGACGATCTCCCGATGGTCCGGCGAGAGGCCCGTCAGACACTCCCGCAACGCTTCACTGGTATCCTTCTTCTGCACCGCCGTTTCCGGATTGTCGGACGTATCCTCGATCGCGTTCGCGGCGTCGTCGTCCAACTCAAAATCCTTCCTGCGCCGAAGCGCAGACAGGGCCTTGAATCGGGTAATGGCCAGCAGCCAGGTGGAAACGGCGGATCGGCCCTCGAATTTGCCGGCTTGACGCCAGACGTCGAGAAACACCTCGCTGATGAGGTCTTCCGCCGCCTGCTCGTCCCGCACGAGCCGGAGGCCGAACCGATACACCCTGACATGGTGCCGCCCGTACAGCACCTGCATGGCGAGCCGGTCACCTTGAGCGATCCTGGCGATCAGGATCTCGTCCGAAGCCGCTTGTGTCACGCTCAAAGACCGTCTCGCAAGGTTGGTCGGGTCGATGCGGCAGACGGTTCGACGGGAGGGGTAAAATTGTTCAGCCTACCGCAGTCATACGGGAGGCTGTGTGATCTACCCCACATACGCGAAATTTCCTGTTGCCACCCGCAGCTGGGCGCCTCGCTCAAGAACGGTAACATAGTAATGAAGCACTTTCCTGAGCAATGCCGTCCCAGTAGAGACGGCCCGACGTGCATGGAACCTTAGCAGCCTAGCACGACATATGTCTTCCGAAGCCCTGCTTTGGCTCGACCCCGTCGCACACGATGCCTAATCGCCGGCAAATTCCTGGAGCGATCGACGTCCCCTGCTGCCCGCTGCACAGCGTGGATTCGGTTTCGAAGGATACCAAACCTAAAGGCTTGCGACGTAGATTTTTGAGCTGACATCCACCACTGGCGGGACCATGAGCACGGCTGCGACGTCCTTTCCCGAGAGGAATGCCGCTGAGGCCGCGGATCTCGCCTTGACGACCGAGGCAGCGGCACCCGAGGTCCTGGCACGCCGGATCCGGCAGCGGCGCCAGATGTATGTCGGCCAGGTGGCGAGCTATTCGCTCGGCGCCTCCGTCCTGCTGCTCTACGCCTTTGACGGCGTGATCTCCATGGACGTTCCGTCGCTGTTCTGGCTCAGCGGCCTACTGATCATCGGTACCTTCACCGTGCTATCGGAAGCGGGCTTCGGCGACCGGTTCGAGGATCATTACCTCACCGTCTTCCAGATCTCGGCGCATATGACGCTGCAGCTGCTGTTCCTGCTCGCGGTGCCGACAGTCGGAGTCGCGTTCCTGGCCGTGCTGTTTCTGATCTTCGCCTTCGGCACGCTTCGTATGACATCGAGCCAGGCAATGCTCACCTGGGGTCTCACCACTTGCGGGCTCGCGTTGGTCTTCCTCGCCTCGGACTTGCCAATCGGACTGCCGGTTACGACCCAGCTGCAACGGGCGGCATCGATGCTGTGCTTCGTGCTGGTGATCGGCCAGTGCGCCTTCCTCGGCCTGTTCGGCGCCACGTTGCGCAAAATCCTGTACCGGCGCAGCATCGAGCTGAAGGCCGCCTATCGGCGCATCGAGGAACTGGCGGAGCTCGACGAGCTCACCGGCTCCTACAACCGCCGCTGTATCATGCGGCTTCTCGACGCCGAGATCGAAAAATCGCGGCAGACGTCGACCCCTTGCGCGATCGCGCTGATCGATCTCGACTGGTTCAAGCGCATCAACGACGCCCATGGCCATCCCGTCGTCGACGAGGTGCTGCGCACCTTCGCGATCACCATTTTCGCCAACATCCGCCCGGCCGACTGCTTCGGCCGCTACGGCGGCGAGGAATTCTTGCTGCTGCTGCCAGGGATGGACGGCGATGCGGCGTCACGCATGCTCGATCGGCTGCGCGGCATCGTCGCCGATCTGGACTGGAGCGCATTCTCCCCGGGCATGCGCGTGACCATTTCCGCGGGCGTCGTGACGCTACGCGACAACGATACTGCCGACACGTTTCTCGTGCGCGCCGATAGCGCGCTCTATTCCGCCAAGGCACAGGGGCGCAACCGCATTGCAACGAGCTGACCAATCCATTTTCTCCCGGCGCGACAGAAGCCGCGGCCGGGCCGAACGCTCCAGGATAGGGCAATGAGATCCAAAGCCGTAAAATCATCCGAGAGTCTGCTCGAGGAATTGCAAACTGCGCTCTCGCACGGCACCGTTGCGCACCGGGTCGAGACGTTGCGCCGCGTCACCGATCTGTTCGTGGGCAACGCGGTGGACTATTCCGACGACCACGTCCGCGTGTTCGACGACGTGTTCCAATGCCTGATCGAGCGGATCGAGACGTCCGCCAGGGCGCTGCTCGCCGACCGCCTCGCATCGATCGCGGCTGCGCCGCCGAAGATCATCCGCACACTCGCGCTCGACGAGGTGATCGAGGTTTCCGGCCCGGTACTGTCGAAATCCGAACGGCTGGACGAGGCGACCCTGATGGAGATCGCACGCACCAGGGGCCAGGACCATCTCAAGGCGATCTCGCTGCGGCGGGTGCTGTCGGAAGCGCTGACCGACGTGCTGGTGACCCGCGGCAACGAGGACGTGGTGCAATCGACCGTCAGCAATCCGGGCGCGCAACTGTCCGAGGGAAGTCTCGCCGACCTCGTGACCCGCGCCGAACGTGACGACGACCTCGCCAGCTGCATCGGCCTGCGGGCCGACCTGCCCCGCCATCATTATTTGAAGCTGGTCGCGAAGGCCTCCTTGACCGTGCGCCGGAAGCTGGAGGCCGCGCATCCGGAGCTCGCGGACGACGTGTCCAGCGTGGTCCAGGAAGCGGCTCAGCGGATCCGCGCCGCCACCACGACCCGGCAGACCGAGATGGCGCGGGCGCTGGTGAAGTCGCTGCACGAGGACGGCCGCCTGACCGAACTCCAGGTCGCCACCTTCGCAGAGCAGGGCAAGTTCGACGAGACCAATGCGGGGCTCGCGGCGCTTGCGGGCGTCGCAGTCGAGACCGCCGAGACCATGATGATCGAAAGCCGGGTCGAGGGCGTGATGATCCTCGCCAAGGTCGCGGCCATGCAATGGTCGAGCGTCCGCGCCATCATCGCCCTGCGCGAGAAGCTCTCAGGCGGCCCGCAGACCGACATGCTGACGCTGCGCGACGCTTACGAGGCGCTGCGCAGCTCGACCGCGCAGCAGGTGCTGCGCTTCCACCGCATGCAGCAGGGCGCGGCGCCGGTGGCGTGAAGCAGACGAGCTAGTAGCGTAGGACCCTCGCCCCCACCAGCGCGCCAATTGCCGTCACCAACGCGGTGGCGAGCGTGTACCAGGTCGCGACGAACAGCGGCGAGTCATCGGTGCAGTGCGAGGCGTACAGCGTCGCGGCAAGGCCCGCCGACACCAGGCCGGCGAGCGCACCGGCGAGCGCGGGGTGCGACGGCGCACCGTGGCGCAGGCCGAACAGGGCCCCCGCAAGCAGCGGCAGCGACATCGCGGGGATTGCGAACAGGCACACCCTGGAATTCTTGCCCATCAAACGCATCGTCATCGGCATGGCCGGCGCCATCATCGCCTCGCTGCCGATCGCCACCGCGAGCAGCCCGACGGGCAGCAGCAGCAGCCAGCCCCAGCCACGCAGCAAAGCTTCGGGACGCGACAGATGCAGGCTGACGATGATCGCCGGGATCGCGAGCGACAGCGTGACCGCGAACTTCATGTCGAAGAACGGGTTGCGCATCGCGCTCATCACGTCGTGACGCACACCGAGGAAGGTGGCGAAGATCAGGATCGACAGCGGCGCGGCGACCAGCAGCGCCATGGTCAGCACCGCGCCGACGCGCGGCGGGCGATGGGCGTTGTCGGCCGCGAGCGAGCGAATGAGTTGATCGGTATCCATGACTAGTGGTCCCGCAGTTTGGCTGTCAGCGCCGCAAGTCCGCGATGCAGCGCGACCCGCACCGCGCCCTCGCTCATCGAATACTTCGCCGCCGTGTCCTTGATCGAGGTGCTGTCGACCGCGATCGACTGCAACACGTCGCGCTGGCGTTGCGGCAGCGTATTGAGCTGGCTGGCGACCTCGCCGGCCGAGACCGTCTCCTGCGGCGCCTCGCCCGGCAGGATCTCGGCGAAATCGTCGATGTTGACGAAGATCCGCCTGCCCCGTCGCCGCAGCATGTCGATCAGCTTGTTGCGGCCGATCGCAAACAGCCACGGGGCGAAGGGGGCTTCGCTGTCCCAGGTGTGCCGCTTCAGATGCACCGCCAACAGAATCTCCTGCACGATATCCTCGGCCTGGTCGGGAGGCTGCCCGGCCCGCGCCAGGCCGCGCCTCGCGGCAGCGCGCAGCACAGGCGTGACCGCCTTCAACAGACGATGATACGCCGCGTCATCGCCTGCCATGGCCGACCGCATCAGGTCGGTCCACTCGTCCTCACGTCCGCGCACGCGCGCCCCTCACCATGCAATTCGGCCGTTCTTTCAGTTTGTTACGCCGGCGGCAGCATGATCACGAATTCGTGATCATGCTTGGCCACGCAACCGATACGGCCGTCAGGATCTGCGACGGCTCATAACACCGATCGGTCCCGTACGCACCCGCGGCCGGCCGCGACGGCAAGGGATTGCCGCGCTTTTGCCCGGTGTGGCCCGAAGATTCCCATTTTTTGCCCCGCTGTCGTCACGCGCCAGGGTCTCTGTTCGGTCCGGGACGGGCGGACTTGGGGAGATGTCAACATGATGAAAGCCAGCGGGCGCGCGGCCCTGATTCTCCTGGCCGGGCTTTTGGTGCTGTTCGGGGGCGTTGCACAGGCGGCGCCGAGTTCAGCCGCTAGCAGCAAGTCGGACAATGCGAGCCAACAGGCGGACGAGGTCAAGCCGAGCAAGCAGCGGCGTCACACGTCGCGCCACCGCGACAACGCCAAGACGGCGCAGAAATCCGACGACAAGGCCGACAAGAAGGACGCCGCGGCAACGGCCGACGAGGCGAAGGCAGACACTCGTGAGGTCCCGGCCTCGAGCCAGATGCCGCCGGAAGTCGCCAACGCCAATGCGCAGCTCGCCGCCGATACGCCGACCGCGGCTGCCGCCTCAGCAATGACCGGCCGGGCCAACGACAACGTCCAGGCCGCGGCCGATAATACCGCCGCCCCGAACCCCGATAGCCAGGTCGTCGCACCCGATCAGCTCAACGATATCGACCGCGCCCTGCAACAGGACAACGCGCCGGCGCAGAAGGCGGTGATTGCCGCAATCGACGCGCAGCCGCGTCCGGCACCGGTGATGGCAAGCAGCCAGCAGAGCTCGGCCTGGGACCAGAGCTCCCTGATCGGAAAGATCTTCATCGGCGTCGGCACGCTGCTGACGCTGGCCTCCGCCGCGCGCATGTTCATGGCGTGACTTTGGCTTGATTACGGCCTGATCGCCGGCCCGCGGGACCTCGTCCGGAACGCGCATCTCGCCGCGTGTTCCGGCCGTTCCTGCTCCGATGGCTTTAGCGCCTCTTGAAGCCCACCGCGCCAGCGGGCACATTGCCCGCTCAACCAAAAGCGTGGGTGGAGCATGAGCACGTTCGAACACATCATCGTCGAAAGCAAAGGCGCGGTCGGCATCATCAAGCTGAATCGGCCGAAGCTGCTCAACGCACTCTCCTTTGGCGTCTTCCGCGAGATCGCCGCGGCCGTCGACGATCTCGAAGCCGATGACGCCATCGGCTGCATCGTCGTGACCGGCAGCGAGAAGGCATTTGCCGCCGGCGCCGACATCAAGGAGATGCAGCCGAAAGGCTTCATCGACATGTTCTCGGAGGATTTTGCCGCGATCGGCGGCGATCGGGTCGCGCGCTGCCGCAAGCCGACGATCGCCGCGGTCGCGGGTTATGCCCTCGGCGGCGGCTGCGAACTCGCGATGATGTGCGACTTCATCATCGCCGCCGACACCGCCAAATTTGGCCAACCCGAAATCACCCTCGGCACCATCCCCGGCATCGGCGGCACCCAGCGCCTGACCCGTGCGATCGGCAAGTCCAAGGCGATGGACCTTTGCCTCACCGGCCGCATGATGGATGCAGCCGAAGCCGAGCGCAGCGGCCTTGTCAGCCGCATCGTGCCGGCCGACAAGCTGATGGAAGAGGTGATGGCCGCGGCCGAGAAGATCGCCGCGATGTCACGGCCCGCGGTCGCGATGGCCAAGGAAGCGGTCAACCGCGCCTTCGAGACCACGCTCGCCGAGGGCATGAGCGTCGAGCGCAACCTGTTCCACTCGACCTTCGCGCTGGAGGACCGCTCCGAGGGAATGGCGGCGTTCATCGAGAAGCGGAAGCCGGTGAACAAGAACCGGTAAGGAGGCGAGCGGTCAGGCTGGTGTAAGACTCTGCCTTTCCCGCAGAATCCCTGTGATGTAGCTGCAACAAGCACGGAATAGATGGGGGTTTCCCCCGCGGCAGTTTGCCTGCGGGACCTCGGCTGGTTAAACAGTTAAGAGAGCCGCCGTCGGCGGGGGCGGACAGCCAGGATTTGCGGATTACATGATTGGGCGTGCCGCCAGAGCTGGTCGCGTGATGGCGCGGCATCGATCGGGCGTGGCTCCTGTGCTCGCGACATGGACCACGCTTGCGCTCTGTTGCGCCCTGCCCTCCGCCGCACGGGCGGAAGCGCTGCCGGAGGCGCTCGCCAAGGCCTACCAGACCAATCCGCAGCTCAATGCCGAACGTGCGCGGCAGCGGGCCACCGACGAGAACGTGCCGCAGGCGCTCGCCGGCTACCGGCCACAGATCGTGGCAAGCCTCAGCGCCGGGCTGCAATCGGTGCGCAATCTGCTGCCCGACAACAC
Organism: Bradyrhizobium sp. URHA0013; assembly: GCF_000518345.1. NCBI lineage: Bacteria > Pseudomonadati > Pseudomonadota > Alphaproteobacteria > Hyphomicrobiales > Nitrobacteraceae > Bradyrhizobium > Bradyrhizobium sp. URHA0013. The sequence continues at coordinate 709,167 of NZ_KI912426.1, read as the reverse complement.
CATCCAGACGGCCAATCTGAAGCCATGGATCATCGGCGTCACCGTGTCGCAGACCCTGTTCAACGGTTTCCGCACCGCCAACAACGTGCGCGCCGCCGAACTCCAGGTGCAGTCTGGCCGCGAGGCGCTGCGCAACGTCGGCCAGGGCGTGCTGCTCGACGCGGTCACCGCCTACACCAATGTCCTCGCCAACCAGTCGCTGGTCGAGGCGCAGCGCTCAAACGTCGCCTTCCTGCGCGAAACGCTCTCGGTCACCCAGCGGCGCCTCAACGCCGGCGACGTCACGCCGACCGACAGCGCTCAGGCCGAGGCGCGGCTCAACCGCGGACTTTCCGATCTCAACGCCGCCGAAGTCGCGCTGGCGGTGAGCCAGGCGATCTACGCGCAGGTGATCGGCAATGCGCCGTCGCAGCTTCGCGCCGCCGAAGTCGTCGACCGCTATCTGCCGAAGAGCCGCGAAGACGCGCTGACGATGGCGATCCGCCAGCACCCGGCGGTGATGGCGGCGGGCTTCGACGTTGATGTCGCCTCCACCAACATCCGCGTCGCCGAAGGCGCGCTGCTGCCGAGCGCCAGCGTCCAGGGCAGCGCCAGCAAGAGCCGCAACAACGACCCGACGCTCGGCACCTTCGCCGAAGATCAGGCCTCGATCGTCGCGAATGTCACCGTGCCGATCTACGACGGCGGCCAGGCCGCCGCACAGACCCGGCAGGCCAAGGAGATCACGGCGCAGAGCCGGCTCGTGCTCGACCAGGTGCGCAACCAGGCGCGCACGGCGGCGGTCAGCGCGTGGGTTGCCAACGAAGGCGCCAAGATTGCGGTCTCGGCCTCGGAGTCCGAAGTGAAGGCGGCGACCGTCGCGCTCCAGGGCGTGCAGCGCGAGGCCGCCGGTGGACAGCGCACGACGGTGGATGTGCTGAACTCGCAGGCCGATTTGATCCAGGCCAAGGCCCGCCTGATCGGCGCCAATCGCGACCGCGTAATCGCCTCCTACACGCTGCTCAGCGCCGTCGGCCATCTCGACGTCAAGACCTTGAGCCTGAACACGCCGGACTATCTGCCCGAGGTGCACTACCAGCAAGTCCGCGACGCCTGGCACGGTCTGCGCACGCCGTCCGGGCAGTAGCTTCAAATCGTCCGCCTTGGTGCCGATGAAAAGCCGCCGCATCCATCTGATGGGAGCCTCCGGCTCCGGCGTGACGACGATCGGTCGCGCGCTCGCCGGCAGGCTTGCGCTGCCGCATCACGACAGCGATGATTATTTCTGGCTGCCGACGGCGCCGCCCTACCAGACGACACGCCCTGCCGCCGAGCGTTTGCGCTTGATGCGCGAGATGTTTTTGCCGCGGCTCGATTGGGTGCTGAGCGGAACCGTCACCGGCTGGGGCGACGAGCTCGTCCCATTCTTCGATCTCGTCGTCTTTGTGACGACGCCGCGCGAGCTTCGCTTGCAGCGCCTGCGTGACCGCGAGGCTACGCATTTCGGAGCGGATGCCGTCGCACAGGGCGGCTGGCGTCATGAGGAGGCGGAGTCGTTCGTCGACTGGGCCTCGCACTACGAAGCCGGCGATCGCGACGGCCGCAGTCTCGCAAAAGATGAAGCGTGGCTCGCGAAGCTGCCCTGCCCGGTCGTGCGCGTCGACGGCTCACGCCCGCTTGCGGACCTCGTCGAGCAGCTATGCAGCGAAGCGCAGCGGCTGCCGGGCTGATGTGATACTGTCCCGACGCCACCGCCAAATAACAAAACGGGGAGAGAAACCATGCTCAGCCGACGCAGCGTCCTGCTTGCCTCCCTTGCCGCCGGAGTTGCCATGTCCAACAAAGCCCACGCACGTGCCGCGCAGCCCGCGACGCCAGTCAATTTCGACGTCCCGGCCCATGCCTGCGACTGTCACACCCACATCCATGGCGATGTCGAAAAATTTCCGTTCTTCGCGGGCCGCGTCTACACGCCGGAGCCGGCTTCGCCGGAGGAAATGGCCGCGTTGCACAAGGCGCTGCATATCGAGCGCGTTGTGATCGTGACGCCGAGTGTCTACGGCACCGATAACGCCTCCACCCTGTTCGGCATGAAGGCGCGCGGCGCGGCCGCGCGCGGAGTGGCCGTGATCGACGACAAAACGACCGAGGCCCAGCTCGACGCGATGCAGGCAGACGGCTTTCGCGGTGTCCGCCTCAATCTTGCGACCGGCGGCGTCAACGATCCCAATGTCGGTCGGCCGCGTTTCACCGCCGCAGTCGAGCGCATGAAGGCGCGCGGCTGGCACGTGCAACTTTACACCACGCTCCCCATGATCTCGGCAATCAAGGACCTCGTCGAGACGGCGCCAGTACCCGTTGTATTCGACCATTTCGGCGGCCTCGAGGCTTCGCTTGGGCTGGAGCAGCCGGGATTTGCCGACCTGGTCGCGCTGGTGAAATCCGGCAAGGCCTATGTCAAGATTTCCGGCGCCTATCGCTCCTCGAAGCTCGCGCCCGACTATCAGGACATGGTGCCCTATGCCCGCGCACTGATCGCGGCGAATGCGGACCGCATCGTCTGGGGCACGGACTGGCCGCATCCCGATTCGAGCCGTGTCGAGGGACGCAAAGCCACCGACGTCGCGCCGCTCTACCAGATCGACGACGGCCGCCTGCTCAACCAGCTTCCGGTGTGGGCGCCGGATGCGGATGTGCGCAAGAAGATCCTGGTCGACAACCCGGCGCAACTCTACGGGTTCTGAGTCGCGACAGGCGCAATGCGGTTCAACGACCGCGACACAGTTCCACAGTGAAGTGTGGAACTGTTGTCGCGAAGGTACAAACTCCTTGGACTCACACGAACGTGTTTGTGCTCTCGCTCGTTTCTCACCCTTCTGGTTGAGGCGGCGATTCATTTTCGGGGCTACCCACACGCACAGATTTCATTTGTTCGTGCGGGTGCATGCCTTTATCGCATTATCTTGCCGCGCTTTTTTCCGGCATTGGAATTGGTTTCACCGTCGCCGCCCCCATCGGACCGATGGGCATGCTGTGCATTCAGCGCACATTGGCATCAGGCATGGCCACGGGCCTCGCGACCGGCTTCGGCGCCGCGACCGTGCATCTCACTTACAGCGCCCTCGCGGTTTTGGGCCTGGGCTCGCTTGCACAGCCCTGGGTCGAGGCCAATGCCGCCAGCTTCGGCATCGTCTCGGCGCTCACACTGCTGTGGTTCGCGATCCGAACCCATCGCGGCTCGGTCGCACTCCAGGCGACCGACGACATCGACAACGTGCATCTGGCGCGCGCCTATCTCAGCGCCATCGCGCTTGGGTTCACCAATCCGCTGACCGTCATCCTGTTTCTGGCTGCGCTGCACGCCTTCTCCATGCAGGCCGCGGCAGCCCCGCTGATCGCCGGTGTCTTCGTCGGTTCCGCGATCTGGTGGACCGTGCTCAGCACGATCGTGGCAACGGCGCGATCACGGCTGACGCCGCGCATGCTGTCGATGAGCAGTCGGTTGGCCAGCCTGATGCTGCTGGGCCTCGGGACCATGATGCTGGTGCGGATCGCGCAGCGGATGCTGTGATTGGCGGCGTCAGCGTGCGCGGCGGGAGAAGAAGGAGATCAACACCGGCAGCGTCACCAGGATCACGATCGGCGCGAGCATCATGCCTGTTACCACGACCACCGCGAGCGGCTTCTGCACCTGCGAGCCGATGCCTTCCGACAGCGCGGCCGGCAACAGGCCGATGCCGGCGACGACGCAGGTCATCAGCACCGGCCGAAGCTGCAATTCGCCGGTGCGTATCACCGCGCTCATGCGGTCCATGCCCTCTTCGATGAGCTGGTTGAACTGCGACAGGATGATGATGCCGTCCATCACGGCGATACCGAACAGCGCGATGAAGCCGATCGCCGCCGAGACACTGAAGGCGGTGCCGGTGATCAAAAGACCGAGCACGCCGCCGAAGATCGCCATCGGGATCACGCTCATGGCGAGCAGCGTGTCGGTCATCGAGCCGAAATTGAACCAGAGCAGGACGCCGATCAGCGCCAGCGAGATCGGCACCACGATCGACAATCGCCGGATCGCGTCCTGGAGATTGCCGAATTCTCCGACCCAGTCCATGTGCGCGCCGGGCGGCAGCTGCACCTGATCGGCGATCTTCTGCTGCGCCTCGCGGATGGCGCTGCCGAGGTCGCGTTCACGCACCGAGAACTTGATCGGCAGATAGCGTTCCTGCTGCTCGCGATAAATGTAGGCCGCACCCGAGACGAGGCTGATGCTGGCGACCTCGCTCAGGGGGATCTGCGTGACGGTGCCGTTTGGTCCGGGCGCGCCGATCCGCAAATTCTGGATCGCTTCGGCGCTCCTGCGGAATTCCGGCGCGAGACGAACGATGATCGGGAAGTGGCGGTCGCTTCCCGCCTCGTAGATGTCTCCCGCGGTGTCGCCGCCGATCGCGACCTTGATGGTGGCGTTGATGTCACCCGGCGCGAGGCCATAGCGCGCGGCCTTGGCACGGTTGATGTCGATCTGGATGGTCGGCTGCCCGAGTGAGGTGAACACCGCAAGATCGGTGACGCCCTGCACGGTTGACAGCACCGACTTGATCTTGTTGGCGGTGTCGGTCAGCGCCTGGAGATCGCTGCCGAACAGCTTGATCGAGTTCTCGCCCTTCACGCCGGAGACGGCTTCGGAGACGTTGTCCTGGAGATATTGCGAGAAGTTGAACTCGACGCCGGGGAAGCGATCGTCGAGCTGCTTGAGCAGTTGCGCGGTCAGCTCTTCCTTGTCGCGGGTGCCGGGCCATTGGCTGGCGGGCTTGAGCGGCGCGAAGAACTCGGCGTTGAAGAAGCCGGCGGCGTCGGTGCCGTCATCGGGGCGGCCGTGCTGCGACACCACGGATTCCACTTCAGGCCGCGCGCGGATCACCTTGCGCATCTCGTTGACGTAGGAGTTGCCTTCCTGGAGCGAGATGGTCGGCGGCAGCGTGGCGCGGATCCAGAGATTGCCCTCCTCCAGCTTCGGCAGGAATTCGAGGCCAAGCAACCGGCTGAGCGCAACCGTCATCAGCACGAGGCCGAACGCGCCACCGAGCATGATGCCGCGGTTGGCGACCGCCCAATGCAGCACCGGCATGTAGATCCGATGCAGGATCAGCATCACCTTGGTCTCGGTCTCCCTGACATGCGCGGGCAGGATGATCGCGGACAGCGCCGGGGTGACGGTGAAGGTCGCAAGCAGTCCACCGGCCAGCGCGTAAGCATAGGTGCGCGCCATCGGCCCAAAGATGTTGCCCTCGACGCCGGAGAGCGTGAACAGCGGCAGGAAGGCCGCGATGATGATCGCCGCGGCGAAGAAGATCGAACGGGAGACATCGGCCGCCGCGCTGAGGATGGCGTGGCTTTTCATGCCGAACAGCGTCTCGGACGACATCTGCTCGGATTCCGACATCGGCGTCGTCTGCGTCAGGCGCCGGAAGATCGCCTCCACCATGATGACGGTGGCATCGACGATCAGGCCGAAATCGATCGCACCGACCGACAGCAGGTTCGCCGATTCCCCGCGCAGCACCAGGATGATCACCGCGAAGAACAACGCGAACGGAATGGTGGCGCCGACGATCAGCGCACTGCGGAGATCGCCGAGAAAGATCCACTGCAGCAGCACGATCAGCAGAATGCCGACCACCATGTTGTGCAGCACGGTGTGGGTGGTGAGCTCAATCAGGTCGCCGCGGTCGTAGATGCGTTCGATGCGCACGCCGGGCGGCAGGATGCTGGACTCGTTGATGGTTTGAACGAGCTGGTGGACGCGCTTGATGGTTGGCGAGCTCTGCTCGCCACGGCGCATCAGGACGATGCCCTGCACAATGTCGTCCGCCTCGTCAAGGCCGGCAATGCCGAGACGTGGCTTCTGGCCGACGGTGGCGGTGGCGACGTCCTTGACCAGCACCGGATTGCCGTTGGTCTGCGAGATCATGGTGTTGGCGAGGTCGTCGATCGAGCGGATCAGGCCGACGCCGCGCACCACGGCCGATTGCTGACCGATATTGACGGTGTTGCCGCCGACATTGACGTTGGAATTGCCGACCGCCTGGAGCAATTGCGGCAGCGTCAGGCCGTTGGCGACCAGCTTGTTGAAGTCGACCTGGAGCTCGTAGGTCTTGCTCTTGCCACCCCAGCCGGTGACGTCGATCACGCCGGGCACGGCACGGAAGCGCCGCTGGAGAATCCAATCCTGGATGGTCTTGAGGTCGAGCACGCTGTAGTTCGGCGGACCGACGAGACGGTAGCGGAAAATTTCGCCGATCGGGCTAAGCGGCGAGATCTGCGGCTGCACGTTGCCGGGCAGCGGCGCGAGCTGCGCCAGGCGGTTCAAGACCTGCTGCAACGCCTCGTCATAGGTGTAGGCGAAGGAGAACTGCAGTTTGACGTCGGAGAGGCCGTAGAGCGAGATGGTGCGAATGGTCGTCACGTTCTTCAGACCCGCGACCTGGGTCTCGATCGGAATCGTGATGTAGCGCTCGATCTCCTCCGCCGACAGCCCCGGGCTCTGCGTCACGATGTCGACCATCGGCGGGGTCGGATCGGGATAAGCCTCGATGTTGAGCTGGTTGAACGCGATCAGGCCGCCGATGAGCACGGCAACGAACATCCCGACCATCAGGAAGCGCCGGTTGACGGCAAGGGCGACGAGGCGATCCATTCAGGTCTTCAGCTTGTCTTTTTTTCCCGGCCCGTCGATCAGCTGCCGGACGCCGCGCGGTCGATGAACAGGCTGCCTTTGGTGACCACCTGCTCGCCGGGCTTCAGATTGCTGGTGACCTCGACGAGATTGCCATTGATGAGACCGATCTTGATCTCGCGCAGCTCGACCGACTTGTCCTCGCGTGCCACCCAGAGGCGGACCTTGTCGGCTTCGTAGATCAAGGCCTGCTTCGGTACCGCCGGCGCGGCGCGGTCGCCGGACGAATAGATCGTGACGTTGGCGAACATCTCCGGCTTCAGCAGACCGTCCTTGTTGTCGATGGTGGCGCGGACCAGCAGGCGGCGGGTGTTCGGATCGATCGCGGCGGCGACGTAGTTGACCTTGGCGGTCAAGGGGCGGCCCGGGAGCGCCATCACGTTGACGCTGATGTCCTGCCCGATGCACACGGCAGCCGCATCGCTCTCGCGCACGAAGGCGGTGAGCCAGACCGTGGAGAGGTCGCCGACGACGAAGACCGGATCGCTGGCGCCCGAATTGACGTACTGGCCGGGGCCGATCTTACGCTGCACGACCGTGCCCGCGATCGGCGAATAGATCGTGACTTCCGGATTGATGACGCCCTTGTCCTGGAACACCTTGATGGTCTCGTCGGTGAAGCCGAGAATACGCAGCTTGTTGCGCGCGGCTTCCAGCGCCGTCGTCGAGGAGCGCATGTCGTTCTGCGCCTGAACCTGGGTGGCTTCCGCCTGCTGATAGTCCTTCAGGGGGATGGCATGGCCTTCGTAGAGGTCCTTGGCGCGCTTGAACTGGATGTCGGCAAGATCGATCGCCGACTTCGCCTTGTTCTGCGAGCTCATCGCCGCAATGAAATCGTTCTGGGCCTGCACGGTGTCGGCGGCCTCGATCGTGAACAGCGGTTGACCTTGCTTCAGTACCTCGCCGGGCTTGGCAAGCAGCTTGGTCACCCGGCCCGCATAGGGCGAGAACACTGGCGTCGAACGGTCCTCGTCGACAGCGACCTTGCCCTCGGTGACATACTCGGCGCGGAAGGTCTTGGCCTTGACCGGCTCGATCGTCAGCGTCGCCCATTCCGACGGCGTCGGCGTGAAGTTCTGCGCATTCCTGCGCGACTGGCTGGAGATCTCGGAGTGGTTCTTCTCCTTCGCTCCCGCATGGAGGAAGCCGTAAGCCCCGGCACCGGCAAGAGCTAGTAAAACTACGGATGTAATTACCCGTTGTTTTGTAAGCACCTGCAATCGCTTGGTATTTTCAACTACCATGGGGCCCGGTCATGTCTGCGATGATACCAGCGGATGCCGGCGTCATCGGTCGCGCTAATAGTGCCGAATTGTGATTTCAAACAACCTAAAAAACGCCGGGCGCCTTTCGGTTTGCGTTAAAAATTTGCGACACGTCAGCTTCACGTCAGTTTGTCACCGGCCACTCTGCCGGATGACTGCCGAGCGGCATCGCCGGACGGCTCCATTGCGCCGGCGTCTTCGACAGCAGCGCTGAATGGCGCACCGCCTTCAACGTGCCGAAGCCAGATGGCATGCTCTCGATGAATGCAGCGTGTACGGCCTCGCCCGTAATATCCGGGGTATTCAGGCCATTTTCGAGCCGTCCGAGATTCCACAGCCAGCGCCCGGTCTGCGCCAGCGATACGCGCACGTGCCAGCTACCGCCTTCGCGGGCCTGGCGGGCCTTGGCCATCATCGCGCCGAACGCCATCAGATAGCCGGTGGCGTGGTCGAGCATCTGCGCCGGCAATTCCTTCGGTCCATCGATGCCGGCAGCCTGTCCCTCGGCATGGTTGAAGCCGGTCGTGGTCTGCACGAGCGAATCGAAGCCGCGCCGCCCCGCCCAGGGACCGGCATGGCCATAGGCCGACAGCGTCACGTAGACGATGCCGGGATTGATTTTTGCCGCGTCCTCCGGCGTAAAGCCGAGAGCGGCGAGCGAGCGCGGGCGATAGCCTTGTGAGAAGATGTCGGCGTCCTTCAACAGCGCGCGCATCTGCGCTCTGCCCGCCTCGCTCTTCAACTCGATGAAGGTGGTGAGCTTGCCGCGGCCGGTGTCGATGGTCAGCCACGGAATGGCCGGCAGCGCGGGGCCTGACACGAGCAGCACATCCGCGCCGTGCGCGGCGAGCGTGCGGCCGGCGACGGGCCCCGCGATGACGCGGGAGAGATCGAGCACGCGCAGGCCCGAGAGCGGGCGATCGCCTTTTGGCAATCGTTGCGGCCATGGCTTCGGCGGGGCCTCGCCGATCTTCTCGATCGAGACCAGCGGCAATTCGGCGAGCGCGCGGGCCTGCGGCAGCGCCGACCATTCGTCGTAGGAGCGCATCAGGGCAACGACGCCGCCCGCAGCGTAAGCCGCAGTCTCGAAATCCTCGCCCTTCCATTGCATCAATGCGGCCTGCACCTTCTCGCGCTCGGGTTCGCAGCCGAGCACCTTGCAGACGGCGTCGCGATGATGCGGAAAATTGGTGTGACAGCGGACGAAGCGGTTGTCGCCGGTTCTGTAGACGCCGGCGATGGCGTCCCAGGCGGGCGGCGGCGGCTTGTCGTCGACGCGCAAGTAGCGCTCGGAGCGGCATTCGGCGACGGCATGGCGCAGCTCGACGCTAACGTCCTGCGCCTCGCCGCTGCGCAATCTCCAGATTTCGGCAGCGGCAAGGCCGGCCGCCGCGATCGTCGTCTGGCCGGCAATTGCGACGCGAAACGAGGACGGGATCTGCGGCTCCTCGCCCGTCAGCCGCACGTGCGCGAGCGCGGCGGCGTCACCGCCGGCGGAGGTCCAGATGCCACTGAGAATTTCTGTGGGGCTTTGCATGACCCTTCTCTCCCTTTAGTTTGCGACCATCGCATTAGCACACAAGGACATGCAATGGCCGCCATCGATCCCCTCACCGCAGGCGCCGTGTTCATCGCAACGGCGGCTACCGACGCGGTCTATGTCATGTTCACCTCGGCCGTGATCGCGCGCAAGCGCGTGCCCGCGGCGAACTGGAGCGCGGTCTGGTACATGCTCTCCTCCTATGCGGTGATCAGCTACACCGAAAACGCTTTCTATGTGGCTTTCGCGGCGATCGGCTCCTGGGCCGGCGCCTACGTCTCACTGACATTCCTGCACCGCCCGCCCGGCGGCCCGCCGGTGGGGGCGGCACCGGAGTGAGGGCCGCTGTTTCCACACGCTCATTGCGAGCAAAGCGAAGCAATCCAGAGTCTTTCCGCGGTGGCAGTCTGGATTGCTTCGTCGCAAGAGCTCCTCGCAATGACGATGTGGAGGCTTTTGGGCGTCTCTCGAAACAGCTACACTCGCTGCGACCAACAAAAAGGAAACCAAACAATGGATCTCGGTCTCAAGGGCAAGAACACCGTCGTACTTGGCGGGACGCGCGGCATCGGGCGGGCGATTGCGGCGACGCTGGCCGGCGAAGGCAGCAATGTCGCGGTGTGTGCACGCAACGCGGACCAGGTTGCCGCCACCGTTACGGAGTTGAAGGCCAGCGGGATCCGCGCGACCGGCGGCCCGGTCGACGTCACCGACGGCGCGGCACTGAAATCCTGGATCGAGAATGCTGCAAAGGAGCTTGGCGGCATCGACATGCTGTTCTCCAACGCGGGCGCGATGGCACAAGGCCATGATGCCGCTTCGTGGGAGCAGAATTTTCGGCTCGACCTGCTCGGCGCCGTGCATGCGTTCGACGCCGCGCGGCCGTTCCTCGAGGCCAGCGGTGTAAGCAGCGGCGACGCCGCCTTCGTGATCATCTCATCGATCTCCGCGGCGCAAGCGGATACGGCGAGCTCCTACGGCCCGATAAAGGCTGCGTTGATCCACATGTCCAAGGGGCTGGCACGGCAGTACGCGAAGAAGAAGATCCGCGTCAACGTGGTCTCGCCAGGCACGGTCTATTTCAAGGGCGGCGTCTGGAATACGATCGAGCAGAACATGCCCGAGCGCTACAATGATGCGATGAAGCGCAACCCCACCGGCCGCATGGCGACGCCGCAGGAGATCGCGAGCGCAGCGGTGTTTCTGGCGAGCCCGGTGTCGGGGTTCACCACGGGCTCCAATCTGGTGGTGGACGGCGCGATCTCGAACCGGGTGAATTTTTAGAATATGCTCGTCATTGCGAGCGCAGCGAAGCAATCCAGTATCTCTCCGCGGTAACAGTCTGGATTGCTTCGCTGCGCTCGCAATGACGGTGTGGCAGCAGAGTGCTCTACATTCCTCAATGGAAATCCCGCGACGGCGGCAGGATGCGGACATTGCGGGGATGGCGAAGTTTTTGCGCGGGCGCATCGGTGTGGGCGCGGGGATCGTCGTTGAGCGGTTCGACCACGGTGGCGCCTGCCGGCACCGGATGCTTGCGGCCGAGGGCGTCGTTGGCGAGGCCGACCAGATCGTGCGAACGGTCGATCATCTGCTGGGCGATCAGATGCGTCACCTTTTCGGGGCTGCTCTGGATATAGCCTTCGACCAGGATGAGGCGTGCGCCCATCACCTCCTTCCGGTACTGCTCCATGATCTTCGGCCACACCACGACATTGGCGATGCCGGTTTCGTCCTCCAGTGTCATGAACACGACGCCGCTGGCGCTGCCCGGCCGCTGCCGTACCAGCACGACGCCGGCACAGCGGACACGGCGCCGCTCGTTGTCATGGTTGATGTCCTTGCAGGCGACGATGCGCTCGCGCGAAAACATCTCGCGCAAAAATTCCATCGGATGCCCCTTCAGCGATAATCGAATGGTCTGATAGTCCGCGACCACCTGTTCGGCCCGCGGCATCACCGGCAACGGCCTGGCGTGCTCGTCCGGCTGCTCGCGTGCGGTGGCCACCTCGAACAGCGGCAGCGGCACATCGCCGGGCAGGCGCCGCACCTGCCACAGCGCCTCGCGGCGGTCGAGCCCGAGCGAGCGGAACGCGTCGGCATCGGCGAGCAAGATCAGCGCGCGCTTAGGCAGACCGGTGTCGCGGGCGAAATCTTCCAGCGAGGTGAAGGGCCGGCGGTTGCGCGCGGCGACGATGCGGTCGGCCCAGTCGGGCGCTCTCTCCACACACTCATTCCGAGGCGCGCCTCTTTTCAGCCTTTCCTCATCCTCATCGAGCCAATGAAAACCGTCGATCTGGCGGAAGCCCAGGCGCACGGCGCAATATTTGTCACTTCTTTCTTCCAGCGTGTTCTGCGCAAAGCTGTAGGACACATCGATATCGCGCACCTCGACGCCGTTCTTGCGAGCGTCGCTGACGATCTGCGCCGGGGCGTAAAAGCCCATCGGCTGCGAGTTCAGGAGGCCGCAGCAGAATGCATCAGGGTGATAATGCTTCAGCCATGAGGAGATATAGACAAGCTGCGCGAAGCTTGCAGCATGGCTCTCCGGAAAACCGTAGCTGCCAAAACCCTTGATCTGTTCGAAACAGTTTCTGGCAAAATCCGGCGCATAACCGCGTGCGATCATGTTGCCGATCATCTTGTCTTCGAACTTGCCGATGGTGCCGACATTGCGGAACGTTGCCATCGCACGGCGCAGGCCGTTGGCCTCCTCGGCCGTGAACTTCGCGGCCTCGATCGCGATCCGCATCGCCTGCTCCTGGAACAGGGGCACGCCGAGGGTCTTGTGCAGCACTCTGTAAAGTTCGTCCTTGTCGCCATGCTCCGGTGACGGCGATGGATAGTTCACTTTTTCCAAGCCGTTCCGCCGCCGCAAATACGGATGCACCATGTCACCCTGGATCGGCCCCGGCCGTACGATCGCGACCTCGATGACGAGATCGTAGAAGGTCCGTGGCTTCAGCCGGGGCAGCATGTTCATCTGCGCGCGGCTCTCAACCTGGAATACGCCGAGCGACTCCCCGTCGCACAGCATGTCGTAGACTTTGGAATCATCCTGCGGGACGCTCGCCAGCATCCAGCGTTCGCCCTTGTGCTGCTCGATCAGATCAAAGCACTTGCGGATGCAGGTCAGCATGCCCAGCGCGAGCACGTCGACCTTCATCATGCTGAGCGCGTCGACATCGTCCTTGTCCCATTCGATGAAGGTGCGATCGTCCATCGCGGCATTGCCGATCGGCACATAGGTGTCGAGCCGGTCCTGCGTGAGCACATAGCCGCCGACATGCTGGGACAGATGACGGGGGAATTCGATCAGCTCGGTCGCGAGCTCGACTGCGAGGTTGATCATTGAATTTTGCGGATCGAGGCCGGCCTGCCTGACCTGCATGTCGTTGAGGCCCTTGCCCCAGCTTCCCCAGACGGTGTCGGCGAGGGCGGCGGTGACGTCCTCGGTCAGGCCCAGCGCCTTGCCGACGTCGCGGATGGCGCTGCGCGGGCGATAATGGATGACGGTGGCGATGATCGCAGCGCGATGGCGGCCGTAACGGCGATAGACATATTGCATCACCTCCTCGCGCCGCGAATGCTCGAAATCGACGTCGATGTCGGGCGGCTCCAGCCGCTCCTTGGAGATGAAGCGCTCGAACAGCAGATCGACCTTGGTCGGGTCGACCGAGGTGATGCCGAGCACGTAGCAGACCGCCGAATTCGCCGCCGATCCCCGCCCCTGGCACAAAATGTTCTGGCTGCGGGCGTAATGCACGATGTCGTGCACGGTGAGGAAGTAATGCGCGTATTTCAGATCGGCGATCAGCGCGAGTTCTTTCTTCAGGGTGGCGCGCAGCTTGTCGTCGATCTTGCCGCCGAAATATTTGCCGACACCGGCCCAGGTCAGATCCTCCAGATGCCCTTGCGCGGTCTTCCCCGGTGGCACCGGCTCATCCGGATACTGGTATTTGAGCTGGTCGAGCGAGAAGGTGATCTTGTCCGCAAAGCACATGGTCTCCGCGATAGCTTCGGGGAAATCGCGGAACAGCCGCGCCATCTCCCTGGGCGTCTTCAGAAATCGCTCGGCATTGGCTTCCAGCTTCCGGCCGACCGCCTCGATCGTGGTTTTCTCCCGGATGCAGGTCAGCACGTCCTGGAGGGGACGGCGCGCGGGGTGGTGATAGAGCACCTCGTTGGTCGCAAGCAGCGGCACTTTTGCTTTTGCGGCGAGATCATCGAGCTGCGCGAGGCGGCGGCGGTCGTCGCCACGATAGACCAGGCTCGCCGCCAGCCACACGCCCTCGGCACGACTTGCCTTCAGCTTGGCGAGGATGTCCTGCGTCTGCGCCGCATCGAAGCGATGCGGCAGCGTCAGGATCAGGAGCTGGCCTTCGGAAAACGCAAGGAGATCGGCGAAGGTGAGATGGCACTCGCCCTTCGCAATCCGCGTGATACCGTCGCCGCGCTTGCCCCGGGTGAGAAGCTGGCACAGCCGGCCATAGGCGGCGCGATCACGCGGATAGACCAGGATATCGGGCGTGCCGTCGATGAAGACGATGCGGGTGCCAATCAAAAGCTTCGGCTTGTGCAGCACCTCGTCATTGTCGAGCTCCTTGTAGGCGCGCACCACGCCGGCGAGCGTGTTGTGATCGGCAATGCCGATCACGGGAATGCCGAGGATGCTGGCCTGGTGCACATAGGCACGCGGATCCGAGCCGCCGCGCAGGAAGGAGAAATTCGTGGTGATGCCGATCTCGGCATAAGCAGGCGTGTTCATGCGAAGAGACCGTGCACATACCAGCCGGGAGGAGCGGGCTTGCCGTCGCCGTCGAAGCACTCCCCCTCGTAAAGACCGTCGCGAAAGATCCAGAAGCGCAAGCCTTCGGCATCCTCGATGCGGAAATAATCCCGCGTCAGTTGCTTGCCGTCCTGCCGCCACCATTCCATGGCGATGCGCTCGGGGCCTTCCACCCGCACCACCGCATGCTGCGCGCGGCGCCAGGTGAATTGATGCGGCGGCCCGTCGGGCACGGTCGCAAACGGCACATTGATCGGCTCAGGCTTGTCGAACAGCCGCAACGGACGCAGCGGCGGCTCAGTCTCGGTGCGCGCGGGCCATTCGGCCTGCATGGCCACGGCGAGATGATGCTGCGCCGGCGCGGCCAGCACCGCACATTCGGGGATATGGGTATCCTCAGGCAGATGCACGACGACGCGCTTTCCGCCGATGCGCGCGGCGATGCGGTCGATCAGCGCGGCAAGCTCGTCATTGTCGTGGACATGGGCGTCGAGATCGCGCTGCTCCTGCACCACGATCTCGGTGCGGCTTGCCGACAGCCGCACCATGTCGAAGCCGAAGCCGGGATCGAGGGGATCGGCGAGTGCATCGAGACGCTCGCGGAACAGCCGGTCGATGACTTTGCTTTGCGTCACGGGACGTCCGGTCTCGACCATAATCGCGCGCACCGCGCCGTCGGTGCGGAAGAAGGCTGCTTCCAGGCGGCGCGCGCCCTTGCCCTGCTTCTCCATCGACGCAATCAGCGTGTCCGCCAGGCGCGACAGCGTCATCGCGATCATGGTGTCGGTCGCGATCGGCTCGGCAAAGCGTTTCTCCACGATGTAGTCGGGCAGCGGCTTTCGCGGGCTGATCGGCGCATCGCCCTGCCCCAGCGCATGCGCGAGCAGCGTGGAGAACCGTGCGCCGAACCGCGCCGTGATTTCACTCGGCGTACGCGCGGCGACATCGCCGACCGTCTTCAGGCCGGCGCGGCGCAGGCCGATGATGATGGCCTCACCCGCACCAAGCGCGGACACCGGAAACCGGCTGATTGCCGCCGCCTCCCCGCCATCGGCGACGATACTACCAGATGCCTGCCGCGTCAGCGTGCGCGCGCAGACCGAGGTGCCGGCGATCGCCGCGCTGACGGCAAAGCCCTGGCGATCGAGGGCACGGACAAGGGTTTGCAACAGCGCAGCCTCGCCGCCGAACAGATGCGCGCAGCCGGTGATGTCGAGGAACAGCCCGTGCGGCGGATCGAGTGCCACCAACGGCGTGAAACGATCGCACCAGTCGGCGATGTCGCCGATCGTCTTGGCATCGGCCACGGCATCGGCGTCGAACACCTTTAAATCAGGACACATCGCCCGGGCATTGGCCAGAGGCTGGCCGATATGCAGACCGAGGCGCTCGGCCGCCTCGTCCAGCGCATGGATCACCAGCGCGTTGCTGTCCTTGGCAACGACGATGCTGGGCGCATTATTTTCATGCAGTCCGACGTTGCCGAAGAACCGCTGGATCCGATCGATGGGCAGGCGCGGCAGCCACAGGCTGAGGATACGCCGACGATTCAGAGAACTGGCACTCATCACATTTCCATTCCATGATCCACCGGCCGCACGGGCCATGACGATTGCGCAGGAGCTCGGCATCGAAGCGCGGCGCCCCCCAAGCACTCCACATCGCGCCCGGCGGCGAATGCGCCGCGCGCAGCATCCATCTGGTCTCGGCGGTTGAGGGTAAAGGTTGCGCGGCCATCCGCAGCAACAGGCCGGTGACACCGGAAGATTGCGCAGCCAGCGTCAGCTTGCGGCTCGCCACCAGATCGAACTGCCTCGTCTCGCCCCAGAGCTCGAGCACGACGGCACCCAGCGCGTCGCAGGCGAGCGCATCGGCCGACGTGCGCAACGCACTCTCCACATCGGCGGCGCGCACCATCACCATGCGGCGCGGATCGAGACCGATCTCGGTGAGCCCGCTCATCGACAGCGCACCGGTTTCAATTTCTGAAAAATCCTGCCGCACCCACAGCAGCGGCTTGCGCGCCGTCACGCGCCCCGCAAGTCCGGTGACAAAGCCCGTCGCGGCCGCGCCCTGACGTCCCTCGCAAAATACCTCGTGGATTGCCGCGCGCGCGAGCCCGCCCTTTAGCGCGTTGTCGGCCTCGCGATGGCCGAGCGCGACACGGTCGCGATGATGCACGACCTCCGCCGTCTCGATGCGCTCGATCTGGCCGCGCAAGGCTGCAAGCGCGCTGATGCGTGCGCCGCTCATGGTCGCCGCTCCTTGAAGGGGTGATTGCCGTGGCTCTCAAAAAGAGAACCAACGGCTGGCTCATTTGTTCATGGTATGTTCTAATATAAAGCTAACGGCGCCTGGAGAGTCAATCGAATTGGCACTCTTCGGGATTCATGAGCTGAATCAAAGGGATTCCAATATGGACGTGCAACGCAAGCTGGAAATCCTGGCGGACGCCGCCAAGTACGACGCGTCCTGCGCCTCCAGCGGCACCGAGAGGCGGGATTCCAGCGACGGCAAGGGCATGGGATCGACCGCGCCCGGCATGGGCATTTGCCATTCCTACGCGCCGGACGGCCGCTGCATCTCGCTGCTCAAGGTGCTGCTGACCAACGCCTGCAATTACGACTGCCTCTATTGCGTCAACCGCGCCTCCTCCAACGTGCCGCGTGCCCGCTTCACCATCGACGAAGTCGTCAAGCTGACGCTCGACTTCTACCGGCGCAATTACATCGAAGGACTGTTTCTCTCCTCCGGCATCATCCGCAACCCCGACTACACCATGGAGCAGGTGGTGAGTGTCGCGCGCAAACTGCGCGAGGAGCATCACTTCCGCGGCTACATCCATCTCAAGACGATCCCGGAGACCGACGATGCATTGATCTCCGAGGCCGGCAAATATGCCGACCGTCTCTCCATCAACATCGAGATGCCGCAGGAGACGAGCCTGCAGCAATTCGCGCCCGAGAAGGACGTGCGCGCGATCCGCCGCACCATGGGCCGGCTGCGGCTGAAGCTGGACGAGGCCGAGGAAAGCCGCAACGCGAACACGAAAGCCAAGCCGCAGCGCTTCGCGCCGGCCGGCCAAAGCACGCAGATGATCGTCGGCGCCGACGCGGCCTCCGACCACACCATCCTCCACACCAGCGCCAATCTCTACGGTTCATACAGGCTGAGGCGCGTCTATTATTCCGCGTTCAGCCCGATCCCCGATGCCAGCCGCGCGCTGCCTCTGCGCGCGCCGCCCTTGCTGCGCGAGCACCGACTCTACCAGGCCGACTGGCTGATGCGGTTCTACGGTTTTGACGTCGGCGAGATCGTCGACGACAGTGCGATGCTGCCGCTCGACATCGATCCAAAACTCGCCTGGGCATTACGCCACCGCGACCGCTTCCCGCTCGACGTCAACCGCGCCAGCCGCGAGGAGTTGTTGCGCGTGCCGGGCTTCGGCACCAAGGCGGTCGAGCGCATCATCGCGGCGCGCCGCACGACCACCATCCGCGTCGCCGACCTCGCGCGGCTGCATGTGCCCCGCAACAAGGCGCTGCCGTTCATCGTCCTCAGCGACCACCGTCCCGCGCCGCACCGCCTCGACGAGGCACGGCTGATCGAACGGTTCAAGCCGAAGGCCACACAACTGGGATTTGGCTTCTGATGCAATATATCACCCTCGAGAACGAAACCGATTTCGACGGCTGGCGCAAAGCCGCGCGTAGCCTCGTGCTTCACCAAATGAAACCGGCCGATGTCATATGGGCCGTGCAGGGCGGCGAAGCGGAGCTGTTCGCGACGCCGTCGTCGTCTCCGCTGCCGGCGGCTGGCGACGGCACCTTCAACGTGCCTGCAAAATTCGTCGAGCTCGCCAAGGCCGCGATCCTCCATCGCGATCCCGAGCGTTTCGCGATCCTCTATCGCCTGCTGTTTCGGCTGAAGGACAACCACGATCTCATCGAGGTCGCGACCGATCCCGATGTCGCGCAAGTCACGGCCATGGCAAAGGCGGTCTATCGCGACGAGCACAAGATGCACGCCTTCGTGCGCTTCCGCGAGATCGGCAGGGAACGCGAAGCACACTATGTCGCCTGGTTCGAGCCGGAGCATCATATCGTCGAGCTCACCGCGCCGTTCTTCGCCCGGCGCTTTGCCGACATGCCCTGGTCGATCCTGACGCCGGATTTGTGCGCACATTGGGATGGCCACGCGCTCTCGTTCACATCAGGCGTCAGCAAGAGCGAGGCGCCGAGCGAAGACCGGCTGGAGGAAACCTGGCGGCGCTACTATGCCAGCATCTTCAATCCGGCCCGCCTGAAAGTGAAGGCGATGCAGGCCGAGATGCCGAAGAAATATTGGAGGAACCTGCCCGAGGCTTCGATCATTAAGCCCTTGATTGAGGACGCCGAGCGCATGACCGGCGCCATGATCGCCAATGCCGCAACCGATCCGCACAAGCCTCAAAAGCGGCCGGAGGCTCCGATGAAACGTAAGACCGCTGCCGACGATCTCGAAGCGCTCCGCGAGGAGGCCGCCCACTGCCGGTCGTGCCATCTCTACAAGGACGCGACCCAGACCGTATTCGGCGAAGGCCCGAAGTCCGCCAATATCATGCTGGTCGGCGAGCAGCCCGGCGACAAGGAAGACCTCGCCGGCCATCCCTTCGTCGGTCCGGCCGGCCAGATGCTCGACAGGGCACTGCAGGAGGCCGGCGTCGACCGCAAGAAGGTCTATGTCACCAACGCGGTGAAACACTTCAAATTCGTGCCGCGCGGCAAGATCCGCCTGCATCAGAAGCCGAATACGCCGGAGATAAAAGCCTGCCGGCAGTGGTACGAGCGGGAAGTCTCCGTCATCCAGCCCGATCTCATCGTTGCGATGGGCGCGACCGCCGCGCAGAGCGTTTTCGGCAAGATCACCCCTGTAGGCAAGACCCGCGGCCGGCTGATCGACCTTCCCGACGGTCACAAGGCGCTGGTGACGGTGCACCCGTCCTATCTGCTGCGGTTGCCCGATCCGGAAGCCAAGGTGCTGGAATATCAGCGCTTTGTCGAAGATTTGAAGATCGTCGCCGGTTTGCAGAAGAAAGCCGCGCGCGCCGCCTGAATACGGGCGGGAAAACCCCTTTCATGCGCCGTCTGTCATCCAGCCTTCAAATCCATCGGGGACAATAGCCCTTACAGAAAGTTAAGGGGCGTCCAGACATGACCGATGTTGCATTCGACCGCGCGGTAGCCGATCCCGCGCCGATCCAGCCGGCTTCGCGGCCAAATCTCGACAAGGGCTTCAATCCGCTGACACTGATCCTGTTCTTCGGCATTCTCGCCGCGGGCCTGCTCTATGTGGCCTACAGCATCTATTCGGATGTCGATGCGACCGGCACGCGGGTCACGAGCTACCTGCCCTATATCCTTCTTATCGTCGCCCTCCTGATCGCGCTCGGTTTCGAATTCGTCAACGGCTTCCACGACACCGCCAATGCGGTTGCGACCGTGATCTACACCCATTCGCTGCCGGCCGAAGTCGCGGTGATGTGGTCGGGCTTCTTCAACTTCCTCGGCGTGCTCATGTCCTCCGGCGCGGTCGCCTTCGGCATCGTTTCGCTGCTGCCGGTCGAGCTGATCCTGCAGGTCGGCTCCAGCGCCGGTTTCGCGATGGTGTTCGCGCTGCTGATCGCCGCGATCCTTTGGAACCTCGGCACCTGGTATTTCGGCCTGCCGGCCTCCTCCTCGCATACGCTGATCGGCTCGATCATTGGCGTCGGCGTCGCGAACGCGCTGATGCGCGGCCGCGACGGCACTTCGGGCGTGGACTGGGGCAAGGCCACCGAGATCGGCTATGCGCTGTTGCTGTCGCCGCTGGTTGGCTTCGTCTGCGCCGCCGGCCTGCTGCTGTTGCTCAAGCTGATCGTCAAGAACCCAGCGCTCTATGCCGCTCCTGAGGGTCACAAAGCCCCGCCGATCTGGATTCGCGGCCTGCTGATCCTGACCTGCACCGGTGTCAGCTTCGCCCACGGTTCGAACGACGGCCAGAAGGGCATGGGCCTGATCATGCTGATCCTGATCGGCACCGTGCCCACGGCCTACGCGCTCAACCGCGCATTGCCGGAGTCGCAGGTCGCCCAGTTCGCGAAGGTCTCGGATGCCGCCTCCAAGGTGGTTGCGGCCAAGGGCGCCGGCCATGCGATCATCGGCGATCCCCGTCCTGCGGTGACGCAGTACGTCACCTCGCATCACATCAGCGAAGGCACCTATCCTTCTCTGTCAGTGCTGGTGAAGGATGTCGGCGAGCAGGTCGCGAAATACGGTTCGCTGAACAAGGTGCCGGCGGAAGTCGTCGGCAACACCCGCAACGACATGTACCTGACCTCGGAAGCGATCCGCTTCCTGATGAAGGACAAGGAAAATGACCTTAGCAAGGAAGAGGTCGCGACCTTGAACGCCTACAAGGGCGGCCTCGACAGCGCGACCAAGTTCATCCCGACCTGGGTGAAAGTGGCCGTCGCGATCGCGCTCGGCCTCGGCACCATGATCGGCTGGAAGCGCATCGTCGTCACCGTCGGCGAGAAGATCGGCAAGACCCATCTCACCTACGCGCAGGGTGCCTCCGCCGAGCTCGTCGCCGCCGCCACGATCGGCGCCGCCGACGTGTTCGGCCTGCCGGTCTCGACCACCCACGTGCTGTCGTCCGGCGTCGCCGGCACCATGGCCGCGAACGGTTCGGGTCTCCAGGTCGCCACCATCAGGAACATGGTGATGGCCTGGGTGCTGACCTTGCCCGTCGCTATCCTGTTGTCGGGCACGCTGTACGTGATCTTCTCGCGGATCTTCTGAAGCCGATCATCGCGTCACTCGAAGACAAAGGGCCCGTGCGATGCGCGGGCCCTTTTCGTTTGTGCTTTCGGCTTGACCTTACGACGCCGCGAGCGATTGCTCGACCAGCTTGACCCAGTACGACGTGCCGTAGACGATCGCCTCGTCGTCGAAATTGTAGGCGGGGTGATGCAGACCGGCGCTGTCGCCGTTGCCGCAGAAGATGAACGCGCCGGGGCGCGCCTCCAGCATATAGGCGAAATCCTCGCCGCCCATCAGCGGCGACATCTCGAGCACGTTGGCCTCGCCCGCAACTTGCCCCGCGATGCGACGCGCAATCTCGGTCTCCGCGGCGTGGTTGTTCACCACGGGATAATTCCGCTGGTAGCGCAGGTCGATCTTGGCGCCGGTGATCTGCGCCACACCCGCCACGACCTCGTGCACGCGCTTCTCGACCAGCTTGCGCACCTCCGGCGACAGCGTGCGGATGGTGCCCCTCAGTGTCGCGGTTTGTGGAATCACGTTGCGGGCATTGCCCGCGTGGAACTCGCAAATCGAGATCACGGCCGATTCCAGCGGATCGACGCTGCGCGCGACGATCGACTGCAGCGCCGTGATCACCTGTGCGCCGACCAGAACGGAATCGACACATTTGTGCGGCCGCGCGGCATGGCCGCCCAGGCCTTCGATCATGATATCGACCTCGTCGGTCGCCGCCATGATCGGACCCGGCCGGATCGCGAACGAGCCCACCGGAATGCCCGGGCCGTTGTGCATGCCGTAGACCTGCTCGATGCCGAAGCGCTCCATCATTCCGTCCTTGACCATCGCCAAGCCGCCGGCGCCACCCTCCTCGGCCGGCTGGAAGATCACCACCGCATCGCCGGCGAAGTTGCGGGTCTCGGCGAGATAACGCGCAGCACCGAGCAGCATCGCAGTGTGGCCGTCATGGCCGCAGGCGTGCATCTTGCCCGGGGTCTTCGAAGCGTAAGGCAGGTTGGTCTGTTCCTCGACCGGCAGCGCATCCATGTCGGCACGCAGGCCGATGGCCTTGAGGCCCTCGCCGGCCGGCTTGCTGCCCTTGATCACGCCGACCACGCCGGTCTGGCCGATGCCCGTCACGACCTCATCGCAGCCGAACTCGCGCAGGCGGTCCGCGACGAATGCTGCGGTGCGGTGGACGTCATAGAGCAGCTCCGGATGCTGGTGGATGTCCCGGCGCCAGGCCTGAATATCGGGTTGAAGGTCGGCGACGCGGTTCACGATGGGCATGGAGGGTCTCAAACTTTGTTGAAAATGCAGGCCTGTCTACCATGCAAGCACCAGTCCACCCAACTGGCGGGGGCTCCGGGTAGCTCTGTCCTCTCATCATGGCCGGGCTTGTCCCGGCCATCCACGTCTGACTATTAGAACGGAAAGCGCGTGGATGCCCCGGACAAGCCCGGGCGACGCCTGTTGGGTGGAAGCAGAATGCCAAGGCGGCTCGAAGGTGAGTTTGACTACATAGTCGTTGGTGCCGGCACGGCGGGCTGCATCCTTGCCAACCGGCTGTCTGCCGATTCCAGCAATCGCGTCCTCGTCCTCGAAGCCGGCGGCGACGACAACTGGATCTGGTTCCACATTCCCGTCGGCTATCTCTTCGCTATCGGCAATCCGCGCTCGGACTGGATGTTCAAGACCGAGGCCGAGCCCGGGCTGAACGGCCGCTCGCTCGCCTATCCCCGTGGCAAGGTGATCGGCGGCTCTTCGGCGATCAATGCCATGATCTCGATGCGTGGACAGGCCGCCGATTACGATCACTGGCGCCAGCTCGGCATGACCGGCTGGGGTTATGACGACGTGCTGCCGCTGTTCAAACGGCTCGAGGATCACTTCCTCGGCGCGAGTGAGCATCACGGCGCCGGCGGCGGCTGGCGCATCGAGGCGCCGCGGCTGTCCTGGGACGTGCTTGATGCCGTGGGCGACGCGGCCGAGGAGATGGGCATCAAGCGCATCCCGGATTTCAATACCGGCGACAACGAAGGCACCAGCTATTTCCACGTCAATCAGAAGCGCGGCCGGCGCTGGTCGTCGGCGCGCGGCTTCCTCAAGCCGGTATTGAACCGCCCGAACCTGCGGCTCGAAAAGCATGTGCTGGTCGACCGTCTGATCATCGAACAGGGCCGCGCCGTCGGCGTGCGCTTCATCCAGAATGGCGAGATCTTCGAGACGCGTGCGAAACGCGAGGTGGTCCTCTCGGCAGGCGCGATCGGCTCGGTGCAGGTGCTGCATCGCTCCGGCATCGGACCTGCCGACTGGCTGTCACCGCTCGGCATCGACATCGTGATGGATAAGCCCGGCGTCGGCCGCAATCTGCAGGACCATCTCCAGCAGCGCGCGATCTACAAGGTCGAGGGCGTGCGCACCCTGAACGAGACCTATTACAATCTGGTTCGACGCGGCCTGATGGGCCTCGACTACGCCTTCCGCCGCCGCGGGCCGCTGACCATGGCGCCGTCGCAGCTCGGCATCTTCACCCGTTCCGATGCGACGCGCGCACGCGCCAACATCCAGTTTCACGTGCAACCGCTGTCGCTCGACAAGTTCGGCGATCCCCTGCACCGCTTCCCCGCGATCACGGTGAGCGCCTGCAATCTCCAGCCGACCTCGCGCGGCACCGTACGTCTGCGTTCGGCGACGCCGGACGAGAAGCCGATCATCGCGCCGAATTACCTTTCAACGGATGACGACCGTCAGGTCGGCGCCGATGCCATCCGCACCACCCGCCGCCTGATGCAGCAGAAGGCGCTGGCAAAATACCGCCCGAACGAATATCTGCCCGGCCCTGCCGTCGGCGACGACGATGCCTCGCTCGCGAAGGCCGCCGGCGACATCGGCACCACCATCTTCCACCCCGTCGGCACGGCGAAGATGGGCGCGGTGAGCGATCCGATGGCGGTGGTCGACGAACGCCTGCGCTTCTACGGTCTCGGCGGCCTTCGCATTGTCGATGCCTCGATCATGCCGACCATCACGTCAGGCAATACCAACACGCCGACCGCGATGATCGCCGAGAAGGGCGCGGCGATGATTTTGCAGGATGCGAAGTGAATGCGTAGCCTTGATCGGGCGTAGCGAAATCCGGGAGAGGACGCTCGATTGGTCCCGTATTCCGCAACGCTCCATACGGGCTACGCGTCCAACCACCTCACGAAAACGTCATCGCGTCCGGGAATAACACCCCCGCTCCCCCAATCACCTCCCCGAAGCCCAATTCCGGGCGAAGTGGAGCTGCGCGATGAGCGGACACGATCACGGCGAGGACGGCTTAAGCCGCCGCAAGGTGTTGGAATGCATGACCTGGGCCGGCACCGGGGTGCTCTGGACCATCACCGGTGGCGTCCCGCGCTCGCTCGGCATCATCGATTCCGCGCAAGCTGCGACCGCGGCCGCGCCCGGAATGACCTTCCTCCAGATCAGCGATAGCCATGTCGGCTTCGACAAGCCGGCCAATCCCAACGCGCTCGGCACGCTGGAGGAAGCCATCAACAAGATCAACGCGATGCCGGTCAAGCCGTCCTTCATGATCCACACTGGCGACATTACGCATCTCTCCAAGGCCGCCGAGTTCGACAATGCCGATCGCATCATCTCGCAGAGCAAGCTCGACGTGCATTACGTGCCCGGCGAGCATGACTTCCTCGACGAGGACGTGAAGTTCTATCGCGAGCGCTACGGCCGCGGTACCAAGGGCGCAGGCTGGTATTCGTTCGACGCCGGCGGCGTGCACTTCATCGGCCTCGTCAATGTCGTCGACCTCAAGGCCGGAGGCCTCGGCAATCTCGGTGCCGAGCAGCTCGCCTGGCTCGAGGACGATCTGCGCGGCAAGTCGAAATCGACGCCGATCGTGCTGTTCGCCCACATCCCGCTCTGGACCGTCTACCCCGAATGGGGCTGGGGCACCGAGGACGGCGCCCGCGCGCTGGAACAGGTGAAGGGCTTTGGTTCAGTCACCGTGCTGAACGGCCACATTCACCAGGTGATGCAGAAGGTCGAAGGCAACGTCACCTTCCACACCGCACGCTCCACCGCCTTTCCGCAGCCGGCGCCGGGAGCTGCCCCCTCGCCCGGACCGATGAAGGTCGAGGACGCAAAGCTCCGCGCGATGCTCGGCGTTGCCAGCATCAACTTCAAGCAGAATGAGCAGCGGCTCGCGATCATCGACACGCCGCTCCAGGGTTGATGCAGGGCGAACGGAAGCTGACAATGAAGACTCTCAATCGCCGCGACTTCGGTGTCGCCTTCGGTCTCGCTTGGGCCGCGGCCATGCTGGTACCCGCCACAACCGCCCGTGCCGACGACATGGAGGTGCATATCGACAATTTCGTCTTCCAGCCGGCCGAGCTCAAGATCAAGGTCGGCACCACCGTGACCTGGACCAACCGGGACGACATCCCCCATACCGTTGTGTCGGCCGGGAAGTTCAGATCCAAGACCCTGGACACCGACGACAAGTTCTCGTTCACCTTCACCAATGCGGGCGACTACAAATATTTTTGTTCTCTGCACCCGCACATGACGGGGATGATCAAGGTTGAGTAACGTCTCGAACCAAGGCATCAACGTCTTGCCCGGCCGGTGGTCCCACGCCGGCCGGGCTCGTGTGCCTTCGGTCACACACAGGGACGAAACGAACAGGGACGAAACGAGCAACGACGAGACGAAGCAACGATCAGAACAAGAGGCAAAGCGAGGAGCGATGCCCGCCAACGACGATTTGCAGAAGGCGCAACGCTTCCGCGAGGCGGCGCTGCCCTATCTCGACGACGTCTACACCCTCGCGCGCTATCTCTTGCGTGATGCCTCCGATGCCGAGGACGCGGTGCAGGAGTGCTATCTGCGCGCGCTGAAGCATTTCGACAGCTATCGCGGACCGGCGATGAAGCCCTGGCTGTTCGCGATCCTGCGTAACGTCTGCAATGCCGAATATGCACGGCGCGCGCACAGGCACAGCGCGATCGACGATACGCCCGGCGCTGCCGAGCAGACGCCGATCTGGCAGGAGACCGAGGCTAGCCCCGAAACCGAAGTGCTGCGCAGCCGCGATGCGGGCGCGATCCGCAAGCTGATCGACGCGCTCGCCGAGCCGTTCAAGGAAACATTCGTGCTGCGCGAGATCAACAACCTGTCCTATCGCGAAGTCGCCGAGGCCGTCGGCGCGCCCGTCGGCACCGTGATGTCCCGCCTCGCCCGCGCCCGCGCCATGCTGCGCGCGGCCTGGACGGCGGATGAGGAGCAAGCAAGATGACCTGCGACGAAGCAAGAATCCTGCTTCACGCGCTGCTCGACAACGAGCTCGATGCCGGCCATGCGCGCGAGGTCGAAGCCCATATCGCGAGCTGCCCGGCCTGCGCTGCGGAGCTTTCGGCCCAACGCGACATGCAGCGCGTGCTCGCGGACGCCGATTTGCGCTACACCGCACCGGCGAGCCTGCGTGCGCGTATCGAGGCTTCGCTGCCGCAGCCGCAGCCGCAGCGCCAACAGCCGAGCCGCCGCTCCGTGCTGCGCGGCTTTGCGATGGGCTCGGCAGTCTCCGCGCTCGCCGCCTCCGGCGTCGTTGCATTGGTGCTGCGCCAGGACGACCAGCAGCGCATCCTGTCGGAGGTCGTCTCCGCGCATCTGCGCTCGCTCCAGGCCGGCCACCTCATCGACGTGGTCTCGACCGACCAGCACACGGTGAAGCCGTGGTTCAACGGCAAGCTCGACGTCGCCCCGCCCGTGATCGACCTCACCGCACAAGGCTTTACGCTGGTCGGCGGCAGGCTCGATTATATCGACGCCCGCGCCATCGGTGCGGTCGTCTACAAGCGCCGGCAGCACGTGGTGAATTTGTTCGTGTCGCAGACATCGAACGCGGAATACCGCGCGCCCAAGACCGAAACCATGCAGGGCTTCAACTGCCGGCGCTGGGGCAATCGCGGCCTGAACTTCTGGGCCGTCAGCGATCTCGCCCCCGACGAGCTTGCCGAATTCGTCGACAAGTTCGAGGCGGCGATGAAGGGTTAGCCTCTGCGCATCCAGTCATTCGAGCGGAGGAAATCGTTCGAAGACGGGCAGTTCGTGAGCCCGCTTCATCCAGCCAATCCGCTCGGCGACCTGAATGTGCATCGTCGCCGGAACGGCATCGGGGTCATCATAGGTCCCGCTCTGGATATCGATGATATCGGGCATCAGGTTTTCGTTGCTGTAGAACAGCCCAGTGCCGCAATCGGCACAGAAGTGACGTCGTCCATGTTCGGATGATTGATAGATCTTCGGCTGACGCGCACGACTTTGACGGCTTTGAGCGAATACATCGCCCAGCCGACCATCGGTGCCCCGGAGTGGCGGCGGCAATCCGCGCAATGGCAGAGCGCGTGCACCATCATGTCGCCGTTGACTTCGTAGCGGATCGCGCCGCAATGACAGCCGCCAGTCAAAGGCATCGCTCACTCCTCTCCCGGTCAGGTCAATGCCGGAAAATAAGCGTCGATTTGGAATTTCGGGAGACGGACTGCTTCAGCAGGTCGCACGTCGCGACATCAGGCCGCAGCACAGGCCTTACGCCGATCGCCTCACCGCGTTGTCCACCAGCGTCTTGCCGAGCGACCAGATCGCGCCGGGGACCTTGTGGCTGCCGGCGATGACGTCGTCGAAGGCGCGCTCGATCCAGCCGCAATCTTCCTCGGTGATGGTGAGCGGCGGCAGAAGCTTGATGGTGTGGCTGCCGTGGCCGGCAACCTGCGTGAGGATCTTGTGGTCCTTGAACAGCGGCACGGTGATGAGCTGGCAGAACAGGCCCTTGTTGGCCGCCTCCAGCACGTTCCAGGACGCCCGCAGCCGCAGCGATTTCGGCGGACCGAACTCGACGCCGATCATCAGGCCCTTGCCGCGGACTTCCTTCAACAGCTCGTAGCCGGGCACCATGCGCGTGAGCGCGAGGCGCAGCTCGGCACCGCGCTTGGCGGCGGACTCGATCAGCTTCTCGGACTCCATGATATCGAGCGTGGCGATGCCCGCGGCCATCGCCAGGTCGTTCTTGGAGAAAGTCGAGCCGTGCACGACTGCACGGTCCATCTGGTTGAAGATCTTGTCGAAGATGCTCTTGCGCGTCAGCACCGCGCCGACCGGCACATGGCCGCCGGACAGCGACTTCGACAGCAGCACCATGTCGGGCTCGACGTTCCAGTGCTCGACCGCGAGGAAGCGGCCGGTGCGGCCCATGCCGGTCTGGATCTCGTCGGCGACGAACAGCGTGCCGTATTTCTTGCAGAGCGCAGCCGCACCCGGCAGGAACTCGTCGGTGGGCATGTTGACGCCCTTGCCCTGGATCGGCTCGACGACGAAGGCGGCTACCTCGCGCGAGGCCAGCGCCTTTTCGAGCGCGGCGAGATCGTTGAACGGGATCGAGGTGCAGCCCGGCAGCAGCGGCTCGAAGCCGGTGCGAAAGTTCGAATCACCCGTCAGCGACAGCGCGCCATAGGTCAGGCCGTGATAGCCGTGGGCACAATAAACGATGCCCGGACGGCCGGTGGCGCCGCGGGCGAACTTGATCGCCGCTTCGACGCATTCGGCGCCGGAATTGGCGAAGAACGCCTTGTCGAGATAGGGGACGTACTTCAAAAGCCGCTCGGCAAGCACGCCGGCAAGCACCGAGACGTCGAACTGGACAAGGTTGGGCAGGTCGGCATCGAGCACGCTCTTGAGCGCCTCGCGCATGACCGGATGATTGCGCCCGATCGCAAACACGCCAAAACCGGACAAGAGGTCGAGATAGCGCGCCCCGTCGCGGTCGTAGAGGTACTGTCCCTGCCCCTTCTGGAAGCCGACATCGTAGCCGATGGTCTTCAGGACCCGAACGAACTGCTCGTTCAGATGCCGATTATGTAGGGCGCTGCGCTGGGCCTGGCGGTCCGCGAACAGCTGAGACATGTCTGGATTTGGGCTGTGCATCCGCTACATACTTCGGTTGAGGGCCGTCTCGTCAACTGAAAACGGAACGTCGCTGAAAACGATCTGTGCGGCCTTTTGCCCTTTTTCGGACCATCTTCGCAAGCAGAGCTTTAGACCATGTTGCACTGCCAAGGAACTATCATGCGTTTAGCCCTTTACACCGGACTAATACTGGCTGGCGGTTACACCTGCCTGAACCCGGCGCTCGCGGCCGATCCGACCGGCGACTGGCGGGTTGCCGACGGTGTCGCCAACATTCGTGTCGCCCAATGCAATGGCAGCATGTGGGGCGCGGTTTCCTGGGAAAAACAGCCCGGCGGCCGCGACGAGAACAATCCGGACGCGTCGAAAAAGACCCGGCCCACGCTGGGCATGGCGACCCTGATCGACATGAAGAAGAAGCCCGGCGCCGATCAATGGGAAGGTCAGGTCTACAACGCCAAGGACGGCCAGCTCTACAGCGCGACCATCACGCCGGTTGGCACCGACCAGCTCGAGATCAAGGGCTGCGTGATGGGGTTCCTGTGCGGTGGCGAGACCTGGACCCGGGTCAGCCCCCCGATTCCCTTGAGCCCCGCCAACGCCATGGCCAAGGGCGCGCCGAAGCCCACCGGCGCGGCGCCGAAAGCCCCGGCAACGACCGGCGCTACAGCGGCGCAGGCTGCGCCCACAGCCCCGAAGGCCACCGGCACTGCCAAACCCGGTCAGAAGAGCGCCGCCGACCAGGTCGGCGACATCTGCCTACTCCCTGAGATTGCGGGGTTTGCCCATTAGGGCGGGCTGAAACAGCAGCACGGCGGCAAGCGTCGTCACCAGCGACAGCGCGAGCAGCTTGCCCATGCTGGACGTGCCGGGATGGCTCGACAGCCAAAGGCTGCCGAACGCGGTCGCCGTTGTCAGCGCGCTGAAAAAGATCGCGCGCGTCAGGCTGGTCTGGAGCAGGTTTGTCCTGCCCGAGCGCCAGGCCACGACATAGTAGATCTTGAAGGCCACGCCGACGCCGAGCAGCAGCGGGAACGCAACGATATTGGCGAAGTTGAGCGGCAAGCCGATCAGCACGCAGATCTCGAGCGTCACCGCGCCGGCCACCAGCAGCGGCACCAGCGTCATCAGCACGTCGACGAACCGGCGCAGCGTGACCCACAGCAACAGGCCGATCACCAGCAGCGCATAGATTCCGGCATGGATGAACGCCTTCACCACGGTGTCGCCGGATTTCAGGATCGAGACCGGACCGCCGATCGCGGTCGGCTCGGCAACGAGTACCGCCGCCGCAAATTTGCGCAGCGTGTCGTTGTCGTTGGGATCGCCCTTCGGCAGCGCCTCGACGCGGATGATGCCGTCCTTGCTCTTCCAGGCGCTGACGAGATCTGCCGGCAATGACTTCAGGGTGACCGGCTCGGCCTGCATCGCGTTCCGGAGCTGGTCGAACACAATCTTCATCGGCGCGACGAACACGTCCTGCGCCTTGTTCCGCGTGGCCTCGTCGCCATTGGCGAGCTTTTCCAGCGCGTCCGCGAGCCGACGCGAGGCGACCGCTCCCGGGCCCTTCGCATCGCCTGCGGTCCGGCGCAGATTGTCGACCGAGGATTTCAGCGCATCGACGTTTTCCTTGTCTGACGGCGCGGCGTCGATCTGGTCGGGATTGAGCGCTGGGTTCAGCACCTTGGCGCCCTGCGCGAGCAGCTTCAGCTTCGGCGGCTGGTCTTCAGGAACGAAGCTGTTGAGCGACATCACGCGCAACACCTCCGGCACCTTCTCCAGCTTTGCCTCCACCTGTCTTGCCTGCTCTTCCGACGTGGTCATCACGTTGATGGCATTGGCGCCGGTGTTGGGATCCTTGCGCAAATCGAGGAAGGTCGCGATCGACTCTGCCTTCGGGTTGCGCAGGTTCATCGGGTTGAAGTCGAACTTCATGAAATAGAGCAGCGGCAGGCCGGCGACCGCCAGAAACATCGTGCCGCCGACGACCAGCACGCGGTGCTTCTCCAGGAAGTGATCGAGCGGCGCCAGGAAGGCATAGCCGACCGGCTCTTTCTCACCGGGCGGGTTCAACAGCTTCAGCATCGCCGGGAGCACGGTGATGCTGGTGAGGAACGCGACCAGCATGCCGACGCCGGCGATCTGGCCGAGTTCGGCGATCCCCTTGTAGTCGGTGGGGATGAAGCAGAGGAAGCCGGCTGCGGTCGCCATTGCCGCCAGCGATAACGGAATAGCCGAGCGCTTGGCAGCGAGGATCAGCGCCCCCGAGAGATCGTTGTGCTTGTAGCGCTCGGAGCGATAGCGGACGCTGTACTGAATGCCGAAATCGACGCCGAGGCCGACGAACAGCACGGCGAACGCGATCGACAGCAAATTGAGCGAGCCCACCATCATCAGGCCGGCGGCGGTTGTCAGCGCAAGACCGACGAAGAGATTGACGAACACCGCGAAGATGATCTTCGCCGAATGCAGCGCCAGCCACAGGATGAGCAGCACGACGAGGACCGTGCCGATGCCGTTGACGACGGCGCCTTCCTGGACGGTTGCATATTCCTCGTTGGCGATCGGGACCGGTCCAGTCAGCCGGACCCGCGCCTGGTATTTGGTGGCAAAATCCAGATCGGCTGCGGCCTTGCGGATCGCGTCGGTGGCGCCCTTGCCGGGCTCCAGCGCGTTGTAGTCGAGGATCGGCTTGAACTCGATGAAGGCGCGCTTGTCCGAATCCGTCAGCGGCTCGTCACTGACGAGCTGGCGCCAGGAGAAGGTCGCATTGCCCTTGTTGAGCACGGTCTCGACCGTTTGCGCGATCTGGTTGAAGGGCCGTTCGGTGTTGTCGAGCTTGACCTGCCCGCGCTTGACGCCGGCAAGTCCTGTTTCCAGCGCGCCGGTCAGGCCACGGATCGAGGGATCGCCCGCCATGATCTCGATCAGCGGCGCGGCGGATTCGAACTGGCCGGTGACCTTGGCGACTTCCTCTGTCGGCAGGAACAACAGACCATTCTTTTCGAAGAACTCGCCGGTGCCGAGCTGCTGCATCGACTGGAATTCGGTCTTGTTGTCCTTCAGCTTGGCATACAGCGCGTCCGACGCCGCGGTCGCCATCTCCGGCGTCTTGGCTTCGACCACCGCCGTAATCGTCGCATCGCGGTCGAAGGCGCGATCGAACTGCTGGTCGCGTTGGCGCCAGTCCAGATTTTGGGCAATCAGCGAATTGATGTCGGTGTTGATGGCGAAATGCTGGGACGTGTAATAGCCCGCCCCCACCGCCAGCAGGAGCCCGAGAACGACGACGAGGGAGGCAAACCGGGTGCAGGCCCTGACGATGGCAACGACGACGCTTTGCAGCACTACTTTTCTTTCTGCGGTTAACAGCTTGCCGGAAACGCCCGCTGTTTAACGGAGTTCCCGGCCGAAACCTATTGCTGTTTTGAGTGGTTATCGCCGTCAGAAGGTTTGAGGTAAACGGCGGAAGACCATGGCAAAATCATGCGGGCCGTCGGTATAGCCGAGGAGTTGAGGCGGGAAAGTGACGAAGCGTGCGCACAAATGTCGCCACTTCGCTGCCACGGGCATTCTCTACTATAATACCGCGAAACTGATCCGGCACGGAACCAAAGTTCATTCCACCTTTCCTTACTGCCGATTTTTTGACACAAAGTACTGCGCCTCCATGCACCGGGGCCCCCGGCAGGGGTGGGCGGCTACCGCGTGCGCGAACCGATGGTGCGGATATTGCAACTCATTGGTTCGTATCGGGGTGTCCCCTGAACTTGAGAGCGGATTGGTGCAACTTGCGTGATGGGCGTCCAATGGAAGTTTATCTGGCGCAACCGCGCGGCTTTTGCGCGGGAGTGGTGCGTGCGATCGAGATCGTGGAACGGGCGCTGGAGAAGTACGGCCCGCCCGTCTACGTGCGCCATGAGATCGTGCACAACAAGTACGTCGTCGAGAGCCTGAAAAACAAAGGTGCGATCTTCGTCGAGGAGCTGTCGGAGGTGCCGCCCAAGGCCGTGACGGTCTTCAGCGCCCATGGCGTCGCCCGGAGCGTCGAGGAAGAGGCCGCTGCGCGCGACCTTCCGGTGCTCAATGCCACCTGCCCCTTGGTCACGAAAGTTCACAATCAGGGGAAGCGCTACATCGCCAGGGGCCGCACCCTGATCCTGATCGGCCATGCCGGCCACCCCGAGGTCGAGGGTACGATGGGCCAGGTTCCCGCTCCCGTACTGCTGGTCCAAAGCGTTGAAGAGGTTAAGGCCCTTGAGCTGCCGGCGGATACGCCAGTGGCCTATATCACCCAGACAACCCTGTCGGTGGATGACACAAAGGACATCATTTCGGCCCTGCAGGTCCGCTTTACAGATATTCAAGGCCCGGATATCCGGGATATCTGCTATGCGACACAGAACCGCCAATCTGCGGTAAGGGACTTGAGCAAGCTGGTCGACGTGATCTTGGTGGTGGGCGCTGCCAATAGCTCGAATTCGAACCGGCTCCGCGAAATCGGCACTGAGGCCGGTGTCGCGAGTTATCTGATTGCCGACGGCAGCGCGCTCAATCCGGAGTGGTTGAAAGATGCCAGGATCGTCGGCGTCACGGCCGGCGCTTCGGCGCCCGAGGTACTCGTGGATGACGTGATCGAAGCGATGCGGCGGATCGGACCGGTCAAGGTCTCGGTGCTTCCGGGCCGCGAGGAAAACATCGAATTCCGGCTTCCGGCCCAACTGGCTGCGAGCTGACCCACCCGAATTTCAAGCCCAGAAAGAAACTTGTAATGGCTATCCCCTTCTTCAAGGAAATGCGTATCGGCGGCTATTTGATCAAGCAGAAGCTGCTTGGCCGCAAGCGCTATCCGCTCGTGCTGATGCTGGAACCGCTGTTTCGCTGCAACCTCGCCTGCGTCGGCTGCGGCAAGATCGACTATCCGGACGCGATCCTCAACCGCCGCATGACCGCACAGGAGTGCTGGGACGCGGCCGACGAGTGCGGCGCGCCGATGGTCGCCATTCCCGGCGGCGAGCCGCTGATCCACAAGGAGATCGGCGAGATCGTGCGCGGCCTCGTCGCGCGCAAGAAGTTCGTCTCGCTCTGCACCAACGCGCTGTTGCTCGAGAAGAAGCTCGATCTGTTCGAGCCTTCGCCCTATCTGTTCTTCTCCGTGCATCTCGACGGCCTGAAGGAGCACCACGACAAGGCCGTGTCGCAGAAGGGCGTGTTCGACCGCGCCGTCTCCGCGATCAAGGCGGCCAAGGCCCGCGGCTTCACCGTCAACGTCAACGCCACCATCTTCGACGGCCATCCGGCCGAGGAGATCGCGAAATTCCTCGACCTCACCGTCGAGCTCGGTGTCGGCGTCTCGATGTCGCCCGGCTACGCCTATGAGCGCGCGCCCGACCAGGAGCACTTCCTCAACCGCACCAAGACCAAGAAGCTGTTCCGCGACGTCTTCGCGATGGGCAAGGGCAAGAAGTGGAATTTCATGCATTCCGGCCTGTTCCTGGACTTCCTCGCCGGCAACCAGGAATACGAGTGCACGCCCTGGGGCATGCCCGCGCGCAACATCTTCGGCTGGCAGAAGCCCTGCTATCTGCTCGGTGAAGGCTATGCGAAGACCTTCAAGGAGCTGATGGACACCACCGATTGGGAAACCTACGGCACCGGCAAGTACGAGAAGTGCGCCGACTGCATGGCCCATTGCGGCTACGAGCCGACGGCGGCGACCGCAGCCATCAACAACCCGCTGAAGGCGATGTGGGTGTCGCTGCGCGGCGTCAGGACCACGGGCCCTATGGCCCCCGAGATCGACATGAGCAAGCAGCGCCCGGCGCAGTACATCTTCTCGGCGGAAGTGCAGAAGCGCCTGTCGGAGATCCGCAAGGACGAGGCCGCCGCCGCGCAGGAGAAGGCGGCACGGAAGGCTTCGACCGCCGCGTAAGCGCGATGCCCTGTAGCCCGGATGGAGCGCAAGCGAAATCCGGGACGGTCCTCCGCGTTGAAGTCGTCGGATTGCGCTCCGCTCCATCCGAGTGACGCACACTGAAACAGAAAAGGCCCGATCGCCAATGGCGACCGGGCCTTTTGGTTTTTAATGATCGCAGAACCGGCTCAGGCTGCCTCCGAGACCAGGGCCTCGCTCTCGACCAGCTCGGTGCCGATCAGGAAGTCGCGGCAGCCGCGAAGTGAGCGCAGCGCGCGGTTGAAGTCGAGGCCGGTCGAGACCAGTCCATGCAGCGCGGTCGGGTTGCGCGCGATGCCGCGCAGCACGGCCAGCACGTCGATCTGGCCGTTCGGCTTGATCGCGGCGCGGGCGAGCGCCGGCAGCGCGCGATGGGCGGGATCGCTGATGACGCGGACCGCGGCGAACGGCAAGCCGGCCTCGGCGGCGTAGGCGGCCGCGATGTGGCTTTCCATGTCGACGGCGGCCGCTCCCGTCTCCGAATGCAGCGCCGCCTTGCAGGACCGCCCCGTGACCACTTCCTCGGCACCGGCGAGGCTGCCGCGCACCACGCGGCGGCGTCCGGACGTCAGGCGGGCGATCAGGTCGTCGCCGAGCGAGAGGCCAGCGGCCCAGCGGGTATCGCCCGCGAGCACCTCGGTCGCCAGCACGACGTCGCCGGAGCGCAGCGTCGGGTCGAGCCCGCCGGCCACGCCAAAGGAGATCACACCGCGAATCGTCTCGGGATCCAGCACCGTCAACAGCGCCCGCAACTGGGTCGGGCTGCTCGATGAGCAAATGACCGCCATGCCGGGCCCGGCCGCGATTCGGGCCTCCTGAACCAGTCCAGTCACGATCAATATCGGCCGCGGATCAACGGTTTGACCCGCGGTAAGATAGTCCCCCGTCCCCAAAGTCACATTCCGACCCCTACCACCCTGCTGTTGGTGTTCCGCAAGTTCCGATACCGCGCCAATGCCCACAGCGGGAAGAACTTCGGATAACCATGGTATCGTAGATAGAATACACGGGGAAAGCCTGTGGCGGTGTACCGCTGTTCGTCCCACAGTCCTTTTTCGTTCTGTGTTGCAATCAGGTACTCCACCCCGCGGGCGACGGCCGGGTGATCAACCTCGCCAGCAGCCATGAGGGCAAGCAAGGCCCATGCCGTTTGCGAGGCGGTCGAGGGGGCGGCCTCCCAGCCCCGGTAGTCCAGCCGGTAGCTGACGGCATCCTCACCCCAGCCGCCGTCCTGGTTCTGGATCGAGGCCAGCCAGCCGGCCGCCTTGCGCATCATCGGATCGTCGTGGCGGACGCCGGCCATGTTGAGGGCGCACAGCACCGACCAGGTTCCGTAGATGAAGTTCATGCCCCAGCGGCCGTACCAGGACCCTTCGGGGTGCTGGGTCTTGCGGAGGTAGGCGATCCCGTCCGCGACGTGCTTGCTGGTCTTCGCGGTCTCGCCGAGCTGGGCCAGCATCGAGATGCAGCGCGCGGTGACGTCCTCGGTCGGCGGATCGAGCAGCGCGCCATGGTCCGAGAACGGGATGTTGTTCAAATAATATTCGAGATTGTTGACGTCGAAGGCAGCCCAGCCGCCGTCGTCGCTCTGCATGCCTTCGATCCACTCCCGGGCACGGTCGATCGCGGCGTCATAGCCGGTCGCACCGTGCTCCCGGCGCATCCGGTCCATCGACATCACGACCACCGCAGTGTCGTCGAGATCGGGATAATGGGCATTGTTGTACTGGAAGGCCCAGCCGCCCGGGCGCACGTCGGGCCGCTTCACCGCCCAGTCGCCCTTCACCTCGAGCTCCTGCTTCGGGATCAGCCAGTCGAGACCCTGCTTGGCCGCCGGCACCGCCTTGTCACCGCCGGCTTCGAGCAGCGCGTGGGCGGTCAGCGTCGTGTCCCACACCGGCGAGACGCAGGGCTGGCAATAGGCTTCGTCGTCCTTGATCACGAGCAGCTTGTCGATACCCCGGCGCGTGATCGCGCGCGGCGGGAAGTTCTCGTCCTTGCCGAGCGCGTCGTACATCATGACGATGTTGGCCATCGGCGGATAGATCGCGCCCATGCCGTCCTCGCCGTTCAGCCGCTCCTCGGTGAAGGCGAGCGCGGCATCGATCGCGCGCTTGCGCAGGCTCTTGGGAAACATCGGCTCGACCACGCGCAAAATGCTGTCGAGCGCGCGGAACAGCACGAACCAGGCCATGCTCTGGTGCGGCGCCTTGGCGGTCATGCCGATCGAGCGCGGATCCTGCAGGAACAGCTCGTCGATGCCGACGCCCTTCGGATTCTTCGCGCGCGGCTTCAGCGCTGCGAGCACCATCAGCGGCACCATGGTGGTGCGCGCCCAGTAGGAGATCTTGTTGATGTGGAACGGCGACCAGAACGGCAGCAGCACGATCTCGATCGGCAGCACCGGTACCGCGCGCCAGGTCACGACGCCAAACATCGCAAGCATGAAGCGCGTGAAGACATTGCTGTGAATGGCGCCGCCGCGGGAATGGATCGCCTCGCGCGCACGCACCATGTGCGGCGCGTCGATGGAATCCCCGATCATTTTCAGCGCGAAATACGCCTTGACGCTGGCGCTCATGTCGAACTCGCCGTCATGCACCAGCGACCAGCCGCCATGGGCGCCCTGCACGCGGCGAAGATAATTGGCGATCTTGGCTTCGAGCACGGAATCGACCGGCTCGGCGAGATAATGGCGCAGCAGGACGTATTCGGCCGGAATCGTGCCATCGGCCTCGAGCTCGAACACCCAATGGCCGTCGGGTTGCTGGAAGCCGAGGACGCCTTCGGTGGCCGACGCAATGCTCGATTCCAAGTTCCTGAATTCTTGGGCTTCGCGGCTGGTCGCGTTCACGGAATCCATCTCGCTCGATTGCTCCGATAGTCGATTGAATGGGCCGAAATTGACCGGGACAAATGCCCGTCAGGGCCGCCTGTCACTATCCCTTGGCGGCCAGAACCAGATCGGCGGCGCGATCACCGGATCGGACCGATCCCTCGATGGTTGCAGGCAATCCCGTAGCAGTCCAATCGCCTGCAAGAAACAGGTTTTTCAGCGCAGTGACCGGCCCTGGACGCAGGGCATTCTGCGCCGGCGTCGCCGCAAATGTGGCGCGGCGCTCGCGCACGATCTGCCAGGGGGGCAGCTCGCCGGAAACACCGCCCGCCTTGCAGACGTCGTTCCAGATCGCCTGCGCGAGTTCCTCGCGCGGCATGTCGACCAGACGGTCGCCGTTGCTGATGGTGACGGACAGCCGGTTCGGGAACGCAAACAGCCATTCCACGACGCCGCCAATCACACCGAGGATCGGAGCCGATCCCGCCGGCGGCTCGACGCGGAAATGCGCATTCACGATGGCGCGGAATTCGGTCGGCGTCTTCAGGCCCGGCAGCAGGTTGGAGGCAGCGCGCGGCGGCACCGCCATCACGACGACATCGCCCGCGCCGATCTGGATCACATCCTCGCCGCCGAAATTCAGCGCGCCGACCTTGCCGTCATGGGTCGCAAACGAGCGCAGCTCATGGCCGAGCTGAACGCTGTGCCCGCGCTCCTGCAGGAACGTCACGGCAGGCTCGATCAGTACCGCGCTGAGCCCGTCGCGCGCGATCAGGGGACGGCAGGCCTGCCCGCCGGCGAGCAGCGTCTCGCGCACGATCGCGCCGGCGAGCCCCGCCGAGCCTTCGGGGGGATCGACGTTGAGCGCCGCGAGCAGCAGCGGCTGCACCAGGCGTTGATAGAGGACGCCTTCGCACGGAATTGACTTGCCGACCAGCGTCTCTTCCGATGCCCAGATCAGCGGCGCCAGCTTCAGATAATCGGTCAGCCCGGTGTCGGGGACGCGGCGGCTCTCGTCGAGCACCCAGGTCGGGAGCCGGCCGTCGCCGAGGTCGATCTGCCAGCGCTGCCCGGTCTTGATATCGACGAAGGGAAACTGCGCGCGCTCCGGACCGACGAGGCCCGCCTCGGTGCCGATCGAGCGCGCATAGGCGCGCGCATGACTGTTGCCGGACAGCAGCAGATGGTTGCCGTTGTCGATGGTGAGATTGGTGGCGCCGTCGAAATAGGAACGGCAACGGCCGCCGGCCTGCTGCGTCGCCTCGTGCACGGCGACCTTGAAGCCGGCATTGGCAAGCCGCACGGCGGCGGAAAGGCCGGAGATTCCAGCACCGATGATGTGAGCTGTTTTTTGCATCAGATGAGAGCGTAACGGAGCAGGATGGCGATGCGTGTGACCTTCGACACACGCACCGGCTCGCGCGGCGCGTTGAACCCGCGCGCGATCAGGAGATCCAGAATGGCATGATAGTATTTCGACATCATCCGCGGCGCGCGCACCGCGCGGCGGCGGTTGCGGTTCATGATCTCGTCCGACTTCTCGAAATACGCCTTTGCGCGCTGCGCCAGCGGCAGGCAGACCTTCGGCAGCGCGCGCTCGACGATCACGCGGTCCGGATCGTTGGAGGTGATGCCGGCATGCAGCAGCGCTTCGCGCGGCAGATAGAGCCGGCCGAGGCCCGCGTCCTCGTCGATGTCGCGCAGGATGTTGGTGAGCTGGAGCGCGCGGCCGAGATGATGGGCGAGCTCGATGCCGTCTTCTTCCGGCAGGCCGAAGACCCGGACCGACAACCGCCCCACGGCGCTCGCGACTCGATCGCAGTAGAGATCCAGCGTAGCCATGTCAGGCGCGCGGATGTCCTGCGGCACGTCCATCTCCATGCCGTCGACGATCGCGAGGAAATCCTCGCGCTTGAGGCCGAAGGTCTTCACCGAAGCGACGTAGTCCTTCAGCCGCGGCGGCGGATTGCCCTGGTAGAGCGCATCGATGTCGTTGCGCCACGCCTGAAGGGCGGCGAGCCGCTCGTCGCGCGGACCATCGGAATCGGCGATGTCGTCGACCTGCCGGCAGAAGCTGTAGATCTGGAACATCGCTTCGCGCTGGTCGTGCGGCAAGATGCGCATCGCGGCGTAGAACGAACTGCCGGATGCGGTCGAGCTATAATTGGCGCTGGGCGAGGTCGCCTCAAGCGTCATGTGCAGTCCCCGGTCTGGAAATGGCCTTGCGTCCAACCGCGCGGCGGCCGACTTCGCCGATCATGCCGGCGAGGCTGAAGGTGAGGAGCTCGAGCTTGTTCAGGTGCACGCGTTCGCGCAAGGGATCGCGCACCTTCAACACGCGCACGATGCGGTCGGCATAGGCCTGGATCACCGAGACCTCGACGCCGAGGCGGAAATCCCTGATTTCCGCGCTGAGCGACCTGCCCTCGTCCAGCAGCGCTTCGTTGCGCACGGCGAGAGCCTGAAGGCAGGCCAGCATCGCCGGCGGGGACTGCGCCAGTCCGAGCTGCTCGACCGAGGCGCCACTCGCGGCCAACGCGTCGCGCGGCAGATAGACGCGGTTGAGCTCGCGGAAATCCTTGCCGCAATCCTGAAGGTGGTTGTTGATCTGCAGCGCTGCACAGAGCGCATCCGACGCAGCCCAGGTCGAGGTGCTCTCACCATGGACGTCGAGCATGAAGCGGCCGACCGGCATCGCCGAGTAGCGGCAATAATGGATGACCTCGTCCCAATTCTCGTAGCGCAACTTGGTCACGTCCATACGGAACGCGATGAGCACGTCGAGCGCGTGGCGCGGCGCCATGCCACGTTCGGCCAGTGCGTGCCGCAATCTGACGGCCTCGGCCTGGGTGTCGCCCGTGCCGAGCAATTCCGCCTCGAGCAGGTCGAGATAAGCGAGCTTCTTATCCGGCGGCAGCGTGGCGTGGTCGGCGATGTCGTCGGCGGTGCGGACGAAATTGTAATACGCCAGGATCAGCGCGCGATGACGCGGATGAATGATCCAGGACGCGACGGGAAAATTCTCGTCGCGCTCACCCTTGCCGGATCGCAATTCGCTCGCAGAGGTCATCGAGGGCTGGTCTACAATCGTTTGGACAGGAAGGGCTTTTTCGCTCGCGCTAGCCCGTGCCGGCGATGCCGCCGCGGCCCCCATATAGGGGAATACGGCCGCAAAACCAATCCTGTCTCTCGATGGCTGCCCTTCGCGGATCAGGTCCGAAAAGGCGGCCCAAAAGGCCGCCTTTTTGTGGGCCAGTGGCCGAGCTTACTGGTTGTGGTTCTTCAGGACCTGGTCGCAGGCCTGCGAGATCTTGGCCCGGTTCTCCTTGAGGCAGGCCAGGATGGTGAAATCGCCCTGGTCGATGACCGGACGGCAGAGCTTCTGCACATCGCGCGAGCAGGCCTTCTGCTCGGCGTCGGTGCCGCGCCCTTGCTGGGCGAACGCTGCGGTCGAGAGGGAGGCCGACAGCAAGGTGAGAGCGACGAGAAGCTTACGCATTGTATTCCTTCATTCTGACGGCAGAATCGCACCTATCCCGGGCAGCACTGGGCGACGACCGGAACGGATTGTTCTGATGGCAAGTCGCCGCGGGAGTAGCGGCCTCGGAGAAGGCACAAGCACTGGCAAATGCGGCCAAATTGGCGCCACGTCCACCAAATCAGGTCTTCCCTGCGCCTTCTCTGGCAAATGTAAGAGACTGATACTACGTCATAATCCAGGTGCGCCGCGTTTTGCTGCGCACCTGTTGCAGAGCTGCATCTCTCCATCCCGCCTTGGGCGCCAGAAACATGCCGAAACGCAGAGAATACGGAGGCTACCCATGGCATACGCGCTTCGCGATGCCGACATGTGGGCGGCCGGCCATTGAACCTGACACAGGCTCGGAACACTAAACCTTCGATGTGGCGAGACGTCCTTGGTGACAAGCGGACGTCGTTCGAAAACGGGATATTTTGAAGATGAAATTCTTTGGGCGATCTGAACTGGCAATCAAGGCGGCCGGCATCGGCGCTGTGCTGCTCTTCTCGGTTTCGACAAGTCAGGCTCAGTCGTCCGGACCGTTTGCAGGTTTCGAGGGCGCGTGGACCGGCACGGGGACGGTGTCGCTGTCCGACGGATCCACCGAGCGCATCCGCTGCAAGGCGGACTACAAGGTTGCCGGCACCGGTCTCAGCCTCAAGCAGGCGCTGCACTGCGCGTCCGACAGCTACAAGTTCGACCTCACCAGCGACGTGACCAGCCAGGGCGAGCGGATCTCCGGCAATTGGAGCGAGACTAACCGCAACATCTTCGGCAATCTCCAGGGCACCGCCGGTGGCGGCCAGATCGAGGTGTTCGTCGAGGCCAACGGCTTTGCCGCCAATCTGTCGCTGCGCACCAATGGCACCAAGCAGACGGTGCAGATCTCGTCCAAGGGCGAGATTCGCGGCGTCAACATCACGATGACGAAGGGCTGACAGCTCTTACCGCTTCGAAAGCAGCAAGCCCCGGTTCTCGCGAACCGGGGCTTTGTTGTTTTTCGGAGACGCGGCGCGATCGTCCGGACCGCGCCGATTTCATGTCTTATGAATGAAGCCGCTCAGATCGCCGGCTTGTCGGTGCCCTGAAGCTTAGCGTGCAGATTGATCAGCCACATCGCCGTCGGCCGCAGGATGAAGAGGTCGGCGACGAGCGCCATCACCATCGAGAAGGCGCTGAGCCAGCCGAACAGCCGTAGCGACGGCAGGTCGGAGAACACCGTGACGACGAGACCGCAGGCCAGCACCAGCGTGGTCAGGATCAATGCCGGGCCGACCAGCACGGTCGCGCGCTCCACCGCGAGCGCCGAGCCGACGCCGGGCTTGCTCTCGAGCCTGAGGCGGTTGAGGAAGTGAATGGTGGCGCTTAAGCCCAGGCCAAACGAAACGGTCAGAGCCACGACGCTGGCGAATTGCAGTCCCTCGCCCATCGCCCACAGCACCGTTCCCGACATCACGACGGGGAAGATGCCCGGCAGGATGCAGGCGAACATCACCACCCAGGACCGGAAGGCCAGGCCGATGAAGATCGCGACCAGCGCGAATTCGACGGTGAGCCCGCGGTTGAGCTTCTCGATCATGCCGGCCGAGTTGCGCGCGGCAATCGCGGCAAGACCCGTGACCGCCACTTCATAGCCGGGATGCTTCTTGCGGACGGCGTCGAGCTCGGAATCGAGCTTGTCGACGATCGGCAGGAGCTGGCTGGAATCCTTGTCCGGCACGCGACCTGCGACCACGACGGCGTCCTGCTCGGCATCGATGAACCGGCGCACCAGATGCTCCGGAATGACGCTGACATATTCCTTCAGGGTCGCGACGTCGGCGCTGCCGGCCTTGTCCGCGAGCCAGCGGCGCAGGGTCTCGACCGACCAGACATTGCCGACACCGGCTGCCTTTTCCACCGTCGCGTGCACGTCGGCGATGGTCTGCAGCGTCTCCGGCGAATAGAGCGATTCACCCTTGGGGAACTGGATCAGAACGTTGACCGGGTTGGCGCCGGTGAGCTTGGCGTCGAGCCGGTCGCTGGCGGCGACCGCCTGGCGCTTGTCCGGCACCTGGTCGGCGAGCCGGTAGCGCGGCTCCAGATTGGCGTAGATGACGCCGAGGCCCGCCACGAACACCACGGCGATCAGGCTGAACAGGCCGGGACGGCCCACCATGCGCACCGCGATCCAGTAGCAGAAATTACGCAGCGCCTGCACGCCGGCATCCGCAGTCTGAAACTTGGTCGCAAAGACCTTCTCGTTGCGCACCAACAGCACGCCGAACACCGGCACCAGCGACAACACCGCGACCAGCGCGATGATGGTGGCGGCGAGACCCGCCTCGCCGAACTTGCGGATCAGATCGGAGTCGGAGAACTGGAGCGCGATA
Source organism: Bradyrhizobium sp. URHA0013 (assembly GCF_000518345.1). Classification (NCBI taxonomy): domain Bacteria; kingdom Pseudomonadati; phylum Pseudomonadota; class Alphaproteobacteria; order Hyphomicrobiales; family Nitrobacteraceae; genus Bradyrhizobium; species Bradyrhizobium sp. URHA0013. The sequence continues at coordinate 665,424 of NZ_KI912426.1, read as the reverse complement.
AAGGAAATGCCGGCGGTGCCGTGCGTCAGCACGCAGGCCGGTCCCACCACCAGCACCGCGTTCTTGAATGCGGTGAACTTGTCCTGGCCTGCGATCAGCCGGTCGCGCGCGGCGAAGGTGAGCTGCATCGAGTCCGAGAAGCTGATGACCATGATGAGCGGCGTCATCACGTTCAGGAACATGTTGAGATTGAAATTGGCCCAGCCGAGCGCGCCGAGCGCCAGCAGGATCGCGATCATCGGCGGGAACGCGGCCGCCACCATGAATGAGATCTTGCGGAAGAAGATGATGGCAATGACACAGCCGGCGAGAATGCCGAGGATGTTGTAGGTGAGCCCGTCGCGCTCGACCGCGTTGCGGATCTCGAGCTGCATCACCGGCACGCCGGACAGCTGCACGTTGAGGCCGGTGTCGCCGAGGTCTTCCTTCATCAGCGCGCGGATGTCGGCGACGGTCTTGGTCAGCTTATTGGAGGCGACCACCTCCGGATCGAGCGATAGCACGATCAGCGCCAGCGTGCCGTCCTCGGACAACAGCTTGCCGCGGATGATCTCGTTGGCTTTGACGCCCTCGATGAACTTGTCATAGGCTGCGCCCTCGGGCAGCTCGGGCGGGAACAGCGCGGCGGGAAGCTTGCCCGGCGCCGGCGCCTGACGCGCGGAGAACAGCGAGACCAGTCCGCGCGTCCCCTCGACCAGTTGCATGTCGGTGACGAAGTCGCGCAGCTTCTCGAGGTTGTTCCGCGCCAGCAGGGTCTTGCCCTCGACCACGACGAGGACGTCGAATTCCTCGGCTGGGAACTTCTTGGTCACCGCTTCGTACTGGCGGAATTCCGGCGTGTTGGACCGGAACAGCTGCGACAGCGAATCGTCGATCTTGATGCGGTGGATGCCGAACACGGCGCCGACGATCAGCACGAGCAGGACGATGCAGGAGACGATGGGCGCCCGGACGGCGATCAGCCCAATGCGCTCCAGCCCGAAGGCGATCGAGGACGCAGGGCCTTGCTCGACCTTGTCGACATGAACCTCACTCTCGCTGTGCTTTTCGAGCATGCCTTGTCCAGTTCCTAAATCGGCTCGGGTCTGTGAGCTTGTCGCGCCCCGCGAACGGCTTGAAAATGCCATACCAATGGGAGGCTTGCCCTTTGAAAATGCGCAGAAAATCGCCGCGAGGGGTTTAGCAGGTCAATCACCCATCTCGCAAGCAGGCGGAGTGTGGCCGAATCGATCAAGATGTGGCGATTTTGCCTTAATGCCCTTCATTCGGGCAAAGCCGTGCCAATTCGACGCGGCGCGCGGTCCGCGCTCTCGTCCTTCAGCGCCACACCGCTCACTTCCCGCGCGAGCCCCTCGCGGACCAGCCAGGCGATCTTGAAGGCCGCCTCGTCATAGCTCAACCCGGCCTTGTGGATGTTCGACACGCAATTGCGCTCGGCATCGGTGCGGCCCGGCTTCGGGGCGAAAGTCAGATAGGCGCCGAGACTGTCGGGCGCCGACAGGCCCGGCCGCTCGCCGATCAGCGTCGCGACCATGCGCGCGCCGAGAATGGCGCCGATCTCGTCGCCCAGCGCGACGCGCGCGCCTGAGGCGACGACGACATGGCTGATCGCGACACCATCGTCGGCTGCGAGCAACGGCAGCAGGCGCATCACCAGCGCGGCCGCATGGGCGTGGACCGCCGCCGCTGACAGCCCATCGCCAATCACGACCGCGAGTCGGCACGGCTCCGAAGCGCTCCGCGCCAGGGCCTCGATTGATCCGGCATCGAGCCGTCTGCCCAGGTCGGGCCGCCGCAGATAGTCCCTGCGATCGACCGCCCGGCTGTTCGCCTCGGTGACGACGAGGCCAAGCGCGCGGAGATCCGCAACCAGCCGCGGCGCATCGAAGACGGCATGCACGGCATCGCGGGCGCGGGCATGGTCCAGCGTGAAATCGAGCAGTGCCCGCGTCGGCAGGCTCGCGCCGCTGCGCCCGAGCGCGACGCGCGCAGGCGTGAGCGACCGCAGATCGAGGGTCGGGCGACGCGGGGTGGCCGGATCAGACATGTCGCATCATTCGGCGGGGACGGAAGCCTCGCGTAGCCGGATCGAATAGTTCGAGGCGTTCTGCTGGCCGGTCGAGGCCGCCCGCGCAAAGGTGATGAGATGGTGCGCGATCAGGGTGCAGCCGATCAGCCCTTCGAGATCGCCGCGCTTGATGCGGCCCAGCGCGAACTTCCAGAACACGCGCTTGTAGTCGCCGAGCACGCCGACCTTCCAGAAGATGTTTCGCAGCATGACGAGGCCGCGCCTGATGTTGGGCCAGGTCTTCATTTCGTCTGGTGTCGGCATCTTAAGGCGGTGCACGTAAACGTGGTCGCATTGATACTGGAAGCGCGCGTAGACCTTCTCGGGCTCGTAGGCGACGGCCATGGCGTGCTTCCAGGACGCGACGACGTCGTCGTAGGGCAACAGGAAGTTGACATTGGAATCGCGGCCGTCGTCCTCGACCAGGCGCCCCTCGCGCTCCAGACGGTCCCACAGCGGCGTCTTCGGCAGCGCCTGAAGCAGGTTGATCGTGAGCAGCGGAATCCGGGAGTCCTCGACGAAGGCGAGCAGCGCCTCCGACGTGTTGGGCTTGTCGGTGTCGAGCCCCATGATGATGCCGGACACGACCTCCATGCCGTAGGAGTTGATGGTTTGCACGCCCTCGAGGATCGGGACCATCATATTGTGGTCCTTGTGCATCGCCTTCAGCGCATCGGGGTCGGGCGTCTCGATGCCGCAGAAGATGGTGACGAAATAAGCCTCGCGCATCTTCTCGAGGATTTCCGGCCGCTTGGCGATGTTGAGCGTCGCCTCGCAGGCGAGCCGCACCATGTAGCCGGTCCTCTTCTGCCATTCGATCAGATGCGGCAGGAGGTCCAGCGCCGCCTTGCGGTTGCCGATGAAATTGTCGTCGACGAAATAGACCGTGTCGGTCATGCCGCATTCGCGCAGGCGGTCGAGCTCGGCGATGATCTGCTCCGGCGATTTGAGGCGCGGATTGCGGCCGTAGAGGCCGGGGATGTCGCAGAACTCGCACTGATAGGGACAGCCGCTGGAATACTGGATGCTGCCGAGGAAGTACTTCTTCACGTCGGCGAGCTCGTAGGCCGGGATCGGAAACTCCGTCATCGGCACGCGGTCTTTGGTGGTCAGCACCACCTGCGCTTCCGGACGCGAGGTATCGCGCGACAAGATTTCCAGCAGCTGATTGGTGGCGTCGCCAAGCTCGCCGACATGGAGATAGTCGAAGGACGGATAGTAATCCGGGCAGGCGCTGACGGAGGGACCGCCGAGCGCGACGGGCAGATCGAACTCGTGGGCGCGGCGGCAGATATCGTTCATCTGCTGGCGCTGGATGTGCATGCCGCTGACGAAGACCGCCTCGGCCCACTCGAACTCTTCCCTTGTCACGCGGCGAAGGTTCTCGTCGACGAATTTGACCTGCCATTCCTTGGGCAAATAGGCCGCGAGCAGCAAAAGTCCCTGCGGCGGCATGAAGGCGCGGACGCCATCGGTCAGGGGGTAGGAATGCTCGAACGTCCCGAACGACGATGTGTATCGCGGAAACACGCAAAGAATCCGCCGGGACGTCCCGTTACTTTCAGCTCGCATCAAAGCTCCCCCGCCACGCTCGACTTAGCCGCGGAAATTGCCAGACAGACACATAGCGTAATGCTGCCGCCGGAATTTCTCAATATTGTGGCATGAGCCTAATTCCCCATGGCACCAATGGTTTCCTCGGGTCGCCGGGTGCCTCCGCCGAGTCACGCGATCAGCCGTGACGCAAAATCGGGCAGCAGGCCTGCATCGCCGGCAAGACGGAAATCTGGGCCCGCAATGCCGGACCGCACCAGCCAGTCGTCGAATTCCGGTGCGCGGCGCAGTCCGAAGACGTCGCGGACGTAGAGCGCGTCGTGAAAAGACGTGGACTGATAGTTCAGCATGACGTCATCGGCGCCGGGAACACCCATGATGAAGGTGACGCCGGCGGCCGCCAGCAGAGTCAGCAGATTGTCCATGTCGTCCTGGTCCGCCTCGGCGTGATTGGTGTAGCAGATGTCGATGCCGAGCGGGAGGCCGAGCAGCTTGCCGCAAAAGTGATCCTCCAGCCCGGCTCGGATGATTTCCTTGCCGTCGTAGAGATATTCCGGGCCGATGAAGCCGACCACGCTGTTGACCAGAAGGGGCGCAAAGGCGCGGGCGACCGCATAGGCGCGCGCCTCGCAGGTCTGCTGGTCGACGCCGTGATGGGCATTGGCCGACAGCGCCGATCCCTGCCCGGTCTCGAAATACATCACATTCTGCCCGACCGTGCCGCGCTTCTGCGACAGCCCGGCCTCCTGCGCCTCCTTAAGAAGCGCGAGGTCGATGCCAAAACTGCGGTTGGCGGCCTCGGTGCCGGCGACCGACTGGAACACGAGGTCGACCGGCGCCCCCTGCCCGATCAGCGACAGCGTCGTGGTGACATGGGTCAGCACGCAGGCCTGGGTCGGGATCTTCAGCCGCGCGATGACCTCGTCGAGCAGCCGCAGCAATTGGCCGATCACGGCCGGATCGTCGCTCGCCGGGTTGATACCGATGCAGGCATCGCCGGCGCCGAGCAGGATGCCGTCGAGGATGGATGCGGTGATGCCCCTGGCGTCGTCGAAGGGATGGTTGGGCTGGAGCCGGGTGCTCATCCGGCCCTTCAGGCCGATGGTGTTGCGGAAAGCGGTGGTGACCTCGCATTTCCGCGCCGCCAGGATCAGATCCTGGTTGCGCATCAGCTTCGAGACCGCGGCGGCCATCTCAGGGGTGATTCCGCCTCCTAGCTTCCGCAAGATTTCGGGTGTCGCGGCGTCCGACAGCAGCCAGTCGCGAAAGGCGCCGACCGTCAGCGAAGCCACCGGCGCGAGGGCCTTGGCGTCGTGGCTGTCGATGACGAGGCGGGTGACCTCGTCGATCTCATAGGGGATGACGGCTTCCTGCAAGAACTGCCCGAGCGAGACATCGGCCAGCGCCATCCGCGCCGCGATCATCTGTTCGGCGCTGGCGGCGGCGATCCCGGCCAGCCGGTCGCCGGAGCGCGGCGGCGTCGCCTTGGCGAGCAGGTCGCGCAAATCCGGGAACGTGTAGGTCGTTGCGTCGATGGTGTGGCGGTAGACCAAAGGTCTCTCCGGGGTTCGTCGGCCAGAGGGCGACTCCAGGGCGATCCCAAGACTATACCTTCAGATCAAGACGCTGAAATATCTACCTTTCTTTCGGCCGAGGGCAAAGGGGGCCAAACCCGGCGTTAACGCCGCGTCCATCTTCATTCTGCATAGTTTTGCAATCATTTGCACGACCGCGCTCTCCGGCCGCTCCCGGCCATTCGGGCCCCTGAAAACCATGACAACTGACCGACCTGGGAATGCCACCGGCCTCGCCGGCCGCTTCACGCTTGCCAACAAGCTCTACGCGATCTTTGCACTGTTCGCGTTGCTCACGGCGGCGATCGCGATGCTGTCCGACTACAACAGCCGCCGCGGTGCCGACCTGACGAGCGCGATCGAGACTGCGAACGCCGCCGCGCTGAACGTCGAGCGGGTCAACTCGCTGGTCTATGCGGTCGTGATGGAATCGCGCGGCGTCTACATGTCGACCGAGCCCGCCGTGGTGAAGAAATACGGCGACGGCCTGCTCAAGTTCAACGCCCAGATCCTCGACGTCGTGAAGCGCTGGGAGACCATCGTCAAGGCTGACGATGCCGAGCAGTTCGCCACCTTCAAGAAGCGCATCGAGCAGTTCGTCGAGTTTCGCAAGGAGCTGGTGCGCCGCGGCGTCGAGACCAATGCGGCCGCGGGCCGCGAATGGGGCGACAACGACGCCAACCGCACCGTGCGTTCGGCGCTGAACAAGGATCTCGAGGGGCTGTCCAAGGTCTATGCCGAGCGCGCCAGGCAAATCGCGCACGAGACCGAGACCAATCGCATCCTGTCCCTCGTCCTGACCTGCCTCGCCGGCGTGGCGCTCGCGCTCGTCGTGATCGGCATCGTCATCATCGCCCGCTCGATCGCACGCCCCCTCTCCGCCATCACCGCGACCATCAAGCAGGTCGCTGACGGCGCCGAGAACGTCGTGGTGCCTCACAGCCACCGCGCCGACGAGATCGGCGCACTGGCACGCGCGATCCAGATATTCCAGGACGCGATGGCGCGTAACCGCAACCTCGCCTCACAGGTCTCGCAGGACTCCGCCGCGCGCGAAGAGCGCGCCCGCCACATCGAACAATCCGTCGACGCGTTTCGCGAGGCGATCGGCGCGATCATGCGCGGCCTCAGCGACAACGCCTCCGTGATGCGCGAGACAGCGCAGACCATCACCCGCGTCACCGCGGACGCGAGCAGCCGCGCCGGCACGGCGGCGAACGCCACCGAGCAGGCTTCGCACAACGTCACGGCGGTGGCAGGCGCGGCCGAGGAGCTGTCTGCGTCGGTGGTGGAGATCGGCCGGCAGGTGCGGCAATCCGCCAGCGCGGTCGAGCAGACCGGCCAGCGCACCGAGAAATCCATCGCCGAGATCGAGAGCCTGGCCGCTGCCACGCAACGCATCGACGGCGTGCTCAGCCTGATCCAGGCGATCGCCGAGCAGACCAATCTGCTCGCGCTCAATGCCACCATCGAGGCGGCGCGCGCCGGCGATGCCGGTCGCGGCTTCGCCGTCGTCGCACATGAAGTCAAGGCACTCGCAGGGCAGACCGCGAAAGCGACCGCCGACATCAGCGAGAACGTCTCGATGATCCAGTCCTCCACCCGCAACGCGGTCGACGCCGTCCGCGAGATCGGCGGCGCGGTGCGCGAGATCAACGACGTCACCTCGGCGATCGCCGGAGCCATCGGCCAGCAGGACGCCGCCACGCGCGAGATCTCGTCCAACGCGCAATCGGCTGCCCAAGGCAACGAGACCCTGGTCGCCAACATCAGCTCGCTCCGCGACGCCATCGGCGAGACCGATACGGCGGCCTCCTCGGTGCTGACGGCTGCGAGCAGCGTGACCGAGACGGCGGAGACGCTGTCGCGCGAGGTGGAGAAGTTCTTCCAGAACCTGCGCTCGGGCGCAGCGGACGGCCGCATCGCCAAGGCCGGATGACGGGACGTCCACCGGCGGCGCTGGGGTCGCTCTATCAATAAAACGCGAAAACAACCCCATGCACAGTAGCCGGGGACAGCGATTTCAATGGCTTGGCCATCGGCGTTACTTTTTGCGGATTTTGCGAATCCATTTGCTGCGTCGGGCAAAACAGGGGCATGATGTCAATGTTGGAGCTTTCCGCTGGGGGCCGGCTGATCGTGGAAAGCCGAAGGCCGGCTGAGGCCGCCTCTCATCGCTTGATGACCCATAGACAATGATCCAGAACTTTTAGCGAAACTATCCAGCCGCCTCTGCGTCGGTATGCGGAGGGAATTACAGCATGTCTGCAGACTGCCAATTCGACGAACAGGAGGTCCTGATCTTGCGCTACCGGGCGTTGGAGCGAGAGGTGACCGATCCGCTTGCCGCCGTTCTGCTCCACGACATCGTCCAGGATCTCGAAGCCGATCTTCATAGAGAGCGCGCGATGGCTCTCTCCGCAATCCCATCTTCCAAGTCATAATCGCCAATCATAGCGAGTTGATCTGTCTTTCGGGCACGGGATGCCTGCGAACAGAGTGGCGGCAGCTGACGATATCTGTTCAGCCATGGAACCATTGGGTTCCCAGTCTATTGCCTCACTGACACCTCACATTTGGAGAACACCATGAAATTTTTCACAGCCGCTCTGGCGGCCGCAGCAACCACCCTTCTCGTGACCGCTGCTGCTGCAGCCCCGCTGTCCCCCAACCTTTCCGCCGCACCGGACAGCAACGTTCAAAACGTCCGCATGGTCTGCAATGAAGACGGTCGTTGCTGGCGCGAGCGCGGCGAACGCCATGTCATCATCCGCGATGGGCGCGATTCCTACGGATATGCACCTCGCGAGCGCTACATCGAGCGGCGCGGCTATGAAGAGCGCAGCGGCATCGGCTTCCGCGCTCCCGGCGTGAGCGTCGGCATCGGCACCGACCGCTACTGAGATACGAATCCTGTGAATGCAAAAGCCGCGGAGCAATCCGCGGCTTTTTTGAACTACAAACTCGCCGCTTTTCCCGGCCTAGCGAGGAGCTGTGATCAGGCAGCCATTCAAAGCACGAACACCGGAAGAACTGATTTCTCTATTGAGCGCCGTGGCGATGGCCATTCTCGCCGCGATCATTGTCATGGTGCTGTATTATGGTCGCGAGATCATCATTCCGATAGCGCTGGCCGTCTTGCTCAGCTTCGTGCTGGCGCCTCTGGTTCGACTGGTTCAGCGACTGCGCATTCCACGCAGTTTGGCTGTGGTGAGCGTGGTCGTGATCGCCTTCGCGTTCATATTTGCGATGGGCAGTCTGCTCGCTACCCAACTCGCCCAGCTGGCCGGCGATTTGCCGCGATATCAGTCCACAATAAGCGAGAAGATCCAATCCTTCCGTGAGACCACGGCCGGTCGGGGCACGCTCGAGCGGGCTTCCAGCATGTTGAAGGACCTCAGCAAAGAACTCGACAAGCCCAAGGAGGCCGCGAATTCGTTGGGGACCATAGCAGCTCCGAAAGCGGCCCCGCCGAAACCTGTTCCTGTGGAAGTGCTTCAGCCCGATCCCGGCGCGCTGGAGAGCTTGCAAACGCTGATTTCACCATTGCTTCATCCGCTCGCAACGACCGGGATCATCGTCATATTCGTGATCTTCATTTTGCTTCAGCGCGAGGATCTTCGTAATCGTCTGATCAGGCTGGCCGGTTCGGATGACCTGCAGCGCACCACGGCTGCCCTTGATGACGCGGCGAGCCGCCTCAGCCGGCTTTTCCTCATCCAGCTTCTCGTGAACGGGGGCTTCGGCATCATCATAGGAATCGGTCTCTGGCTGATCGGCGTTCCAAGCGCGATCCTGTGGGGCATTCTGGCGGCAGTGCTGCGCTTCGTGCCTTACATTGGGGCGGTCATCGCCGCCGCCTTCCCTCTCGCTCTCGCGGTTGCGGTCGATCCAACCTGGACGATGCTGCTGTGGACGATCGCGCTGTTCGTGGTGGTGGAGCCCGTCGTCGGCCATGTGCTCGAGCCGATGGTCTATGGACACAGCACGGGACTGTCGCCGGTGGCCGTTGTCGCTTCCGCGACATTCTGGACGGCGCTCTGGGGTCCGATCGGCCTCGTTCTCGCAACACCCCTTACGGTGTGTCTGGTCGTCCTGGGCCGCCACGTCGAGCGCCTGGAGTTCCTGGACGTCATGTTTGGAGACCGACCAGCGCTCTCTCCGCCTGAGATATTCTATCAGCGGATGCTCGCCGGCGACCCGACCGAAGCATCTGCAAAAGCCGAGGAGTTCTTGAAGGAGCGATCTCTCAGCTCCTATTACGACGAAGTCGCCTTGCGAGGACTGCAGCTGGCTCAAGCGGATGCCGAGCGCGGCGCTCTGGATCCCGACCGGCTGGCTAAAATCAGGGATGCGGTCCAGGAATTTGCCAATAACATTTCGGAGCAGGATGAGCGTCCGCCGCCGAAGATCGGCCCGACCACAGATGTCGAAGCTACATCTGCCATAGAAGGCGTGGCTGAGGATGCGCCTTATGAGGGTCTGCGGGTGCTGCGCAAGGAGGACTTGCCCACTGAATGGCAAGGCGAACATCCCGTGCTCTGCGTGGCCGGGCGAAATCCGATCGACGAAGCCGCTGCGATCATGCTGGCTCAACTGACCGGAGCGCATGGCTTGTCGGCCAGAGTCGAGGCAGCGGAAGCGTTGTCGACGGCGAATATCTTCCGGCTGGAGACCGATGGGGTCGCCATTGTCTGCCTCGTCTATATGGATGCAAGCAGCCCGGCCCATATGCGTTACTCGGTGCGACGGCTTCGCCGTAAATTGCCGAAGGCCACAATCATTCTGGGTTGCTGGATGAAGGACATCGAGCCAGCGGCGCTGGAAAATCTGCGGGAAGGCGCCAAGGCGGATCTGGCTGCTGCAACTCTGGGCGGGGCGCTTAAACTCTGCATAGAGGCGACGGGTGTGGACTCCCTTGGCACAGTCGCTGAAGGCCGGATTTCGAAGATCACGGCCGGCTAGCAGTTTATACGCGGAGACATGGCTGCTGCAGGCGCGCAGCAAACCCGAAAGGCCTTCGTTCCTGCCGACATCGGATCCGGCTCAAGGCCGGTGTGTCCTGGCACTCCCTCAGTCACATACAAAGGACCGTGCTGCGCGACCTTCTGGTGCGACGGTTCAGCCAACCGGCCCGGGGGTCCAATCGCCGCCGGCAAGCGGCCGCACCTTTACATCGGGAATGACCCCGCGCTGCAGGCCCGGATCAAAATGGCGCATCGTCCGCTCGTTGAGGTCGATGATGCGGCCAGGCCTTAGCGGTCCCACGTCATTTATCTTGACGATGACCTTCTTGCCGACGGCCTCTACGAGGGCGTATTTCGGCTTCGCGCCAAACTGGACTCCACCGAATTTCTTACGCAAACTCGTTTTGATGGCGGCCGACCAGACTGAGGGATCATAGCGCTCGCCGGAGGCTGTCTTCGGGCCGCCCTCCTCTTTGCCCGGCTTGAACGGATTGTACGTGGACGCCGCGCCGACGATCGCTTCCCCGGAAGCGACATTGACGACAGCGCTTGAGTGAACTCCAGCGGCTTCGCATCGAGCAACAGTAACGGAAACGGCAAGCGCAACCACGGCGCCGCAAATTGCGGCGCTGGATCGGAACACCATCATATCTCCTGTGATTTTCGATTGTCCGGTTCCGATGCCTCAAAACATCATCAAGCAAACGCGGAAGCGTTCGGGTTCGCGATGTTTACAGGTCGAGCCAACCCCGGCTGCGGAACCATTGCAGGAACCAGAATGGTTCCAAACGGTGTTTTTAGTTGTCGCCGTCTAAGACGGACATTGCGTCAACAGCGTGACAAGAAGAGGCCACGGCGAAATGGCGCGGCCACATGAGTCCCGCGGCGCTCACAATCAGATTGATTGTTCCACTCGCCTGTCCGACCTTCTCTTCTTTCCCATCGACCGTCCTTTCCGCAGAAGCGATCAACGCAGATACACTGCTGCACAGGCGTGCACCCTCTCGAACGAAGAAGAGATCGCCCCTACTCCATCACCCGCTCCGCTTGATCGGATTGTAACGGCAAATCTGCTACGCGCTGCCGCGCGAATGCGGCAAGCGATCATCCGACCTATCTTGCAGGCCGGGAACGCAGCTATCAGGGAGTGGGATCGCGGCCTTGCCCCGCAACGGGCGCGGCTAGAGCGTCCGCGGTTTCTCGTCCGATTGATCGATCGAGAACAGTCCGCTGAGCGCCTTGATGTTAACCGGCTTTTCGACACGTGGCACGGCTGCATAAGCATCCGGAATCGCCCAAGCGTCATAACCGGTGGTGAACACGAACCGCACCCCGCGCGTCCGAAGTGCGTCGGCAACCGGATAGGAGCGTTCGCCGCGAAGATTGATGTCCAGGACGGCGCCATCTATCCTCTGTTCGGCCGCAACCAGATTCAGGGCGTCCTCGACCGACCCCGCCGGCCCAATGACCTCAGCGCCGCGATCTTCCAGCGCACGGGCCAGGTCGGCGGCGATCATGTACTCGTCTTCGACGACGAGGAGCCGCCGGCCTAGTAGTGATTGCGACTCAGTCATCACGCTTCTCCTCGCTCGCGAGCGGCACGGCGATTTCGCAGTGGACGCCGTCAGGTTCGAACCGAAGCTTCGTTTTGGCGCCGAGCTGATAAGGAAGTGCTCGCTCGATCAATTCGCTTCCGTAGCCTTTTCTCGCCGGCCCGCCCTCAGGCATGGCAACCCCGCTTTCGGACCATACCACGGTTGCTTGCCGCCTGGATTGATCGTTCTTGACCTCCCATCGCACCGTCAGCCGGCCTGAGGGTTGGCCGAGGGCGCCGTATTTTACCGCATTCGTGGCGAGCTCATGCAGCGCGAGAGCCATCGATTGCGCCGACATCGCCGGCAACGGTGCCGCCGGCCCCTCGGTCGTCACCTTCTCCACGTCGGCACTGGCGTGCGCCTCCAATTCGGCCCTGACCAGATCACCGAGTTCAATCGGCCGATTGTCGCTTTGCGCGAGCAAACCCTGAGCCCTGGAGAGGGCACCCAACCTGCTTTCAAAGTCGTCTGCAAAGTCGTCCAGGGACGGGCTCGATCTGATCGTCTGCCGGGCAAGTGATTGGACGACCCCGAGCAGATTGCGCCTGCGGTGCTGCAGTTCGGCCAAGAGAACCTTCTGCCGATCTTGAAGCACGCGCAGTTCGTGGATGTCCGTCATCGTGCCGACCCAATCGACAGCGTCTGCATCCGAACTGACTTTCATCGGTACCGCGCGGGTCTGATGCCACCTGAACTCTCTGTCGGCGGAACGCCTGACGCGGTGCTCGACGTAATACTCGCCCTTGGCGCGCGCTTCGAGCCAGGCCGCCTGGGTCTCTTCGCGATCATCCGGATGGATCGCGTCAAGCCAACCGAAACCGATGCTATCAGCGAAGCTCAGACCGCTGAAGATGGTCCATTGCGGGCTGGCCCAAGTGCGCTCACCATCACTTTTTGAGCGGAAAACCAGCTGGGGTATATTGGTGGCGAGAACGCGGAACAGCTCCTCGCTTTGCGCGAGCTGCTCCGCAGCACGGTGCTGGCTGGTCCGATCGCGCAACATCTTCACGAAACCCGCGTCGCGCTCCGCCAGCGGCATCAACAGGCCCGAAGCCCAGAGCCGGGTGCCGTCCTTGCGCATCTGCCAGCGTTCGTCCTCAGCGCGGCCCTGAGCTAACGCGCTGCGTCGTTCTTCGGCTGCCGCCTCAAAACCACCCTCCTCGGCGGGAAAGATCACGTCCGCCGATTTTCCGATGATTTCGTCGGTCTTGTACCCGAGTAACCGCTCGGCGCCGGGGTTCCAGCTGGTGGTGATGCCGTTCGGGTCTATCGTGAAGATAGCAAAGTCCGTCGCGCTCTCGAATACGAGACGCAGCAGCTCATTGTCCGCGGGGGCGGCCGGACCGTTTGTCGGATGATTGCTCTCCTGCACGCGGCGCTCGCGCTGGGCAGCGCGCCAACTGCCAGCGACAATCGCGACAGTCCAAGGACGTTCCTAAGCTGGTTCACGACCCAGGTTCCCGCAGCAACGGGTGACGTCCGGTAACGGTCCTACCCGGCCATCACCCCGCCGCGCTTGATCAGCTCCTTCCCTACCGCGGCCAGATGCACCTGATCCGGTCCGTCGCCGATGCGGATGAAGCGGGCGCAGACGTAGGCACGCGCGAGGAATGTGTCCTGCGAGACGCCGGCAGCGCCGTGGATCTGGATGGCGCGGTCGATCACGCGGGCGGCCATGCTTGGCACCACGATCTTGGCGGCCGCGATCAGGTCGCGCGCGGCCTTGTTGCCTTCGCGGTCCATCCTGTCGGCGGCTTGCAGCGTCAAGAGCCGCGCCTGCGCGATCTCGCAGAATGAGTGCGCGATGTCCTCGCGCACCGAGCCCTGCTCTGCGAGCGGCTTGCCAAAGGCCGTGCGGGAGACGGCGCGCTGGCACATCAATTCCAGCGCGCGCTGGGCACAGCCGATCAGCCGCATGCAATGATGGATGCGGCCGGGACCGAGCCTGCCTTGCGCGATCTCGAAACCGCGGCCCTCGCCGAGCAGGATGTTCTCGGCCGGCACGCGAACGTTCTCGTAGACGATCTCGGGATGGCCGACCGGCGCGTCGTCATAGCCGTAAGTGAGCATGTCGCGGACGATGCGCACGCCGGGCGTCGCTCTCGGCACCAGGATCATGGATTGCTGGCGGTGGCGGTCGGGATCGTCGGGCGCCGTCTTGCCCATCACGATCAGGATCTCGCAATCCTCGTTCATCGCGCCCGAGGTGAACCATTTGCGGCCGTTGATGACGTAGTCGCCGCCGTCGCGCTTGATCTCGCATTGAATGTTGGTGGCATCGCTGGAGGCGACCTGCGGCTCCGTCATCGAGAAGCCGGAGCGGATGCGCCCCTCCAGCAGCGGCTTCAGCCAGCGCTCCTGCTGTGCCGGCGTGCCGTAATTGGCCAGCACCTCCATGTTGCCGACATCGGGCGCCGAGCAATTGAACACCTCCGGCGCCCAGAGGATGCAGCCCATGATCTCCTTCACCGGCGCGTATTCGAGATTGGTCAAGCCAGTGTTGTTAGGGTCTTCGCCGTGCTCGCCGGAGAGGAACAGGTTCCAGAGCCCCTGCTCGCGCGCCAGCCGTTTCAGGTCCTGAAGGACCTGCGGCGTCCTGTAGCGTGTCGCTTCCGGCTTCACCTGCTCGTAATAGAGCTCCTCGACCGGCTCGACATGCGTCCGCATGAACCGCCGGACGCGTTCCTGCAGCTCCAGCGAACGTTCGGAGTGGTGAAAGTCCATGGCGGTCTCCTCTTTCCCTTCTCCCCTTGCGGGAGAAGGTGGGATAGGCGGCCTTCGGCCGGCGTTCCTAAGAACGCCGAAGCAAAGCTTCGGCTATGGCGCCGGATGAGGGGTTGTATCCGCGAGTTCAAATGTAGAGACGACTCGCGGAGAGAGACCCCTCACCCGGCTCGCCGCTTCCCGGCGATGCACCCTCTCCCACGAGGGGAGAGGGTGCACCGTCTCTGCAGCCGCTCGCTTCGCAGTCCCTCACGTGCCGCGCAACAGCTCGCTTGCCACGATCCAGTCGTTGCCGTTGAACTGAAGCATATAGCCGTCCTTGATCGGGCGGAAATCCTGCGGCGTGGTGTTGAGCGTGATGCCGGGCATCAGCAGCGACAGCGGCACGTTCTTCAAATTGGCCGCCTGCGCCATGATGTTCTCGCGCGTCAGATTGTCCTTGCACTGCTTCAGCAAGACCACCAATGCCTCGGCGACGGTGTAGCCGTAGAGACCCGCGACGTTGTTGACGTCGGCATTGGGCAGGCGCTTCTTCATGAAGTCGATATAGGCCGTCATCGCCGGATCGTCCTTCGGCACCTCGACGAACGGCTTGAGCGAGCCGAGCGAGAGCACGCCCTTGCCGGCATCGAGGCCAGCCGGGACCATCACGGTTGCCTTGTTGGCGCAGCCCGAGGCGAGGAAGCGCGTCGCCTGCCAGCCGACCTCATGCGCTTTCCGGATCGCCTGGGCGCAGGCGCGCGGCGTCACCGAATAGATCATGAACACGTCGGCCTTGGTGTTCGCGAGAGTCAGCACCTGGGAATCGACGGTGGGGTCGGCGACCTCGAAGCTCGACGCCATCGCGATCGCCTTGTCGGCGTCGGCACCAAGCGCTTCCTTGACGCCGCGCAGATATTCCTTGCCGGCGTCGTCGTTCTGATAGAGCACCGCGAAGCGCGCATTCGGGTTCTTGGCGCGGGCATAGGCGACGTCGATGGCCGCCTCGCTGGTGTAGTTCGGCGCCCACGGCAGCGCCATCGACCAGGGCATGTTGGCCGGGTCGTTCCACTTCGAGGCCGAGCTGATCAGAAACAGCTGCGGCACCTTGTTGCTGTTGAGATATTTCGCAATCGCCGAGCTCGGCGCGGTGCCCATGGTCGCGAAGATGAAGGCGACGCCATCGCCCTCGACCAGCCGGCGCGCCGCTTCCATGGTCTTCGGCGGCGAGAAGGCGTCGTCGAGCGACAGGAGATTGAGCTTGCGGCCGTTGATCCCGCCCTTCTCGTTGACCTCGTCGAAATAGGCCGAGATCACCCTGCCGGTGATGCCGAGCGGCGATGCGGGGCCGCTATAGGGCATGGTGTTGCCGATCTTGATCTCGGTGTCGCTGACGCCCGGACCGTAGGATTTTTGCGCGGAGACAGGCGTGGACAGGCAGGCAGCCACGGCTGCAGCCAGGACCAAAGCGGCTTTCATGGTTTCTCCCCGGTGATGATCGCCGCGCGACTCGGAAGGCGGGGCGTGCTGCTTTTGCCAGCACGTCAGATCAGCGGAGTTCCACAAGGCGGTCTTGCGTCGAGTTGCTGATCAGCCGGTGCACAGCCGCCGTCGCGGGCAGCACCATTGACGCCAATCAAGACCGGATGCGGCGCCTCAGCCGCGCGTCCGCTCCATCTCCAGCTCGGCCTTGAGGTTGTCGAGATCCCGATAAATTGAAGCAATCGCAAGGACACGGCCGCCCTTGCGATACTTCAGCAGGCAGTCCTTGCCGGAAATGCTGCCGTCGATTGCGATATCGTCAAAACTATCGGCGTGGCCGACATAGTTGATCGGCACGTCATAGTGCTGCGACCAGAAGAACGGCACGGCCTCGAAGCGCTCGCGCTTGCCGAGCATGTTGCGGGCCGCGGTCTGGCCCTGCCGCTCCGCCACCACCCAGTGCTCGACGCGGATAGTTTGCCGCGAATGCGGATCGGGCCAGCGCGCGATGTCCCCGGCCGCAAAGATACCGGCTATGCTGGTCTCCAGATATTCGCTCACGCTGACGCCCCGGTCGGCCGCAAGCCCTGCCTGCTCGGCGAGCGCGAGGCGCGGCTTGACGCCGATGCCGACCACGACCAGGTCGGCCTCGATCACGCCGCCGCTCTTCAACGTGGCGCGCGTGCCGTCCAGCTTCTCCACCGTGTCCTCGAGGTGGAAGTTGACGCCATTCTCCTCATGCAGCGCGCGCACGAAGTCGCCCATCTCGGGACCGAGCACCTTCTGCATCGGAAGTTCGTCCGGCGCGACCACGTGGACCTCGATCTTGCGTGCCCGCAAGGAGGCCGCAACTTCCAGGCCGATGAAGCTGGCGCCGATCACCAGCGCACGCTTGGCGCTGCCGGCCGCCTTAATGATGGCGCGGCTGTCGGCGACGGAGCGCAGGGTGTGGACATGAGGCTGGTCGGCCCCCGGAATCTGCAATCTGACCGGCTCGGCGCCGGTCGCGAGCAGCAGCCGGTCGAACGGCAGCCTGTCGCCGTTGCCCAGCGTCACGCTGCGCGTCTTCGCCTCGATCGCGGCGACATTCGTGTTGAGCCTGAGATCGATGCCGGCGTCCCGATAATAGTCCTCGCCCCGCAGCGGCAGCCAATCCTCCGGCGCGTTGCCCGCCAGGTAATCCTTGGACAGATTGGGCCGGTCCACCGGCATCGCGCTGTCATTGCTGAGCATGGTGATGGCGCCGGCAAAGCCCTCGCGACGGAGCGTCAGCGCCGCCGCGAAACCCGCCGCGCCGCCGCCGACGACGACGAATTTTTCCGGCGTTGGCGCCGTCCGGTGAGGCGCTGGAGGCTTCGGCACCTCGCGCTTACGCTGGACGATAATCTTGTCTTGATCGCGCGAGACCTCCCACACCGCCAGCGCATTCAGCGCCGGCGGACGGGTCGCCTCGCCTGACCGCAAGGAGAAGCAGGCATGGTGCCAGGGACAGCGGATGGTGTCGCCAACCACCAGTCCTTCTGCAAGCGGTCCGTGATAGTGGCTGCAGGTCGGCTCGATCGCAAAGATCTCGCTGCCGGCCTGCACCAGCAGGACGTCTTCCTCGCCGACATGGCCGAGCAATTTGCTGTCCTTGAACGCGGCGAGCGTCACGCCTCGGCTCAAGTCGGGTCCGCTTGGCTTCTTGTCCTCGGTCATGGCGTTGCCTCCTTGAGCCGTCGCGGATCAATCGTCCGAATTGGCCAGCCCCAGCAGCTCCTGGCGCGTCAACGCATTGTCGCGGAACACGCCGAGCATGCGGCTGGTGACGAGATCGGTCCCGGGCTTGTGCGCGCCGCGCGTGGTCATGCAGTGATGCGTTGCCTTGATGATGACCCCGACGCCTTCGGGCCTCAGCACATCGTTGATCGTGTTGGCGATCTGCGCGGTCATCTTCTCCTGGATCTGAAGCCGCTTGGCGTAGATGTCGACGAGACGCGCGAGCTTGGAGATGCCCACGACGCGCCCTTGCGGAATATAAGCGACCCAGGCGCGGCCGACGATCGGTGCCATGTGGTGCTCGCAATGGCTTTCGAAGCGAACGCCGCGCAGGACGATCATCTCGTCATAGCCTTCGATCTCTTCAAAGGTCTTTTGCAGGATTTCGGTCGGATCCTGCGCATAGCCGGAGAAATACTCCTCGAAGGCGCGCGCGACCCGGTCCGGCGTATCGCGCAGACCGTCGCGCGCGGGATCGTCGCCGGCCCAGCGGATCATGGTCCGGATCGCTTGCTCGACCTCCGCCCTCTCAGGCCGCTCGCTCGGCGCCTGCGCGACCGCGACACGTTCCAGCCTGCGCGTTTGCGTCTTCATCGAAAACTCCCGTGCAACGAACCGCATACAGAAGGCGGCCCACAGCTTGGACGGCTGCGATCGGAAAAGGTTCCCGGGATCAGGAAAAATCGGAAGCTGTGAGAGCGGCAAGACAGCGGGACGAGAAATCCGGCTCTATGAGGCCGCTCTCCGCACATCGAGCACGGCCTGGGCCCATTCGGCCGGCCGCTCCTGCGGCAAATTGTGGCCGGCCCCTGCAAAGACGCGCCGCTCGAAAAAGCCCGCGAATTTGCCTGCGTGGTGAGCGGTGCCGGAATTGACCCCGTCGCTGTCACCGTCGATCGCGATGGTCGGGACACGGACCGGCGGCTGGGCGGCGAGCTTCGCCTCGATCGCGGCATAGGCGGGATCGCCGGCGACCAGCGCGTAACGATGTCGATAGGAGTGGATCACAACATCGACGAAATCAGGATTGTCGAACGACATGGCGCTGGTCTCGAACGTCGCGTCGTCGAAGTCCCATGTCGGCGACCACATCGACCAGAGCTGGCGCGCAAAACCGCGCCGGTTGCGCTCCAGCGCGCGGCGGCCGCGTTCGTTGTGGAAGAGATATTGATACCAGAGCGCCGCCTCCTCGGTTGGCGAAGCCGGCTCCATCGAACGCGCGATGTTCTGGATGTTGTAGGAATTGCCCGAGACGAGGCCGATTACGCGCTCCGGATGCAGAACCGAGACCACGCAGGCCGCGCGCCCGCCCCAGTCGTAACCGCCGACCACCGCGTGCGAGATTCCAAGCGCATCCATGAAGGCCAGGAGATCGGCGCCAAGCGCCGCCTGCTCGCCGGAGCGCAACGTCGCAGCGGAGCGAAACCGCGTCGGCCCGTAGCCGCGCAGCCAGGGCACCAGCACCCGCGCGCCCGCTTGCGCAATGATCGGCGCGGTCTCGGCATAGGCGTTCACGTCGTAGGGAAAGCCGTGGCCCATGATGCAGGGCCAGCCGTCCGGCGCGCCGTATTCGCGATAGGCGATGTCGAGGATATCCGTGGTGACCGTTTTTTGTCGCATCACAAAGCGAAGCTATTTTTGCGGCCCGGACAACGTGATGTCACGCTCGGCGCGGAACACGTTGCTGTAGAGGTTGGCGATCCACTGGCGGCCGATCTCGGTCTTGTTGAGATAGCCGATCTCGGTCTGGATGTGCGGTGCGACGCTGTTCCAATAGAACTGCGGATAGCGGTTCACGATGTCGGCCGGCGAATCGTAGCCGAGCTGGCGGTTCATGCCGACTTCTTCGAATTCGTAATAGAGCGCGTTAGCCTTGCGCAGATAGTTGGGATCTCCGAGTTGCCCGATGAAATCGGCAGCGCGCAGGATCGAGGCGTCGTCGTCGTATTCCTGGCCCTCGCGGGCCGGGAAGCGGGTGCCCTCGATGGCGCGCGCGATCCGCTCTGGATCAAGTCCGGGAATATGCTGCAGCCGGCGCATGACGTAGAGCTTGGAACGGTCGACGTGATACATCATCAGGCTGGCATCTGATGAGCCGCGGGGCAGCGAGACCTTGCTGCCTGCCGCATCGACCACAAAACCGTCCTCGTCATCTTCCTCGAACAAGCCACGGACATAGCCAATATCGTGCGCAAGACAGGCGATCAGGACGTGGACGTAATCCTCGGCCGAGAGATGAATATGAAGATACCGGCCGCTCAGGATGGAATGACCCGCGAGCGTGACCAGCATCGTATGTTCGACATTATGATAGAGCGCGTCGCTGTTTCCGATGCATTCCATAGCGGTACGGGTCGCGCTCTCGACGATGTTTGCCGGAGAATCGCCGTACCTGCGGCGCATGAACGAACCTAGCGTCTTCTCAAGGGATTCAGCCGCCAGTCTCGGTAACGTGATCATGGATGCAGCCCCGTCTGTCAGTGGTGTCCCACGCCAACTACCGACGTCTCATTCTCGTCCTCGACGCAAGCGCCAGCATAGCCCATCTTGGGCCGACTGGCCAAACCCGGGAACGAAAATCCGGAAAAATGTTGCGGTTGTGCCCCGCGATATCGCGGTTGCGGTGCCGGCCCGACACACCCGGGCTGGGCGTCGCCGGGACGGCAAAAACGGCAATCATTCCACCAGCAGCACGTCGACGGCGACGTCGAGCTTCTGCTTCGGCGAGCCGACAATGATGCCGTCGACCGGCGAAACGTCGGAAAAGTCGCGGCCGACCGCGAGCACGATATGGTCGCCAGCGACCATAAGGTCGTTGGTCGGATCGAAATCAACCCAGCCAAGCTCCTCCCCGCACCACAGCGACACCCAGGCATGGGTAGCATCGGCGCCCTGCAGGCGCGGCTGGCCCGCCGGCGGAATGGTGCGCAAATATCCGCTGACATAGGCCGCGGGCAGTCCCAGCCCGCGCAAGCCCGCAATCATCACATGGGCAAAATCCTGACAGACGCCATGGCGCTTGACGAAGACCTCGTCGAGCGGCGTCGAGATCACCGTCGCCTTGGGATCGTAGCGAAATTCTGTGCGGATGCGATGCATCAGATCGACCGCCCCGGCAAGGATCCCCACGCCGGCTGCGAAGCTTTCCGCGGCATAGGCGCTGACGGGTCCCAGCACCGGCACCAGCGGGCTCGCAAAGACATAGCCGACCGGCGAGGACGGCCCGAGGCTCGTCGCCTCGAAGGCGATGTCGCGAATGCTCTCCCAGCCCGGACTGGCAGCGTCGCGCGCCGGCGGCTGGCGCGACATCTTCACGCGAGAGCGGGAATCGATGCGCAGGGTGCGATGCGCGGCCTCGATCACCACACTCTCGGTCAGGGTGCGGAAGAAATCGCGCCGGACGCTACGCTCCGCGGGGCGCGGACGAATCTCGACCTTGTGCGAGATCAGCTCCTGGCCATGGCCGCTCCTCGGCTCCAGCCGCAGCGTGCAGCGGGCGAAGCTGACCGGGCTCTCATATTCGTAGGTGGTGACGTGACGGATGTCGTAGATCACGCCAGCCCCGTCAGCTTTTCCGGCCGGCTGGCATTGGGGCCGTGCGGGAAGTAGTGCTGCCCGACTGCCTCGGCGAGGCTGAGCAGATCCTGCTCCAATGCGAACAGCGTCTTGACCTCGATCCTCTCGGCCTCCGCGGTCGCGAGCATCGCTTGCAGCGCGACCGCAAGCCGCTGCGGCTTCTCGATCAGGCCGTGCTCCTTCAGGCTTGGCAGCGCGGCGATATGCTCGTTCAGCGCCGTCACCTGGAACGCCACCGAACGCGGATTGTAACTGTCGAGCACGGCGAGATCGCGCACCGGCGCAAGGATCGGCGCCAGCAGATAACGCGAGCGGTAGGTGATCTGGCAATCCACCAGCGTCAGCAGGATATCGAGATTCTCGTCGCCGGCTTCGTCATAGGCAAACTGCCGGGCAAAGCGCGTGGTGTTGATGGCGCGCTCGGTGCGGCGGCCGATATCGAGGAAGCGCCAGCCGGCGGCGCGGTTCATGTTTTCATGCGCAAGGCCGGCAAAGCTCGCGAGCTCCTGCAACGTCAGCTCGGCCGCGCTCAGCACGCTGTCGTCGTCCTCGACCTCGACGGCCAGCCGCTCGACCATCTCGGTGATGACTTGCCAGGCATCGGGCGACAGCCGCTCGCGCAAGGAGGTCGCCGTGCGCTGGGCCGCGCGGACCAGCGACAGTGCCGAGCCGAAACGCTCCGGGCTCTGCAGCGCCTCGGCAACGATGCGGCCGGGCGCCGCACGCGAGGTCTGTGAGATCGCGCCCCAGGTCACCAGCAGGCGCTGGATACGCTCGGCCGATTGCAGCGAGGCCGCGGTGCCCTTGTTGGGCCCGCTCGGCGAGCCCAGCGCCCGCACCAGCCGCAGCGTCGCCTCGGCGCGTTCGAGATAGCGGCCGAGCCAGAACAGATTGTCGGCGGCGCGACTCGGCAGCACTCCGGCGATTCGGCGGATGCGCACCTTGTCAACCGCAGGCAGCAGCGTCGCGGTCGAGACCTGCTTGTCCGAGACCACCCAGACGTCGGCGGAACGCGCGCCGTCGCCCATCGACACCGCGCGCGCATCCGGCTGCTCGGCGATCCGGCAGAAGCCGCCGGGCATGATGGCCCAACCGTCCGGCGTCGCGGCTGCGAACACGCGCAGCACGAAGGGACGGGACGTGATCTGCCCCTGCTCCCATACCGGCATGGTCGAGAGCCGAACCACCTCCTGGCCGACATAGTCCATGCCGCGCGCAGCGATCGCGTCGCTCAGGCGCCGGCGGCCGGCGGCATCGAGCTCGCTCGCGAGCATCGGACCGTTGCTGTCGAAACCGGGAACGCCGCGCCGATAGGCGCCTTCGATCGCGACCTCGTCGAGCCGCGACAGCACCTCGTCGCGCGCCGAGCGCTGGCCGCACCACCAGGTCGCGATGTGCGGCATCTTCAACTCTTCACCGAGCAGGCGGCGGCTCAGCGCCGGCAGGAAGCCGAGCATCGCGCGCGCCTCCAGCACGCCCGAGCCCGGCATGTTGGCGACGACGACGCCGTCCTTGCGCAGCACGTCGATCAGCCCGGGGACGCCAAGCCGCGAGGAGGCTTCGAGCTCGAGCGGGTCGAGCGAATTGGAATCGACACGGCGCAGCAGCACGTCAAGCCGCTTGAGGCCCGCAACCGTGCGGATGTGGATATGGTTGTCGCTGACGGCGAGATCGTCGCCCTCGACCAGCAGGAAGCCGAGATAGCGCGCCAGCGTCGCGTGCTCGAAATAGGTCTCGCTGAAGCTGCCCGGCGTGAGCACGCCGATCCGCGGCTCGTCGCGGTCGGCGCGCGCCCGAAGACTGTCGCGAAACGCCTCGAAGAACGGCGCGACGCGCGGCACGTTCATCGACTTGTAGAGATCCGAGAAGGCGCGCGAGAGCACCAGGCGGTTCTCCAGCGCATAGCCCGCGCCCGACGGCGCCTGCGTGCGGTCGCCGAGCACCCACCAGCGGCCGTCGGGCCCGCGGCCGACATCGGCGGCATAGAGCGAGAGATAGCGCCCGCCCGGCGGCGGCACGCCGCAGACGGGACGGAGATATTCGGGGCTGCCCGCGATCGCGGCCGCCGGCAGCGCACCTTCGGCGACGAGGCGGCCCTCGCCATAGATGTCGCGCAGCACGAGCTCGAGCAGCTCGGCGCGCTGGGTGATGCCATCGGACAGCTGCTTCCAGTCGGCCTCGTCGATCAGCAGCGGCAGATGGCTGATCGACCAGGGCCGGTCGGCGCTCTCGCCGGGCGCGCGATAGGTGACGCCGGCCTCGCGGAGATGACGGTCGGCCATGCCGAACCGCCGCTCGACCTCGTCGGGCGCGAGCGCGCCGAAGGCATCGAAGAAGCGGCTCCAGACCGCGCGGGGCTTGCCGTCCGGGCCGAGAAACTCGTCGGGGATGCCGGGCAGGCGCCTGTAGTCGCGGACCCATTGCGCGAAACGGCGCTGGCCTTCACGCTGGCCATTACGTTGACCTTGCGCCTTACCCGCCTTGTCGTCCTCTTCGGCTGCGCCCTCGGCCATGCGCCTCTCCCTGCCCCCGCATCATACTCATTGCAGGAGCGGGGTCCGCAAGTCGAGGGTCAGCGGAAACTCATTTGTGCGTTCCTCGGGCGGCGGCTGCATCGGGCCCGGCGTATGGCCGTGGTCCTGGAAGCGCGCCAGCCGCCGCGCCTCGGCCTCGTAGGTGTTGACCGGCTTGGTGTCGTAGCTGCGGCCGCCGGGATGGGCGACGTGATAGACGCAGCCGCCGAGCGAGCGGCCGTTCCAGGTGTCAATAAGATCGAAGGTCAGGGGCGCGTGAACGGGAATGGTCGGATGCAGACCGGAGGCCGGCTGCCAGGCCTTGAAGCGGACGCCGGCCACGGCTTCGCCGGAGCGGCCGGTGGCGGTCATCGGCAGGCGGCGGCCGTTGCAGGTGACGATATGGCGGCCCTCGACGAACCCCTCCGCCTTGACCTGGAGCCGCTCGACCGATGAGTCGACATAGCGCACGGTGCCGCCGGCCGATCCCTCCTCGCCGAGCACGTGCCAGGGCTCCAGCGCCTGCCGCAGCTCCAGCGTCACGCCGCCATGATGGATACGGCCGAAAGCGGGGAAGCGGAATTCGAGCTGGGCCAGATACCATTCAGGCTCGAACGGATAGCCGGACTGCTTCAACTCGGTGAGCACTTCGAGGAAATCCTCCCAGATGAAGTGCGGCAGCATGAAGCGATCATGCAGCGCGGTGCCCCAGCGCACGAACTTGCCTTGTTGCGGCTCGCGCCAGAATTTTGCGATCAGCGCACGGATCAGCAGCTGCTGCGCCAGCGACATGCGCGGATCCGGCGGCATTTCGAGCGCGCGGAATTCGACCAGGCCAAGGCGGCCGGTCGTGCCGTCCGGTGAATAGAGCTTGTCGATGCAGATCTCGGCGCGATGGGTGTTGCCGGTGATGTCGACGAGGAGATGCCGGAACAAGCGATCCACCAGCCACAGCGGCGCCTGAACGCCCGGCGGCGGCACGTGCGTGAGCGCAACCTCGAGCTCATAAATGCTGTCGTGGCGGGCTTCGTCGATGCGCGGTGCCTGACTGGTCGGGCCGATGAACAGGCCGGAGAAGAAATAGGACAGCGCCGGATGCCGCTGCCAGTGCAGCACCAGGCTCTTCAACAGATCAGGCCGGCGCAGGAACGGCGAGTCCTGCGGACTCGAGCCGCCGACCACGACGTGATTGCCGCCGCCGGTGCCGGTGTGGCGGCCGTCGACGAGGAAGCGGTTGGCGCCGAGGCGTGTCTTGCCCGCATCTTCATAGAGCCCGACGGTGATATCGACCGCCTCGCGCCAGTTCTTTGCCGGCTGGACGTTGACCTCGATCACGCCGGGATCGGGCGTCACCTTGATGACGTCGACACGCGGATCGAACGGCGGCGGATAACCCTCGACATGGACCTGGAGCTGCATCTCCTCGGCCGTCGCTTCGAGCGCCGCGATCATCTCGAGATAATCCTCGATCTGCTCGACCGGCGGCATGAAGGCGCAGAGCACGCCGTCGCGGACCTCGACCGACATCGCGGTGCGGACCGGCACGGAGGTGTTGAGCTCTTCGGGCTCGAGCCGCTCCGGCGAGTCCGGACGCGCCGGAAGGCTGAACACGGGCAGCTTGCCGCGGGCCTCCATCGGATCTCGCTCGACGATGTAGGGGTATTGATCGGGCGGGACATAGCCGAGCGAGTCCAGCGGCAGGCGCAGGCCAAGCGGCGAGTCCCCCGGCATCAGGAACAGATGACTGCGCCGGAGCTGCCACCGCTCGCTGCGCCAACGTGGCGCCGCATTCCAGCGCTGTACCGGCAGCACGAAGCCGCGAGGATTGTTGAGCCCCTGCTCGAACACCCGCGCCATCCGCGCGCGGGCCTCCGGATCGGATAATTTGGAATCGGAGGGATCGACGTTGACGGGAAGCTCGGATTCCTTCTGCAGCCAGTACGCGGTGTCCTCATAGGCCGGCATGATGTAGCCGGGATCGAGACCAAGCCGCAGCGCCGCGCCTTCCACGAACGCCTGTACGTCCTTGGCCTGCGCCGGCCGCGGATTTTCGATGCTGGCGATGAGGTCGGCATTCTTCCAGATCGGCACGCCGTCCTTGCGCCAGTGCAGGCCAAAGGCCCAGCGCGGCAGGCTTTCGCCGGGATACCATTTGCCCTGACCGAAGTGCAGCAGGCCCCCGGGTCCGAAACGCGCGCGCATGCGGCGGATCAGATCGTCGGCGAGCCCGCGCTTGGTCGGACCGACCGCGTCCGTGTTCCACTCGGCGCCTTCGAGATCATCGACGGAGACGAAGGTCGGCTCGCCGCCCATGGTCAGACGCACGTCCTGCGCCGCAAGATCGCCGTCGACCTGCTCGCCGAGATCGTTGAGCCGTATCCAGGATTCGTCCGAGAATGGTTTTGTGATGCGCGGCGCCTCGCGAATGCGCTTGACGCTCATGTCGAAGGCGAATTCGACCTCGGCAAAGCCCGCGCCGCCGGAGATCGGCGCCGCCGAGCGGTAGTGCGGCGTCGCGGCGACCGGGATGTGGCCCTCGCCCGCAAGCATGCCCGAGGTCGCGTCGAAGCCGATCCAGCCCGCGCCCGGCAGGTAGACCTCGGCCCAGGCGTGCAGATCGGTGAAATCGTTCTCGACCTCCGGCGGCCCCTCGATCGGATCGATGTCGGGACGGACCTGGATCAGATAGCCCGAGACGAAACGGGCGGCGAGACCAAGGTGCCGGAAGGTCTGGATCAGAAGCCAGGCGGAGTCGCGGCACGAGCCGGCCGCGGAGGAGAGCGTCTCCTCCGGCGTCTGCACGCCCGCCTCCATGCGGATGACGTAGCCGATCCTTTTCTGCAGCTCCCTGTTGAGATCGACAAGGAAGTTGACGGTGTTCGGGGCTTCGTGCGGGATCGTGTCGAGATATTTCGCAAACAGCCGATCGGGCTTGACGGTCTCGAGATAAGGCGCGAGTTCGGTCTTGAGATCCTGCGTATATTCGAACGGAAAGCTGTCGGCATAGGGTTCGACGAAGAAGTCGAACGGATTGACCGTGGTCATCTGCGCCGTGAAATCGACCTCGATCTTGAGCTCGGTCGTCTTCTCCGGGAAGACGTAACGCGCGATCCAATTGCCCAGCGGATCCTGCTGCCAGTTCACGAAATGATTGGCCGGCGTGACCTTGAGCGAATAGCTCAGGATCGGCGTGCGAGTATGCGGCGCCGGCCGCAGACGGATGGTCTGCGGGCCGAGATCGATCGGGCGGTCGTATTTGTAGTGCGTGACGTGGTGTAATGCGACGTAGATCGACACGGGGTGCGGTACTCCAGCAGCTTTTTTGAGCAGAACACCGCTGGTGACCTCGATCAAGCACTAACAACGGGCAAAGGGTGCCTACGCAAGGTGCGGGCGGTCGCTTTCTTCCTTGTCCCCTTGCGGGAGAAGGTGGCGCGAAGCGCCGGATGAGGGGTACGTCTCCGCGATTCCGGCGTGAGAGGTGCGCGCGGAGAGAGACCCTCACCCGTCTCGCCGCAAACGCTGCGAGCCACCCTCTCCCACAAGGGGAGAGGGGAAGAATGCGCGTCCTCTCCGCGATGTCCTACGCCGCTGACGTCAGCCGCTGCAAAAACTGCGTCACCTCGCGCCGGAGCGTCTCGACCTCGCCATGGACGCGTTCGGAGGCGCTGTTGACGCGGCTCGCCACACGGCCGGTGTCGGCGGCGGCTTCGCTGATGCCGGTGACGTTGGCGGACATTTGCGCGGTGCCGGCCGAGGCTTCCTGGACGTTGCGGGCGATCTCCCGGGTGGCGAGCCCCTGCTGCTCGATCGAGGTCGCGATCGAGGCGGTGATGCCGTTGATCTCGGTAATGGTCTGCGCAATCGCCTCGACGGCGGCGACCGAATTGGTGGTCGATTGCTGCATCTCGCCGACCTTGGCGCTGATCTCCTCGGTCGCCTTCGCGGTCTGGTTGGCGAGGCTCTTGACCTCGGATGCGACCACGGCGAAGCCGCGGCCGGCCTCGCCTGCCCGCGCGGCCTCGATGGTGGCGTTGAGCGCCAGGAGGTTGGTCTGCTCGGCGATCGCGCTGATCAGCTTGACCACGTCGCCGATCCGCATCGCCGCGTCCGCAAGCGTGCGGATCTCGCTGCCGGCACGATTGGCTTCGTTCACCGCCCGCCCCGTGCTGGTGGTCGAGCCCGCCACCTGGCGGCCGATCTCGGCGATCGATGATGCGAGTTGCTCCGCGGCGCCGGCGACGGTGGCGACGTTGCGCGAGGCCTGGTCGGACGCACTGAGCACGCCGGAGGTCTGCCGGCTGGTCTTCTCGGCCGCCGCCGCCATCTGGCCGGCGTCTGATTCGAGATCGGTCGCCGCGCCCATCAGAGTGCCGGCGACCTGGTCGAGATGCGTGCCGAACTGCTTTGCGAGGTCCGCGATCTCGACCACGCGACGGCCGAGGCTGTCGGTGCCGGAATTGATGACGGTGGCTGAACGGCGGAACGAACCGGGCAATCCGCGCGCGAGAATCTTGCGGAAATATTTGCCGCGGCTTGCATAGTCCATCGACGCCGAGGCTTCCCGCAAATAGGCATCGGTGATGTCGAGCATGTCGTTGATCGACTTCTGAATGGCGCCGATCAGTCCGGGCTGGCGGATGCTGAGGATGCGCGCCTCAAGGTCGCCACGTGCGGCCTTGCGGCATACGTCTGCCATCTCGTCGACGGCCACCCCCGTGCGATGCTGGCACCAGACGGCATAACCGAGCAGCACGACCGTCGCGCCAAGCAACGCCGCACCGGAAATTCCGGTCGCACCGGCGAGCGAGAGCACGAACGCAACGACGGCAAGAACGGATGCGAGCGCGGTCGCTCCCTGCGCCTTAGAGAGAGAGCACAAATTCATCGTAGCCGACACCCTGTTGCTTGAGCAGCCCGGCCATCGCCTCGAAGCTCGCATGCATGCCGTCCTTGGCATTGGCGTGCCGCGCCTCTTCCGCGCACAGCGCCTTGTAGATCGGCTTGATGCGCTCGATCTGCGCCGGATCGGGTCTGCGACGGTTGGAGTGATAGCCGACGATATTGCCACGCTCGTCGAATGTCGGCGTGACGTGGGCGAACACCCAGTAATGACTGCCGTCCCTCGCGAGGTTGACGACGTAGGCGAAGATCTCCTGCCTGGACTGAAGCGTGTCCCACAGCAGCTTGAAGACGGAGCGTGGCATCTCAGGGTGGCGGATCAGACTATGGGGGGCG
This sequence comes from Bradyrhizobium sp. URHA0013, assembly GCF_000518345.1. Lineage (NCBI taxonomy): Bacteria > Pseudomonadati > Pseudomonadota > Alphaproteobacteria > Hyphomicrobiales > Nitrobacteraceae > Bradyrhizobium > Bradyrhizobium sp. URHA0013. The sequence continues at coordinate 636,396 of NZ_KI912426.1, read as the reverse complement.
CCCATCAGCTCCTCCCACGAGTACTTCGCCATGCGGATGAAGACATCGTTGGCGTAGGTGATGCGGCCCTTGAGATCGGTCTTCGACACGATCAGCTCCTCCTCACCGAGGAGATGTTCCACGCCGGTCGGCCGTATCGCACGCGTCATCGTCGACGAATCCTCACGAAGGGCGAACGCCCCACATGAGTGGAGTTCGCATCCTCCCAAGGGATTACGGCAGAAGATGTTAATCAGGTGTGACCGCGGGAACCCCCGTGTTCACTTGACGGCTCCGTATCATTACTTAGGAGCGTCGCTTGCCGTGCAGGGTTACCGCCGACGCGCAACGAGGAATTACATCGTCGCGCCCAGCACCCACGGCGCGAACTCGGCGCCGCCGAAATCAAAACTCTCGCTCTTGGTCGGCTGTCCGGACGCGGTCTTGAGGATGAGATCGAAAATGCGCTGGCCGCACTGCTGGACGCTCTCCTCGCCTTCGAGGATGGTGCCGCAATTGACGTCCATGTCCTCTTCCATGCGCTTGTACATGGGCGTGTTGGTCGCGAGCTTGATCGAGGGCGCCGGCTTGCAGCCGAACACGCTGCCGCGGCCCGTGGTGAAGCAGACCAGATTGGCGCCGCCGGCGACCTGCCCCGTCGCGGCAACGGGATCGTAGCCGGGCGTGTCCATGAAGACGAAACCCTTCTTGGTGATGGGTTCGGCGTAGCGCAGCACCTCGACGAGATTGGTGGTGCCGGCCTTCGCCATCGCGCCGAGCGACTTCTCCAAAATGGTGGTGAGACCGCCGGCCTTGTTGCCCGGGCTCGGATTGGCGTTCATCTCGGCGCCTTCGCGCGTGGTGTATTCGTCCCACCAGCGCATGAGATCGACCAGCTTCTCGCCGACTTCGCGGCTGACGGCGCGGCGCGTGAGCAGATGCTCGGCGCCATAAGTCTCCGGCGTCTCCGACAGGATCACGGTGCCGCCGTGACGTACGATGAGATCGCTGGCCGCACCCAGCGCCGGATTGGCGGAAACGCCGGAATAGCCATCCGAGCCGCCGCATTGCAGCGCCACGGTCAATTCGCTGACCGGAACGGACTCGCGCCTGACCTTGTTGGACTCCGCGAGTGCCTCGCGCACGAAGGCGATGCCGGCTTCCACCGTCTTGCGGGTGCCGCCGACCTCCTGGATGTCCATCGCGCGCAGGCGGCCGGCGAGCTTCTGCTCCTCCATCAAGCCGCCGATCTGGTTCACCTCGCAGCCGAGGCCGAGCACGATGACGTGGGAGAAGTTCACGTGCCGCGCATAGCCACCGAGCGTGCGGCGGAGCAGCGCTAAGGGCTCGTTCTGTGTCATGCCGCAGCCGGTCTTGTGGGTCAGCGCAACCACGCCGTCGACATTGGGGAAGTCGGCCAGTGGATTGTCGCCGGTGAACGGATTCTTCTTGAAGACGTCGGCGACGAGGCTTGCGACATGCGCGCTGCAATTCACCGAGGTGAGGATGCCGATATAGTTGCGCGTGGCGACGCGGCCGTCCGGGCGGCGGATGCCTTCGAAGCTTGCCGGCAGCTCGAAATTCGGCGTCGGCTTGACGTCGGCGCAATAAGCATAGTCCTTGGCGAAATCGCCCATGCCGCAGTTCTGCACGTGCACGTGCTGGCCCGGCGCGATCGGTGTGGTCGCGAAGCCGATGATCTGGCCATAGCGGATCACCGGCTCCCCGACTGCGATCGGCTTGATCGCGACCTTGTGACCGGAAGGAATGCGCTCGACCGTGGTCACGCCGTCGGCCACCAATGTTCCCGGCGGCAAGCTTGCGCGCGCGATCAGCACGCCATCATCGGGATGCAGGCGAATGACGGGGCTGATGGTCATGGGAGTCTCCTTAGGGCGAATAGTGAGTAGCGAGTGGCGAATGGAAAAAGGGAGCAGCTCATTCGCTACTCCCCATTCGCCATTCGCGAGTTCTCAGGCCTTGCCGCCGGAATCCTTCCGCGTGGCATTGACCTGCATCTTGGCGTAGGTCGTCATCAGGCCGACCTCGTTCGAGAGCGTCACCAGCTTGAAGCCCATGTTGATGGCGCGCGCGGCACCTTCGGCGCCGCTGCAATGGATACCCGGGTTGAGGCCGCGCTTGCCGCACTCCTTGATGATCTTCTCGTAGATCGCGAGGATCTCCGGCTCGGTACGATCGAGCTTCGGCTCGAGGCCGTAAGAGAAGCCGAGGTCGGACGGGCCGATATAGACGCCGTCGATGCCTTCGACGTCGAAGATCGCTTCCATGTTCTCGACCGCGGTTTTGGTCTCCATCATCGGCAGCAGCACGATGTCGTCGTTGGCCGTCTTCTGGTAGGAGCCCGCGGTGCCGTACATGCCGGCGCGGATCGGGCCGTTGGAGCGGACGCCCTTTGGCGGGTACTTGGCATAGGAAACGAGATTCCTGGCTTCCTGCGGCGTGTTGACCATCGGGCAGATCACGCCATAGGCACCGCCATCGAGCACCTTGCCGATGATGCCGGGCTCGTTCCAGGGCACGCGGACCATCGGCGTGATCGGATGCTTGTCCATCGCCTGGAAGCACTGCACCATCGACAGATAATCCTGCACGCCGTGCTGCATGTCGACGGTGACGCTGTCGAAGCCGCATTGCGCGATCATCTCGGCCGAGAAGCCGGAGGGAATCGCGAGCCACGCGTTGACCACGGCCTTGCCCGACTTCCAGATTTCCTTGACCTTGTTCGCCACGTTGCCTTCCTTCTTGTTTTGGACCGTTATTGTTTAAGTCGTCGTTGTTTGGACCTTCGTCACCATGACGAGCGTCGCAACAGCACAGCCCCGCTGTTACCGCGAACTGGCGCGCCGCGCTACGCTCGCAATGACGCAAGACCTATGCGGTCGCCCTCTGGATGCTCACTTCGCTGACGCCGACCTCGCGGGCCGTATTCACTATTGCCGCCCAGGTGTCATCCGGCAAGGGGACGCCGTTCTGGCTCCGCTCAGCCCTGGTTTTCCGCTCGGGATCGCCGGGAATCAGCACCTGATCGACCCCGGCCACCGGCTTGGTGGCACGGATGAAGTCCGCATAGCGCGACACCTCTGCGTCGAAGACATGGGAGGTATCGACCACTTTCGGATCGATGTAGAAGGCCAGCATGCCGTTGGCGAAGCGCCGACCGCCGGACGTGGCCCCGGTTCCGGTCAACGCCCCGCCGAGCAGCTCGCACATGAAGGCAAGGCCCGAGCCCTTGTGCTCGCCGAACGCTCGGATCGCGCCCGTTCCCTTGGTGTGGTCGCGCGGCCCGTCCGGCGTGTAGGGGCCGTAGAGCACGGCCGGCTCCTCGCTCAGTCTGCCGTCGGCATCGACCAGCGCGCCCTTCGGCAGCTTCTTGCCGCCGCGGCTCGCGACCAGCACCTTGCCCTCGGCCACGACCGAGGTTGCGAAGTCCAGCACGATCGGGTCTTGGCCCTCGCGCGGAATGCCGACGCAATAGGGCGCGGTGGAGAGCCGTTTCTCGACGCCGCCGAACGGCGCCACCAGTAGCGAGCCCGCGGCATTGACGAAATGAACCGAGATCAGCCCTTCTGCGGCGGCCATCTCGGCCCAATCACCGACGCGGCCGATATGGCCCGCATTGCGTAGCGCGACTGCGGCAAGTCCCGCCTTCCTGCACTTCTCGATGCCGATCCGGACCGCTTGCGGCGTCACGGTCTGGCCGTAGCCGAACTTGCCGTCGATCACCGCGAGCGAAGGCGTGTCGAGCACCAATTCGGCGTTCTGGTTGGGCACGACCGCGCCGGACTTCTGCCAGCGAATATAGACGGGGACGCGGATCACGCCGTGGCTGTCATGGCCGGTCAGATTTGCCGTGGTCAGGTAGGTGGCGATGCGCCGGGCTTCGTCGGGCGACGACCGCGCATGCGCGAAGACCTCGGTGACGAAGTCGATCAGCTTCTGAACCTGGATGGTGACCATGAGGGTCTGTTTGCCTCTACCTCGGCGCCGATTTTGCAGTGATCGGCTTGAGCGGCACTTGAGCGAAAAACTGCGGCGATGTCCATGATTGTTGACGCGCGCTTGCGCATATCTGCTTTCACTCCTCGGCACTTGCCTCCTCGCCCGCGCCGAGCCCTGCGAGACTTTGTTCGAGCTCGCCGAGCATCTCCTGCAACTCGACGAGCTTGCGTGCGCCAAAGCGTCGCGTGATCTCCGCATAGATCGCTTCGGAGGACGGCGCCACGGAGGCCATCAGCTTCACGCCCTTTTCCGAGATCGAGACCATGCTGCGGCGCTGGTCCGCCTTGGCGGTCTTGCGCTCGATCAAATTGCGCGCCTCCAGATCACGCAGGATGCGCGACAGGCTTGGTCCGAGCAGGAACGCGGTGCGCGCCAGTTCCGTGACCTCGACCGTGTCGATCGCCGCGAGCGCGCGCAGAATGCGCCATTGCTGCTCGGTCAGGCCATGCTCGCGCAGCGATGGACGGAATTGCCGCATCACCGCTTCGCGCGCCCGCAGAAGCGACATCGGTAGCGAGCGCGAGAAGTCGCGCATCGGCACCTGCCGGACGGCGGGCTCGCTTGCGTTCGCAGGATCAGCCGGTCTCTTCACCATGACGCCCCTTCAAGCCGCGAAACGTTTGCAGTGCAGCAAGCCAATTTGCGATTGACGCATTCACTTAACATGTTAAGTATCTTCCCGCACCACGATTTGTAAGATCACAAATGGCGCTTTCCAACGACGATATCCGAGCTTGCGCGAACCGTCTGCACCAGGCGGAAAAGACCCGTACACAGATCCGGCAGCTCTCGCACGACTTTCCCGACATCAGCATCGCTGACGCCTACGCGATTCAGAAGGCCTGGGTCGACATCAAGATTGCCGAGGGGCGCATCGTCAGGGGACACAAGATCGGCCTGACCTCGAAGGCGATGCAGAGCGCGCTTGGCATCAACGAGCCGGATTCCGGCGTGTTGCTCGACGACATGTTCTTCGCCGATGGTGGCCTCGTCCCGACGGAGCGCTTCATAGCCACGCGCGTGGAAGCCGAGCTCGCCTTCGTCATGAGCAAGCGCCTCGCAGGCCCCGACTGCACGCTGTTCGACGTGCTCAACGCCACCGACTTCGTGGTGCCGGCGTTGGAGATTCTGGACACGCGGATCGAGCGCGTCGATGCCCAGACCAAGGCGACGCGAAAGATCTTCGACACCATCGCCGATAACGCGGCCAATGCCGGCATCGTGCTCGGCGGACGGCCGATCCGCCCGCTTGACGCCGATCTGCGATGGATCGGTGCGTTGTGTTTCAAGAACGGGCAGCTCGAAGAGACCGGCCTTGCCGCCGGCGTGCTCAATCATCCCGCCACGGCCGTTGCCTGGCTCGCCAACAAGATCGCACCGCTCGGCCTTGCGCTCGAGCCCGGACAAATCGTGCTCGCCGGCTCCTTCATCCGTCCGATCGAGACCCGCAAGGGCGACACAATCCAGGCCGATTATGGCGCCTACGGCTCGGTGAGTTGCTACTTCGCTTAGACGAACAAGAAAACAGGGAGTGAAACCGCGATGCCGCATTTCACGATCGAATATTCGGCCAATCTCGACGACCGCCTCGACATCGGCGCGGCGTGTGAGGTGGTGCGCAAGGCGGCGGTCGAGACCGGCATCTTCCCGCTCGGCGGCATCCGCGTCCGCGCCGTCAGATGCGAGCACTATGCCATCGCCGACGCGCGGCAAGACTACGGCTTTCTCGACATGGTGCTGCGCATCGGCGAGGGCCGCGATCTGCCAACCCGCAAGACGGCCGGCGAGCATGTCTTCGAGGCGCTCTCCCGGCATCTCGATCCCGTCTTCGCAAGCTCGAAATTCGCCCTCTCGTTCGACATGCAGATCAACGACAAGGATACGAGCTGGAAGCGCAACAACATCCACGACGCCCTGAAAGCGGAGGCCGCCCATGGATAAGCCCACGCCGAAAACCGATGTGTTCCAGGCCAACCGAGACCGCGTTGCACCGCTGCTGAAGACGCTGCGCGCCGACGGTATCGGGCACATGATCGACGGCAAGATCGTGCCGTCGATCTCTGGCGAGACGTTCGAGACCAAGTCGCCGGTCGACGGCGCGACACTCGCAAGCGTCGCCCGCGGCAATGCCGAGGATGTCGATCGCGCCGCCACCGCTGCCGCCCTCGCCTTCAAGTCCTGGCGCGACATGGCACCGGCGATGCGGAAGAAGCTGCTGCATCGCGTGGCCGACGCCATCGAGGACAATGCCGAAGACATCGCGGTGCTCGAATGCATCGACACCGGCCAGGCCTATCGCTTCATGGCCAAGGCCGCGATCCGCGCCGCCGAAAATTTCCGCTTCTTTGCCGATCGATGCGGCGAGGCGCGCGACGGCCAGAACACGCCGAGCGACGAGCATTGGAACGTCTCGACGCGCGTGCCGATCGGCCCGGTCGGCGTGATCACGCCGTGGAATACGCCGTTCATGCTTTCGACCTGGAAGATCGCCCCTGCTCTCGCCGCCGGCTGCACCGTCGTGCACAAGCCGGCGGAGTGGTCGCCGATCACGGCGGCTATTCTTGCGAAGCTCGTCAAGGAAGCCGGCGTGCCCGACGGCGTGCTCAACACCGTCCACGGTTTTGGCGAAGAGGGCGGCAAGGCGTTGACCGAGCATCCCGCCATCAAGGCGATCGGCTTCGTCGGCGAAAGCTCGACGGGATCCGCGATCATGGTTCAGGGCGCGCCCACGCTGAAGCGCGTGCATTTCGAACTCGGCGGCAAGAACCCCGTGATCGTGTTCGACGACGCCGATCTCGACCGCGCGCTCGATGCCGTCGTGTTCATGATCTACTCGCTCAACGGCGAGCGCTGCACGTCGTCGAGCCGCCTGCTGATCCAGGCCGGCATCGCCGAGAAGTTCACCGAGAAACTCACGGCGCGCGTAAAAGCCCTGAAGGTCGGCCATCCCCTCGATCCCGTAACCGAGATCGGGCCGCTGATCCACGAGCGTCATCTGGCAAAGGTGTGCTCCTATTTCGACGTCGCACGCCAGGACGGCGCGACGATCGCCGTGGGCGGCAAGGCCTATGACGGCCCCGGCGGCGGACATTATGTCGAGCCGACCCTGGTGACCGGCGCACACGGCAAGATGCGCGTGGCGCAGGAAGAGGTGTTCGGCCCCTTCCTCACCGTGCTGCCCTTCAAGGACGAAGCCGACGCCGTCGAGATCGCCAACGACATCCGCTATGGCCTGACCGGCTATGTCTGGACCAACGACCTTGGCCGCGCGTTGCGTGTCGCGGATGCGCTGGAGGCCGGCATGATCTGGCTGAACTCGGAAAACGTCCGCCATCTGCCGACGCCGTTCGGCGGCATGAAGGCCTCAGGCATCGGCCGCGACGGCGGCGATTACTCGTTCGATTTCTACATGGAAACCAAGCACGTCTCGCTGGCGCGGGGCACGCACAAGATTCAGAAGCTGGGAATTTAACGCTCACGGTTCCTCGACGCGCGGAGCGCGGACGGGGAATGACCGGGTCTGGAGAGGGGAAACGCAATGCCCGTACCGCAACATATCTTCGAGCCGCCGTTCAACATCATCCGCTCCAGCCACGCCGTGCTGGACGTCACCGACCTGAAGCTCAGCCGCGAGTTCTATGAAAGCGTTGTCGGCCTGCATGTGGAGGACGCCGACGACAAGGTCGTCTATTTGCGCGCCGCCGAGGAGCATCAGCATCACTCGCTGGTGTTGCGCAAGGCGGCGGCGCCTGCCTGCAACCGCCTCGGCTTCAAGGTCGGCAACGACGGGGATCTGGACAAGGCTGCGAAGTTCCTGTCCGAGAACGGCCTTGGCTACGCCTTCGTCGATCAGCCCTTCCAGGGCCGCACGCTGCAGTTCACCGACCCCTTCGGCTTCCAGATCGAGCTGTACGCGTCGATGGACCGGCGGCCGCACCTGCTGCGCCGCTACGATCTCTACAGGGGCTGCCATCCGCAGCGGCTCGACCATTTCAACGTGTTCGCCGCCGAGGTGCAGGACACCGTCGAATTCTATGCCCGGCTCGGCTTTCGCCTCACCGAATACGCCGAGGAGGACGGACCGAACGGGCGCATCGCCGCGGCCTGGATGCATCGCAAGGGCAATGTCCACGATTTTGCCATCACCAACGGCAAGGGCCCGCGGCTGCACCACTTCGCGTACTGGACGCCGACGGCGATGAACATCATCCATCTCTGCGATGTCATGGCCTCGCAGGGCTTCGTCAAGAACATCGAGCGGGGCCCCGGCCGCCACGGCATCTCGAATGCGTTCTTCCTCTACGTCCGCGACCCCGATGGACACCGGCTCGAGCTCTACACCAGCGACTATTTCACCGGCGATCACGACCACGAGCCGCTGCGCTGGTCATTGCGCGATCCCCGTCGCCAGACATTGTGGGGCGCGCCGGCCCCGCGCTCCTGGTTCGAGCAGGGCTCGCCGTTCGCAGGACAAGCCGTGCGTGAGCCGAACTTCGTGGCCGACGTGCTGGTGGCGGATTAAGCGATGACCCTCCCTCGCATCGCCACCTATTCCGTCAAGGGTGCAACGAAGTACGGCGCCGTCGTGGACGGCGGCATTGTCGATCTCTCCGCGCGCCACGCAAAGGACTATCCGACGCTGCGAGAGGTGATCGCGGCAGGAAAGCTCGCGAGCTTCGCGGAAGAGGCCGCCGGCCGCACGCCCGATCACGCGCTCGGTGACATCATCTGGCTGCCGCCGGTGCCCGCGCCGGAAAAGATCATCTGCATCGGCGTCAACTATCCCGACCGCAATGCCGAGTACAAGGACGGCCAGGACGCGCCGAAATATCCGAGCATGTTCATGCGCTCGCCGCGCTCCTTCGTCGGCCACGACACACCGCTGGTGCGCCCGCGCGCCTCCGCGCAGCTCGACTATGAGGGAGAGATCGTGCTGGTGATCGGCAAGGCCGGCCGGCACATCCCGGAAAGTGCTGCGCTCGATCACATCGCTGCGCTGACGCTCTGCAACGAAGGCTCGGTGCGCGACTGGCTGCGCCATGCCAAGTTCAACGTCACGCAGGGCAAGAACTTCGATTCCAGCGGCAGCCTCGGCCCGTGGCTGGTGCCCTACACACAGGAATCGCAAGTCGCTGACATCCGCCTCACCACGCACGTCAACGGAGAGCTGCGGCAGGACGACCGCACCAGCCGATTGATGTTCCCGTTCCGCTATCTCATCAGCTATATCTCGACCTTCGCAACGCTCGTTCCCGGCGATATCATCGTCACGGGCACGCCAACCGGCGCCGGTGCGCGGTTCGACCCGCCGCGTTATCTGAAGCCCGGCGATGTTATCGAAGTCGCGGCCGAGGGCATCGGATCTTTACGCAACGGCGTCGTCGACGAAGCCTGAACAATAATCGGAATGGATAATGCCATGACCACCCTCACCGGCGGCGAAGCCATCGTAAGCGGCCTTGTCGCCCATGGCGTCGATACTGTATTCGGCCTGCCCGGCGCCCAGGTCTACGGCCTGTTCGACGCCTTCCACCAGGCCCAGCTCAAGGTGATCGGCGCGCGGCACGAGCAGGCTTGCGGCTACATGGCGTTCGGCTATGCGCGCTCCAGCGGCAGGCCCGGCGTGTTCAGCGTGGTGCCCGGCCCAGGCGTGCTCAACGCCAGCGCCGCGCTGCTCACCGCCTTCGGCTGCAACGAGCCGGTGCTGTGCGTCACCGGTCAGGTGCCGACGCAGTTTCTGGGCAAGGGCCGCGGCCATCTGCACGAGATGCCGGACCAACTCGCGACCTTGCGCACCTATGTGAAATGGGCGGATCGGATCGAATATCCCGGCAACGCGCCGACCACCGTCGCGCGCGCCTTCCAGGAGATGACGTCCGGACGGCGTGGCCCCGCTTCGGTCGAGATGCCCTGGGACGTCTTCACCCAGCGCGCCGACACCGCGGCTGCGCAAGTGCTGGAGCCCTTGCCCGCGCCGCAGCCCGACCCTGACATGATCAAGCAGGCGGCCGCGCTGATCAGGAACAGCAAGGCGCCGATGATCTTCGTCGGCAGCGGCGCGATCGAGGCGCGCGAGGAGATTCTCGAACTCGCCGAGATGATCGACGCGCCTGTCGTCGCCTTCCGCAGCGGCCGCGGCATCGTCTCCAACGCGCATGAGCTTGGGCTCACCATGGCGGCAGCTTACAAGCTGTGGCCGACAACCGATTTGATGATCGCAATCGGCACGCGCGCCGAACTGCCGGCATCGGGCTTCCGCTGGCCGTACCAGCCGAAGGGGCTGAAATCCATTCGTCTCGATATCGATCCGGCCGAGATGCGCCGGCTCGCCTCCGATGTCGCTATCGTCGCCGACGCCAAGGCCGGCACGGCCGATCTTGTCACCGCCGTGACGAAGGCCGGCTATGCCAGGACCAGCGGCCGGCGGGGAGAGATCCGCGAGGCGACTGCGACGGCGCAAGCCGAGATCCAGCGCATCCAGCCGCAGATGGCGTATCTCAACATCCTGCGCGAGGTGCTGCCGGCGAACGCGATCGTGACCGATGAATTGTCCCAGTTCGGCTTCGCCTCCTGGTACGGCTTTCCGATCTACGAGCCGCGCACCTTCATCACATCAGGCTATCAGGGCACGCTCGGCTCGGGCTTCCCGACCGCGCTCGGCGCCAAGATCGCCAATCCCGACAAGCCGGTGGTGGCGATCACCGGCGACGGCGGCTTCATGTTCGGCGTGCAGGAGCTTGCCACCGCCGTGCAATTCAACATCGGCGTGGTGACGCTGGTGTTCAACAACAACGCCTACGGCAATGTCCGCCGCGACCAGCGCGAGCGCTTCGACGGCCGCGTGGTGGCCTCGGATCTGGTCAACCCGGATTTCGTCAAGCTGGCGGAGTCCTTTGGCGTCGCATCAGCGCGCGTCACTGCGCCGGACCAGTTCAAGGCGGCGATGGAGAAGGCGCTCGCCCATGGCGGGCCGTATCTGATCTCGATCGAAGTGACCAGGGATTCGGAAGTGAGCCCCTGGGCGTTCATCCACCCGCCGAAGCCTTGAGGTGAACGCCGCCCTGTAGCCGCGCCGCCGCGATCACCAGCAGGCCCGCGCCTGCGACCGCCCAGCACGCGACCGGGGCCCAGTGCAGCAGCGGCGCGTAGTCAGGCACTTTCTGCAAGCCGCCGGCGACCGCCGCCATTCGTGCCAAGGTCCCGAGTGCCAGCGCCGAGAAGACGAGGCCGGTCACCTTTCCCTCCGCGCCGGTCGAGCCGATGGCCAACGCAGCCGAGATCGCGCTCATCAGCATGCAGCCCCACGCTGCTCCGGCGAGAAACTGCGCGACGATCAGCGTGTTGAGGCTGCCGGCGAATTCGGCCGCAGCAATCGCGACCGCTCCAAGCAGTCCGGCCGCGCCCATCACGATCACGCCGCCACGGTGCTTGGCGACGAGGCTTGCCGGAAACATGGCAATGTTGAAACCGATCCAGAACACCGGCATCAGCCATTGCAGCTCATCCGGCTTGGCAAAGCGCAGGTAGAACGGCGCGCTGTTCAGAGCGAAGTGCAACTGATAACCGAGCGCGAGCGCCACCATCGCGACGATGAAGGCGATCGGCACGAGGCCAAGCGGCTTTGCCGCTTCGGGCGGTGTCGGCGGCGCGGTGTCGCGGGCCACCTCGTGCTCGATCCGTGACAGTCCGAGCGCGGTCAACAGCAACACTGCGCTCGATATCACGAAGGGCAGCCGCGCATCGTGCTCGCGCAGCACCACGCCGAGATAGGGCGAGACTGCGCCGGCGACGCCATAGCCGAGCATCGCGAGCGCGGCGAGGAACGGCACCTGCGGCCGGGCGCGGTATTTGCCGAGCAGGGTCAGCGGCGGCGCGCGCAGCGCGGACGAGGTGATCGACCAGACCACGATCAGGGCAATGAACCACCCCTGCGCGGCCACCCCGCGTCCTGCGACGAAGGGCAGCGCGACGAACGCGCCGCAGGAGATCGCGGCCACGAGCCCGACGAACAGGCCTAGCCTGCCGAGATGGGGAGCGATCTTGTCGGCGGCAATCCCCATCGCGGTGTCGGCGATGGTGAAGATCGCCTGGTCCAGCATCAGGATGAGGATGACGGCTGATGGCGCGACGCCGACCTCAGCCGCGAGCTTTGGCAGATAGATGACGTAGGTGGTCCAGCCAAGCGTGAACGCCAGTTGCAGCACGGCCAGATACAAGCCGGTACGGTTGGCCGCGCCAGTGCCGGCCGAGAGCTGTGTGGTCGCCATATCGCCGTCTCCCCCGCCGGAAGCTTAGACGAGCGGCGGCTGCGAGGAAACGCGTCAGCGGACCTTTCGGAACGTCAAATTGATCCGCTTCCGCCCCAGCAACGCATGTTCACCGTCGGCCAGCGGCGCGACGCCGTGATAGGCGAGCCGTGACGGCCCGCCCCAGACCACGACATCGCCATGGACCAAGCGGAAGCGGCGCGGCTTGTCGCTGCGTGCCAGGCCGCCGAACAGGAACGTCGCAGGCAGCCCGAGCGAGACCGAGACGATCGGCGCTGAATAATCCAGCTCGTCCTTGTCCTGATGCAATGACAGCCGCGTGCCGGGCTCGTAGCGGTTGACGAGGCACGCGTCGGGCGCGAAGCCGGCAAAGCCGCCCTGCTCCGCGGCGCGCAACGCCAGATCGCGGAGCACCGGCGGCATCGCCGGCCACGGCGCCCCGGTCCGCGGGTCGATGGGATCATAGCGATAGCCGGTATGATCGGTGATCCAGCCGCGCTCGCCGCAATTGGTCATGGCGACCGACATCAGATGCCCGCCGGGCGTGGTCATGCGGCGGAACGGCGACTGCGCCACGATGGCGCGCACCGCTTCGATCAACTCGCTCTCGATCGGCTTGACGAAGCCGCGCAGCAGAACGGCGCCGTCGGCGATCTCCTCGCGCGACGGCTGGGCTTCGGCAACGCTATCGAACAAATCCGCCATCAGTGGCAGCGTTTATTTCGCATCGTGAAAGATCACACCTAGTGTGTGGCGTTGACCGGACCTGACCCGGCTGACGCCATGGCGGAGATTAACGCGGTAGGTGCCGCGTGTCCCCTGCACCGGGCGGTGATGCACAGCGAAGGCCACGGCGTCGCCCTGCGCGAGCGGAACCACTTCGGCGCGGGACTGCATGCGCGGGCGCTGCTCGGTCAGCACGAACTCGCCGCCGGTGAAATCGCGGCCGGGCTCCGACAAGAGGATCGCGACCTGCAACGGGAACACGTGCTCGCCATAGAGGTCCTGATGCAGACAGTTGAAATCGCCGGCCTCGTATTGCAGCAGCAGCGGCGTCGGTCGCGCTTGGCCTGCCTCGTGGCACCGCTTCAGGAACGCCGCGTGTTCGGCCGGGTAGCGGATGTCGATCCCCATAGCCTCGTTCCAGCGGTTGGCGACACCCTGGAGATGCGCGTAGAGCGTCGGGCGCAACTGCGCGATCAGGTCAGGCAGCGGGTAGGAGAAATATTTGTACTCGCCGCGACCGAAGCCATGGCGGCCCATGACGATGCGGCTGCGGAAGTTGGCGTCGTGGGGATAGAGCGCGGCGACGGCGCGGCACTGGTCCGGCGTGAGCAGGCCTTTCAGGAGCGCGCAGCCCTGGGTGTCGAGTTCGCCGGTGATCTGGGGCCAGTCGAGGGCATCGACGCGGGCGGCAGGGTCCGTGGCTGACTTATGAGGCGATTTGCGTGCTGTTGCTGTCATGGCTCTGACCTTCGCAAGACCGCCCCGTCCTCTACCACCCGATTTCCGTCTCTCTCCCCGTCATTGCGAGCGGAGCGAAGCAATCCAGAATCCCCCCGCGGAACCAGCCTGGATTGCTTCGTCGCAAGGGCTCCTCGCAATGACGGCGGAGAGACCTTAGCCCCTCACGGGCAGCGTCACCACGTCATAGCCGTGCTTGATCGTGCGCTTCAGCACCGGGTCTTTCAGCTCGAAATCGAAACGGTCGGCGGGGCGGATACCGCCCTTCGCCGCAAACGTGCCGCCGAACATGGCGCAGCCGTCGGGAAATTTCCCTCCCTCGAAGCCACGCGCGATCAGGTCGGCGACCGGCAGCATCGCATCGAGCGTGCCCTCCTGATAGAGCACGCGCTCGCCCTTGATCGTGGCCCAGGAGCGCAGGATCATCCTGTCCCAGTGGCCGATGACGTCCTCGAGCTCCCACAGCGTGGATGCGATCGGCTTGTCGCACATCTGCTTGGACACCGTGACGTTATAGGCCTCGACCTTGCGGTCGGTGTGGTCGGAACCGCAGCCGACGAAAATGCGACCCTGCCAGCCGATCAGCACGAACTCGACCTCGCCAGAGGAATCGCCGCCGGTGCATTCGATGCTGTCTTCCATCGTCAGCCGTCGTGCCGAGGCGCGATAGTAGATCGGCGTCGAGGCCGGCGGGGCGATACCCATCTCCTGCAGCTCGGCAATGTGCTTGTCGCGCGCGACCGGATCGCGGCCGGTCCAGCCGGCGATGACCATCTGGTCGATCGCCAGCGTCAGCGGCGTGGTGGTGTCCTGGGCGTCAACGGTGAAAGTCAGGTCAAACACGAATTACGGCCTCCATGCCGGCAGCAAGCTCGAAGATACGGCGGTCCGATCCGCCCGCGCCCGCCAGCATCAGGCCGACCGGAATCTCGCCCTCGCGATGCGCAGGCAGCGAGATGGCGCAGCCGTCGATCATGTTGATCAGGGTGCAGTTGCGGAGCGCCCGCAGGTTTTCCCTTGTGAACGCCTTGTCGTCGGCAAGGTCCGAAATTTTCGGCGGCGTGTTGGCGGTGGTCGGCAGCACCAGCGCGTCATAGGGCGCGATGCGCGCATTGACGCGGGCGATCAGCGAGCGGCGCTCATGGAGAAGATCGATGTAGTCCGCCGCGCTCTGCGCCTCGCCACGCATGATGCGCACGGAGACTCGGGGATCGTAGACGTCGCCCTTGGACGTGAGGAGGTAGCGATGCCAGGCATAACTTTCGGAAGCCGCAAAGCCGCCCTTGGCGTTCATCGGCCCGATGTCGTGGAATTCGGCCATCTCGATGCGCTCGATGATCGCACCATGATCGGCAAGGCTCTTGAGTGCACGCTCGAATGTCGCGGCCACAGCCGCGTCGAGGTCGTCGAGCGCGATCGTGGTCGGGACCGCCAGCCGCATGCCCTTGACCGGGCGAGGCTTCAGCGGAACGCTGGGCTCGTTCGCGAGCACGGCATCGAGAATGGCACAGCAACTGACCGATCGCGCCAGCGGCCCGATGCTGTCGAGCGAGAACGACAGCGGCACGGCCCCGTCGAGCGGCACGCGCCGCTGCGTCGGCTTGTAGCCGACGATGCCGTTATAGGCCGCCGGAATCCGGCAGGAGCCGCCGGTGTCGGTGCCGAGCGCACCATGCGCCATGCCGTCGAGCACGGAAACCGCGGCGCCCGAGGACGACCCGCCGGGCACGTAGCCCTCGGCCCGGTTCCAGACGCCCTTTGGCGTGCCGTAATGCGGATTGATGCCGATGCCGGAATAGGCGAACTCGGTCATGTTGGTGCGCCCGATCACGACGAAGCCGGCCTTGCGCAGCCGCGCCACCGTGGGGGCATCCTGTTCGGCCGGGGAGGAATCGTCGAGCGCGCGGGAGCCGGCGCGCGTCACCTGGCCCTTGATGTCGAAGAGATCCTTGATCGAGACCGGGATACCGGCGTAGCGCGACGGCGCCGCCTTCACCTTGCGCAAACCGTCCATCGCATCGGCCGCCATAAGCGCGGCATCCTTGTCGACATGGATGAAGGCACGCTGCCCCTCGCCGGCCGGATCGGCGATTTTGGCGATGCAAGCCTCGACCAGCTTGCGGGAGGTGGTGCGGCCGCTTTCGAGGTCTTCGGCGAGCTTCGTCACTGTCGGAAAATCGGGCATGTCTGTCTCACGGAATATTTGCGCGCAATGTATAGCGCTGCCTCACTTCGACACAAGCATTGTGCGCATGATGGCATGCATGCGCATTGCTGGACCGTTGACGCGCCATGGTCGATTGTCGCATCAAGATCGCAACAGCCGGGCTCAGCTTGGCCTTGGGAGGACCTGCCGAGATGGCCGAACCGCAGCGCGCGCGACCGAAACCGACGCCCGAGACCCAGCATTTCTGGGACGGTACCAAGGCGGGTGAGTTGCGCCTGCAGCGCTGCGACGCCTGCGCGCATGTCTATTTTCCGCCGCGCCCGTTCTGCCCGTCCTGCGCCTCGCGCAAGGTCAGCATCTTCAAGGCGAGTGGCAAGGGCTTCCTCTACAGCTACGTGATCAACCATCGTCCCGCCGCGCCCGGCTTCACGCCGCCTTACGCGATCGCCGTGGTTGAACTTGCCGAGGGACCGCGGATGATGAGCAACATCATCGACTGCCCGCAGACGCCGGAGGCGCTCGAGCTCGACATGAAGCTCGAGGTCGCCTTCGAGGCTCTCGACGACAAGATCACCCTTCCCGTATTCCGTCCGGCGAAGGGGTAAGCCCATGCGCAGCAATCAGGTTGCCGTCGTCGGCGCGGCCGAGACCACCGAGCTCGGTGTCATTCCCAACGCCTCGCAGCTCCAGCTTCATGCGGACGCGGCACTCAATGCCATTGCCGATGCCGGCCTGAAGTTGTCGGACATCGACGGCTTCGCCACCGCCGTCGAGACACCGCAGCAGGTCTGCCACTATCTCGGCATCAAACCGACCTGGGTGGACGGCACCTCGGTCGGCGGCTGCTCCTTCATGCTGCACGTCCGCCATGCCGCCGCAGCGATCGAGGCCGGCCTGTGCAAGACCGTGCTGATCACCCATGCCGAGAGCGGCAAGTCGATGATCGGCAAGGCGCCGCGCTCGATTCCCGCCGACAGCCTGCAAGGCCAGTTCGAAGCGCCGTTCGGCGTCTACGGCCCGCCCAGCATGTTCCCGATCCCCGTGCTGCGCTTCATGAAGACCTATGGCATCACGCACGAGCAGCTCGCCGCGGTCGCGGTGGTGCAGCGGGAATGGGCGGCGAAGAATCCGCGCGCGATGATGAAGGACCCGATCACGGTCGCCGACGTCCTCAACTCGCGCATGATCGCCTACCCGTTCCGCCTGCTGCAATGCTGCCTCGTCACCGACGGCGGCGGCGCGCTGATCCTGACCTCGGCCGACCGCGCCAAGGATTTTCCGCGCAAGCCGGTCTACATCATGGGCACCGGCGAGAGCGTGGAGACGCCGATGGTCAGCCAGATGGAAACGTTCAACTCCTCGCGCGCGTTCAAGACCGCGGGACCGCTGGCGTTCAGGGAGGCCGGCATCGCGCACAAGGACGTCGATCATCTCATGATCTACGACGCCTTCGCGCATCTGCCGCTGTTCGGCCTCGGCGATCTCGGCTTCATGCCGCACGAGGAGACCGGCAAGTTCATCGCGGACGGCAACACGCGCCCGGGCGGCAAGCTGCCGCTCAACACCAATGGCGGCGGATTGAGCTACATGCATTCGGGCATGTACGGCATGTACGCGCTCCAGGAGAGCGTCCGCCAGATGCGCGGCATTGCGCCGGCGCAGGTCGCCAACGCGAAGATTTCGGTGTGCCACGGCGTCGGCGGCATGTTCGCCGCGTCGGGCACGATCGTGTTTACGAACGAGAGGTAATCCACATGAGCAAATCACTGCAAGACAAGGTCATCATCGTTACCGGCGCAGGCCGCGGCATCGGGCGGGAGATCGCGCTGCTTTGCGCTGGCGAGGGCGCCAAGGTCGTCGTCAACGATCCCGGCGTCGCCGCGGACGGCGCCGGCACCAGCGCCGCGCCCGCCGAGGAAGTGGTCGAGGAGATCAGGAAGCGCGGCGGCACCGCCGTCGCCAATTTCGAGTCGGTGGCCGAAGCCATCCCCGCCAGCAAGATCGTGAAGACCGCGACCGATCATTTCGGCCGGCTCGACGGCGTGGTCAACAATGCCGGCATCCTGCGCGACATGATCTTCCACAAGATGAGCGTGGAAGCGTTCGAGGCCGTCATCAAGGTGCATTTGATGGGCTCGTTCTACGTCAGCCACGCCGCGGCGCGGATCTTCCGCGAGCAGGAGAGCGGCTCCTTCGTCCACTTCACCTCGACCTCGGGCCTGATCGGCAACTTTGGACAAGCCAATTACGCCGCCGCCAAGCTCGGCATCGTCGGCCTGTCGAAGTCGATTGCGCTCGACATGGGCCGCTTCAACGTCCGTTCCAACTGCGTCTCGCCGTTCGCCTGGACCCGCATGATCGGCACCATCCCGACCGAGACCGAAGCCGAGAAGGCACGGGTCGAGAAGATCAAGCAGATGGGGCCGGAGAAGATCGCGCCGGTCTGCGCCTATCTGCTCTCCGACGCCGCCAAGGACGTCTCCGGGCAGATCTTCGGCGCACGCATGAACGAGCTGTTCCTGTTCAGCCAGAACCGCCCGCTGCGCTCGGTGCACCGGAGCGAAGGCTGGACGCCGCAATCGATCGCGGAACACGGCATGCCGGCGCTGAAGGGATCGTTCTACAAGCTCGACCGTTCCGCCGACATCTTCCCGTGGGATCCCGTGTAAGCGAATTCCACCTTTGCTGCATTGCGATCTCCGGTTGTCCAGCCGGGGATCGCCCGCTTTACGCCCGATTGCAGGCGGACAGTTTTCTCCCAAACAAAAGAATGGGAGGCGACTATGACAAACTCACTGACCATCTCCACCGACGTCAATGAGCCTGTTCTCGCGCGCCGCACCCTGTTGAAGGGTGCGGCAGCGGCAGTTGCGGCGACGGGCGTCACCATGACCGCAGCCCTGGGGGCGTCCGTAACGCCCTTGGGCCAGACGGGTGCACCGACAAGATCGACCGCGCCGCTGCCGTTGGGGCCGCTGCCAGGCAGCCGCTACCCGGACGCCCACTTGGAATCCGCCAAGAAGGGGCCACCATCGTTTGGGCCCCCCGGCTTTCCCGCCTTTGCCGGCACCATGGCCGTCGAGCGCGTCGCAACGGGCTTCCGCTGGGCCGAGGGGCCAGTATATTTCGCGGCCGGGCGATACCTGCTGTTCAGCGACATTCCGAATAATCGCATCATGCGCTTCTCGGAGGACGACGGCCACGTCAGTGTCTATCGCCAGCCCTCAATGAACTCGAACGGCAACACGATTGATCGCGAAGGACGCCTGATCACTTGCGAGCACAGCGGTCGGCGCGTGACGCGCACCGAACTCGACGGCTCGATCACCATCATCGCCGACAAGTTCAATGGCAAGCGACTGAACTCGCCCAACGATGCGGTCGTGACGGCCGATGGCGCAATCTGGTTCACCGATCCCGCCTACGGCATCGGCGGTTTCTACGAAGGAATCAAGGCCGAGCCCGAGCAGGAGAAGAAGAACGTCTACCGGGTCGACCCGAGGTCTGGAGAGGTCAAGGTCGTCGTCGACGACTTTGTCGAGCCGAACGGGCTTGCCATCTCGCCCGACGAGAAGAAGCTCTACATCTGCGACACCGGCTTCACGGATGGGCCCGACAACCCGTCGCATATCCGCGTGTTCGATCTCGACGTCGCCGGGGCAAAGGTGTCGAACAGCAAGGTGTTCGCAGAGATGCCAAAACCAAGCATCACCGATGGCGTCCGCTGTGACACCGAAGGACGCGTCTGGTGCTCGGTGGGCTGGGGGGACGCAAACGAAGACGGCGTACGCTGCTACACGCCCTCCGGCGAGTTGCTGGGCAAGATTCATATTCCGGAAACCGTCGCTAATTTGTGCTTCGGCGGTCAGCAGCGAAATAGGCTCTATATTTGTGGCTCGACATCGCTCTATGCCGTCTACACCAGTGTGCAGGGCGCGATGAAGCCGTGAGCGATTAATAGAGAAGCGAGTAGCGAACCGTACGGTTCGCTCCTCGCTTCTCAACCCGTATTCCTCAGTCCCGCCGAGATCCCGTTGATCGTCAGCTGAATCCCGCGCAGCACCTGCTCGTCCGGGTTCTGCGCGCGATGTTCTTTCAGCAGCTCGACCTGCACGTGGTTGAGCGGGTCGAGATAGGGGAAGCGGTGACGCACCGAGCGCTCCAGCAGCGGATTGCCTTGCAGCAGCCGGTCCTGACCCATGATGTCGAGCAGCGTCTCGATGCAGGAATGCCATTCGCGGCGGATGCGGCCGAAGATTTTTTCACGCAGAGCTTCGTCGGGCACGAGTTCGGCATAGCGCGAGGCGATCGCGATCGAGCTTTTCGCCAGCACCATGTCCATGTTCGACAGCAGCATGCGGAAGAACGGCCATTCCTTGTAGAGCTCTTTGAGGAACGGCATGCCCTTGTCGGGATGCTCCGCGATCCATTGCTCGACCGCGCTGCCAAAGCCGTACCAGCCCGGCAGCATCAGGCGGCATTGCGCCCAGGAGAACACCCAGGGGATCGCGCGAAGGTCCTCGATCGCGCGGGTCTTCTTGCGCGAGGCCGGACGGCTGCCGATGTTCAGCGTCGCGATCTCATTGATGACGGTCGAGGCCCAGAAATAATCGACGAAGCCGTCGGTCTCGTAGACGAGGCCGCGATAGGCCTTGAAGGCGAGACTTGAAAGCTCGTCCATCGCGGTCAGATATTCGCGCCGCGGCGCGCTCTGGCGCGGATGCAACAGGCTCGCCTCCAGAGTCGCGGCGGCAAGGATCTCCAGATTGTTGCGGCCGACTTCGGCGTTGGAATATTTCGACGAGATGATCTCGCCCTGCTCGGTGATGCGGATCTGGCCGTTCACCGCGCCGCCGGGCTGGGCGATGATGGCATCGTAGCTCGGGCCGCCGCCACGGCCGACCGAACCGCCGCGGCCATGGAACAGACGCAGGCGCACGCCGTGGCGCTCGAACACGTCGACGAGGCAGATCTCGGCCTTGTAGAGCTCCCAGCCCGAGGTGACGAAGCCGCCGTCCTTGTTCGAGTCGGAATAGCCCAGCATGACCTCCTGCACGCTGCCGCGGCTGTCGACCAGCCGGCGGTAATCATGCAGCGAGAGCATGCGGTCCATGATGGTGGAAGACGCCTGCAGATCCTCGATGGTTTCGAACAGCGGCACGATGTTGATGGCGCTGCGCCCGGAGGGATGAACGAGGCCGACCTCCTTGAGCAGCACCGCGACCTCGAGCATGTCGGACATGCTCTTGCACATCGAGATGATGCATTGGGGGATGGCATCCGAGCCGAACTTCGCATGCGCCTCCGCGGCCGCATGGAAGACATTGAGCTCGCCCATGGTCTCGTCGCTGTACTTGACGAACGGCGACACCAGCGAGCGCGTCGAGCGCAGCTCGTTGGTGAGCAGCGAGATGCGGGCGTCCTCGCCGAGCGCGAGGTACGACATGCCGGGATTGGCGGCATCCATCAGCTCGGCAATAGTGCGCTCGTGCACCGCCGAGTTCTGGCGGATGTCGAGCCGGGCCAGATGGAAGCCGAAGCAGTCCACCGCACGGCGCAGCAGCCGCAGCCGGCCGCGGGCGATCACGCCGGCGTTGTTGGAGATCAGCGAGCGGTGCAGCACGTCGAGATCGGCCTTGAACTCCCCGACGCTGTCATATGGCGCACCCTTGCCGACCGGCCGGCGCGTGATCTCGACCTGAAGCATTTCGGCCGTTGCGGTCAGGCGCGCATAGATGCCAGAGACCGCGAGGCGATAGGGCTCGCCGCTCCGGTGCGGCGAGGTATCGGGCGAGCGCTCCGCCAGCGTGCGCAACTCCTCGGAGACGTCGGCGAGATGAGCCGCGATCGACAGCTCGGAGCCGAGCACGTGCAGCTCATTGAGATAGAACTGCATCACCCGGCTCGACTGCAGCCGCAGCGTGCCGCGCATCACGTCGGCGGTGACGAAGGGATTGCCGTCGCGGTCGCCGCCGATCCAGCTGCCCATGCGCAGGAACGAGGCGAGCTCGCCGGCCGCCTGCTCGCCGCCCTCCTCCAGCCGGTCCTCCAACGTGTTGACCAGCCGCGGCACCTCGCGCAGAAACGTGTAATCGTAGAACGACAAGCCGTTGGCGACCTCGTCGAGCACGGTGAGCTTGGTCCGGCGCAGCAGATTGGTCTGCCACAGCGTCAGCACCTCGCGGCGGAGCTGCTCGTCGCTTGCGGCGGCCTCCTCCGCCGTCAGCGCGACGCGCTCGCGACGATCGAGCAGGGCTGCGACTTCCATCTCGCGGTCCATCGTGCTCTTGCGGCGGACCTCGGTCGGATGCGCGGTCAGGACCGGGCTGACCAGCGCGCTCTTGAAGAAGTTGCGCAGGGCATCGGCACCGATGCCCGCAGCCCTCGCATGAGCAAGCGTCTCGGCCAGCACGCCGGAGCCGCCGCCTTTGTTGGCGCGCATCTGACGGATGTTGTTCTGGTCCTCGGCGATGTTGGCGAGGTGGGAGAAATAGCTGAAGGCACGGACGATCCGCACCGTCTCGGAGGTCGACATGCTGTCGAGGATCTGCTCGAGCTCGCGGCGGGCGAGCCGGTCCTCGTCGCGGTGGAATCGGATCGAGGTCTGCCGGATGCGCTCGACCAGATCGAACAATTCAGGCCCCTCCTGGTCGCGCACGGTGTCGCCGAGGATGCGTCCGAGCAGGCGGATATCGTCCCGCAGCCGCGCATCCGCCTCCAGCGCCAGGACTTCCTCGGGGCGGTTGGGGCGTTGGTCGACGGTGTCGGACGATATGGTCTGGAGGGACATGGCTCGCTCCCCTTGTCGAGCTCGCTTGGCTGCCCGGCTCAGCCGAGTGTGCAAGTTTTTTGCCGCAGCGCAAGATGAAGTTGGGGGCGGCGCGGCAACATCACCGATCATGGGTGGGAATGCGCCTTGGTGACGGGCGCAGACATACATTCGCGGTCTCGCGGCGGGGGGCGCCCGAGTTTGCTGTCCGTTTCGCCCTCGTCGAGAAAAAAGGGCGCAGGGAAGGCCGGGCGCCGGCTGGCACCCAGGGTCCGCACGCGAAAAACGCACGCGGGGGTGACCACAGGTGATGCCGGAACATCCGGCCTTCCCTGCGCAATGGTTTTACGGCTTATGGCGCGCTCTCCCCGGGGAGCGATGCACTATTGCCCCCGTCGCCTTGCGGATGATCGATGCGCGCACCCGGTCGGGCCGCACATAACCGCAAGCCTTGACGCACAGACCCCGGGCGTCAGGACCACACGCTTTTGCCGTCCGCGGACGTCCCTCCCCGGACATCCGGAAGCTTGCGCGTGCTCGCTCCCGAAGCCGAAAAGAAACGCTGTGACCGCGCCGGGTCGTTCGCGCAGATCGCGATGGCTCACAAGCGTAGCCCGCCCTGCCACCTCGTCACGCGCCGGCGCTGCCGCGTCCATCGCATCCCGGCTCACGTATCGTGACGATCGCGAAACGCCCTTTTAGCGGGCCGGGATGTCTTGCGGTTTACCCGAAGCCGTGAATTCGGTGAGTCAGAATATTTATCGGTGCCACTCCTTGACCTGCCTGTAGTGTGTTTTGGCGTCGGAAGACCGTGGGCGTAGTAGTCACCATGGGAGCCGAATGTTTCTTCAGCCGACCTCTGCAGGTTCGAATGCCAACCAGAGAGCTTCAACTTCGTGACTCTGTCGTGCAGCCGGGCGAAAGAGCCGTATCTCGATCGGGATTACGGACTTGGCATCGCCGGCCGCGACCAGCGAACCCGCCTTGATGTCGTCTTCGGCCAACGTTCGCGGAAGCCAGGCGACACCGTCTCCGGACCTGACCATCGATAGCAGCGTCGCGGCGAGATGCGACGTGAAGATCTTCTTCAGGTCTCTTTTCGCTAACTGACTTGCAACGATACGGCCCAGCCCTGACTGCGGGCTGTAGGCCAAGTAGGGGATGGTCTCGTCGCTCTGCAGCGACCACCGCGGCTTCCGGCCGGTGCCCGCTGCGCTGAGCGGAAGTAGCGTGTCGGTCCCTACGACAATGCTCTTGAATTGCCTGGTATCGAGCCGGCTGCCCATGCTGCGGTGGTAGTGGCACAACAAGAACGACACGTCGCCCCGGAGCATCATCCGCTCGCACGCCAGCATGCTGTCGGAAACCAGATTAAGATTGCCTAAGGCGAGGATCTTCTCGCTGCTCCGGACCCACTTCGGAAAGAACGTGAACGACAATACATGCGTCGCCGCGATCGACAGCGGTCCCACGCCCCGGCCGGCCACTTCGAGGGTCTGGCGGCGCAGTTGGTGAAGCGCTCTGGTCAGGATCTCTGCCTGGCCGTGGAAATGCTCCCCGGCGGGCGTGAGCGTCACGCTGTGCGTCGTGCGAACGAATAGCGGCGCCCCCACCCAGTCCTCCAATGCCCGGATACGCCGGCTGAAGGCCGGCTGGGTGACGTGACGGGCTTCGGCCGCCTTGGAGAAGCTCAAGGTCTCGGAGAGAGCCAGATAGTCCTCAAACCAGATCAGCTCCATCGGTAATGCCAAATCGGCATAACTATTCTCGGCAACAGCATTAGCCTTCTCCCCGCCTGAAGCCTACGGATCGCTGCAGGCTATACAACACCGCAGCAGGACGGAAGTCGTTCCGGACATCGGAGCGGCCCTTTCCAAACAGCTATAGAGGCCGATCCACGGCCCGGCACAGCGCGGCCATCAGGGGAGAAAACATTGAGAAAAGCGTCATCATTCGGACTTTTGAGCGAACTGTATGTGCAGGTCCTCCTTGCCATCCTGCTCGGCGGTTTGGTGGGCTATCTCTGGCCTCAGGTCGGGACGAGCCTTCAGCCGCTCGCCGACGGCTTCATCAAATTGATCAAGATGCTGCTGTCGCCGATCATCTTCGGTACGGTCGTCGTCGGCATAGCCAAGATGAGCGACATCAAGGAAGTCGGCCGGATCGGTGTCAAGTCGCTGATCTACTTCGAGGTCGTCTCGACACTGGCCTTGGTGATCGGCCTGGTCGTCGTCAACGTGATCAAGCCAGGCGTTGGCATGAACATCGACGCCAGCCACATCGATGCGGGATCGATCTCGGCCTACGTAAAGGCCGCTGACGGCAACCACGGTTTCGTGCAGTTCCTACTCGACATCATCCCGACCACGATCGTGGAGGCCTTCGCCAAGGGAATGATGCTGCAGGTCATCCTGATTTCGGTGCTGATCGGCATCGCCATGGTTCAACTCGGCGATTACGGCAAGCCGCTGGTGAACGTGATCGACATCCTGCTGCACGCCCTGTTCCGGATCGTGGCCATGGTGATGCGCCTCGCCCCGCTAGGAGCCGGGGCTGGGGTCGCGTTCACGATCGGGAAGTACGGGATCGCGACGCTCTGGTCGCTCGGCTATCTGATGCTCGGTGTCTACGTCACCACCATTCTCTTCGTCGTCGTGGTGCTCGGCGGCATCGCGACGTGGGCCGGTTTTTCGCTGCCGCAGTTCTTCCGTTACTTCAAGGACGAGATCCTCATCGTCCTGGGCACCTGCTCGACCGAAGCGGTGATGCCGCAGATGCTGGTCAAACTCGAACGGCTCGGTTGCGACAAGACCGTCGTCGGCATGGTGCTGCCCACCGGCTACACGTTCAATGCCGACGGAACGTCGATCTACCTTTCCATGGCCGCCATCTTCGTAGCCCAGGCGACGAACACCGATCTTTCCCTCGGCGACCAGATTGTCCTGCTGGGCGTGCTTCTCCTGACGTCGAAGGGATCCGCTGGCGTCGCTGGCGCCGGATTCGTGACGCTCGCCGCGACCCTCTCTTCGATCCACACCGTTCCCGTAGCCGGGCTCGTTCTACTGCTCGGCGTCGATCGCTTCATGAACGAAGCCCGCGCCGTGACCAACCTGATCGGCAACGGGATCGCGACGATCGCGATCGCCAAGTGGGACGGCGCCTTTGACCAGAAGCAGGCAGCGGAGGCCATGCGCCTTCATGGCAAGGAGCCCATCACAGGCGAATACGAACTTCCCGAGACAACCCACTAACCCGAGTCAGCAACTTAAAACGGAGAATGCCGATGCGTATCGTAGATGTCGTCGAGGCGACCAAGCCAATCTCGTCACCGATCCGGAATGCCTACATCGATTTCTCGAAGATGACGTCCAGCCTCGTCGCCGTCGTAACCGACGTCGTCCGCGACGGGCGGCGAGTGATCGGCTACGGCTTCAATTCGAACGGCCGCTACGGTCAGGGCGGACTGATCCGGGAGCGCTTTCGCGACCGCATTCTGGAAGCCGAACCCGTCAGCCTGCTGAACGACGACGGTACCAATCTCGATCCGCATCGCATCTGGGCGAAGATGATGTCGAACGAGAAGCCCGGCGGTCACGGCGAGCGTTCCGTGGCCGTCGGAACGCTCGATATGGCAATCTGGGATGCGACCGCAAAAATCGCCGGCAAGCCACTTTTCCGCCTGCTGGCCGAAATGAAGGGCAAGGAGGCCAACCCGCGGGTCTTCGTCTACGCTGCCGGCGGCTACTACTATCCCGGCAAGGACAACTCCGCATTGCAGGCAGAAATGCGCGGCTATCTAGACCGCGGCTACAACGTCGTGAAGATGAAGATCGGTGGCGCGTCGATCGACGAGGACCGCGGCCGCATCGAGGCCGTGCTCAAGGAAATCGGGTCGCAGGCCAAGCTCGCCGTCGATGCCAACGGCCGCTTCGATCTCGAGACCGGCATCGCCTATGCCAAAATGCTGCGCCAGTACCCGCTGTTCTGGTATGAGGAGATTGGCGATCCGCTCGACTACGCCCTCCAGGCCGCCGTCGCCGAATTCTATCCCGGTCCGATGGCCACGGGCGAGAACCTGTTTTCGCATCAAGACGCTCGCAACCTGCTCCGCTACGGCGGCATGCGCCCGGACCGCGACTGGCTGCAGTTCGACTGTGCCTTGTCATACGGTCTCGTCGAATATCTCCGGACCCTGGACGTCCTAGCCCAACACGGTTGGTCGCCGTCGCGCTGCATCCCGCACGGTGGTCACCAGATGTCGTTGAACATCGCCGCCGGTCTAGGGCTCGGCGGCAACGAGAGCTACCCGGACCTCTTCCAGCCCTACGGTGGATTCCCGGATTCGGTCCGGGTTCAGGACGGTCACATCGTCATGCCGAACATTCCGGGCATCGGCTTCGAGGGCAAGTCGGATCTCATCAAGGTCATGCGCGAACTGGCGGAATAGGCCGGCTGCAAAGAGTTGCTCCGGATTGGTTGCGGCGCCCTTACCGCCCATCGCGGTGACCCTGTTGCTGTAGAGTTTGTTCCTCGTCGTCTTCCCGTCAAATCATGCTCGCCATGCCGAGCGCGCGAAGGAGGTCGTTCTGAATCGGGGCGACGGCCTCGTTCAGCCGCTGGACACCGAAATCCATGCCTTCGGGCATCACGACCGTCCGCAGAGGCCGCCGTTCCGTGGCCTCGACCAGATGCGCGATCGCATTCGCGACGCGCTGGGGCTGTGGCGGATTCTGCGGATCGTTTCCATCGTTGGAGTGCTGCTTGATCTGACCCGGGATCGCCGCGACATCGCCATAGGTTTTCAGCACGACGTGGTCGGAGGGTTCGGGGCTGGATGGAAGAAGGTTGCTCGGGAACGGGCCTGGCTCGACGATGACCGAATCGACGCCGAAGCTCGAAAGCTCGTAGCGGTAGGCTTCCGCGAGGGCTTCGAGCGCGAACTTGCTGGCGGAATAGACACCGAAGAACGGGAAGACCACCCGACCCATGAGCGACGTGACATGGATGAGGACGCCGCCGCCGGCGGCCCGCATGTGCGGCAGAACGGCGCGATCGGTGCGAACGGCGCCGAAGAAGTTCACGGCGAACTGCGCTTCGATATCCTTGACCGTATAGGCTTCCGTGACGCCCACGGGCATCATTCCCGCGTTGTTGATCAGGGCATCGACCCTGCCGTGCTGCCGGACGACATCCGCGATCGCGGCGTTGACGGATTGCTCGTCGGCAACGTCCATCTCCAGAACCTGGAGCGCACGCCCTTCGGCCTTTGCCGCTTCGACAAGCTCGTCGCGAACACGGCTATTTCTTCCTGCGACGTCGCGCATGGCAGCAACCACCTTGTGACCCCGCCTTGCGAGCTCCGAGGCGGTGAGTTTCCCAAAACCACTGCTCGCACCCGTCACAATCACAACTTTTCCGCTCATCTCACGATCTTTCTCTCAAATCCAAGGAACGACGGAACCTATAGACAGACCTGTATGTCTTTGCAATCCGTAAATTGACAGAATAGTCTGTCCAGTGACGCAAACGGCTCGGTTAAGGACGATCGATGGGCACGCTGCTTGATTTCGTGGACGTGGATATTCAACCGCTCGATGCGCTCGCCCCGCGCGAGCGCATTTTGAAGACGGCGTCAGATCTGTTTTACCGGTTCAGCATCAACTCTGTCGGAATCGACCGGCTCATCGCCGAAAGCGGCGTGGCCAAGATGACGTTCTACAAGCACTTTCCCTCGAAGGCCGACCTCATCGCCACCTACCTGCGCTACAAGAGCGCCGTCTGGTTTCAGATGCTTTCGACCTCCACCGAGCGAGCCGGTCTCACGCCAGTGGAGCGCGTTCTCGCTGTTTTCGACGCACTCGAACAACCGCTCCTTGCGCCTTCATTCCGCGGCTGTCCGTTCGCGAAAGGAATGGCCGAATTCGGCCCGGAGGCAAACTCCCCGGACGTAGAGGCGACCATCGCAGCGTATTTTACAAAGTTGCACGGCTTCGTTGCGTCACTCATTGAGCCCTTGGCATTGAGCAAACCCGAAAGGGCCGTGATCCAGATCCTGTCGCTGTTCGAAGGCTCGCTCGTGATCGCACAGTCAACGCGTGATCCCGCCATCGTCCAGGCTAACCGCGAGGCAGCCAGAGTGTTGCTGGAAAACGGGATCGCCTCGTCGTCCTGATCCGTAGCCCTTGCGAAACCCATCATGCTTCGTCATCGGCGGCCGGTTTGATGGGTTTCGCTGGCGCTCTACTCATCCTACGCGCTCAAGCTAAGCGCCGTCTGAATGCGCTTGGTGCAGCCAAAATTTGCAATCTTGGTACTGGATTCATGACCAGGCGCGACGCATCTAGCTGCTAGTACCGCGACCGAAGCGAACCCGATCGGCAGTCTCAATACGAGCCGGTCAATGCAGACAGCGCAGATCGCGGACACTTCCACACCGCCCGGCAGTTTGTAGATAGCCTTTGTGCTTACGCTGCCAGCAACAGTTGCATCAAGAGACAATGACCGAGGAGGTAATCCCATGAAGGCGATCGTTGTAACGGAACGGGCCGCGGGAACGGCCGGGATGAAGCTGGTGGACCGGCCCGAGCCGCAGGCATCGATAAACGACGTCGTCGTTCAGGTTCATGCGTCGGGATTTGTTCCGACCGAGTTGACGTGGCCCTCGACCTGGACAGATCGCCTCGAGCGTGACCGAACGCCGTCGATCCCTGGGCATGAGTTGGCTGGAGTGGTTACCGCTCTCGGATATGGCACTACGGGGTTGTCGGTAGGACAGCGGGTGTTTGGCCTCGCGGACTGGTATCGCGACGGCACACTGGCCGAGTATGTGGCGATCGAGGCACGCAATCTCGCGCCGCTCCCGGGCGACGTCGACTTCACGGTGGGCGCAAGCCTGCCGGTCTCGGGCCTAACCGCGTGGCAAGGGCTGTTCCAGCATGGCCGTCTCCAGGCGGGGCAGAGCGTCCTCGCACACGGCGCGGCCGGCGCAGTCGGGTCGATGGTGACGCAACTCGCACGAGAGGCCGGCGCCTACGTCATCGGCTCTGGACGCGCCGCCGACCGTCAGACAGTGCTCGACTTCGGCGCGAAGGAGTTCGTCGACCTCGACAACGATGCCCTGGAAGACATCGGCAAAGTCGACTTGGTGTTCGATGTCATCGGCGGTGACATCCAGAAGCGGTCCGCAGGATTGATTGGAGTCGGAGGAACACTGGTCACCATCGTCGGGCCCGCAGAGACGCGGCCCTCCGATGGCCTGGCGGTCGACTTCGTCGTCGAGTCCGATCGTGCCCAACTGAGTGAGATCGTCCAGCGGGTGCGGGACGGACGACTGCGGACGAATATCGGCAACATCTCGATCTTCGACGATGCGGTCACCGCCTTAAACCCGACCAGGCGACGCAAGGGGAATACGATCATTCGCGTTCGTCCCTGAGAGAGCATGCCCATTGATGCACGCAGCGTGCAGGATGGGCTGAGCCCTTGCGAAACCCATCATGTTTCGTCATTGGGGGACAGTTTGATGGGTTTCGCTCACGCTCTACCCCATCCTACGAGCTTAGTTGGTCCTCAAGCTCCCGGATGTGCTTCGCGGTCCGCATTAAACGTGATCACCACTCCGATCTCGGGACAATAGTGACGCTTACCAGTGGTGATGGTGCCGCCAGCCATAGTGATGGCCTCGGCCTCTGCCCCAGCCGTAATGATGACCACGGCCGCCGCGATGACCCCAGCCGTGGCCACCGCCATGTCCGTGGCCGCCCTTGACCTCGATGGTGTCAGTCTGAGACGCGCCCAGTGCGTCCGGCTTGGCAACGGGCATCGCCGAAGCAGAGGGTGAGGGGATTAGAGCAACTGACCCCGCCACAAAGCCGATCAAACAAAGCCACTTCATGCAATCGCCTCCCGATAAGAATGAACCAAGGGCCAGCCGCGGCACATTGCGGCCGCGTTCGCGCCCGCTCGTCAACAATGAAGCCGGGAAAAAGTTGCAATGAAACGTGACGCATTGCGGTTTCGCTGGCGCTCTACCCATCCCACGACCCGAGCAAGCGCCTCGTCCTTCGAGACGACCGCTTCGCGGTCTCCTCAGGATAAGGCTGAGCTGCGTCGGGATTTGTTGCAGGTGCAGCCACTTGTTCCGCCCTCATCCCGAGGGCCCGCCAACGGCGGGCGTCTCGAAGGATGTGCCGCGGGGACGCTTACGACTCCCCTAGGCCGGCACGATCACCTTGCCGATCGGCCAGAGCGCGATGCCCGCGAGCTTGAGGTGGGCCCAAGCGAAGGGAATGCCGATGATGGTGATCGCGAGGGCCAGGGCGGTGAGGAGGTGGCCAAGCGCCAGCCACCAGCCGGCCAGCACGAACCAGATGATGTTGCCGATCACCCCGAGCGGGCCGGTGCCGATATCTTCGACACCGGTGACCTCATAGCGGTTGACCGCCCGGGAGCCGAACGGCATCAGCGTGTAGACCGCGATGTTGAACGCGGCCCGCGCCCAGGGCAGGCCGACGATGGTGATCGCCATGATGACCGCGGCGACCAGCCAGCCGAGCGCCATCCAGGCGCCGCCGATGAGAATCCAGAGCAGGTTGAGCAGGATGGAAACGGGAGCCATGGGATGATCCGCGAGACGATGATCCCGCCTATATAGGCTCGGAATCCGTCCCTGCCAGGATGGTATCGACGCACGCAAAGCGTAGATCGACCGCTAGATCTTCCGCCCCGCCTGCTCCCAATAGGGATCGCGCAGGCGGCGCTTGAAGATCTTGCCGGAATCTTCGCGCGGCAGCCCGGTGCGGATCTCGATGTGTTTTGGCACCTTGTAGTCGGCGAGCGACGCCTTCAGCTGCGCGCGGATATCGCCGGCGTTGAGCGCGATGCCCGGCTGTGGCTCGACCACGGCCATCAGCGCTTCGCCGAACTCGGCATCGGGGATGCCGAACACCGCGCAATCATGCACGCCGGGCACCGCGTGCAGAACCGACTCGATCTCGGCCGGGTAAATGTTGACGCCGCCCGAGATCACCATGTCGCGCTTGCGATCGCAGATGAAGACGTAGCCCTCTTCGTCGATATAGCCGACGTCGCCCGAGGTGATGAAGCCGTCGCGATCGATCTCGGCGCGCTTCTCCGGCTTGTTGTGGTAGGTGAAATCGGCCATCCCGGCCATGCGCGAATAGATCTCGCCGATCTCGCCTACGCCCAGCACGCGTCCGTCATCGCCGATGAAGCGCAGCTCGGCGCCGGGCGATATTTTGCCGACGGTGCCGGGCTTCCTCAGCGCGTCCTCGGAGGTCGCGAAGGTGACGGCGCTGGATTCGGTCGAGCCGTAGAATTCGTAGATCACCGGCCCCCACCATTCGATCATGGCGCGCTTGACGTCCGCCGGACAGGGTGCTGCGGCATGGATGATATGGCGGAGCGAGGAGACGTCGTATTTCTTGCGCACCTCCTCCTGCAGCTTCATCAGGCGGATGAACATGGTCGGCACCATGAAGATGGTGTCGATTTTGTAGCGCTCGATCAGCCCGAGAAATTCCTCGGGCTCGAACCGCGGCATCAGCACCAGTGCGCCGCCGAGCTTGCCGGCGCGAATGCCGAACGAGTTCGGCGCGGAGTGATAGAGCGGACCCGGCAGGATCGTGCGGGCGCCGGGCTTGAGCCCGTAGATCATCGCGCGCATGCGCTCGCCGGCAGCCGCCTGCTCCGGCGTCGGCGCGTTGCGCCGTACGCCCTTGGGGTGGCCTGTCGTGCCCGAGGTGTAGATCATGTTCATGGGCTGCGGCACGATCGGGCCGTCATAGGGCTGGTGCTCTACGAGCCAGGATTCGAAATCGATCGCGAGGTCCGGCGTCTTCAGATGATCGGGATCGATCTTGTAGCTGGACAGGATCTCCGGCGGCGTCGGCACGCTGAGCACGGTGACGCCTTTCGGGATCGCATCGCGCAGAGCATGCAGCATGTCGGCATGGCCAATCAGCACGGACGTGCCGGTGTCGTTCAGGATGTAATTGATCTCCTCCGGCTTGAAGTGCCAGTTGATCGGTACGCCATAGGCGCCCAGCCGCATCGCTGCATAGGCAGCTTCGATGAAGGCGATATCGTTGCGCATCAGCATGCAGACGCAATCGCCCTGCCTGACGCCGATCTGGCTGA
The DNA here is from genome assembly GCF_000518345.1 of Bradyrhizobium sp. URHA0013. Classification (NCBI taxonomy): domain Bacteria; kingdom Pseudomonadati; phylum Pseudomonadota; class Alphaproteobacteria; order Hyphomicrobiales; family Nitrobacteraceae; genus Bradyrhizobium; species Bradyrhizobium sp. URHA0013. The sequence continues at coordinate 603,572 of NZ_KI912426.1, read as the reverse complement.
GGCCGGCGGCGATGCGGTCGGCGCGATCAGCGACCTCGGCATGGGAGCGGCTGCGCTCGCCGGAGACGATGCCGAGGAAATTTGAGGTTTCGCTCATTGTTGTTTTTCTTTGTTGTTTAGCGACGATGTCCGTTACTCGTCATCACCGGGCTTGTCCCGGTGATCCACGTTCTTGCGTGTCGCCTTGGGCCAAGAACGTGGATGGCCGGGACAAGCCCGGCCATGACGGAGAAAGTCGCTAATCCGCAAACTTGGGCGCGCGCTTCTCCAGATTGGCACGCACCGCCTCGGTCTGGTTGGCGCTGCCGATCAACTTCTGCTGCTCGACGGACTCGGCGAGTAGCGCGGGTCCCGGATCGACCGAGAGATTGTTGAGCATGCGTTTCGCGGCGCGGATCGCATCGGGGCTTTTTCCCGCGATCTCGCGCGCGACGTCGAGGGCGCTCGCGCGCGGGTCGTCGCAGATGCGCGTGGCGAGACCGTAAGCCATCGCCTCCTGCGCGGAGAAGATGCGGCCGGTGTAGGTGAGATCGCGCAAGATGTCATCGCGCACGAGCGAGGCCAGGATCGGCGTGCCCGCCATGTCGGGCACCAAGCCCCATTTTATTTCCATCACCGACATCCGCGCATCCGGGGTGAGGAAGCGCATGTCGGCGCCGAGCGCGAGCTGGAAGCCGCCGCCGAAGGCGACGCCCTGGATCGCCGCGATCACGGGGACCGGAAGCTGGCGCCAGCCCCACACCGCCTGTTGCGCGAAATTCGCCTGACCGTGCGTGCGTTTGGTGAGGTCGCGATTTTGGCCACCCGGAATTCCGTTGCCGCCCTTCTCTTTCATGGCGGCAAAACGCCCCATGTCGAGACCGGCGCAGAAGGCGCGGCCCTCGCCGGACAGCACGACGGCGCGCACACCTTTTTCCTTCGAAAGCCGATCGGTTGCAGCGACAAGGGCCTCGAACATGGCCTGATCCAGCGCATTCATCTTGTCCGCGCGCACCAGGCGCACGTCGGCGACGCCTTCCGAGATCGAGATCGAGACGCGCTCTTCCATGGATGATTCTCCCCTGGTTCCCGGCTGTTTTTGTTCGGTGCCGCTTTACAGGACGACGGCGGCCGGATTTAGTCAATCGATCAATTAACCGACAATCACTGCGGGGGAAACAGCCATGTTCAAGGAAAATCTTCTGGCGGGACGGCGCATCCTCGTGACCGGCGGCGGCACCGGGCTCGGCAAGTCGATGGCGGCGCGCTTTCTCCAGCTCGGCGCCGAAGTGCACATCTGCGGCCGGCGCAAGATCGTCTGCGACGAGACCGCGACCGAGCTGATGGCCGAGTATGGCGGCCGCGTCACGAGCCACGGCGTCGATATTCGCAACGCGCTCGCGGTCGAGGAGATGATCGAAACCATCTTTCGCGACGGCCCCCTCACCGACCTCATCAACAACGCCGCCGGGAATTTCATCTCGCGCAGCGAGGAGCTGTCGCCGCGCGGCTTCGATGCGGTCGCCAACATCGTCATGCACGGCACGTTCTACGTGACGCATGCGGTCGGCAAGCGCTGGATCGCGTTGAAGCAGCCCGGCAACGTCGTCTCGATCACCACGACCTGGGTGCGCAACGGCTCGCCTTACGTGGTGCCGTCGGCGATGAGCAAGTCCGCGATCCATGCGATGACGATGTCGCTCGCCACCGAATGGGGCCGCTACGGCATCCGGCTGAACACGATCGCGCCGGGCGAGATCCCGACCGAGGGCATGAGCAAGCGCATCAAGCCGGGCGACGAAGCCGGCGCGCGCACCAAGGCGATGAACCCGATGGGTCGCGTCGGCACCATGGAGGAATTGCAGAACGTCGCCGTGTTCCTGATCTCCGGCGGCTGCGACTGGATCTCCGGCGAGACCATCGCCATGGACGGCGCGCAGGCGCTCGCGATGGGCGGCAATTTCTACCAGCTCCGCGACTGGAGCGACGACGACTGGAAAACCGCGCGCGAGAGCATCATGGCGCAGAACGAGAAGGATCGTGCGAAGCGGGGGTAATTGCTGTCGTCCCGGCGAAGGCCGGGACCCATACACACCAAATCGGCGAAGATTGGTCATGACCCAGTCTTCGCCAAATTGCGTTTGATGGTTATGGGTCCCGGCCTTCGCCGGGACGACAATGTTGAAGCCATGGCGTGCCTTCCCCCGTCTTGTCTTCCCCTGCGGATGACGCCACACTCCGCGACATAAGAACAAGACGATATGGGAGAAACATGACCACACAGCCATTGGCCAATCTCGCCGACATGGTGCGCGAGCGCGCGACGAGCCGCGGCAACGCGATCGCCTTCGAGTTCGAGGGGCGCACCACCAGCTTTGCCGAATTCGACATCAAGACGAATAAAGTGGCCAATGCGCTGATCGCGATGGGCGTGAGACGCGGCGAGCGCATCGCCTATCTCGGCAAGAACAGCGACATCTATTTCGAGCTGCTGATGGGCGCCATGAAGGCCGGCGTGGTGATGGCGCCGGTGAACTGGCGGCTCGCGGGCCCGGAGGTCGCCTTCATCGTTGGCGACTGCAAGGCGCCGGTGCTGTTCGTCGGGCCCGAGTTCATCACCCACGTCCGCCAGATCAGGGACCAGTTGCCGGACGTGCGCAGCGTCATCACCACCGAAGGCGGCGCGCCGGAATGGCAGGATTTTGCCGCTTGGCGCGACGCGCAGAGCGGCGACGACCCGAAGGTGCCGATCGCCGCCCGGGACATCGCGATCCAGCTCTACACGTCGGGTACGACGGGCAAGCCGAAGGGCGCGATGCTGTCGCATGCGAACTTCCTCAACCTCGTGCAAACCGGCAATGCCGAGGACAAGCCCGAGTGGAACCGGTGGTCGACCGACGATGTGTCGCTGGTCGCGATGCCGATCTTCCATATCGGCGGCTCCGGCTGGGGCGTGATGGGGCTCTATCACTGCGCCCGCGGCGTGATCGCGCGCGAGTTCGATCCGACAAAAGTGCTGGATTTTTTCGAACAGTCCGGCATCACCAAGCTGTTCATGGTGCCCGCGGCGATGCAGTTCGTGGTGCGTCAACCCCGCGCCAAAACGGTCGATTTCTCGCGGTTGAAATACATGCTCTATGGCGCCTCGCCGATCCCGGCGGCGTTGCTGAAGGAATGCATCGAGATCTTCAGATGCGGCTTCGTGCAGATGTACGGCATGACCGAGACCACCGGCACCATCGTCGCGCTGCCGCCGGAGGATCATATCGAGGGGCTGGAGCGGATGCGCTCGGCCGGCAAGGCGCTGCCGGGCGTCGAGATCGCGATCCTCGATGTGGACGGCAAGCCGCTGCCGCCGCGCGAGGTCGGCGAGATCGCGACACGCTCGGGCTCCAACATGGCAGGCTATTGGAACCTGCCGGAAGCGACCGCCGCGACGCTACGCGGCGACGGCTGGCTGCGCACCGGCGACGCCGGCTACATGGACGAGGACGGCTATCTCTACATCCACGATCGCATCAAGGACATGATCATCTCCGGCGGGGAGAACATCTACCCGGCCGAGGTCGAGAGCGCGCTGTGCGATCATCCTGACGTCGCCGAGGCCGCCGTGATCGGCATACCCGACGACAAATGGGGCGAGGCGGTGAAGGCCGTCGTGGTGATGAAGCCCGGCAAGCAAGCGACCGCAAGCGATATCATCAACTTCACCCGCGAGCGCATCGCCGGCTTCAAGACGCCCAAGAGCGTGGAGTTCTTGCCTGCATTGCCGCGCAATCCGTCAGGCAAGATCTTGCGGCGGCAGTTGAGGGAGCCGTACTGGGCAGGGAAGGATAGAAGGGTCAATTAGGCTCGCTTTGAGAAGCGATCGTGCAATCGGGAGCTCCGTCCATGGCGGCATCTCTGGATTGCTTCGCTTCGCTCGCAATGACGGTGTGGAGGCAGATGCGCGCCTCTCTGCTCCGTCATTGCGAGGAGCCCTTGCGACGAAGCAATCCAGACCGTCTCTCTGGAAAGACTTTGGATCGCTCCGCTCGCGACAATCCTCTAGTGCTTCCCGGGCCCCATATAACCGAACAAAAATCCCGCTACTTTGCGGATCTGGATCTCCTCGCTGCCCTCGGTGATGCGATAGCGGCGGTGGTGGCGGTAGATGTGCTCGAACGGCTTGTGGCGTGAATAGCCCATGCCGCCATGGACCTGCATGGCGCGGTCGGCGGATTCGCAACAGAGGCGGTTTGCCCAATAGTTGCACATCGAGACGCGGTCGGAGAGCGTGCGCTCGATCTGCTCCTCGGTGAGCTTGTCCATCTCCCAGGCGGTCTTGCGGATCAACAGGCGCAGCATCTCGGCCTGCGTCGCCAGCTCGACCAGCGGGAACTGGATGGCCTGGTTCTCGGCCAGCGCCTTGCCGAACGGTTTACGCTCACGCGCATATTTCACGCTCTGGTTGATGCAGTAGACCGCCGCGCCGAGCGAGCTCGCTGCCTGCCGGATCCGGTTCTGATGGACAAAACATTGCGCCAGAGACAGGCCGCGGCCGACCTCGCCGAACAGCGCGTCCTCGGGAACGAACACGTCGGTGAAGCTGACGCGGGGATGATCGGTCGGCATGTTGAAGGTCCACATGTACTCTTCGATCTTCACGCCATGGCTCTTGGCTGGAACCAGGAAGCAGGTGATGCCGCGCGCATCGCCGTCATTGCCCGAGGTCCGCGCGAACAGTGCGCAGTGGGTGGCGACGTGCATGCCGGTGGTCCACATCTTCTCGCCGTTGATGATCCAGCCCTTGACGTTGTCGCGGGTCGCCGGCACCGCGCGCGTTTCCATGTGGGTGGCGTCGGAGCCATGATTTGGCTCGGTCAGGCCGAAGGTGATGCGGTACTTGCCCTTGATGGAGCCATCGATCATCGCCTTCTGGTCGTCGCGCCCATAGCGATCCAGCATGGTCGCGACAGGGAAATTGCCAACGATGGAGTGCTCGTTCTGGAGATCGTTGTGCAGACCGAGCCCCTTGGCTGCAAAGTGCTCGCGGATGACGGCCATCCAGAGGTTGGAGCCATCCTTGCCGCCATATTGCTTCGGCACCGGAAAGCGCAGATGGCCGGCGGCGTCCGCGAGATCCTTGGCCTTGCGCAGCAGCGCTTCCCATTCGTGGCGTGGCAGCCCGCCATTCTCGAAATCGGTGCGCGCCCATTCGCGGCGATGATCGAAGAAGCGGATGTTGTCGTCGGCTTCCTCCAGCGGCTTGATCTCGCGTTCGATGAAACGGTCGAGCTCTGCGAGATAGGCGACGAGATCGGCAGGCAATGAGAAATCCACGGCTCTCTCCCGGGTGTCTTTTCGTTTTGTGTTAAGGCGCTGGGCGCAGCTTTACTTCGCACGATTAAGGTGAGAAGAGCGCCGCCAAGTCAAGCAATGCGAGGCGTGTGAGAGGCGCAAGGCGCGCCCGCGCAATTCGATGGTGTTGAAACGCGCCTGCGCGCTAGTATGGCCGCAATATTCCTTCACGAGAAAATGCGGAGCGACCATGGAGCTGAAGTTCTCAAAGGTGGAACGCAAGGGGCCGATCACGATCGTCACACTGTCGCGGCCCGAGGTCTACAACGCGCTGCACACCGACGCGCATTTCGAGCTGCAAAAGGTATTTGACGATTTCTCCGCCGATCCCGAGCAGTGGATCGCGGTCGTCACCGGTAGCGGCGACAAGGCGTTCTGCGCCGGCAACGATCTGAAGTGGCAGGCGGCCGGCGGCAAGCGCGGCTGGGACAAGGGTGGCTTTGCCGGCCTCACCGCGCGCTTCGACTGCGACAAGCCGATCATTGCCGCGGTCAACGGCGTCGCCATGGGCGGCGGTTTCGAGATCGCGTTGGCCTGCGACCTCATCATTGCCTCGGAGAACGCGACCTTCGCCCTGCCCGAGCCGCGGGTGGGGCTGGCCGCGCTTGCCGGAGGCCTGCACCGGCTGCCGCGCCAGATCGGGTTGAAGCGCGCCATGGGCATGATCCTCACCGCGCGCCATGTCAGCGCCAAGGAGGGCCACGAGCTCGGCTTCGTCAACGAGGTGGTGCCGCAGGGCGAGGCGCTCACGGCCGCGCTGCGCTGGGCCGAGATGATCACCAAGAATTCGCCGATGTCGATCCGCGCCTCGAAGCAGGCGATCCAGAAGGGCCTCGGCGTGTCGCTGGAGCAGGCGATCGAGGAGCAGCGGGAATATCCGGCGGTGAAGGCGATGGTGGCCTCGCAGGACTACATCGAGGGCCCGAAGGCGTTTGCGGAGAAGCGGCCTCCGAAATGGGTGGGGAAGTAGGGCGGTCTCTCTCCGCCCGTCACGACTCCCAACACCACCGGTGTCATGCCCCGGCTTGACCGGGGCATCCAGTACGCCGCGACTTCTCAGCCCAATCACTGCCGTCTCTGGAATACTGGATCGCCCGCCTTCGCGGGCGATGACCGCGGAGAATTAGGCGCCGCTTACCCGTCTCGCCCCAACTCGCGCTTGTACGATGCATAACCCGGCTGGTCGACGGCAAGTTTGTCCATCGTTGTCTGCCACAGATGCTCGGCGAGGCCCGGCGTTGCCAGATCGACCTCGCCTTTGGCGATGCGCTCGGCGAGCGCGCGGTTCAGGTCGGTGACCGAGCCGTCCATGCCGAGCAACCCGCGCAGCCGCGCCACCTCCGCAGCATCGCTCCCCTCCTCCCGCGTCAACTGCCGTGTCACGAGATCGAGGATGTTGATGGCGACGCGCAGCTTGAAGGCCTGGTGGCCGGAGATCAGCGGCGTGATGTCGTTGCGGAGGAAATCGGCGACTGACTTGGTCAGCTCGATCGGGGTCGGCTCGTCCTGCATGGTCAACTCCCCCGCGGCGCGAGCAGCCGCAACAGATCGATCTCGGTCTCGGAAGCGCGACGGCCGATCATGGCGCGTTCCATCGAATGGTCCGGACTTTCGCGAAAGCGCTGCATCATGCCGCCGCACATGATGCCCCAGCGCAGCGTGCCCATCACTTCCCAGAATTTGACACGCGATGGATCGACCTTCCGCCCAGCCGCCTCATAGCCGGCGAACAGCTCCTCACGCGAGCCAAAGCCGCCGACCGGCTTGTCGATCTCGCCAAAGCGCCAGGAATTGACGCAGACCCAGCCGAGATCCTCCATGGGATCTCCGAGATGGGCGAGCTCCCAGTCCAGCACCGCACGCACGCCGTCGGCACCGATGATGAGATTGCCGTTGCGGAAATCGCCATGCACCAGCGTCGTCTCGCCGGCGGGACCCGGGTCCTGGTCGCGCAGCCAGCGCAGCGCCAATTCGAACACCGGCTTTGGCCAGTCCAGGCTGCGATAATCGCGTTCGAACTCGCCGATCTCCTGGGTCGCGGACCGGCTACGCAGCTTGGGCAATTTGTCGCCTGGTAGCCTGTGCAGATTCGCGAGCACGCCGCCGATCTGCCGTGCGAGACGCGGCCGCGCCGCGGCGAACTCGTCGTCGCGCAGGATCTTGCGCGCGATGGTTTCGCCCTCGACCCGCTGCATGATGAAGCCGGTGCCGAGATCGTCGTCGGGCACCAGCACATGCATCACGCGCGGCGACGGCACGCCGGCCTCATAGGCGAGCTTCATCAGTTGCGCTTCGGCGGCAAGACCCGCCGCGCGCGTCGGCGCCGCGCCATAGCCTTTCGGCGAGCGGCGCAAGATCGCACCGATCGGCCCGTCGGGATGCACGATGTCGAAGCGCCAGGTCTCCTGGCTGGCGCCGCCGGACAGCTTGGCCGCGCCGGTCACGCCGGTCGCCCCCTTGCACCAGCGCGCAACGCTGCGGGAGAGCTCGGGCTCGATCATTTGCCCTTGAACTGCGCAGGGCGCTTCTCCAGGAACGCGCCGACGCCTTCGCGGAAATCATCCGTGTCGCCGGCGCGGAGCTGGCATTGGAATTCGAGATTGAGCTGATCCTCGAAGGAATTTTCCGGGCTGTCCCAATAGAGCTTGCGGATCAGCGACAGCGCGACCGTCGGGCCGCTGGCGAGGTCGCGCGCGAGCTTCATCGCCTCCTCCATCAGCACGCCGTCATCATAGACGCGGTTGACGAGGCCCCATTCCAGCGCCTTCTCGGCGGGAAGCCGCTCGCCCATCAGCGACAATTCGATCGAGCGTGCCTTGCCGATCAGCCGCGGCAAGAGCCAGGTCGAGCCGCAATCCGGCACGAGGCCGATACGGCGGAAGGCTTGCAGGAAATAGGACGAGCGCGCGCATAAAATCATGTCGCCGAGCAGCGCGAAGCTCATGCCGGCGCCGGCCGCCGGGCCGTTGACCGCAGTCACGATCGGGCAATGCAGATTGCGGATGCGGCGCAGGAAGGGATGAAAGCCGGTCTCGAGCGTCAGGCCGGCCTTGGTCTTCTTCGACTGGTTATTGCGGCCCTGCAGATTGGCGCCGGTGCAGAACGCCCGTCCCGCGCCGGTGAGCACGACGCAGCGCACCTCGTCCTTCTTTTCCTCGATCGCGTCGAGCGCTTCCGCGAGACCGCCCAGCATGTCGACGGAGACCGCGTTCATCACCTCCTGATGGTCGAGCTTGAGGATCGCGACCGAACCATCGAGATCGAGCGTGACGTGTTTGAACTGCATGGTTTCCTCGTGAGTTGCGGCCTGCACCAGTTTCGCAGACCGGAATTGCTTTTGCCGGGGCGCATATTTGATTTTTGGCGCGGTCTTGTCCATGGTGATCGGAGCATAGCAAGCAATCTTGCGCGCAGCGGCTGATGCGCGCCAAGCAAAAACAGGAAACGCGCCATGAACCTTTTCGACCTTTCAGGACGGGTCGCCGTGATCACCGGCGGCAATGGCGGGATCGGACTCGGCATCGCGCAGGCGCTCGCCGGCCAGGGCTGCAACGTCTCGATCTGGGGCCGCAATCCTGACAAGAACAGCAGCGCTGCCGCGAGCCTGGCGGGCTTGCCCGGCAAGGTCGACGCGCGGGTCTGCGACGTCACCGACCCGGCCTCGGTCAATGCCGCGATGAAGGCCACGCTGGACACATTCGGCCGCGTCGACGGCTGCTTCGCCAATGCCGGCATCGGCGGCGGCGGCCGGCGCTCCTTCATCGAACGCACCGAAGAGGAATGGCGCACAATGTTTGCGACCAATCTCGACGGCGTGTTCCACGCGTTCCAGACGGCCGCAAAACACATGACCCAGCGCGCCGAGGCCGGCGATCCCTTCGGCCGGCTGGTGGCGACCTCGAGCCTCGCCTCGATCTTCGGCACCGCCCGCAACGAGCACTACGCGGCGACCAAGGCCGCGATCAACGCGCTGGTCCGCGCGCTCGGCGTCGAGCTGGCGCGCCACGGCGTCACCGCGAATGCGATCCTGCCCGGCTGGATCAAGAGCGACATGACGTCGGGCCTGATGGCTAACGAAAAATTCGTGGCCAACGTGATGCCGCGAATTCCGGTGCGGCGCTTCGGCGAGGCCAGCGATTTCGGCGGCATCGCGGTGTATCTGATGAGCAAGGCGTCGTCGTACCACACGGCGGATACGTTCGTGATCGACGGCGGTTATACGGCGTTTTGATTTTCATAATGAGGGGAACGGGCACATGTTTTCACACGTCATGATCGGCACCAACGACCTCGACAAGGCCAAGGCCTTTTACGACAATTTGCTGTCCACGCTCGAGGTGCGGCCGGCGCGCGTCGACGGCCATCGCATCTTCTACATCACCAAGACCGGCGTGTTCTCGGTCACAAAGCCGATCAACGGCGAAGCGGCGACGCCTGCGAATGGCGGCACCATCGGCTTTGCCGCCAACTCGCCGGAGCAGGTCAATGCATGGCATACGGCCGGCATCGCTGCCGGCGGCATTCCCTGCGAAGATCCTCCCGGCATCCGCCAAGGCCCCGGCGTCAATCTCTATATCGCGTATTTGCGCGACCTGGATGGCAACAAAATCTGCGCGATGCATCGGATGGCGAACTGAGCCAGCCGCAAGCACCACTGTCATGCCCCGGCTTGACCGGGGCATCCAGTACGCCGCGGCTTCTTCATGAATCACCGACGTCACGGAGTACTGGATCGTACGATCAAGTCGGGCGATGACAGCGAGAATGCAGCCCCATTCAAACAACATTTCAAACGCCCGCGATATTCCATCGCATGGCATGGCTCGCGTTGAAAAATGCGCGCTCGCACTTTGGCGACGCTGCGACTATTCTCGCGACCAACACGATCTCAGCGCCCCCGGGAGGAACAATGACAAAACACACCTATATTCCCCGCACCACCAACTACACCCTCAATCCCGGCGACGAGCTCAACGACCTCAGGATGTCGGACCAGGTCCGGCCGCTCTATGATCACGTCAGGAAGTTCATCCGCGACACCGTCGAGCCGATGTCGATCGAGTTCGCCAAGGCCGGCGAAGGCAAGCAAGACCGCTGGAGCTTCACGCCGAAGCAGCTCGAGGTGCTGGAGAAGGCCAAGAACAAGGCCAAGCAGGAAGGCCTCTGGAACTTCTTCCTGCCCGACGACGAGACCGGCCAGGGCCTGAAGAATCTCGACTACGCCTATATCGCCTCCGAGCTCGGCAAGAGCCCGCTGGCCTCGGAGAGCATGAACTGCTCGGCGCCTGATACCGGCAACATGGAGGTGCTAGAGCGCGTCGGCACCAAGGAGCAGAAGGAGAAGTGGCTGAAGCCGCTAATGAACGGCGAGATCCGCTCGGCCTATGTCATGACCGAGCCGAACGTCGCCTCCTCCGATGCCAAGAACATCTCGACGAGTGCAAAGCTCGTCGGCGACGAATGGGTCATCAACGGCGAGAAGTATTACATCTCCGGCGTCGGCGATCCCCGTTGCAAGATCCTCATCGTGATGGTGAAGACCAATCCGGATGCGGCGCCGAGCAAGCAGCAGTCGCAGATCCTGGTGCCGCGCGACACGCCCGGCGTCGAGGTGCTCGGCCCCATGTACGTGTTCGGCCAGGACCACGCGCCGCGCGGCCACATGCATATGCGCTTCAACAATGTGCGCGTGCCCAAGGAGAACATTCTGCTCGGCGAAGGCCGCGGCTTCGAGATCTCGCAGCTTCGGCTGGGCCCGGGCCGCATCCATCACTGCATGCGCACCATCGGCAAGGCGGAGAAGGCGCTCGATTTGATGGTGCAGCGTGGCCTCACCCGCGAAGCATTCGGCAAGAAGATCGCCCATCTCGGCGGCAACATGCAGATCATCGCGCAGGCGCGCTGCGAGATCGAGGCGATGCGGCTGATGGTGCTGAAGGCCGCCAAGGCCATGGACGTGCTCGGCAACAAGGAGGCCCGCGTCTGGGTCTCCATGGTCAAGGCCATGGTGCCGGAGCGAGCTTGCAAGATCATCGACCAGTCGATCCAGATGCACGGCGCCACCGGCATCTCGCACTGGACCCCGCTCGCCGAAATGTACCAGGATGTCCGCCATCTGCGCTTCGCGGATGGTCCGGACGAGGTGCACTGGATGGTGGTGGGACGCCACGAGCTGAGCATGGCGTGAGCGCTACCTCTTCCCGCTCGGGAAGAGCCGTAGGGTGGGCAAAGGTGCGCTCTTCGCGCGCCGTGCCCACCATCGTATCGCAAGAAGTGGTGGGCACGCTTCGCTTTGCCTACCCTACGACATCTGCGAATAGCTTCACGCAGGCTTCGCTGCCTCGATCTTGTCCTGCGTCCTGGTCTCGAAATCGCCGGCATCATGCCGCTCGTGGAGCTGGCTGGCGGGATCGCCGGAGACGCGGTTGACCATGCGGCCGCGCTTGACGGCCGGGCGCTTGGCGATCTGGTCGGTCCAGCGCTGCACGTGCTTGTAGTCCTGCACCGAGAGGAATTCGCCGGCGCCATAGACCAGCCCCTTGGCGAGCGCGCCGTACCAGGGCCATACCGCCATGTCGGCGATGGTGTATTCGCTGCCGGCGAGATATTCGTTGTCGGCGAGCCGGCGGTCGAGCACGTCGAGCTGGCGCTTGGTCTCCATTGCGAAACGGTCGATGGCATATTCGATCTTTGTCGGCGCGTAGGCGTAGAAATGGCCGAAGCCACCGCCGAGATAGGGCGCGCTGCCCATCTGCCAGAACAGCCACGACATCGCCTCGGTGCGGCTCTTGATGTCCTTCGGCAGGAACGCGCCGAACTTTTCCGCGAGGTAGAACAGGATCGAGCCGGACTCGAACACCCGGATCGGCTCCGGGCCGGAGCGGTCCATCAGCGCCGGGATCTTGGAATTCGGATTGATGTCGACAAAGCCGCTGCCGAACTGGTCGCCGTTGCCGATCTTGATGAGCCAGGCGTCGTACTCCGCGCCCTTGTGGCCGAGCGCCAGAAGCTCCTCCAGCATGACCGTGACCTTCACCCCGTTCGGCGTCGCCAGCGAATAGAGCTGGAAGGGATGCTTGCCGACCGGCAGCTCCTTGTCATGGGTGGGACCGGCAATGGGACGGTTGATGCTGGCGAACTGTCCGCCGTTTTCCTTGTTCCAGGTCCAGACTTTCGGCGGCACGTAGGCGGGGGCGTCGGTCATGAGAGGGCTCCGGCGAAAAAGATGCGCCTGCATTAATTAGCCCACGGACGGCCGATGGCAAGCCCTGCCGGCCCTGCGTCCGGCGCGGGCCTTGAGGCCGCGTCATGCATCCGACGTTGCCGAGGACGGGCATCACGAGAATCCGCATCTGTCGAGCCGGGCGTACGGCTTCGCGCAATACGGCGTGTGCACGCAAGATGCGCTGCCAAATCCGGATTGGCATTGCGCAAGACGATGGTCTAGCGTCGATGAGCCTTCGCTCAAGATTGCAATGACAGCAACGCGAGGCCGCCGGAGGGAACGATGAAATCGCCGATCTGCGACATGCTGGGCATCGATTTCCCCCTGCTCGCCTTCAGCCATTGCCGCGATGTCGTCGCCGCCGTCAGCCGCGCCGGCGGGTTTGGCGTGTTAGGTGCGACCGTGCACACGCCGGATACGCTGGAGCGCGAGCTGAAATGGATCGACGAGCACGTCGATGGCAAGCCCTACGGTATCGACGTGCTGATCCCCGAAAATATCTCGACCTCGGGCGAGAAGGACGTCACCTGGAAGAGCCTTGAAGCGCGCGTGCCGCAGGAGCACCGCAACTACACGCGCGATCTCCTGAAGAGATACGACATCGAACTCACGACCACCGAGGTCGCCGACAACCAGCCGCAGCCGTTCGACGGCAGGACCGCGTTGGAGCTGCTGGAGGTCTCGTTCAAGCACCCGATCCGCCTGATCGCCAATGCCTTGGGCGTGCCGCCGAAGGCCATGATCGAGATGGGCAGGAAGCACGGCGTGCCGGTCGCTGCGCTGGTCGGGGCCAAGGAGCACGCGCTGCGCCAGGTCGCGGCCGGCGTCGATATCCTCGTGGTCCAGGGCACCGAAGCCGGCGGCCATTGCGGCGAGGTCTCGACCATGGTGCTGGTGCCGGAGGTGATCAAGGCGATCAAGAAGATCCGCGACGTGCCGGTGCTGGCGGCCGGCGGCATTATGACCGGACGGCAGATGGCGGCCTGCATGGCGATGGGCGCGGCCGGCGCCTGGACCGGCTCGGTGTGGCTTGCCACCGTCGAGGCCGAGACCACGGAGATCTTTCGCGAGAAGATGATCGCGGCATCGTCGCGCGATGCGGTGCGCTCGAAGGGCCGCACCGGAAAGCCGGCGCGGCAGCTTCGTTCGGTCTGGACCGACGCCTGGGACCGCGCACCTGAGAGCCCCGGCGCATTGCCGATGCCGCTGCAAAGCATCGTCAGCCGCGACGCCTTCAACGCGATCGACCGCGCGGCGGCGGGCGGCAACGCGAAGGCCCGCGATCTCGTCAGCTATTTCGTCGGCCAGGGCGTCGGGCTGATCGACAGCGTGAAATCGGCCGGCGCGGTGGTGCAGGAATTCAAGGAAGACTTTGCCGAAGCCGTCGAGCACATGAATGCGCTGGTGGCGGAGTGATTGCCACACACCGTCATTGCGAGCGCAGCGAAGCAATCCAAACTATCATCGCGGGAAAACCCTGGATTGCTTCGCTGTGCTCGCAATGACGAAACAACTGACACATCGTGAATTGAAGCATGACAGATAAGAAACATACCCCCGAAGACCGCATCCCCGTCATCGTCGGCGTCGGCGAGATTATCGACCGTCCAAAGGAGATCACCGATGGCCTCGAGCCGCTCGACCTGCTCGAACAGGCCTTGCTGCGCGCGGAAGCTGATGCCGGCGCAAGGCTGCTCGGCGAGGTGCAATCGCTCGACGTCGTCAACTTCCTGAGCTGGCGCTATCGCGATCCGGAGCAGCTGCTGGCGCAACGGCTCGGCATCACGCCTGCGCATTGCTATTACGGCCCGGTCGGCGGCGAGAGCCCGATCCGCTACATCCACGAGGCAGCAAAGCGCATTGCGCGCGGTGAATGCAGCGTTGCCGCGGTGTGCGGCGCGGAGGCACAGTCGACGGCGACCAAGGCGGAGCGCGCCGGCGCGAAGCTGCCATGGACGCCGTTCGCCCATGACGTCGAGGAGCCGAAACGCGGCGCAGCGTTCCAGAAACCGCTGGCCGTGAAGCTCGGCGTGTTCCGGCCCGTGACCGTCTATCCCTTCTATGAAGCGTCATCATCCGCCCATTGGGGCCAGACACCGCGCGAGGCGATGGCAGAGTCGGGTACACTCTGGTCACGCTATTCCGAGGCCGCTGCGCAAAATCCCAACGCCTGGCTGAAGCGGCGCTATACGCCCCACGAAATCACGACGCCGACGGCAGACAACCGCCTGATCGCTTGGCCCTACAACAAGCTGATGGTTGCCAACCCGAGCGTCAACATGGGCGGCGCGCTGCTGCTCACCAGCCTCACCAAGGCGCGTGCGGCAGGCATCGCCGAGGACAAGCTGGTCTATCCACTCGGCGGCGCCTCGGCGGAAGAACCGCGCGACTATCTCCTCCGCGACCAGTTTTACGAGAGCCATCCGCAGAACGCCGTCTTGAAGGCTGCGATGGATCTCGCCGGCGGCGACGGCAAGAAATTCGATGCGATAGAGCTCTATAGCTGCTTCCCGTGCGTGCCCAAGATGGCGCGGCGGACGCTGGGCCTGGGTGCGGACGTGAAGCCGACCGTAACAGGCGGCCTCACCTTCTTCGGTGCGCCGCTCAACACCTACATGACCCATGCCGCCTGCGCGATGGTGCGGCGTGTGCGCGACGGCGCAACGCTCGGCCTGCTCTACGGCCAGGGCGGCTTCGTCACCAAGCATCATGCGCTGGTGGTATCGAAGGCGGCGCCGCGTGAAGCATTGGCACAGGAGACGAGCGTGCAAGCGGCGGCAGACAGCAACAAGCGCGCGGTGCCGGAGTTCGTCACGGCGGCCTCAGGCAAGGGCAAGGTCGAGAGCTTTACGGTGCTCTACGGCCGGAGCGGCGATGTCGAGCATGGCGTGGTGATGCTGCGGACCGAAGATGACAGGCGCACACTGGCGCGAATTCCCGCGAGCGATACCGCAACACTGGCGCATCTGCGCGACTTGAACAGGACGCCGGTAAGTTCGCTGGGCGAGATCGCGATGGCTGCGGATGGCGTGCCGGAGTGGCGGGTGGCGTAGCTCTCGTAGGGTGGGCAAAGGCGCTCTTGAGCCGTGCCCACCAATCTTTTTAGGACCGCAGAGAGATGGTGGGCACGCTTCGCTTTGCCCACCCTACGAAATCGAGGCTACCCCTTCGGCGCCTGCTTTTCCGACGCGGTCGCCGGCTTGCCCTTGGCGCCGGCGCCTGTCACGCGGACCTGGTCGCCGTCGGAAAGGCCGTCCGGTGGTGCTGTGATGACGCGGTCATCCGCTGCAATTCCCGAGGCGAGCTCGATTTCCTTGCCAAGATCGCGCGCGATGGTCACGGGCTTGAACAGGACCTTGTCGTCCGGACCGACGGTGGCGACGCGCAGGCCGCTGCCGTTGAAGATCAGCGCGCTGGCGGGAATGCTGAGCGGCGCGGTGTCGCGCTGCAGGCTGAGCTTCACGCTGGCGTAGCCGCCGGGCATCAGCTCGCCTGAGGAATTATCGAGACCGAGCTGCATGCGTGTCGTGCCGGAGGCGACGTCAACCGCCTGTGAGGAAGCTTCCACCGTCGCCTGGAAGGTCCGGTTCGGATACTCCGGCAGCACGATGGCGGCCTTGGCGCCGATCTTGATCGCGGGCACGTAGTTCTGGGGCACGTTGATATAGACGCGCAGCTTGGTGATGTCGGAGACCACGAACATCGCCGGGCCCGAGCCGCCGCCTGAATTGATCAGCGCACCGACGTCAGTGTCTCGCGCCGTGACAACACCGTCAAACGGAGCGGTGATCTTCTTGTAACCGGCCAGCGCTTCGAGGCGCTCGACATTGGCCTGGCCCGAGCGAACCGCCGCGTTCTTGTTGGAGAGATCGGCGGTACGCTCGTCGATCTCCTGCGCGGAGACGAAATTGGAGGCGACCAGCGTCTTGCGGCGGTTGAGGGTGGCTTCCGACAGCCTGGCGCTGGACTGCTGGCTGGCGAGGTCGGCGCGGGCCTGAAGCAGCTGCTGGTCGAGGTCGGGCGCCTCGATCTCTGCGATCACCTGACCGGCCTTCACCCGCGCACCGATATCGGCGCTCCAGCTTTTGAGATAGCCGGGAACGCGGGCAAAGATCGGCGCGCGATAATAGGCTTCGAGACGGCCCGGCAAGTCGATGGTCGAATTGGGAGCCTTGGCATTGGGCAGCGTCACCGCGACGCTGGGAACGGCCTGGTCATCGGTCCATGCCTTCAGCCTGGAGCCCTGCTCCTCGCGGGCACGGATGCCGGTGCCCACGACCAGCCCCGCCGCGATCAGCGCCACCACGCCGAAAAGGCCCAGTTTCCGGTGCGACACCGGGGAGCGGGATTCAGTGGGCGACATGCGGGGTCTCCAGGGAGGCGGCGGCTTTGGCGCCTTGCTTCTTGTGTACCATGCTGAACACCACGGGAACAAACATCAACGTGGCGAAGGTTGCAAAGATCAGGCCGCCGATCACGGCGCGGCCGAGCGGCGCATTCTGCTCGCCCCCCTCGCCGAGCCCCAAGGCCATCGGCGCCATGCCGATGATCATGGCGAGCGCCGTCATCAGCACCGGGCGGAACCGGACGAAGCCGGCTTCCAGCGCCGCGGCGATGGGATCGCCGAGCTCCTCGTAGCGCTCGCGCGCGAACGAGATCACGAGCACGCTGTTGGCGGTGGCAACGCCCATGCACATGATGGCGCCGGTCAGCGCCGGTACCGACAGCGTCGTCTCGGTGGCGAACAGCATCCAGACGATGCCGGCGAGTGCTGCGGGCAGCGCGGTGATGATCACGAACGGATCGGACCAGGACTGGAAGTTCACGACGATCAGGAAATAGATCAGGACGACCGCGCCGAGCAGGCCGAACAACAAGCCGGTGAAGGCGCTGTTCATGGTCTGCACCTGGCCGAGCAGCACCACGGAAGAGCCTTTCGGCACCTCCTTGGCGGTGTTGGCGATCACTTGGCGGATGTCCGTCGCGACCGCACCGAGATCGCGGCCCGAGGTCGTGGCGAAAATCTGCACCATCGACTGGATGTCGTATTGCGAGACCACCGCGCTCGAGGTCGAGCGCTTGATGTCGGCGATGCCGCCGAGGATCGGCGACTGCGAATTGCCGGCGGCCGTGATCGGCAACGTCTGAAGCGCGCTGAGCGAATCCATCTGATATTGCGGCGTCTGCATCACGATCGAATAGGACACGCCATTATCCGGATTAAGGTAGTAGGTCGGCGCCACCTGCGATGAGCCGGCAAGATTGACCACGAGACTGTTGGTGACGTCGCGCTCGGTCAGGCCGACATATTGCGCGCGGGTGCGGTCGACATCGATGTTGAAGGTCGGATTGTTCGGCGACTGCTGGATGCGCGCATCGGCGACGCCGGGAATCCTGCGGACCTTGGCCAGCAGATTGTTGGCATACGCGAAGTTGGCGCTGAGATTGGCGCCGCGGATCTGCAGGTCGATCGGCGCCGGCGCGCCGAAGTTCAGGATCTGGCTGACGATGTCGGCCGGCAGGAAGGCGAAGCTGACGCCGGGGAACAGCCGCGGCAGTTGCTCACGCAGCACGCGCACATGCTCCTCGGTCGGCTTGTGGCCTTCCTTTAGCTTGATCTGGATGTCGCCATCCTGCGGGCCGATCACGCCGGTGTTGTTGTAGGTCATGTTGATGCCGGAGATCGGCATGCCGATGTTGTCGGTCAGCGTTTCGATCTCGCCCGGGATCAGCTTGCGGATCGCCTTCTGCACGTCGGCGAGCTGGTTCGCGGTCTCCTCGACGCGGGTGCCGACCTGGGTGCGGACGTGCATCAGGATGTTGCCGGCATCGACCGCGGGGAAGAAGTTGCGCCCGAGGAACGGCACCAGCGCGAAGGACGCGCCGACCACGCAGAGGAAGCCGATCACGAACACCGGACGGTGCGCGAGCGCGAGCCCGAGGAAACTGTGGTAGCCGCCGCGAATACGCTCGAAGCGAGCCTCGAAACCGCGCTGGAACCACACCAGGGGATTGCGCGACTTCGGCGGACCGTCCTCGTGATGGACATGTGCCTGCAACAGATAGTTCGCCATGGTCGGCACCAACGTACGCGACAGCAGGAACGACCAGATCATCGCGAACATCACCGCTTCCGCCATCGGCACGAACAGGAAGCGCGCCACGCCGGTGAGGAAGAACATCGGCACGAACACGATGCAGATGCAGAGCAGCGAGACGAAGGCCGGCGTCACGATCTGGTTGGCGCCGTCGAGGATCGACTGCTCGACCGGCTTGCCCTGCTCCAGATGATAATTGATGTTCTCGATCGTGACGGTGGCGTCGTCGACGAGGATGCCGACCGCGAGAGCCAGGCCGCCGAGCGTCATGATGTTCAGCGTCTCGCCGATCGCCGACAGCATGATGATGGCGCCGAGCACGGAGAGCGGGATCGAGACCGCGATGATGACGGTCGAGCGCCAGCTGCCGAGGAACAGCAGGATCATGATGCTGGTGAGCAGCGCCGCGATCACGCCTTCGAACGCGACGCCTTCGATGGCGCCGCGGACGAACACCGACTGATCACCGATGAAGCCGATCTTGAGCGCGTCCGGCAGCTGGTCCTTGACGTCGATCACCTTCTGCTTAATGCCCGCGATGA
Organism: Bradyrhizobium sp. URHA0013; assembly: GCF_000518345.1. Taxonomy (NCBI): domain Bacteria; kingdom Pseudomonadati; phylum Pseudomonadota; class Alphaproteobacteria; order Hyphomicrobiales; family Nitrobacteraceae; genus Bradyrhizobium; species Bradyrhizobium sp. URHA0013. The sequence continues at coordinate 584,388 of NZ_KI912426.1, read as the reverse complement.
TGTCGAGCGTCGAGGTCGCGCCCGCCTTCAGCACCATCATCAGCACCGAGCGGTTGCCGTCGACATGGACGATGTTGGTCTGTGGCGGGTTGCCGTCGCGCACGGTCGCGACGTCGCGCACATAGACCATCGCGCCGTTGACCGTCTTGATCGGCAGATTGCCGAGCTCCTCGATCTTCAGCGGCGAGTTGTTGAGCTGGATGTTGTATTCGAACTGCCCGATCTTCTGGGTGCCGACCGGCGTGATCAGGTTCTGGGCCGCGAGCGCGTTGGCGACGTCCTGGCCGGACAGGCCCCTCGCCTGGAGCGCGGTCGGGTCGAGGTCGATCTGGACCTGGCGCTGCTTGCCGCCGAACGGGTACGGGATAGCTGCGCCAGGCACGGTGACCAGCGGCGTTCGCAGCTGGTTGATGCCGATATCGGCGAGGTTCTGCTCGGTCAGCCCGTCGCCCGACAGCGCCACCTGGACGATCGGCACGGTGGAGGCGGAGTAGTTCAGGATCAGAGGCGGCGTCGCGCCCGGCGGCATCTGCTTGATCAGCGTCTGCGAGATCGCGGTGACCTGCGCATTGGCGGTGCGAATGTCGACGTTCGGCTGGAAGAAGATCTTGATGATGCCAAAGCCGTTATAGGAATTGGCGGTGATGTGCTCGATGTCGTTGACCGTCGTCGTCAGCGCGCGCTGGAACGGCGTGGTGATGCGGCCCGACATCTGGTCGGGCGGCAGGCCGGTGTATTGCCAGACCACGCCGATCACGGGGATGCGGATGTCCGGAAAGATGTCGGTCGGCGTCCGCAGCGCCGCCAGCGGTCCGATGATCAGAAGCAGGAGCGCGAGCACGACAAACGTGTAGGGCCGGCTCAGGGCAATACGGACCAGAGCAATCATTCGTTGGGCAATTCCAGATCAGGGACAGGAAACACCGCCCCCGCGGGTTCCTCGGCTGATTTACCTGAAGACCGCACAAATGGCCAACGACGCTGCGTCACGTGCGGTAACTTCCCTGCTATCGCACTGCGAAATCGCATTCCAGATATGCAGCTCATGCCCGAAAGATGACAGAAGCTGCTGTCCCCCGCGTAAAAAGCGGCGCCCGAGGACGCCGCTTTCAGGAATTTCGTGCCTGCCGGCCTAGGCCGCGCGGACGTTGGTCAGGAACTTGCTGACTTCGGTCTTGAGCCGGTTCGAGTCGTTCGACAGCATCTGCGCCGCCGACAGCACCTGCGAGGAGGCCGTGCCGGTCTCGGTCGCGCCGCGCTGCACGTCGGTGATGTTGGAGGAGACCTGCTGGGTGCCCTGCGCCGCCTGCTGGACGTTGCGGGCGATCTCCTGGGTCGCCGCGCCCTGCTCTTCCACGGCCGCCGCGATCGCCGACGAGATCTCCGACAGACGCTCGATGGTCGACGAGATCTCCTTGATGGCGCCGACCGAGTCGTTGGTCGCCGCCTGGATGCCGGAAATCTGCTGGCCGATCTCACCGGTCGCCTTCGCGGTCTGCTCGGCGAGCGCCTTCACCTCGGAGGCGACGACCGCAAAGCCGCGGCCGGCTTCGCCGGCGCGCGCGGCTTCGATGGTCGCGTTCAGCGCCAACAGGTTGGTCTGGCCTGCGATGGTGTTGATGAGCTCGACGACGTCGCCGATGCGCGAGGCTGCCTTGGAGAGCTCGCTGACGCGTTCGGTGGTGGTGCGCGCCTGACCGACGGCATCGCCCGCCATCCGCGCAGATTCCTGCACCTGACGGCTGATCTCGCCGACCGATGAGGCCATCTCCTCGGTGGCCGAGGCCACCGACTGCACGTTGGTCGAGGCCTCCTCCGACGCTCCGGCAACCGTGGTCGCCAGCCGCTGGGAGCGGTCGGCGGTCGAGGTCAGCGTCGAGGCGGAGGCCTCCAACTGGGTCGAGGCCGACGACACGGTCTGAACGATCTCGCCGATCATCGTTTCGAATTCGCGGGTGATGTTGTCGACGCGGCGGCCGCGCTCGATCTTGGCTTCGGCATCGGCGGCGGCAGCCTCGTCGGCGGCCTTCTTGGCGATCAGCGCTTCCTTGAAGATCTGGAGCACGTCGGCCATGGCGCCGATCTCGGTCTTCTCACCGCGATGCGGGACTTCGGCGGAAAGTTCGCCCTTACCGAGTGCCTGCATCGGCTCGATGATCGAGTTGATACCGCTGGAGACGTCCCGGACGAGGTAGAAGCCGACGGCGATCCCGATGATCACGGCGGCGCCAAGAATGATCGAAACCAACATGAAAGCGAAGGAATAGCTGTCAGCGGCATCCTGCGCGGCCTGGTCGCCACCCTTGGTGTTGAGCTCGATGTCCTTGCGCAGGACCTCGTCGGCCTGAAGCCCGATCTTGTTGACCGTCTTGGTGTTCAGCTCATGCGCCTCGTGCGGGACCTTGCCGGCCTCCTTGCGAGACAGCGCCATGACCTCCTGCGTGCCCTTCTTGTACTCGTCCCAGAGCTTGGACCATTCACCGTAGAGTGCCCGCTCTTCAGGCGAGGTGATCATGTCTTCGTAAGTTTTGCGAAACTTGGTGTTGGCCTCGACCACGGTCGCGAGCGTCTTCTCTGCCGCGAGTTTCTCGTCCAGCGTTTCCGACAGCATGTGCTCCCGGATCACATTGCGGTAGGTGATCACGCCGGCCCGGAGATCCCCGAGCACGCGCACGCTGGGCATCCAGCTCGTGGTGATGTCGACGGTGTTGGCATTCATCGACCGCATCTTCATGACGGCGAGCAGGCCCATGCCGGCCATCGCGACCAGCAGGAACGCCACGACACTGATGATCTTGGCGCGGATGGAAATAGTGGCGAGCATATGGAGTCTCTTTGTGCTGGCGCGGCGGCGCGTCCGGAAGCTTTACGAATCAACCTAAGGGAGCAGCACCGACATCCAACACCAGAGCACCTGAGCGGACGTTAACGACGACTCCGTACGAGTACGGAAGCCTGAAACAAGTGAACACGACGCTAAAAATGCCCTGCGCTCAGCGCATGAGCCCAAGCGCGTCGGAGAAAAACTCCGGCCCGCCGAAGTTTCCGGACTTCAAGGCGAGCAGCATGTCGCCTTTTTCAGCACCGACTGCACGCAGCACGGGGACGCCGGCTGCGATCTCCACCCCCACGAGAAATCCGGGAATCTTCAGCCGGTCGACCACGGCGCCGGATGTTTCCCCGCCGGCAACGACCAGGCGCTTGACGCCGGCCCGCACCAGACCCTCGGCAATGTCGGCCATCGCCTGCTCGATGGCGTGACCGGCCGCGTCGCGGCCATGGCGCGCCTGGAGCGCGGCGACCTGATCCGGCGTCGAGCTCGATGCGATCAGGACCGGACCGTCCGCCAGTCGCGGCTTCGCCCAGGCCAGTGCGCGCTGCGCCTCGTCCTCGCCCGCAGTAATACGGTCCGGATCGAGATGCAGCACCGGCATGACACGCTCGGCATTGGCGATCTGCTGAAGCGTCGCCTGCGAGCAGCTTCCGGCCAGGCACGCCGCCGGTCCGCCGACCGCTGTCCCCGCCGCCTCGCTGCTCGCCGCGGTCGATGTGACCTTGCCTGTAGACACCAGCGCCCGCGCCAGCCCAAGGCCCATGCCGGAGGCGCCGACCGACAACCGATGCTGGGCGGCGACGAGGCCGATGGTTTCGAGGTCGCGATCGAACACGGCGTCGATGATCGCCGCGCCAATGCCCTTGCCGGCGAGTTCGGACAGCCGCGCCCGCACGGCATCCGCGCCGCGCGTGACGGTGGCGAGGTCGACAAGGCCGATTTGCGTCTTGCTCTGGCGCGCCAGCACGCGCACCAGGTTAGAATCGTGCATCGGGTTGAGCGGATGGTCCTTCAGCGGGCTCTCGTTCAGCGGCACGGCGCCCACGAACAGATTGCCCTGGTAAACGGTGCGGCCGGTCTCCGGGAAGGCCGGCGTCACCAGCACGGCCGCCTCGCCGCAATCGGCGCGCAGCGCGTCCATCACCGGGCCGATATTGCCCGCATCGGTGGAATCGAAGGTCGAGCAGATCTTGAACAGCACGTGGCTTGCGCCGCGGCCGCGCAGCCACGTCTCGGCCGCGCGCGAGCGCGACACGGCAAGGCTGGCCTCGATCGAACGGCTCTTCAAGGACACCACGACGGCGTCGACCTCGGGCAGCGCGAGATCGTCCGCGGGCACGCCGATGGTCTGCACGGTGCGCAGGCCGGCGCGCGTCAGCGTGTTGGCGAGGTCGGAGGCGCCGGTGTAGTCGTCGGCAATGCAGCCAAGGGATATTTTCGCTGCAACTGTCACGGCTTCACTCCCGCATAAGGCTTGAACCAGGCAAGGCCGTCGGTGGTCTTGCCGCGCGGATTGTATTCGCAGCCGACGAAGCCGGCATAACCGAGCCGGTCGAGTTCGTCGAACAGGAACGGATAGTTCAGCTCCTCGCCGTCGGGCTCGTTGCGCGAGGGAATGCTGGCGATCTGGATGTGGCCGATGACCGGCATCATCTCACGCAGCCGCATCGTGACGTCGCCATGGATGATCTGGCAGTGATAGATGTCGAACTGGAGTTTCAGGTTCGGAAGCCGCAGCTCCTGGATCAGGTCGCGCGCGAATCCGAAATCGTTGAGGAAATAGCCGGGCACGTTGCGTGCATTGATCGGCTCGAGCACGATGTCGATGCCGTGCGGCGCAAAGAACTCGGCGGCCCACGCCACCGATTTGTAGAACGCCTCGATGGCGACGCGCTCGCCGCGGTTGGCGATGCCCGCCATCAAATGCAGCCGCTTGACGCCGGTCGCTTTGGCGTAGGGCAGCGCGGTCTCCAGGCTCGCCTTGAGCTCGGGGAATCGCGACGGGAGTGCCGCAAAGCCCTTCTCGCCGGCATTCCAGTCGCCCGGCGGCAGGTTGAACAGCGCCTGAGTCAAGCCGTTGCGCTTGAGCCGCTCGCCGACCGCCTCGGCCGAATGCTCGTAGGGAAAGAGAAACTCGACGGCGGTGAAGCCGGCTGCCGCAGCGGCATCGAAGCGGTCGAGGAACGGCACCTCGGTGAACATCATCGAGAGATTGGCGGCGAAACGGGGCATTGGAATCCTCTTGTCTACTTGTCGCCGGGCAGCTTGACTCCGGTGACCTGCGCATACATCCGCGCCACCGACGCATCGTCGTCGCGGCCCATACCGGCGGCGGCTGTCATCAAGAACATCTGAAGTGCTGCGGCGGAGACCGGAACCGGGAATCTGGCACTGCGCGCCATGTCCTGGATGATGCCGAGGTCCTTGACGAAAATCTCGACCGCACTGCGCGGGGTGTAATCGCCGTCGAGCACGTGTGGCATGCGGTTCTCGAACATCCAGGAGTTTCCGGCGGACGCCGTGATCACCTCATAGACCTTGCGGATATCGAGCCCCTGCTTGGCCGCGAACGCGATCGCCTCGCTGGCGGCGGCGATATGCACGCCGGCGAGCAACTGGTTGATCATCTTGAAGGCGGCGCCCTGGCCTGCGGCATCGCCAAGTTCGTAGAGCTTTGCGGCCATGGCATCGAGCGCGGGCCGCGCTTTCTCAAACGCAGCCGGACTGCCGGAGGCGAGGATCGTCAGCTCGCCCTGCGCTGCGCGCTGCGCCCCGCCGGAGATCGGTGCATCCAGATAGTGCCGGCCGGTCGCCTCCAACTGCTTGGCGAGACGCCGCGCCACGTCGGGATCCATGGTCGCCGACGACAGGAAGACGCTGTCCTTGGCCATGGTTTCCGCGACGCCATCCTTGCCGAACAGGATCGTCTCGGTCTGCGCGGCATTGACGACGACGCTGACGACGATGTCGGCGCCCTTGGCAGCTTCGGCCGGCGTCTTGGCGCCCGCGCCGCCCTCCGTCACGAAACGAGCCACCGCATCAGCCGAGACGTCGCAGCCGGTGACGACATGACCGGCGCGCTTCAGCGAGGTCGCCATGCCAAACCCCATCGAGCCGAGCCCGATGACGGCGATGCGCTGATTCTGTGACGTGGAGGCGGACATGCAACTGATCCTTGCGACGTTTCCCGGAGGGCCACCCTTTGCGGCAGCTTGCCAACCGAATAACACGGCTTGGCCGCGCTGCCAAAGCGTGAGACAAACGGACATGGCGGCCATGAGCAACGAGACATTGCTGCGCGAAGACATTTGCCGCTTCGGACGGTCCCTGTTCGAGCGGGGGCTGACGCCCGGCTCCTCCGGCAATATCAGCGTCAGGCTGGACGGCGGCGGCTGGCTGGTGACGCCCACCAATGCCTCGCTCGGCTTCCTCGATCCCGCAAAACTGTCGCGGCTGGACGATCAGGGCCGACTGGTTTCGGGCGATGCGCCGACCAAGGAAGTTCCGCTGCACAATGCACTCTATGCCACGCGCGGGAGCGCAAGGGCGATCGTGCATCTGCACTCCACCCATTCGGTTGCGCTGTCGATGCTGCCGGAGATCGACCCGCGCGCCGCGCTGCCGCCGATGACGGCCTATTATCTGATGAAATGCGGCGCCACCGCGCTCGTGCCCTATTACCGCCCCGGCGATCCCGCGGTCGCGGATGCGATCAGGGGACTGGCGGGAAAATACTCATCCGTGCTGCTCGCCAATCACGGCCCGGTCGTCGCCGGCGATACGCTGGAAGCAGCGGTGTTCGCGACCGAGGAGTTGGAGGAGACGGCGAAGCTGTATCTGCTGCTGCGCGGGATGAACCCGCGATATTTGTCGCCAGAGCAGGTGACGGATCTGGTGAAGGTGTTTGGGGTGGCGCTGCCGGAGCATGGGCACGAGGAATGAGCCTCGTGCAGCCGTGGGTGAACTAACACCGTCCTGCTCACCGGTGTCATTCCCCGCGAAGGCGGGGAATCCAGTACGCCGCGGCTTCTCGGCTCAATCACAACGGCCTCTGGAATACTGGATCGCCCGCCTTCGCGGGCGATGACGCCGAGTGTGTTGCGTGAGCGTGCCCAACACTTCGCGGCTACAGCCCCAAATACGCCTTGCGCACGTCGGGATTGCCCTTGATCTCGCTTGCCGCGCCCTGCATCAGCACGCGGCCGGTTTGCAGGATGTAGGCGCGGTCAGCGATTTCCAGGCACTCCGCCATGCGTTGCTCCACGATCAGCACGGTCATGCCGGCGTCGCGGATGCGCTTGACGGCCTGGAAGATCTCGTCGACCAGCTTCGGCATGATGCCCTGCGAGGGCTCGTCCAGCATCAACAGCCGCGGGCGCGTCATCAGCGCCCGGCCGATCGCGAGCATCTGCTGCTCGCCGCCGCTTAGCGTCTCGGCGCGCTGCTCGAGGCGTTCGGAGAGGCGCGGAAAGAGCTGGAACACGAGATCGAGAGGGCTCTCGCGGTCGGCCTCGCCGCGGTAGAGATAGCTGCCGAGGCGCAGATTGTCGCGCACGGAGAGGCGCGGAAACAAGCGGCGGTTCTCCGGCACATAGGCGATGCCGGTGGCGGTGATGTGGTGCTGCGCCATGCCGTCGAGGCGCTTGCCGTCGAACGTCACCGTGCCCGAGCGCGGGCGCTCGGCGCCGGCGATGGATTTCAGCAGCGTCGACTTGCCCGCGCCGTTGGCGCCGGCGACGCAGACGATCTCGCCCTTGGCGACTTCGATGCTGACCCCGGAGATCGCGACCAGGCCCTGATAGGCGGTCGTGACTTCACGCACCGACAGCATGACGATCTCCCAGATATGCGCTGATCACCTTGGGATCGCGGACGATTTCAGTGGGCTTGCCCTCGACCAGCACCTTGCCGAGGTCGAGCACGATGGCACGATCGACCAGCGGCATCACGATCTCCATGACGTGCTCGACCATCAGGACGGTAATGCCGGCGTCACGCACCTTGCGCACCAGCGCCACACCGGTCTGCGCCTCGGTCGGCGTAAGACCAGTGAGGACTTCGTCGAGCAGCAGCAATTTCGGTTCTGTTGCAAGCGCGCGCGCGACTTCAAGGCGGCGCTTTTCGGCCGGCACGAGGTCGCTCGCGAGCACGTTGGCGCGCGCGGCAAGGCCGGTAAATTCGAGCACCTCATGAGCCTTGCGGCGTGCCTCGCGCATTACGGTGTTGCGCACGAGAGCGCCGACGATGACGTTGTCGATAACGGTCATGGTCTCGAAGCTCTTGACGACCTGGAAGGTGCGACCGACGCCGCGCTGGCAGCGCTCGGCGGCCGGCATGCTGGTGACATCCTCGCCGTCGAACCAGATCGAGCCTTGCGTCGGCGGCAGCACGCCGGCGATGAGATTGAACAGCGTCGACTTGCCGGCTCCATTCGGGCCGATCAGGCCGACGATCTCGCCGCGGCCGACCGAGATCGAGACGTCGCTGTTGGCGACGAGGCCGCCGAAGCGCTGCCAGACGCCGCGGGTTTCAAGCAGCGGGGTCATCGCGTGGCTCCCTTCCGCTTCGCACGAGAGAACAGGCTCACCAGACCCTGTGGCAGGGCGAGCGAAATCAGCACGATCAGCGTGCCGTAGACGATGAGATCGACGCCGCGGCCGGAGCCGCCGATATAGGAGCGCGTCAGCTCCGTCATCGGGATCAGGATGGCCGCTCCTAACACGGGCCCCCAGAGGGTGCCGATGCCGCCAAGCACGGCCGGCAACGCCATCAGCAGCGAGAACTGGAAGCCCATGACGCTTTCAGGATCGATATAGGCGAGAAACTGCGCATAGAAGGCGCCGCCGATGGCAACGAGGAAAGCAGAGACGGCAGCCGCGCCCATCTTGGAGTTGAACACGACGACGCCGAGGCTCTCGGCCGCTTCCGGATTGTCCTTTACCGCGCGCCACCAGAAGCCCCATTTGGAGTCCTCCAACCACCAGGTGACGAACCAGGCGAGGCTGCATAGCACCAGTGCGAAATAGAAGTACGGCAGCTTGCTGCGCATGAACTGGAATTTCAGCCAGCTGTCGCCGCGCACCGGAATGGTGATTCCCATCGCGGCCCCCGCCCATTCCCAGTTCTGGAACAGCAGCAGCCCGATCTCGGCGATAACGATGGTCGCGATCACGAAGTAATGGCCACGCAGGCGGAAGAAGGGATAGCCGAGCCCCATCGCGATCGCGGCCGCGACCGCGCCGCCGGCGAGCATGCCGAACCATGGCAGCACGCCGAATTTGGTGAACAGCAGCTCGGTGGTGTAGGCGCCGATGCCGAAATAGAGCGCGTGTCCCAGCGAGATCTGCCCGCAATAGCCGGAGAGAATATTCCAGCTCTGCGACAGCGCCGCATACATCAAGGTCAGGATCAGGATGTTCTGGACGTAGACGTCCTTGATGAACAGCGGCGCGAGCGCCGCCAGGGCGGTCAACACCGCGGCGATGATGAGGTCGCGGCGGCGCCGCGCGGCAAAATCCTTGTCCATCACATCGATCCGAACAGGCCGCGCGGCCGGATGAAGACGACCAGCAGGTAGACGGCGTAAATGCCGACCGATTTCAGCGACGGCGGCAGCACCAGCGCGGTGGTTGCCTCGACGAGGCCGACGATGATCCCGCCGGCGAAAGCGCCGAACACGCTGCCGAAGCCGCCGAGCGCGACCGTGACGTAGGCGATCAGCGCAAAGGACGCGCCGACGTCGGGATAAATATAGAAGAAGCTTGCCATGATCGCTCCGGCGAGGCCTACCAGCGCGGCACCAAGCCCCCAGCCGAGTGCGAACACGCGGTTCTTGTCGATGCCGACGAGGGCCACCGCGCCGGGATCTTCACGGGTGGCCTCCAGCGCGCGACCGAAATCGGTGCGATGGATGAAGAAGTAGAGGCCGGCAAAGGCCAGGATCGAAACCAGCGCACCCATGAGCTGCGGCTCCGGCAGGAAGACGCCGGCGATCGAGATCGTCTTGCCGCCGAGCCAGGACTGCGGAACGCTGCGATAGTCAGGCGTGAAGAAGAATTGCGCGAGGCCGCGCATCACGATGGCGAGGCCAAAGGTGGAGAAGATCTGCACCATGCCGGCATTGGCCTTGGCTCGCATAGCGAAGCGTACGATCAACAAATAGACGACCGCTCCGAATACGAACAGCGCGGCGGCCACCAGCGGCGCCGACAGCAAGGGGTCGATGGCGAAGAACGTGAACAGGAAGAAGCTCACATACATCGCGATCATCAGGAACTCGCCATGGGCGAAGTTCACGACGTCCATCAGGCCGAAGATCAGCGCGAGGCCGACCGCGATCAGTCCGTAGAGCAGACCCATGAGAAGGCCGCTCGCGAGACTTTGGATAATGGTTTGGGCTGTCACCGGTGGTCCCCCGCTCGAAATATCATCGTTTGCTCCGTCATTGCGAGCGAAGCGAAGCAATCCAGAATCTCGTCGCGGAGACAGTCTGGATTGCTTCGTCGCTTCGCTCCTCGCAATGACGAGGCTCTTGCGACGATCTCGATTTGCTTCCCTGCTCCCGCTCGCCGTGTCTTACTTCATCGGCCAGATCGCCTCGGCGATCGCGGCCTGCGGTGGGAAGATGGTGACGAACTTGCCGCCGACATATTGCAGCAGCACCGGGTCGGCGTCGTTGTTCTGGCCCATCTCGTCGAACTTGACGCGCTTCCAGGGCATGATGGTCTGCTCGCCCGGGATGTCGGTGGCGGCCAGCGCGTCGCGGATCTTCTCGCCGTCGGTCGACTTGGCGCGGCTGATGGCGTCGGCGAGGATGATCAGGCCCATGAACTGACGCGAGGTGAGATCGTTGAAATCCTTGCCCGACCGTGTCTTGAACATATCGTTGATCTTGCCGACCATCGGGCGCTTCTGCGCGAGATCGAGCGAGAAGGTGCCGCGCGAGATCACGCCTTCGAGCTTGTCGCCGACGGCGTCGTAGAGCGCCTTCTCGGAGAAGCCGGCGTCCTGCGCCACGATCGCGTTCGGCTTGTAACCGAGCTCGCCCATGGTCTTCACCAGCAGGATGCCATCGGTGGTGTAGCTCGAGGGCATCAGCACGTCGGCGTTCGCGCTCTTGAGCTGCTGCACCTCGGCCGAGAGCGAGGGCGAGTTGGCGCGATACTTGATGTCGGAAACGATCTTGTAACCGCGCTCGCCGGCGATCTTGGCCTGGGCATTACCGGAATCGGTGCCGAAGATGGTGTCCTCGTGGAACAGCGACAGCGTCTCGATCTTGGTGCCCTTCTTCTTCAACGCATCGAAGAAGTCGAACATGGCGGCCGAGTACATCTCGTCATGCGGCGCGGCGCGGAAGTAATATTTCAGGCCGCGACGGTGCAGGCTCGGCGAGGAGTTGTCGGCGGAGACGAACGGGATCTGATAGCGCTCGCAGATCTGGCTGACGGTGACGGCGACCGCGCTCTGATAGGTGCCGATGATGGCGGAGACCTTCTCCTGCGTGATCAGGCGCTCGGCCTCGGCGCGGCCCTTCTGCGGATCGGCCTGGTGGTCGGCGAACACGAGGCGGACCTTTGCGCCGCCGAGACCCGGCAAGCCCTCGCCCTTCGCCAGCGGCAGGTCGAAATCGGTGTCCTTGTTGATGACCTCGAGCGCGGTCTCATAGGCCTTCTGCGCGTCGACGCCCTGCTGCGCGCTGCCGCCGGAGAACGGATAGATCACGCCGATCACGACTTCCGAAGTCTGTGCGCGGGCGGCCAGCGGCACCAGCGCGGCCGTAGCGGTGGCTCCCAACAATACGTCGCGGCGAGTGATCGTCATGGCAAAGTCCCCTGTTACTGAATTTCGGCTGATCGAATGAAGCGATTGATGGATGCGGTAAAGCTCGAAGAAGCAGCAAACGCTGCCCACTAAATCACGGCCATGGTCCTGTTCTTGAGATCCGTCACCAGCATCAGGCCGGGCGAATGCGTGATCGCGAACGGCAGCTTGGCAGCGTTGATGACCGATTGCGGTGTCACGCCGCAGGCCCAGAACACCGGGATCTCGTCGTCGGCGACCGGCACCGGATCGCCGTAATCGGGCTTGGCGATGTCCTTGATACCGATCAGGTGCGGATGGCCGAGATGCACGGGCGCGCCGTGCACGGCCGGATAGCGCGAGGTGATCTGCACCGCGCGGATCGCATCCGCCGGCTTGAACGGACGCATCGACACCACCATGGGACCGGCGAAGGGACCGGACTCGCCGCAAGCGATGCTGGTGCGATACATCGGCACGCGCACATTGTGCTCGATGTGGCGGATCGGCATGCCCTCGTCGAGCAGCGCCTCTTCGAACGAGAACGAGCAGCCGAGCACGAAGGTCACGAGATCGTCGCGCCAATGCTTTGTCACATTGGTCGGCTCGTCCACGATCTCGCCGTCGCGCCAGACGCGGTAGCGCGGCACGTCGGTGCGGATGTCGAGATCGGCGCCCAGCGCCGGGATGTGCGGACTGCCCACATCGGACATGCCGATGATGGGGCACGGCTTGGGATTGAGCTGGCAGAAGCGGTGAAAGGCGCCGGCATATTCCGCCGGCAGGATCGCCAGATTGCCCTGGACGAAGCCGGGGGCAACGCCGGCGGTGGAGGCGACCAGCCCCTCGCGGTAGGCAAGCCGCGCCTTGCGGCTCGGGAGCGTGTCGGGCGTTTCAGTTTGCTGCACTGCCACCAAAACAGTCATGGGATCGACCTGCCTATAAACTCGACAAAGACAAGCCAACACCACGCGTGCTATAAAGTCTAATCTTCCTTTCTAATCAATATCGATAAATTTCATTTATCGAACGGGAAAATCCTTCCAATGCTGGACTTCAGATCGATCGAGACGTTCCTTTGGGTTGTGAAGCTCGGCAGCTTTCGCGGCGCCGCAGCACGCCTCAACACGACCCAGCCGGCGATCTCCCAGCGCATCGCCCAGCTCGAGCGCGAGATGGGGGTGAAGCTCCTGAATCGCGACCACCGCGTGGCCTCGCCGACGCCGAGCGGCCGGCAGATGATGGTCTACGCGGAGAAGCTGATCGGCCTGCGGGCCGCGATGATCGCCGAGATCGGCGATCGCTCCGCGATGCGCGGCGTGATGCGGCTCGGCGTCGCCGAGACCATCGTGCACACTTGGCTGCCGAGGCTGGTGAAGAGCATGAACGAAGTCTACCCGAACCTGTCGCTGGAGATCGAGGTCGACATCACGCCGAACCTGACCGCGCGCCTGCTTGCGCAGGAGATCGAACTTGCTTTCGTCGTGGGTCCGCTCTCGGCCTCCGGGGTGCACAATCGCGTTCTCGCCGACTATCCGATCGGATTTCTCGCCAGCCCCTCGCTCGGCCTCGGCCATGGGCCGGTCACCCGGGCCGAGCTCGCCCGGTTTCCGATCATTACATTTCCGCGGAAGACGCGGCCCTACGAGGTCGTGCGCGAAGTGTTCGACCGGCCGGAGCTTCCGCCGATCCGGCTGCACGCCTCCGCCTCGCTTGCGACCGTGATTCACATGGCGGTCGAGGGCCTCGGCATCGCCGTGATCCCCGACGCCATCGTCGAGAGCGAGCTCGCAGACGGGCGGCTGCAACTGCTCGACACCGATCTCAAAATCGCGCCGCTGACATTCACCGCCAGCTGGCTCGCCTCGCCCGACGTCGTGGCGGTGGAGCGGGTCGCAGAGCTTGCATGTCAGATTGCGCAGGGCAGCCTTACAGTTGACGCGCCCGCGCCGGCGCGTCATTGAAACAGGCGCCGGACAAATGAGAGACTGACCGCATGAGCCGAGCCGCCACCAATTTGCAAATCGATTCCGCCCGCCTCTGGGGCTCCATCCACGAGACCGCGCAGTTCGGCGCGACGGCCAAGGGCGGCGTGCGGCGGCTGACGCTGAGCGCGGAGGACAAGCTGGTGCGCGACTGGTTCCGCAAGGCCTGCGAGGACGCCGGCTTAGAGGTGCACACCGATGCGCTCGGTTCGCAGTTCGGCCTGCGCAAGGGACGCGACATGTCGAAGCCGCCTGTCGGCATCGGCTCGCATCTCGACACGCAACCCACCGGCGGCAAGTATGACGGCATTGTGGGAACGCTCGGAGCACTGGAAGTGATCCGCACGTTGAACGACGCCCGCATTGAGACCGAGGCGCCGATCTGCGTCGTCAACTGGACCAACGAAGAGGGTTCGCGCTTCGCTCCCGCGATGATGGCCTCCGCCGCCTATGTCGGCGACTTCACCACCGACGACATCCTGTCGCGCAAGGACGCCGACGGCACCACCGTCGGCCAGGCGCTCGACAGCATCGGTTATCGCGGCGACAAGCCGGTCGGTTTCCAGAAGCTCGGCTGTTTCGTCGAGTTGCACATTGAGCAGGGCCCGATCCTGGAAGCCGAAGGCAAGACCATCGGTGTCGTCGATTCCGGCCAGGGCGTACTTTGGTACGACGGCAAGATTTCCGGCTTCGAGAGCCATGCCGGGTCGACGCCGATGCCGCTGCGGCGCGACGCGCTGGCGACGCTGTCCGAGATCGTGCTGGCGATGGAGGCCATTGCGAGCAAGCACGGGCCGAAGGCAGTCGGCACCATCGGCGAGGCCGTGATCGCAAACCCGTCGCGCAACGTCATTCCCGGCGAGATCGCCTTCACGATGGATTGCCGCAGTGCAGATGGCGCGATCATGGATGCGCTCGATCGCGATCTGCGCAGCGCGATTGCCGAGATCGCCGCACGCCGCAAGGTCGAGGTGAAGATCGACCTGGTCTGGCGCAAGCCGCCGACGCATTTCGATCCCAAGTTGATTGCGGCCGTCGAGAACGCGGCGAAGACGCTCGGCTACTCCTCTCGCCGCATCACCTCCGGCGCCGGCCACGACGCCTGCAATCTCAACACAATCATGCCGGCCGCAATGGTGTTCGTGCCCTGCAAGGACGGCATCAGCCACAACGAGCTGGAAGACGCCACGCAGGCCGATTGCGCCGCGGGCACCAATGTCCTCATGCACACGGTGCTGGCGATCGCCGGCGTCGCATCCTGACCGGAGAGAGAGTCATGCGCGGAGTTTTCGTCGACGCCAACGAAGCCCTGGCCGTGATCATGGAGCGCCTGGAGCAGCCCGGCGATCCCAAGGTGCGGATCCACAGGGATCCCGACATCAAGCCCGAGCAATATCCTGAAATTCTCGACGGCGCCGAGATCGCGATCGTCGACCATACCGCGCTGCCGACCGATGTCGCAAAGAAGTGCGCGGGGCTGAAACATGTCGTGTTCCTCGGCACCGGTGCACGCAGTTACATGAACCCGGAGGAGCTCGCTGAGCTCGGCATCTCCGTGCACCTGATCAAGGGCTATGGCGACACGGCGGTCGCGGAATGCGCGATCGCGCTGATGTGGGCTTCGGCCCGCGTCATCGCGATGATGGACCGAGAGATGCGCGGCGGAAACTGGCTGCGCGAAGACGGCATGCAGCTCACCGGCAAGACGCTCGGCCTGATCGGCTTCGGCGGCATTGCCGCGGAAGTCGCGCGCATCGCCTCAGGCAGCGGCATGAAGGTGATCGCCTGGAACCGCTCGCCGAAGAGCTATCCGGGCGTGGAATTCGCCGATCTCGACACGGTGTTGGCCAGAGCAGACGTCGTATCGCTGCATCTGCTGCTCAACGACGAAACGCGCGGCATGATCACCCGCGAGATGATCGCGAAGATGAAGCCGGGCGTCATCCTCGTCAACACCGCCCGCGCCGCAATCGTCGACGAGGCCGCCATGATCAACGCGCTGAAGTCGGGCCACATCCGCCATGCCGGCCTCGACGTCTTCAACATCGAGCCCCTGCCCGGCGATCATCCGCTGACAAAACTGCCGAACGTGACGTTGTCGGCGCATTCGGCGTTCCGGACCCCCGAGGCGAGCGAGAACCTCATTCATGCGGCGTGGGAGCACTGCCGCAGAATCGTAAAGGGATAAGAGCACCAACAATGGCCGACTATCGCACCATCAAGGCACAGCCGCTCATCGAAGCCATCAGTGCCATCGTCAAGGCCGGCGGCTCCACGGACCGCGAGGCCGAGCTCGTATCCACCAATCTGGTCGAAGCCAATCTCAAGGGACACGACTCCCACGGCGTCGGCATGATCCCGCGCTATGTCCAGAGCGTCACCACGGGCGGCCTCGCCGTGAACCAGCACGTCAAGATCGTGCTCGACACCGGTCCGCTGCTCACCCTCGACGGTCTCACCGGCTACGGCCAGGTGATCGGCCATGAAGCGATGGAGCTGGCTGCCGAGCGGGCCAAGCGCAACGGCGTGTGCCTCGTCGGCCTCTCGAACTCGCACCATATCGGCCGGATCGGCCACTGGGCCGAGCAGTGCATCGACCACGGACTGGTCTCGATTCACTTCGTCAACGTGATCTCGCGCCCGATCGTTGCGCCGTGGGGCGGCAGCGATGGGCGCCACGGCACCAACCCGTTCTGCGTCGGCATCCCGCGCGCGGGCAAGGACCCCATCGTGCTCGACTTCGCCACCAGCAGGATCGCGCAGGGCAAGACCCGCGTCGCCCACAACAAGGGCGTCGAGCTCGAGCCCGGCACCATCATCGACAATGAGGGCAAGCCGACCACCAACCCGCGCTACACCGTGATCCCGCCGCACGGCGCCATCTTGCCGTTCGGCGAGCACAAGGGGTCGGGGCTCGCGCTTGTGTGCGAAATCCTCGGCGGCGCGCTCTCCGGCGGGCAGGTGGTCAAGGGCCCGTCCGATGGCAAGTACAACGTCCTCAACGGCATGCTCTCGATCATCATCGATCCGACCAAGCTCGGCACCGCGGAGAATCTCGCGCGCGAAGTCGAGAGCTTCGTCGCCTGGCACACCGGCTCACCGCCCGCCGTCGGCGTCGACAAGGTGAAGATCGCCGGCGAGCCCGAGCGCGAGACGAAACAGAAGCGCCTGGCTGAAGGCATTCCGGTCGATCCGACCACCTGGCAGGAGATCTTGGAGGCCGGGAAGAAGTTCGGGCTGGATCAGGCGGCGATCGAGAAGATCGCGGGGTAGTGAGGTGGAGCAGAGCACGGTGCTCTTCCCTTCTCCCCTTGTGGGAGAAGGTGGCGCGAAGCGCCGGATGAGGGGTCTCTCTCCGCGAAGGGAAATGCACAATTGAGAGGTCTGTCTCCGCGGAGACAACCCCTCACCCGTCTTCGATGCTTCGCATCGAAGCCACCCTCCCCCACAAGGGGGGAGGGAAAGCAGCGCTCTAATCCACCATATCTGCGACCGCCTTGCCGCAAGCCGTGGTGTCGGCGTTGCCGCCGAGATCCTTGGTGCGGAGCGTGCGCTCTGCCAGCGTGCGCTCGATCGCATCGACGATCGACTTGCCGGCTTCCTTTTCGCCGAGATGTTCGAGCATCATCGCGCCGGACCAGATTGCGCCGATCGGATTGGCGATGCCCTGCCCCGCGATGTCGGGCGCCGAGCCGTGCACCGGCTCGAACACCGACGGGAAATTGCCCTCGGGGTTGATGTTGCCCGACGGCGCGATGCCGATGGTGCCGGTGCAGGCCGGGCCGAGGTCGGACAGGATGTCGCCGAACAAATTGGAGCCGACCACGACGTCGAACCAATCCGGATGCAGCACGAAGTTCGCGGTCAGGATGTCGATGTGGTACTTGTCCCACTTCACACTTGGATACTTCTTCGCCATCGCCTCCACGCGCTCGTCCCAATAGGGCATGGTGATGGAGATGCCGTTCGACTTGGTCGCTGAGGTCAGGTGCTTCTTCGGCCGCGACTGCGCGAGCTCGAACGCGAACTTCAGGATGCGATCGACGCCGATGCGGGTCATCACCGTCTGCTGCGTCACGAACTCACGGTCGGTGTCCGGGAACATGCGGCCGCCGACGGAGGAATATTCGCCCTCGGTGTTCTCGCGCACCACCCAGAAATCGATGTCGCCGGGCTTGCGGTTTGCCAGCGGCGACGGCACGCCCGGCATCAGCCGTACCGGGCGCAGATTCACATACTGATCGAACTCGCGGCGGAACTTGATCAACGAGCCCCAGAGCGAGACGTGATCCGGAATCTTGGCCGGCCAGCCGACCGCGCCGAAATAGATGGCGTCGTGCTTGCCGATCATATCCTTCCAATCGTCCGGCATCATCTGCCCGTGCTTCTCGTAATAGTCCCAGGACGAGAAGTCGAAATGATCGAAATGAAGGGACACCCCGTGCTTCTTCGCCGCGGTCTCCAGAACGCGCAGACCTTCGGGCATCACTTCCTTGCCGATGCCGTCGCCAGGAATGACCGCGATCCGGTATTGTTTCTTGCTCATCGAGAACGTCCTTGATTGCTCCGGCAGCCGCCGCCTTTTTGACCGCACTGCAATGGACCAAACGCGGCGGCAGTGCAACGCTGCACTGCAATGTTGACCATGGCGCGGCCGACCGCCTACTGATTTTATTCCCGTTCCTCTCCTGCGAGTAACTCCCATGGATCTGCATCTGCGTGGCAAGCGCGTCCTGATCACAGGCGCGTCCAAGGGCATCGGCGCGGCTGCCGCCGAGGCCTTTGCCGAGGAAGGCTGCCATCTCCTCCTCGCCGCCCGCAACGGCGATCAGCTCAAGGCTCTGGCCGAGCGCTTGCGCTCGGCGCACCAGATCGATGCCGCCACGAGCATCGTCGATTTGCGCAAGAGCGAGGATTTGACGCGGCTCGCCAAGGAAGCCGCCGACATCGACGTCCTCGTCAACAATGCCGGCGACATTCCCGGCGGCTCTATCGACAAGATCGACGAGGCGACCTGGCGCCACGCCTGGGAATTGAAAGTGTTCGGCTACATCAACCTCACGCGCATGATCTATGCGCAGATGAAGGCGAAGGGCGGCGGCGTGATCGTCAACGATATCGGCGCGGCCGGCGAGAAGTTCGACGCCAACTACATTTGCGGCAGCGCCGGCAATGCCGCGCTGATGGCCTTCACCCGCGCGCTCGGGGGCAAGAGCCTCGCCGACAACATCCGCGTCGTCGGAATCAATCCCGGTCCTGTGGGCACCGACCGTCACGTCACCTTGCTGAAGACCCGGGCAAAGCACCAGTTCGGCGACGAAAGCCGCTACAAGGAATTCCAGAAGAGCCTGCCGCTCGGCCGGCCTGCGCATGCGCGCGAGATCGGAGATCTCATGGCGTTCCTGGCGTCGGATCGCGCGGGCTACACGTCAGGCGTGATTTACACGGTGGACGGCGGCATCAGCGCGGGATGGGGTTAAGTCTGTCCACGTCATTGCGAGTGAAGCGATGCAATCCAGAAATGTATCTGCGGCAAAAGTCTGGATTGCCTCGTCGCTTCGTTCCTCGCAATGACGGAGCCTAGAACAAGCACAGGAGCAAAATAGTTGTCTCAGGACCTGATCCGCGAAACCGCGTGCACCGTCGTCGACAAGCTGCGGTCCGGCGACGTGTCGCCGCTGGAGCTCCTGGATGTGCTGGAGAAGCGCATCGGTGAAGTCGATGGCAAGGTCAACGCGCTGCCGACGCTGTGCTTCGATCGCGCGCGGGATAGCGCAAAGGCGCTGATGCGGAAGCCGGCCGGCGCGCGCGGGCTGCTCGCAGCCCTGCCGGTGCCGATCAAGGACCTGACCGACGTTGCAGGCGTGTTGAACACCCAGGGCTCGCCGATCTTCAAGGACAACATCCCGGCGACGTCCGACATCCTGGTCGAAAATCTCGAGGCCAACGGCGCCGTCATCTATGCCAAGTCGAACACGCCGGAATTCGGCGCGGGCGCCAACACCTTCAACGAGGTGTTCGGCGCAACTCTCAATCCGTGGGATACGTCCAAGTCGGCAGCCGGCTCGTCAGGCGGCGCGGCCGTTGCGCTCGCCACCGGCATGGCCTGGGTTGCGCAAGGCTCCGACATGGGCGGCAGTCTGCGCAGCCCGGCAGCTTTCTGTGGCGTCGTGGGCATGCGGCCGAGCATCGGCCGGGTCGCACATACTCCAAAATCAGCCATCGATCGTAACCTCGGCGTCGTCGGTCCGATGGCACGCAACGTCGAGGATCTCGCGCTGCTGCTCGATGCCATGAGTGGCGACTATGCAGCCGATCCATTGTCGCTTCCCGCGCCTGCGACCTCATTCCTGTCAGCGGCACAATCAGGCAAGAAACCGAAGCGCATCGCCTACTCGCCCGATCTCGGCATTACGCCGGTCGATCCCGAAGTCAAAGCGATCACACGCAAGGCGGCTGAACGCTTTGCCGAAGCCGGCGCCATCGTCGAGGAGGCGCACCCGGACTGGCGCGAGGCGCACGAGTGCTTCCACACGTTGCGCGCCTTCGATTTTGCGATCAGCAAGGCCAATCTGTTGCGCACCAAGCGCGACCTGCTCAAGCCCGAAGTGATCTGGAACATCGAGGAAGGCCTCAAGCTCACGATCGAGCAGCTCGAACGCGCCGAGGCGCAGCGCGTCGGCATGACCGCGCGTGCGGTCGAGTTCTTCAAGAGCTACGATCTGCTGCTGGTACCGACCACGATCGTGCCGCCCTTCCCGATCGAGCATCGCTATGTCGCCGAATGCGCCGGCAAGAAGTTCGACAATTACGTCGAGTGGCTCGGCATCGTCTATGCGATCACGCTCGCCTGCTGTCCCGCGCTGTCGCTGCCGTGCGGCTTCACCGAATCGGGACTTCCGGTCGGCCTGCAGGTCGTCGGGGCTCCGCGCGCGGATGCGCATGTGATCGCCGGCGCCAAGGTGCTGGAGGATATTTTGGGCGTGCGCGGCACGACACCGATTGATCCGCGCGTGAAGAACTAGCCTCTCGTGTCCCGGACGCGGCGCAGCGCTTCTTCAGCGGTGTGCTGCAGAGCCGGGACAAGAGAGATAGTCACCTTCCGCTCGTCGCCTCCAGGCTGCGGCTATACCGCGACATCGCGAAGCAGAAGACAAAATAGATCCCGGCGACGAAGATGTAGACCTCGACGGAGAATTGCTGCCACGCCGGATCGATGATCGCGGTCTTGGCCGTTGTCAGCAAGTCGAAGATACCGATGATCAGGACGAGGCTGGTGTCCTTGAAGAAGGCGATGAAGGTGTTGACCAGCGGCGGGATGACGTGGCGGATCGCCTGCGGCAGGACGATCAGCCGGTTCTTGCGCCAGTAGGACAGGCCGAGCGCGTCGGCGGCCTCGTATTGCCCGCGCGGCACGGCCTGGAGGCCACCGCGAATGACTTCGGCAAGATAGGCACCCGCGAACAGGATGATCGCGACCTGCGCGCGCAGGAGCTTGTCGATGTTGAATCCGTTCGGCATGAACAGCGGAAACATCACGCTGGCCATAAACAGCAGACTGACCAGCGGCACGCCGCGGATCAGTTCGACATAGAGCACGCTGAGCGAGCGGATCGCCGGCAGCTTTGAGCGCCGGCCGAGTGCGACCAGGATGCCGAGCGGGAAGCCAAAAGCCAGACCAAAGGTCGCCAGGATCAGCGTCACGGGCAAACCGCCCCAGCGGTCCTGCGAGACGAACGACAGGCCGAGTATGCCGCCCCACATCAACATGCTGATCAGCGCGAGAGCGGCGATCCAGAGATAGGCCAGCTCGCGCCGCCATAGGGCGCGGCGGGTGGAGAGATAGAACAGGGCGATGAACAGCAATACTGCCAGCGCCGGCCGCCACTGCTCGTCGAACGGATAGGTGCCGAACAGGATGAAGCGGTATTTTTCGGGGATGATCGCCCAGCATGCACCGACGCCGCGTACCGCGCGGCAGGCGCTGGAATCGTTCGCCGGGGTGAGCCAGACCGCATTGGCGATGCCCCATTGCACGAAGCTGAAAAGGCCCTTTGCGAGCACTGCCAGCAACGCGACCGAGAGGATGCCGTTCGGGATCGACGAGAACAAATTGGCGCGCAGCCAGCGCAGCACCGGGTTGCCAATTTGCGGGCGGCGGGCGGCGCGCGGTGCTTCCGGAATGTCGGCGATCGCCGTCATGGTCAGCGCTCCACCAGCGCGATGCGCGAATTGTACCAGTTCATGAAAAAGCTGATGCCGAGGCTGATCGTGAGAAACACCGCCATGATCAAGGCAATAGCCTCGATCGCCTGCCCGGTCTGGTTCAGCGTCGTGTTGGCGACCGAGACGACGTCCTGGTAGCCGATCGCGACCGCGAGCGAGGAGTTCTTGGTGAGGTTGAGGTACTGGCTCGTCATCGGCGGCACGATGACGCGCAGCGCCTGCGGCAGGATGATCTGCCGCAGCATGAAGCTGCGGCGCAGGCCGAGCGCATTGGCGGCGTCCCACTGGCCGCGCGGCACCGACTGGATGCCGCTGCGCACGATCTCGGCGATGAAGGCCGAGGTGTAGGTGACGAGCGCGATCAGCAGCGCGAAATATTCCGGCGCGAGCGTCAGCCCGCCGACGAAGTTGAAGCCGCGCAACCCAGGCCATTCGATCGTCCAGGGCACGCCGAGCAGCACGGACACCGCCGCAGGCAGCCCAACGAGCAACCCGAGTCCAAACGGCCAGGCCGGCCGCGGCCTGCCGTCGCGCATTTGCTGCGCGATGAGCCGCCGCTGGATGACATAGAACACCACAAGCCCGAGCACTGCCGTGCCGAGCACCCAAAGCTGCGGCGTCCCGATCGGAATCGCCGGCAGGATCAGCCCGCGATTAGACAGGAACACGCCCTCGATCGGCCGCCATGCCGCGCGCGCCGCCGGCAGCGCTTGCATCAGCACGTACCAGAACAGGAGCTGGAGCAGCAGCGGGATGTCGCGGAGCGTTTCGACATACACCGCGGCGAGCCGCGACAGCAGCCAGTTGGCCGACAGCCGCGAGATGCCGATCACCGTGCCCAGGATGGTTGCAAGCACGATTCCGATCACGGCGACGCGCAGGGTGTTGGCGATGCCGACGACGAAGGCCCAGAGATATGAGTCTCTCGGATTATAGGCGAGCAGGCTGTCGGCGATGGGCATGCCGGCCTCTCGGCCCAGGAAGGCAAAACCGGTCGTGATGCGGCGCGCGGAGAGATTGGTGACCGTGTTGGACCAGAGGAAGGCGATGACCGCGACTGCGATCCCCACCACCAGGGCCTGCCAGAACAGGCCTTTCAGCTCGCGTTGTCCGAAAGCGCCGAAGAAGCGACGGCGCGGCGGCGGTCTCGGAGCGTCTGACGTCACAGCACAAAAATCCTTCTCAAGACGGCGATTTCCGGCAGCGTACGTCAACTGTTGCACCAAACTCTACTTCGTGCAACAAATGTTTCATGGCCGAGCCCGCCAAATCCTCGCCGCTGAGCGAACTGCGCATTGCATTGCCATCGCTTCCGATGCGGTTGCAGGAGGTCGGGCGTTTCGTCGCGGCCAACGATTACGACGCCACCACGCGTTCGATGCGCGATCTCGCAGCGGTTGCCGGCGCCAATCCCGCCGCCTTCACGCGGCTTGCCAAGGCGATCGGCTATTCGGGCTGGGACGAATTGCGCGCGGCACTGACGGAGGCGCGACGGCCCTCGCAGACAGCGCCCTTCTCCGGCCGCGCCAGGAGCCGCCGCCACGGCCCGAATGCCGATGTCGCGCTCGTCACCGACAAGCTGGAAGCCGAGGCCGCCGGCCTTCCGCGCATCCCGGCCCAGCCGATTGCGGAGGCGGCACGCGCGCTCCACGATGCCAAGCGGGTCTGGATCACCGGCTACCGAAGCTGCCGCAGCGTCGCGGAACTGCTCAACTATGAGCTCCGGCTGTTTCGCCCCGAACAGGTGCAACTCGTCGGCACGTCCGGCCCCGACGATCTCGACCTCGGCGCGTTCCGGCCCGGCGAAGCCGTCATCGTCATTGGCTTCATGCCCTACACCCATGCGAGCGTCCGGGTGGCGCAGGCCGCCTATCGTGCCGGCGCCACCCTGATCGCGATCGCCGATAGCCCTTCGGCGCCAATGGCCGAAGGCGCCGACCACGTGCTGCTGTTCGAGGCGGCCTCCTCTCCCGGCTTTTTCCCCAGCCTCACCGGCGCCATTGCGATCGCGCAATCGCTCGCCGCCGTGACGTTTTCGCTCGGCGGCACGGCCGCGAAGAAGCGCCTGGAGAATACGGAGGCGCGGCTGGCCGCGGCCTCAACTTACGTTTCAGAGAAAGGTTGACCCATGGTCGCTCGCACCAGCCGCGTGCTGCATCGCTCGCTGCGCGAAACGCCGCCCAAGGCGATCGGCGGCGAAGGCGTCTATCTCTTTGCCGAGGGCGGGCGCCGCATCATCGACGCCTCCGGCGGAGCTGCGGTCTCCTGTCTCGGCCACCAGCATCCGCGCGTGATCGCAGCGATCACGAAGCAGGCTTCGACCCTCGCTTATGCCCACACATCCTTCTTCTCGTCCGAGCCGGCGGAGGCGCTGGCGGAGAGGCTGGTCGGCCATGAGCCCGGCGGCCTCGCCTACGCCTATTTCGTCAGCGGCGGGTCGGAGGCGATCGAGGCCAGCATCAAGCTCGCGCGGCAATTTTTCATCGAGCGCGGCGAGCCGCAGCGGCAGCATTTCATCGCCCGGCGCCAGAGCTATCACGGCAATACGCTCGGCGCGCT
The DNA here is from genome assembly GCF_000518345.1 of Bradyrhizobium sp. URHA0013. Classification (NCBI taxonomy): domain Bacteria; kingdom Pseudomonadati; phylum Pseudomonadota; class Alphaproteobacteria; order Hyphomicrobiales; family Nitrobacteraceae; genus Bradyrhizobium; species Bradyrhizobium sp. URHA0013. The sequence continues at coordinate 559,986 of NZ_KI912426.1, read as the reverse complement.
CGCGGCGGGCGGCAATGCCTGCCGCCGCGCGCCCTACGCGCCGCTGCTCTCCGACGCCTTCAGCCATGTGACCCCGGCCTTCGCCTATCACGAGAAGCACGAGAGCGAATCCGACGCGCAATTCGTCGCCCGGCTCGCGGCCGAACTCGAAGCCGAGTTTCAGCGCCTCGGTCCCAATACGGTGGCGGCGTTCCTCGCAGAGCCCGTCGTCGGCGCCACCGCAGGTGCCGTGACGGCGCCGGACGGCTACTTCAAGGCGGTGCGCGAGATCTGCGACCGCCACGGCGCGCTGCTCATTTTCGACGAGGTCATGAGCGGCATGGGCCGCACCGGCACCACGCACGCCTGGGAGCAGGAAGGCGTGGCGCCCGACATCCAGGCGATCGCCAAGGGTCTCGGCGGCGGCTACCAGCCGATCGGCGCGATGCTGGCCAGTGGCAGGATCATCGACACAGTCCGCTCAGGTTCGGGCGCCTTCCTGCACGGCCACACGTATCTCGCGCATCCCCTCGCTTGCGCTGCTGCGCTCGCGGTGCAGGACGTGATCCGCGAGGACGGCCTGCTCGACCGGGTCAAGGAGCGCGGCAAGCAGCTCGAGCAGCGGCTCATCGAGCGATTCGGCAATCACCGTCATGTCGGCGATATCAGGGGCCGCGGCCTGTTCTGGGCGATCGAACTCGTCGCCGATCGCGCCAGCCGGACCTCGTTCGATCCCGCGCTGAAGCTGAACCAGAAGATCAAGGCGGAGGCCTTCGCCAACGGTCTCGGCTGCTATCCCGGCGGCGGCACCGTGGACGGCGTCCGTGGCGACCACGTACTGCTGGCGCCGCCCTATATCGCTTCGCCGGAGGAGATCGACCTGATCGTCGACAAGCTCGGCACCGCCGTCGACAACGTATTGCGTCGTGTCAATCACTGAGGAGAGAATAGCATGATGAGGAAAGTGGTTATCGTAGCCGGCGTGCTCGCGGCATCGACGGTGGTCGCGTCGGCGGCAACGCTCGACACGGTGAAGAGCCGCGGCACGCTGATATGCGGCGTTAGCGCCGGTTTTGCCGGCTTCTCCGCGCCGGATTCGCAAGGCAACTACAAGGGTCTCGACGTCGATTATTGCCGCGCGCTCGCCGCCGGCGTGCTCGGCGATGCCAGCAAGGTGCGTTACGTCTCGCTGACCGCGCAGAACCGCTTCACCGCGCTCCAGTCCGGCGAGATCGACGTGCTCTACCGCAACTCGACGCAGACCTATCTGCGCGGTGTCACGCTGGGCCTGCGGCAGGGACCGGTCAACTTCTACGACGGCCAGGGCTTTGTCGTGAAGAAGGACCTCGGCGTGAAGGAGATTAAGGATCTCAAGGGCGCCACCGTCTGCGTCGCGCAGGGCACCACGCATGAGGTCACGCTCGGCGATTACGGCCGCGCCAACGGCATCGACTGGAAGCCGCTGGTGTTCGACCGCGTCGACACCATGTACCAGACGTTCTTCGGCGGACGCTGCGATGCCATGACCCAGGACGCTTCCGCGCTCGCAGGCGCCGTGACGACCGCGGCGCCGAACGCGGCCGACTACGTCGTGCTGCCGCAGACCATCAGCAAGGAGCCGCTCGGCCCCTTCACCCGCAATGGCGACGAGGTCTGGAGCGACATCATCACCTGGCTGCATTACGGCTTGATCGAGGCCGAAGAGCTCGGCGTCACACAAGGCAATGTCGACGAGATGGCGAAGTCGCAGACGCCCGCGATCCAGCGCCTGCTCGGTGCCTCCGGCGATCTCGGCTCGCGGCTCGGGCTCGACAACAAATGGCTGGTCACAGCCATCAAGGCTACCGGCAATTACGGCGAGATCTACGAGCGCAATGTCGGCAAGGCGAGCCCGCTCAAGCTCGAGCGCGGCCTCAACGGCCTCTGGAGCAAGGGCGGCTTGATGTACGCGGTGCCATTCAAGTAACGCCTCTCGTGTCCCGGACGCGCTGCGTCCGGGCCTCGCGAACTTGCATCAGGTAACGTTCAATGCCGACGTCCCTTCGCATCGCCCTGATCCACGCCCTCAAGCATTCCATCGCCCCGATCGAAGCTGCGTTCGCGAACGCGTGGCCGGAAGCGCGGCTGATGAACCTGCTCGATGACAGCCTGTCCTCGGATCTGGCACATGATGGCAGGCTCAATGATGCCATGACCGAACGCTTCCTTGCGCTCGGCCACTACGCCGCGGTGACAGGCGCTGATGCGATCCTGTTCACCTGCTCGGCGTTCGGTCCCTGCATCGAGGCGGTTGCGCGCGCACATGCGCCGATGCCGGTGCTCAAGCCGAACGAAGCCATGATCGAACGGGCGGTGACGATGGGCCGGCGTATCGGCCTGCTCTCGACTTTCGCGCCGACGCTGGCCTCGATGCCGCCGGAGTTTCCTTCCTCCGTCCAGGTCGTGCCGAAACTAGCCGAAGGCGCGCTGGCCGCGCTGGACCGCGGCGACCGCGCTACGCATGACCGGCTGATCGTGGAAGCCTCACGCGATTTGCGCGATTGCGACGTCATCGCGCTCGCGCAGTTCAGCATCGCGGCAACGGCGCCCGTCGTGGCAGAAGCTACCGGCCGCCCCGTCGTGACCACGCCCGACAGCGCCGTCGAGAAGCTGATGAAGCTGTTGGCGGCGAGGGCTTAAGCGCCGGCCTTTTTCCGGCGCCGTGCGCCCTTGATCGCCACCGCAAGCGCTGCCTTGGTTTCGCTGACAAAGTCCTCGACCAGGTCTTCGCGCGTGGCATGAGCCGCCTCGCCGGTGAACAGTCCCTGCTCAGCCAGCATCACCACGCCGTGCATCGCCGCCCAGATCTTGAGCGCCTGCCGCTCGCGCAAGTAATCAACAGCCGGAGCTTCCAGTGCCTCGATCACGAGCGCAAACGTTTCGCGGGTCGCTTCGTGCAACTTGCTACCTTTCGCCGCACACGACACCGTGCGAGAGGCGAACATCAAGCGGTAGATGCCATTGCGGCGTAAGCCGAAATTCAGCGTCGCCTGCGCCAACAGCGACAGCTTCGACCGCTTCGACGGCTTTGCCATCGCCGCCCGCAAGATCCCGTTGAGCTGCCGGAACGCCTCCGCCGTCACCGCCGCAAGCAGCGCCTCGCGATCGGCGAAATGCCGGTAGGGCGCCGGCTGCGAGACACCCAGCTGCTTTGCCAGCGCCTTGATGCTGATCGCCTCCGTCCCGCCCTGCTCGGCTTCGCGCAGCGCGGCCTTGATCAAGGCGTCGCGGAGATCGCCATGGTGGTAGGTGTTCTCGGGCTTGCGGGAAAGTTGTGAACGCATGTTGCGCAGAGCCTATAAGTTTGCGCTTGACAGGGGAAGTCCGCCGCGAATGTAATATCCTATAACTTGAATAAGAACTCAGATGGGAGCGCGCGCCGCCTTCAGGCCGGAGCGCATACGACCGAGGAAGCCGCCATGACAGAGCGACTGAGGGTTCGCGTCGATCCGGACAAATGCCAGGGGCACGCGCGCTGCAAGGCGCTGGCGCCGGAGCTGTTCGAGCTGGACGAATACGGCAACGCCCACGAAGCCGGCGACGGCACCGTCCCATCCGGCCTCGAAGACAAGGCCTGGCTCGCCAAATCCAATTGTCCGGAAATCGCGATCGACGTGATCGAGGAGTAGCGCAGCCGCTGCCCCGCGAGCCTTCCGTGCACACGAGCCCCAAGGGATTTCGAGATGTCCGACGTCAGCCAGCCCGCCGCCCATCCGCCCGTGACCGACTGGGTCCATGATTTCGACCACACCGATCCGCAATGGACGGAAGATCCTTTCCCGATCTGGGACGAGCTGCGCGCCGCAAGCCCGGTCGTGCATACCGACCGCTTCCTCGGCTGCTACCTGCCGACGACCTATGAAGCGGTGCGCCAGATCGCCAACGACAGCGAGCATTTCTCCTCGCGCCGCATCATCGTCCGTGACGTTCGGCCGGAGATCACCAGCAGAAACTCCGCCCCGCCGATCACGTCCGATCCGCCGGTGCACAAGCCAGCCAAGCAATTGCTGCTGCCGCCGTTCACGCCGGACGCGATGAAGAAGCTGGAACCGCGGGTGCGCGCGATCTGCAACGAGTTGATCGACGGTTTCATCACTGAAGGCGGACTGGACGCGGCAGAGCGCTACACCAAGCACATTCCGGTTCGCGCGATCGCCCACATGCTCGGCATCCCCGAGACAGACAGCGATCTCTTCATCCGCTGGATCCACATGATCCTGGAACTTGGCATCAAGGACGAAAACACGCTGCTCCAGGCGGTGCAAGAGATGACCGTCTATTTCAGCGCCCATATCGAAGCGCGCAAGAACAAGCCGACCGACGACCTCATTTCCTACCTGATGAATGCCAGGGACAAGGAGGGCAATCCGCTCGAGGATTCGCACGTGCTGGGCTCGCTGCGACTGCTCCTGATCGCCGGCATCGACACCACCTGGAGCGCGATCGGCTCCTCGCTCTGGCACCTCGCCCGGACGCCCGCCGACCGCCAGCGCCTGGTCGCCGAGCCCGGACTGATCCCGACCGCGGTGGAGGAGCTGCTGCGCGCCTATTCGCCGGTGACGATGGCGCGCGAAGTGGTCAAGGAGACCACGATTTCCGGCTGCCCGGTCAAGGCAGGCAACATGGTGCTGCTGTCCTTCCCGGCCGCCAACCGTGACCCGAAAATGTTTCCGGATGCTGACAAGGTCGTGATTGACCGCCGTGAGAACCGCCACGCCGCCTTCGGCCTCGGTATCCACCGCTGCGTCGGCTCGAACCTTGCGCGCATGGAGATGCAGGTTGCGTTGGAGGAATGGCTGAAGCGAATTCCGGACTTCGCCCTCGATCCGGCGGGCACGGTGACCTGGTCACAGGGAACCGTCAGAGGTCCCCGCCAGTTGCCATTTTTGCTTGGAAAGGCGATGTAGACCTCTCCAAACAGCGATGCGGAGAGGCCGGACGTGACTGAGACAAGCTCAAACCGGCCTCTGAGCATTTTGATATCGCCAGCGCCCAGCGCGGATCAACGCGACCTTCATCGGCTCGATCGGCAACCTCGGCGTAGGCCTGCCCTATGCGATCACCGTCTCGGTGTTCGGAGGCACGGCGCCGGCAATCGCGCTCTATTTCAAGAGCATCGGGCATGAGGAGTGGTTCTACTACTATCTCGCTGGTATCATCTGCCTGTCGCTGATCATCTATTCCTCCATGCGCAGCACCAAGCATGCCTCCGCGATGCACCGGCACGAGTAGCTCATGACCGACGAGACGCCATCCGACAGCAAGCTGACGCGCACGAAGGAAAAATGGGCGCGCGAAGGCCGCTTTTTGACCGGCAAGATCACGCGCCCGGAAGATCAGCGCCTGCCGCCCGGCCAGCATCTGACAAAAGACTGGCCGGTGCTCGATCTCGGCGTCGTGCCGCCGGTTTCGCGTGAGCGCTGGCGGCTCGACGTCTACGGCGCAATCGAGACCCCCGTGTTCTGGACCTTTGCCGAGTTCGCCGCTCAGAAGCAGGCGCGGTTCACCTCCGACATCCACTGCGTCACGACCTGGTCGCGCTACGACAATGAGTGGGAGGGGCTCGCTACGCGCGAGCTGCTCGCGGCCTGCCAGCCGCGCGAGGACGCGCGCTTCGTCGTGCTGCATTCCCATGACGGCTACACCACCAACCTCGCGCTGGACGACTTTGCAGCCGAGGATGCATTGCTCGCCCATAGCTGGTCCGGTGAGCCATTGTCGGACGAACATGGCGGCCCGGTGCGGCTGGTGGTGCCGCATCTGTATTTCTGGAAGAGCGCCAAATGGCTCCAGGCCATCGAGTTCCTGACCGAGGACGCGCCGGGCTTCTGGGAAGTCCGCGGCTATCATAATCGCGGCGATCCCTGGGCAGAGCAGCGCTATTCGGGCGAATAGGTTCAAGCAAGGACGGGGGGAAGCCCATGCGGACAGAGCGCTTTCAATTCACGGGCGAAGGCGGCCATCAACTTTCGGCCGCGCTGGAGCTACCCGACGGCGAGCCGGCGGCCTTCGCGCTGTTCGCGCATTGCTTCACTTGCGGCAAGGACACGCTGGCCGCCAAGCGCATCTCGGTCGCGCTGGCCGCCAAGGGCATCGCGGTGCTGCGCTTCGACTTTACCGGGCTCGGCTCCAGTGAAGGGGATTTCGCCAATTCGACGTTTTCCTCCAACGTCGCCGATCTCGTGCACGCCGCCGATCATCTGCGTAGCGTCCGCAAGGCGCCGTCGATCCTCATCGGTCACAGCCTCGGCGGCGCCGCGATCCTCGCGGCGGCCGGACGCATCCCGGAGGCCAAGGCGGTTGCGACCATCGCGGCACCATCCGATCCCGCCCACGTCACCGGCCTGTTCAAAGCGCATCTCGACGACATTCGCACCCAAGGTGAGGTCGAAGTCTCGCTTGCGGGACGCCCGTTCCGGATCAAGCGCGAATTCCTCGACGACATCGCCGAGCACGAGCTGATGAAGGACGTCACCGGCCTGCACAAGGCGCTGTTGGTCATGCATTCTCCAGTCGACGATACCGTCGGCATCGACAATGCGACCAAGCTTTTCGTCTCCGCCCGGCATCCCAAGAGCTTCGTCTCGCTCGATCATGCCGATCATCTCCTGACCAAGCCGGCCGATGCGCTCTACGCGGCCGACATGATCGCGGCCTGGGCAAGCCGGTACATCGACACAGCCAAACCGGCGAAGGCGATGGATCTTCCCGAGGCGCCGCGCCGGGTCGTGGTGCAGGAGACCCGCAAGAGCAAGTTCAACCAGGTCATCTCTGTCGGTCCGCATCGCCTGATCGCGGATGAACCGGTCGCCGCTGGCGGCGAGGATGCCGGCCCTGGTCCTTATGATCTTCTGCTCGCTGGCCTCGGGGCCTGCACCTCCATGACCATGCGCCTCTACGCCGACCGCAAGTCGCTGCCGCTCGATCGTGTCACCGTCTCACTGAAGCATTCTAAGATCTATGCGAAAGACTGCGCGGAATGCGAGACGCGCGACGGCATGCTCGACCAGATCGAGCGCGACATCGCGATGGACGGCGCGCTCGATCCCGAGCAGCGCAAGAAATTGATGGAGATCGCCGACAAGTGCCCGGTGCACCGGACGCTGACCTCGGAAATCCGGATCGTGACCAGGGCCGTGGATTAGCGCGCTTGCGCTAGAAGCAGGACGCCATCGTCCGCAACGCCGCGGTGATCTCGCTCTCGCGCCAGGCCGCGAAGCCGAGCAATAGACCGTGATCGCGCGGCCTGCCCAGTGCCAAGCCGGACAGGGCACGCGTTTCAACGCCCGCTTCGACCAGCCGCTTTACCGCCTTCTGATCCGCGCGACCGCGCTTGAGGCGCGCGACGAGCTGAATGCCACCGGGGGGCACTTCGGCAGAGAGTACCTCGCCGAGATGACGCTCAAGTCCCTCGACGAGGTGATCGCGACGAGTGTGATAGATCCGGCGCACCCGGCGCAGATGCGCCAGGAAATGTCCGTCGGCAATGAACTCGGCCAGCGCTTCCTGGACGTGGCTCGGGGCGATCAGCCCGATGTGCCGCTGTGCGATCTCCAAGGTGTTGACCAGGGCCGGCGGAACGACGAGATAGCCGAGCCGGATGTCCGAGGTCATGGCCTTGGAGAACGTACCGACATAGAACACGCGGCCATGGGCATCGAGTCCCTGCAAGGCCGGCACCGGCCGGCTGTCATAGTGGAATTCACCGTCGTAATCGTCCTCTACGATCCAGGTCTTGCCGGGCCTGCTCAGGCCAAGAAACTCCGTGCGGCGCGAGAGCGACATCAGGCGGCCGGTCGGGTGCTGGTGCGACGGCGTCATGAAGATCAATGTCGGGGTCGCTATCCCCGGAATCCGCTGCATGCCCTGCTCGTCCAACCTCATCCCGGTCACGCGCGCACCGGACGCACGGAACGCGGCCGCGGCGCCGGGATAGCCGGGATCCTCGACCCAGACGTCGTCGCCGGGCGTGATGACGGCGGCCGCAATCAAGGTCAGCGCGGCCTGCGCGCTCGGCAGAATCAGGATCTGATCCGCCGTCGCGCGCACACCCCTGCTGGTCGCGAGATAATGCGCCAGCGCCTCGCGCAGGCGCGCCCGGTTGACCGGTCCGAGCTCGCGCTTGGCCGCGCGCACGGCGCTGCGGCGCAGGCAGCGCGCCCAGACCTCGTTCGGAAACTCCCGGAAATCGCCGTGCCCGGGACGCAAGGGTCTCAGTCGTGCCTGATAAGACATCGGCCAGTCGGTCTGCGTGAGGCTTGAAGCCCAGGGCGAAAGCCGCGGCCTGGCAAGGCGCATGCGAGATGCGATGGCGCCCGCCTCTGCAATGCGCTCGCCGCCCTCGACCGTAATCATCGGACGGCGTCCGTGCGAGGCCTCGAGATATCCCTCGGCGGCGAGTTGCTCGAACGCATAGGTGACGGTGTTGCGCGAGACGCCGAGATCGCTCGCAAGCCGGCGGCTCGACGGCAGCGTGCGGCCTTTGACGAGACGGCCGGTCGCGATCAAGCTTCGGAGCTGGCTCGTCAGTTGAGCCACCAGCCCCTCGTCGTCGGCCCGGTTCAGGTCGATCAGGGCGGAGATCATGCTTTCCGGAACTGGCACCTTGATCCTTTCTGATCTGGCACTTTTTTAGGTGCCAGGCGGAATGCTATCCGCCTGATAGAACTGCTTCAAGGATTTTCCGATGAACTCCCTCTCGCCCCGCGCGACCGTCGGCCTATTCCTCATCGTCGTGCTGGCTTGGGGCGTAAACTGGTCGGTGACGAAGCAACTCGTGCAATTCCTTCCGCCGCTCTGGACCTCGGCGATCCGCAGCTGGATCGCTTTGGCAGCATTGTTCGTGATCCTGGGGCTCAGCAACAATCTGGTGATCCCGAAGCGGCGCGACATTCCGGTGGTCCTGAGTGTCGCGCTGCTGCACATGACGATATTCTCTGTCCTGGTGGCGGCCGGTGTGCGCTTCCTGCCCGCGAGCAAGGCCATTGTGCTCGGCTACACCACGCCGCTCTGGGTCGCGATCGCAGCGCCCCTGCTGGGGAAGGATACGCTGACTGCGCCAAAACTGGCCGGCGCCCTGCTCGGGCTGATTGGTCTTGCCGTGATCCTGAATCCCACCTCGATCGACTGGACGAATGCCAACGTCGTGCTTGGCGCCGGCATGGTGATCCTGGCCGCGATCTCATGGGCTGCGAACATCATCTATATTCGGGCCCATCGCTGGATCGCATCCCCACTTCAGCTCCTAATCTGGCAGGTGCTCGTTGCCACGATCGTGCTGTCAGCGGCTGCGATGATCGTGGAGGGGCTGCCGCACGCGGAATGGTCATGGAAACTCGTCCTGCTGTTCCTGTACTCCGGTCTGATCGGGACAGCGCTGGCTTATTGGGCCATGTCGATGGTCAACAAGAGCATCTCGGCTCTGACGACGGCGCTCGGAACCACCGGCACGCCGCTCGTCGGGATCGCCTGCGCTGCGATCCTGCTGGGCGAGCCTATTGATATTAGTCTTGCCGTTGCGGCCGGACTGATCATCGGTGGCATTGGCTTTGCCACGCTCGGCGATCGTATGCTGCGCCGTCAGGCTACCGCGAACGGCTGAACGCGCAGCATCCCGCGCAAGCCCGCCGTCGTGCCGAGCAGGATGCCGGCGACGGCGACGAAGGAGCCCAGCGCGAGCGTCGACACGCCTGTAAGCCCTTGCCCGATCGAGCAGCCGAACGCCATCACGCCGCCGATGCCCATCAGCGCGGCGCCACCCGCCGATCGCAGCATGTGGCGTGGCGAGGAATAGCCTTCGAGATGAAAACGGCCGGTAGCAAGCGCGGTGGCCAGACTGCCAGCGAAGACGCCGGCAACTGTCGCAATGCCGAAATTCGGCGTCAGACCAGTCGAGAGCATGCCATATTGCAGGCTGTCCGCGATCGGCGCGACGAAGGTGAGCGAGGTCACCGGCACCGGGTTGAAGTCATCCGCGCCGAGATAGCCTGTGACGAACCAGCCGCCGGCGACGAGGAGACCGACGATGACACCGGCCGCAATCTGGCCGGGGGAACGCCGGAACGCCGGGTGCGCGAAAGCGAACAGGATCAGCGCAACAACGACGACAGCAGCAGCCATCGCGCGCGAAACCGCTTCAGCCGGACCGAACGTCGCCAACAGTGACGGCAGCGAATTCACGTTGACCGTGGTTTGCGAGGCCTGGACCAGCGCGATGCGCACCGGCGCGATCAGGCCCTTGAGCGTCATCTGCGCGGCGATGGCGAGCACGACCACCACGACGAAGGAGCGGAGATTGCCGCGACCGAGCAGCACCAGCGCGCGCGAACCGCAGCCGTTCGACAGCACCATTCCGTATCCGAACAGAAGTCCGCCGAGAAACAGCACTGGCACCGAAAAGGACTGTTGCAGGTAGATCGACTTGCCGAGATCGACCATGCCGTTGCCGGCGAGGAATTGGCTCGCGGCGGTCGCAACCGCGATCGCCAACGCGTAGGTGCGTACCAAGCGCCCATCCCCCTTCGCCAGCCAGCCGCGCATGCTGCTCATCAGGCAGAAGCCGCTGAGCAGGCCGACGGCGCCGTAAAGCAGGCCGATGCCGAGGCCGGCGAGGATGACGAGCTGGGTGGACGACTCCATGATCAAGGCTTCAGGATCACGCGGTTCCGCGACGAGCCGGCAACGGCGACATAGGCCTCCTTCGCGCGTTCGAGCGGATAGACGGCGTTCGCCTTGATCGGGAATGGTTTCAGGTGCCCGCTCGCGAAGCCCGGGCTGAGGTCACGCAGCACAGCGCCTGTCGCGATCGACGAGAGGCCGAGCGTGTCGATGCCGACATAGGTGTGTTGCCCGCGGTAGAATTCGAGGATGTTGAACTGCACGATGCGGTCGATCGCGGCGATCAGGATCTGGCGGCCGCGAAGCGCGAGCGACTTGTGCGCCGCCTGGAAATAGGGATCGCCGACCGTGTTGAAGACGATGTGGGCACCTTTACTCCCGGTCAACTCGCGCACGCGCGTGGCGACGTCGGTCGCGGAAGCGTCGATCACCTCGACAGAGGCGTTGGTGTGGCCCTCATAAGGTTCCGCCTTGCGCACCACGCCGATGACACGCGCGCCCTGCCAGGTCGCGATCTGCACCGCCGCTTGACCGACCTTGCCGTTGACGCCGAACACCAGCACCGTCTCCCCGGGCTTTGGAATGCCGGCGCGGCGAAAGCCCTCCATCGCGGTGACAAAGGGCACACCGATGCCGGCGGCCTCCTCCCAGGACACGGTCTTGGGCTTCTCCACCACCGCGTCGGATTCAACGACGAGATGGCTGGCGTGAGTGCCGTCGCGACGGATGCCGAGATCACCGGAGGAGCCGAACACCTCGCGGCCGATCGTACCGGCCGGCCCGTCAATCACCACGCCGGCGTAGTCGCGACCCGGCGTGCGCGGGAAGATGGCATAGGGCATTAGCCCGGTCGCGGCCTTGACGTCGGACGGATTGACGGCGGCGGCCCTCACGTCGATCAGGAGATCGCCAGGGCCGCGAGCGAGCGTCTGACGCTCAACCACCGGCGCAACCGCAGCCGCGTTCTCGGCCTTCGCGTTGAGGCGCACACAGCGCGCGTCGACGGCTTTGGGATCGGCTGTTGACATGGAAAGACCCGCGATTTCTCGCGGGCCTTGTCGCCCTTGGGGACGGTCGAGTCAATCCGTCAAGTCAATCCTTGGGCCGCTTGTCATAGAGGCGCTTGGCCTTGCCGAGCGAGCGTTCCAGCGTGGCCGGCGCAACCACGCTTACCCTGGAGCTGATGCCGATGGTGTTCTTGATGTGCGTCGAGATCCGGCTCGCATGGTCGAGGAGGCCCCGGCCGTCCCAGCTCTCCGGCCGCGCCTCGGCAATGATGGTCAACTCGTCCATGCGGCCTTCGCGGGTCAGTTCCAGAATGAAATGCCCTCCGCACCAGTCGGTGGCGAGCAGAACCTCCTCGATCTGGGTCGGGAACAGATTGACGCCGCGCAGGATGATCATGTCGTCGGAACGGCCCGTGACCTTCTCCATCCGCCGCATGCCCGGCCGCGCCGTGCCCGGCAACAGCCGCGTCAGGTCGCGGGTACGATAGCGGATTACCGGAAAGGCTTCCTTAGTGAGCGAGGTAAAGACCAGTTCGCCCTTCTCCCCGTCGGGCAGCACCGCACCCGTCTCGGGGTCGATGACTTCGGGATAGAAATGATCCTCCCAGATGTGCAGACCGTCCTTGGTCTCGATACATTCCTGCGCAACGCCGGGCCCGATCACCTCGGAAAGACCGTAGATGTCGGTCGCGTCCATGTCGAAGGCGTCTTCGATCTCGCCGCGCATGGCATTGGTCCAGGGCTCGGCACCGAAGATGCCGACCTTCAGCGAGCACTGGCGTGGATCGAGCTTCTGGCGCTTGAACTCGTCGAGGATCGCCAGCATGTAGCTCGGCGTCACCGTGATGATGTCGGGCCGGAAGTCGTTGATGAGCTGCACCTGCCGCTCGGTCATGCCCCCGGAGATCGGCACCACGGTGCAGCCGAGTTTTTCGGCGCCATAGTGCACCCCTAACCCGCCGGTGAAGAGACCGTAGCCATAGGCATTGTGGATGATCATGCCAGTGCGGCCGCCGGCGGCGCGGATCGAGCGCGCCATCACGTCCGACCATGTGTCGATGTCGCGTTGCGTATAGCCGACCACGATCGGCTTGCCCGTCGTGCCGGAGGACGCATGCACGCGCACCAGCTTTTCACGGGGCACGGCAAACATGTTGAAGGGATAATTGTCGCGCAGGTCCGTCTTCACCGTGAACGGAAATTTCGCAAGATCCGAGAGCTCTCGAAAGTCGGACGGATGCACGCCGGCCGCGTCGAAGGCCTTGCGATAGTGCGGGACGTTGTCGTAGGCGTGCTTCAGCGACCAGGCCAGTCGCTCCGTCTGGAGTGCCATGATCTCGTCGCGCGATGCGCGCTCACGCGCATCCATTTCGGCGCGATAGGTGTTACCACCTTCCTTGAGCCTCGTCAGAGCCATCTTCGTTTCCCCGCATCATTGCTTTTCTTTATTGATCCTCCGCCGGCAGCCAATTGCCGGGAATGACCCGCGAATGCCCGCGAAATTCGGCGATGACTGTATCGCCGGCGGTGACGCGCACGTCATAGATGCCGGAGCGGCCGCTACGGGTGACCTCCCGCGCCTTCGCCACCAGCCGATCGCCGAGCTTGCCCGGCTTGATGAAGGTGATCTGTCCCTGCGCCGCCACGACGCGGTCGTTGTGCGAGTTGCACGCGAAAGCGAAGGCGGAATCGGCCAGCGTGAAGATGAAGCCGCCATGGGCGATGCGCTGGCCGTTGACCATGTCCGGCCGCACAGTCATCGCCAGCGTCGCATAGCCCGGCCCGATCTCGACGATCTCCATGCCGAGTCCTTTGGAGGCATCGTCCTCCGCCCACATCGCATCGGCGCAGGCACGGGCTACATCCTCGGGCGACAAGGCGGGCTTGACATTCACGCGCTTCTCCCCTCCGATTGTTTGGACACGATTTTCTGCTGCTTGGCTAAAACTGTCAAACGTGGTCGTAATCGACCACGACCCGCTCCGATGATGGCTTGGCCTGACAGGTCAGGACAAAGCCGGCCTTCAGCTCCCAGGGTTCCAGCGAGTAGTTGATATCCATCGGCGCCTCACCCTCCACCAGTTTTGCACGGCAGGTCGAGCACATGCCGCCCTTGCAGGCGAAGGGCAGATCGACACCGGCGCGTAGTGCGGCATCGAGGATCGCCTCGTCCTCGGCGACCGGCACGTCGCGGCGCTTGCCGTCGATGATCAGCGACGCGATCGCTTTCGGGGGCGCGTCCGGCGCAACGATCTTCTTCGGCCGCGGCTTGCCACCGAACTCGGAGACAAAGCGCTCGACATGGATACGCTCTTCCGCGATGCCGAGCCCTCGGCAGGTCGCCTCGATGTCCTCGCTCATGCCGGACGGACCGCAGATGAAGACGTGATCGACGCTTTCCGCCGGCACCAGCGAACGCAGCAGCACTCGCACCTTGTCGCCGTCGAGCCGGCCATGCAGGATCGGGATGTCCTGCTCCTCGCCGGAGATGACGTGGAAGATCGAGAGCCGGTCGATGAAGCGATCCTTGAGCTCTTCGAGCGCCTCGAGGAACATGATGTTGTCGGTCGTGCGATTGCCGTAGAACAGGAAGAACTGACTGTCCGGCTCGCGCGCAAGCGTGCCCTTGACGATCGACAGGATCGGCGTGATGCCGGAGCCGGCGGCAAAGCCGACATGGATGCGGCCGGTGCCGGCCGGCGGGATCACGCCGAAACGTCCCGTGGGCGTCATCACATCCAGCGCGTCGCCACACTTCAAATCGTCCGCTGCCCAGCTCGAAAACGCGCCACCATCGATCTTCTTTACGGCGATGCGTATCTCGCCGTCGTCGGGCCCGGAGCAGATCGAATAGGAGCGGCGCACTTCCTCGCCATCCAGCGTGGTGCGGAGTGTGAGGTATTGGCCGGGCGTGAAGGCGTAGTCGGCCGCAAGCTCCGCCGGGATGGCGAATGTCAGCGATACGGCGTCCGACGCCTCGCGGCGGAGGTCGTTGACGGCCAGGCGATGAAAGCGTGGTGCGGCTGCTGACATGGTCAATGACACTTGAAATAATCGAAGGGTTCGCGGCAGGCCCTGCAGCGCCAGAGCGCCTTGCAGGAGGTGGAGCCGAATTCGGATAGCAGCTCGGTATTCGCCGAGCCGCATTGCGGGCACGTAACAGCTTGCTCGCCGAACAGCGCGCGGCGTGAATTCGAATCCTGCGGCGGAGCGATGCCGTAGGCGTGAAGCTTCCGGCGGCCCTCTTCGCTCATCCAGTCGGTGGTCCAGGCCGGCGAGAGCACAGTGCGGACTTTTGGACTGCAAAAACCGGCGCGCTCCAGCGCGACTTCGATTTCCAGCGCGATCATGTTCATGGCTGGGCAGCCCGAATAGGTCGGGGTGATCGCGACCTCGACGTGATCGCCGTCGAGGACGACATCACGGAGCACGCCGAGATCGGCGATGGTCAAGACCGGAATTTCGGGATCGACCACGCTCGCCGCGGCATCCCAGGCCCGTTGGCGCAGTTCGCTATGGGGCTCCAGCACCGTCACCATGTCTGCCCCGGGAAAGTGCGCTGCATCGACTGCAGCTCGGACAGAAGATGGCCAAGATGCTCGCTGTGCCGCCCGGAACGACCGCCTTGCTGCATCCAGTCGGTCTGCGGCAGCTCTAGCGTGGCTTCACTGACGACACCCGAGAGTGTCGTCATCCAGCGACCCCGCAAGCTTCCGGGATCGACGGCGATATCGGCATGGATCAGGGCGCGCTCGCCTTCATCGACGGCAAACATCTCACCGGTGAAAGCCCAGAGATGATTGATCGCGGCCTGCGCGCGGGCATGGCTTTCAGCCGTGCCGTCACCGAGCCGGATGATCCACTCCGAGGCATGGCGAAGGTGATAGGCGCTCTCCTTCTCCGACTTGGCGGCAATGGCCGCTAGCGCCGCATCGCGCGAAGTCATCATCGCACGCCAGTAGAGATCAGCGAAGGCGGAATAGAAGAACTGCCGCACCAGCGTCTGGGCAAAATCGCCATTGGGCTGCTCGACCAGCAGCAAATTGCGATACTGCCTGACGTCGCGCAGGTATGCGAAGCTGTCCTCGTCGTTGTCCTTGCCTTCGACCTTGGCGGCGTAAGAGTAGAGTTCGCGGGCCTGGCCAAGGAGGTCGAGCGCGATGTTGGAGAGCGCCATGTCCTCTTCCAGCATCGGCGCATGTCCGCACCATTCCGACAGCCTGTGCCCAAGGATCAGCGCGTCGTCGGCCCGGCGCAGCGCGTAGAGCACCAGTGGTGTTTCTGAGACCTCGATGTTCGCGACGGGCATCACATGTGTCCCACTTCCTCGGGCACTTCGTAAAACGTCGGGTGCCGGTAGATCTTCGACTCCGCCGGCTCGAACATCAAGCCCTTGTCGGCGGGATCGCTTGCGGTGATCGCCGTCGACGGCACGACCCAGATCGAAAGACCTTCGCCGCGACGGGTGTAGATATCGCGGGCGGCCTGCAAGGCCATCGTGGCGTCGCTCGCATGCAGCGAGCCGACATGCTTGTGCGCGAGCCCGTTGCGGCTGCGAATGAAGACTTCCCACAGCGGCGTGTTTGGCGTGGCCATTGCGATCTCCCTACTCTGCCGCTTGTGCAGTTCGACGCTGCGCGCGCTTTGCGGCATAGCTAGCTGCCGCCTCGCGCACCCAGGCGCCTTCGCCGTGCGCCTTGCGGCGCGCGGCCATTCGGTCACGATTGCACGGGCCGTTGCCGGCGAGCACCTGCTTGAATTCTGTCCAGTCGATCTCGCTGTAACGCCAGTGCCCGTCCGCATCCTGAATCATGCCGGGATCGGGAATGGTGAGGCCGAGATATTGCGCCTGCGGCACGGTGGCGTCGACGAACTTCTGTCGCAGCTCGTCATTGGAGAAGCGCTTGATCTTCCACTTCGTCGAGATGTCGCTGTGCTGGCTGGTGGCATCGGGCGGGCCGAACATCATCAGCACCGGCCACCACCAGCGGTTCAAGGCATCCTGCGCCATCGCCTTCTGCTCGTCGGAGCCACGGCACAGCGTCAGCATGATTTCATAGCCCTGACGCTGGTGGAACGACTCCTCCTTGCAGACGCGGATCATCGCGCGCGCGTAAGGACCATAGGAGCAGCGACACAGCGGGATCTGGTTCATGATCGCGGCGCCGTCGACCAGCCAGCCGATGGTGCCGATGTCGGCCCAGGTCAGCGTCGGATAGTTGAATATCGAGGAATATTTCGCCTTGCCCGCGAGCATGGCGTCGACCAGCTGTTCGCGCGAAGTGCCGAGCGTCTCGGCCGCGGCATAGAGATAAAGCCCGTGGCCGCACTCGTCCTGCACCTTGGCGAGCAGCGCCGCCTTGCGGCGCAAGGACGGCGCACGCGTGATCCAGTTGCCTTCGGGCAGCATGCCGACGATTTCGGAATGAGCGTGCTGGGAGATCTGGCGCGTCAGCGTCTTGCGATAGGCCGCTGGCATCCAGTCGTTTGGCTCGATGCGCTCCTCGGCATCGATGCGGGCCTGGAACTGCGCAGCCTTGGCCGCGTCCTCAAGACCGCGATCAACGGTCTCGGTCGTGTTCAGCGCCTGGGTATACATGCGCACCCTCCCATTTTATTGAGAGACAATATATAACAAGAATTATCTCATGCAAGATATTTCTGTAACATAACGATCAAGCCTCGAATCTCCGTTCCAAGAGTTTTCGCGCCGGCGGCAATGGGCCCTTTTCATTGGTTCCGTTGCCATCAAGCCATTGTTCTGATGGGACAAGCAGCGCGCGATAAATGTCGCCGCACAGCGCGCGGGCGGCCTTGCCCGGCCAGTTCGCCGGAAGCAGGCTTTCGGGCAGCAGCGGATCGCGCAGCACGACGCGACGGTAATGGTGGATCAGGAGGATGCGCGCCGTGAAGGCGTCGGCCTCGGACAGCTCCGTACCGCGCGCGATCGCGGTGCGCAGCGGCTCGAACGTCTTCATGAACTTGAGATAGGCGTCCGCGGTGCGATCCAGCGGCCAGCTCGCACTGAGCAGCCGGCGGCCGCTGTCATCCTCGGCCGAGACTTCCAGACGGATGGCGCCCGCGGCCTCGCCCGGCACTGGCACGCCTGACGGCGCGACCCACACGCCCGGCAGCGGACTACCGAAGCCCGCATTACGGAGCGCCTCGCGCGAGGCGTCGCGATCCTCGCCATTGCCGATCAGAAGCAGTTCGAAGCGGCCGGTCCAGTCGGACGGCGGCGGATCGTAGATATGGCGTGTCGCGGCCTCGAAGATCTGGCGGCCCTTGTCGGCCAGGCGATAAAAGCTGTTGCGGCTGACCTTTTCGCGCGTCAGCCAGCCATCGGCGGCAAGCCGGGACATCGCGGTACGCACCACGCCGCTGTCGATGTCCAGGCTCTCGAAGAATTCCAGCAGCGTGCCGAGCCATACCGAGCCACCACGCGGCACGATGGCATCGCCGAACACCGTGATGACGATGGAGCCGGTGCGCGACGGTTCGCGTTTGAGCTGCTCGATGATGCGGGACAAGGGATGCGCCATGCGCGAGGCATAGCGCGTTTGGTGCGGGCGCGACAATGGACGGGTGCGACGGTCTCGTTTCTCCCTCTCCCCGTTCTTACGGGAGAGGCAAAGAACTACCGATGCGGATCGGGATAGACCACGCTGCGCCAGCCGCTGCGGTCGAAGGGCCGCCAGCTGCCTTCCTTCTGCGCAAGGCGATCAGCCACCGCGAAGACAGCAGCCGGATGATGACCCATGCCGCAATGGCTGCTCTCGATCTCGATGCTCTCGGTCTGCGCGCCCGACTTCTCCATGCAGCCCTGCCAGGCGCAGACACCGTCGGTGCGGCTGAAGATCGCCGTGGTCGGCACCGGCGGCGGAACGGCGAGATCGCCGCCGAACTGCGGATCGACCTCGTCGGATTTCCGCCCGCTCGCCCATTCATAGACGCGCCAAGCATTGGTCGAATGCGGATCGCCGGCAAAGGGGCTGCCGAGCGTGATCACCTGGCGCACGCGGACGGGCATCATTTTGGCGAGCTGGCGCGCATAGAGACCGCCGAGGCTCCAGCCGACCAGGCTGATCTTGCGGCCGTGCCTGTCGCTGAGCTCCTGAACCAGATCCACCATCGCGTGCTGCACGCCCTCGCGCAGGCCGTAATTGCGGCCCTGGCGCCAGCCGCTCACCGCATAGCCCTTGCCCGACAAAAATGTGCGCAACGCGCGCGTGGACCCGTCGGAGGCCACGAGGCCCGGCAGAACCAGCACCGGATGCCCATCGCCCCGCGGCGCAAGGCTGAGCAGCGGCAGCGCGCCGAGGAATGCGCCAAACTCGTGGATCGCTCGCCCTTCCAGGAACATCAGGGTGCGAGACGGCGGGCTCAGCGTCTGGGCAGTAGCGGTCATCAATGGATCCCTCGGAAGAAATGCTGAAAAGACCACCGGCTGCGAGGCCGGCAAACAGGTATGAATTCCAACACGCCAGCTTTTCGAACGTTCCGCAGCGCACCATGAATCAGCTAGGACGCCGGTTCCCTACATTCAAGCTGGTGAAACCCGAGGCCACAATAGGCCGGCGCGTGAATGCCAGCGTCCGTGACGCAAAAGTCACAACAATCGAAGCAGGAATTCTACGGAGTAAAGCGCCAGGCCCGCCAGCCCACCGATCAGCGAGCCGTTAAAGCGGATGTATTGCAGGTCGCGGCCAATGTTGATTTCGATCAGCGAAATCAGCTGCGCCATGTCCCACGATTTCACCTGGTCGGAGATGAAGGTCGAAACACCGCTCTTCTGGTCCGCGACGAAACTGCGCAGCACCGCGACCAGCCCCTTGTTGATCTCGCCGCGCAGCTCGGTATCGCCGGCAAGCGCTTCGCCTGCCGCGACACACATACCGGCGAGATGATGCTGCAGCACCTGCGTCTCGCCGCTTGCACTACGCTCGATGAAGGACCGCGTGTTGGCCCAGACGGTGCGGGCGAGATCGGCGAGCTCGGGACGCGCGAGCAGATCGCGCTTCAAACCGTCGATGCGGTCGATATAGGCCTGGTCGGTGCCGAGCCGGTCGACGAAGCTCAGCACCATGCGATCGAACTCGCCGCGGAACGGATGTTTGGGATCGCTGCGCACTTCATTGAAGAACGCAGTGGCGGAGGCCACGATCTTGTTCACCAGAAACTTGTCGGCGCGATAGAGCCTGAGCAGGGTCGGCAATTCCGCCCGCACCTTCTCACGGATCATCGCCATCGTCTCGGTCTGGTTCAGCGTCTCGTGCATCACGCGCAGGAGATCGTCGAACAGGATCTGGTGACGTCCCTCGGCAACGAAGCCCCGCAGCGTGCCGGCCGCGAGCGGCGCGAGGTCGATCGCCTGGAGCTGCGATGACATGCGGCGAAGGATGAAGGTCATCAGGCCCGAGGTTTCCGTCGCAGAGACGGCCTCCGGCAGCAGGCGCAGCGCAAAGCGCGCAAGGTCGTCACTGCGCTTGCGATCACGCAGCCAGTCGGCGACGAAGGAGCCGAAATCGATCTCGTTCAGCTTGGCCTCGACGGGAGCAGCCTCGAGGAAATGCACCTGAATGAACTCGCCGAGCTTGTCGGCGATACGGGCCTGGTTGCTCTGGATGATCGCCGTGTGCGGAATCGGCAGGCCGAGTGGACGCTTGAACAGCGCGACCACCGCATACCAATCGGCGAGCCCGCCGATGGTCGCGGCTTCCGCGAAGGCCGCAATGAATCCGAACACGGGATGCACAGGCAGCAGCCATTTCGCCACGACGAACAGGACGAGCGTCGAGCCCAGCACCAGCGTCGCCAGCGCCTTCACGCGGCGTAATTCGGCCGCGCGTTCGGCGTCGCCGGGGGAGTCGAAAGAGAAGGTGCCTGATGGATTCATCACAGCATCACACTATCCGTCATTGCGAACGAAGCGAAGCAATCCAGAGCAAGGAGGCAGACTGGATTGCTTCGCTTCGCTCGCAATGACACCTACGGCGGAATAACAAAAGGCCCGCCGAAGCGGGCCTCAAATTCAGTTTTTGCTCAGGACGCCGTATCAGGCGGTCTTGTTGTAGACCTTGGCAAAATTGTCCTGAGCGGACTTCGCACCGTTGGCGGCGAGCTTGCCGAAATAGTCGGTGGTCGCCTTGGCGCGCGAGACGAACGCTTCGCCGCGGGCGCGGAGCAGGCCGGACTGGATCTCGACAGCTTCGCTGAACGACTTGGCGGACGCGAGCTTGTCGATGCCTGCGAAGAATGCCTCGGCGTCCTCGTAGATCGCCTGCTGGATGTTGCGGCTGATCTTGCCGGCTTCGGTGACGGACTCGGTCACCGCGTTCTCGACGGCGGCGGTCACGCGCTCGGAGCCAGCGAACACTTCGGCAGCACGGTCCTTGGCGGTATTGGCGGACTTCTTGACGAACTCGCGGGCAGCCTCAGGAACTTCCAGGTTCTGGATGTTCTTGAACGCGTCCTTGAAGCCTTCGAAAGCGGTGTTGGTTTCGGTGGTCATTGGGGTCTCTCCATCCTCATTGGTTGAGCTATGGGCTCACCCCGTCCGGTTTTGGCCCGGGGCACGGCTTATATGGCATAGTTAATTGTGCGATGCAATATCGATGTTGCAGTGCGATATCACGAAACCGTGAATAGCCTTAATGGGAGGCAATCGGGCGCCTCCCTGACCATCCGAGTTCCCGACCACCCGTCCACCGGTTCTCAATGCTGGACGGCGCCGGGCAGCCCATAGGCCTCCATCTGGGCCTGGACCTGCGCGATGTTGTGCCCGAGCACAACGATATCGTGGGTCTTGCCGTCAACGTCGCGGACATGATCGCGCAACAGTGCCTCGGCCTTGAAGCCGAGGCTCTCAAACAGCGTGATCGCGGCCTGCTGATCGACCGTCATCTGGACCGAGAGCTTTTCGAGGCCGGCGCCGAGCGCGAGTGCGAAGGTCTCCTGCGACAGCGTCCGACCCACCCCCTTTCCGCGCACATCGAGCGAAACCACCATCCGGATCTCGCCGACATGGGGCGACCAGGAGTGCGGATCGCGCACCAGCGTGCCGCAGCCGACGACCGTGCCGCCCCTGACCGCGAGCAGGCTCGTGATCGCGCCGCGCTCGATCTCCTTGACCCAGGCGGAGAGCACCTTCGGCTCACTGATGTTGCGCGGCAGGAACAACAGGTCGTGGGTCGGCAGGCCCTTGCCGAAGGCGAGCACCGCGGCCTCGTCCGCCGGGGACATCAGGCGGATCTCGATATCGCCCGCGTCCGTCTTCACATGACGCGGATAGGAACGCTGCTCACTCATGTCGATCTCTTCCCCAGCCAGGAATCCAGTTTCGGCCATAGCCGCTTCACCGCATTGGCGCCGGCGACGAGCGAGACGTGACCGCCCTTCAGCATCACCTCCTCCTTGTCCTCCGATCCGATCTTGGCGATCAGGTGCTTTGCAGCCTCATACGGCACGATGTGGTCATGCTCCGCCACCGCATGCAGGAACGGCACCTTGATGTCCTCGAGCTTCGCAGCACGGCCGCCGACCGACATGGTATCGTTGAACAGCTTGTTGTCCCACATCAGGTCCTTGGTGATGGTGCGGAAATATTCGCCGGCCAGCGGCAGCGTGTCGGTCGCCCAGCGGTCGAACATCCGGTAGGATTTGACGAACTCGTCATTCCAGATGTTTTCCCAGAGCTGGATCTGGCTGACGGTGCGCGAGGCCGGGCGCAGCATCTCGAACGACGACAGGATCATCTCGGGCGGCACGTTGCCGACGCTGTCGACGAGGCGATCGACATCGAAATAGCGACGGTCGGAGAAGTTCGAAAACAATTTCATCTCGCGAAAGTCGATCGGCGTGGTGAAGCAGATCAAATTCTTCATCGGCCCGTCACTGTGGATCGAGCCGTAGAGCAGCGACAGCACGCCGCCGAAACAATAGCCGATGACGGAGACGTCCTGTTCGCCGGAATCCTGCTGCACGCGGCGGATGCAATCCGGGATGAAGTCGAGGACATAGTCCTCCATGCGGAGGCTCTTCTCCTCCGGTCGTGGCGCGCTCCAGTCGAGCATGTAGACGTCGTAGCCGCGCTTCAACAGGAACTCGATGAAACTCTGGCCGGGCACGAGATCGAGAATGTAACCGCGGTTGGTGGTCGCCATCACGATCAAGATCGGAATTCGATAGATCTCGTCGGACATCGGACGATAGTGGTAGAGGCTCATCGTGCCGCGCGAATGCAGCACGTCTTTCGGGGTCGAGCCGAGCGTGGGACCGGACGTCGAGAAATATTCGACGCCTTTGATGCTGCGCTGGATGGCGCGCTGCACCTCGGACTGGATGCGCTCCGGGATCCCTGCGAAGTCTAGTCCGGCGGGTGCATTCATGTCTGCTCTCCGCCTTCAGATGGCGGGCGCTTGGTGCGCGGCGGGCGCAATGCAGTGTCGGAGCCCTGAGAAATGCCGGAACTCGCCGCCATCTGGCTCAGCATCGACTTGATCTCACCGATCTGTCCTTCGATGGACTGCAGCCGTTCCGCAAGGCCGGTGACCTGGTCCCGGCTCGGCAGATTCATGGAGACCAGATATTTTTCCATGAGGTCGCCGAGCTGCTTCTGAGCGCCTGCAGCAACGCCGCCGGCCCGGTTCACGGCTTGCGAAAACTCGGGCGACGACATGGCCTGATTGGCGAAGGAGTTGAACCCCTTCTCCATCTCGCCAACCATCTTCTGCCACATGGCAATGGGGTCGTTGCTGTTGTCGGTCATCGGCGTCCTCCTGAATTCGAGAGCTTCGATGCCCTTCCTTTTTCGCCATACCACACCGTTGCGCGGTGCCGGTCAACCGGCAAGCAGCGGGTCTGATGCCGCGGACGCGGCTTCATTGCGAGACGAAACCATGCGATACAGCATTGATCAAAAGCCGAGGGAACGCGCCCGTGAACGCCTATCAGCCGCCGCAAACCGTCCACGCCAACGGCATCGACATCTGTTACGAGACTTTCGGCAACGACAGTGCCGAGCCGCTGCTGCTGATCATGGGGTTAGGCGCTCAGATGATCCACTGGGACGATGCGTTCTGCGAGCAGCTCGCCGCGCAGGGCTTTCGCGTCGTTCGGTTCGACAATCGCGACATCGGAAAGTCGAGCCATCTCACCGGCGGCAAGCGTCTGACGCCGCTCGAGTTGTTGAAGCTTCGGTTTCTCAGGATTCCCGTGGCCGCAACCTACAAGCTGATCGACATGGCGAAAGACACGGTCGGGCTGATGGACGCACTCGGCATCAAGTCGGCGCATCTGGTCGGGGCGTCCATGGGCGGCATGATTGCGCAGGAAGTGACGTTGTCGTTTCCCGAGCGCGTGCGCTCACTCACCTCGATCATGTCGACGACCGGCAATCCGCGCGTGCCGCCGCCGACGGGTGAGGCCGCCGCGATGCTGATGGCGCCGCCGCCGCGCAGCAAGGAGGAGTTCATCGTCCGCTACGGCCAGACCTGGAACGTGTTGCGGGCCGGGTCCTTTCCGGAGGAAGAGGCGCTCGATCCCGGTCGTGCCGAGCGCGTGTTCGCGCGCGGGCTCAATCCGGCCGGCGTCGGCCGGCAGCTCCGGGCGGTGCTCGCCTCCGGCAGCCGCAAGGAGCGACTGTACGGCGTCAAGACACCAACGCTGGTCATCCATGGCACCGTCGATCCGTTGGTCCGCCCCGAGGGCGGCAAGGATACGGCAGAGTCAATTCCTGGCGCAAAGCTGCTGATGATCGAAGGCATGGGCCACGCGCTGCCGATGCGGTTCTGGCCGGAGATCATCGGCGCCATCGCCCAGCACGCACATGGCGCAGCGGCGCGTGCGGCGTAAACCGACGCAGAAGGTCTCCTCACGGTGACCATGTGAGCTGCCGGTTACTCTCTTAACGCAAGCCGGCACGAAAGCTAATACAGCCTTTCCTCAATCGCCAAGAACCTCAATCCGCAAGAAAGAGGCTGCGGCCTCTCGGAGTTCACATGCATCTCATCGTCCGGTCAGCCGCAATCATCGCCGCTTCAGTCGTCACGCTGTCCCTCGCGAGCGGCGCCGCGATGGCGGGTAGCGCGCAAGAAGAAGCCAATCGCAAAACTGTGCTTGCGTTCTATGAGAAGGGGCTCAACCAAAAGGACGCCGATGCAGCCCTCGCCCATGTCGGCGACCGCTACGTCCAGCACAATCCAAACGCGGCCGATGGTCCGGACGGCTTCCGAAAATTCATCGGCTTCCTGCGCGAGAAATTCCCGAACTCGCACAGCGAGATCAAGCGCAGCTTCGTGGGTGGCGACTACGTCATCCTGCACGTTCACGCGGTTCGCGAGCCCGGCAGCAGGGGCAACGCGATCGTCGACATCTTCAAGCTGGAGAACGGCAAGGTGGTCGAACACTGGGACGTCGTGCAACCGATCCCGGAAAATCCGGCGAACAACAACACGATGTTCTGACGGATTGAACCGGTTGCTGCGCAGACGGCCTAACTCTTCCTGGCCAACCAGATCACGTGACGCGCGCCACCGCCTCTTCCGGTGGCGCGAATGTTGACTTCGTTGACGTCGAAGCCGGCACTCCCGAGCCGCTTGGTGAAGGCCGGGTTGGGTCCCGAGGACCAGACCGCGAGCACGCCTCCCGGCCGCAGCGCCGTCTTCGCCGCCTTCAACCCGCTCGCATTGTAGAGCGCATCGTTGCCCTTCCGGGTCAGCCCTTCCGGCCCGTTGTCGACATCCAGGAGAATGGCGTCGAAGGCCGACCGCTGTGCCCGGATGGTTTCGCCGACGTCGGTTTCCCGGATTCTCACCCTGACGTCATCGAGACTGTCACCGAACACCTGCGCCATCGGGCCCCGCGCCCAGGCGACGACCGCCGGCACGAGCTCGCAAACCACGATCTTGGCCTTGCCTCCCAGCACGGTAAGCGCCGCACGCAGCGTAAAACCCATGCCAAGGCCGCCGATGAGGACGACAGGTTTTGCCACCGTCTCGATCTGCTTCGCCGCGAGTGTGGCGAGCGCGGCCTCCGAGCCTGAAAGGCGGTTGTTCATCAGCTCGTTGGTGCCGAGCTTGATGGAAAACTCCTTGCCTCGCCGCATCAGGCGAAGCTCTTCATCGGAGCCGGGGATTTTGGCGGTATCGATCTTTTCCCAGGGAATCATGCGAGAGCTTTAGCACGATCGGCCGCCGGATTATCCTCCTGCCCACACGTCCAGCACATACCGGTTCTTCGTGCCCATCTCCTCGATCCAGCGGGCAGCCGTGGCGGCATCGCTGTCGCTCTTCTCGCGATGGATCGCGACCAGTGCCGCCTTCACGTCGGGCTCCATCTTGCTGCCGTCGCCACAGACATAGACGATCGCGCCCTGCTCGATCAGCGGCCAGACCTTGTCTTTCTGCGCGGCGAGGACGTGCTGCACATAGGTCTTCGGGCCTTCCGCTCGCGAGAACGCCGTGAACAGCTCGGTGATGCCGCTTGCCGCCAGCGCCTTCAGCTCGTCCGTGTAGAGAAAATCCTGATCGGGATGTCGGCAGCCGAAAAACAGCATCGCCGGACCGAGCACGGCGCCCCTGGCCTTGCGCGCAGCACGCTCCTGGAGGAAGCCGCGGAACGGCGCCAGTCCCGTGCCCGGGCCGATCATGACGATCGGCACGGATGGATCGTCCGGGAGCCGGAAGCCGGCCTTGGTCTCACGCACGGTGGCATGGATCACGTCGCCTGCGCGTCGATTGGCGAGATAGTTCGAGCAGATACCCTTGTAGGTGCCGCGGCCCGAGGCGGCCGGCCCTTCAACCACGCCGACCGTGACGCTGCAACGAACCGGATCGACCGACGGCGAAGACGAGATCGAATAATAACGCGGCGCCAGCAGCGAGAGCATTTCCAGATAGACGTGGAACGGCAGTTCGCAGGCCGGATATTCGAGCAGCAGATCGAACACCGATTTCCGCCGGGCCAGAATCTCGCTGCGATAGCGCTCGAGCGGCTCGGGCTCCTCGCCGACGAAGGCCAGCAGTTTTGGTTTCGTGACCGGACAACGCGTGTGCTCGGCCATGATCTGGATCTGCTTCCGTGTCGCCACTTGCTGGAGCTCGACGAACTCGCTGAGCAGGCGGCCGACCGACACGGCATCGCCGACCGGCAATTGCGCGCGGCGGCCTTCGGCAACCTGAAGCCTGATCTGGTCGGCCGGCAGGAAGCCAAAGCGACGGGCGACCGAATCCACCAGCGTCGGATCGTTGCGCGGGACCACGCTCAGATGATCGCCGACGCGGTAATTGATGTTGGACGGCAACTGCACCTCGATGTGGCGCGTCGAACGCTCTGACGGATTGGAACCGGCCTTGTTCTGAAGCTCGTCATTGACCAGCACCTTCATTGCCACCGCGCCGCCCTGGGCGACGATGGTGTTGACGGCGGTCACCGCGACCGGCTCGATCGCGTAGAGCGGATCATCCTCCGCGGTACGGGTGAAATTCCAGTCGATGCCGAATTCCTTGGTCGCGACCTGGGCGGCCGCCGGGAACCATTTCTGGAACTGGCCGTCGAGATCGCTGCGCGCATCGCCTTCGCCGCGCGGATAGACCGCGCGCGCGCCATGCTTCGACAACTGCTCATCGATGAAGCGCGGCACCGACTGGTAGGTCGCGGCCCAGTCGCTGTTGCCGCAGCCGAACACGGCGTAACGCACATTGGCAAACGCATCCTTCGGCAGCTCGTCACCGAGCCATTTGACGAATTGCGTCGCATTGTCCGGCGGCGCGCCGTTATAGGAAGCGCAGATGATCAGCACGCCACCCTCCCTTGGCAGCTTGCCGACGTAATCGTCGAGCGGCCCCAGATGCACGGCAAAGCCGTTGATCTCGGCAAGATCGGCCATCCGAGTCGCCAGCTCCTCGGCGGTGCCGAGATTGGAGCCGTAGAGCACCAGCATCGGCGTGTTGTGGCCGGGACGCGCGGTGGGCTGACGCGGGGCCTTCGGCGCCGACGACACCGCCACAGGTCCGCCATAGGCACCGCGCTCGCGATCGGCGCGCGGACGGACTTTGATCTTGAAGCCTTCCGGCTTCATCGTCAGCGTTTCCTTCAGATGCATCTGGTAGCGCCGGTGGTCGATCAGCTTGAATCGCTGGAGGATCATGCCGAGCGCGAGCGCGGCCTCGTGCATGGCGAAGCCGCGGCCGATGCAGGCGCGCTGGCCGTTGCCGAACGGCTTCCAGGCATTGATCGGCCGTTTGGCTTCCGCCTCCCGGCTGAAATTCTCCGGATCGAACGCGTCCGGATTCGGACCCCAGACCGAGGGATCACGATGCAGCGCGGTCACCAGGATGGTGGTGAACGTACCCTTCCTGAGCTTGTACTTGCCGCCGCCGATGGTCTCGTCGTTCAGCGGCGAGATGCCATAGGCCGGCGCTGGCGGCCATAGCCGCAGCGCCTCCTTCAGGATCTGCGTGATGTAGGTGAGCTGCGTCACCTGCTGATAGGTCGGCCGTACATTGACGTCGGGACCGAAGACGCGGTCAACCTCGTCATAGGCCTTCTTGAGAATCTCGGAATGCTTGAGCAGCGCATAGAGCGTGCAGGACAACAGGCCGCTGGTGGTCTCGTGGCCTGCGATCAGGAACGTGTTGATCTGATAGCGGATGTTGACGTCGTCGAGCTGTTCGCCGGTCGAGCGATCGACGCCCGTCATCATCGCCGCAAGCATATCCTTCTTGTCGTCGGTCGCCTCTCCTCCCTTGCGGCGCTCCGCAATGATCTCGTCGACCATCTTGTTCATGAAGTCGACGTCCTCAGCCATCGTCTTGCGCCGCTTCTGCATCCAGAGCTGCTCGAACGGCAAGCCGCGCGTCATCATGATGGTTTCGAGCGAGCGCACCAGCGACTCGACGAAAGGATGGTAGTCGCGCCGGTAGAACGAATTGAAGCGGTAGTCGAAGCCGCACAGGCCGATCGTATCCAGCGTCAACGCCGTCATGTCGTGGACGACGTCGATCTCGTCGTCAGCGTTGAGCCGCTCCCATTTGCCGACGAGCTGCTCGGCGATGTCGACCATGCTCGGGTGATAGGACTGCATGGCGCGGTTGCCGAAGGGCTGGAGCAGGATGTTGTGCGCCTTGCTCCAGTTTGGCTCCCTGGTGTCGGCCGTGAACAGGCCGTCGCCGCCGACTGCGCGCACCCGCCGTAATGCACCGCGCACCGTCTTGTCGAAACGCTTCTCGTCCGAGAGCTCGTCGACGAGATCGTGGCCGGAGACGACCACGATCGGCGAGCCCATCATGTCGAGCCAGAAGATCGGCCCCAGCTCCTTGGCAAGCCGGGTCAGATGCTGCACCGGCGCGGCCGAATCCAGTGACAGCATGTTGCCGACCACCGGCTTGGTCGGCGGCTGCGGGATCGGGTCCAGACGATTCTTGGATGACATCGAAATGTAGTCCCCCTGCTTCAATGTCGTCATTGCGAGCGAAGCGAAGCAATCCAGAAATATGTCGCCGGAGGCAGCCTGGATTGCTTCGTCGCTTCGCTCCTCGCAATGACGAGTTCGCAATGATCAGCTAGCCGAACCGCCTTCTACGCCATTCGATCAGTTTGGCGCTGACCTCTTCCGGCTTCTCTTGTTGCGTCCAATGGCCGCTGTCCTTCACAAGATGTTTCTCCAGATCAGATATCAGCGTCTCCATGCCGTCGGCCGCCGACGGCGGCAGCACGGCATCGTTCTCGGCCATGATCATCAATGACGGCACGTGCACCTGATGGTCCAGGCCTTTCGCGCGCTCCCAATTGCGAGTGAAGTTGCGATACCAGTTGATGCCGCCGGTGAAGCCGGTTTTCGTGAACGTATCGACGAACACCTTCTTCTCGTCGGCCGACAGGATCGGAATCCGGGGATCGTGCTTTGCATCGTAGGCCGCGATCATCTGCGGGAACGCCAGATTGGTCTTTGACGAGGCGCCGACACCCGCGATCGGCGGCTCCTCCGGTTTCGCCGCCGGCCGCGCCAGCGGCTTGCGCATGAACGCGTCGAACGTCTGCTCGACGCGGCTGCCGAATATCCTGTCCGGCTCACGCGCGGGATCCTGAAACTGGACGATGTACATCTGATCGCCGAAGCGCTGGCGGAACAGCGCGATCGGATCGATCGGCGCGCGGTCCCAATGCGGCGTGTTGACGCCGACCACACCGGCGACGCGCGCAGGATGCCGCAGCGGCATCTGCCAGACGACGAATCCGCCCCAGTCGTGGCCGACGAAGATTGCCTTGTCGATCCCGAGATGATCGAGCAGCCCGACCAGATCGCCGGTCAAATGCTCCATGTCGTAGTCCTCGACCGGCTCGGGCCGGTCGGTCGCGCCGTAGCCGCGCTGATCCGGCGCGATCACGCGGATACCGGCCTCGCTGAGCGCCTTGATTTGGTGGCGCCAGGAAAATGCGAGTTCGGGCCAGCCATGGCACAGCACCATCGGCGGCTTGTCTGTGACCGGGCCCGCCTCATAGTAGCCCATGCGGATTCCGTTCGTCTGCACGAACTTGAGCGGCGGCATTTCAATCATCGGAACATTCCTACTCAGCGGCGCCCTTGATGTCCGCAGCGGGCAAAGCATAGGACGCCTCCAGCGCGGCGAATTCTTCCGGCAGCATGTCGCACATCACCTGCACGTGCGGAATGATGTTGGCGCCGACAATGAAGCCGAAATCGAGCTGGTCGCGATAGCTCTGCACGGTGATGTTGAGCGCCTGTCCGTGCGTCGAGATCGACACCGGGAAGATGTGCAACAGCTCCGCGCCCGCGGCGTACAGCGTCTGCCGCGGCCCCGGCACGTTGGACACCGTGATGTTCGCAGCCGGCGGCAGCACATTCGACAAATCGGAGCGGCTGTAGAGCAGCGCCATGATCTGCACGACGATCGGCGCGCCCAGCATCGAGATATTGGAGATCTGCGGCATCAGTGCCCGCAGCGGATGCGACATCTCCTTGGACTTGGTCGATTGGGCGATAATGGCTTCCAGGCGCGCCTTGGGATCGTCGATGTTGGTCGCGATCGAGCAGATCATGCCGAACACCTGGTTGTTGGCCTCGGTATTGCCTTCCTCGCGCAGCGAGATCGGCACGGCAGCGGTCAGGGACTTCGCCGGCAGCGTTCCGTGTTGCTGGAGGTAGCGCCGGACCACGCCGGAGGCGAGCGCCAGCACGACGTCGTTGAGCTTGCCGCCGGCCTGCTTGGCCAGCGCCTTGGATCGCGACAGCGAAATCGAGACGCCGGCGAAGCTGCGCTCGGACGAGATCGATTTGTTGAGCATGGTCGGCGGCGACACCATGCTGGCAAGGCTCTCGCGCGATTTTGGATCGGATATCTTGCCGAGCACGTCCGAGACGCTCTTGACCATGGTCGGGATGTTACCGGCAAAGCGCACCGCACTCTCGATCTGGTACATCGCATTGTCGAACAGGATCGAGCCGATGTCGCTCTTGCCGGTGCGCGGCAGTTGCAGGTTCTTCGCGGCGGCCGATGCATCGAGCGGCTGGGTGAAGAGCTGCTGGTAGGAATCGACCAGGTTGGCTGCGATGTCGCGCGGCTCCTGCCCGGGCTTCGCTCCCGCGGTCGGCGGATCGACCTTCCGCGGGATCGGCGAGATATCGTAGATCATGTTGGTCAGCGCCGCACCGGCGCCGCCGTCGATGGCGGCATGATGCATCTTCGAATAAAGCCCGACCTCATTGTCCTTCATGCCCTCGAACACGTAGAACTCCCAGAGCGGGCGGGCGCGGTTCAGGAGCTTGGCGTGCATCCAGCCCACGATGCGTTCGAGCGTGGCGCGGTCGCGCGGCTGCGGCAGGCTGGCGCGGAAGATGTGACGGTCGATGTCGAACTGGTCGTCCTCCACCCAGGAGGGATGATCGATGTCGAGCGGCGCCTTCTCCAGCCGCGCTTTGAGGATCGGCGCGATGTGCAGGCGCGAGACGATCATTGCCTTGAAATCTTCGAAGAAGTCGCCCTTGTAGTCGTCCGGCAGGCGAAAGATCGCCATGCTCCCGACATGCATCGGCATTTCCGGCGTTTCCAGATAGAGAAACGACGCATCCAGCGACGACAGTTTCTTACCGTCAGCCATAGTTCCCTCCCGAGTATTTGACGGGCGCCTTAGGCGGCGCTTCTCGTCAGGCCGATACTGCCTGTTCCAGCGGGGCATATGCAATGGCAAACGGCCCTGCCCTGTCAAATGGCCAGAACTCCCCCTCCGGTTGCGCAAGGCGGTCCGACACGGCCCAGAGCGCTGCGGGATTCACCCCAAGCCCGATATGGCTCGCCAGGTGCACCTCGATGTTCTCGGCGCGGTCGGAGGGACGCAGCAGGCAGGTTCGCCAGTTCACGATGCCGTCGGCGCGCGAATAGATCGACGTCGTCGGCACCGGAAGATCGCCGGCGATCGCCTCACGCAGCTCGGCGAAATCCTCGACACGCTCGCCGGACATCATCTCGTAGAGCCGCGTCGCATTGGTCGCTCTTATGTCATTGGCAAAAGGGCTGCCGAGCGTGATGACATTGCGGACCAAGTCGGGCGCCTGCAGCGCGAGATCGCGTGCATAGACACCGCCGAGGCTCCAGCCGACCAGGCTGACCTTGCGTCCGCTCGCAGCATGGATTTCGGCGAGACGGGCGCGCAATGAATCCCGCATCCGTCCGAACCCGCCGAAATTGCGGCCCATCCGCCAGGCATGTGCCTCGTAGCCGAGCTCGCTGAGATAGCGCCGCATCGGCGCCATCGAGAGGTCGCTGGCGAGGAAGCCAGGCAGCGCCAGCACCGGATGGCCATCGCCTTTGGGCGCCCGCATCAGGATCGGCGACAGCAGCAGGCTGGCGTTGAGTTCGAGCAACCCTCGGGCTTCGGCGAGCAGCAAAGCAAGGCCGGGCGGACGAAGCCGGCCTGGGGTCTGCGGCCCGTCCGGACCGGACGGCATTATTTCTTCTTGTCGCCGCTGCGCGTGCCGCCGAGGCCGGCCATGGTGACGAACATGTCCTGAAACCGCTCGGCAAGCTTGGGATCGAAGGTGAACCAGCTCTGGATCAGCGACTCCGGCGAGACCTTGTCGATGTTGCTCAAGACTTGCTGCTGCAGCTTGTCCATCACCGCCGTCTGCATCGGTGCCAGATCGGGCAATCCGATGAACTGACGGGCTTCGAGGGGGGTGCAGTCGATTTCGATATTAACCTTCATGTCCCCTCCAGATGAGATTCGAGCGCCCGGCCGCAGTATCGCCGCGAGACGGTGTGCAACGCAAGCGACCTGAGGCCGGTCGCGGCGCTCCGGCTTCCGCGATCGGCGGATATGGTCAATCAAAAACGCTGGCGTCCTCGCCCATCGGCCCGTCAATGTCGGTCAGCATTGCTGCACAGCGGTGCAACTTGGCGCGTTCCTTGCTGGAATGGCGCTTGCACGGGTCGAGAACTCTGGGCAACATGGTTCGATCAGCCCCGCCGAACAATCAAAAATGACGGTGCGGGCGAGTGGAGAGGTCAAGAATGTCGGTCGGACGAAGTCTGTTTGCGGCGACGCTCGCCAGTATGCTTGCGTTGGCGGTCTCGCCGGCGTGGAGCCAGACGCTGCGCTATGCCAACCAGGGTGAGCTCAAGTCGCTCGACCCGTACACGCTGAACGAGTCGACCACCAGTGCGCATCTCGGTCATGTCTATGAGGGCCTGGTTGCCCGCGGCAAGGACCTGAAGATCGTCCCGGCACTCGCCGAAAGCTGGGAGACGCCGGAGCCGACACGCTGGCGCTTTCACCTGCGCAAGGACGTCAAATTCCACAACGGCGACCCGTTCACTGCGGACGACGTGGTGTTCTCGGCCGAACGCGTGCGGGCGAAAGGTTCGAATTTCCAGAGCCGCGTTCCCGCCGATGCCAAGGTGGTCAAGATCGACGATTACACCGTCGATTTCATCCTGACCTCGCCCAATCCCATTCTGACGGCGCTGTGGGCGACCTGGTACATCATGGACAAGAAATGGGCAGAGGCGAACGATGCGGTGGCACCGACGCCCGCCGCCGCGACGACCCCGAGCTACGCCTCGCTCCATGAGAACGGCACCGGCGCCTTCACGATCGACAGCCATCAGCCGGGCGTGAAGACCGTCTTCAAGGCCAATCCGAACTGGTGGCGCAAGCCGGAACATAATCTGAAGGAGATCATCTTCACGCCGATCGCCAACCCCGCCACGCGTGTTGCGGCGCTGTTGTCCGGCGAGGTCGACGTGATCGAGCCGGTTCCGGTCCAGGACATCGAGCGCGTGAAAGCGAGTCCGAACGCCACCGTGCTGACGGGACCTGAACTCCGCACCATCTTTGTCGGCATGGATCAGGCGCGTGACGAGCTCTTGTACTCCAACGTCAAGGGCAAGAACCCATTCAAGGACGTTCGCGTCCGCGAAGCCGTCTACCGGGCAATCGACATCGACCTGATCAAGAATCGCGTCATGCGCGGACTGTCTACGCCGTCCGCATTGATGGTCGCACCAGAGATCTTTGCCTCGAAGGATTTCACCCGGCCGAAGCTCGATCCCGACGCCGCCAAGAAGCTCCTGGCTGACGCCGGCTATCCCGAGGGTTTCGAAGTCACGATGGACTGCCCCAACGATCGCTACGTCAATGACGCCGCGATATGTCAGGCGGTCGTCGGCATGCTCGCCCGCATCGGCCTCAAAGTGGAGCTGCTGGCGCAACCCAAGGCCCTGTATTTCGCCAAGGTGCTGAAGCCCGGCGGCTACAAGACTTCGCTGTTCATGCTGGGCTGGACCCCGGATACCCTCGACTCCCATAACGTGCTGCACGACATCATGGGCTGCCGGGACGATCCCAAGGATCCGAACCGCGGCGAAGCCAATCTCGCCGGCTATTGCAACAAGCAGTTCGATGAACTCGCCGACAAGGTTCTCGTGGAACCCGATACGGGCAAGCGCGATCTCCTGATCAAGCAGGCCTTCGAGGTCTCGATGAAGGACTGGGCCTACGTCCCGCTGCACCAGCAGGCGCTCGCCTGGGGCGTCTCGAAGAAGGTGAAGTTGACCCAGCGTGCGGACAACATGGTCATGCTCTACTGGGCGACCAAGCAGGACGAGTAGGCGTCGACAAGTTGTGAAGTCCCGGAAGCCCTGGCTTCCGGGACTTGCTGTTTCGGGCTAACGCAATGATGCGTGCCACTGAAGATATGTGAAAGGAACAGATGCTCGCTTTCACACTGCGCCGGGCCATTCAGGCCATTGGTGTCATGATCGCCGTCGGGATCATCTCCTTCTCGATGTTTCGTTTCGCCGGCGATCCCGTGAACCAGATGGTTGGGATGGACACGTCCGGCGCCGAACGCGCCGCTATCCGCAAATCGCTCGGCCTCGATGATCCCGTGATCGTGCAGTTCGGCCGCTATATCGGCAACGCTGCGCAGTTCAAGTTCGGCGTCTCCTACCAGTTCCGCCTGCCTGTCTCCAATCTTCTGATGGAGCGGATGCCCGCGACCCTGGAGCTCGCGATCTGCGCCACCATCTTCGCGATGCTCTGTGGCATCCTGATGGGCGTCTATTCGGCGCTTCGCCGCGACAGCTGGCTCACACACGCGTTCCAGGCTATCTCGCTGATCGGCATCTCGCTGCCGACCTTCCTGATCGGCATTCTCATGATCTACCTGTTCTCGGTGACGCTGGGTTGGCTGCCCTCGTTCGGGCGCGGCGACGTCGTGCATATCGGCTGGTGGACGACGGGTCTGCTGACGCTGTCAGGACTGAAGGCGCTGATCATGCCCTCGATCACGCTGGGTTTGTTCCAGATGACGCTGATCATGCGGCTGGTCCGCACCGAGATGCTCGAAGTCATGCGCACCGACTACATCCGCTTCGCCCGTGCCCGCGGCCTCACCACCCGCGCCATCCATTACGGTCATGCGCTGCGCAACACGATGATCCCGGTCATCACGGTGGCCGGCCTGCAATTTGGCTCGGTAATTGCATTTGCGATCATCACCGAGACCGTGTTCCAGTGGCCCGGCATGGGGTTGCTGTTCGTGCAGGCCGTGCAGAATGTCGATATCCCGATCATGGCCGCCTATCTGATGATGGTGTCCCTGATCTTCGTCACCATCAATCTCGTGGTTGATATCCTCTACACCATCGTCGATCCGCGGCTGCGCTCGACGATCAGCCGGGCACATTGAATGAGCGAAGCCGTCGTCCCGCACAAGGTCGAAGAACGCGGCCCGCGCGCCGACGCGCCGGGTTGGATTAAACGCGCGCTCGACAGCGACCTGTTCTATTCATTTCGCCGCTCCAAAATCACCATGGTCGCAGCGGCGGTGACGCTGCTGTTCTTCCTGCTCGCGATCCTCGCCTCGGTGCTATCGGTCCAAAATCCCTTCGACCCGGCGCAGCTCCAGCTGATGAACTCGCGCATCTCGCCATTATGGACCTCAGACGGCCAGAGCCCGTTCCTGCTCGGCACCGACGAACAAGGCCGGGACGTATTGTCCGCGATTCTTTACGGCATGCGCATCTCGCTTCTCGTCGGCGTGCTCGGCGTCGTCTTCTCCGGCGCGATCGGCATCCTGCTCGGGCTGACGGCCGGTTATTTCGGCGGTGCCGTCGACGGGCTGATCATGCGCATCGCCGACGTGCAGCTTTCATTCCCGGCGATCCTGATCGCGCTGCTGATCAACGGCATCGCCAAATCGGTTTTCGGCAACAAGCTCGACGAGATGAGCATGCTGGCTGTCCTGGTCTTCGCGATCGGGTTGAGCTTCTGGGTGCAATATGCCCGCACCGTACGCGGCTCCGTCATGGTCGAGAAGAACAAGGACTATGTCGCCGCCGCCCAGCTCATTGGCCTGCCCGCCCCGGTGATCATGTTGCGCCACGTGCTGCCGAACACGATGGGGCCGATTCTCGTCATCGCCACCATCAATCTCGCGCTCGCTATCATCACCGAAGCGACGCTGTCGTTCCTCGGCTCGGGGATGCCCGAGACCATGCCATCGCTGGGCACGCTGATCCGCATCGGCAACAACTATCTGTTCGCGGGCGAATGGTGGATCGTCGCCTTCCCTGGAATCGCACTCGCGGCGCTGATCCTGTCGATCAATCTGCTCGGCGACTGGCTGCGCGATGCGCTTAACCCGAAACTCCGATGAGTATGCAGCGTTCATGACCGAGCCCGTTCTCTCCGTTCGTAATCTTCAGGTCGAGTTCGCCTCCCGCCGGGGCACGCTGCGCGCGATCGATAATGTCTCCTTCGACATCGCCAAAGGCGAGGTGCTCGGCGTTGTCGGCGAATCCGG
The DNA here is from genome assembly GCF_000518345.1 of Bradyrhizobium sp. URHA0013. NCBI lineage: Bacteria > Pseudomonadati > Pseudomonadota > Alphaproteobacteria > Hyphomicrobiales > Nitrobacteraceae > Bradyrhizobium > Bradyrhizobium sp. URHA0013. Next base: position 523,020 of record NZ_KI912426.1, on the reverse strand, counting down.
CGCCGGTAAATCGGTCACCGGACTCGCGGTCATTGGCCTGATCGATTCGCCGGGCCGCATCTCGGGCGGCGAGATCCGCCTCTCCGGCCTGCGCATCGACAATCTGCCGCCGGAAGAGATGCGCCGCGTGCGTGGAAAACGTATCGGCATGATCTTCCAGGACCCCCTCACCTCGCTCAATCCGCTGTACAAGATCGGCGACCAGCTCATCGAGACGATCAGAACGCATCTGAACCTGTCCGAGACCGCCGCCCGTCGCCGCGCCATCGACCTGCTCGCCGAAGTCGGGATCCCGGCTCCGGAAAAGCGCATCGACGGTTATCCGCATGAATTCTCCGGCGGCATGCGCCAGCGCGTGGTGATTGCGCTCGCGATCTGCGCCGAACCGGAGCTGATCATCGCCGACGAGCCGACCACCGCGCTCGACGTTTCCGTGCAGGCGCAAATCATCTCGCTCATCAAGCGTCTCGGCCGCGACCACGGCACTGCGGTGATGCTGGTGACCCACGACATGGGTGTGATCGCCGAGACCTCCGACCGGGTCGCGGTGATGTATGCCGGCCGCGTTGCCGAGATCGGTCCGGTGCAGGATGTCGTGCAGAACGCGCTGCATCCTTACGCCAAGGGCTTGATGGGCGCGATCCCGACGCTCGCGGGCGACGACAAGCGCCTGGTGCAAATTCCCGGCTCGATGCCGCGATTGTCGGCGATTCCGCGCGGGTGCTCGTTCAATCCGCGCTGCGCGTTGGCGTTCGATCGCTGCCGTGTCGAGCGGCCGGAGCCGCTGCCACGGGGCGCGCAATCGGTCGCCTGCCATCTCTATGACAGCGTGCCGGCGGAGAGCGCGGCATGAGCACTCCCTTCGTCCAGGCCACGAATCTGCGCCGCGTCTTCGACGTCTCGAAACCCTGGCTCAACCGCATGCTTGAAGGCGGGCAGCTCGAATATCTCAAGGCCGTCGATGGCGTCACCTTCGACATCAGGAAGGGCGAGACCTTTGCACTGGTCGGCGAATCCGGCTCGGGCAAGACCACGGTGGCGCGGATGGTCGTCGGCTTGCTGCCGCCAAGCTCCGGCAACGTCTTGATCGACGGCATTTCGATGACCGATCCGCGGCAGGCCCAGGCGCGGCGGAAACTGCGCCGCCGCATCCAGATGATCTTTCAGGATCCCTATGCGAGCCTGAACCCACGCTTCCGGGTTGACGCCATCATCTCCGAGCCGATCCGCGCGTTCGACCTGATCGAGGGCGAGCGCGACATCCAGGCCCGGGTCGGCGAGTTGCTCAGCCTTGTCGGCCTGCATCCCGACGACAGGTTGAAATTTCCGCACGAATTCTCGGGCGGCCAGCGCCAGCGAATCGCGATCGCTCGCGCGCTCGCCTCCGACGCAGAGTTCATTGTCTGCGACGAGCCGACCTCCGCGCTCGACGTCTCCGTGCAGGCGCAGATCCTGAACCTGATGCGCGACCTCCAGGACAAGTTCGGCCTGACCTACATGTTCATCAGCCACAACCTCGCCGTGGTCCGCCACATGGCGAGCCGCGTCGGCGTGATGTATCTCGGCCGCATCGTCGAGATCGCGGAAGGACGTGAGCTGTTTGCTCGTCCTCGCATGCCCTACACCAAGATGCTGCTCGGCGCCGTGCCCGATCTCGCCATGAGCGGCCGCCAGCGCATTCCCGTGAAGGGCGAGATCCCGAACCCGATCAATCCGCCGCCCGGGTGCGCCTTCAATCCGCGCTGCCCGCTGGCGTTCGATCTCTGCCGCAAGAAAGCACCTGAATTGGTCGACGGTGTCGCCTGCCACGCGGTCAACACCGCGCCGGTGCCGGCGTGACGCGCGCGTGCCATGCAGCCTGCGCATTTGGCGGCGGCCTGGCCCTGTGATCAATTGCGCGCGCCGCAAATGAGGTAGTCCATGGCCAGCATCGTCAATCCCGATCCCTTCACGACGCGCCCCGAGATCGAAGGCACCTTCGGGGTCGTCGCGACCACGCACTGGATCGCGACCGCTATCGGCATGGCCATCCTGGAAAAGGGCGGCAATGCCTTTGACGCCGGCGTCGCCACCGCTTTCACGCTCCAGGTGGTCGAGCCGCATCTGAATGGCCCCGGCGGCGACGTTCCGATCATCGTGCACGACGTGAAGCGCGGCCGCACCGAGGTGATCTGCGGTCAGGGTCCGGCACCGGCTCGCGCCACCATCGCGCATTACAAGAGCGAAGGCCTCGACATGGTGCCCGGCACCGGCCTGCTCGCAGCCTGCGTCCCCGGCACCTTCGAATCCTGGATGATGCTGCTGCGTGACTACGGCACGATGCGCGTGCGCGACGTGCTGGAGCCCGCGATCTCCTATGCGCGCGACGGTTATCCGCTGGTCGAGCGCGCCTGCGCCACGATCCAGACTGTCGAGCAATTATTCCGCAAGCACTGGCCGACGTCAGCCGCCGTCTATCTCCCGAACGGCGAAGTGCCAAAGCCCGGCACGCTCTTCACCAACAAGACACTTGCGGCGACCTATGCGCGAATCCTGAGCGAAGCCGAAAGTGGCGGCGGCGGCCGCGACGCCGAGATCGAGCGCGCACGCAAGGCGTGGTCGCAGGGCTTTGTCGCAGAAGCCATCGACAAGTTCTGCCGGACGCAGGACGTGATGGACGTCAGCGGCTCGCCGCATCGCGGTGTGCTGTCGGCCGATGACATGGCGCGCTGGCAGCCGACGGTCGAGGCCCCGCTCACCTACGATTATGGCCGCTACACGGTCTGCAAGGCCGGGGTCTGGAGCCAGGGTCCGGTAACGCTGCAGCAACTCGCGCTGCTGAAGGGCTTTGCCCTCGATGGGCTCGATCCGACCGGACCGGAGTTCATCCATCTCCAGATCGAATGCGCAAAACTCGCCTTTGCCGATCGCGAAAAATTCTACGGCGATCCCAAGTTCAGCGAGATCCCGATCGCAACGCTGCTGTCGGATGCATATAACGACGAACGCCGTAAGCTCGTCACCGAGAAAGCTTCGCTCGATCTCCGGCCGGGCACGGTCGAGGGCTTTGGCGGCGTGGTCAAGCTGCGCCGCGCCGAGGGGCAACGCGAGGCCGTCGGCGCGCTCGGTGCCGGCGAGCCGACGGTGGGACGTTTCGGCGAGGTGCGCGGCGACACCGTGCATTTCGACATCATCGACAAGGCCGGCAACATGGTGTCCTCGACGCCGTCGGGAGGCTGGCTGCAATCCTCGCCTGTCATTCCCGAACTCGGCTTCTGCCTCGGCAGCCGCGCGCAGATGTTCGATTTGGAGGAGAACCAACCGAGCTCGCTCGCGCCCGGCAAGCGGCCGCGCACCACGCTGTCCCCTACCATGGCATTGCGCGAAGGCGAGCCCTATCTCGCCTGGGGCTCGCCCGGCGGCGACCAGCAGGATCAGTGGATCACGCAGTTCTTCCTGCGGCACGTCCATTGCAACCTCAATCTCCAGGAGGCGATCGACGCCCCGGCCTGGCACTCCGAGCATTTCCCGATCTCGTTCTGGCCCCGCACCGCGCGCCCCGGCGTGCTCGTGGTCGAGAACCGCGTGCCGAAGGCGACGATCGAGAATCTTCGCGAACGCGGACATATCGTCGAGGTCGGACCGGACTGGTCGGAAGGCCGTCTCACCGCGGCCTCGCGCGTCGGTCCGCGTCGCCGCGCCGCCGCCAATCCACGCGGCATGCAGGGCTACGCCGCAGGGCGCTAAAGGCAGCACATGACCTGGTCGATCATCGCGCGCGATTCTGCTACCGGCCAGTTTGGCATCGCCGTAGCCACGCGCTTCTTCGCCGTCGGCGCGCGAGTGCCCTACATCGCGGCGGGCCTTGGCGCCATCGCGACGCAGGCCTTCGTCAATCCTTATTACGGCATCGACGGGGTCAAGCTGCTGCGTCAGGGTCTCAACGCGCACGACGCGCTGGCCGCCTTGCTCGCGACCGACGATGGCCGCGAGAGCCGCCAGATCCACATCATGGACGCCAGCGGCGCGATTGCCGCGCATACCGGGCGCGACTGCGTCGATTGGTGCGGACACATCGCGGGCAGCGGCTTCTCGATCGCCGGCAACATGCTCGCGGGCGCCGATGTGCTCGACGAGACCGCAAAGACCTATATCGCCAATGACAGCCTGCCGTTCCCGCGCCGCCTGCTCGCCGCGATGCGCGCGGGCGAAGCCGCCGGCGGCGACAAGCGCGGCAAGCAGTCCGCCGCGCTCCTGATCCACGGCGAGGAGGAATGGCCGGCATTGGACCTGCGCGCCGACGATCATCCCGATCCGCTCGGTGAGCTCGAGCGGCTCGAACGGGTCAGCCACGAGCTCTGGGTCCACTTCCGCGCCTCCATGCCGACGCGGCAGAACCCGGCCGGCAACACCGATCGCAGCGTCATCGACGCTAGCATTGCCGCAGCGCGCGCAAAACGCTCATGAATCCGAGCCCCCTCATCGAGATCAGCGATCTGCGTATTCGTTTTCACGGCGACGACGGCCGCGTCACCCATGCGGTCGACGGCGTCGATCTCAGCGTCGCCAATGGCGCGACGCTCGGCCTCGTCGGCGAATCCGGCTGCGGCAAGAGCGTGACGTCACTGGCGATCATGGGCCTGCTGCCGAAGCAGAGCGCGGAAATCTCCGGCGCGATCCGCTTCGACGGTTTCGACCTCCTTAAGACGTCGGACCAGACGCTGCGCGACCTTCGCGGCAACCGGCTCGCGATGATCTTTCAGGAGCCGATGACCTCGCTCAATCCGAGCTTCACGATCGGCGACCAGATCGTCGAGACGATTTTGCGCCACCGCGGCGGTTCGCGGAAGAGTGCGCGCGAGCGGGCGATCGATCTGCTGCGTCGCGTCCACATCCCCTCGCCCGAGCGGCGGATCGACGAATATCCGCACAAGCTCTCGGGCGGGATGCGCCAGCGCGTCATGATCGCGATGGCGCTCGCCTGCGACCCGCGGCTGCTGATCGCGGACGAGCCGACCACCGCGCTCGATGTCACGCTGCAGGCGCAGATCCTGGAGCTGATGCGCGAGTTGAAGGCGGCGAGCGGCGCGGCCATCATCCTGATCACCCACGATCTCGGCGTCGTCGCGGAAGTCTGCGACGAGGTCGCGGTAATGTATGCCGGTGAGATCGTCGAGCGCGCGGCGGTGGACGAGCTGTTCTCGGCGCCGCAACATCCCTACACCGTCGGCCTGCTCGGCTCGATCCCGCGGCTCGACCACCGCGCCGAACAGCTTGCCACGATCGAAGGCATGGTTCCGAACATGGCGCAGCCGCCCGCCGGCTGTCGCTTCGCCGCGCGCTGCCCCTTCGTGCTGGATGCCTGCACCAAGGCGCCACCGCCGCTGGTCGAGGTCAGTCCCGGCCACCTCTCGCGCTGCATCCGCGCGCCGCTCGAACGTCTGGTGTCGTGATGGCGCTGCTCGAGGTCGATGGCCTGGTCAAGCATTTCGTCGCCGAGCGTTCGCTGTTCGGCCGGGCGCTGGCGCATGTCAAAGCCGTCGATGGCGTTTCCTTCTCGCTCGATGCCGGCAGGACGCTGGCGCTGGTCGGCGAATCCGGCTGCGGCAAATCCACCGTCAGCCGCCTGGTGCTGCGGCTGATCGAGCCGGATGCAGGCACGATCCGGTTCGAAGGCCGCGATCTGCTCTCGCTCGACGCCCGCGCGCTGCGCGCCTTTCGCCGCGAGGCGCAGATCATCTTCCAGGATCCCTACGCCTCGCTCAATCCGCGCATGACCGTCGGCCAGATCCTGACCGAGCCGCTGGCGCTGCACAACCTGGTGCCGCCCGCCCGACGGCGCGAACGCGTCGAGGAGATCTTGCGGCTGGTCGGACTGGAGCCGCGGCTGGCGCGGCGTTACCCGCACGAGTTTTCCGGCGGCCAGCGCCAGCGCATCGCCATCGCCCGCGCGCTCGCGGTCGAGCCGAAACTGATCATCTGCGATGAGCCGGTCTCGGCGCTCGACGTCTCGATCCGCTCGCAGATCCTCAATCTGCTGCGCGAGCTCCAGGACCGGCTCGGGCTGGCCTACATTTTCGTCTCGCACGACCTCGCGGTGGTCAAGCACATCGCCGACCACGTAGCGGTGATGAATCTCGGCCAGGTCGTCGAGACGGCGGCGGCGGACGCGCTGTTCGCCGCACCCCGCCATCCCTATAGCCGGGCCCTGCTGTCCGCGATCCCGGTGCCTAAACCGCGGGCAAAGCGCAGCCGGATTGTGCTGCAGGGAGAGATCCCCAGCGCGCTCAATCCGCCGCCGGGATGCCGCTTCCACACCCGCTGCCCCTACGTGGTCGACCGTTGCCGCAGCGAAATGCCTCAGCTCGTGCCGGATGGCATCGGACATGCAACAGCATGCCACCGAACGTCGGAACTGCCGTCGTCCGAGGCGATCGTCCCAACGGACGGCGGCTTCTCCCCGGTTCTCGAAAAATTGGTCGCCGCCTTCAGCGGCGGCCCGGAAGCAGTCCGCGGCAGCGGGGTTAGTTCATTGGGGACGAACCCGGCATAGCCGCAAAACAGAGGTTGAGAGCGATGAGTCCTATGCGTTTGGCACTCCTGGCGTCGGCATTGCTGACGTCGCTCGTGAGCGCGGCCCAAACCCAGGCCCAAGCCCAGACCACGCTTCGCATCGGCATCGCCGAGGATCCTGACATCCTCGATCCCAGCATCGGCCGCACCTATGTCGGCCGCATCGTGTTCTCCGCCTTCTGCGACAAGCTGTTCGACATCGACGAGAAGCTCAACATCGTGCCGCAGCTCGCGCTGTCGCATGAGACCTCGGCCGACGGCAAGGAGATGACGATCAAGCTCCGGCCCAACGTGAAATTCCACGACGGCGAGCCGCTCGACGCGGAAGCAGCAAAGTTCTCGATCGAGCGTCACATGACGTTGCCGACCTCGTTCCGGAAGTCCGAGCTCGCCAGCGTCGACCATGTCGAGGTCGTCGATCCCCTGACCATCAAGCTGGTGCTCAAGACGCCTTACTCCCCGTTGATCGCCCAGCTGACCGACCGCTCCGGCATGATGGTGTCGCCGAAGGCCGCCAAGGAAGCCGGCGACAAGTTCGGCCTGCATCCGGTCTGCGCCGGTCCCTACAAGTTCGTCGAGCGCGTGCAGCAGGACCGCATGGTGTTCGAGAGATTCGCCGACTACTGGAACAAGGACAACATCCATATCGACCGGGTGGTATTCCTGCCAATCGTCGATGCCACGGTGCGCCTTGCCAACCTGAAGTCCGGCGGGCTCGATCTGATCGAGCGCGTGCTCGCCACCGACATCAAGGACGTCCGCGCCGATTCGCGGCTCGTGCTGTCGACGGCACCGGAGCTCGGCTATCTCGGCCTCACGGTCAATATCGGCAACGACAAGAGCAAGGGGCCGCTGAGCCAATCGGCGAAAGTCCGGCAGGCGCTCGATCTGTCGATGGATCGCGAGGCTCTCAACCAGGTCGTGTTCAACGGCGAATTCACCCCGGGCAATCAATGGGTCAGCCCTACCCATCCCTACTACCAGAAGGCATTTCCGGTTCGTGGCCGCGACATCGCGAAGGCCAAGGCGCTTCTGAAGGAAGCCGGAATCACTTCGCCGGTGACCGTCGATTACATGATTCCCAAAGGCGCGGAGAACGAAGCGGTTGCCCAGGTGATCCAGTCGATGGCCGCGGAAGCGGGCTTCGACATCAAGATCCGCGCGGTCGAATTCGCGACCACCTTCAAGCAGGCCCAGGCCGGCGAGTTCCAGATCTTTCAGATCAACTGGAGCGGCCGCATCGACCCAGACGGCAACTCCTACATCTTCATGCGCAGCAAGGCACCGCAGAACGATGGCGTCTATTCGAATCCGGAGGCCGATAAGCTGCTGGAAGAAGGAAGGGCGACGTCCAACGTCGAGGAGCGCAAGGCGATCTACGCCAAGCTGAACAAGATCCTGCTCGACGACCTGCCGATCATCTACATCTATCACCGCACGCTCCTGATCGCGCATACGACCAAGCTCCAGGGCTATAAGCAGATGCCAGATGGCCTCGTGCGCGTGGTCGGGCTTAAGTTTAAGTGACGGCGACATCGTCCGGAACAGGCGTGCGACTATGCTGAACTTCCTCGCCCGCCGCATTGTGCAGATCTTGCCGACACTGTTCTTCGTGTCGGTACTGATCTTCTCGCTCCAGCAATTGTTGCCGGGTGATCCGGCGCTGGTGATGGCAGGCGAGGAGCGCGATCCCGCCGTGATCGAGCAGATTCGCCAGCAATACCGGCTCGATCAGCCGATTCCCGTGCAGTACGTCTACTGGCTCAAGGGAGTCCTGATCGGCAATTTCGGAGAGTCGCTACGCAACAAGATGCCGGTGCGCGAGCTGATCGCGCAGAAGCTGCCGGTGACGCTCCAGCTCGGCTCGATGGCGATGTTGATCGCTCTCCTGATCGGAATTCCCGCCGGCATTGTCTCCGCCGTGAAGAAAGGCACCGTCTGGGACTATTGCGCCAATTTGTTCGCGCTGTGGGGCATCTCGACGCCGAATTTCTGGCTCGGCATCATGCTCATCTTCCTGTTCTCCATCGAACTCGGCTGGCTGCCGGCGTCTGGCTACGTGCCGCTGACCGAGAACTGGCGTGCGAGCCTCGCCGCCACCATCATGCCGGCCTTCGTGCTCGGCAACGCTATTTCCGCAGTCCTGATGCGGCACACCCGGAGCGCCATGCTCCAGGTGCTGGAAAGCGACTACGTCCGCACCGCGCGCGCCAAGGGATTGTCCGAGCGCTCGGTCATCCTCAAGCACGCCATGCGCAACGCACTCACGCCGATCATCACGCTCGGCGCGCTCGAGCTCGGCACGCTGTTGTCGGGGGCGGTTCTGACCGAGCAGATCTTCTCCATTCCCGGCTTCGGCAAACTGATCGTGGATGCCGTGTTCAACCGCGACTACGCCGTCGTACAGGGCGTCGTGCTGGTGACGGCGACGGTCTACATCGCGCTGAACCTGGTTGCCGATGTCGCCTACATCCTCGTCAATCCGCGGCTGCGGGGCTAGACTCATGACCGATGCCGCCCTGCCCGCCGCTCCCATCGCGCAGGCCAACGAGCTGGACAGCCCGGCGCGTCGCGCCCGGCGGCGCTTGTTTAAACGCAAGGCCGCAGTGTTCGGACTTGTGATGATCACGTTGTTCGTTGGGATCGCGCTGCTCGCGCCGTTCGTCGTGCCCTACGATCCCATCGCGACGAGCTGGAGCCTGGTCCGCAAGCCGCCCACTGCGGCGCACTGGTTCGGCACCGACGAGCTCGGTCGCGACATCCTGAGCCGCGTCGTCTACGGCGCCCGCGCGTCGCTGCTCGCGGGCCTCATCTCGGTCGCGATCGCGCTGGGCGTCGGCATCCCGCTCGGCCTGCTTGCCGGCTATCGCGGCGGCTTCGTCGATGCGCTGATCAGCCGGATGACCGACGCGATGCTGGCCTGCCCGTTCCTGATCCTGGCGATCGCGCTCGCCGCATTCCTCGGCCCGAGCCTCGGTAACGCCATGATCGCGATCGGCATCTCGGCAACCCCGATCTTCATCCGCCTGACCCGTGGCCAGGTGTTGAACGTCAAGGCCGAGGATTATGTCGAGGCGGCGCGCGCGCTCGGCAATCCGCCGTGGCGGATCGCGTTCTCGCACATCCTGCCGAACATCCTGCCGGCGCTGCTGGTGCAGGCGACGCTGTCGATTGCGGCCGCCATCATCGCCGAAGCCGCGCTGTCCTTCCTGGGTCTCGGCCAGCAGCCGCCGTCGCCATCCTGGGGCAGCATGCTCAACGCAGCGCAGCGCTTCCTGACCCAGGCGCCCTGGATGGCGATCTGGCCGGGGCTAGCGATCTTCCTCGTGGTGCTGTCGCTGAACCTGCTCGGCGACGGCCTGCGCGACGCGCTCGATCCGCGCCAGCGCTAGATCACTGTCTCGCGCATCACGCGGCGGCAATCCATCTCGTATTCGAGATCGACCACCGGCGGCCGGGCATAGTGCCAAGTCAGGCCGGACCGCAACGCCCCGCGGCGGACGAGTTCGTCGACCAGCGCGTGGTGGAAATCGTGTACGGAATAGGCCTGCACGCCGGTCGTGTCCTTCCAGCCGAAGCCGAAGGCCGTCATCCTGTTCTCCATCTGGGACGTCGTCGTGAAGCGCACCTTCTCGCGAAGGCCCTCCGGGCTGAGGTCGCGGTAGCGCACGGTGCGCTCGACATAGGTCCCACCGCCCTCGCGCGCCTCGGCGCCGCCGGCAATCACAAAGCTCGGCGTCTTCGAGCTGGTCGGCCGCGTGAAGGAGAACGCATAGAACGACGGCTCGGCCGGCGGATCGATCTCGGGACAGACATTGCTGCGCGCCACCGGATTGGTGCTGCCGTCGAAGATGCCCCATTCGGACAGCGTCTTTACATAGTGCAGGTTGAACGCGCGAAAGCCTTCCTCGCTGAAGGCCGCGGGCGAGCGCAGTTCGCAGGCGCAGAACGCCGTCAGCGACCGCCCCGCCCCCCGAATATACTTCGCGGCAAGCGCAAACCCTTCCGCAAGCGGCACCAGCCGGTCGAAGCGGACGCGCTCGATCTCATAGCCATCGTCCGCGGCCGCACCGGCCGAATATTGGAATACTGACGGAATGAAACGGTAATTGCCGGCGGAGAATTCACTAATCATGTCGGACTCCTATTCCAGTTGCATGCGAATGCCCTTGTCGCCGTTAAGCAGGCGCTTCAGGTGAAAGCCGGCCAGGGAATCGCCGGCATGCATGCCGACCAGCGCGGCGAAGGCCGGCATCGCGGCGGCATCACCAGCCTCCATCTTGGCAAACGCCTCGGAGTACAGCGCCGTTTCCGGCGCAGCGAATTGGGCCGGCGTCAGTGGCTCGAACGCGCGCAACGGTTCGCTGCGTCCGCGCAGCATCAGTTCCCCGACGGGACGCCCCCGAAAATTCTCAGCCGCCTCGGCGATGCCGGCACTGACGCAAATCCGCGTGCCCAGATGTTTGTTTGCGGCTTCCAGCCGCGCCGCAATGTTGATGGAGTCGCCATACGCGGTGTAGTCGAAAAACCGATTGCCGCCGAAATTTCCGACCAACGCCGGCCCGGCGTGAATGCCGACTCGGGTGGTGCCGAAATTCACGCCTCTCACCTTCCAGCGCGCGGAAAAATCCTCCGCCCAGGCGTCGAGATCGTGTGCGCAGGCGACCGCGCGCGTCGCGTAATCGGGCTGATCGCCGGGTGCGTTGAAGAGCACCTGGATCGCATCGCCGATGATCTTGGCGACAGTCCCCTCGTGCGCGAAGACGATCTCGGTCATGCCGCTGACATACTCGTTGAGAAGCGCGCCCAGCGTCTCCGGCGGGGCACTCTCGACCAGCGAGGTGAAGCCGGTAATATCCGTGAAGATGGTCGCGACATCGCGCCACTGCACTTCGATTCCCTCGCTCTCACCGCTGGCCGCCAGACGCTTGGCGAGTTCGGGCGAGAAATGACGCGAGAGCGCGGCGTGGGCGCGCTCTGCTTCCGCCTGGCGGCCTCGCACCTCACGCAGCATTTCGATGTGGCGAATGGTCTTCTGGATGGTCATCTCCAGGTCGGCGAAGTCGATCGGTTTGGTCAGGAAGTCGAACGCACCGCGGTTCATCGCAGTGCGGATATTGCTCATGTCGCCATAGGCCGATACGATGATGGTGGATTTCTTGTCTTCGGCTTCCTGAAGCTTCGCCAGCAGCGACAGCCCGTCCATCCTGGGCATGTTGATGTCGGAGACCACCATGTCGACATGGGGATTCTGCTCTAGCGACTGCAGCGCTTCGAGGCCGTCGCGCGCGAACATGATCGTAACCGACCCGTCGCGAATCTGCCTGCGGAATTTTTGCAGGACCAACGCCTCGAGATCCGGCTCGTCGTCGACGAAAAGGATGGTCGCGGTCATGCAGCTTGCCCGAGGCTCGTGTCGATTTCCTGCCGCAGCAGCGCGAAATCGATCGGCTTGGTGAGAAGTCCGACTGCGCCGCGCTCGATCGCCTTCCGGCGCGTCTCGGCGTCTCCGTAGGCGGTGATCATGATGACGGGAACGTCCGGATGCGCAAGACGCACCTTCGGCAGCATATCGAGCCCGCTCATGCCGGGCATGTTGATGTCGGACAAAATCAGGATCAACGAGGGATCGCGAACCTCGGCGGCCAGTTTCAGCGCATCGGGTGCCGACGACGCGAATTCCATCTGGAAGCGGCCGGCGCGCAAATCGCGCCGAAACTGCTGCCGGAACAGCGCCTCGACGTCGGGCTCGTCATCGACGACCAGGATGTAAACGTTCAAGACTTGCCTCCGGAAGTGCCGCCCGCCGCCATCATGCGCGGCAGGGTGATGATGAATTCGGTGAATACGCCGGGTGCGGTGTTCACGTCGATCGTGCCGCCGTGCTGTTTCACCACGATGTCATGGCTCATGGAAAGGCCGAGCCCGGTGCCCTCGCCGGCCGGCTTGGTGGTGAAGAAGGGATTGAACATCTTCTCCTTCACCTCGGACGGGATGCCGGTGCCGTTGTCGTGAATGCGGATTTCGACCCTGTCGCCGAGAGTTTTTGTGGCCGCGCGCAGGGTGGGCTCGAAGGCATCTGCCGCGCTCTCCTTGCGCTTGGCCGTGGCGTAGAAGCCGTTCGAGATCAGATTGAGGAAGACTCGCGTAATCTCCTGCGGATAGATATCGACCATGCCTGCGGCGGGGTCGAAGCCGCGCTCGATCGTGACGTTGAAGCCGGGCTTCTCGGCGCGCGTGCCATGATAGGCGAGGTTGAGGCTTTCCTCGACGATGGCATTGATGTTGGCCGGACGGTGCTCGCCCGAGCCTTCGCGCGAATGCAAGAGCATGTTCCTGACGATGGAGTCGGCGCGCTTGCCGTGCTGCACCACCTTTTCGAGGTTGCTCCTGAGCATCCCGGTCAGCTCTTCGACCTCCTCCTTAGTCTTGCCGTCGAGCGGGGCCGCTTGCAGGGCCTCGTTGAGCTCGTCGATCAGTTCGGTCGACACCGCCGAGAAATTGTTGACGAAATTGAGCGGGTTCTTGATCTCGTGCGCGATCCCCGCCGTGAGCTGGCCGAGCGACGCCAACTTCTCGGTCTGGACCAGGCGGTCCTGCGCGCTGCGAAGATCGTCGAGGGATTGCGACAGCTCCGTCGTACGCTTGCGCAACTCGTTCAGAAGTCGCGTGTTCTCGATCGCGATGACGGCTTGTTTCGTGAAGTTCTCAACCAACGCGATTTGCTTGTCGGTGAAAGGCCGGACCTCCTTGCGATAAACCGCAACGGTTCCGATCAGCTCGCTTTCCCTCATCATGGGCACGATGACGATCGTCCGGGCGCCGGCGACGTCGGAGATTCCACGAATGGTCGGACCTCCGGCGAGATAGGCCGGAGTTTGCTGCACATCGTGAACGTGGACAACTTGACGTGTCCTGACAACCGCAGCAAGCGCGCTGTCCGGATGAGGACGGATCGCGATATCTTTTCGCGAGGCCGCGAACGCAGGTGGCACATTGTAGTCCGCAGCAATCGTGAAACTCTCACCATCCCACAGATTCATTACGCCGAAACTCGCACCACAGACGCGTGTGGCATTCTCGAGCATCTTGTGGAACACTGGCGTGAGTTCGCCAGGAGACGAACTGATGACCTGCAACACTTCCGACGTAGCCGTCTGTTGCTCGAGCGACTCGGTCAACTCAGCCGTTCTCACCTCGATCTTTTTCTCAAGGTCCGCATAGGATTCCTGCAGGCGCTCGCCCATCTGGTTGAACTGGTCCGCGAGACCCTCGAGCTCGTCACCGGTTCTGATCGAGATGCGTTGCGAGAAATCGCCGCCGCCGATCCGCTCGGCGCCGCTGCGCAACGCCTGGATCGGACCGACCATGCGGCGCGCCAGGAAAACCCCCGCAAGCACCGCGAAGATCGACGCGGCAAGCAGCACGATCGCGAGCCGCTGCAGCGAGGCGTAGAGGGAGGCGTAGGCTTCCTCTACCGGCAATTCCACGAACATGGTCCAGCCGAGCGGTGGAATCGGGGCGGACGCCGTCAGAACCTTCTGCCCCTGGATGTTGGTCGCCTCCTGTAGCGCGTCCGGCATGGTGCCGCCGCCGGCTTGCGCGGCCTTCACCTGCGCGAGCCTGGACATGTCGGTGTTGCGCAGGACCAGGCTGATATCGGGGTGCGCAATCAGGCGTCCCTCCGGACCGACCACGTAGGCATGTCCGTGCTCGCCGACCTTGATCTGGGACACGACGTCCCAGATCAGCTTGAGATTGACCTCTGCGATGCCGACGCCGGCATCCTTGCGCGCCCCGGCCTGCGCCAGGGTCATGTACGGCTCGGACTCCCTGCGGAAATAGACCGGACCGTAAAAGATCTTGTGAGCGACCGCCTCGGTAAACTTCGGATCCGCCGACAGGTCGATCCCGCTGTCGATCGCGTCCATGGCAAGCCGCGAGACCCGCAGCCGTTCCTTGCCGGTCGCATCGACCTGGGCGAGTTCGGTGATCGCGGGCACCTGACGCAGCAGCCGCAGCGCATCGAACCGGCGCTGCTCGATCGAGCCGGCCGACCAGGGCAGCTGCGTGGTCCAGCCGAGCTGGCTCTCGATCTCCTTGACGAACTGACCGATCTTGGCCGCGGCCGCCTCGGCCTGTTCATGCTGAACCCGGATCAGCGCGGCTTTGTGCTCGCGATAATAGAAGAGGACCTCGAACAGGCCGTTGGCCAGCAGCGCGATCGCGACGACGGCCACGAACAACGCGACATATTTGGTGAACAGCCGCGTCCTGATCCCCTGCCCCGGCGTCGTACCGGACGCGACGCCATCCGGCGTTGCGCTCGGCAGCGTTCGTGCTTGCGGGGTGTCGGGATGGAGGGAAAGGCTCATCCCGCCGAACCTAGCAAGAAGACCGGACCTTGTCTCTCGCGAGCGCAGGAAAGCCTGATGGCAGCCAGCCCCCGAGGCAAATAGAAAAGGGCGGCAGCGGATTGGCCGCTGCCGCCCTCGTGTTCGCTTTATCCGTGGCCTCAGGTCGGCCGCAGCGCCTTGGCGTTGAGGTCGAGGTCGTTGACCTGCTTGTTCCGCTCGGAATCGGCCGCCGCGCGATGGTCGGTCGCCAGCACCACATAGACCGCCGGCAGCACGAACAGCGTGAACAGCGTGCCGATCGACATTCCGGCGACGACCACCAGACCGATCGAGAAGCGGCTGGCCGCGCCAGCGCCGGTCGCGGTCAGCAGCGGGATCAGGCCCGTCACCATCGCGGCCGTGGTCATCAGGATCGGCCGCAGACGAATACGGGCCGACATTTCGATGGCGGAGCGGCGATCGAGCCGTTCGTTGATCTGGAGCTCGTTGGCGAACTCCACCATCAGGATGCCGTGCTTGGTGATCAGGCCCACCAAGGTCAGCAGGCCGACCTGGGTGTAGATGTTCATGGTCGCCACGCCGAAGAACAGCGGGATCAGCGCGCCAACGATCGCCATCGGCACCGAGATCATGATGACCAGCGGATCGCGCAAGCTCTCGAACTGCGCCGCCAGCACCAGGAAGATGATGATCAGCGCGAAGCCGAAGGTGATCGCGAGCTGGTTGCCTTCCTGCACATATTGCCTGCTGTCCGCGAGGTAATCATGGCTGAAGCCTTGCGGCAGGTTTTTGGCCTCGCTCTCGAGGAAGTCGACCGCCGCACCAACGGTCACGCCGGGCATCGGCACTGCCGAGAAGGTCGCCGAATTGAGCTGATTGTAATGGGTCAGCGAATTCGGCTCGGTCTTGGTCTCGATCGACACCACCGTCGAGAGCGGAAGCTGCTGGCCGGTGTTGGTCGTCACGTAGTAGCCGGCGAGCGATTCAGGCGAGAGCCGCTGGCGGCGCGGCACCTGCGGGATGACCTGGTAGGAACGGCCCTCGAGGTTGAAGCGGTTGATGTAGTTGCCGCCGAGCAGCACCGCGAGCGTGCTGCCGAGGTTCTGCATGCTGATGCCGAGATCCTGCGCCTTGGTGCGGTTGATCGTCACCTTCACGTTCGGCTGGTTGTAAGCAAGGTCGCTATCGGAGACGATGAACATTCCGCTCTTGCGGGCGGCAGCCTTCAGCTTCTCCATCTGCTCATAGACAGTCTGGAAACTGGCGGTGGAGTTGATCACCATCTGCACCGGGAGGCCGCCCGGGCCGCCCGGCAGCGGCGGCAGGTTGAACGCGAACGCCTGCACGCCCTCGATCTTGGAAAGCTCGGCCTGCACCAGCGACTTCAGCTGGATCGACGAGCGCTTGCGCTCTTCCCAAGGCTTGAGCAGCATGCCGGCGATACCGCCCTGCGGGCCGTTGATGCCGTTCAGCACGAAGCGCAGATCGGTCTCGGGGAATTTCTGGAATTCCTTGTCAAGCTTCTCGCCGTAAAAGTCGACGTAGTCGATGTTGGCGTATTTCGGCGCCTTGGTCACCGCGAACACGATGCCCTGGTCCTCCTCAGGCGCCAGCTCCTTCGACGTGTGCATGTAGAGGAAGCCGACGAGCCCGAGGATTGTTACCGCAAACAGGCCGGTGATGGCCTTGTAGTCGAGCGAGCGGTCGAGCCTGCGCCCGTACCACCGCGTCAGCGCGCCAAACACCTTGTTGACGAGCTTGGCGAAACGCCCCTCTTCGGTGTTCTTCAGCAGCACCGAGCACATCATCGGCGACAACGTCAGCGCGATCACGCCGGACACGATCACCGAGCCCGCAAGCGTGAAGGCGAATTCGCGGAACAGCGAGCCGGTCAGGCCGCCGAGGAAACCTATCGGCGCGTACACGGCCGCGAGCGTGATGGTCATCGAGACGACGGGACCCACGATTTCGCGCGCGCCTTCCAGTGAAGCCTGGACCGGCGTCTTCCCTTCCTCCAGATGACGATGGATGTTTTCCACCACGACGATGGCGTCGTCGACCACGAGGCCGATCGCGAGCACCATCGCGAGCAGGGTCAACAGGTTGAAGCTGAAGCCCAGCGCCAGCATCAGCGTGCAGACGCCTATCATCGACAGCGGGATGGTGACGACGGGAATGATCACCGAACGGAACGACGCCAGGAACAGGAAGATCACCACGATCACGATGATCACGGCTTCACCCAGTGTCTTCTCGACCTCGTCGATCGAGGATTGGATGAACTTGGTCGAATCGTAGGCGACCTTCATCTTCATCGACGGTGGTAGATTGCGCTCAAGCTCGGGGAACAGCGCCCGCACGCCCTTGACCAGCGTCAGCGGGTTGCCCTGCGGCGTTGCCTGCACACCGATGAAGATTGCGTGCTCGCCGTTGAAGGCGACGCTCGCGTCCGTGCTTTGGGCCGCAAGTTCGACGGTGGCGATGTCCTCCATCCGCACGAAGCCGCCGTCCTTGGCCTTGACGATCATCTTCTTGAACTGGTTGACGTCGGTCAGGCCCGTATTCGTCGATACGTTCGAGACGATGAGATAGCCCTTGGTCTGCCCCGCCGCAGACTGGAAGTTGTTGGCGGTGATCGCGGTCGCGACATCCGCAGGCGACACGTTGCGGCCGGCCATCTTCAGCGGATCAAGCCACAGCCGCATCGCAAAGGTCTGGCCGCCGAGAATGTCGGCGGAGGCGACGCCGTCGACGGTCGACAGCACCGGTTGCACAACGCGCGTCAGGTAGTCCGAGATCGCCGAGCCTGACAGCTCTTCGGACGAAAATCCGAGATACATCACGGCCGTGGTCTGGCCCGTGGTCTTGGTGACGATCGGGTCGTTGGATTCCTTCGGGATCAGGTATTTGACCGAGTTCGTCTTGGCCAGAACCTCGGTCAGCGCCTGGTTCGGATCGAAATTCAGCTTGGTGTAGACCTGGATCGTCGAGGTGCCGAGCACCGAGGACGAGGTGATGTAGTCGACGCCTTCGGCGGAAGCGACCGCCTGCTCGATCGGCGTGGTGATGAAGCCCTGGATCAGGTCCGCGGACGCGCCCGGATAAACGGTCGTGATGTTGATGACCGTGTTCGACAGCTTCGGATATTGCCGGATCGGCAGCGTCGTCGCCGCGCGCAGGCCGATCAGCAGGATCAGCAGGCTGACGACGACCGACAGGACCGGGCGTTTGATGAAGATATCAGTAAAGCGCATCGCGGCGATCTCGATTTCTTTGACTTGCAAAGCGCATGACCCGGCCGTGCCGGATCATGCTGCAACGTGTACGATGTCAGTAGCGCGGCGGCTGCGCCGGGAGCTGCGGAGCCGGGTCGGTCGAAATCGACACCGCCGCGCCCGATTGCAGCTTGAGTTGGCCGACGGCGACGACCTTGTCGCCCGGCTTCACGCCCTTGACGATTTCGACGCGGCCTTCGACCCGGTTGCCGGTCTGCACGAAAGTACGCACCGCGCTCAGGCTGGTCTTGCCGTCGGCTTCCTTCTTCTCGGTGATCACGAACACCGAGTCGCCGTACAGCGTGTAGTCGACCGCCGTCTCCGGCACGGTGACCACGGCCGGCTTGTCCGGCAGCACCACCGTGGTGGTCACGAACATACCGGGCTTCAGGATCTTCTCCGGATTGGAGATGGTCGCCTGCACGCGGATGTTGCGGGTGTCGGCCGAGATCTGCGGCTCGATCGTGGTGATCTTGGCATCGAAGGTGCGGCCCGGATAGGCGTCGACCTTCAACCGGACCGGCTGACCGACCTTGAGATTGCCCGAGTCCTTTTCCGTCACCGTGAAGTTGGCCCACAGCTCCGACAGATCCGTCAGCGAAACGATGGCCGTGCCGGCGGTCAGATACTGGCCGACCTCGAC
Organism: Bradyrhizobium sp. URHA0013; assembly: GCF_000518345.1. Lineage (NCBI taxonomy): Bacteria > Pseudomonadati > Pseudomonadota > Alphaproteobacteria > Hyphomicrobiales > Nitrobacteraceae > Bradyrhizobium > Bradyrhizobium sp. URHA0013. Next base: position 504,193 of record NZ_KI912426.1, on the reverse strand, counting down.
CTTGCGAACGCCGAGATCGCCGGCGAACGGCGCGCGGACCAGCTTCTGCGAGATCAACGCTTCGGTCTTGGCGATACCCGCCAGCGCCTGATCGTACGCGGCCTGCGCGGTATCGACGGTTGCCTGCGGGCCGAACTGGCGCGACGCCAGTTGCTTGGCGCGGTCCAGCGACAGCTGCGCGACGGTGGACTGCGCCTTGTAATTGGCGAGGTCGCCCTGCTCCGGCGCGTCGAACATCTGCACCAGCGGCGTGCCGGCCTCGACATGCGTGCCCGGCTCGAACTTGATCTCGGTGACGCGGCCGTTGACGTCGGCGCTGACGTCGACCTGGTGCACGGCAGACAGCCCACCGACGGCCGTCAGCAGGTTCGGCACCACCTCGGACTTCGCCTCGGCGGCGCTGACTGCGACCGGCGGCGGCTTGTTGTTGGCGAAGAACTGCTTGATCATCTGGCCGCGGAAATAATTGAACCAGACGAGGCCACCGACGAGCACGGCCAGAAGCGCGCCGACGATGATGAACCAGAGCACCGGCCGGACCGGACGCTTGGGAGCCTTGTTGTCGATCGGTTCGCCCGAAATCTTGTGTTCGGTGACGATGTTCATGTCATGCACTCTCTGCAATCGCCGTCTTGTCCGCACACGCGGCCTGATCGCGGCCCAAATGCGAAGCAATTGCGGCGTCGTTAAGTCCGATACCCCTCAGGAGAAACTCACAGAGCTGCCGCTCGAGGTCGTTCGCCTTGCCATAAGCGAGACACGGCGTGGCCGGCAGCCTGGTCAGCGCAGCGGTCATCACGGTGTGATGCGCAAACCAGAACAGGTTGAGCGGTTCGCCGTTGTATGGCCGCGCGTCCCTCGCGGCAACCGCACGCTCGAGCGAGACAACGAAGGCCGCCCCGATCAGCGTCTCGATCTTGGCATATAGCAAACGGGCAAATTCGCCATCATCCAGATGACTCGTGGTCATCAGTCGCAGGCGCTGGGCCTCTTCCTGGTCGGGCCCGTCGGCGATGTGCATGAAATGCCCCACCATACCCCGGATCAGCTCGACCAACGTGGCGGTCGACGGCTCACGTTCGAGCAGCTCCATGAGCGCCGGGTCAGCCTCGCATTCGTCGCTGAGGATTTCGGCGTACAGCGCGGCCTTGGACGGGAAATGCTTGAACAGCAACGCTTCGGAAATGGCAGCGGCGGCCGCCACGCTCTTGGTCGTGGTGCCGGTATAGCCGTGTCGGGCAAAGCAACGCTTTGCTGCGCCGAGGATCAATTGACGCCTCAGGTCGCTCGTCATACGCAATGAGCTCATGCTAGTGAGTAAGCACTCACCCACGCAAAAGTCAAGCACTATGCTGCATCGCAACCTGAGTGCGTTGTAATTTCAGTGGAAATTGACCTCGCCCACACGGTCCCCGTGCAGGACGGGAGCGCCTAGATCGGCTGAAAGCCGAGGTCGCCGCGAATCTGGTTGAGAATGTAAGTCCCGTCCCGGCTCGGCAAAATCCGCTCCAGATTGGCACTGTCGATCTTCACATTGGCAAAGCGCGGCCCGGCGGCGACGTCGTGGACGGCTCTGGCGAAGGCCTCGACCTCGGCCATGGTCGTCACGGACCGGCTATCCCCGATGCCGCAGGCCCTGGCGACGCCGACGAGGTCGGCCGCCGCGGCCGTGTGGCTGGCCTGGCCCCCGGTCTCGCCATAGGCCTCATTGTCGAGCACCGCGATCGAGAGGTTGGACGGCTTCTGGAGGCCGATGGTGGCAAGGCTGCCCATGCCCATCAGCATCTCGCCGTCGCCGGTGATGACCAGCACCGGCAATTTTGGCTGCGCCAGAGCGAGGCCCAACCCGATCATCGCCGCCCCGCCCATGCCGCCCCAGAGGTAGAAATTCCGGGCATGATCGCCGGCCGCGCACATGTCGTTGGTGGAGGCGCCGAGGCCGCCGATCGCAACCACGTCCCTGCGGTTCGCGAGAAGCGTGGACACCACCTGACGGCGGTCGAGGAGATTGGCCTTGCTCATTTGGTGAAAACCTTGGCGCCGATCAGGCGCTGCGACAGCAGGACGGCGGTGGGCGTGAGCGCGTTGTAGGCCTGCGCGGCCGCCGCCTCGAGCACGGTCGGCACCTCGGCTGCGTTAGACGCCCGCAGCACCTTGACACCCGAGAGCTCGAACACGCCCTGCGTGGTCGATCCCATCGGCACCTGCCACGGATTGAACTCGCCCCACTCGCCACGCATGGTCACCAGCGTGAGGAAGGGAAAGCGCAGGATCGGGATCAGCGACAGCATGTTGATGCAATTGCCGACCCCGCTCGACTGCATCAACAGCACGCCGCGCTGGCCACCCGTCCAGGCGCCGGCGAGCAGCGCCACGCCCTCCTCCTCCGTCGTCAGCGGAATGCCGCGCATGGTGGACGAGGCCAGCACGCGCTGGATCAGCCTCGAATGGCCGGCGTCGGGCACGTAGGGCACCTGCCGGACGTCGAAGCGTTGCAGGGCCGCGAAGATATCGTCTGGCCATGAAGGAGCCGTGTCGGCAGCGTCAGAGCGGGCGTGCATTTTCCTGTCCGGTCGGCTTGCAAATCGCGGCTCGACTGTAGACGGTGAACCGAGCCGCTCAAAAGAGCGAATACAGCATATCGGACTCAACCGGCGAGTATGGCGGCATGAACGCAAGTGCGAATGAACTGGCAGCCAGTTTCGATCTGGAGAAGCTGACGCCGGAATTCTACGACGATCCCTACCCGACCTATCGTGCACTGCGGGAGAACGAGCCGGTCAAGCGCCTGCGCAACGGCACCGTGTTCCTGACCCGCTATGACGATCTCGTCACGACCTACAAGAACATAAAGTCGTTCAGCTCGGACAAGAAGCGCGAGTTCGCGCCGAAATACGGCGACACCCTGCTCTACGAGCACCACACCACGAGCCTCGTCTTCAACGATCCGCCGGCGCATACGCGCGTGCGGCGCCTGATCATGGGCGCGCTGTCGCCGCGCGCGATCGCGGGGATGGAGCCTGACATCATCAAGCTGGTCGACGGCCTGCTCGACGCCATCGCCGTCAAGGGCAGCTGCGAGCTGATCGAGGACTTCGCCGCATCGATCCCCATCGAGGTGATCGGCAATCTGCTCGACGTGCCCCATGACGAGCGCGCGCCGCTGCGCGAGTGGTCGCTGGCGATCCTGGGCGCCCTCGAACCGGTCGTGTCGCCTGAGGTCGCTGCCCGTGGCAACAAGGCCGTGGCGGATTTTCTCGCCTATCTCGAAACGCTGGTCGCACGCCGACGAGCGAAGCCTGGCAACCCCGAACGCGACGTGCTGACGCGCCTGATCCAGGGCGAGGACAACGGCGAGCGGCTGACAGAGAAGGAGCTGCTGCACAATTGCATCTTCCTGCTCAATGCCGGCCACGAGACCACCACCAACCTGATCGGCAACGGCCTCGTGGCGCTAGACCGGAACCCGGATCAGAAGCAGCGGCTGATCGACAATCCCGAGCTGATCAAGACTGCGGTCGAAGAGATGCTGCGCTACGAGAGTTCGAACCAGCTCGGCAACCGCATGACCACGGAGCGGGTCGAGCTCGGCGGCGTCATGCTGGATGCCGGCACGTCGATCACGCTGTGCATCGGCGCGGCCAACCGCGATCCGGCGCAGTTTCCGGAACCCGAGAGCTTCGACATCGCGCGCACGCCGAACCGGCATCTCGCCTTCGCCACCGGTGCGCATCAATGCGCCGGCATGGCGCTGGCGCGGCTGGAAGGCGCCATCGCGGTCTCACGCTTCCTGGCGCGCTTCCCGAACTATGCCGTGAGCGGACTGCCGGTCAGGGGCGGACGGGTGCGGTTCCGCGGCTTTTTGAGCGTGCCCTGCGCGATCGGTTGAGGCCTCAAAACAAAAAAACGCGAAAACAACCCCATGCACAGTAGAAGGTTACCGGCGCGCGATGTGCCGGTGATCCCGCGCAACCAATTGACATCTCAGGCCATCGGCGCCGCCGCGCGCAACAAATTCCGGAAGGCCTAAACCACCGTCTTGTGCCGCGAGATGCAGGTTTGCAGCACCTCGTCCATCGGTTTACTCCACCACTCGTTGGAGAAGATTTCGATCTCCGAATAGCCGGCAAAGCCCTGCGCTTCGACCGCTTCGCGCACCGATTTGATGTCGATCACGCCGTCGCCCATCATGCCGCGGTCGTTGAGAATGTCCCTGGTCGGCACCAGCCAGTCGCAGACATGGAAGGCAAGCAGGCGATCTCGGCCCGCGCGCGCGATCTGCCCCATCAGTTCCGGATCCCACCAGATGTGATAGACGTCGAGCGCGACGCCGAGCATGCCGCTGCGATCAGGGTCGAGTCCGTCGCAGATGTCGAGCGCCTGTTTCGTCGTGTTGACGCAGGCGCGGTCCGCCGCATAGGCCGGATGCAGCGGCTCGATCGCCAGCGGCAGCTTGGCCTGTTTGGCGTAGTCGAGCATTTCGGCGAGCGCCTCCTCGACCTGCGTCCGCGCGCCGGCAATGTCCTTCGACGCCTCGCTGCCAGGCCGCGAATATTGCGGCAGGCCGCCGACGACGAGCACGACGCAGGGCGCGCCAAGCGCCTTGGCTTCATCGACGCAGCGCCGGTTATCGTCGCGCACCTCGACCCGCCGCGATGCGTCAGAGGTGAACATACCGCCACGGCAATAGCCCGACAGGTCGAGACCGGCATCGCGCACCGCGCGCGCGGCGCGGTCGAGACCGACGGCGGCGACCTGATCGCGCCAGGGATCGATGGCGCGGATGCCGTGCCTGGCACAGGCGTCGATGATCTCGACGAGGTCGCCCTGCTTGCGGATTGTCGCCGTGTTGAGCGATAGCCAGCGATGATTAGACGAGAAATCACGCATCAGGATTCGATTCCGTGCGTTGAGAGCACCGCCTTCATCCGCCGCGTCGCCAGCTCCGGATCGGCGAGCAGCCCGGCCTTGTCGGCCAACCGGAACAGCTCGGCCAGATGCAGCGTCGAGCGCGTGCTCTCCTGCCCGCCGACCATGGTGAAGTGGTCCTGGTGACCATTGAGGTATGCCATGAACACCACGCCGGTCTTGTAGAAGCGCGTCGGCGCCTTGAAGATGTGACGCGACAGCGGCACGGTGGGTCCCAGCACGTCGTGGAAGCCCGCTTCGTCACCCGCTGCCAACCGCGACAACGCGTAGGACGCCGCCGGCGCGATCGCGTCAAAAATGCCGAGCAGCGCGTGCGAAAAGCCCTGTTCGTCGCCGGCGATCAGCTCCGCATAATTGAAGTCGTCGCCGGTGTACATCTTGATGCGCTTGTCGAGACGACGGCGCATGTCGATCTCGCGCTGCTTGTCGAGCAGCGAAACCTTGACGCCGTCGACCTTGGCAGCATTGCCGTTGATGATGGCGACCGCAATATCCATCGCCTTGTCGAGATCGCTGGTGCCCCAATATCCCGTCAGCGCCGGATCGAACATGTCGCCGAGCCAGTGGATGATCACGGGCTCGCGAACCTGCGACAGCACGCGGTCATAGACCTTTGCGTAATCGTCGGCGTTACGGCCAAGCTTCGCCAGCGCGCGCGACGCCATCAAGATGATGCGGCCGCCGACCTTCTCGACCGCCGATACCTGCTCCTCATAGGCGCGGATCACGTCGTCGAGATTTTTGGCGTCCTCGACCGGGAGATGGTCCGTGCCCGCTCCGGAAAACACCAGCGCGTTGCGTCGCTTCGCGGCAGATACCGAGCGCGTGATCAGCTCCAGCGAGGTCGGCCAATCCAGCCCCATGCCGCGCTGCGCGGTGTCCATGGCTTCCGCAACGCCGAGCCCGAGGTCCCAGACGTGCTCGCGAAAGGCGATGGTCTTGTCCCAGTCGACGGCGGCGGAGAGCCACGGGTCGTTGTCGGCGAAGGGATCGACCACGGTATGGACGGCCGAGAACGCGATGCGGTTCAGCGGGCCCTCGAGCTTTGCGGGAAACGTCCGCGAGGCCGCGAGCCGGTAGGTCTCGATCGAGCGATCGGCTTTTGGCAGCTTGAGCGACAGGGACGACGTTGAAGGGACGGGCTTGGGCTGGACGGGCTTGTTCATTATTCCCTCCTCAGACCTTGATCGGCGCGACATCGATCCAGCGCCGCTCCTTCCAGCTCTTCAGCGCGCATTCGGCGAGCTGCACGCCCTTGACGCCTTCGAGCAGCGTGAACTTGTAGGGCGCATCTTCATAGACGTGGCGGATGAACATCTCCCACTGCTCCTTAAAGCCGTTATCGTAGGTGACGTTGTCAGGCAGTTTCTGCCAGTCGCCGTAGAAATCGTGCAGCCGCTTCTCGTCGGGATTCCACACCGGCCGGGGCGTCGCCTGCCGCGCCTGGATCATGCAGTCGGAAAGGCCGGCGACAGCCGAGCCGAGCGTGCCGTCAACCTGGAAGGTGACGAGATCGTCGCGATAGACGCGCGTCACCCAGGACATGTTGATGTGGGCGATGGCGCCGCCCTTGAGCTGGAACGTGGCATAGGCGGAGTCGTCGGCGGTCGCCTTGTACTTCTTGCCCTGCTCGTCGAAACGCTCCGGGATGTCGGTGTTGCCAATGCAGCTCACGCTCTCGACCTCGCCGAAGAGATTGTCGAGCACGTAGCGCCAGTGGCAAACCATGTCGAGGATGATGCCGCCGCCGTCCTCGTCGCGATAATTCCATGACGGCCGCTGCGCCTCCTGCCAGCCACCTTCGAACACCCAATAGCCGAACTCGCCGCGCACCGAGAGGATGCGGCCGAAGAAGCCGGAGTCGCGCAGGAAGGCAATCTTCTTCAGGCCGGGCAGGAACAGCTTGTCCTGCACCGTGCCGTGCTTGACGCCCTTGGAATTGGCGAGGTTGACGACCTCGAGCGCCGCCTCGAAGCTCGTCGCGATCGGCTTCTCGCAATAAACGTGCTTGCCGGCATTGATGGCCTGGGTCAGAAGGCCCGGCCGTGCCTGTGTGGTCGCGGCATCGAAGAACATGGTGTCGTTCTTGTCGGCAAGGGCGGCATCGAGATCGGTGGTCCAACGCGTGACGTTGTAGCGCTTGGCAAGGGCCTCGACCTTCTCGGCGCTGCGGCCGACCAGGATCGGGTCCGGCATCACGCGGTCGCCGTTCTTCAAGCGGACACCGCCCTGCTCGCGGATCGCGACGATCGAACGGATCAGATGCTGATTGAGCCCCATGCGGCCCGTGACGCCGTTCATGATGAGGCCGAGACGTTGGGTGGTCATGCCGATTGCTCCTAGAGTGATTTTGGCTGTTCGAGCGGGCGTAGCGCCGACCAGTCCGGATGAACCGACGTCGCAAAGCCCGTTGCATTGAGCGATCCCGTGAGGAGATCGCCGTTGTGAATGGAGAGGCGGATGCCCTGCCCGGCATCCGCGTAGAGATCGGGATGCGCGACAGCGAAAGCCTGGGCCTCCGCGGCGGGCGTATCACCGAAGCCATCGACGTAATGGTGGCCGTTACGTTCGGCATGGGTGATGCCGATGAAGGCACCGAGCGCAAGGTCCTGCTGCACGGCGAGGCCCGCCTGGCAGGTCAGGTCCTCGCCGGTCACGAAGAATCTTTCGCCGGCCACGCTCCATTTCGCCGCGCGCGTCGCGTTGACGATGGACTTGTAAAGCCCTTTGCACGATTTCGACGAGATGCCGTGATAGCCAAGCGCCCGTGCCGCAGGAAACGCGTCGTAGGAATCGTCGGCTTCGTCGATGATGAAGCCACGCGCAGCGAGCGAGCCGAGCGGCGACAGCCTCGTAACATCGCGCGGCATTGGCTGCTCGATATAGAGCAGCCTGGATGAAATCGATCGCAGCGCAGTGTCATGGTCGAGCCGGCCGATGAGTTCATGCAAGGCTGCGAGATCGGCATATTGCTCGTTGGCATCGAGCGTCACCTTGTAGTCACGGTCCAGCGCATCGAGCTCCTTTCCAATGCGCGCCAGCCGCGCTGCATCGGCGACGGGGTCCCCCGACAGCTTCAGCTTGAAGTATCTTGCACCGGAGTTCTCGTGGGGATCTGCAACTCCGCCCTCGCCTTCAACGGTGTCGTCGAGACCGACGGTATGCCTGATGGCAACGCGCGCCAGCGGCTTCCGGCCGGATAGAAACGTCTTGAGATCCGTGTCCTTCAGGTCGGGCGAAAGCCGCGCATCGATGCCGGCGATGTTGCCGGCCATGCCGTCGAAAAAATTGGTCTCGGCAGCGCGGAGCAGCGCGTCGAGGATCGCTTTGTCGATTTCGGCAGGGCCGTAGGCCGCGGCAAGCGCCGGAATGTTCTTTTTCGCACAGGTCGCGACCTGGGCACCGACGCACGATGCATGCAGATCGAATGCCGTGAGAAATCCGGTTCGCGCAAGATAAAGCCCCCGCGCGATCTCCAGCGAGCGGCGCAAATCATCGACGGTCTGCGCCGGCGACAGTTCCGGCCGCTTGTCGAACCATTTCGGCACCAGCAGCTCGGCGCTGGCACCGAATGCACTTCCCCTGCCCTCGACCTCGATCTCGACCCGCACGAACAGCTGCGGCGTCGCATTGATGGTGATCGCGCCAAAGCGGAACGGCCGCGCGAACTGCACGGGACGTTCGAAGAACGCGATATCTCGCAGCTTCAGACGCGGCGCCATGGCTTTAGTCCAGCGAACCTTGCGAGAAAAAGTGCTTGCGGATGCGCTGTACGAGTTCGGTGAACACAGGGTCGGCCATCACGTCCAGCGAGCGCGGGCGCGGCAGCGGCACGTCGTAGATGGCGGCGACCGCGCCGGGCCGCTCGGTCATGACCAGCACGCGATCGGCGAGGAACACGGCCTCGGGGATCGAGTGCGTGATCAGCAGGACCGTCTTCCTGGTCTCGCGCTGGATCCGCATCAGCTCGACATTCATGCGCTCGCGCGTCAACGCATCGAGGGCGCCGAACGGCTCGTCCATCAGCATGATCCTGGGATCATGCACCAGCGCGCGGCAGATCGAGGCGCGCTGCTGCATGCCACCGGAGAGCTGCCACGGCAGCTTCTTCTCGAAACCTTCGAGCCCAACCAGCTTCAACAGCGCCTTGGCGCGGTCGAGATATGTCTGCCGCGGCAGCCGCTTCATGTCGATCGGCAGCATCACGTTGGACAGGATGTTGCGCCATGGCAGCAGCAGCGCGTTCTGGAACACGATGCCGACATTGCCGTGCGGCGCCGTCACCTTCTCGCCCTCGACCAGGATATCGCCCGTGGTCGGCGGCAGCAGTCCCGAGATCAGCTTGAGCAGCGTGGACTTGCCGCAGCCGGATGGGCCGACCACGACGAAGAACTCGCCGTCATTGATGTGGAAGTCGAGCGGCCGCAACGACGGCACATCGCCGTCGCGCGTCCGGTAGGTCTTCGACACGCCTGATAGCTTGATGCCCGACGCATCGCCGGCAGCCCGGTCGCTCACCAGTCTCAGATGCGCGGCCGGTTGCAGGGTTTCGCTCATGGTTGTCGCGGGTTTCACGAACCGCTCTTCGGCAGATAGTCGTTGGTATAGAACGCCTTCGGGTTCTCCTTGGCCTTGGCGTCGAGCCCGCCATATTCGACCATCAGATTGACCGAGTCCGTCATGTTCTGGTCGGTGACCTGGAACGGCCGCTTGCTCTTGGTCTCGGGCGTCCGGTAGAGCGGAATGGTCAGCTCAAAACCTTGCGTCAGCGTGTCGATCTTGCCGCCCTTGGGGTTGGCATCGAGGATCGACTGCGCTGCCGCCTTCGGCTCCTTCTCAGCGGCCTCGACCGCCTTGGTCGTGGCCGACATGAAGCGGCGGACGAGATCGGCATTGGCCTTCACATAATCAGTATTGGCAATGATGCCGGAGGAGACCATGTTGATGCCGTAATCGGCGAACTTGATCGGATAGACGTCCTTGCCGGTGGCGTCCTTGATCTTCATCGACTGGTCCATGACGTAGCCGAGCAAGAGGTCAGCCTGGCCGTTGATGACCGCGTTGAGCTTGGTCTGGCCATCGCCCGCCACCGTCTGGAAGTCGCTTTCCTTGAGGCCGGTCTTCTTCAGGAACAGCGGCCAGATCTGGGTCATGGAATCGGCCGGCGTGATCGCGACCGTCTTGCCCTTGATATCCTCGGGCTTCCTGATGTTCTTGTCGACGAAACCCATGGCGGACATCGGGCTGGTCTGGAGCAGCACGCCGGTCGCAACCACCGGCGCACCCTTGATCGCCGCGCGCATCATGGTGGGCACGTCGACATAGCCGAAATCGGCGGTCTTGGCGGCCACCGCCTGGGTGGTCGCAGCCGAGCCACGGCCTTCCTGAATTTCGAGGTCGATGCCCTCGGCCGCATAAATGCCCTTGGCCTTGCCGTAATAGAACGGCGCGTGCTCGCCATAGACGTACCAGTTGAGCATCAGCACGACCTTGTCGGCCGCTTGCGCCGGCATGGCCGCAAACACCATCAGCGCCGCCGAGATAGCTCCTATCCACCGCTTCATCGTCACACTCCCTTGTCGTTGTTTGCGTCGGCCGTTGGCGGCCGTTCGTTGCTTTGGTTGTTGTTAAGAGGCGAAAATCACGTCCTCGCGCTGGCTGACATGCCAGGGGATGACCAGCTTCTCGATCCGGTCCACAATCCAGAACAGGATGACGCCGAGCAGCGCGAGGATCACGAGGGCCGCAAACATCGTCGGCAGGTCGAAGGTGCCGATCGAGCGCTGCATCACATAGCCGATGCCGGAATTGGAGCCGACGAACTCGCCGACGACGGCGCCGACCACGGCGAGCGTCACCGACACTTTGAGGCCGGAGAAGATCGCGGGCAGCGCATGCGGCAGGTTCACCGCGCAAAACACCCGGAAGCGGCTGCCCTGCATGGCGCGGGCGAGATCGACCATATCCGGATCGACGGATTTGAAGCCTTGCACAGCGGAGACCACCACCGGGAAAAACCCAAGCAGGAACGCCGAGATCACTTTCGGAATGATGCCGAAGCCGAACCACACCACGAACAGCGGAGCGATCGCGATCTTCGGCACGGATTGCGAGAACACCAGCAGCGGATAGACGTAGCTCTCCACTGTCTTGGAGCCCGCGATCAGCATCGCGATGGGGATCCCAAAAAGCGCCGAGAGCGCGAAGCCGCAGACGGTTGCATAAGTCGTCGGCCAGGACTGGCGCAGCAGTTCCGGCCAATCGGTGCGCAGCACCGCAATGACATCGCCCGGCGACGGAATCTGGTAGGCGGGAATCTTGAACAGCCGGATCGCGAGATCCCAGGCCACGACGATGAACACCAGGAACAAAAACGGCCGGATCCAGGCCGCATTCAGCATCTTGGACACCGCACTCTGCGGCTTCAGCTCAGCCACGTCTCACTCCGGCAGTCGTGTTCGTTGGGCGAGAAATTAACCCGTTGGGTAAATACTGTCCAGCGGTTTTCCTGCGACGTTTTGGGCGGGGTTCCGCAAAGGTCGTGCCGTTCCGGCGAAGGCCGGGACCCATACCCACAGGGCAAAATTTGGCGAAGGCTGGTTGGCGGGGACGGCCACCGCGCACTATCGATAGATAACGCGGTATGGGTCCCGGCCTTCGCCGGGACGACGATGGACTACGCCGTCTGCGCCACCGCGGCGCGCGACTTCGGCGCCTTCGTAGCATCTAGCAACGCTGCGGAGCGCCCCGTCAGCGCCGCCAGCACGAGGCCGACCATGTGGTCCAGCCGCTCGTCCTTGGCGTCCTTGGCCAGCAAATCGCGACCGAAGATCACGCTGAGCGTCGCCGAGTTCGACAGATAGAAGAAGCACAGTCCCGCGATCGAGATGTAGAGCTGGACAGGATCGACCGCGACCTTGAAGTCGCCGCCGGACACACCGCGCCGCACCACGGTGCCGATCATCTCGACGAAGGGCGAGTGCATCGACTTGACCTTGGTCGATTTCTTCAGATGCTTTGCGCGCGCGAGATTCTCGGTCTGGAGCAGCGACAGGAATTCGGGATTGCGCAGGAAGTAATTCCAGGTGAACTCGATCAGGCGCCTGATCGCCTCGGGCGGGTCGAGATGTTCGAGATCGAGCCCGCGCTCCTCGCTGCGGATCTTGTCGTAGGCGCCTTCGAGCACCGCGAGATAAAGCTCGTCCTTGTTGCCGACGTGATAATACAGCATCCGCTTGTTGGCGCCGGCGTTGGCCGCGATGCGGTCGACGCGCGCACCGGCAAGCCCGTGCGCCGAGAATTCCTGCTTGGCGGCTTCGAGAATGCGCAGCCGCATCCCCTCGGGATCGCGCTGCCATTTCAGAGTTCGCTTTGCCGCTGCTTTCGCCAAACCGGGTGCTCGCTGGGTGCTATCAGGATGCCGTGTAACACGCGCTCGGCCCGCCGCATAGTTTCGTCATTGCGAGCGTAGCGACCCAATCCAGACTGCCACCACGGAGACAGCTGGATTGCTTCGTCGCAAGAGCTCCTCGCAATGACGAGGGGAGGACTGAACCTCAATCCACCGGCTTCGGCGAGCGCTCCAGCAGGACCGTCTGGATGCCGCAGGTGCCGGTCCGCACCGTCATCACCCGCGTGCCCGGCTTGCGGCCGTTGCGCACGTCGCTGACGTCGAGGCCGGCGGCAATCAGGCGGGCGCGCGTGGCGTCGATGTCGGCCACCCGCCAGCTCAGGCCCCAGAGGCGGTCATGCAGGGAATCGCCGCCCGCAACCGGGCGGCGCACCACCTCGACGACGAGATCGCCGCAGCGGAAAAACATCAGCTGGCCCCAATCCTGATGCGAGCGGTCGAGCGCCAGATCGAGCCCGAGTCGCGCGCCATAGAGCGCGGCAGCGCGATCGGAATCCTCGGTGGTGATCACGACGTGGTCGAGCGCATCGATCGGCCCGATATCAGTCGTCTTCGAAAGCGGGCGCTCATCAGCCAGTTCGAGGAAGAACATGCGCACGCCGCGCGTGAGCTCCGTGGCGGCGCGCGTTCGCTTCCAGTGCAGGACCGCGCCGCTCTCCGCGTCGCTGCTTTCGACCTCGGCAACCGGATCCGGCATGAGTGCCACCCGCTCCAGCCGCCGGTGCGTTTTGCTCATGTCCGCGACACGAAAGCACAGGCTGGCGAGCACGCCTTCCTGGTCGCCAAGCAGCGCGCGCATGCGATCGGCGGTCACGCTGAAGCCGTTCGGCGCCATCAATTCAATCGTCATGTTCGCGAGAGTGAACAGCACACGGTCGGCGCCCTCGCCCGAATTCTGCCAGGCCGGCGCGCGCCCGAGCAGCGTCTGATAGGCCGCCCTGGCCGTACCGATATCCCTGACCAGTGCGACGACGTGATCGAGGCCGGTGATCATGTTTCCCCCTGTTGACCGGCCCGGAACCATGGACCGAGAGACGGCGTTTGTCCGGGCTTGGCATTACCCGGTGATGGTCCTATTCCGGCCGCATGCCGACCTCAAGCACTCCGAGCGGCGGTTTTGCGAATAATTTCAGCGGTCCCGCGGCGGAACCGGTGTTACAGTAAGCACGCCGGCCGGGACCACAAAGCGCATCACGGACAAGCAATGCAGGCTCTCTTCATCGGACAGACCTATATCGACGTCGTCTTCATCACCGACCACATGCCGACCGGCGACGAGAAGCACGTGGCCTCCGACTACGCGGTTTCCTTCGGCGGCAATGCGGTGACCGCGGCGTTCTGCTGCGCCAAGCTCGGCATCGTGCCCGATCTCATCGCCACCGCGGCCAATGACTGGCTCGGCCGCATGTTCATGGACATGTGCGCGAAATATGCGATCTCGCTGCATGGGCGGAAGGTCAACCAGTCCTCGCTCTCCTTCATCATGCCAAAGGACGGCAAGCGCGCCATCGTCCGCTGCCGCGACGACGACCACATCCATCCGTTCCCGATGCTCAATCTCGGCGGCTGCCGCGCGCTGCATGTCGACGGCCATCAACCCGATGCCGCGATCCACTACGCGAAAGTCTGCCGCGAGGCCGGCATCCTGACCTCGCTCGACGGTGGCGGCCTTCGCACCAACACGCATGAGCTATTGGAATTCATCGATGTCGCCATCGTTGCCGAGCGCCTGTGCGAGCAGATGGATCTGACGCCGGAGAAGATGCTGGATTACCTCAAGAGCCGCGGCTGCAAGATCGGCGGCATCACCATGGGCGAGAAGGGCCTGCTCTGGTACAATGAAACAGGCGCGATCGAAATCATGCCGGCGATGCCGATTCCGCGCGAGCGCGTGATCGACACCAACGGCGCTGGCGACGTCTTCCACGGCGCCTATGTCTATTCCTATCTTGCCCATCCCGGCAAAAGCTGGCGCGAGCATTTTGATTTTGCCCGGGCAGCCTCGACCTTCAAGATCCAACGCCTTGGCAACGAAGCCGGCCTGCCGACGCTGGTCGACATCGCCAAGGTCAGGCACGAGTTCGAGGTCAGGGTCTAGCGTTCGCAGGGGTCATGATGGGGCGCGTCTTCGTCGCCGGCAGCATCAATATGGATGTCGTGGCGACAGCCGATCGCCATCCGAAGATCGGCGAGACCGTCGCCGGCAAGCAGGTGCTCTATTTTCCGGGTGGCAAGGGCGCCAACCAGGCGGTGGCGGCGTCGCGACTTGGCGCGCGGACCACGCTGATCGGCCGGCTGGGCAAGGATTCGTTCGGCGGTGAGCTGAGGACGTTCCTCGGCGCGCAAGGCATCGATCTCGGCTACCTCCAGGAGGCGGCCGAGGCGCACACCGGCACCGCCATCATCACGGTCGCAGACGCCGACAACACCATCGTCGTCATTCCCGGCAGCAATTCGCTCGTCGGCATCGACGACGTCGCGACCGTCCCGCTGACGAAAGGCGATGTCGCGGTCAGTCAATTCGAGATCCCGCTGCCGACGATCGCCGCGTTCTTCCAGCGGGCTCGCGACATTGGCGCCAGGACGCTGCTCAATCCGGCCCCGGCACAAACCATGTCGGGCGAATTGCTCGCGCTGGTCGACATCCTCGTGCTGAACGAGACCGAGCTCGGCCTCCTCGCCGGCGTCGAGTTGTCCGACAGGGACGAGGCTTCGCGGATCCTCGACGTCGCGCGAAAACTTCAGGCTCGCGAGGACCAGACCATCTGTGTGACCCTCGGCAAGCGCGGCGTGCTGGCGCTCGCGGGACGCGAGGAGATTTCGGTGTCCGGCCGCGTGGTGAAGGCGCTCGACACCACAGGCGCGGGCGATTGTTTTGTGGGAGCGCTCGCGGCGCAACTTGCCGACGGCGTCGACTTGCGCGCGGCACTCGCCTTCGCCAATGCCGCCGCCTCGATCTCCGTGCAGCGCATGGGCGCGGGGCCGTCAATGCCGACGGCCGGGGAAGTCGCCGCCGTACTCAACGCCGGCTGATCACGCCAGCGCGCCCTTCAGGTCAAAGCTTTCATCGGCGGCCTGCTCCGGCGTGATCGAGCGATTGAGGCCGAACAGGCGGCGGCCGAACATGTGGTCGCCGGCACGGTTGATCGATTCGATGCCGAGCAGGCTGTCGCCCTTGTAGCAGAAGGCCGAGAACGCCTTGTTCGCCGGGCTGCCGCGCAGCACGACGCGGTCGTAGCCGGTGGTGAGGCCTGCGATCTGGAGCTTGTCCTCGCCCTGGTCGCTCCAGAACCAGGGATGGCTGTCATAGGCCTTGCGGTCGCCGGTCAGCCGCGCCGCGAGGCAGCGCGCGTGATCAGTGGCATTCTGCACCGATTCCAGCCGCTGCGATCCGCCGAAGCGCGGGCTTTTGAACAGCGCGCAATCGCCGATCGCCGAGATATCGGGATCAGCGGTCGAGAGATATTCGTCGACGATGATACCGGCCGCGACCGGCAGCCCCGCCTCCGCCGCGAGCTCGATGTTCGGCAGCACGCCGACGCCGACCACGACGAGATCCGCCGGCAGATGCCTTCCGTCGCTCAAGGAGACGCCGGTGACCTTGCCGCCCTCTGCCTCGATGGATGTTGCCTGCACGCCGAGGTGAATGCGGATGCCGGCCTCGCGATGCCGCGCCTGAAAATACTCCGAGACCTCCGCCGTCACCGCGCGCGCCATCACGCGCGGGGCGAGTTCGAGCACATCGACCTCGAGGCCCTTGATGCGCGCGGTGGACGCGAATTCGAGGCCGATGAAGCCGGCCCCGATCACCACCACCCGCGTCTTCGACGGGATGATCTTTCGCAGCGCCTCGCTCTCGTCGAGGATGCGCAAATATTTCACGTCGGGAAGGTTCGCATTGGGCAGATCGAGCAGCCGGTTGCGCGCGCCGGTCGCCAGCACGAGGTGGCCATAGGGCAGCGTCCTGCCCGAGGCGAGCAGCACCTTGCGCCCCGCGCGGTCGATCGACACCGCGCGGCCCGCAACCAGCTCGATGGTCTGGTCCTGGTAGAATTTCTCCGGCCGGAACATCAGGCTCTCCGGCCCGGACGAACCCTTGATGTAGGCCTTGGACAGCGGCGGCCGCTGATAGGGCAGATGCGCCTCGTCATTGACCAGGCAGATGGGCGCGGAAAATCCTGCCTGGCGCAGCGATGCCGCGACCTGGTAGCCGCCATGGCCGGCACCGATAACGACCACCGGACCATCCGTCATTGGACAGCCCATTTCCGCAAGACACGAGCGTCACCCATGTCGTCTCCTCTCTCTGATTTTGGCTTGCTAGCCTAGGAGGAGCCGGCGCTCGTGTCCGTCCCTAAACGAAGGCCTGCCCATTTGAGCCTATCGTTCCCGCTTGCGCAAGAGCGCCAGGCGGGGATTGTCACCCCTCGCCTTCTGCGATTTAGTTCGTGCATCGACCTCATGCCGGGGATTTCCGATGACCGCTCCCGTCTCACGACCCGACGATCCCGCCTTGCTGCGAATCGATGGCCCGATTGCGACCATCACGCTCAACCGGCCCGCCGCGTTCAATTCGATCAACCTGGCGATTGCACAGAAGCTCGAACAGCTCGCGGCCTACATTGAGGGCGCCGACGATATCCGGGTCGTGGTCCTCGAAGGCGAAGGCCGCGCCTTCTCGGCTGGCGGCGATTTGCAGACGATCGGCGCCGCGGCCGAAGCCAATACGGTGACGCCTGTCGTCGGCGAGCTGTTGAAGCATTATCATGCCTTCATCGAGATCATCCGGCGCATGCCGAAGATCTCGCTGTCAAGCGTGCACGGCTCGGCGGCCGGCGCCGGCATGGGCCTCGCCTTCGTCACCGACCTCTGCATCGCCGCGGAGGATGCCAAATTCACGCCGGCCTACGCCAAGATCGGCGTGTCGCCGGATGGCGGATCCACGGTCGGCATCGTCAACACGGTCGGCCCGCGCCGCGCGCTCCAGATTTTCCTCGCCGAGGACAATTTCACCGCGCAGCAGGCTCATGAATGGGGCCTGGTTGCGAAGGTCGTTCCCGCCGCCGAGCTGAAGGCGGCAACGCGAATTCTCGCCGAGCGGCTGGCGCAGAACCCGCGCGCGGCGATTGCCGGCACCAAGTTGCTGGTCTACCAGGCCGCCACCACACCGGTGAAACAGCAACTCGATGCCGAGGAGCACAGGATCATCATGGCGATGAACACGGAGGAGTTCCGCGCCGCCGTGAAGAAATTCACGAGCAAGAGCAAGTAGCTCTCACTGCGGACAGATGTACCCCGTCCCCGCGGGGGACTTGAAGCAGCCGACCGACTCGGGGAGCACCTGCCGCGGCAGCCACAGCACCACGCTCGGGAAGTAGATCGCGAACGCGATCGTCCCGAGGAAGACCAGATAGATCGGCAACGCGGCGCGTAGTGCCTTTGCGAAACTGACGCCGACGAATTTCGACGCCATCAGCAGCACCAAGCCATAAGGCGGCGTGATCAGGCCGAAGGCGAGCGTGGCGATCAGCACCACGCCCATGTGAACGGCGTTGATGTCGCCGGCTTCCGTCAGCGTGTTGACCAGCGGCATGAAGATGATGATGGTCGGTACCGGTTCGATGAAATCGCCGACGACCGTGAACAGCAGTACCATCAGCAACATGATCAGATGCGGATCGTTGCCGGCGAGCGAGGTGATGACTTCGGCGATGTAGCTTGCACCGCGCAAATAGGCGAGCATCCAGCCGAAGGCATTGGCGGCGCCGATCGTGATCAGCGGCAGCGAGAAGATCAGGCCCGCAAGACAGAAATCGTACGGAATCTTCCTGATATGCCCGCGGTTGAGCGCGGGGATCACGACCACGACAATCCAGACCACGGCGACGACGCCGGCTTCCGTCGGCGTGAACCAGCCGGTCAGAATGCCCCCCAACAGGATCACGGGGATCATCAGCGGTAGCGCCGCATCGCCGGCCGCGAACACCACCTGCCGCAGCGGCGCGCGCGGCTTGCGCAGGCCGGACGGACCGAAGAAATAGCAGTAGATCATCAAGCCGAAGCCGATCATCAGGCCCGGCACGACGCCTGCCATGAACAGGCCGGCGATCGAGACGTTGCCGACCGCGCCATAGACCACCGCGGTGATGCTCGGCGGCACCAGCGCCGCAATCGTCGAGGCGGATGCGATGATCGCGGCGATGAAGGCGGGCTCGTAGCCCTCGCGCTTCATCGGGCCGCCCAGCGCGCGGCTCATCACCGCGACGTCGGCGGTGGTCGAGCCCGACATTTCCGAGAAGAACATGCTGAAGACGACCACGACCTGCGACAGGCCGCCTCTGATGTGGCCAACGAGCGACACCGAGAGGTTGGCTATTCGAACCACCACATTGGCCGAGCTCATGAGCTCGCCGACCAGCAGGAAAAAGGGGATCGCCAACAGCGCCTCGGAATCGACGCCGTCGAAGACTTTCTGGATGATCGCGGCGAGCGAGACGTCCGACAGGAGCGCGCCGATGAAGACGCCGGCCATCAGCGAGAACGGCACTGGCACGCCGAGATAGCCGAACGACAGGAAGCAGACCGTCATCAACGCCAGAACGATGGGTGCGCTCACGGCTGCGCCCTCATCTGTACGTCGGTGATGACAGGTGCCCCGCCATCCTCTTCGGGCGGCTCGGGGTGGTCAAAGCCGTTGCGCAGACCGTTGACGAGCTGCTCGATGGTGAACAGGCCGACCAGCACGCCGGAGAGCGGAATGATCGCGTAGAGCGAGGCGATCGGCGTGCCCGACGGCAGGCGAAAACTGCCGAAGCCGCGAAGATAGTTCTGATAACCGTACAAGATCAGGCAGAAGGCGACGCCGAGCACCACGATGCGGATGATGATTTCGACGATCAGACGCGGCGTGCCATGCATCGCCTCGGAGATTGCGGTGAGATAGAGGTGGTCGTTGCGCCGGGTCGCAGCCGCGGTGCCGACGAAGATCGCGTAGATGAACAGCGTCGACGTGACTTCCTGGAGCCATAGCCAGGGATGGCCGATGGTGCGGGTGACGATGTCGGCGGTCACCGACAGCGAGAAGCCGAAGCAGAGCACGCCGCAGAGGATCATCAGCGCGAGCTCGAGCCAGTCGAGCCCGCGCCATTTGAGGTGACGCTGGCGTTGCACCAGCAGTTTGTCGGCGATGGTCATCACTATCCCCGTCGTCCCGGCGAAAGCCGGGACCCATACCCCCAGCTGCGTGTGGTCAAAGCAAGCTGGCGGCTATCCTGCCCCAAGCTCCGCCGCGGCGTATGGGTCCCGGCTTTCGCCGGGACGACGCGGAGGCAACGGTACGCGGCCTAGTTGATCGAGCGGATCAAATCCTTGATCTTCTCGGCGTGCGGGCCGAGCTCCTTGGCGAGCTTGTCGAGATAGGGATCGGCGATCGCCGTGAAGGTCTTCTTGTCGACGTTGTCGACGATCTTCACGCCCATCTTCTTCAGCTTCTCTGCCGCGGTGCGTTCGAGGTCGAAGGCCTTCTGCGGCTCCTTGGAGCTGACCTCGTTCCCCGCCGCCTGCACCCAGCCCTTCTGCTCGGCCGACAAGCTCTGCCAGAGCTTGTCGGAGATGAACACCAGCGCGTTGTTGGCCTCGTGCTCGGTGATGTTCAGGACCGGAGCGACCTCGTAGTGCTTGTTGACGAGGTAGACGTTGATGCTGTTCTCGGCGACGTCGACGACGCCGGTCTGCAGGCTCGTGTAGACGCTGCCGAACGGCATGTGCACGGTCTGGGCGCCGTAGGCCGGGAACATGGTGTCCTCGGTCGCGGTCGCCTGCACCCGGATCTTCAGGCTCTTGATGTCGCCAACATTGTGGATCTCCTTCTTGGAGTACATGTGGCGCACGCCCTGCGACCCGGTCGCGATCACATGCAGGCCCTGTGTGGTCTCGTCGATCATGGTCTTGAGCGCGTCGAACACTTTTGGATCGGCCAGGCCCTTGACCACGTGATTCTCGTCGCGGAACAGGAAGTGCAGCGACATCACACCTGCCTGCGGCGAGATCGTCGCGGTGTTCGCCGAGGAGATGATCGCAAATTCGACGTCACCCGCTTTCACAAGCTGGAGCACCTGCGGCTCCTGCCCGAGCTGCGCACCCGGATATTGATCGATGATCATGGTGCCTTTGCTCAATTCCTTGAGCTTTTCGGCAAAGAGGTCGCCCGCGATGGAATAGCCGGTGTTGCGCGGCTGGTCGTAGGCAAAGCGATAATGCTTCACCTCCTGCGCCGATGCGCCCGTGACGAAAAGAACAGCGGCCGTTGCCGCCAGCCCAAACATGGATCGTGCAATCATCGTTTCCCCCTGTTTTAACGCCCGCCGCTTGTACGGTCTGGGCTACGCTTCGGGTGGTTGATCACCCACTCTTGGTTTTCTGCTCAGTCTTCTTCCCAGTTCTCTGCATAAAATCGAAATCGCAGCCCTCGTCGGCCTGCATGATGGTCTCGTTGAATAGCCAGGCATAGCCGCGCCGCGCCTCGTCCGGCGTAGCCGCGGGTTTCAACGCGCCGCGCCGCCGTTCGAGCTCGGTAGCATCGACGAGAATCTCGATGCTGCGCTTGGCGACGTCGAGGCGGATCATGTCGCCGTTCTGCACCAGCGCCAGCGGCCCGCCCACGGCGGATTCCGGCGTGATGTGCAGCACGATGGTGCCGAACGCGGTGCCGCTCATGCGCGCATCCGAAATGCGCACCATGTCCTTGGTACCGCCACGCGCGAGCTTCTTCGGGATAGGCAGATAGCCCGCCTCGGGCATGCCGGGCGCCCCCTTGGGGCCGGCGTTGCGCAGCACCAGCACGTCATCGGCGGTGACGTCGAGATCGGGATCGTCAACCCGGAGCGTCATGTCCTCGACGGATTCGAACACCACCGCACGCCCGGTGTGCTGCAACAGTTTCGGGCTTGCAGCCGACTGCTTGATGACCGCGCCGCGCGGGGCGAGATTACCGTGCAGGACGGCGAGGCCGCCTTCCTTCTTGATCGGATTGGCGCGCGGACGGATCACGTCTTGGCCGGGCACGTCTTCCGCCTTCGCGACGACGTCGCGCAGGCTCTCGCCCGTGATCGTCCTCGCATCGAGATCGACGAGATCGCCAAGCTGCGCCAGCAACTTCGGCACGCCACCGGCATGATGAAAATGCTCCATGTAATGCTCGCCGGACGGTTTGAGATCGACCAGCACCGGCACCTCGCGGCCGATCTGGTCGAAGACACCGAGATCGAGCCGGTGCGGCGAGCGATGCGCCATCGCGGTGAGATGGATCAGGCCATTGGTCGAGCCGCCGATGGCCTGGAGCACGACCTGCGCGTTCTTGAAAGATGCCGGCGTCAGCACTTCACTTGGCTTCGGTCCCTTGGTCTTGGCCATCTCGGCAGCGACCTTGCCGCTCGCCTCGGCAAGGCGAAAACGCTCGGCATGCGGCGCGGGGATCGTCGCGCTCATAGGCAGCGACAGGCCCATGGCCTCGATCATGCAAGCCATGGTGGAGGCCGTGCCCATCACCATGCAGGTGCCGACCGATGGTGCGAGGCGGCCGTTGACCGCCTCGATCTCGACATCGTCCATTTCGCCGGCGCGATACTTGCCCCAGAGACGGCGGCAATCAGTGCAGGCGCCCAGCACCTCGCCCTTGTGATGACCAACCACCATGGGGCCAACGGGAATGACCACCGTCGGCAGATCGGCGCTGATCGCGGCCATCACCTGCGCCGGCAGTGTCTTGTCGCAGCCGCCAATGACGATCACCGAATCCATCGGCTGGGCCCGGATCATCTCCTCGGTGTCCATCGCCATCAGATTGCGCAGATACATCGAGGTCGGATGCGCAAAGCTCTCGGCGATCG
Source organism: Bradyrhizobium sp. URHA0013 (assembly GCF_000518345.1). Classification (NCBI taxonomy): domain Bacteria; kingdom Pseudomonadati; phylum Pseudomonadota; class Alphaproteobacteria; order Hyphomicrobiales; family Nitrobacteraceae; genus Bradyrhizobium; species Bradyrhizobium sp. URHA0013. The sequence continues at coordinate 481,966 of NZ_KI912426.1, read as the reverse complement.
AGATAGTCGGGAATACGAACGGCATCGCGCCCGACAGCATCACGCCGCGCTTGGCGGCCTCGATGATCTGCGGGACGTTGCCGTGGCAGGGATTGTAGTCGCTGTAGGTGTTGGTGATGCCGACGATCGGGCGCTCGAGCGCGTCGTCGGAATAGCCCATGGCCTTGATGAACGCCTTGCGCAGAAACAGCGAGAAGCCGGCATCGCCATAGCTCGTCAGCCCTTTGCGCAACCCACTCGTCATCATACCACTCCCATCATCGGGTCATTGTCGTACAGCCTGCCCCTTGATTGTCAATAAGGCAGACGTCAAACTCGGCATTTTCGCCATTGGCGCCCTGGTGACGACCAAATTATTGACAATCTGAGCCTTGCCTGCTCCACAGTACGGACCGGCCAAGCGCCGGGAGGCCGAGGGCATGTCCGACACTCACACCGCAGAAGCCATGACGGTCCGGCGCGACGATCCGGACGACATCGTCGCGCGGCTCGAGGAGGACATCATCTTCGGCCGGCTCGCGCCAGGCGCGCGCCTCACGGAAGACGCGCTGATGTCGGCTTACGGCACCTCGCGGCACTTCGTGCGCCAGGCGCTGGTGGATGCGGAGCGCCGCGGCATCGTCCGCCGCGAGAAGAATGTCGGCGCCACCGTGCGGTTCTACTCGGCCGAAGAGGTCGGGCAGATCTACGAGGTCCGGGAGATGCTGACCCGGCAGGCGGCGTTGATGATCCCCCTGCCCGCTCCGCAAGGCCTGATCGACGAGCTCTCCGCATTGCAGCGGCAATATTGCGCGAGAGCGGATTTGCAGGACCTGCGCGGCATCCACGAGGCCAACGACGCCTTCCACCTCGCGCTGTTCTCGGCCTGCGGCAATCCCTATCTGGTGCGCTCGCTGCAGGACTACATGAACCTGACGTTGCCGATGCGCGCCAAGAACCTCGCCGACCGAGACGGCCTCGCGCAATCACAGCGCCAGCACGAGCTGATGATCGAGCTGTTGAAGGGCCGTGACAGCTGGGCGCTGGCGCAGCTGTGTGTGGATCACATGCAGTTCAGCAAGAAGGATTACCTGGCGCGGATTGCGGGTGAGCAAGCCGAACAGCAGGGCCCGCGTTCATAGATGGGAGACGTTCGCTTCTCACGGTGCTGCAGTTTACGCGGTAAGGGCGCGCTGGATTGCCCGCAATTGCAGGCCGCACGAGCCCATTCGGGCAATAACGCCCGCAGTCCATGACTTCTGGGGAACCTATGGTCGGCTTGGTACTTGGTCTTGCACCAATCCCCCACCATAGGAGCTGCCATGATTTGCCGTTTAGTCGGAGCCGCCGCTGTTGCCGTCGCCGTCCTGCTTCCCGTAACGACCCAGGCCCAGGGCGTTCCCGGAGGCGTCGAACGCGGTGCGCGGGATGGCGAGCGAGCGGCAGGGCCTGTCGGTGCAGTTGTGGGTGGCGTCGTCGGCGGCGTCGTTGGCGGCGTGGCGGGAGTCCTTGGCGTCGATCAACGTCCTCGCTTTCACTCCTACGTCGTCGAACAGCGGCGGCCCTCATATCAGTACCGCGAGGATGTGAGAGTCGGGGCGGTTCTTCCGGAGGAGGGCGTGACCTATTACGAGGTGCCACCCGAGTACGGCGCCCGTGAGTATCGTTACACGGTGGTGAACGGTCGCACGGTTCTGGTCGAACCGCGAACCCACCGGATCGTCGAGATTGTCGAATAACAACCAGGGGCCGTCTTTCGAGACGGCCCTTTCGTTTGCGCAGATCTAAATCCCTCAAGTCCCGGTTCAGTACCGCCTCAGCAGACCGCGATCCACGCTGGCATCGCCATAGTCGACGCAGGCTCTCTTCGGGTTTCTGATCAGATCGGTCCGGACGCGCCTGAACGTTTTGGCGGCCGCGTCGGACACTTCGGGGCGAAATTTACCGGGATCGGAGGTCTCGCCATCGCGGGCCTTGATGGCCGCAGAATAGGCCTCGATCATCGCCATCGCGGCATCCGTGCTGCCGAGAAGTCGGGCGCCGAGCTGGACACTGCCGGCACCATTGACTTCGTAGCCGACACATCGTTGTTCGAGCACCGCGGACGCGGTGACGAGCTGGTCGAGGAACGTCGCCTCGGCGTCGCTGAGCATCGCGGCTCGCGCCGGTCCCGACATGATCAGCGCGAGCAGTACTACGGCTGCCAATTTGATTTTCATTGTGATCAAGGCACCGAATGCCGAATTGCGATCGCGCAGATCGAGAGCCAGATAACCAGAGCAACGTTGATCTAGATCAATGGGCCGGGACGGCCAAAGCGAAGGCTCGGGACCTTGTATGCGCTCGCCCTGTGGGGAAAACGATTCAGCCGCCGTTTGGCCTGACCAACCGCACCACAGCAAGCGGCGTCGCCAGCTCGCAGGCTCGAGACATCGAAGCGGATCAATGCATGGCGATCATTGGCGAGATCACACACACCACGACCTACCGCTACGCAAAGCCGGTTACGTTCGGCACGCACCGAGCGATGTTCCTGCCGCGGCGCGGCTCCTCGACCCGACTGCTTCGTTGGTCCGCTCGGACCAGCCTGCCATCAAAGGTGCATTGGGTCACCGATTCCCGCTCCAATGCCGTGACGGTGATGGAATTCAGCGAACCCGGCAGCGAACTGACATTCACGTTCAAGGTTCGCGGCATCTATTTCGGCATCAAGGGTCTGGAGACGTTTCCGCTGGAGCCCCGGGCCGAAGAGGTTCCCGTGCAGTATACCCCGGACGAATGGACCGACCTTGCAGGTTACCTGCGTCCGCATGCCGACGATGCAGACGGCAGCCATGCGAGCTGGACCAAGAGCTTTGTCGCCGGCGATCAGGACCGGACCGTCGACGTGCTGCGCCGTATGCTGGGCATGTTCCGCAGCGAGTTCAGCTATCGCGGAAGAGAGGCCGAAGGCACCCAACCCCCGAGCGAAACACTGCGCACGAGATCAGGTACATGCCGGGACTTCGCCTGGTTGATGATCGAGACCTTGCGTCGGCTCGGCTTCGCATCCCGCTTCGTCAGCGGCTATCTCTACGACGCGGCGCTCGATGGCGGCGCCGTCGGCATGACCGGCTCCGGCGCGACCCACGCGTGGGTGCAGGTGTTCCTGCCCGGTGCCGGCTGGCTGGATTACGACCCAACCAACAGCCTGAGCGCCGGCTTCGACCTGATCCCTGTGGCCATTGCGCGGCATCCGGGCCAGGCCGTGCCGCTGGCCGGCTCGTGGTTTGGCGACCCCGGCGACTACCTCGGCATGTCGATCAACGTCGCCGTTAACAAGATCGGCGAAATGCTCGATCCTTCGGAGGGATAGGATGCCGAGAGATAGGCGCGGCGGTCACTTCCTCTCCTGACGCTGCTTGACCACCTCATTTTCTCGGCGGGCAGACAGCCCGAGCAAGACAATCGGCAATCGCTGACCATGGTGCTTGATCGCAACAACACGAGGGAACGTGCGGCGCTCGACTCTGCCTCCGCCCCATTTGAGCTCCTGAAGAGCAGGATCCGACAACTTTATGAAGGCGACACTTTCGGCTGCATAAGATTCCGATATGGCTTGCTCGTGCTTGATATCGTCACGGTTCTATTCATCATTGCGACGTCGTTCCTGCCTCGCAACAGGGCTATTGAGTCGCTCGATGTTGTGTTCGGTGTCTTGATCCTTGCAGACTTCTCCGCACGGATGATCATCAGCCGTCAGCCGCTGCGTGACCTTGCGCGACTTTCGACCTGGACCGACATCATCGTCATTGTTTCGTTCCTTGCACCACTCACAGGAGAAGCCGGCGGCTTCCTGCGCGCATTTCGAACATTGCGACTGCTGCGCGACTACCAAATGGTGGCACGTCTGCGGGTCGACAGCCCCTTCTTTCGGCGAAATGAGGAAGTCGTCTTTGCGGTCGCCAACCTCGGGGTTTTCATTTTTGTGATGACGGGGATCGTCTACGAGACCCAGAGGTCTCACAACAATCAGATCGCCCACTATGCCGACGCGCTCTACTTCACGGTCACGGCGCTAACGACGACCGGCTTCGGTGACATCACCCTGCCCGGAACTGTCGGACGCCTGATAACCGTCGTCATCATGATCTTTGGCGTGACCCTTTTCCTGAATCTCGCCAAGGCATTGCTCGCGCCCTCCAAGGTACGCTTCCCCTGCGCTGTCTGCGGTCTGCAGCGCCACGATGTCGACGCGGTGCATTGCAAGGCCTGCGGGACCGTGTTGAACATTCCCGATGAAGGCGCGGACTAGGCCCATGCCGGCCCGAGTGCCGGGACAGGCATTAAAACTGTTTGTCAAGCCATCGAAATTTCGCAAAGCCGGAAATAGATAGGGGCCGGGCTCCGGCGCCACGTCCCGCGTCCCCATCCATCTCCCTCCCGAACGAAATGCCATGACGGAACAAACTCTGACGGAGCCGATCGCCGAGCGGCAAGCGCCACCTCGCGGCTTCTCGCGCTACCAGGCGGTCCTGGTCGCGCTGCTGGCGCTGGTCCAGTTCACGATCATCATCGATTTCATGATCATGTCGCCGCTCGGCGCCATCATGATGCCGGCGCTCGATATTTCCGCCGCCCAGTTCGGCGTGGCGGTCTCGGCCTATGCGTTCAGCGCGGGGATTTCCGGCATCCTGGCGGCCGGCTTTGCCGACCGGTTCGACCGCAAGCGGCTGCTGTTGTTCTTCTACGCCGGCTTCACGCTTGGCACGGCGCTGTGCGCGATCGCGCCCAACTATCACCTGTTGCTGCTGGGGCGGATCGTGACCGGCCTGTTCGGCGGCGTGATCGGCTCGGTCGTGCTCGCCATCGTCACCGATCTGTTTACGCTGCAATTGCGCGGCCGCGTCATGGGTTTCGTGCAAACCGCCTTCGCTGCAAGCCAGGTGCTGGGCATCCCGGCCGGTCTTTTCCTCGCCAACCAGTGGAACTGGCATGTCGCGTTCGGCGCACTGGTCGGCCTGTCGGTGATCGGCATGGCCGCCGTGATGTTCCTGATGAAGCCGGTGAACGGCCATCTCGCGCTGAAGCAGGATCGAAACCCGTTCCGGCATCTGATCGCAACGGTCTCGCAGCCGCGTTATTGGATGGCGTTCTCGGTGACGACCCTGCTGGCGACCGGCGGCTACATGCTGATGCCGTTCGGCAGCGCCTACACCGTGCACAATCTGGGCATCGACATCGTGCATCTGCCGACGATCTATCTCGTCTCCGGCCTGTTCAGCATTGTCATCGGCCCCTTGGTGGGACGCGCGAGCGATGCCTTCGGCAAATACCCGACCTTCGTCTTCGGCAGCGCCATGTCCATCGTCATGGTGCTGATCTACACCCATCTCGGCGAGGTGAGCCTGACGGTCGCGATCCTGGTCAACGTCCTGATGTTCGTCGGCATCTTCTCCCGCATGATCCCGTCGCAGGCGCTGATTTCCGCGATCCCCGAGCCGGCGCAACGCGGCTCCTTCAGCGCGGTCGGCGCGTCGCTGCAGCAGCTCTCCGGCGGGCTCGGCTCCGTGCTCGCCGCCGCACTCATCGCGCAGGACGCCGACGGTACGCTGCGGCATTTCGACCGGCTGGGATACGTCGTCGTGACGACGGCGGTGATCTCCCTGATCCTGATGTACTTTGTGCAGCGGCCCATCGCAGCCCAGGCCGGCAAGCGCGTGGTCTAGGGCATCGATTCCGACACCCTGGATTTGCGAATGCGCTCCTACCGCTTGGTCCAATCAATGATCCGACTTGTGTCGCCGTCGAACTCGTTGCTGCAGAACGCGCCGCCCTGATAGTGATCGCCGACCGGATCGGGCTTCAGCTTGGCCTGCTCGGCCATCGCATGCGCCACATGATCCTCGGAGCGTCCCGTGGGACGGTAGCCGAACTCGTAGGCGCGGTGGTTGTCCCACCAGGCACGCTCGTTCAGGGACACGCCGTAGAAGATCTCGAAATGAATGTCGGGATGCTCGAGCCCGATCCGGCAGAGCTGCACCAGATCTTCCGGCTTCAGCCAGATCGAGATCCGGCGGAGGTCCAGCGGTACGTCGCCGAAATTGCCAATGCGAAGGCAAGTCACCTTCAGGCCATGCTTGTCGGCATAGAGCGCGCCGACCGCTTCGCCGAACACCTTGCTGACGCCATAGCGGCCGTCGGGGCGCGGGGTCACGTCGGTGCCGATCTTGTGGTGGCGCGGATAGAATCCGACGGCATGGTTCGAGGAGGCGAACACCACGCGCTTGACGCCCTTGCGATACGCCGCCTCGAACAGATTGTAGCCGCCGATGATGTTGGCCTGGAGGATGTCGTTCCAGGGACCTTCGACCGAATAGCCGCCGAAATGGATGATGCCGTCGACGCCCTCGCAGATCGCCTCGCACTGGGCAAGGTCGGAGAGATCCGCCGCCTTGAATTGCTCGTTGGGGCCGAGGTCGGCCGGCGGGCGGATGTCGCTGAGCAGCAGGTCCGGATAGATCGGCGGCAACAGTTGTCGCAGACGCGTCCCAATCCCGCCCGAAGCTCCCGTCATCAAGATGCGCGCCATGTCTGTCCTCGTATGTAGCGACCGATTTGCGGCCGTAGATAACTGATGCTAGCAGACTTGGACAGAGGGAACGCAACAACGAGAATTGCACATGAACGATGCATCGTCCCAGAACCAAGGATCGCAGCAAGGCTGGCGGCCGGCGACCTATTACCCCGATCCGGCGATCCGTGCACTCGATCCGCGCTTCGAAAAATACTGGCTGAAGCTCTCGGCGGTAGAGCGGCTGACGACCGGCCTGCGCTGGGCCGAGGGTCCGGTGTGGTTCGGCGACGGGCGCTATCTCCTGTGCAGCGATATCCCGAACCAGCGCATTATCAAATGGGAGGAGGAGACCGGTGCGGTCTCAGTGTTCCGCAAGCCCTCCAATTTCGCGAACGGCAACACCAGGGATCGCCAGGGCCGGCTCGTCACCTGCGAGCATGGCGGCAGACGCGTCACCCGCACCGAATATGACGGCGATATCACCGTGTTGATGGATCAATTCAACGGCAAGCGGTTAAACTCACCGAACGATGTCATTGTTAAATCGGACGGCTCGATCTGGTTCACCGATCCGACCTTCGGTCTGCTAGGCAATTACGAGGGCTACAAGGCCGAGCCGGAAATTGATCCGAACGTCTATCGGCTCGATCCCGCGACCGGCAAGGCGACCATCGTTGCCGAAGGCGTGCTCGGGCCGAACGGGCTGTGCTTCTCGCCGGACGAGAAAATCCTCTACGTCGTGGAATCACGCGGCGTGCCGAACCGCAAGATCGTCGCCTATGACGTCTCGGCGGATGGCACCACGATCTCGAACAAGCGCGTCTTCATCGACGCAGGCCCGGGCACGCCGGACGGCATGCGCTGCGACATCGACGGTAATCTCTGGTGCGGCTGGGGCATGGGCGATCCCGAACTCGACGGCGTCGTGGTGTTCGCGCCCGACGGCGTCATGATCGGCCGCATCGCCCTGCCCGAGCGCTGCGCCAATCTCTGCTTCGGTGGCGTCAAGCGCAATCGCCTGTTCATGGCCGCGAGCCAGTCGATCTACGCGTTGTATGTGAACACGCAGGGCGCGGTGGGGGGATAGGCTTCCCAACTCTCTCTTCGTCATTGCGAGGAGCTCTTGCGACGAAGCAATCCAGACTGCACCCGCGGAAAGATTCTGGATTGCTTCGCTTCGCTCGCAATGACGGAACGAAAAACGCCGGAGCGGTTGCCCGCTCCGGCGTTTTGTTCACCCAGGCGCTAGAGATTACGCCGCGTTGAAGCCCGCAACGGCCTTCACTTCGAGGAAGTCCTCGAGGCCGTATTTGCCCCATTCGCGGCCGTTGCCGGACTGCTTGTAGCCGCCGAACGGCGCGGTGCGATCGTTGGGCACGCCCTGCAGATTGACGTTGCCGGCGCGGATCTGGCGGCCGACGCGCTTGGCATCCTCGACGGACGCACCCGTGACGTAGCCGGCAAGCCCATAGGGCGTGTCGTTGGCGATGTGCACCGCCTCGGCTTCGTCCTTGGCGCCGATGATGGTCAGCACCGGTCCGAAGATCTCTTCGCGGGCGATCGTCATGTCGGGGGTGACGTCGGCGAAGATGGTCGGACGGACATAGAAGCCCTTGTTGACGCCCTCGGGCAGGCCCGGGCCGCCCGACACGAGCGTTGCGCCCTCGTCGATGCCCTTCTTGATCAGCCCCTGGATCTTGTCCCACTGGCCGCGGTTGACGACCGGGCCGATGGTGGTGCCTTCGGCGCGCGGGTCGCCCGCCTTGGTCTTGTCGGCGACGGCCTTCGCGATCGCGGCGACTTCCTTCATCTTCGAGGCCGGCACGATCATGCGCGAGGGCGCGTTACAGGACTGGCCGGAGTTGTTGAACATGTGCATCACGCCGCCGGTCACCGCCTTGGTGAGGTCGGCGCCTTCGAGGATGACGTTCGGCGACTTGCCGCCGAGCTCCTGGCTGACGCGCTTCACGGTCGGTGCCGCACGCTTGGCCACGTCGATACCGGCGCGGGTCGAGCCGGTGAACGAGATCATGTCGATATCGGGGTGCTCGCTCATGGCGGCGCCGACCTCGGGGCCGAGACCGTTGACGAGGTTGAACACGCCCTTCGGCACGCCGGCTTCATGGAGGATTTCCGCAAAGATCAAGGCCGAGGTCGGGGTGAACTCCGATGGCTTCAGGATCATGGTGCAGCCGGCGGCGAGCGCGGGCGCGACCTTGCAGGCGATCTGGTTGAGCGGCCAGTTCCAGGGCGTGATCATGCCGACCACGCCGACCGGCTCGCGCAGCACCATGGCGGTGCCGACCGGTTCCTCGAAATGATAGTTCTTGAGCACGTCGAGCGTGGTCATGAGGTGGCCAAGACCGGCGCCGGCCTGCAGCTTTTCGGCCATCGGCAGCGGCGCGCCCATCTCGTCGGAGACGGCGGCGCCGATCTCCTTGAGCCGGCCCTTATAAATCTCGATGACTTTCGTCAGCAGCGCGACGCGCTCGTCACGGCTGGTCTGGGAGAACGTCACGAACGCGCGCTTGGCGGCGGCGACGGCTTTGTCAACGTCGGCCTTGGAGCCCAGCGCAACCTCGTACATCGCCTCTTCCGTCGCCGGATTGACCACGGCGGTGGACTTCTTGACAGCGGGATCGACCCAGGCGCCGTCGATGTAGAACTGCATGCGATTGACCATAGTGAACCTCTTCTTGGGGCTTGGAGGGGGCGTTTCGGCAGGCATCCTTGCACGAAAGCGCCGGCAATTGAACCCGCCATATGCGGGGCCAGCATTGCGGCGGACGGAGGTTATATGAGCCGATGGCGGAAGGGTGGCAAGGTCTCGCCTCACTCACGATGTCGCCCCGGCCTAGTGCACAATTGCGCACTAGGCCGGGGCGACGAATTAAACCGCCATCTTCCGATGCAGCACCGGCGCGCCGGTGGTGAGGCTCTCGGCCGCATCGATGATGGCGTTGGCGTCGATGCCGTGGTGGCGGTAGAGGTCGGCGATGGTGCCGGTCTGGCCGAACTGCTCGACGCCGAGCGCCTCGACGCGATGGCCGCGGACGCTGCCGAGCCAGCCCAGCGCCGCCGGATGGCCATCGATCACGGTCACGATGCCGCACTCGCGCGGCAGCGGCGCGAGCAGCTTTTCGATGTGGCTGAGATGCTGAACGCCGCGCCGATCACGGCGCAATTTCCGTGCGGCGGTCCACCCCGCATGCAGACGATCCGCGGACGTGATCGCGAGCAGGCCGATGTCGCGCCGGCTCTCGCCGATGAAGCCGGTCGCCTCGATCGCTTCCGGCGCAACGGCGCCGGTATAGGCGATGACGGCTTCGGCATTGGGGCCCGGCTTGCGCAGCCAATAGGCGCCGTCGGTGATGCCCTGCGCAAGCTCGGGTGTCATGATCCGCTGCGCCTGCTCGATGCTGCGCGTCGACAGCCGCAAATAGACCGAGCCGCCCTCGCCCGGATCGCGCTGCATGTGGTTGAAGCCGAAGGCCATGATCACGGCGAGCTCGTCGACGAAGGTCGGCTCGAACGAGGCGAGCCCATCCTGCGCCATGCCGATCAAAGGCGTTGCGATCGACTGATGCGCGCCGCCTTCAGGTGCCAGCGTGATGCCCGACGGCGTCGCCGCCACCATGAAGCGGGCATCCTGGTAGCAGGCATAGTTCAGCGCATCGAGACCGCGCTCGATGAAGGGATCATAGAGCGTGCCGACCGGCAGCAGCCGCTCGCCGTTGATCTGGTGCGACAGGCCGAGCGCCGAGAGCATGATGAACAGGTTCATCTCGGCGATGCCGAGCTCGAGATGCTGGCCCTTGGGCGAGAAATCCCAGTTGAAGGTGGATGGAATTTTCTCGCTACGGAATAAGTCCGCCTTCTCGCCGCGCGCAAACAGGCCGCGCCGGTTCACCCATGGACCGAGATTGGTCGAGACGGTGACGTCAGGGGACGTCGTGACGATGCGCCTGGCAAGCTCGCTGTCGCCGCGCGCGATCTCGTTCAACACCAGCCCAAACCCCTGCTGGGTCGACATCTGCGGCGCCGGCTTGAAGGCGAGCTGCGACGGCACCTCGATCACAGGCGCGGTGAGCCGGCGGCCGTCCTGGTTGAACGGCACGCGCGCGAGGAAGGCGTCGAGCTCGGCGGCACTTTGCGCGAGACCCTCGTATTTGTCCCATTCGTGTCCGGGCCGGATGTTCTGGCTGTCGCGATATTTCTCCATCTGCGCGACCGTCATCAGGCCGGCGTGATTGTCCTTGTGGCCCTGGAACGGTAGGCCAACGCCCTTGATGGTGTAGGCGATGAAGCAGACCGGGCGATCGTGATCGATGGATTCGAAGGCATCCAGCATGCTCGCCATGTCATGGCCGCCGAGGTTCGACATCAGCGCCAGCAATTCGTCGTCGCTGCGCTTGTCGATCAGTTTGGTGATGGGGCCCTGATCGCCGATCTCGTCGTGAAGATGTTTGCGGAACGCGGCGCCGCCTTGGAAACACAATGCGGCGTAGAGTGCGTTCGGACAGTTGTCGATCCAGCGCTTCAACGCCTCGCCGCCAGCTTCCGCAAAGGCCTCGCGCATCAGCCGGCCGTATTTCACTATCACCACGTCCCAGCCGAAGTTGCGGAATACGGTCTCGAACTTTTCCCAGAGACCTTCGCGGACGACGGCATCGAGCGACTGCCTGTTATAGTCGACCACCCACCATGTGTTGCGCAGCCCGTGCTTCCAGCCCTCCGCGAGCGCCTCGAAAATGTTGCCCTCGTCCATCTCGGCGTCGCCGACGAGCGCAATCATCCGCCCTTCGCGGCGATCCTTCATCCAGCCATGCGCCTTGACGTAGTCCTGCACCAGCGAGGCGAACAGCGTCTGCGCAACGCCGAGGCCGACCGAGCCGGTGGAGAAATCGACGTCGTCGACGTCCTTGGTGCGCGAGGGATAGGACTGCGCGCCCCTGAAGCCGCGGAAATTCTCCAGCTTCTCGCGGCTCTGCCGGCCGAACAGATACTGGATGGCGTGGAACACCGGGCTCGCATGCGGCTTCACCGCGACGCGATCCTCGGGTTTCAGCACGTGGAAATACAGCGCCGACATGATGGTGGCGAGCGAGGCCGACGAGGCCTGATGTCCCCCGACCTTCAGGCCGTCCGCATTCGGGCGGATGTGGTTGGCGTGATGGATGGTCCATGACGACAGCCACAGCGCCTTGCGGGCGAGCGCGGTCAACGTGTCGAGGCGGGCGGTATCAACGGGCATGGCAATGCTCCCGGAAAACAGGTGTCCGATGATACCCCTGCGGGACGCGCCAAACTTCTCAATTTTTCGCGCAATACCGGCCAATATCGGAATAGATTACCAATCGATCGATAAAAACGACAGGTTCATCCCAATGCCCGCCCTCGACGCCATCGACCGAAAAATCCTCAGCTACCTCCAGAACGACAGCCGGCTGACCATGCAGGAACTGGCCGACAAGGTCGGGCTGTCGGTGTCGCCCTGCCACCGCCGGGTCAAGCTGCTCGAGGAGCGCGGCGTCATCTCGCGCTACATCGCGACCGTGGACCAGAAGGCGCTGGGGCTGCATGTCAGCGTCTTCATCTCGATCAAGCTGGCGCGGCAGAAGGAGGAGGACCTCAACCGCTTCGCGCGCGCGATCTCGAAATGGGACGAGGTGCTGGAATGCTATCTGATGACCGGCAACCGCGACTATCTCTTGCGCGTCGTCGCAGCCGACCTCGCCTCCTACGAGACCTTCCTCAAGACCAAGCTGACCCGGCTCGACGGCATCGCCTCGATCGAGTCCAGCTTTGCGCTCAGCCAAGTGAAGTATTCGATCGCGCTGCCGGTGTGACGGCAATTGGAACTCAAATGCGGAGAAATCCTTCGAGACGGGCAGTGCGGCGGCAATAGAGCCGTGCCGCAGCCCCCGCTCAACGACACTTCGGGTCGTCAGGCGTTGTGAAGCTGCCGGCACCGTCTTCCGGCATGTGCCACGCCACAGTCTTGGGAACGGGAAGCTGTCCTGACGCGGGAGCCGACACGACAACGGCCGTGTAGCAGGGCGGCAATTCTTCAAGGCTCATCGAGCGCAACGCTTCTTCCGGCGGGCGGCCGCCAAGCCGCCTGAGGAACCCTGCGTCATCGATCAATCGCTGGAATGCGCCGGTGTTCGCGATCGTAATCGTCACCGGCGAGCCTTCGACCTCGACACGCCAGGGCTCCTCGAACTGGTGCGTGTGACCATAAATGAAGACGCGCATCGACTTGTAGTCGGCTTGACGAGCGGCGAGATGTTTCGCCATCACCTTGCTCTTGGACGAGAGGAAATGTTCGGCAAGACTTCCAAGCTGCATGTCCCAGCAGATTTGATCCTTTTCATTCACGGCGATCATATCGCAGAGCTGTTGAACTTCCGCGTCGGGTAAGCGCTCCTTGTCATTCGCCAGTTTAGCCAACTCCGCCTTGATCGCCTTCGCGTCGTCGTCGTTACTCGACAATTGCTGCCTGAGCGGATCCTCCTTCGGCAACGCATAGAGGAAAAGCATCGCGCCCTTCGCGCGCGCGATCCCGATATCCCAGTTGACCTTGCCGGCAGGAGGCTTCCCGAGCATGACGGATTTCTGTCTCAGCGACGTTTCCAGCAGGTTGAAGCTTAACAATCTGGCGACGTCGGAAGCTGAGCCCCAAAGCCCTCGATCCGCGGCGCGATACCGGGCCCCCGCGGTCTCCGGGCTGAGATTGTCGATTATCGAATAGGTCTTTTCCTGGTCGTTGAACAGGCGCTGAACGAACAGCTCGCCCCATGGCCGAACGATGTAGTCCTTGCCGCCGACGTGACGCGATATCGTGGGCCATGTTGCGTATTTGTTGACGTCCTGACCGATCTGGTTGCCGTGCTCCGCCAGAATTCGGCCGTCAGCAGAAATCCACGCGCCTTCGGTCACGAGGTTGATGCGGCCACTGCCGGCATTCAACGCGGCTCCGAGCGCATTCCAGATCGCGGCATAGCGCAATGTCGAGTCGTGATTGCCGACGATGATGTGCAACCGGTTTTCGCCGCGCTCGGCAAACGCGCGCAAGATGGCAAGATCGGCTGCATGTTCGGCGGCCACTTTCTCGACCAAAGCGGCCATCTCGTCGATCGTGCAGCCGAGGTCGGCCCCCGCACCGTCGCATTTGATCCCGGCCGGCGGCTGCCAGAGTTCGAGAAAGTCGCCGACGATGACGAGATCGACGCGTTGCTGGCCATCCTCCGTGATCTTGTTCAGGAAGCCCTCCAGCGCTGTCGGCCAGCGGAAGTCTTCCGTCGGGTCCCATGCACCGCCGGCCTGCTTGCCGACGCCGAAATGCAGATCGCTGATGAACACGCTGTGCCGGGGCGAGGCGGCTGGCGCCTGATAGAGCACCCTTGCGACGGCAGGCGCGTTCGCATCGTCGGCCCGCGCCAGAGCAACCGGCGAAGCCAGGATGAATGCGAAGATGACCGCTGCCGTCTGACGAAATTTCATGCCGCACCTTGCTGGTTAGGGCTGGACGCAGAGCTTGATCGCGGGGTTGCCGAGCAGGACATATTCAAGGCCCAGCTCGCTGTAGTCGGCGTCGGTCCTGTCTTTGAATTTTTGCGCCGTCCGCGCGATCGTCTTGTCGAAGAGATCGAGAATGGTGGGGGGCGGCTTCTCCGAGGCGACCTCGGCCATGATCTCCGCAAACGTGCTGGCGAAGACGACACCGTAGCCAGCGTCAATCGTGAATGGCGAGGCGATCAAAGTGTCGAATCCCTGCTCGTTCAGCCGCTGCAGCAGCTCAATGTTCCGGCCCTTGGCGGACGCGGCTGAACAGGCGGCGAAAATGCCGACGCTCCCGGACGGAAATTTCTTCTCGATATCTTGCGAAATGATGTGATCCGTCGATTCCGCGAACCACATCGCTCCCTCATCCTGGTGAGCGAGAACGACGAATCCGACCGCGGAAGCAGACGCCAACGTCAGCAACGGCACCGAGCCCGTCGTCGCGGCGAGATATTGCCTGAGCTTGTCCATCTCGGAAATTCGCGTTCCCGGGACCTTGGCGGGGAAGAAGCCTGGGGGCATCACGGCGCCAGGAACGTTCTCCAAGCCGTCAGGAACTGCAAACATCCAGTCGCCGATGCACTTGTCGCGAGACGGATATCGCTCGATCGCCATCGGCTGCACCACGATGATCGGCTTGTCCAGTACTGGATCCGGTCCCTTGGCGCCGAGAATTCCGAGCGGAACGTAGATGCTGCGATTCTGGCCGCTGATCACGTCCGAGGCGACGCGCACCACCACCACGGGAGACCTGGTACTTTCGCGGACGATGGCCCGGAAAGCTGCCCAGGCGTTCTTGGCGTCGTCCTCCGTCGAATTTCCGGATTTCGTGGAGAACAGGATCTTTGCAAGCTCCTTGGCAGCGGGGAGGTAGCTGCCCGGCTTCTTGTCTGCGGAATCCCGGCGCGCCTTCAGAATCATGTTCTGGAAGCGATCGGTTCTGAGAAAGTCGACGACGCTCGAAGCGGTCTGCCAACCATAGACCGGGGTCTTGCCCGGCCGACCATCGACGAACACCGCCATGCTGTAGGCTTCGAAATCGAAGATGTGAAGCGCGGCCGCCGCCGTCGCATCGGCACCTGAGCCCTCCATTCCGAGCGAAACTTTGCGCAGCGGATTAAGGCCGCTGGAAAGCGCGTCGGCCTGTGCCGGATCTGCACTGTCGCAGACGGGCGCGGACGTGCTGGTCTCGCCGATCGACACACGCTGCACGAGATGATCGAGTGGTTGGAGCCCTCTGAAGATGGCGAACGCAACCGTCGCACAGCCCTGCGATTCCGCCGTCAGCGCGATCTGAATGCTGCCGGCGCTAGCCTTCGCCGAAAACTCGGTGATCGACATCGACCCGTCGGCAAATTTCCTTGCGGCATCTGCATCAGGATGCCGGATCTTCTCGAGATCGATCTTCAAAGTGTAGGAATGACGATCGTCTCCCAGCCGCAGGCTCGAGCCCTCGGGAACGAGTGGTTTGATGGTCAGGACGATCTCGCGATTTCTGGGATCGGCGATCATCTCCTCGAACGCTGGATCCACTTTCGCGCCCGCAGACTGCGTGATCCGGCGCAGCAAGGTGTAATTGAAGGCAGCAACATCGAGAGTGTAGGTGTAGGTGTTGTTGGCGATGAGGATATTTCCCGCCGGTCCGGCGCCATCGACGAACCAGCTATTCCAATAGGCAGAGGTATTGACAGGTTCGGGTGTTGGCGAACCCGCATTGGGGACTGGCGTCGGGCTTGGCGTTGGCGAGGGCGTGACCTGCCCGTCGACCGCAACTTCACCAGCGGGTCTCGATCCCATCGGCGCCATTCGTCCCGAGGGACGCACGTCAGCCCTCATATTGCCGTCGATATCGAGTGGCGGCGCTGCCCGGCCCACGAAGTTACCAAAGTTGCCGTCCATCCGAGAAAGCCGCGTGCCGGGCGGGACAGGCCTGGGCGCAGGTGGTGCCGGGGACCCGGCCGGTGGTGGTGCGGAGGCAACAGGCGGGAATGCGGAACCCGGCGTCGCAGAGGCTATCGGCGGCGCGGGGGCCATGGATGGCGACATCGAAGGTGGTCGCTCGCGGATGGGCGCGGCCCGCGGCCCCAATCGCGGCGGCGGTTCGGCCGTCCCATCGATCGTGGCGACTCGACCATTTTTGGGAGCCGGCATCCCCTCTTGAGCCGACGCCTGCACGTCGGCGCCCGGGCGCGGCATCGGCGGAGCCTGTTGAGGTTCGGGCGCGATCTGCGGCGTCGCCTCAGGCAGCGACTGCGCCCTATCATCTACTCTGGCGACCTTGGTATCGATGCGAGCGGGAGCCTGCTTGACGATCGGCGCTGTATCGACCGACGGCGGCGCGGTCGCAGTTGGAACTCTCGGCAGGTCGGACGGCAAATGCGGCGCCGCCGGCGGATCGTGGCCTCCGGCAGCGATGCTGGGTGGAGACGGGAGCGAAATGTTCGCCTCCCGCATCAGGTTCAGAGCTGCCGATTGCAGCAACAGGAACACGCCCGCGACGACAGTGAAACTCGCCATGCCACCCGCAACGAGCCATCGCCGTGCGAACCGACGGGAGCGGAACGCGACGAACGCCATGAGACCGAGATTGGCTGCGATCAGTGTCACGAACCAGAGCGGCGGCACATCGACGCCAACAGCAGCCAGCCCGTAGACTTCAAACCACGCAAGCAAAACGCAAACGAGAGTGCCGACCGCCCCCAGAAACACTGTCCTGACAGGGGACATCAGCGTGCGCGCTTCTGCGGCCTGAATGTCTGCCACGGCGAACCCGCAAAAAATGAATTACTAAAAAATAACGCCTAAGATTGTCACAAGAACCCAGCCCCGTCTACCCTTACGTGTGCGCGCGCCCGGGAACTCCTCTCCCGGCTAGGCCGCACGCGGCCGATCGCCGCAACAGGTTAGCGGTCGCGCGCCGCGATGGGCAATCACCGCCAAGGCTGCACGATGATCTTGGTGTGGACTTCAGGATTGGCGAGATCGGCAAACGCCTTCGCGACGCCGTCGATGCCGACTTCCGCCGTCACCATCGCCGCCGCATCCACCTGCCCTTCGGCGATCAGGCGCAGTGAGGCTGCGAATTCGTCGGGCGTGTAGCCGAGCACATACTGAACGTTGAGTTCCTTCATGATGCCGAGCATGGGCTCGCTCCTGTCGGTCTCCATGCACACACCGACCACGACGATCCTGGCATCGCGCGGCGCGCCTTCGAACACCTGCTGCAACAGACCCGGCACGCCGACGCATTCGAAGATGATCGCGGGCTTCAGCGCGGGCAGCATCGCCAGGAACGGTGGGCGCGCCGCCTTTTCCGCGTCGGACATTTGCGCATGCTCGGCCCAGGTCGCATAGGGCTGCGACACCCTTGGATCCACGACGATATCGGCGCCGAGTTTTGCCGCAAGCGCGCGCCGCGCCGGCGAATAGTCAGCGGCGACGATCGGATGCAGGCCCTTGAGCTTCAGCGCCGCAATCACCGCGAGCCCGACCGGTCCGCAGCCGATCACGAGCGGGACCTCGCCGCCACGGATGTTGGCCTTGGCGACGGCGTGAACGCCGACCGCGAGCGGCTCGGTGAGCGCGGCATGCTCCGGCGCGAGACCGTTGGGCACCTCGAGCAGCAGCGCTTCGCTCAGCAGCATCGCCTCGGCGTAGCCGCCAATATTGTCGTTGGAATAGCCGATGCCTTCAATGCCCTGCGGCGTCACCAGGGCCGGCAGCGAGCAGACGCGCGTGCCCGGCTTGAGCTTGCGCACAGTCCCCGGGCCGAAGTCGACGATCTCGCAGCAGAACTCATGGCCGAACACGACGTCGTGGGCGAGGTCCATCGGCTTGCGCCCGGTCTTTCGCGCCATCTCCACCATGCGGTGGGCGTGCTGGCGTGCGTGCAGATCGGAGCCACAGATGCCGCAGGCGAGCGTCTTGACCAGGACCTGGCCGGGGCCCGGCTTTGGCTCGGCCATCCGGTCCACGACAATCTCACCGTTCCTGAAAATCGCAGCGCGCATTCGGCTCCTCCCGTCTTGTTGGAGCCGTTGATAGCACGAAGCGGACGCGTGAACTTGCGTCAGGGGTTCGGGGAACGCTCTTCCATGATCAGGAGCTGGGCGCGACGGATGCGCTCGCGATGGGCGATGTAGAGCCCGCTGGCGACGATGAAGGCTGCACCGGTGACGGTCCAGACATCAGGCACTTCGCCGAACAGGAAGAAGCCCAGAATGCTCACCCACAGCAACTGCGTGTACGAGAACGGCGCCAGCACCGAGGCATCGCCGTAGCGATAGGCCAGCACGATGATCCACTGGCCAACGGTGGAGGCGACGCCGATCACGATGCCGAGCCCGATCGCGGTCCAGGTCGGCGTGACCCAGACGAACGGGACCATCAGAGAGAGGATCGCAACGCCCGTCAGCGCCGAATAGGCCATCGTGGTAAGGACAGCTTCGCGCCCGCTCATCATGCGCGTCAGGATCAGCGCCGCAGCCCAGCAGAACGCCGAGACGATCGGGAAGAACGCGGCGGCGTGAAACGCGCTGGAGCCCGGGCGCAGGATGATCAGCACGCCGGTCAGGCCGATCGCGGTGGCGATCCAGCGGCGCATGCCCACCTTCTCGCTCAGGAAGACGATCGAGAGCGCGGTGACGAACAGCGGCGAGACGAAGCCGGTCGCGGACGCTTCCGCGATCGGCAGGAAGCTCAGGCCGGTGATGAAGAACAGCGAAGAGCCGAGCAATGCCGCGCCGCGCATCAGCTGCAGGCCGAGGCGCTCGGTGCGCATGGCATGCAGCGGCGAGCCCGGCAGCATCACCGGCGTGAACATCAGCGCGAACGTCACGAAGCGGATCCAGGTGATCTCGATCGACGGCAGGCTCGACGACAAATATTTCGCGGTGACATCGGAGCAACCGAGAAAGATCGTCGACAGCAGCACCAGCGCGATGCCCTTAAAGGGATGATCGACGCGCGCGGGCGCGCGGCGCGTCTGCGGCTTCTTTTCCGGCATAGGCATGGGAATACTGTCGAGCCTTGCGGCTGCGGCGGGCGGCGGGGTCACGGCTGGAACCTAGAAAATGCGAATCGGGAATGATCGTAAAAAACGATAATTGCGCCGCTTTCACAACTTCCGAAAACAGGATGCCGATATGCGCTCACGTCCGCGCGCGTCAAGACTCCATTAAGAATAGGCGTTTGTGCACTACAGCATAGGCAGTCCGCGCGGCTTCGGACCGCGCGGAAACGCCGCATCGAGCGCCGCAATCTCCTCTTTCGTCAGCACGAGATCGCCAGCCGCGGCATTTTCGCCGGCATGTTCCGCGGACGACGCCTTCGGAATCGCGAACACCGTAGTCGCACGGGTGAGGAAGCTCAGCGCGACCTGGCGCGGCGTCGCGCGACGCGCCTCCGCGATGCGCGCCAGCACCGCGCCGCCCTTGCTGCTGCTTGCAGGGAAATCGTCGTGGCCGAATGGCGAATAGGCGACCACGGCGACACCATGCTGTTCGCACCACGGGATCACGGCATGCTCGATCGCGCGTTCCTTCAGATGATAGAGCACCTGATTGCAGGCGATGCGGTCTTCGCCGGCGGCGCCGAGCATCTCGTCGAGATCATCGGCATCGAAATTGGAAACGCCCCAGGATTTGATCTTGCCGGCCCCCACCAGTTCCTCGAATGCGGCCACGGTGTCCTCTAGCGGATACGAACCGCGCCAATGCAGCAGATAGCAATCGAGCCGATCGGTCTTCAGCCGCTTCAGCGAGCGCTCACAGGCGGTGATGGTTCCGCGGCGGGAGGCGTTGCTCGGCAGCACCTTTGACACCAGGAACACCTCGTCGCGGCGGCCCGCGATCGCGTCCGCAATGACGAGCTCGGCATCGCCATACATCTCGGCGGTGTCGATGTGGGTCATGCCGAGATCGAGCCCGCGCTGTAGCGCCGCGATCGCGCGCTTACGATCGCCATGGTCGAGATACCAGGTGCCCTGCCCGATGACAGAGACGCTGGCACCGGTTTTGCCGAAGGGTTTCGTGTTCATAATTGCTCCGATACCACTCGTTCGTTCAGCCAACCGCCATCAAGCTCAAGAGTTCAATACGCCGATGTCGGCGACCAATACGCTACCGGTGGCAGACTCCGTGATATAGAGCCGATCTTTGTTCGCGCCACCGATCGCGACATTGGTGCAATTCGGCCCCGCGCACGACTTGACCCGCGCAATCAATTCGCCGTTGGGCGCGAACACGAAGACATGGCCGAGCGAGGCGTGACCGACGAACAGGCGGCCCTTGGCATCCATGGTCAAGCCATCGGGGCCACTGGTACCGAACAGCGAGCAGAAGCGGCCGACCTTCGAGACGCTGCCGTCCTTCATGAACGGCAGCCGCCACACCGCGTTGTCGCGCGTCATCGCGACGAACAGCACGGTCTCCGTTGGATCGAGCACCAGACCATTTGGGCTGATACCGGTGTTAACAAGGCAATCCAGCCGGCCGCCTGGCGTCAGGCGATAGACACGGCCGCTGGGGTCATGCAGGCCGGTCTGACCCTGGTCGGTAAAATAGATGTCGCCGTTGGAAGCGAGATGCAGGTCGTTGCAGCCGCGGAAGGACTCCGAGTTGCGCGAGGTCAGCACCGGCGCAATGCGGCCTGCCTCGGCGTCAAACGCCATGATGCCGTGCCTGTAATCGGCAACCAGGATGCGACCGTCCGCCGCGATCTTCAGCCCGTTCGGCCAGCCCTCATATTCAATCGCCAGCGACCATTCGCCGTCAGGCGCAATGCGGAAGATGCGGCCGAAGGGAATGTCGACGATGTAGAGATTGCCATCTTTGTCGAACGACGGGCCCTCGATGAAGGAGTCTGTCGGCACGCCCGACCGATTGGCATCGGCCCAATCCGTCTGCTCGCCCTTGCGGCGGAATTTGTCGGGCATGGCGGAGAAGAGCCTGGTCTCGATCAGGCGTGGCGGCGTTTCCAGGTACATCATTGTTGTTTTGCGCGTTGAGGGCGAGAGCGCGGCACCATAGGGCACAATGGGTCGTGCGTCGATTGGGCTGAGGCGTAGCGCCCCGCCCCGCTGTCATTCCCCGCGAAAGCGGGGAATCCAGTACGCCGTCGCCTTACCGCTTGATCACAGGCGTCTCGGCGTACTGGATCGCCCGGTCAAGCCGGGCGATGACGGCGGAGTATGCGGCGACGACCGAGAAAGTCGCTTCTACCCCGCAGCGCCCGCGACCTTCGCCTGCTTCACTGGTGCCAGCTCCGTCGTCGCGATCAGGCGCTTCAGCTCGGGAATGCAGGAGCCGCAATTGGTGCCGGCCTTGAGCTTTGCGCCGATCTCGGCGGCCGTGCGCGCGCCTGCGACGATGGTGTCGCAGATGGTGCCGCGGCCGACACCGAAGCAGGCGCAGACGACCGGACCGGTCGACGCCGCGCCCTCGCTCGACTTACCGGACAACAGCATGCGCCGCTGCTCGTCGGTGACATGGTCGGCGACGAACAGGCTCTTCACCACCTCCCAATCGCCGGCATCATGCGCGGGGCCGACGAACAGGCAGGTTTCGATGCGGTCGCCGGCAAACGACGCCGCGCGATAAACGCCGCCGCCGAAGTCGCGATAGTCGGCGACGTCCTCGCCGGCAACGCCACCGAGCCAGGCCGGCCAGCGCGACAGGTCCGCATTGTCGGCGAAGAGATAGCCGAAGCCGCCGGCAACAGTGACGCGCGTCCACATCAGGTTTGGCGGCAGGTCCAGCTGCTTGCGCGACAACGCAAAGCCCCGGAAGACGTATTCATAAGGCCCGATCGCGGCTGGTGTCGCCTTGGACTCCGGCTGCCCCGAGAACGGATCGGTGAACGGTGCGACCAACGCCCCGACGCGACCGTGCGAGGCGTTCATCGCACTCCAGTGGATCGGCGCGAACAGCGTGCCGCGCTGCTGGCGGTCGCTGACGACGACCTTGAGGGTGCACTGACCGTAGTCGGTGGTGATGCGGGCGTAGCCGTCATGGACGACGTTGTATTTGTTGGCGTCATCGGGATGAATCTCGACGAACGGCTCTGGCAGATGCGCGCCGAGCCGCTGGCTGAGGCCCGTGCGCGTCATGGTGTGCCACTGGTCGCGGATGCGTCCGGTGTTGAGCCGCAGCGGCCGCGACGGCCCGGTCTCGCCACGCAGCGCCGGCACCTCCGGCGCGACGAAGCGGCCCTTGCCGTCATTGGTGAAGAACCCGCCGGCCGCGAAGAAGCGCTCGCCGGGCGCCCCACCTTCACGTGTGGGCCACTGCACGGCCTTCAAGGCGTCGAAGCCCTCGTCGGACAGCGAGGTCAGCGCGCCGATATCGAAGTCGCGGCTGCCATCGTTCTCGAACGCCGAGAGCGCGGCGTGCTCGCGAAAGATGTCGGCTGCGGATTTGTAACTGAAACTGTCGCCGAAGCCGAGGCGTTTTGCGGTTTCGCTCAGGATCCACCAGTCCGGCCGCGCCTCGCCGGGCGCCGGCAGGAACGAACGCTGGCGCGAGATGCGGCGCTCGGAATTGGTCACGGTGCCCGACTTCTCGCCCCAGGCGAGCGCGGGCAGCAGCACGTGCGGGCCGGCATCGATCGTGTCGTTGGAGAGCACGTTCTCGGAGACCACGAACAGCTCGAGCTTCTTCAGCGCCTCGCGCACGAAGTCCGCGTCGGGCAGCGACACTGCGGGGTTGGTGCCCATCACCCACAGGGCCTTGACCTCGCCGCGGTTGATGGCTTCGAACAGCTGCACCGCCTTCAACCCTTCATGGGTGGCGATGCGCGGCGCCTTCCAGAACCGCCTGACACGGTCGATGTCCGGCGGCGTGAAGTTCATGTGTGCGGCGAGCTGGTTGGCGAGGCCGCCGACCTCGCGGCCGCCCATCGCGTTGGGCTGGCCGGTGAGCGAGAACGGCGAGGCACCCGGCTTGCCGATGCGCCCCGTCGCAAGATGGCAGTTCAGGATCGCGTTGACCTTGTCGGTGCCCTGCGCCGACTGATTGACGCCTTGCGAGTACAGCGTGACGACGCGGGGCGTGTCACGGAACATCTTGAAAAAGGTGGCAACGTCCTGCTCGGAAAGGCCGGTGGCCACTGCGGTCGCGGTGACGCTGCCGGCAATGCTGCGTGCGCGCGCCAGCGCGTCGTCAAAGCCCGACGTGTTTTGCGCGATGTAATCCTGATCCAGTGCACCATTGTCGGCGAGGTGAACGAACAGGCCGCAGAACAGCGCCGTGTCGGTGCCGGGCTTGAGGCCCAGGAACAGATCGACATCGGTCGCGGTGTCGGTGCGGCGCGGATCGATCACGATCATGCGGGCGCCGCGCTCCCCACGGTTCTTCAACATGCGCTGGAACAGGACCGGGTGGCACCAGGCGGCATTCGAGCCGACGAACACCAGCAGATCGGCCTGGTCGAGATCCTCGTAGCAGCCGGGCACGGTGTCGGCGCCGAAGGCGCGGCGGTGACCGGCGACCGAGGACGACATGCACAGCCGCGAATTGGTGTCGACGTTGGCCGTGCCGACAAAACCCTTCATCAGCTTGTTGGCGACGTAATAGTCCTCGGTCAGCAGTTGGCCAGAGAGATAGAATGCGACCGCGTCGGCGCCATCGCGCGCGACGATGTGCTGCATGCGGTGGGCGACGTGATCGAGCGCATCGCTCCAGGCGACGCGTTCGAGCACGCCCTTGCAGCGGATCATCGGATAGAGCAGCCGGCTTTCCAGCCCGACCGTCTCGCCGAGCGCCGAGCCCTTGGAGCACAGCCGGCCGAAATTGGCAGGATGATCGGGATCGCCCGCGATCGCCGCGCCGCCCTTGCCGTCCGGCGTCGCCAGCACGCCGCAGCCGACGCCGCAATACGGACAGGTCGTCTTGGTGGCACGGAGCGTGGGATCGATCGCCGTCATTTCAAGCCGCCTCTATCAAGCCGCTTTGGAGGGACGCGCGAGCACGCGGCCGAACATCATGTCGGCGCGGATCGCCGCCACCTTTTCGCGGTTGCGGATCAGTTCGAGATACCAGAGCGCATCGACGGTATCGCCGATCAGCAGGGCGCCGGTGAGCCGGCCCTCGGCGATGACGAGCTTCTTGTAAGTGCCGCGCCTGCGGTCTGACAGCACGAGGCTCTCGCTACCCTCCCCGCCCATGAAGTCGCCGGCGGAGAACACGCTGACGCCCGACACCTTCAGATTGGTCGAGACCACGCTGCCCTGATAGGCCGCAGGACGACCAGAGAGATGCCGCGCCAGAACCCGCGCCTGCTCGTAAGCAGGCTCGACGAGGCCGTAGCAGGTGCCGCGATGCTCGGCGCACTCGCCGAGCGCGTAGATATCGGGTGACGCCGTCTGCATCTCGTCGTTGACGACGATGCCGCGGTTGACTGCGATGCCGGCGTCCTTCGCCAGCGCAATGTTGGGCCTGATGCCGGCGGCGAAGATCACCGCATCGGCCTCGATGCGGGTGCCGTCGGCAAGCTCGACCGCTTCGACACGGCCCTCGCCGTGGATGCGCGCTGTGGATGCATTGAGCAGGATGCGAATGCCCTTGCGCTCGACCAGCGTCTTGAGCAGGTCGGCAGCGGGCGCATCGAGCTGGCGCTCCATCAGCCGGTCCATCAGATGCAGCAGCGTCACGGGCGCACCGGCCTTGGCGAGGCCGTAGGCCGCTTCGAGTCCGAGCAGACCGCCGCCGACCACGACGACGCGCTTCCTTGCGGCAGCGAGCGTCAGCAGCAGATCGACGTCGCGGGTGTCGCGGAAGGTGTGCACGCCGGAAAGGTCGGCGCCCGGCACGTTGAGCCGCAGCGGCGTCGAGCCGACGGCGAGCACGAGCTTGGAATATTCCATGCTCTCTTCGCCTTCGATCTTGAGCTCGCGTCGGCCGGTGTCGATCTCGCTGACGCGATAGCCGTAGCGCACCGTGACGCCGCGATGGCGCCACCAGTCGGCGGGACGAAGCTCGATCTCGTGCGAGCCGGTCTCGCCGGCCAGCACGGAGGAGAGCAGAACGCGGTTGTAAGCGAGCCGCGGCTCCTCGCCGATCACGGCGACCGCGTAGCGGCCGAGCGAAGTCTTGGCGAGCTCGTCGACCAGACGCGCGGCCGCCATACCGTTACCGACGATGACCAGCGGTTCACTCACAACGCATCTCCTATTCAGCGGCCTGCGACTGTGCGCCGTAGGCCTCGGACATCATGTAGCCGGACAACACGCCGTAGGCGTCGGTCCAGGCGGCAGCGAGTTCGGGCGTCCAGGCCTCGCCGAGGCCCTTCTCCAAGGTCCACAGCAAGGTCGCGCCGACCACGGGGTAGTGCTCGGCCTTGGCGCCATAGCCGACGTGACGCTTCGCAAGCGCCGAGGCCGCGGGAAGAATCGAGTCCAGGTTCGACAGGCCGCCGACGACGGCAGCGAGCATGCCCATCAGCTTCTTGCGCTGCTCGGTCATGTCCTCCGGAAACATCGCGCGCACGGACGGCGCGACCTCGAACAGGCGATCGTAGAACAGCACCGCGGCTTGCGCGGAAATCGGCGCGACCTTGGCAAAGCTCTGTTGCACGAGGGTGATCTGTTCTGGCGTCATGATGTTCTCCTGCCTGTTGGGTTTGCCTTGGTGCGCGCCATTGCGAACCAGGTTCATTGTCAAACTGTCGGGCAATGCTTCTCCCCGCGTACGGGGAGAAGCGAGATTCGTACCAAGTATTAGACACGTGCTCCGGCGAGGCTTGACGCGCCTTCGCCCTGCGGGCTGCGACGCAGATAGAACCACCAGGTCAGCGCGAGGCAGGAGGCGTAGAAGCCGAGATAGATCGCGAGCGCGAGCTGCGGCCCGCCGGTCAGCGCGATCGACTTGCCGAAGCCGGTCGGGATCAGATAGCCCCCGACGGCACCGACCGCGCCGATGAAGCCAACCGCAGCACCGCTCTCGATGCTCGCCGTCTTCAAGGCGAGCGCGCGCTCCGCATCGCCCTTGCCGCGCACCCTGAACAGATTCTGCTCGCGGAAGATCGAGGGGATCATGCGGTAGGTCGAACCGTTGCCGATGCCCGTCGTCACGAACAGGACCAGGAACATCGACAAGAAGCCGATGAAATCCTTGTGCCCGACGAAGTAGAGCACGCCGATCGTCGCGCCTGCCATCACGATGAAATTCCAGAACGTGATGACCGAGCCGCCGATCCTGTCGGCAAGCCAGCCGCCGAGCGGCCGCGACAGCGAGCCGACCAGCGGTCCCAGGAAGGCGATCGCAATCGTCACTTGCGGGAACTGGGTCTTGATCAGCAGCGGAAATGCCGCCGAGTAGCCGATGAAGGAGCCGAACGTGCCGATATAGAGATACGCCATGATCCAGGTGTGCTTGCGCTTGACCACGGCGAGCTGGTTCTTGATCGACGACTTGGCTGTGATCAGGTTGTTCATGAAGAACACTGCGCCGAACACCGCGATCGCGATCGGCAGCACCCACATCAGGCCGGCGTTTTGAAGGAAGACGCCGTCGACGGGCGTTGCCTGGAACAGGTTGATGACGGCGAGCGTCATCAGGATCGGGGTCAACAGCTGCACGCTCGAGACGCCGATATTGCCACCGGCCGCATTCAGTCCGAGCGCCCACCCCTTCATCCGGTCGGGGAAGAAGAACGAGATGTTGGTCATGCTGGAGGCAAAATTGCCGCCGCCGAGACCGGCGGTCGAGGCAATCAGCAGCATCAGCCAGAATGGCGTGTCGGGCTGGCCGACGAAATAGGCGAGCGAGAGCGTCGGAATGAACAGGATCGCCGCACTGAAGATGGTCCAGTTGCGACCGCCGAAGGTCGTCACCGCGAAGGTGTAGGGAAAGCGCATCAACGCGCCGATCAGCCCGGGCACCGCGACGAGCTGGAACAGCTGGTCGGTGGTGTAGTGGAAGCCCGCCTGCGGCAGCTTGGTGGTGACGATGCTCCAGATCAGCCAGACCGAGAAGCCGATATGTTCGGCCACGATCGACCAGATCAGGTTGCGGCGCGCGATAGTCTTGCCAGTCGCATTCCAGAACGCCTCATCTTCGGGGCGCCAGTCTGAGATCCAAGTCTGATTACCAGTCGGACTGTTGGTCATTGCAAAATCCCTTCCAGGCTCACCGCTGCGTCGTTGCAGGCTCTGCCTCCGACCACGGAGGCGCGCTCCGAGGCTTCACCCCGGTGGCGAGTTACGATGCTGATTGATGATGTTGAGGGACGTCGTCGTTGGCGTCGCAGTTGGTGTTTCAATTTCCGTGCCAACTGCGCGCATTCCGGAAACGCAGGAAATTCAGAAGCTTGTTCGAAGTGCTCCGAATTTTTGCAAGACTATTTCGCACGCAAATTTTGCGATTCGCTCAATCCCTGTGCGGCGCACAAGGATTGAGCTTGATGATTCAAAAATAGGCGTTGCGTGAGCACCTGTTGGTGACGCGTTTACGCGGCTTCGACGAAACGATGACGCTCATAGAGGAATTCGAGCACGCGCTGCCGGCACTTCAGGTAAGTGGCGTTGGTCGCGAGCTCGAGCCGCTTGCGCGGGCGCGCCAGCGGCACCTCCAGCACCTCACCGATGCGCGCGCTCGGCCCGTTCGTCATCATGACGATGCGATCGGACAGCAGCACCGCCTCGTCGACGTCGTGGGTGATCATCAAAATGGTGTTGCCGAGCTTCTGATGCAGCGCCATCACCGAATCCTGCAAATGCGCGCGGGTCAGTGCGTCGAGCGCGCCGAAAGGCTCGTCGAGCAGCAACACTTTCGGCTCCATGGCAAGCGCGCGGGCAATGCCGACGCGCTGCTTCATGCCGCCGGAGATCTCCGAGGGACGCTTGTCCTTGGCATGAGCCATCTGCACGAGGTTGAGATTGTGCATGACCCAGGCGTCGCGTTCGGCGCGCTTCTTGGTCTTGGCGAAGACCTTGTCGACGCCGAGCCTGACGTTCTCGTACACGGTCAGCCACGGCAACAGGCTGTGGTTCTGGAACACCACTGCACGGTCGGGTCCCGGCGAGTTCACCTCGCGGTTCTCGAGCAGCACGCCGCCGGTGGTGGCGTTGGTCAGGCCTGCGATGATGTTGAGCAGGGTCGACTTGCCGCAACCGGAATGGCCGATGATCGAGACGTATTCGCCCTTCTCGATAGTGAGATTGATATCCTTCAGCACCTCCGTGGAGGCTGCGCCGCGGGTAAAAATCTTGTCGATGTGATCGAGCTTCAAATAAGCGGTCATGTGCTTGTCCTTAGTTCAGCGCGGTGCCGCGGGTGACGATCTTGCCGGCGCCCGCGATCAGGCGGTCGAGCACGAAGCCGATGATGCCGACATAGAACAGTGCCAGGATGATCTCGCTGATATGCGAGGAATTCCAGGCGTCCCAGATGAAGAAGCCGATGCCGACGCCGCCGATCAGCATCTCGGCCGCTACGATGGCGAGCCAGGACAGACCGATGCCGATGCGAAGCCCCGTGAAGATGTAGGGCGCGGCGGCCGGAATCATGATCTTGGCGAAGAATTCGAGCGGGTTGAGCTGCACCACTGCGGCGACGTTGCGATAATCCTGCGGGATGTTGCGGATGCCGACCGCGGTGTTGATGATGATCGGCCAGATCGAGGTGATGAAGATGACGAAGATCGCCGAGGGCTGGCCGTCGCGGAACGCGGCGAGCGACAGCGGCAGCCAGGCGAGCGGCGGAATCGTGCGCAAGACCTGGAACAGCGGATCGAGCCCACGCATCGCCCAGACCGACTGCCCGACCAGCACGCCGAGCGCGATGCCGGCAATCGCCGAGAGCGAATAGCCGAAGGCAACGCGCTGGAGGCTGGCGGACAGGTGCCAGAACAGCCCCTTGTCGATGCCGCCATGATCGAAGAACGGATCGAGGATCAGCTCCTTCGTGTCCTTGAACACCTTCGACGGCGGCGGCAGTGCCGAGCCGGCACGGCGGCAGACCAACTCCCACACCAGAAGCAAGAGCGCGATCACGACCAGCGGCGGGATCACGCGCACGGCGGTCTCCCGCGCCATCCGCGCGTAAGTCTCCGAACGCGGTGGCCGCTTCGGTGTCATCGCGACGACCGGCGCGGCAGCGCTCGCGGGCTTCGCGGTCTCAACCTCGATCTTCGTGGCGGGCATGTTCATCGCAATATCTCTCCGGCTGCAAAAGGCGATGCGGCCGCCCGGAGGCGGCCGCTGGCTCCATCAGACTTCGACGCGCTTGATCGCGAGCGACTTCAGATAGGCAGCCGGATTTTCCGGATCGAACACCTTGCCGTCGAAGAAGGTCTCCTTGCCGCGCGAGGTGGAGGTCGGGATCTCCGCGCTTGCGATGCCGAGCGCCTTGGCCGCGTCGCGCCACATATCTTCGCGGTTGACCTTGGCAATCAGCGCCTTGGTGTCGAAATTCGCCTCGTACTTGCCCCAGCGAATGTCCTCGGTGAGGAACCAGAGGTCGTGGCTCTGGAAGGGATAAGAGGCGAAGTCGCGCCAGTACTTCATGATGTGCGGCGAATTCTCGACCACCTTGCCGGGAAGGCCGTAGTCGAACTTGCCGGCGGTGCGGTCGAGCACGTCTTCGACCGGGCAGTTCATCCACTGCCGCTTGCCCATGATGGCGGCGAGCTCGGCCTTGTTCTCGGCCTTGTCCGACCACTGCTGCGCTTCCATCACCGCCATCAGCAGCGCCTTCGCGGCCTTCGGATATTTGTCGACGAAGGCGGCGCGCATGCCGAAGGATTTTTCCGGGTGCTTGTTCCAGAGCTCGCCGGTCGTGATCGCGGTGTAGCCGATGTTCTGGTGGATCAGCTGCAGGTTCCAGGGCTCGCCGACGCAGAAGCAGTCCATCGTGCCGACCTTCATGTTGGCCACCATCTGCGCCGGCGGCACCACGATGGTCTCGATGTCCTTGTCCGGATCGATGCCGCCGGCGGCAAGCCAGTAGCGGATCCAGAGGTCATGGGTGCCGCCGGGGAAGGTCATCGCGGCCTTCACGGCCTTGCCCGAGGCCTTCTTCTTCTCGAGCGCCGCCTTGAAGGGCGTGGCGTCGACGCCGAGCTTCAGGTCGGCATATTCGTTGGCGACGGAGATGCACTGGCTATCGAGATTGAGCCGCGCCAGGATGTACATCGGCGTCGGCTGGTTGTTCTGCGTCACCTTGCCCGCCGAGATCAGGTACGGCATCGGGGTCAGGATGTGCGCACCGTCGATGCCGTTGCCTTCTGAGCCGAGCACGAGATTGTCCCGCGTGGTGCCCCAAGAGGCCTGCTTCTGCACGTCGGTGTCCGGCATGCCGTATTTGGCGAACAGGCCCTTGTCCTTGGCGACGAACAGGGGGCCGGCATCGCTCAGCGCGATGAAGCCGAGCTTGGCGCCCTTGACCTCGGGGCCTGCGTCCTGCGCGAAGGCGCCGGCGGGGAAATTCAGTTTTACAGCGGCCAGGAGTGCGGCGGTCGAGCCGGCGGCCTTCAACAATTGACGGCGGCTGAGGCCAGTGTCCGACGGCCGGCGGGTGCGCTTGGTCATAGGCGGTATCGTCCTTTGCGTCGTTGCAGAATGATTGCGTCAGTGCACACGAGCAGCCCGTCCGTCCGGCGACGCCTGAAGCAGCGCATGCGAACGCGCGACGGGGAGACCCCCGTCTGGTGGCGTCGGCAATTCGGATGAGAAGTCTCGCGGGACGGCTTCAATGGCGTCGGCCTGGAACTATTCAAGCTTCGTGCCAAGCGTCACAACGCGGAAAATCTCGAAAGATCAATATGCTACAGGCAGCGTGCCAGTCTGTCGCAGGCCCGTTCCGCTCGCGAAATTTGCGGCTTGCCCAATAATTGTGCGGCGCACAACAGTTGTGCAACAGCTCAAGCAAAAGGCCGCATCAAGCGCAAAAGCCGATGCAGTCCAAGATCTATCTGATTGATATTACTTGATTTTTATGAGCCTTGCACACGGCACGCAACTTGCTTCTCCATTTACGTCAACGAAGACTGCGGCTTTGCCGCATTGATGCAGGCGCTGGCGGCTGCATCCCGGAAGCTCAACTGCTTCGCGGCCCTCCTCGACTCGGTCGTCGTGACGCAATCCCAAGGCTTCCAAACCTCCCCGGCCCACGCGCGGCAGACACCCCGCACGGCCAATAACTTCAGCGGCGCACTCAGGGCGTCTCGATCTCTCTTACGAAGCAAAAGGAACCATCGATGTCGTATCTCGCGCCTTCGGAATTCGTCACCAAGATGGTGGATGCGGGCGAGTCCAAAGTCTTCATGTCCACCCGGGATACCATCATCCGGGCCTACATGGCCGGCGCCATCCTGGCGCTCGCGGCATGGTTCGCCGTCACGATCAACGTGAACACGGGGCAGCCGCTGGTCGGCGCGCTGCTGTTCCCGGTCGGCTTCGTCATGCTGTATCTGCTGGGCTTCGACCTCCTGACCGGCGTGTTCGTGCTCTCCCCGCTCGCCCTGATCGACAAGCGCCCTGGCGTCACTTTCGGCGGCGTGCTGCGTAACTGGGGCCTCGTCTTCGTCGGCAATTTCGCTGGCGCCTTCACCGTGGCCTTCATGATGGCCTTCGTCACGACCTTCGGCTTCACGCAGGATCCCGACAAGGTCGGCGCCGCCATCGGTAACATCGGCGAAGGCCGAACGCTGGGCTACGCCGCGCATGGCGCGGCCGGCATGGCGACGCTGTTCCTGCGCGGGATGCTCTGCAACTGGATGGTCTCGACCGGCGTGGTCGGCGCCATGATCTCGACATCGGTCCCCGGCAAGGTCATCGCGATGTGGATGCCGATCCTGGTGTTCTTCTACATGGTATTCGAGCATTCCGTCGTGAACATGTTCCTGTTCCCCTCCGGCCTGATGCTGCACGCGAAGTTCTCGATCATGGACTATCTGATCTGGAACGAGATCCCGACCGTGCTCGGCAACCTCGTCGGTGGCCTCGCCTTCACCGGCATGACCCTCTACACCACGCACATCATGACCAAGCCGAAGCGCCAGGCCGGCAAGGCCACCTCGCCCCGCATCGCGGCCTGATACGTCTCGACAGGAGAGCCTCGCCCGATCAGGGTGAGGCTCCCCTTTGCCGGTGATGACGATGACCCGCGGACTTCAGATCTCGGTCGGCCAGCATTCCGACAAGGGTCGCAAGCCCATCAATCAGGATTTTCACGGCGTCCTCGTTCCGGACGAGCCGATGCTCAGCCTGAAGGGTATTGCGGCCGTCCTCGCCGACGGCATCTCCAGCAGCACGGTGAGCCAGATCGCCAGCGAGTCGGCGGTCAAGAGCTTCCTGATGGACTATTACTGCACGTCGGAATCCTGGACGGTGAAGACCTCCGCCCGCCGCGTGCTGGACGCGACCAATTCCTGGCTCCACGCGCAGACGCGCAAGAGCCAATATGCCTATGACCGCGACAAGGGTTATGTCTGCACGCTGAGCGCCATGGTCATCAAGGCGACCACCGCGCACATCTTCCACGTCGGCGACTGTCGCGTCTACCGCGTAGCGGGCAAGGCGCTCGAGCAGCTGACCGACGATCACCGGATCATCGTGTCCTCGGAACAGACCTATCTCGGCCGTGCGCTCGGCATCAATCCGCAGCTCGAGATCGACTATCAGAGTTTCGAGATCGAGACTGGAGACACTTTCCTGCTGGCGACCGACGGCGCCTATGAATTCGTCGACGCGCGTTTCATCACCAGTGCGCTCAGCGAGCATGCAGCCGAGCTCGACGGGGCGGCGAAGGCGATCGTCGAGGAAGCCTATCGGCGCGGCAGTGACGACAACATCACGGTCCAGATCCTCCGCGTCGATGCGGTGCCGCAGCGTGAGCCGGCTGGAATATTCAACCAGACCTCCCAGCTGCCGCTTCCCCCGCTGCCGGAGCCGCGGGCCATCTTCGACGGCTACAGGATCGTCCGCGAAATCCACGCCAGCAGCCGCAGCCATATTTACCTTGCCGTCGACGCGGTGACCGAGGAGCCGGTCGCGCTGAAGCTTCCCTCGATCGATCTGCGCGACAATGCCGCATACCTGAAGCGCTTCCTGATGGAAGAGTGGATCGCGCGCCGGATCGACAGCCCGCACGTGCTGAAGCCGTTGTCGCAGTCGAAACGGCGTGGCTATCTCTATGTCGCGACCGAATTCGTCGAAGGTCAGACCTTGCGGCAATGGATGACGGACAATCCGCGCCCCGATCTCGAAACCGTCCGCGGACTGGTCGAGCAGATCGCCGCGGGCTTGCGCGCCTTCCACCGCATGGAAATGCTGCATCAGGACCTCAGGCCCGACAACATCCTGATCGACAAGACCGGCACCGCGAAGATCATCGACTTCGGATCGGTCAAGGTGGCAGGCGTCGCGGAGGCGGCCCCGCAGGACGAGACCGACGAAATTCTGGGAACGGTCCAGTACACGGCGCCGGAATATTTTCTTGGGCATGGCGGCTCGCCGCGCTCCGACATGTTTTCACTCGCCGTGATCTGTTACCAGATGCTGACGGGAACGCTTCCCTACGGCACCCAAATCGCCAGGATCCGACGCAAGGCGGACGTGCGGAGGCTCAAATATCGCCCGGCCGACGACGACAGCAACGTGCCCGCCTGGGTCGACGGAGCGCTCAGACGTGCGCTCCATCCGGATCCCTACAAGCGGCACGAGGATCTGTCCGAATTCGTGTTCGAGCTTCGCACGCCCAATCCGGCCTATCTCGACACGCGGATCACGCCGCTCTTGGAGCGCAACCCGCTGATGTTCTGGAAATTGACCACGGCGGCGCTCGCCTGCGTCGTCGTGGTCCTGCTTGCGATGCTGCACGCGCGCTGATCAGGGGTGTCGCCAGCAAAGTATCACCACGTGATCAGCGGAGACCGATGCAGCCAGGTATCGGCGCGCACCTGATCGAGCACGAATGTCGCAACGTCTTCGCGCGCGATGCTACCGCCATGGAAGCCCGAAAGATCCGTCAGCGCCCGGACCGAGCCGCGGCCGGGCTTGTTGTTCAGGATCGAGGGGCGAACCAGGACCCAGTCCAGCCCGCTATCGCTGACGATCGCTTCCTGCCGGTCCTTGTCGGCGTACACCTTCTTCAGCAGAAGCGGAAAGATCACATTGTCGGCGATAAGGCCGCCGTGCCCGGCACTGTCGCCGGCGCCCATCCCCGTGATGCAAACCAGCCGAGAGACCTGCTCGGCCTTCATCGCGCTCACGAGCGCGCGCGTCGCGGTCGAGAGAAGCGTCACTTCGCGGAACGGGCTTACCGGTGTACCCAGCGCGCTGACCACGGCGTCACGGCCTTTGAGGGCTTCGCGCAGGGCTGCTTCATCGCGGGCATCTCCGACGATGAGCTTCGCCCCTCTGATGTCACTTGCCTTGTCGGCGGACCGCACCAGCACGGTGACGTCGTAGCCCCGCGCCACCGCCTGGTTGACGATCAGGCGACCGGTGGCACCGGTCGCTCCAAGCACCAATATCTTCGTTGCGCCTTCCGGATTCACCGGAACAGTGGCGATTGAAGAGGTCATGATAGGAGTCCTTGTTGTCGTGATGGGGACGTGCCCATGCCGTCAGGCAGTGGCCGTGATCTCGGAGACGAAGTCGCGATAGGAGCGCAGCGGACGGCCCAACAGCGCGGTCAACCGCTCGACGTCGCCGGACTCGGGGACCATTCCCTCGGTGAGGAAACGCTCGCTCATCAACCGCATGTCGAAAGCCATCCAGCTCGGCATGAACTGCCTGAGGTTCTTCTCGAAGCCGGCGGTATCGTCACCGGGATAGGCGATCGTGCGGCCCAGCACCTCCGACCAGACGGCGGCAGCTTTCGCGCCGGTCAGCGCATCTGGACCGACGAGATTGATGCGCGTGAGCGGAAGCGGGGTTGCGGCGCGCTCACGACGGATCAGCTCGATGGCCGCGATCTCGCCGATGTCGCGTGCATCGATCATGGCGAGCCCCTTGCTCCCGATCGGCATCGGGTAGATGCCGTATCCGGTCACCACGTCCTTGATCGTGACGTCGTTGTTCATGAAGTACGCCGGGCGCAGGATGGTGGCGTTGAAGCCCATCTGCTCGATCATCCGCTCGACGCCGAACTTGCCGGCAAAGTGGGGGACGTTCACGTAGCGATCGCTGTGGATCACCGAGAGGTAGACGACCCGCTCGACGCCCGCCTCGCGGGCCACGTTGAGCGCGATCAGTGCCTGCGTGAATTCATCCGGCACCACTGCGTTGAGCAGGAACAGGGTCGAGACGCCCTTGAATGCGCTACGGATCGAGTCGACGTCGAGCAGGTCGCCCTGCACGACTGTGACGCCTGCCGGGAGGTTTGCCTTGGCAGGTTCGCGGGCGAGAGCACGGACATCGGCACCGCGCTTGACGAGCTGTTCGACTACATGGCGGCCGATGGTGCCGGTTGCACCGGTAACGAGGATGGTCATGGGGATCACTCCGGGTTGGGTCAGAAGACACTCGGGAAATTAGTGATCCACAAAAGAACAGATAGCCGCTATATCTGGACAGACTGTCTCACTGGTGGAACAATGGACCTGCTCGCACTCGCCGATTTCAATCTCGTTGCCCGACACGGCGGGTTCGGACGGGCCGCACGGGCCGCCGGCCGCCCGAAAGCCACCCTGTCCCGGCGGGTCGCGGAGCTGGAAGCCGCGCTCGACCTGCGCCTGTTCGAACGGGGAGCGCGCACCCTGAAACTCACGCAGGAAGGACGCGCCCTTTACGAGCGGACGGGAGCCTTGCTCACCGAGCTCGACGAGACGGCGACAGCGATCGCGTCGGGTGGGGACAGGCCGCGGGGGCGCTTGCGGATCAGCGCGCCTATGCTGTTCTCGCAGACTGCGATGGGAAATCTCGCGGCCGGGTTCGCGCTCAGATACCCGGAGGTCCGTCTCGAGGTCACGACGGAAGATCGCTCCGTCGACATGGTGGAGGAAGGGTATGACCTCGTCATTCGGGTCAATCCCGATCCGGATGACAGCCTTGTCGGACGCATCTTTCTGCGCGATCGGCTGGTGGTGGTGGCGAGCCCGAACCTGAAACGACCGCGGGACGGTATCGCTGCGCCGGCAGTCATGCGCGGACCGGGCGACCAGCTGACCAGCTGGGAAGTCACGGTGCCAAGTGGACAATCGCGCATCGCGACTGATCCGGTCCTTCGCCTGTCATCGCTCGTCATGGTCCGCGATGCGGTCCGGGCGGGCGTCGGCGCCGCACGCCTTCCAGTATCACTGGTCAGTCACGACCTGGCTGCCGGCACGCTGGTGCATTGGGGCGACATCGACGGACCAGAGATCGCGTTGTGGACGCTCTATCCATCGCGCCGGCTGTTGAGCGCGCGCGTCTCCGCCTTCCTCGACTTCATGAAAGAAGCCTTTCCGATGGGGACGCCTGACGAGCTGGCGGCCTTTATCGGGAGATGAGAGGGCGGCGCGCGCTGCTCGCGCCTGACGGTCAGGCGTGCTCCTCCGCCTTCGTCCCCAGCGGTTTCGGCGCCATGCCGCCGCCCGGCTTGAGGTGGAATTCGTAGCTCATCAGGTGCCACTGCCCGTTCGCCTTAGTACCGTCGGGCATCGCCGCATCGTTGCGCGGCTCGACCTTGGCGACGAGGTCGTCCTTCACGCCGAACACCACGTCGGAATCCAGATATTTGTCGCCGTCCATGAAGACGTGGGTGATCAGCGGCTCGTAGCCCTTGGCATTGACCAAGAAGTGCACATGCGCCGGGCGCATCGGGTGGCGGTTGGTCTGCACGATCATCTCGCCGACCGGGCCGTCGGTCGGAATCGGATAGCTGCACGGCAGGATGGTGCGGAAGGAGAAGCGGCCATCGCTATCGGTGATGAAGCGCGCCCGCGCCGAGGCGCCGACCTCGTCATAGTTTGGCTTCTGCGAGTCGTAGAAGCCGTCATCGTCAGCGTGCCAGACGTCGACGGGGACATTCGCGAGCGGCTTGCCCTTGAGATCGGTGACACGGCTCTGCACGAACATCCGTTCGCCGGTTTGATTGTTCGGAGAGATGTCGGTGCCGTGCACCGTCACCTTGTGCTCGCCGACATAGAACGGCCCGAGCACGGTGGTCTGGGTGGCGCCCTCGCGCTCGCGATGGTTGACCGCGTCGACCAGCATGGAGACGCCGAGCACGTCGGACAGGAGAATGAATTCCTGCCGGGTGTCCGTGCACTTCTGGCCGGTGCGGGTCAGGAAATCGATGGCGTATTCCCATTCCGCGAAGGTGAGGCCGGTCTTGCTCACGTAATCGTGCAGCGACTTCACCAATTCCTGGAGCAGGAATTTCGCGCGCGGGTCAGGTGTCTGGTCAAAGCTCCGGACGACGGCTTCGGTGAGTTCGGTTTCGTTGAACTGGGTCATGGTGCGTTTGCCTGCGTTTTCTCATTGGCCCGTTGGGGATCTTTTGGGCTGCTTGGAGGCGTTCCAAAGTGAAGCCTACACCAAACAGCCGGCCGGCGTTAAGCGCGACCGGCTTGGAATGAGACCGCCTTTTCGGCTATCAACGCCGGACAAAACTGCTCGGAGGAACTGATGCTCGCCCCCACCCCCGCCTCGCCCGAATCCGTGGGCATGTCCAAGGCCGCGCTCGACCGTGTCGATGCGCATCTGAAGAGCCGGTACATCGATGCCAGCCGCTTCCCGGGCACGCATCTCCTGGTCTATCGCCGTGGCAAGATCGCCCACAGCTCGGTGCAGGGTTTTGCCGACGTCGAACGCAAGCTGCCCGTCAAGGACGACACCATCTACCGCATCTATTCCATGACCAAGCCGCTCACCAGCGTCGCCTTCATGATGCTGGTAGAGCAAGGCCTCGTCGCGATCGATGAGCCGGTCGCCAAGTACATTCCGGAATGGAAGGATCTCGGCGTGTTCGTCGCCGGCACCGCGCCTTCCTTCCTGACCCGTCCGCCGTCGCGGCCGATGCTGATCGTCGACCTCCTGCGCCACACCTCCGGCCTCACCTACGGCTTCCAGCAGCGCTCGAACGTCGATGCCGCCTACCGCGCTGAAAAGATCGGCGAGGTCGAGAAGTCCGGCACGCTCCAGACCATGATCGAGAGCCTTGCAAAAATCCCGCTGGAGTTCTCACCGGGCGAGGCCTGG
The DNA here is from genome assembly GCF_000518345.1 of Bradyrhizobium sp. URHA0013. Classification (NCBI taxonomy): domain Bacteria; kingdom Pseudomonadati; phylum Pseudomonadota; class Alphaproteobacteria; order Hyphomicrobiales; family Nitrobacteraceae; genus Bradyrhizobium; species Bradyrhizobium sp. URHA0013. The sequence continues at coordinate 443,741 of NZ_KI912426.1, read as the reverse complement.
AATTACTCGGTCTCGACCGACGTGCTCGGCTACCTCGTCGGCAAGATCTCCGGGATTCCCTTCGAGCAGTTCCTGAAACAACGCATTCTCGATCCACTCGGCATGACCGACACTGATTTCCACGTGCCGGCTTCCAAGGCCCACCGGTTCGCTGCCTGTTACTCGGCCGACCCGGGTGGCGGCATGACCTTCCATGCCGGCCAGCGCCGCGAGGGCCTGACCCTGCAGGATGATCCAACCAAGAGCTCGTTCCTGTCGCCGCCGTCCTTGATCTCGGGTGGCGGCGGGCTGTGCTCGACGACGGCCGACTATCTCACCTTCTGCCGTGCGCTGCTCAATGGCGGCGAACTCGGCGGCGTCAGGTTGATCGGGCCGAAGACGCTGGCGCTGATGACGACCAACCACATTCCGGGTGGACGCACGCTGCCGGAAGTGTCGCGCTCGCTGTTTGCGGAAGCCGCCTACAACGGCATCGGCTTCGGCCTCGGCTTCGCCGTGACCATGCGCCCGGCCGAGACGCTGGTCGCCGGCAGCCCCGGTGAATACAATTGGGGCGGCGCGGCCACGACGTCGTTCTGGATCGACCCGGCCGAAGAGCTGATCACCATCTTCATGACGCAGGTGCTGCCATCCAGCGCCTACCCGCTCCGGCGCGAGCTGCGCAGCATGGTCTACGCTGCGATCACCGAGAGCAATCTCTGAGAAAAATGCACCGATCCCGCGGCATCAGAGCCGCGGGATCAAGCTTTGCTCATTTCAACATCTCCGGCACGATCAAGCGCGGCAGGAACAAGGAAACGCTGGGCCAAATGATGAGCGCCGCCAGCACGAGCAGCATGGGGATCAGCATGATCACCGTGTCCTTCAGCGCATAGCGCAGCCGCACCCCTGCGATCGAACAGGCGATCATCAAGCACAAGCCATAAGGCGGCGTCACCAATCCGAAGGCGAGCGAGACGATCGAGATGATCGCAAACTGCACCGGATGAAGATCCACCGATTTCGCCAGCGGTTCGAGAACGGTGCCGACGATGATGATCGCCGGAATGGCGTCGAGGAAGCAGCCCACCACCAGAAAGCAGAACGCGATGAAGAAGCCGGCCCCGATCGCGCCCATGCCCCAGGTCGAGACGTTGGCCAGCAGCTCCTGCGGGATCCTGTAATAAGCCAGCAGCCAGCCGAACGCGCTGGCGGTGCCCACGCAGAACAGCGCGACGCCCGCGAGACGGCCGGTGTCGAGCAAAGCCTTGTAAAGTTCGCGCGCGCCGGTTTCACGGTAAAAGAATGTCGATAGCGCCACGGAATAAAGCACCGCGACGCAGGCGGACTCGGTTGCGGTGAACCACCCCAGCAGGATGCCGCCGACGATGATGAACGGCGTCAGCAGCGCCGGTATCGAGCGCCAGATGGCGCAGCACATCTCCCTCCAGGTGTCCTTCGGATAGGTCGGGTAACCTCGTCGCACGGCATAGATATGCACTGTCGCCATCTGCGCTCCGGCGATCAGCAATCCCGGCACGATGCCCGCGAGATACATCGCGGCGATCGAGGTCGAGATCAGTCCACCCCACACGATCATCAGGATCGAGGGCGGGATGATGACCGCGAGCACGGCCGAGACCGCGGTGATCGCGATGGAGAACGAGAGGTCGTAGCCCTCCTTGGTCTGGGCATCGATGAAGATCTTGGACTGGCTCGCCGCGTCCGCGGTGGAGGAGCCGGAGATGCCGGCAAAGAACACCGACAGCACGACGTTGATCTGCGCCAGCGACCCTGGCCAGTGCCCGACCATCGAGCGCGACAGCGCCACCAGCCGGTCGGTGATGCCGCCGATGCTCATCAAATTGGCGGTGAGCAGGAAGAACGGCACCGCCAGCAGGATGAAAGAATTGTAGGCGTTGAAGGTTTCCTGCGCGAGCGTCATCAGCGACAGATGCGGCTCGATCAGCAGGATCGGCACGCAGGCAAGGCCAAGCGCGAAGGCGACCGGCACGCGTATGATGAGCAGGCCAACGAAAGTCCCGAACAGGACCATCGCGGCCTGTCCGGCAGAAAGAACATTGCCGCTCATTGATTTGCCCCAACCAGAATCCGCATCTCGTCGACAATCTGTTCACCGGCGAACACGATCCAGGTCACGCCGGCAACCGGCCAGGCGACGTGGATCAGCCAAAGCGGCAGATCGGCCAACTCCGACGTCCTGTTCCAGGCAAAGCGGGTGAACTCGATGCCGGCGGATACGAACACCACCGCCAACGCCAGCACGCCGAGCCGCGCGAGAATCCGCACCAGGGCTTCGCTTCGGCGTGACAGGTCAGGCCAGACGTCGACTTCAAAATGCTGCGACTCTCTGATGCCGACCATGGCGCCGATCATGATCGTCCAGATGAACATGAACCGTGCCATTTCCTCGGTCCAGATGTAGGACGGAATCAAGGGCGTGTAGCGCGAGATGATCTGCAACGTGACGGGAATGACCAGAAGGCCGACAGAGGCGGCGAGCAGGATTTCCAGCAGTTTTGCATAGGCCGCCGTTGCTCGGCGCCATAGCGACGGGTTCGGTGGCATCGATATTTCGGTCATTACGACTCCGGGGGATCACAATCACGCAATGGGGCAAGCCGTCCGGCTTGCCCCGACGTCCTGTCGCGTGGGCGGCGACAGTTCTCAGACGACGTTGATCTTCTCGAAAATGCCTTCCGCGCCGATTTCCTTGGCGTAGGTGGCCATCACGGGGTCGGCGAGCTTCTTCATGGCGTCCCGCTCCTCGAAGGGAACGCGCTTGAGCTTGCCGGCCTTTTCCAGCGTGTCGAGCTTGACGACCTCCTCGCTCGACTCCAGTTGTCGGCCATAGTCGCCGGCCTCCTTGCCCGCCTTCATGATCGCGTCCTGCAACTCCTTCGGCAGGGTCTTCAACGTCTTCACGGAGAAGCAGATCGGCCGGATCGACACGGCGTGCTGGGTCAGGTTGAGATGCGGGGCCACTTCGTAGAACTTCATCGCCTCGACGCCGGCCGCCTCGTTCTCGCCGGCCGATATCACGCCGTTCTGGATCGCGTTGTAGATTTCGTTATAGGCGATCACCGTCGGGCTCATGCCCACGGCCGCAAAGGTCTTCGACCAGATCGGCGCGCCCTGTACGCGCACCTTGAGGCTCTTGAGGTCGGCGAGAGTCCTGAGCGGCTTGTTGGCGAAAATGTTGCGGATGCCACCGCCGGAATAGCCGATCAGAACGACCTCGGCCTTGGCCGCGACTTCGTCGGCGATCGGCGCCAGGATGTTGGCTTCGACGACCTTGTTCATGTGCTCGATGCCCTTGAACACGAAGGGCGCGTCGATGAACGGGGCCGCCTTGGCGAAGGTCGACATGTGAGCCGGCGAGACGATGCCGTAATCGACGGCTTTGCCCTGCGACATGTACTCGAAATACTGCTTTTCGAGGCCGAGCGAGGAATTCCTGTGCAGCGTGAAGTTGACGGGCTTGCCGTAGTACTTCTTCACCAGCTCTTCGAACCGGAGCAGGGCCCGGTTGAAGGCGTGGTCGTCGTTGAACTGGACCGCGCCGTTCAGCGTGATCGGCGACTGCGCCCGGATGATCGACGGCATGCCAATCGCAGCCGCCGCAGTGGTCGCGCCGAGCCCCGCGAGAAATGACCTTCGCTTCATCGTCTCCCCTCCCTTTTGATGCTCCGGCCCTGTCGCCGGGCCGTGAGCGCAGCCGGTATGCGGCTTGCGAGAGGGAAGCGTATGGAAAACGTCGGCGGGACGAAAGTCATTTCGCGTGCGCGGGAGGTCCTCTTCGTCGCAGGGCCACCCCTTTCGTGAACTGCTGCACTGCAACTTGCACTCCTGCCGATACGTGGCAGGCCGAGGGGACGGCCTCTTCCTCTCGTCGCAGACGGCTTGCGGACCTGTGCGCTGCACGCACAGATCCGCTCGCCTCCACGGTGCTTTAATGCAAATGGCCAATCAGATAGATGCCGCCGCCGATTACCAGCACGGCCGGCACGGCCCAGAGAATCAGAACTGGCATTTGTCATCCCTCCTCAGTTCGACGTGCAGACCTTGACGGTCTTCATGCCGGTTTCAGCCTCGGTGCGCGACTTGTAGATCGTGCCTGACGGGCTGACGACTGTCATGGACGTGTCGGTCGGCTTCTTGTCGACGATCGTGCACTTCTTGGTCTTGACGTCCTGCACGACGTAGAACTCGTCGGCCGCGAACGCCGGCAGGGATATTGCGGCAAGCATCAGTGTTGCAGTTACGATCTTCAACTTCATTTGTCGTCCTCCTCCAGAGCCCGAGCCGGTCAGCCCGGTCATCTACAAACGGGAAAAAGCGGCAATTAGTTCCCTGAGCCGGGAACGCTGTCGGCGATGAGGGGTTGTTGCGGCGCATATTCAAACGAGGAGAACGAGATGAAGAAGTTGTTCCTGCTTTCCGCCGCGGCGGTCCTCATGTCGACCGGCGCTTTCGCGCAATCGACCGTCGTGACGACGACCGGGACCGGCCACGCGGCGGCGGTTCAGATCGAGCCGCAATACCGAACCAAGATCAAATCCTACGTCACCGAGCATCGCATTCGCCCGGTGACGACGAAGGAAAAGATCGTTGTCGGCGCGGCCGTGCCGAGCGATGTCGAGCTCGAGGCCGTTCCCGCAGACTGGGGTCCGTCGCTGACCAAGTATCGCTACGTCTACTCCGGCGATCGCGTGATGCTCGTCGATCCCGGCTCGCGCACGGTTGTTCAGGAAATTGATTGATCCAGGTGTAAGGGGGGCCGCCTCGAAGGCGGCCTCCCTCTCTGGGAGTTGACGTTATGAAATCGTATCGAGAGGCCCGGATCGCCGGGCTCAGCCTGGCTGCCGTCTACGCCATGTGCCTACTGCTGACCGCAATCAGCATGAGCTGAGGCGCTGCCGCGGACTGCGCTGCAAAAATCTTGTCCCTGGGCGGCTCGTCCGGACGGGAAAATTATGGCGCGCCGCAAAGCCCGCCCCTATGGTCTCCCAAAATCATAAATCCGGCGCTCCCTTGCGCTGGAACCGGGACGCCTGCGTTTGTCAAAGCTCACTTTGCCGGTCCGGCTCGCTCTTCTGGTCACGGGAACGATGTTGCCGCTGATCGTCTTCGCGGTCGGTATTGCCGTCTACAATTACAAGCAGGACCGCAACGACGCGACCCGCCGCGTGCTGGAGAACGTGCGCAGCATGCGCCTCGTGCTGGACTCCGAGGTGCAGCGGATGACCGGCGGCCTGCAAGTGCTTGCGCTGACGAATTCGCTGCGCGACGACGACTTCCAGAATTTTCGCCGCATCGCCCTCGGCTTCGTCGATCAGTATGGCAAGGGCGGTCTGGTGCTGATCTCTGATCGCAAGGGCCGACTGCTGTTCTCCTCGGCGACGGAGGACACCGCAAGCCTGCTGTCACGCGGCCACCTGGAGATCATCGAAAAGGTGTTTGCGACCAGATCGCCGCAATATTCCGACCTGTTCACCGGCGCGATCAACGGCCGGCAGGTGCTTACGGTCGAGGTTCCGGTGCTCCGCGACGGCGAAGTGATCTACGACCTCTGCTTCAGCCCGCCGGTCAGCATCTTTCAGGACCTGGTCGAAAAGCAACGGCCCGACCGGGATTGGACGGTCTCCCTGCTCGACACCAAGGCCATCGTGTTCGCGCGCACGCCGAACCCTACGGAGATCTTCGGCAAGCGGGCTACCGGCACGCTGTACGAAAGTATGTTGCGCACGCCGGAAGCCGCACTCTCGACGGTTTCGCTCGACGGTGTTGCGTTGTCCACCGTCTATACGAGGTCACGGCTGACCGGCTGGACCATCGTGGCCGGCGTCGCCGAGAGCTCGCTGATCGCTCCGCTCTGGCGCAACATCGCGATCACCAGTTTTATCGGCGGCATCCTGCTGCTGACCGGCCTGACCTTCGCGGTCAGGATGGCAACCACGATCGCGCGCGGCGAGATGCTGCACGATCTCCTGATCGACGAGCTCAACCATCGCGTCAAGAACACGCTCGCGTTGATGCAGGCGATCGCGGTGCAGACCTTCCGCAGCGCCAGCCGGGACGAGCGGGCAAAATTCGAGGGCCGGCTCGGCGCGCTGGCCGAGGCGCATAATTTGCTGAGCCAGGAGAAATGGGCGGGCTCCGAGCTGCGGGACGTGATCACCCGCGCGCTCCAGCCGTTCCTGCTGAATAATCCGGAGCGCATCCGCATGGCCGGACCCGCGGTGCCGCTGTCGCCGCGGCTCGCCGTGGTGCTGTCGATGATCGTGCACGAGATCGCCACCAACGCCGCAAAGTACGGCGCGCTGTCCAACGAGACCGGACGGGTGGCGCTGGAGTGGGAGGTCCTTGCCGAGGCGCCGAAGCCGCGGCTGCGCCTGATCTGGACCGAGAGCGGCGGACCGCCGGTGACGGCGCCGGTGCAGCGCGGCTTCGGCTCGCGCCTGATCGAGCGCAGTGCGCGCGACCAGCTCGGCGGCGAGGCCACCGTCGACTTCCTGCCCCGGGGCGTGATCTGCACGGTGATTTGCGCGCTGGACGAGGCGCGATGAACGGAGGCCGGCAATGAAGATCACTAGGGTTCGCACGCACATTCTCGAAGCAAAGCTGTCGCAGCCCTTTGCCTATTCGCGCGCCTGGTACGACACGCGCACCGCAATGCTGGTCGAGATCGAGACCGACAATGGTCTTGTCGGATGGGGTGAATGCTACGGCCCGGCGCGCATCACGGCGGCGGTGGTGCAGAGTATCGCTCCGTGGCTGATCGGCGAGGATCCGTTGGGTACCGACGTGCTGTGGCAGATGGTCTACGCGCGCTTGCGCGATCACGGCCAGAAGGGCGTCGTGATCCAGGGGATGAGCGGCATCGACATCGCGCTATGGGACATCAAGGGCAAGCATTTTGGCGTACCCGTGCATCAGCTTCTCGGCGGCGCCGCGCGCAAGCAGCTTCCAGCCTATGCGACCGGTCTTTACCGGCGCAAGTCAGGCGATCCGCTGACCTATCTGGCGGAGGAAGCGGCGGGTTATGCCGCCGAAGGATTCCGCGCCGTGAAGCTGAAGGTCGGTTTCGGCATCGCGGAGGATGCCGCAGTCACCCGCGCGGTGCGCGAGGCGATCGGCCCCGATGTCGCGCTGATGATCGATGCGAACCACGCCTATGACGCGGTCGCGGCGATCCGGCTCGGCCGCCTGATCGAGCGCCATGACATCGGATGGTTCGAGGAGCCGGTGCCGCCGGAGGACATCGCGGGCTATCGCGCGGTGAAATCCGCGCTCACAATTCCGGTCGCCGGCGGCGAGTGCGAATTCACGCGCTTCGGCTTCCGTGAGCTGTTCGTCTCGCATGCGCTCGACATCGCCCAGCCCGACACCTGCGCGGCAGGTGGTCTTTCCGAATGCAAGAAGATCGCCGACATGAGCGAGGCGTTCGGCATCCGCTACAATCCGCACGTCTGGGGCACCGGGATAGCGATCGCCGCCTCGCTTCAGCTCCTCGCCGTGCTGCCGTCGCACACGCCGACCTCGCTGGCTCCGCTCGAACCGATGCTTGAGTTCGACCGCACCGAGCATCCGATCCGGCAGGCGGTCCTCAAACAACCGATCGAGCACAAGAACGGCATCGTGCAGGTGCCAGATGGTCCAGGCCTCGGTATCGACATCGACCGCGAGGCGCTGGCGCGCTTTGCGGCGGAGGCCTAACCGATCGTCTGCAACGCCGGGAACGTCTCAAGCAGCCAGATGCTCACATTCGACACCGCGCCGGTGAGGAAGCCGACGCCGGTGATCACCATCAGGACGCCCATGGCGCGCTCGACATTGACGAGATGGCCCTTCATGCGCGCGAACAGGGTGGAAAACTGCTCGATCATCAGGGCGGCGATCAGGAAGGGAATGCCGAGACCGGCCGAATAGACCGCGAGCAGGCCGGCGCCCTTCGTGACCGTCGCCTCGGCCGCGGCGACCGAGAGGATCGCGGCAAGGATCGGGCCGATGCAGGGCGTCCAGCCAAAGGCAAAGGCGAGCCCCATCACATAAGCACCCCAGAGGCCGACGGGCTTGGGCGCGGTCAAGCGTCCCTCGCGCATCAACAGGCCGATGCGCGTCAGGCCGAGGAAATGCAGGCCCATGACGATGATGACGATGCCGGCGAGGATCGAGAGTTCGGCCGACCAGGCGCGGATCAGCCCGCCGATCAGCGAGGCACTGGCGCCGAGCGCCACGAACACGGTGGAGAAGCCGAGCACGAACAGGAGCGCCGACATCATGATCGCGCGTTTGGAGACTGATGCGGGCTCGTTGCTTTCGACATGCTCGATCGTCGCGCCCGTCAGATAGATCAGGTAGGGCGGGACCAGCGGCAGGACGCAAGGGGAGAGGAAGCTGACGAGGCCGGCAATCAGCGCCGCCGGGATCGAAACATTTTGCATGATGCAGTCGAAGCCATCTCAGGCGCCGGCGCGGCGCGCGGGGAGTGCGCGCGGCCCGGAGCCGAACCGGCTCTGGTGTAGCCGATGCCAGCGAATGCGCAACAGAGGCGCACAAAACCAGGGCTCCTCCCGATGCCGTCTGTGATCACAGATGCGGCATCGGGACACGCACAAATCTCGCCAAAAAGCGAGACTTGGCGGCGCGGCTACTTCACCACGCGGAGCAGCGGACGCCGGGGCTGGTCCTGCGTCTGCTTGGAGGGGGGCTGCGGTTCGTTGGTCGCGGTCCGCAGCATTTCGTCGCACAGTGCCTTGAGGTCGGCACTGTCAATTCCTTTGAGTTTCATCCGCACGTCCAGGATGACAATGGACAGCAGCTCGGCCGACTCGCGGCTGTTGCTCTCGTTGAGCACCCTGCGGCACTCTTCGAGCGTTTCCAGCACCGACTGCAACTGTTCGTGTGAATGCGACACCGGCGTTCTTCCCGCTAATTCGGCCTGTGAGTGGTTGTGACGACCTCTTTGGCCCCCATGGAGCGTCGAGGATAACACGAGGCCGCTGCGCCCCCGAATATGATTTCAGTGTGTTGCTGCCATGAAACCGCGGTTCCGGCGAGTACTGCTTCGCGCCGGCCAGCGTCGACTCGCTCAGTCGCAAAACGCTCGATCTTAAAACGCCTGGCGTGCTGCAATTGATCCATCGCGGAAGGCGGCACCGGCTCTTGCGCAAGGACATTCATTGCGGACAGCGCCGACGATCCCGCAGCCATGTCACGGCCCACAACGGAACTCACGCCACACCCCTCATACGGGCGAATGGTTTGCCCGATTCCCAGCCCTTGTTCCCGCCCTGGCAGCACCTGAATACCACCTGCGGCGTAGTAAGGATGACGTTCAAAACTCGTCGTTCCCCAACCCGCCGTGGTTGTGGTTTGCGCCAGATTCTGCCAGTTTAGCGACCCGAAGGGACTTGTATGCACTCCTTGGCGGAAAGGGGCGTTCCTCTGGAGGAACGCCCAAAGACAAACATCAGCGGCCTGTCGGACTGGGATGCGGCGCGCATTTTCCTGGAAGTCGTCCGATGCGGAAGTTTCCGCTCGGCGGCTGAGCGCCTGTCACTGTCGATCAACGCCGTCCGCCGTCGGATCGATGATTTCGAACGCCAGACCGGCACCACCCTGTTCACCCGCGACGTCCACGGCACCCGCCTGACCGACGAAGGCGCGCTGGTGGTCTCCGCCGTCGAGCAAATGGAGGCGGCCGCGTTCGACGTGCTGCGCACCAGCGATTCGACGACGAACGCCCTGGCCGGCGAGGTCCGCGTCGCCATTACCGAGGGACTTGGCACATTCTGGCTCGCCCCGCGACTGGTCGAATTCCAGCAGGCGTATCCGAAGATCCTGGTCGACCTGCATTGCGCGATGCGTTCGGCCGACGTCTCTCGCCACGAGGCCGACGTCGCCATTCACTTGTCGCGGCCTGCGGCGCTCGACGTCAAGCTGGTGCGGCTCGGCCGCATGCATCTGATGTTCTGGGCCTCCGAGAAATACATTTCGAAACATGGCGCGCCGCGTTCGGCGATGGAGTTGATCAAGCACCGCCTGGTGCTGCAGTTCGCCGACCAGCTCGATGCCAAGCAAACTTTCGAGAGCTTCTTCCCCGGCGTTCCGGAGCGTGACCTTCTGGTCATGAAGACCAACGTCTCGAGCGCCAATTACTGGGCGGTCGCGAATGGCGCCGGAATCGGCGTATTCCCGAGCTACGCCGTGGCGCTTGGCGGGAAGTTGATTCCACTGGAAGTCGAGCTGAACAGATCGCTGGATATCTGGTTGTCCTACCATCCTGGTAGCGGCCGGATTCCGCGCGTGCGGCACATGATTGACTGGCTGATCGAAGCCTTCAATCCGGCGCGTTTCCCGTGGTTTAAGGAAGAGTTCGTGCACCCGCATGAATTCAAGGACGAGTATATGGGCGAACCCCTGACCCAGCTCTTCGGGGGGTTTTCAACCGAAGACCGATGAGAAAAAAGATGAAGACAGCGGCGAAGAGAATGAAGCAGCGCAGTGCCGGCAAGCCGGACATTGAGCTGGGCAAGCGAATCCGTCTGCGACGCGTCGAGATGAAGGTCTCGCAGGCCGAGCTCGGCGAGAAGCTCGGCGTCAGTTTCCAGCAGGTCCAGAAGTACGAGAAGGGCGTCAATCGCGTCGGCGCGGCCCGGCTTCAGCAGATCGCCACCGCCCTCGATGTGCCCGTGACCTTCTTCTATGACGGCGACAACAAGGCGCGCGAAGTCGAGAGCCTGCTCTTCCTGGACTCGGCCTTCAGCCTCCGCCTGCTGCGCGCCTACAGCAAGATCAAGGACCAGACGGTGCAGCGTCAGCTCGTCTCGCTGATGGAATCGATCGCAGCGAACGAAGCCTGAGCCGATCGGCGTTCGCGCCTTCCGCCCGATGTTCAATCCGCCGCGTCACGGGGCGCGGCTGGATTGAACGAGACCCGGACGAGATATATCCGGCCCGCGCTTGCGCGGACTTCTCGGGGCGGCATGACCGCCCCTTTTTGTTGACCATTTTTTCCCGCCGTCGCCCGCGGTTTTCGCGAACCCATTCCTGCCCTGTCGCGACCCAATCCAGAGACCGCCGTCCGACGTGCCGGGCTCGTGATGCGCCGTGCTTAAGGGAGCCGCAACCGGGAGGCGCTAGCCTCCCGCCGATTTCTCGAATCAGCACGACGAACCGGGGAATTGCCGATGCGAGCGCCCGCCCGGGCCTCGCTCTCATGGGAAGATGGGACACATGTCGAAACGCCATGCGATGATCATTGCCGTCGGCATGCTTGCGAGCGCCTCTGCGCTTGCTCAGACCGAGACGATTGGACAGGCCGGGCCCAAGCCTGCGACTGCGGCTGGCACGGTGCCGGCCACCGCCAATCCGGCCCACGCAGCCGCACCGAAAACTGCCGCGCCAGCGTCCGCTTCGACGGCAGAGAGCCGCTCGGCCGCGGCGCTCGCGCTGACGCACGAGCCGACCTATGACGAGGGCTCCGCCCAGCGCATCAAGGATGCGGCGCTGAGCTATTCCGATCTTGCCGTGCGCGGCGGCTGGCCGGCGATCCCGGCAGACGCCAAATTCGCGCCCGGCGCCCAAGGCGCCAACGACGATATCCTGCGGAAGCGGCTGATCGTCTCCGGCGATCTTGCCGCCGACAAGGCGAGCGGCGCCTTCGACCAGGATCTCGCCGACGCCGTGAAACGCTTCCAGGCCCGCCACGGCCTCGCGCCGACCGGAACGATGACGCCGCGCACGATTGCGGCGATGAACGTGCCGGTGCAGAATCGCATCCGGCAGCTGGAGGCTTCGCTGCAGCGGCTCGAGAACATGAATTTCGGCTTCGGCCAGCGCTATGTCGTCGTCAACATCCCCGCCGCCTTCGCCGAAGCGGTCGAGAACGACGTCGTGGTAAGGCGTTATCGCGTGATCGTCGGCAAGACCGAAAAGCCCTCGCCGACGCTGACGGCCCAGATCAGCAGCGTCGTCCTCAATCCGACCTGGACGGTGCCCTCCTCGATCGCCAAGACCGAGATCTCCGCGCATATGCGCAAGGATCCCACCTATCTGTCGCGCATGCACATGGAAGTGCTCGACGCGCACGACAATCCGATCGACCCGAATTCGGTCGACTGGTCGGGCACGCATACGCCGAACTTCACCGTGCGCCAGCACAACGGCACGTTCAACGCGCTCGGCGCGGTCAAGATCGACATGCCGAATTCCTATTCGGTCTACATGCACGACACCAACCAGCGCAATCTGTTCAGCGATGATTACCGCTTCGATTCCCATGGCTGCTCGCGCGTCGACAATGTGCGCGATCTCGCCGCCTGGCTCTTGAAGGACCAGCCGAAATGGAGCCGCGCCGCGATCGACGCGGAAATCGCCAGCGGCCAGCATCTCGACGTCGCCATGGTGAAGAAGGTACCGGTGGCCTGGATCTATCTCACGGCGTGGATGACCAAGGACCAGACCGTCCAGTTCCGCAACGACGTCTATCACCAGGACGAGCAGCTGCTGGAGGCGACCGCCGAAGAGGCGGCCTTCTTCAGCAACGCCGGCAGCCACCCGCTGACCGCGCACATGACGAGATAGATCGCGCCATGCAATCGCGGCACAGGCGGCTGCAAAGCCACGTCCGTTGCCGCGGTTGACCCTGGCCTCGCCCCGGACGAACATTGCGCCTCGCCAACGAAAATGAGCGCGATGTCCGACATGTCCAGCACGACCGAAATTCCCTACGCCGATGGCAAGATCCTCAAGCACACAGCCGGTGGCGTCGGCGTGATCACCTTCAACAATCCCGACAAGCGCAACGCGATGTCGCTGGAGATGTGGGAGGGATTTGGCGAGGCACTGACAGCCTTGCGCGACGACGCTGTCGTGCGCGTCGTGATCCTGCGCGGCGGCGGCGGCAAGGCCTTCGTATCGGGCGCCGACATCAGCCAGTTCGAGAAGAAGCGCCATAACGCCGCCGCTTCCGAGGAATATGGCAAGCGCAGCGCCGCCCAGCGCGCGCTGCTTGCCGATTATCCCAAGCCGACCATTGCCTGCATCCAGGGCTTTTGTCTTGGCGGCGGCATGCAGGTGGCGATGCTTGCCGACATCCGCATCGCCTCCCATGACAGCCAGTTCGGCATTCCCGCGGCGAAGCTCGGCATTGCCTATGGCTACGACGGCCTGAAGCACCTGGTGTCGCTGGTCGGACCGTCCTGGGCCCGACTCCTGATGTATACGGGCATGCGCATCGATGCGTCGGAAGCACTGCGCATCGGGTTGGTCGAGCGCGTGGTTCCGGAGGATCAGCTCTGGGGCGAGACCATGGGCATCGCCGAGACGATCTCGCAAAATGCGCCGCTCGCGATCAAGGCCGCCAAGCTCACCATTGCTCAGGTGCTGAAGGACGAAAGCGGGCGCGACATGGACGCGATCAGGGCGGCCGGCACGGCCTGCATGGACAGCGCGGATTTTCGCGAGGGCCGTCAGGCCTTCATGGAGAAGCGCAAGCCGCAGTTCCAAGGACGGTGATTCCGTTATTGCCACGAAGCGCAGCAACGACAGCAGGTAACGTGAACATGCATTCAGGAAGATTAAATTCCGACGCCCCTGCAACACCATAGCAACCAGCTGATTTGCTGGAAGTTCTCTCGCCATCAAACGAGGGAGATTGCGATGAAACTCAAATTAGCTGTTGTCGGTCTGGCTGCCCTGGGCGGCGCAGCGCTCATATCGGGACAGGCGCTCGCAGCGATGCCGAACGGCATTCCGCAGGCCGACCGTATCGCGAGCGGCCCGGCAGCCAACGTCGATCGGGTGCGCTGGGTGTGTAACCCGTGGGGTCGCTGCTTCTGGCGTCCGAACTATTATGGGGCCTACGGCTTTTACGGCGGTCCGCGACGCTTCTACGGTCCGCGTCCGTGGGGCTGGGGCGGCCACCGCCACTGGCGTCGCTGGTGAACTGCGAGGGGCCGCGAGGCCCCTCTTCCTTGACTACAGCGCCGCGAGCACCGCCTTCGTAATGTCGGCGGTGCCGTTGCTGCCGCCGAACTCCATCGGCTTGAGGCCGGCGGCGTAGACCTTGTCCACAGCGCGCTCGATCTGCTCGCCGGCCTCGGCCGCGCCCTCGACACCGTGCTTGTCGGCGAGCCAGTCCAGCATCATTGCAGCCGACAAGATCATCCCGGTGGGATTGGCCTTGCCCTGCCCCATGATGTCGGGCGCGGTGCCGTGGCACGGCTGGAATACGGCATATTTGTCGCCGATGTCGGCCGACGGCGCCATGCCGAGACCGCCGATCAGGCTCGCGGTGATGTCGGAGACGATGTCTCCGAACATGTTCTCCATCACCATCACGTCGAAATCCCAAGGACGCTTCACCAGCATCGCCGAGCAGGCATCGACATAGAGCCTGTCGGTCTTCACCTCCGGATGACGCTTGGCGATCTCGTCGAAGATGCCGCGGAAGAACGCAAAGGCCTTGAACACGTTCGCCTTGTCGACGCAGGCCAGCGCGCCGGGCTTGCCGCGCGCCTTGCGCCGCTCGGCGAGGCGAAACGAGAACTCGAACAGGCGTTCGGACGTCTTGCGCGTGATCACCATGGTCTCGCGCGCCTCCTCATGGGTGACGACGCCCTTGCCCATCGAGGCGAACAGGCCTTCGGTGGACTCCCTGATCACGACGAGATCGATGCCGCGCTGGTCGGCGCCGACGATCGGGCTCGGCACGCCCGGAATGAGCCGCGCCGGGCGCACACCGGCATAGAGATCGAAGATGAAGCGCAGCTCGATCTGCGGCGCGATCTCGGTGTTGTCAGGGTAGCGCACCGACGGCAGGCCGCAGGCGCCGAGCAGGATCGCGTCCGCCTCCTCGCACAGCTTGATCGTGGTATCGGGCATCGATTTGCCGGTGGCGAGATAATGATTGGCGCCCGCCGGCCCCTCGGTGAAGCGGAAGCTCAGGCCGGATTTCGTCTCGATCTTGCGCAGGACTTCGATGGCCGGCGCCATGACTTCGGGACCGATGCCGTCACCGGCGAGCACGGCAATGTGGAAGGCGTTATTTGCGGACATGGGGAAGCCTCGGGAAAGAGCGAGCCAAGTCGTCATTGCGAGCGAAGCGAAGCAATCCAGAACTGCATCTGCGGAGACACTCTGGATTGCTTCGTCGCTTCGCTCCTCGCAATGACGGAGGATAGAGCGTTCGTTACGGCGTCAGCACCGTGCGGCCGACCACCGCGCCCTGCTGCAACTGCACCAGCGCGTCGTTGGCCTTGGCGAGCGGCTGCCGCGTCACCGGGATCGGCGCTATGTTCTTCGCTCGCACGAGATCGAGCAGCTCCTGCGTCTCGCGCAAATTGCCGACATAGCTGCCCTGGATCGTCACCGCCTTGATCGGAATCAGCGGCAGCGCCCAGGTCGCCCCGCCGCCGAATAGGCCGACGATGACGAGCTTGCCGCCCTTGGTCAGGCAGTCGAAGCCGAGTTGCGTGGTGGCGGCGTTGCCGACCAGATCGAGCACCGCGCGGATGGGGCCACCGGCTTTCTTGGCAAGCTGCTCCAGCGCGTCGGGCGCCTTGGGATCGACGGTCGCGAGCGCGCCGGCTTGCTCCGCGGCTTCGCGTTTCTTCGCGTCGATGTCGACCATGATGGCGCCCTTGCCGCCCATCGCCTTCAGCAGCGACAGCGCCATCAGGCCAAGTCCGCCGGCACCGAACATCACGATCGGCGTGTCGAAGTGCTGCTCGAGCTTCTTCAGCGCGCTGTAGGTCGTGACGCCCGAGCAGGCGTAGGGTGCGGCCGACGCGGGATCGAGGCCTCTCAGATTGAGCAAATAGCGCGGATGCGGCACCAGCATGTGGTCGGAATAACCACCGTCGCAATAGACGCCGAGCGAGCGCGGCGTCAGGCACATGTTCTCGTCGCCGGCGAGACAGGTCGCGCATTTGCCGCAACCGATCCAGGGATAGACCAGCCCGACATCGCCGATCTTCACGTCGCCCTGATCCGACGACTTCACGTCCGGGCCGAAGGCGAGGACCTCGCCGACTGTCTCGTGTCCCATGGTCAGCGGCAAATTGATGCCGCGATCCTTCAGCGACAGCGGCTTGCGACCGTGGCCGAGATCGTAGCCGCCTTCCCAGATGTGGAGGTCGCTATGGCAGACGCCGGCGGCCTTCACCTTGATCAACACCTGCGTGCCCGACGGCTGCGGCGTCGCCTCGTCGAACTCCTGCAGCGGCGCCTTGAAATCGGCGACCTTGAAACTTTTCATTGGCGTCCTCCCGGATACTTTTCTTGTCGTCGCCACCATGGCATGGGCGGCAGGACGAGACAAACTCGGACCTGTCTAGTTGAGGCCGACGGATGATGGCAAGCCGGCCACGCGCAACGCCGCATTGCTCGCTGCACGAAGCTGTCCGTCAACCTTGCCGTCAGGTTTGCGCAGCTGTTTTGGCTAACGGAGTTGGTCCACCGTCGGTGAGCCCGATCTCCGCGCGCAGCCGGTCGGTGTGCTCGCCAAGCACGGCCATCGTCTTGCCCGGTGTCGTGTCGGCACCGGTCATCCGGAACGGCAGATTGAGGACCTGGAACGAACCGCCTTCGTCCTCCACGGACGAGAGCGCCTGACGATGCGCGAGCTGCGGATCGGCCAGTGCTTCGGACACAGTGCGGTAGGCCGAGGCCGGCACGCCGGCCGCACCTAGCGCGACAAGACAGACATCGGTCGAGAGCTGCCGCGACCAGGCCTCGACACCGTCCATCAAGTCGGCCCAATGGTCCCGACGCGCGGCGTAGGTGGAGAAGCGCGGATCGGAGATCCACTCGGGGCGGCCGATCACGCCCATCAGTCCCTGAAACGTCTTCTCGCTGGCCACCGTGATCATGACATAACCGCTCGCCGTCTCGGTCGGCCCGAACATCGGGCGCGGCGGCGGCTTCACGGTGAACTGCGAGTTCTGCAACTCGATCAATGTCAGCGTCAGCATCGATTCCAGCATGGAGACGTCGATGTGCTGGCCGAGCCCAGTCAGGGTGCGCTGGTAGAGCGCCGACGCAATCGCGCCGAACCCGTAGGTGCCGGTGACGACGTCGGCATGGTAGATGCCGCAATAATCCGGGCGGCTGCGGCCGGGCTGGTAGGCGAGATGCGCCATGTCGTAGCCGGATGCCGCATGGATCACCGGCGCGTAGGCCGGCAGCTCGGCCGACGGGCCGCTCTGGCCGTAGCCGGAGATCGAGCAGTAGATCAGCTTCGGGTTGACGGCGCGCATTCTGTCATAGTCGAGCCGCAGCCGGTGCATCACGCCGGGGCGAAAATTCTCGACCAGGATGTCGGCCGTCGCGGCCAGCCGGCGGACCGCCTCGTTGCCCTCTTCGGACTTGAGGTCGAGCACGACGCTCTTCTTCCCGACATTGAGCTGGCCGAACACGGTGCTGCAGCCCTTGCGCAGCGGCGGCCGGGTTCGCATCGTCTCGCCGCCGTCGGTCTCGATCTTGATGACCTCGGCGCCCATGTCGGCGAGCATCCGCGCACAATGGGGACCGGCAATGGTGGTCGAAAAATCCAGGACCCGGAGGCCGGCGAAGGCCTTTGTCGTCGTCCCCTCATGCTTATCTGATAGCTGCATGCCTGCTTGCGTCCTCGGGTCAGTTAGGAACTTATCGAAGTTCTCTGTTGTTCGTGCGCCGACCCTAAAGGGCGGCGGCTGAGTAGGAAAGTCTTTACCGAACGCGTCTGGCGGGCGGCTTTGGGAATTCCGGGGCAACTGGACCCGTTCTTGCATAGCAGCAATCGGGCTCCGGCAGAGGGCAGCAGTTCTTGAGGGTCTTGTTCGTTACGACAGAGATGGACGACTTTGTCCGCGTCGGCGGACTTGGAGCCGTTTCCGCTGCACTCCCCCGAGCCCTCCGTCCTTTCGCTGACATCCGGGTCATGTTGCCCGGCTATCGCGACATCATCGAACAACTCACGCATATTCAGATCGTTGGCCGCTGTCCGCCTTTTGCGGAGATGCCGGCCTGCTCGCTCGGCCGCGCCGCGACCAAGGACGGCCTGCCGGTCTATGTGCTGTTATGCTCGCAACTCTACGACCGGCCCGGCAACCCCTATGGCGACGAGTCCGGGCGCGACTGGCCCGACAACGACATCCGTTTCGCGCGCTTTGCCTCGGCCGCCGCTGAGCTCGCGATGGGCACGCTGGACAAGGATTGGGCAGCCGACCTGATCCATGCCAATGACTGGCAGGCCTCGCTCGTGCCGGCCTACCTCGCGTGGCGCGGCTCCAAGCTGCCGTCGATCCTGACCATCCACAACCTCGCCTATCAGGGCCTCTTCCCGAAGGACTCGCTGCGGCGGATCGGCGCACCGGAGAGCTCCTTCCACATCGACGGCGTCGAGTTCTACGACCAGCTCTCCTTCCTCAAGGCCGGGCTGGTCTACGCATCGCATCTCACCACCGTCAGCGGCACCTACGCGCGGGAGATCACCACGGATGAATTCGGCTGCGGTCTCGAAGGCCTGCTTCGAGTCCGCTCCGACGCGGCCGAGCTCACCGGCATCCTCAACGGGATCGACGAGAGCTGGGACCCGCGTTCCTGCGCCCAGCTTGCCCAGCAGTTCGGCGCCGGCGACTGGGTCGGCAAGAAGGCCAATGCGGATTATGTGCGCAAGCAGTTCGGGCTTGCGGTGTCGCGCGGCCCGATGTTCGGCATCGTCGCCCGGCTGGTGCACCAGAAGGGCATCGACCTCGTGCTGGCGGCGGCCGATGAGATCGTCGATGCCGGCGGGCAGATCGTGGTCACCGGCTCCGGCGAGCCGGCGCTCGAGCAGGCGCTGATCGACGCGCATCGCCGGCGCCCCGACGCGATCGGGGTCGTGATCGGCTTCAACGAGGCCCAGGCGCGCCGCATCTTCGCCGGTAGCGACTTCACCTTGATGCCGTCACGCTTCGAGCCCTGCGGGCTCAGCCAGATGTACGCCCAGCGCTTCGGCTCGCTGCCGATCGGTCACCAGACCGGCGGCCTCGCCGAGACCATTACCGACGGCGAAACCGGCTTCCTGTTCTCAAAACCCTCGCACGAATCCTTCCTCGGCGGCGTCCGCCGCGCCTTCTCCGCCTTCATGGCGCAAGACCAGCTCGACACCATGCGTCGCAGTGCGATGGGACGCTCGTTCTCCTGGAGCATCCCGGCCGGCAGCTACAACGCGCTGTACCGGAAGCTGGCGTCGGTGTGAGGCCTGCGTTTCCTCGTCATTGCGAGCGTAGCGAAGCAATCCAGACTGTTTCCGTGGCAGCAGCCTGGATTGCTTCGTCGCAAGAGCTCCTCGTAATGACGGTGGTTTGTGGCAACGGCGGAGGACTTCACCCCCTCCCGCGCATATCCATCTGCGGGCGGCCGATCCAGGCACGGTTGAGGCACCGCGTCATCCAGTCGGGCTGCGGCTCGCCGCGCAGCCGCGCTTGCGCTTCCTGGTAGGGACCGACATAGCGCAAGCGATCCGGCAATTTCGGATAGACGCGCCTGGTCCAGCGGAGCGCATTCTCGGCTGCCCTCTTGTCGCGTTCGTCAAGCTCGAACCCAAACCCCACACGCAGGCGTTCCGGCAGCAGGCTCGCCGTGAGCGAGCGATACCATCGCGGTGGCCGCAACCACGGACGGGAGCCGCTGAAGATTTGTGTGGCGATTTCGCGCGCGGCCGGGCTGACGGTCAGCGTGTCCGACTGCGCCATCGCCACGGTGTAGGCCACAAAGCCCGACCAGTCCGCGGGTAGGTCGTGCGCCGTCAACCCGAACAAGGCACCGAACAACCGGCTCTCGGCCCAGTAGCGCTCGCGCTCATCTACCGAGAGCGGTGGCAAAACCAGATCATGCGCCATCAGCGCGGTCTCGACCCGCGTGGCATGAACCCAGCGCAGCGACGGGATGTCGTTGGCACAGTAGCGCGAGCCTGCCGCGAACGGACCGACGGTCTCCGGCATCTCGCCGACGATCATGCTGTGGCGCCGGTGCAGTTGCCGCGATGATGACAGCGCGCGGTCAAGCGAGCCGAACACCATGGCAAAGACGGTGTCGAAGGTGCGGTGAAATCGTCCGATCGGATCGGCCAAGGTTTTCGAATGCTCGGCGATGGCGGCGGCGACCCAGGGATGCGCCAGCTGCAGCAACAACGCACGACCGGCACCGAGAAAAATCACGGCTTCGCGGTCGATCCGCCAGGTCACCGTGTCAGGACCGAACACGCCGGCAATCGGTCCCGCCATATCCGCGCGGACGTGATCGAGCGCCAGTTCCAGATCGCTTCCCGACACCACTTGCATGCCCTTTCAGCTGCGGACAAAGAGCGACGATCCGCAAGGCCTGTGGCATTTCGATGATGGCGGACGATCTCTTGCGGTTCTACTCCGCCGCCATCGGCATCTCGTCCATATGCTCGTGCAGCACCACGCCGGCAAGTGGATCGAATTCGCCGATCCACGGTTTTCGCGCGAGCACCGACCTCGTGTGGGCATAGCCGGCATGCCAGCGCCGCGTGATCCCCGACGAGCTGAAGTCGATATCCTTGGTGTGGGTCTCGCGATCTAGTTGCGGCGCCAGCAGCCGCACGACATGCATACGGGTCGGACAGCCGTAGCTCATCAGCTCCCTCACCGCGGCATCGCCGCGTTCGCTCTCAGGCAGGCGTTCCGCAAGCTGGTTGATGACGTGGCGCAGGCGATGGGCCTGCTGCTGGCGTTCGATCTGGCTCGCGATCCGACTCGAATACATCACATCCTTGTGCCGGTTCAGCACCTCCGCCATCGTGGTCGGCTCGGCGCCGACGGGATTCCACAGATGCACGAAGAAGATCAGCGAATTCTTGCGCGGATTGTCGTCGAACACCGCCTCCGTCGGCGTATTCGAGAGGATGCCTCCGTCCCAATAGAGTTCGCCATCGATCCGCACTGCCGGGAATGCCGGCGGCAATGCGCCTGAAGCCATGACATGCTTCACCGTCAGCACACCGTCGCGGCTGTCGAAATAGCGCATCTGGCTGGTGCCGACGTGAGCCGCGCCGACCGTCAGCCGCGGCGCGCAGCGGTTGGCCAGATCGAAATCGACCAGCTCGCGCAGCGTCTTCTCCAGAGGCGCAGTGGAATAGAAGCCGGCATGGTCGGCGCCCAGCGGATAGGCATCCCCGGCATGCGCCAGCGGATTGGGTCGGAAGAACCCAGGAATGCCGTGGGTCACGGCCGACCAATAGGCCAGCTTCTCGTTGAAGCCGGGAAATGTGGTGCCCGAGTCCCAGACCGGCTTCTGCTCCATCCGCTTCCAGAACTCTCGCAGGCGCGCGAGCCGGTGCTCCGGCGCATTACCCGCAATAAGGCTGGCATTGATGGCACCGATCGAGGTGCCGATGATCCAGTCCGGCTCGATACCGGCCTCGTGCAGCGCCTGATAGACGCCCGCCTGGTAGGAGCCTAACGCACCGCCGCCTGGAAGCACGAGGACGACCTGCCCGGGCAGGTCCTTGCGCTGGATGTTACTCTGCGTGCCGTTCATGGTTCGCTCCTGATCAGCCTGCACTGCTCCGAGATTCGCTGCCGGCCGCCACTTGTTACGCCGGCTCATGTTAATGCGCGGTCCAGCCGCCGTCGACCGGCAGCGCGACGCCGGTGATCGAAGCCGCCGCGTCAGTCGAGAGGAATACCGCGAGCGCGCCGAGCTCCTCGACCGTAGCAAAGCGCTTGTTGGGCTGTTGCGCCAGCAGCACGTCGCGGATCACCTGGTCGCGCGAGATCCCGTGCGCCTTGGCCTGTCCATCGATCTGCGCCTCGACCAGCGGCGTATAGACATAGCCGGGACAGATCGCGTTGCAGGTGATGCCCTCTTCTGCGGTCTCCAGCGCGGTCACCTTGGTGAGCCCGACGATGCCGTGCTTGGCCGCGACGTAGGCCGCCTTGAACGGCGAGCCGACGAGACCATGCGTGGAGGCGATGTTGATGATCCGGCCGAACCCGTTCTGTCGCATTGCGGGCAGCGCGAGCCGCGTGGTGTGGAAGGCCGACGACAGATTGATCGCGAGGATCTGGTCCCATTTCTCGACCGGAAACTGCTCCAGCGGCGCGACGTGCTGGATGCCGGCATTGTTGATCAGGATATCCAGCCGGCCGGCCTGCGCGACCGTCGCCGCGATCATCTCGGCGATCGAATTCGGCCTCGTCATGTCGGCCGGCGAAAAGCTTGCCTTCACGCCGAACTCCGCCGCGATCTGCTCGCGCGTCCGGTCGAGCTCGGCCGCCACACCAAGGCCGTTCAGCACGATGTCGGCGCCGGCCGCGGCAAGTGCCCGCGCGATACCGAGGCCGATGCCACTGGTTGAGCCCCGTGACGAGGGCAACCTTGTCCGCGAGCGCCCGGGCGGCGGACGTCTGCGGCTTCACGGACATATTCATTGGCAAAATGCTCCGACACGATGACTGATGTTGAGCCGACTCTGAGGGATCGCCTGGTTTGACGGAAATGCCCGTTGGCTTCCGAAACCATGCCCGTGCGCTATTGCGGCCGGGATGTCATTCTCCGCCCCGATCGGCTAGCTTCCGCCAGGTCTTGCTGGAGAGCCGATCCATGGAAATGCACCAGGTCCGCTATTTCCTCGCGGTGGCGCAGCTCTTGAACTTCACGCGCGCCGCCGAAGAATGCAACGTGACGCAGCCTTCGCTGACACGCGCGATCAAGCAGCTCGAGGCCGAGCTCGGCGGCGATCTGTTTCGCCGCGAACGGCCCGCAGCGCAATTGACCGAGCTCGGACAGCGCATGCATCCTCTGCTGAAGCAGTGTTTCGAAGCGGCCACCGGCGCCCGATCGCTGGCCTCCTCGTTCCGGAGCGGCGAGATCGGCGCGCTCCGCGTCGCGCTGACGCATTCGATCGACCTGTCGCTCCTCATTCCGCATCTCAACCAGATCAAGCGGCAGTTCAACCGGCTCGAATTCCGCTTCCTGCGCGGCTCGAGTCGTGAAGTGGCCGAGTTCCTGAAGAAGGGCGAGGCCGAGTTAGGGATTGCCGCGGACATCGACGAGGCCTGGGAGCGGCTCGATGTCTGGCCGCTATTCACCGAGAGCTTCGAGCTCGTGGTCAGC
Organism: Bradyrhizobium sp. URHA0013; assembly: GCF_000518345.1. Lineage (NCBI taxonomy): Bacteria > Pseudomonadati > Pseudomonadota > Alphaproteobacteria > Hyphomicrobiales > Nitrobacteraceae > Bradyrhizobium > Bradyrhizobium sp. URHA0013. Next base: position 420,626 of record NZ_KI912426.1, on the reverse strand, counting down.
GACGGGCACCGCCTGGCCGGCCGCGGCAGCATCGCACTGGACGATCTGCGCGCGGAGCAGCTGCTGAGCCGGACATTTTGCGAGCATTCCGCCCGTATCTCGGCGAGCCTGCGCGAGCACGGCATCGCGGTCGAGCAGGGTCACGAAATCTCGAACGAGCGCGACCTGATCGAGCTGGTCAAGGCCGACATCGGCGTCGCCATGCTGCCGCACACCTCGCCCGTTCCGGAGACGCTGACGCGCGCTGCGGTGGCCGGGCTGGACGCCCGTCGCACCGTCAGCCTCTACGGGGTGGCCGGCCGGCAGCGCACGGCGGTGGCCAATGCCGTTATGCGCATGTTGCGCGGTGCGGATTGGCGGGAGATTGCGGGGTAGCAGCCACGCTCGCTCCTCACTCTTTTAGGCCTCCCTGCTCGCGCCTTCCAACGCTTCAAGCAGATCATCGATCTCCATGCGCTTGCGGAAATCCGGATCGACGAAGCGGGCTTTCACGAGACCGTCGCGACCAACGACAAACACGGCCGGGATCGGCAGCATCCAGCCATCATTGCCGTGGAATTTCGCCATGTCCTGATAGGACAACAGGTGCTGGATCTCGGCACCGAGCCAGATCGCGAGACTGAGCGACAACGCATAACCGTTGTCGAGGTCGGTCAGGATCGGAAATGGGGCACCAGCTTCCGCCTTGAGCTGCTGGGTGTATTCCTGCGTCTCCGGCATGATCGCGACAATCCGCGCACCCATGGACTCGATGCTATCAAGCGCCCGGGACCACCGCGCGGACATTGAGCCGGCAATAGGGGCACCAATGGCCGCGGAAAAACATCACGGCGACTGGGCCGCTCTCGAGCAGTGAGGACAGCGCGACGAGACGCCCGCTCTCGTCAGGCAACATGAACGACGGCATTGCGTCGCCCGGACGCGGGGCGGTGTCGCCGCCGCCGCCTCCATTCAATCTGGTCACCAGACGATCGACTGCCTCGCCATAGGCCGGGAACACGTCGCGGCTGGCGTTGGCATAGGCGCGGAGTTGCTCGTTCAGCGTGCCATCCATGTCACGGCAGCGCTGGAAGGCGAGTTTGAGCCGCTCGGCATCGGCCGGCGAGAGAGAGGTCATCTTGCGCTCCAGCGTTCAGGGGACGAATATTAGGTGCCCGATCCGGCCGCCCGCAAGGGGCGGCTGTCATGCGCGCGCGATCAGTTGACGTAGAAATTGCCGGTCGGATCCAGCCGCCCCGAGGTGGAATACAGCGATCCGTTGTTCATGAAAAAGACGGTGTTGTCGGGGACCTTCTTGGCGCTCTTCATCATGGCCTCGTGGTTCTTCTCCGCCGGGGCCATAGCCATCGCCGACATCTTGCCGGGTCCGCCATACATGTAGGCCATGCCGGCTTTGAAATCCCATGCGGCCTCCGAGAAGGCCGATGTGGCGATGACCGCGAACGCAGCCGTGGCAATCAAGGTCTTGGATAATTTCGTCATGAGATGCTCCTCCGGATTGACGTGAACGCCCGCCAATCGGGCGCCCCGCCATCGAACGCCAAGCGCTCGGGAAGCGGAAATGCCGATCCCCAATCGGTTCGATAGCGAGCGCGTATCGGGCCCGATAGCGCCGGTCTATCGCAGCGAGAGCGAAAGAGCATTTCAGACCGAGCGCCCTCTCGACGAAAGTCCCGACATAGCCGACGACCATTGCGGTTGCGGCCAACACAGGAGACATCCCGATGTTCAGGCATCCCACATTGTTGCGCGCGGTCTGGCCCGGCCTTGCCATCCTCGGCGTATTGACACTCTCGGCGCAGCCGGTCTCCGCCGGTGAATGCCCGGCCGACAAGATCAAGCCGAACGCGCAGCAGATGGTCGACTACAAGCCGGTCGGCGTCACCGACGTCACGCTCGGCGCCATCGACCTCGGCAAGCAGCCGGCACACATCGAGGGCCGCGAGCTGCGCTTCCGCAAGCTGACCATCGAGCCCGGCGGCATCGTGCCCTGGCACAGCCATGACGACCGCCCCGCCCTGATCTTCGTGCAGCAAGGCGAGATCGTCGAACACGCTTCCAACTGCGTTGATCCGATCGTGCACAAGGCCGGCGACATCCGCCCCGAGGTGTCCGGCACCTCGCACTGGTGGAAGAACCTCGGCAAGGAAATGGTCATTCTCTATGTCGGCGACGTCCGCAAGGACCCGCACGACCACAACATGTAACGGGTGCGCGACCCCAGCGCCCGCGTGACGGAATGTGGCGCCCGTGATCCCCATGCTGCCCCACATGCGGGCGCCACATTCATCACAAGGGAGGCCTGCCATGACCGATCTTTCCGCGCCGATCAAACCGACCGCGATGACGATGGACGCGCATTCGCCAGGTCTCGCGCTTCGCTCCCTAGTCATCGGCCTCACCGCCTTCCTCACCGTCGTCGATCTGTTCGCGACGCAGGCGATCCTGCCTTCGCTGACGCGCCATTACGGCGTCACACCTGCGGCGATGGGCTTTGCCGTCAATGCCAGCACCTTCGGCATGGCGATAGCCAGCCTCGTCGTCGGCTTCTTCAGCCCGCGCATCAACCGGCAGACCGGCATCCTGCTCAGCCTCGCGCTGCTGGCAGTCCCCACCAGCCTGCTGGCGACCGCGCCAAATCTCGCGGTTTTCACCGCTTTGCGGATCGCGCAGGGCCTGTGCATGGCATCGGCCTTCGCGCTCACCCTCGCCTATCTCGGCGAACAATGCAGCACGACGGATGCCGGCGGCGCCTTTGCCGCCTACATCACCGGCAATGTCGCCAGCAACCTGGTCGGCCGGCTGATCTCGGCGGCGGTCGCCGACGGCTTGGGCCTCGCCTGGAATTTTTATTTCTTCGCAGCCCTCAATCTGGGCGGCGCAGTGCTGGTCTATTTCACCATCGGGCGCGTGCGGCCGATGCATGCGATGATGCCTGCGGGATCTCCCCACTCCGCCACGATCGCGCACTGGCGCAATCCGCAGTTGCGCGCGGCCTTCGGCATTGGATTTTGCATCCTGTTCGCCTTCATCGGCACCTTCACCTTCGTGAATTTTGTGCTGGTCCAGCCGCCGCTCTCGCTCGGCATGATGGACCTGGGCCTTGTCTATTTCGTCTTCCTGCCGTCGGTCGTCACGACCTTGCTGGCCGGCAAGGTGGCCACGCGGCTGGGAGCGCGGCCGACGATCTGGGGTTCGCTGGCCGTCGCCGGGCTGGGCCTGCCGCTGCTGCTGGCGCCGCATCTGGGCGAAGTCGTCACCGGCATGGTTCTGGTCGGCGTCGGCACCTTCTTCGCGCAAGCGGCTGCGACAGGATTCGTAGGACAGACGGCGACCGACAGCCGCGGCATCGCCAGCGGGACCTATCTTGCCTGCTACTTCTGCGGCGGCCTGGTCGGGACGGCCGTGCTCGGCCGGCTGTTCGACGGGTTCGGCTGGCAGGCGTGCGTCGCGGGTGTCGGCGCTGCCCTTGCTGCGGCTGCCCTGCTGACGCTCGCCTTGAAGCGCTAGCGCTTGACCGGCACCTCCTGCGGCGGCTCGTCGTCGGCGATGGCGCGCCATGCGGCGCCGTCGAGATCGTCGTACTGGCCGCTCCGGAGCGACCAGAGGAAGGCGACGAGACCGGCGAGACCGAGCATCAGCGCCAGCGGCACCAGGATGACGAGGATCTCCATCACACGATCTCCCGCGAGGCGCCGCGCGCACGCAGCGAATTCAGCATCACCAGGATCGACGATCCGCTCATGGCGGCAGCCGCGATCAGGGGCGTCACGACGCCGCTGATCGCGACCGGCACCGCGAGGACATTGTAGCCGATCGCAAGCCAGAGATTCTGCCGCATCAGGTGCAGCGCCTTGCGCGACGCGTCGATGGCGGCGACGACCGGGGCCAGCGGTCGGCCGAGGAAGACGAGATCGGCGGTCGCCTGGCTCAAATGCGCGGCCGAGATCGGCGACATCGAGACGTGCGCTGCCGCCAGCGACGGCGCATCGTTCATGCCGTCGCCGACCATCAGGACCTTCATGCCCCGCTGCTTCAAGACCTCGATCCGCGCGATCTTGTCGGCCGGGGTCACACCGGCCCGCCATTCCGAGATGCCCAGCGCATGGGCCGCCGCGATCACCGCCGGTTCACGGTCGCCGGAGAGAATCTCGATGCCGATATTGCGCGCCTTCAGCGCCGCGATCACAGCCTGCGCATCGGGACGGAGGCCCTGGCGCACGGAGAGGATGAATTTTTCGCTGCTCTTGCTGAACGCCACGACGGAGGCTTCGGGATCGAGATTTGTCACGTCGGAGACCAGCGTCTCGGCGCCGCAGAAGGACGGACGGCCGAGGCGAATCTCGATGCCATCGACCACAGCGCGCACGCCCTGGCCGGCCTCCTCGACCGCGCCGACGATCGGCGATCTGGCGTCGGAGGCCTGCGCGACCGCGGCCGCGACCGGATGATGGCTCGACAGCGCGAGCCGCCCGGCAAGCTCGAGGATATCAGCGGGGATATCGGCCGCATTCATCACTTCGAGATCGGGCAGCGTCAGCGTGCCGGTCTTGTCGAAAATGACGTGATCGGCTTCCGCGAGACGCTCGATGGCATCGCCGGAATTCAGCAGCACACCCGCCTTGAACATCGCGCCCGAAGCCACCGTCTGCACCGTTGGAATGGCGAGCCCGAGCGCGCAGGGACAGGTAATGATCAGCACCGCGACGCCGGTCACGATCGCATCATGCCAGCCGGCGCCCGCGATGACCCAGCCGAGGATGGTGACGAGCGCGGTGGCATGCACCACCGGCGCGTAGAGACGCGAGGCGCGGTCGGCGAGCCGCATGTAGCGCGAGCGCGCCTGCAGCGCATTGTCGAGGAGCCGCGTGATCTCGGCAAGCAGCGTCGCCTCCGAGGCCGCGGAGACCCGCACCCGCAAGGTCCCTGAGATGTTCATCGATCCCGCATAGACCGGCGTGCCCTGTTCGGCGGTGACATAGAGCGTCTCGCCGGTGATCAGGCTCTGGTCGATCTCGGAACGGCCCTCGATCACGGTGCCGTCGACCGCGCAGCGCTCGCCGGGGCGCAGCAGCACGATGTCGCCGGGATAGATCGCGGCCACCGGCACTTGAGATATCTCGTCAGGCCCGACGAACTTGGCCGCGGTCTCCGCCTTGAGCGCGGCGAGATTGCCCGCGACCGCGCGGGTCCGCCGGCGCATGTTCTGGTCGAGGAAGCGACCGACCAGGAGGAAAGTGAGCAGCATGATCGCCGCGTCGAAATAGGCGTGCTCGGAGTGGTTGATAGTCTCGACCACGGACATGCCGAGCGCCAGCGTCACGCCGATCGAGATCGGAACGTCCATGTTCGTGGTCCTGGCCGACAGCGCGCGCCAGGCCGAGCGGAAGAACGGCTGGCCGGCATAGGCCGCCGCCGGCAGTGCGATCAGCGCCGACAGCCAGTGGAAGAAATCGCGCTGCTCCGGCAGCATGTCCGAGACATTGCCGGACCACACCGGGATCGACAGCATCATCACGTTCATGGTGGCGAACGCGGCGACGCCGAGGCAGCGCAGCAGGAAGCGCGATTCCGCGACCTCGCTCGCCTCCGTGCTCTCGGTTTCGTAAGGATAGGCCTTATAGCCGAGCTCTTCGAGGCGGTCGATGAAGCGGGCCGGATCGAGCGTGCCCGCCTTCCATTCCAGTGCAACGCGCCGGTCGGTGAGGTTCACGCGTGCCAGCGTGACGTCGGGAATCGCGGACAGACCGCGCTCGATCTTGGCCATGCAGCCGGCGCAGTGAACGCCCTCGACCGCGAGGTCGATGTGCTGGACGCCCTCGGCCGCAGTCCGGACGTAATGCGAAAAGTCCCGCGAGACGTGCATGGCAAGATCCTTCAGTTCAGGATCACGCGGTTGCGCGACATGAACACGCGCGTTCCCCGCGCCTCGCCCTCGATCACCAGATCCCACTGGCCCGGCGCGACCGATGCGGCATTGCCGCGATAGAGGCCGATGCCGGCCTCCGAGAGCTCGATGGCGAGATCGGCGCGCTTGTCGGTCGGCCGCTCCAGGCGGCCGCCGAATTTCAGTCCGGCGATCGGCTGTCCGCTCGCGTCGCGCGCCTCGACCTGAAGCACGGCGCCGCCATCGGCGCGGCGCTCGACATGCGCGTTGACCTTCCATTTTCGCGCGGTTTGGTCCTGGGCCGCGGAGATCTCACGGTCATAGGCGAGCCCCGCGGCATAGGGGCTGTCGACGTCCGTGCCCGGCAGCGTCGCGATCGCGAGCTTCATCATGGTCACGTTGACGCCGATCACGACGCCGAAGAAGGCGACCAGCATCAGAAACACCTTGGTTCCGGTCAGCGGCTTGGTTGCCATGGCGAACTCCTGATCCTAGGGCGCGACGAAATTGTCGGTGGCGCTGGCGACTTCGCCGAGCCCGATATCGGTGACGTGAAAGCGAACCGGGATCGACTTTTCCGGATTGCCCTCCACCGGCGCGGTCACGAGCACCCGCAGCTCGCTGGTGGAGTCGCGCGGAACCACGATCATCGGCCGGTCCTGCGTCACTGAATCGATCCCGATGACATGGATCGTCGCATTGACCGGACCGTTCGCGTCGATCGCGATGACTCGGTCGTAGCCGCTCTTGTTGAGCAGCCGCACCGTGTAGGCGTTGCGGATCGATCCGTCACTGAGCCTGACAGCGACCGGGTTGCGGTCGTGCAGCACGTTGATGTCGAGCAGGCTGCGGGTCGCCAGCGTATAGATCATGATGCCGCCGACCGCCGCGATGATCGCGCTGTAGGCGACGGTGCGAGCCCGGACAATGCGGTAGACCGGCGCCTTGCCTTCCTGGCGGCGCTGGATGTTGACGTCGTTGTCATAGCCGATCAGCCGCTTCGGCCGGCCGATTTTCGTCATCACGTTGTCGCAAGCGTCGATGCAGAGCCCGCACTGGATGCATTCGAGCTGCGGCCCATTGCGGATGTCGATGCCGGTCGGGCACACGGCGACGCATTGGTAGCAGTCGACGCAGTCGCCGACTTGCTCGCCGAGCGCGCGCAGCTCGGCCGCCTTCTTGACCGAGGTACGCTTCTCGCCGCGGTCGTAACGATAGGTCACGTTGAGCGCCCATTCGTCGGTGAGCGCGGCCTGGATCCGCGGCCACGGACACATATAGGTGCAGACCTGCTCGCGCATGAAGCCGGCGAGCACGTAAGTCGTCGCGGTGAGAATGCCGATCCAGATATAGGCGATCATCGGCGCCTGGAAGGTGACGAGTTCCCTAACCAGCGTCGGTGCGTCGTTGAAATAGAGCACCCAGGCGCCGCCGGTCCACCACCCGATCAAGAGCCAGATCGAATGCTTGAGCACGAGCTCGGAGATGCGCTCCAGCTTCATCGGGTCGGACGATTTGTCCTTCTTCATCCGCTCGCGCCGGTCGCCCTCGATCAGGCGCTCGACCGCATAGAACAGGTCGGTCCACACCGTCTGCGGACAGAGATAGCCGCACCAGATGCGGCCGCCGACGGAGTTCATCAGGAATAGCGCCACCGCGGCGACGATCAGCAGGCCGGTGAAGTAGTAGACCTCCTGCGGCCACAGCTCGATGAAGAAGAAATAAAAGCGGCTGTTGGGAAGATCGATCAGCACCGCCTGGCTCGGAGCACCGAGGCCGCGGTTCCAGCGCACGAACGGCAGGAAATAATAGACGCCGAGGCAGAACGCCATCAGGCCCCATTTGATCCGGCGGAAGGTGCCGGAGATGCTCTGGGGATAGACTTTCTTCTGGGCCACATAGAGCGGCCCGTTGTCATCGTCTAATGGGAGCTCTTTTGGGTTCACGGTCCTGTTCATCGCCTGGAGCTTTTCGAGAGGTGCGATAAAACCTAGACCCGACGCCGCCGCGTCAGTTGATCCAGCGCAAGCGGGGGCTTTTTTTATTCGCCCCCGCCTGTCCCGGATTGGCTATTTTCCGCCGCCCAGCGAGTGGACGTAAACTGCCATTGCCTTGATGGTGGCGGGATCGAGCCGCCCTTCCCAGGCCGGCATCACGCCCGCGCGGCCCTGGCTGATGGTCTCGATCAGCGACGCCTCGTCCGAACCATAGAGCCAAATCTTGTCGGTCAAATTGGGAGCGCCCATCTCCGGGTTGCCCTTGCCGCCGTCGCCATGGCAGGCGACGCAATTCTCCGTGAAGATCTTCTCGCCCTTGGCCGCGTCATAGCCCTTGCGGGTCGGAAGGCCCGACAGTGCCCGAACATAGTTGGCGGCCGTGACGATCTCGTCCGGCTTCAGCACGCCGTCCTTGCCGAAGGCGAGCATCTGGCCTTCGTGCCCCTTGGCGTGACCGGAACGTGCGCCGAACTGGATGGTCTGCATGATCTGGTCGAGCGATCCGCCCCACAGCCAGTCGTCGTCGTTGAGGTTCGGATAGCCCTTGGCGCCGGCGCCGCCTGAGCCATGGCACGGCGCGCAATTGTCGCCGAACACGGTCTTGCCCTTGGCTCGCGCGAGCGCCAGCAGGGCTGGATCCTTCTCGATGTCGGCGAGTGAGGCCGCGCCCAGCGCAACCATCTTGGCCCCTCGGATCTTCTCGAGATTGGCGAGCTCGACCGCGACGTCGGCGCGTGTCGAGTAGCCGAACAGGCCGGTGGTATTGCTGGAGATCAGCGGCCAGGCCGGATACACGATCCAGTAGCCGATCGACCAGACGATGGTGAGGTAGAAGCTGATCACCCACCAGCGCGGCAGCGGCGTGTTGAGCTCCTTGATGCCGTCCCACTCATGTCCGGTCGTGGACCTGCCGGAGACGGGATCGATGTCGCTATGATGATCGGTCATGATCTCTTACTCCTCCCGCAACGGCAGGTGTGCCGCTTCGTCGAAAGCTGCCTTGTTACGGGGCCAGAATGCGTAGGCGATGATCGCGACAAAGATCGCGACGAACACCGGCGTCCAGATCGTGGTCACGAGACCGGACGCGAGATTGTCGAGGGTCAGGATGGCTTTCATCGTTGGTGCCTTCTCAGCGAAGATTGGCTTTCTCGTTGTAGATCTTGAAGTCGACCAGCGTGCCGAGCATCTGGAGATACGCGATCAGCGCGTCCATCTCGGTCGGCGTGCCGGCCTTGCCGTCGAAGTTGCGCACCACGGCCTTGGCGTAGCGCTTGGTGAAAGCGTCGGAGCCTGCATTGTCAGGATCGGCCTGGGCCTTCATGTCGGCGCCCGCATTGGCGATCTGGTCGTCGGTGTAGGGCGTGCCGACGGTCCGCAGCGTGCGCATGTGGTCGGCGATCGTGTCCGGATCTACCTCGGTCTGGCTGAGGAACGGATAGCCGGGCATTACCGACTGCGGCACGATTGCGCGCGGGTTGGTCAGATGAGTGACGTGCCAGTCGTCGGAATATTTGGCGCCGACGCGGGCAAGATCGGGACCGGTGCGCTTCGAGCCCCACTGGAACGGATGGTCGTACATGCTCTCGGCGGCCAGCGAGAAATGGCCGTAGCGCTCGACCTCGTCGCGCAAGGGCCGGATCATCTGCGAATGGCAGAGATAGCAGCCCTCGCGAATGTAGACGTTGCGCCCGGCGAGCTCCAGCGGCGTATACGGCCGGATCCCGTCGACCGCCTCGATCGTGCTCTTGAGGTAGAACAGCGGGGTGATCTCGACGAGCCCCCCGATCGCGATCACCAGCAGGATGCCGACGATCAGGATGATCGAGTTCTTTTCGAAGATTTGGTGGCGTGTCCAGAACGACATGGAAAACTCCTCATTCCGCCGGCTGGAGAGCGACGGGCATCTGGACTTCCTGTTCGCCGACGCGAACCGTCATCCAGAGGTTATAGGCCATGATCAACGCGCCGATCAGGAACAGCCCGCCGCCGGCAGCGCGGATGATGTAGAAGGGATGCATCGCCTCGACAGTCTCGATGAAGGAATATTCGAGAAAGCCGAGCGAGGTGTAAGCGCGCCACATCAGACCCTGGAGGATGCCGGACACCCACATCGCCGAGATGTAGAGGACGATGCCAAGCGTCGCGATCCAGAAGTGCCAGTTGACGAGCTTGAGGCTGTAGAGGCCCTTGCGATTCCAGATCCAGGGCACGAGGCAGTAGAGCGCGCCAAAGGAGACGAAGCCGACCCAGCCGAGCGCGCCGGAGTGCACGTGGCCGATGGTCCAGTCGGTGTAGTGGCTGAGCGAGTTGACCACCTTGATCGACATCATCGGGCCTTCGAAGGTCGACATGCCGTAGAAGGCGACGGAGACCACGAGCATGCGCAGCACGGGATCGGTGCGCAGCTTGTCCCAGGCGCCCGACAGCGTCATCAGGCCGTTGATCATGCCGCCCCAGGACGGCATCCACAGCATGATCGAGAAGGTCATGCCGAGCGTCTGGGTCCAGTCCGGCAGCGCCGTGTAGTGCAGATGGTGCGGGCCGGCCCAGATGTAGAGGAAGATCAGCGCCCAGAAGTGGATGATCGAGAGACGGTAGGAGTAGATCGGCCGCTCGGCCCGCTTCGGGATGAAGTAGTACATGATGGCGAGGAAGCCGGCGGTCAGGAAGAAGCCGACCGCGTTGTGGCCGTACCACCACTGGAACATGGCGTCCTGGATGCCGCCCCAGGCGATGTAGGATTTCGAGCCGAACACCGAGACCGGCAGCGCCGGGTTGTTGCCGAGATGCAAGACCGCAATCGTCACGATGAAGGCGAGATAGAACCAGTTCGCGACGAAGATGTGCGGCTCCTTGCGCTTGATGATCGTGGCAAGGAAGACCAGCAGATAGGTGACCCAGACGATGGTCAGCCACAGATCGGCGTACCATTCCGGCTCGGCATATTCCTTCGATTGGGTGACGCCGAGCAGATAGCCCGTGCCGGCGATCAGGATGAAGAAGTTGTAGCCTACGACGACGAACCAGGGCGCGAGATCGCCTGCAAGGCGAACGCGGCAGCTCTTCTGCACGACGTAGAAGGAGGTCGCGATCAGGACGTTGCCGCCAAAGGCGAAGATCACTGCGGACGTGTGCAGCGGACGCAGGCGCCCGAAGCTGGTCCAGGGCAGATCGAAGTTCAGCGCCGGCCACGCCAGTTGCGAGGCGATGATGAGGCCGACGAGAAAGCCGGCAATGCCCCAGAACATCGCCATGACGGAGGAGAACTTGATCGGCCCCATGTTGTAATTGGGGCGCCCATTGATCTCCGCAGGCGGCAGCGCCGCCGGCCGGTCGAGGTAGCGGTTGATGATGCAGAAGACCGCGGCGAGGCTCGCTGCCGCGCTCAGCGCGGCGTGGAAGGCGAAGGGCGCATCGAGCGCCTTGGCCGAGGCAATCACGCAGAGGAAGGCGGTGACCGCGAACACGACAGCCAGGCCGCTTTCACCTGACGTCATGGACTTGGAGATGGAGGGCTGGCTCATGCGGATTCTCTCTGAAAGAACACAGGGCCAGAAACCACATTCATCCTCGCGGGGAATTGATTGAAATCAAGCTATGTGGATTTCTGTTAATGTGAGAGTTGCGCCACGCCAGTTGATGTGCCCTCTCCCCTTGCGGGAGAGGGCAGCGAGGACGGCGCGGCAAACTCGCTCGGTGAGGGTTGGCTCCGCACGGAAAGTCGCCTTTCCATGGAGAGAACCCCTCATCCGGCCATAGCCGAAGCTTCGCTTCAGCGTTCTCAAGAACGGACGCCGAAGGCGGCCTATGCCACCTTCTCCCACAAGGGAAGAAAAAGAAGCTCCCCGTAAAATCACGGCGTGCCTGATCAGTCTCTCGCCGTCGCCTTGAGCGCCGCGATGACGTCCTCGCGGGCGATGATTCCGACCAGCTTCTGCGCTCCGTCGAGCACGATGATGCTCCTGATGCGGTGCTCGACCATGATCTGGAGCACGCGCGTCAGCCGCGTGTCGGGGCTGACATAGATAAAGTCGGGCGTCATGACGTCGCCGATTTTGCGGCTCATCAGGTCGTGGTAGCGCGGCAACATCTGGCTCGGCGTGAAGGCGAAGCACTTCAGGATGTCGAACTTGGTGACGATGCCGACGACCTGCCCGTCGTCCTCGACCGGGTAGGAATTGAAATCGTCGCGTTCGAACATCTCGCTGAGCGCGAGCAGGTCGAGGTCGCGCCTCACCGTCCTGACGTCGTGCGTCATGTAGCCGTCGACGGTCTGCTCAAGGAATCTGTACACGGCGCGTCCTCTTTGATTCGTCTTGCACCGCTCCCGCGTCAGTGCGACAGCAGCACACAGCGGGCAGATTGAGTGACCAGATATTGGGTGACGCCGCCGAGGATCAGCTCGCGGAAGCGCGAATGACCGTAGGCACCGGCGACGATCAGGCTGGCGCCGACATCGCCGGCAATCTTCTCCAGGTGCCCGGCGACAGTTTCGTTGCGGGCCGCTTCGGAAACGCGCGCGATCGCGGTCACGCCATGGCGGGCAAACCACGCCGTCACGTCGGTCACGCCAGCGACCGCGGCGGGGCGATCGTCGTCGCCTTCGGGAATTGCAAGGACGGTGACATCCCTGGCCTTGCGCAGGATCGGCAGTGCATCGGCCAGCGCCCGCCGGGCTTCCGGCGTATCCTTCCACGCCACCAGGACGCTGCGCAGGTCGAGCCAGTTGATACCGTCAGGCACGACCAGGATCGGCCGGCCGGCTTGCATCACCAGATCCTTTGGGCTCGCGAGCGCGAAGGCGTCGGAGAAGGCCGGGCTCTGCCCGCCGGTGACGATGATGTCGGCGCAACGCGCCTGGGTGAACGTAAAGCGCGCCGGGAAATCCATGGCGCTGCGCCATTCTACATGTCCGCCGCGATTCCTGATCGCGGCGCGGAATTGCGCCTCGAGCTCGCCCAGGCGTCGCTTGACCGAGGCTTCTCCCTCATCGATCAGTCCCTGCGCTGCGGCGCCATCGCTGAAGTAGATCGGCGGGGCGAACTGCGCCGCAGCAAGGCCGATGATCGACGCCTCAAATCGTTCGGCAAGCTCGCCCGCGACCTGAAGCCGCGCCTCGTTGGGCTGATCGAGCGCCAGGCTGACCATCACGGTCGCGTATGTCATCGGAGTCTCCGGGGCAATGAGCTTTGATCCGATCGTAAGCCGGCCGCCGGCTGGCAGGATGAGATAGATCAAAACCTTGGATCACCGCGCGCGCCCGAAATCTGCCAATGGTATAAGACATCGGAACTTGCCTCTGGCCCCTCCTTGGGTACATTGCCGACGGCAACGCTGTGCGGTTCCCCGCATCAGAATGGGAGTGATCGTGTGGCGCCGACCCGTGTGATTCATCCGCAAGATGACGGCCGGGGCGAACATTTCCGCGTTCGAATCGAGGGATTTGGCGTCGGGACTTGGGATCTCGATCTCAAGACGCTGGAATTGGAGTGGTCGGAGACGGCCAGAACCCTGTTCGGAGTCGATTCTGACCAATCGGTGAGTTATGCGCTGTTCCTGTCCCGGCTGGAGCCGAACGACCGCGAGCGGATCGAGATTGCGATCCGGCGCGTCTCCGAACGGGGCGGCAGCTTCGACGTGTCGTTCAGGGTCACGGGGGCGTCGGGCAGAGCGCAGTGGATCCGCGCCCGCGCGGGGCTAATTCGGGACGACGCCGGCGCCGCCCGACATCTCAGCGGCATCTTTCTTGACGTCGATGAGGAAAAGCAGGTCGAGGAGACCCTGCGCACCCGCGAGAGTCACCTCCGCTCGATCCTCCAGACGATTCCCGACGCCATGATCGTCATCGACGGCCACGGCATCATCCAGTTCTTCAGCACGGCGGCCGAGCGCCTGTTCGGCTGGGTCGAGTCGGAGGCGATCGGCCAGAACGTCCGCATCCTGATGCCGGAGCCCGACAGCTCACGTCACGACGGCTACATCGCGCGCTATCGCACCACCGGCGACCCGCACATCATCGGCATCGGCCGGATCGTGACCGGCAAGCGCCGCGACGGCACGACCTTTCCGATGCACCTGTCGATCGGCGAGATGCAGTCGGGCGGCGAGCCCTATTTTACCGGTTTCGTCCGCGATCTGACCGAGCATCAGAAAACCCAGGCGCGGCTCCAGGAACTGCAGTCCGAACTTGTCCACGTCTCGCGGCTAAGCGCGATGGGCGAAATGGCGTCCGCGCTCGCTCACGAGCTCAACCAGCCGCTGGCAGCGATCAGCAACTACATGAAGGGGTCGCGGCGGCTGCTCGCCGGAAGCCAGGATCCGAATACGCCGAAGATCGAGAGCGCGCTGGACCGGGCCGCCGAGCAGGCGCTGCGCGCCGGCCAGATCATCCGCCGCTTGCGCGACTTCGTCTCCCGCGGCGAATCGGAGAAAAGGATCGAGAGCCTGTCCAAGCTGATCGAGGAGGCCGGCGCCCTCGGGCTGGCAGGCGCGCGCGAGCAGGACGTGCAGCTTCGCTTCAGCCTCAATCCCAATGCCGATCTCGTGCTCGCCGACCGGGTGCAAATCCAGCAGGTGCTGGTCAACCTCTTCCGCAACGCGCTGGAAGCGATGGCGCAGTCGCCTCGGCGCGAGCTCGTCGTCACCAACACCCGCGTCGCCGACGACATGATCGAGATCGAGGTCTCCGATTCCGGCTCCGGCTTCCAGGACGACGTCATGCCGAACCTGTTTCAGACTTTTTTCACCACCAAGGACACCGGCATGGGCGTGGGACTATCCATCAGCCGCTCGATCATCGAGGCTCACGGCGGCCGGATGTGGGCCGAGAGCAACGCATCGGGTGGAGCGACATTCCGCTTCACGTTGCCGGCAGCCGACGAGAACTGATCCATGACGACCAAGGGAATCATCTACGTCATTGACGACGACGAGGCGATGCGGGATTCGCTGAATTTCCTGCTGGATTCGGTTGGCTTCGGCGTCACACTGTTCGACAACGCGCAGGGTTTTCTCGACGCCCTGCCCGGCCTCGCCTTCGGTTGCGTCGTCTCCGACGTGCGCATGCCCGGCATCGACGGGATCGAGCTTCTCAAGCGCCTCAAGGCGCAGCGCAGCCGGTTTCCAATCCTGATCATGACCGGCCATGGCGACGTGCCGCTCGCGGTCGAGGCGATGAAGCTCGGTGCCATGGATTTCCTGGAAAAGCCGTTCGAAGATGACCGCCTCGTCGCCATGATCGAATCAGCGATCCGCGAGGGCGAGCCGGCGGCCAAGAAC
The DNA here is from genome assembly GCF_000518345.1 of Bradyrhizobium sp. URHA0013. Taxonomy (NCBI): domain Bacteria; kingdom Pseudomonadati; phylum Pseudomonadota; class Alphaproteobacteria; order Hyphomicrobiales; family Nitrobacteraceae; genus Bradyrhizobium; species Bradyrhizobium sp. URHA0013. The sequence goes on along the minus strand of NZ_KI912426.1, from coordinate 405,461 downwards.
GACGCCATCGCCCAGGATGTCGCCGCTCGCGTCGCTTCCCTGAGCCCCAGGGAACGCCAGGTCATGGAGGGGCTGATCGCGGGCCTCTCCAACAAGCTGATCGCCCGCGAGTACGACATCAGCCCACGCACCATCGAGGTCTACCGGGCCAATGTGATGACCAAGATGCAGGCCAACAGCCTGTCGGAACTGGTGCGGCTGGCAATGCGGGCCGGAATGCTCAACGATTGAAGTCACCAGGATTGAGGCAAGTCAAAACCGTCCGCCCGCCCTGTGCTACCAGATCGGAATGATTGCGATCAGCTCCCATCCTGAGCGGCTCCCGATGTCGTCACCCGCGAAATTAACCGTCTATGTGGTGGACGACGACAACGCCGTGCTGGGCTCCCTGCGCTTCCTGTTGGAAACCGACGGTTTTGCCGTGCGGACCTTCAGGAACGCCACGGCGCTGCTCAATGCGGCGAGTCCGTCCGGTGCAGACTGTTACCTGATCGACTACAAGATGCCCGACATCAACGGCATCGAGCTGGCCGGGCGACTGCGCCAGTCCGAGGGCGACACCCCGGTGATCCTGATCACCGGCTATCCCGACTCGAATATCACGGCCCGGGCGGCGGCCGCAGGCGTGAATGAAGTGATTCTGAAGCCGCTTCTGGACGAAAACCTGATCAAACGCATTCGCCACGCCATCCAGAACCGGGTCCACGCTGACCTACGGGATTCTACGTAAGGCACCCCCCTTAAGATATCTCGCGAAATTTTCGAGGCACCCGATACCGGGTACCAAAGCGTCATCACAACGGAGATGGCGCAGATGCTGACCCAGACGATCAACACCCAGGCGATCAAGACCCAGATCAACGGCAGCAAGATCGCCCCGGGCCATCCCGTCTCCGACCAGTTCGGTGCGATCGCTGGCCATGTCGGCCTCGTTGCCACCGAGTTCTCCTACCGCAAGGAAGAGGAGATCTATGGCGAGGACGAGCCGGCCGAGTACGTCTATCAGGTCGTCACCGGCGCCGTGCGCAGCTACAAGCTTCTCTCCGACGGCCGTCGCCAGATCGGCTCCTTCCACCTTCCCGGCGACGTGTTCGGCCTCGAATCCGGCACCACCCATCGCCTGGCTGCTGAAGCCATCATCGACACCACGGTGCGCCTCGTGAAGCGCGCGAGCCTCGAGAAGGCCGCAGCCACCGACGTCCAGGTCGCCCGCAAGCTCTGGGCCATGACCGCTGGTGAGCTTCGCCATGCCGAAGACCACATGCTGCTGCTGGGCCGCAAGACCGCGATGGAGCGCGTCGCAACCTTCCTGCTCGAAATGGACCGCCGCCTCGCAGTTGCCGGCATGATGGCGCTGCCGATGTGCCGCCGCGACATCGGCGACTATCTCGGTCTCACGCTCGAGACCGTCTCGCGCGCGCTGTCACAGCTTCACGCCCAGGGCATTCTCGGCTTCTCCGGCGCCCGCCAGATCGTGTTGCGCAACCGCGCACGCCTGCACAATCTCGACGCCTGATCTACCCTCTCCCATCCCCTCATGGCCGGCTGATTGATTCAGCCGGCCATTTCTTTTGCTGCGATCATGCCCTTGCGCCGCGTCTCCGGCATCACAAGCAGAATGAGCAGAAGTCCCGTCGCCGCGACGCCGGACAGTCCGGTGAACGCCATGGCATTGCCGAATTTATCGCTGACATAGCCGCCGAGCGCGGTGCTCAGCGACGCGCCGATGCCCATGGCCGTGCCGACGATGCCCTGCGCAAGGTTGAAATGGCCGCTGCCGAAGGCGACGTCGGCCACGATCAGCGGGATCATCACCGCGAACACCGCCGCAGTGAGGCCGTCGAACACCTGCACGAGCACCAGCAGATACGGATCGCGCACGGTCGCGAACAGTAGACCGCGAATCGTCAGCGCCGCGAATCCGATCAGCAGTAGCGGCCTGCGACCCCATGCTTGCGCCTTGCGCCCGACGCTCGGCGACAGCAGCGCCACGATCGCTTGCGGCACGACGATGCAAAAGGCTACGAGCACCGTCGCCCACTCGCTCGATCGCGCCGTCACCGCGCTTGCCATCAGCGGCATCATCGAGGCGTTCGCGAGCTGTAACAAGAGCACGCTGACCGCGAAGACAATGAGCGGCCGCTGCCGGATCAGATGCCAGATATTGGTGTCGCCGCGATCCTCCGCCTCGCGCGGCATCTCGCCGTGACAGCGCGCGATGTCGACCTCGTGCTCGCGGATGCGAGAGAGCGCGATCAAAGTGGGGATTGCAAGCAGGAAGGTCACCAGGAATACCGAGCGGCTCGACAGCAGATAGCCGGCCGTTCCCATCACCGCGGCCGCAACGCCGTTACCAAGCGAAGCAAATCGCGCATTGCGGCCGAGACGCTCGCCGATCGCGAGCGGGCCGACCAGACCGAGGCTGATCGCCGCGATCGCCGGTCCGAGCACGCAGCTCGCTGCCGCATGCAAGGTGGCCGCAGCCACCACCACGGGGAAGATCGGCATCGCCGCATAGGCGAGCGCGCAGCAGCCGATCGTGGCGATCGCGAGGCCGGCGACCAGCCGCTCGGATTTCGCGGCATCGATGATGGCGCCGCCTGGCATCTGGCCGATCAGGGCAACGATGCCCCCGATCGACAGCACGAGGCCGATCTCGATCTGGGTCCATTTCTGAGTCGTCAGATAGACCGCGATGAACGGCCCGAATCCGGTCTGCACGTCGGCGAGGAAGAAGATGAACCAGTCGAGGCCGCGCAGGCTCTGGCGCGACGGCGCCGGAATGCCGGCCGGCGACGGCGCCGAGACGTTATCCTGCTCAACGCGGCCCTCGCGATCCGCATGATTCGGCTTCCTCGACAACAGCACCGGCGGCCATCCCTCCCCGCGCCTCACTGAACAGCTTGCAGCGGCTGCAGGCTGCCGGACGCGCCGAGCACCACCATCGGCGTGTCCTCCTTGTATTCTGGCGCGGCTGCGACCTGTGCCTTGGTCAATTCCAGCGTGATGCTGTCCTTCTTGTTGACGATCTTGCCGAACCGCATCGCGTTCCAGTCCACCACGATCTTGCGGCTGCCGACGCCGAGGAAGCCGCCGAAATCGATCACGGCAGCGCGCACGTGCCCGCTCCGATCGACGATGACGTCGACGATGCGGCCCATGTCCTCGTTCGCCGCGCTGAGCACGTCACGGCCAAGCACACCGTGCGCATCGCTCGCGCCGATGATCGTGACCGACGGCGGTGGCGCGGCATTCTTTGGCGTGACGGGGACCGATGACGCCGGCGGCTGCGCCGTCGGCGGTGCATTCGCTTCAGTCGCGGGTGCGGGCGACTCCTCCGCGGCACGTGACACGGCGAGCGTCATTCCGCCGACGATCACGACGCCCAAGGCCAACCATCCGGCGGTACGCATGCACCCTCCTTCCGGCGCGCCGCTAGCGCGCCAGCACGATCGAGACCTGAATCTGGCCACGCGTGCGCAACACCTCCAGCGCCACGTCGTCGCCATGGCGGCTGACGCGCAGGTCCACGCTGGACTCGCCAAGACGCAGATCGCGCAAGATCACCTCATGCAGAAACGCCGGCAGATGCGGATTGCGCAGCCGGATCTCGCCGCGGTCCACGTCGAACTCGATGCCCAGCGCCGCCTCCAATAGCGTGAACGCCGTGGCGCTAGCCCAGGCCTGCGGCGCGCAGGCGACCGGATAGAGCGTCGGGCCGCGCCGCTTTTCGCGCCGGAAGCCGCAGAACAATTCGGGCAACCGGCGCAGGTCCATGTAGGTCGCGGCGTCGAACAGTCCCTTGAAGACATGCGCGACCGAATGCTTGAGCCCGTAGCGCGCGAGCCCGAGCGCGATCAGCGCATTGTCGTGCGGCCAGATCGACCCATCATGATAGGACATCGGGTTGTAACGCACCTCGCCGACAGCGACGGTGCGGATGCCCCAGCCCGAGAAGAAATGCGGCCGCATCAAATCGGCGGCGACGAGGCGCGCGCGGTCCTCGCGGATCATGCCGCTGAACAGGACCTGGCCGGCGTTGGAGGTCCGCACCTTGCAGGGCCGCTTCTTGCCGTCGAGTGCAAGCGCATAGGTGCCGAGCTCCTCGCACCAGAACGCGGCCTCGAAACGCTCGGCCAGCGTCTTGGCCTCGGCCTCGAGCTTCCTGGCGAGATCGGGCTTGCCGAGCCGGAGCGCGCAGCGCGCGGCGAGCCGCTTGGCGGCAAAGACGTAACCTTGCACCTCGGCCAGCGCGAGATTGCCTTCCGCAAGCTGGCCATCGGCATGGAAGATCGCGTCGTAGGAATCCTTCCAGCCCTGGTTGGCGAGGCCCTTTTCCGTAGCGCGCTGATATTCGACGAAGCCGTCCTTGTCGGGGTCACCGGGGCCGTCGATCCAGGCCAACCCCGCCTCGATGGCCGGCCACAGCTCGGTCAACGTCGTCTCGTCGCCGGTGCGCTCGAAATAGCTTCCCGCCAGCAGGACGAACAAGGCCGTGGAATCGACGCTGCCGTAATATTGCGCGAACGGTACCTCGCGCAGCGCCGCCATCTCGCCGCCGCGCATCTCGTGCAGGATCTTGCCCGGCGCGGCATCGGCGAGCGGATCGACCGCCTTGGCCTGGAAATGGGCGAGCCGCCGCAGCACGCCCTTGGCGATTCGCGGATCGACCCACAGCATCTGCAGCGCCGTGATCACCCCGTCGCGGCCGAATGTCGTCGAGTACCAGGGAATCCCCGCATAGGGATAGCGGCCCTGCGGCGTCTCCGTCATCAACATGTTGAGGTCGGCCATGGCCTGGCACAGCACCTCATTGAAGATGTTGTTGGAGGTCTCGATGCTGGTGGCGCCCATCGTCGATTGCCGCATCTCGCGGCGATGGGCGAGCAAACTCTGGAAAAAGCGCGCCGGCTTCTCCGCGATCGGCCGATTGCAGGACACGGCCACGAACAGGGATTTCGACTCATGCGGGTCGAGTTCGAGCTGCCAGGTCGCGGCATTCACCGACAGCTTCGTCGGGCGCGGGTCGAAATGCAGGCCCGTGGTGCGCTCGGCGTCATCGAGACCGCGGTAGTCGAACAGCACGTCGGTTGGTCCCAACAGCCGGCTCGAGCCGATGCCGCGGCGCGGGCGCCGCTCGCCGCGGACTTCGAACAGATCGGCGAAATCGTTGTCGAACAGCAGCGTCAGCGCGAAGCCGGCCGGGCGGTCGCCGTGGTTCTGCACGCCGATGCGCTGATAGGCGGTGCCGCGCCACAGGAAGATCGTGCGCACGATGTGCAACAGATCCTTTTGCAGCACGAGGCTGCCCTGCCGGTAGATGTCCGGATTGGTGAGATCGATGGTCAGGGCTGAATTGTCGTCGCGCAGGTTCGAGCCCAGCAGCAACGGCTGGAGATCGTCGAGCACGAGCTCGAGCCTCGCGAGGTAGCGCGTGTCGTGATGAAACAGCCCATCGGGCCCGCCGGCCGAAGCGCCGATGTCGCCATGGCTGTCGAGCACGATAAAGGTGTCGTCGTGCTTGAGCGAACGCCGCGGCCGCGCCGACGGTCCCGTCATCGGAATGTAGAAAGGCTGCTCCGCGACCTGGTCCACGGTCCGCGTCACGGAGACGAATTGGGTAACGGCTTCAGCCGACATCAGCAGCTCCCCTGCGCTTGTTTCGACACGCAACCGACTCGAACGCGACTGTTGGTTTACGCGGCGGCCTGGGCGAGCCGGCTCATTTCCTGCGTGACCAGCTCACGATAGGGCCCGTGGCCCTGCATCAGACGCTCGGGCGACCCGTCCTCGATGATCTTACCACCCCTCAACACGACCACGCGATCGAAATTGCGCAGGGTAGCGAGACGATGCGCGATCGCGATGACCGTGCGGCCGCGCATCAGCCGCGACAACGCCTCGCGGATCGCCTCCTCGGATTCGCTGTCGAGCGCGGCGGTCGCCTCGTCCAGCAGCAGGATCGGCGCGTCCTTCAGGAAGGCGCGCGCAATTGCGATGCGCTGGCGCTGACCGCCGGACATCTTGACGCCGCGGTCGCCGACCATGGTGTCCAAACCTTCCGGCAAGCTGTCGATGAAGTCGCAGCGCGCCGCAATCGCCGCCCGCAGCACCTCGTCGTCGGTCGCGTTCGGGCGACCATAGCGGATGTTCTCGCGAATCGAGCGGTGGAACAACGAGATGTCCTGCGGCACGACCGAGATCGCCTCGCGCAGGCTCAGCTGCGTCACCTTGGAAATGTCCTGGCCGTCGATGGTGATGCTGCCCTCGTCGGTATCGTAGAAGCGCTGCAGCAGCGTGAACAACGTCGACTTGCCGCCGCCGGACTGGCCCACCAGGCCGACGCGCTGGCCGGGTTGCAGGCGCAGGCTGAAGCGCTCGAAGATCTTCTCAGCCCCGGGATAGCCGAAGGTGACATTGTTGAACGCGATCGCGGCGCCGCTCTTCACCAGCGGCTCGGCCTCGGGGTGGTCGCGCAATTCATGCGGCACAAGCAGCGTGGCAATCGCCTCTGTCAGACGGGCAACGTGCTGGGTGACGTCGACCAGCGCCACCGCGAGATCGCGCGTCGCGTTCAGAATGGAGAGACCGAGGGTGCAGACCAGCACCACGTCGCCGGTGGTCGCCCGGCCGTCCTGCCAGAGCATGATCGCCCAAGCCATCAGGGCGATCGTGAGCACGACAGTGACGCCGGCATGGATAAGCCGCAGCTTCTCCAGATAGCGCAGGCTGCGGCCGCGTGCGGCGAGCTCCCGGTTCACAGTCGCGTCGAACCGCTCATGCTCGTGCCCGATGCCGCAGAAGGCGCGCACCAGCGGCATGTTGCTGATGACGTCGATCATCTCGCCGTCGACGACGGCGGCCTTGTCGGCGAAGTCGTCATGCAGCGGTTTTCCTGCGGCGGCGAGGCGGAACATCGCAAGCACCATGCCGCCGGCGATCACGATCAGGCCGAGCGCCATGTAGGGACTGACGGTTCCAATCAGCGCGATGGCCGCAACCGTTGCGATGCACGGCGGCAGCACATTCCAGACGAACATGTTCTCGACCGTGAACACCGCATTCGAGGTCGCCGTGATGCGGCTGGTCAGCATGCCGGGCATGCGGTCGGAGAAGTAGCTCGGCGCGTGGCCGGTCAGATGACGAAAGATGTCACGGCGCAGATCACCCGTGACACGCACGAAGGTGAAGCTGGCCGTCCAGCTCGCGATCCGCCAAAGGAAATTGTCGGCGGCGATCAGCGTCATGAGGAAAATGAATGCCAGCCATACGCTCCCACCATGCGCAGCGCCGGCCGACAGACTGTCGACGAGGGATTTGACGCCATACTGCGTGCCTACGGAGCAGGCAACGGCCGCGACGACTGCGGTCAGGATCACGAGATGCGACGCGAGCCGACGCCGAAGATAGCGCAAAACAAAGGCAAACGGCCGGTGCGCATACCCAGAAAGATGATCCATGTGATTATCGACCCCGTCGTGATGTTTTCAATTTTTCTGTTAGTCGACTGAACATCGACCACTTCGCCTCGGTTCCCGGGCACACTGATCACGACATGCGGATGCGGGCGTTCTGCGATGATGTGATGGCAGCATCGCGACGAGCATCCGACGTGTCGAATAAGTAACGTTCGGAAGGAGGAACTTCGCAAGTGCGGGAACGTTCCCTTGATTGGCATGCCGGTGCTGAACAGGCGGGGGCTTTCTACAATCATGATCGCACAGAGGAGATGGTGAGATGCGCATCGCGCAGGTTGCTCCGTTGACGGAGGCAGTTCCACCCAAGCTTTATGGCGGCACCGAGCGGGTGGTGCACTGGTTGACGGAAGAGCTGGTGGCTCTTGGCCACGACGTGACGCTGTTCGCCAGCGGCGATTCGCAAACCTCGGCGAAGCTGGACGCGTTATGGCCGCGGGCGCTCCGCCTCGACGGTTCCGTGCGCGATCCCAATGCTCTGCACATGGTGATGCTCGAGCGGGTGCGGCAGAAATGTGACGACGAGGAGTTTGACTTCCTCCATTTCCATCTCGATTATTATCCGTGGTCGCTGTTCTACCGGCAGCCGACGCCGTTCCTGACCACGCTGCACGGCCGGCTCGATCTGCCGGAGCATCAACCGGTTTTCAATACCTTCTCGAAGGTCCCCGTCGTCTCGATTTCGAACGCGCAACGCCGGCCGGTGCCGCAGGCGAACTGGGTGAGGACGATCCACCACGGCCTGCCCGAGAATCTGCTGACGCCGAAGCAGGCGAAGCAGGAATACCTCGCCGTGCTCGGCCGTATCGCGCCGGAAAAGGGCGTCGATCGCGCCATCAAGATCGCGACGCATTGCGGCATTCCGCTCAAGATCGCAGCCAAGGTCGATCGTGCCGACCAGGATTACTATGACGAGCTGATCCGGCCGATGATCGAGAACAATCCGCTGGTGGAATTCATCGGCGAGATCAGCGATCACGAGAAGTCGGAGTTCTTGAGCGGCGCGCTGGGCCTTTTGCTGCCGATCGACTGGCCGGAGCCGTTTGGCCTAGTGATGATCGAAGCGATGGCCTGCGGAACGCCGGTCATCGCCTTCAACCGCGGCTCGGTGCCGGAGATCATTGACGAGGGACTCACCGGCTTCGTCGTCGAGGACGTCCTCAGCGCCGCCGGCGTCGTCGGCCGCCTGCAGCAACTCGACCGCTCCGTTATCCGCAAGCAGTTCGAGACGCGCTTCACGGCGCGGCGCATGGCGCTGGATTATCTCGCGGCCTATCGCAGCCTTGGCGAGGAACAGGCGCCGCGGATCAAGCTGGTGAGCAGCGCGGAGTAGCAGGAGCACGCGCCCATCCCGTCGCGACCGTCATGGCCGGGGCATGTCCCGGCCATCGACATTTGTGGGGCGCGCTCCTCTCTATCAACTGTCATTGCGAGCGCAGCGAAGCAATCCAGACCGTCCCCGCCGAGAGATTCTGGATTGCTTCGCTGCGCTCGCGATGACGGAAGAAGGCTTAGCGCTACCTCACCACCGCCCGCTTCGGCTCGACGATCTCGAACATGCGCGGGAATTCGTCCATCAGGCCCATCAGCTCGGCGAGGCGCATCGGGTTGCCGGCGAACTTGACCTTGCCGCCGGCCACGGCCTCCGGGAAGCTGGTCAGTTTCGCGATCACCTCGTCGAGCGTCGACCGCGCCAGCGTGAAGCTGGCATCGGCGCTTTCCGCCTGCATGCCCTCTGTGTAAGTCAGCGCGCAGTTCTCCAGATTGAGCACAAAGGTCTCGCCGGTGTCGGAAAAGCTCCAGTTCAGCACGATGTGCTTTCCTTCCGCCTTCGGTCCGTTGAGGCGGCTGCCGAGCACGTCCCAGAGCTGTGAGGTGCGCAGCGCCGCCAGCGTCTCGCGCGGCATCGGCGGCCGCGCCGGCACTTTCGGCATGCCCTGGCGCAATTCCTGCGCGCCGAACAGATAGGCATTGCGCCAGGTAGCGCTTTCGGCGGCGTAGCCGAGCTGCTCCAGCGTATCCGCCAGCAACGCACGCGCAGCCTGATTGTCCGGCTCGGCAAAGACGAGATGGCCGAGCGCCTGCGCCACGAAACGGAATTCGCCCTTATCGAAATCGGCACGCGCCCGCGCGAGGATGGCGTCGGCGCCGCCCATGTACTCCACATATTTCTTGCCCGACTCAACCGGCGGCAGCGGATCGAGATTGACCGGATTGGCGTCGTACCAGCCCAGGTACTTTTGATAGATCGCCTTCACATTGTGCCGAATGTGGCCGTAATAGCCGCGGCCGTGCCAGGCGCCCTCCAGGCTCTCGGGCAGCTGGATAGTCTCGGCGATCTCGGCCGCGGTGAGACCGTGGTTCATCAGGCGGATGGTTTGGTCATGCGCGAACTTATAGAGGTCGCGCTGCTGCCGGATCATCGTGCCGATGCGTTCGCGTCCCCACACCGGCCAGTGATGCTGGCCGCACATCGCCTCCGCCTTGCCATCCCAGAGCTGCAAGGCCTCGCCCAGATATTTCGACCAGGCCAGCGCGTCGCGCACGTCGGCGCCGCGGAACGGCAGCAGATTATGGAAGTTGTGGGTGCAGTTCTCGGCGAGGTTCAACAGCTTGTAGCGCGGGATGAAGAAATGCATTTCCGCCGGCGCTTCGCTGTTCGGCGCCATCTGGAATTCGAATTCGACGCCGTCGATCACGCGCCGGTCGCCGGTCGCCATGATCAAATCGGTCGGCCGCAGCAGCGCCACCGAACCTGCTGCCATCGACTTGCCGAGGCCGCAATCGACCTGCCCACGTGCTCCCTTGGCGAGGAGAGGCCCGAACTGGTACTGCGCCCGCCGCAGCATCGCAGGTCCCGCGATGATGTTCTCGGAGACGGCATGCTCCATGAACAAGTTTGGCGCGATGACCGGCACGCGGCCGCTCGCGCGTGCATCCTCCTCCAGCACGCCACGCGCGCCGCCCCAATGGTCGGTGTGGGTGTGCGTGAAGATCACGGCCGCGACCGGTCGCTGGCCGCGGTGCTTGTAGTAGAGTTCGAGCGCGGCGCGCGCGCCCTCGATCGAGGTCAGGGTGTCGACGATGATGACGCCGCTGTCGCCTTCGATCAGCGTCATGTTGGCGATGTCGAGCCCGCGCACCTGGTAGATTCCGGGCACGACCTCGAACAGGCCGTGCTGCATGTTGAGCCGCGACTGCCGCCACAGGCTCGGATTGACCGTGGCCGGCGCCTGCTCGGCGGCGAGAAAGCCGTAAGGCTCGAGGCTCCAGACCGTCCGCCCTTGCGGATTGGTGATCTCCGCGTTTTCGATGGTGCCGAGGAAGCCGCGCGCGGAATCGTCGAAATCCCGCGTGTCGGAGAACGGCAACGCATTCAGCATCGCCGTTTGCTGCGCGATAACGGACGGTGTTGCGCCCTTCGGCTCGTTGCTGGACGTGTCCGTCATCTTGATCTCCTCCCCGCCTGCGTGCGGCATCTAACCGCATCTCGCGGTCGATTGCCATGGTGGGGACGGAGTGATGCGTTTCCCCGCGCCCACAGGTGGAGAGATGCAGCGTGTTCGCGGGCTACATGCCCAGCAATCTTGGCAGCCACAGCGACAGACCTGGCCAGTAGGTCACGAGCACCAGGAATCCCAGCATCGTCAGCAGCCACGGCCACACCGCGACCGTGAGCTCGGTGATACCCATCTTGGCGATGCCCGAGGCGACGTAGAGATTGAGGCCGACCGGCGGATGGCACAGCCCGACCTCCATGTTCACCGTCATCAGGATGCCGAAATGGATCGGATCGATGCCGAGCTTGATCGCAACCGGAAACAGGATCGGCGCCATGATCAGGATGATCGAGGACGGCTCCATCACGTTGCCGGCCAACAGCAGCAGGAGATTGACGACGAGGAGGAAGCCGATCCAGCCGAGGCCCTGGTCGATCATCCACTGCGCGAGCGCTTGCGGCACGTTCTCGTAAGTCATCAGGAACGAGAACAGGACGGCGTTGGTGATGATGTAGAGCAGCATCGCCGAAAGATTTGCCGACGACAGCAGCACCCGCGGCACGTCTCGCAGCTTCAGATCCTTGTAGATGAACACGGCGACGATGAAGGCGTACACCGCGCTGACGGCGGCAGCTTCGGTCGGGGTGAACAGGCCGCTGTAGATGCCGCCGATCACGATCACGATCAGCAGGATACCCCAGATCGACTTGCGGAACGCATCGAAGCGCTCGTAGAGGGTTGCTTTCGGCATCCTCGGATAGTCGTTACGCCAGGCCCGATAGAACGTCGTGGCGCCGAGCAGCATGGCGAGCACGAGTCCCGGCACGATGCCGGCGATGAACAGCTTGCCGACGGAGGTGTTGGTGGAGACGGCAAAAAGAACCATCGGAATCGACGGTGGAATGAGAATTCCCAGCGAGCCGGAGGTCGTGATCACGCCCGCCCCGAACCTCTTCGGAAATCCCTGCGCGACCATCGCGGGCAGGATCACCGATCCGATCGCCACCACGGTGGCCGGCGACGAGCCGGAAATCGCGGCGAACAGCGCACAGGCGACCACGCCCGAGAGCGCAAGGCCGCCGTACCAATGACCGACCAGCGAAGTCGCGAATGTGATCATCCGGCGCGCCACGCCGCCATGGGTCAGGAAGTTGCCGGCAAGGATGAAGAACGGGATCGCCATGATCTCGAAGCTCTCGATGCCGGTGAACAGCTTCAGCGCCACCGATTCCGTCCGCACGTCGGTCAACGTGAACATGAAGCTGAGCACGGTCAGACCGAGCGCGATCGAGATCGGCATGCCCGTGAGCATCAACGACAGCAGAAGGCCGAAGACGACGGCGACACGCAGGCCTTGCGGCAGCGTGATCACGTGCGCCGAATGGGCGAAGCACACGGCGACGATCAGGACCGGCAACAACATCAGGACCCAGCCGAGCGGGCTGCGTTCGTCGCGGACGACCTGACTGCGCGTGACCGGGGCCGGATGGACCGGGTCTATTTCGACGCCCTCGACGCCGGCCATGTCGTGATGCGGCAACTCGCCGGTGCGATAGAACGACCAGGCGACCTGCAGGAAGCGGAAGCACATCAGCCCGGAGCCGAGCGGGATGGTGAGATACACCAGCCACATCGGCGCTTCCAAATCGTTGGATTGCTGGCCGGTCTGCCACATCTGGCTGACGAACGCGGCCCCGAAATAGCACACGATCGCCGTGAAAAGGGCGCCGCACATCAGGCCGAACGTGATGACGCGGCGGCGCGATCCGCCGGGAAGGACATTGACCAGGACGTCGACGCCGACATGGATGCCGGTGCGCACGCCGTAGGCCGCACCGAACTTCGCCATCCAGATGAACATGTAGATGCAGAGTTCCTGCGCCCAGGACAGGTCGAGAGCGGCAAGCCAGACGAACGCGGCTCGCGCGGGGACCGCCAGCAAGGTCAGGTTGCGCGCCTCCGCCCATTTGGCGATGTCGATCGACAGCCCGGCGCCATATCGGTGCAGCACGGCAACGAAGATGAGCGATGTCGCGGCCGCGATCATCGTCGCGATCAGCCATTCCTCGAGATGATCGAGCACACGATTCAATGCACGCAGCAACTTGGTCCCCTCAGCTTGGCCCATCATTCAAGAGCAACGGCCGGGAGTGCGATCACCCCCGACCGTTCATGGTTGTTCTCAAAGCGCGCCGGCGTCAGTTCATCTTGACGTCGAGTTCCTTGGCGACGAGATCGAGCACCTCCTGCCCAACCCGCCCCTTTGCCCATTTGTAGGTCGGCTGCATCGCTTCCTGCCACGCCTTGCGATCGGCGTCAGTCAGATAATGCAGCGTGGTCTTGCCCGTCTTCTTGATCTCGGCCAGCGCATCCTCGTTTTCCTGGTGCGCGATCTGGTTGGTGTAGTCGGTCGCCTCGTTCATCGCCTTCTCGAGCTGGGCGCGGATATCGGGCGGCAGGCCGGACCAGAATTTCGAATTGACGATGACGGCATATTGCAGGTGCGCGTGATAGGACACGGTGATGTCCTTCTGCACCTCGTAGAATTTCTGCGTCAGGTAGTTGGACGCGGTGTTCTCGCAGCCGTCGACCACGCCCGTCTGCAAAGCCTGGTAGACTTCGGAAAACGCCATGATCTGCGGGATCGAGCCCATGATCCGGAGATATTGGTCGGCGACCTTCGATCCGGAGATGCGGAATTTGAGACCCTGGAAATCGGCCGGCTTCATCAGGGCACGGTTGGCGGAGAGCATGTGGAAGCCGTTGTCCCAGTAAGCGAGCCCGGTGATGCCCTTGGTCTCGAGCTTATCGAACAGCCACTTGCCGATCGTGCCCTTCATCGCGTTGGAATAGGTCTGGTCGTCCTTGAACAGCCAGGGCAGGTCGAGCGCCTCGAACTCCTTGATCCCGAGCGGGGCGAACTTCGCGGTCGAAGGGGCGAGCATGTGCACCGAGCCGAGCTGCAGCGCCTCGATCTCCTCCTTGTCCTTGTACAGCGTGGAGTTCGGGTAGATTTCGACCTTGACCTTGCCGTCGGTGTATTTCTCCGCAAGTTCCTTGAACTTCAGGGCGCCCTTGCCCTTGGGCGTGTCATTGGCGACGACGTGGCTGAATTTGATGACGATCGGGCTCTGGGCCTCGACAACGGCGGGCGCCATAAGAATGGCTGCGGCGGCGACCGCAAGAAGCAGCTTGCGCATGAACGAACCTCCCAACAACCTCTAAAACCGGGTCTTTTTTGTTTTCCGATTTCAGTACTGACAGCAATCCGCCACCCGAACAACTAGACCTAAGCCCAATTTGCCGCAGCCAAGCTATCTTGCGCAACCCGGCTCCTGCTGCCGTTCCGGAAGCGAGCGCTTATGTCGCATTGCGGCAGTGCGATCAGCCGTTGCGCTGGGCAACCATGAACAGACGCCGGAACGGAAACAGCGTCTGTCCCGCGGCGTTCTTCGGATAGGCTTTCGCGACCCGCATCCCATAGGCAGCTTCGAACGCGGCCTTCTCGTCGCCCTGCAAGATGTCGAGATAGCGCGTCAGCCAGGTCCCCTTGGTCCATTCCTTCACGGGATTCTCGCCTTCCAGCACCTGCAGATATTCGGTCTCCCAGATGTCGATATTGGCCGACATCGGAGCAAGAAGACCGTGATAGTAGGCTGGCGCTTCGACCGGCGGCGGCGTGACGAGATGCTCGACCTTGGACCGCCAGGGGCCGTTCAGCGCGGTCTCGCCGATCAGCACATGCGAGGGCGCCAGAAAGTTGCGCGGCATCTGCACGGCGAGCATTCCGCCGGGCGTCACCTTCTCCATGATCGACGGAAACAGGGCCGCATGATTGGGCAGCCAGTGCAGCGCGGCATTGGAATAGACGACGTCATATTGCTTCGTCGGACGCCAATGGCCGAGGTCCTCGTGTGACCATTCCACATCCGGCGCCGCCTTGCGGCCGGCGGCGACCATCTCGGCCGAACCCTCGACACCGGTCACCGTCGCGTCCGGCCAACGCTCCTTGATCAGCTTGGTGACGTTGCCGGCGCCGGCGCCGAGATCGGCAACCGCACGCGGACCAGAATCCGGAATCCGCATCAAGAGGTCGACGGCGGGCCGGAGCCGGTGGCCGGAGAATTTCAGATATTGCTGCGGATCCCAGACCATCGCTCGGCGCCTTTTCTTTTTCGTGTTTCCTTCAACGCGGCTCTTGGTTACCACTGCTCGTCCCGGTCGGGCAAATCGGGCTGACGGGGACAGGGCAGGAAACGAACAGAAAAACGAACGGCCCAGCGACAAGCAGAAAAGCGAACAAGAGGGCGTGTCACCATGGATCTTGGGCTCACATCGAAAACCGCCGTCGTCACCGGAGCCAGCGTCGGCATCGGCCGTGCCATCGCCAAGGGCTTGGCTGCCGAAGGCGTGCGCGTCGTCGGCGTGGCACGGCGGACCGACCTGCTCGCCGAGCTGGTGAAAGAAGTCGGCTCCGATCTGATCACGCCCTTCGAGCAGGACGTGATGGCCAAGGACGCGGCCGAGAAGATTTCGGCCTTCGCGCTCAAAGAGCTCGGCCATGTCGACATCCTCATCAACAATGCCGGTGGCAGCCGCCCCCTCCCCGTCGATGCCCCCGACAGCCAATGGGACGAAGCGATCGCACTGAATTTCACCAGCTATCGCCGCATCGCGCATGCGCTGCTGCCGCAGATGATCGAGCGCAAATGGGGCCGCATCGTCAACATCACCGGCAAGTCAGAGCCGGAAGGCCTCAACGCCGCGTTCGCCGCCAAAGCCGCCGTGCACGCCTGGGCCAAGGGCCTGTCGCGCGAGGTCGGTGAGCACGGCATCACCATCAACTGCATCCCGCCCGGCCGCATCATGAGCGAACAGATCCGCCGCAACTACGCGCCTGATTATCGCGAGCGCTTCGCGGAGGAAGAGATCCCGGTCGGCTATTGGGGCGAGCCGGAGGACCTAGCGGCGTTGGCGGTGTTCTTGGCGTCACCGGTGGCGCGGTACATCACGGGCACGGTGATCCCGGTGGATGGGGGGCTGCGGAGGTATCAGTTCTAGAACCGATTGGACTTCGTAGGATGGGTAGAGCGCAGCGAAACCCATCGACAGCATACGACGTGAAACCTGATGGGTTTCGCAAGTGCTCTACCCATCCTACGGCCTACCGCCTTACTCATGCAGCAGCGTTTGCCAGTCTGGAGGCACCGCGCCGTCCGGTCCGGGCACCGGCTGATCCAACGGATGCGCGTGAGGACCTTGAAGCTTCGGGCCGGCGAAAGCCTCTCCCGTGCGATAGTCGTAAAACCATCGTTCGCCCGGCTCGAAGCTCGTGATGATCGGATGACCTGTCGCCGCGCTGTGTTTCGTTGCGTGCTGATTTGGTGACGCATCACAGCAGCCGATGTGACCGCATTCGACACATCTGCGAAGGTGAAACCACCACCCGCCCGCAGCCGAGCATTCCACGCACCCCGTTCCGCTTGGTTTGGCCGCGAGATTGATGCCACCCCTCTCAGACTTCATAGGTCAGCTCACTGAAATTGCCCGCGGCCACCACCGATGCATTCACGCCGCGATCTCCGCCACGATCGCATTTTGCCAGTGTTTTGCCCGACGGGTCAACGTCATGGCGGCGGCGAATGTCGTCGTGACGCGGTTCGAAAATCCCATATCGATCAAGGGGCGCTCTACTGTGCATGGGGTTGTTTTCGCGTTTTTTGTTTCGGGCCCTCAAAAAAAACTCGCAAGCCCCCGCGTGACCACTCACCCCGCCTGCAGGATCTCCGCGATCGTGGCCCCCGCTGCGATCGTGCCGAGCTTGCCGCCGACGTCGCGTGTCGCCCAGCCCTCGCCGATCGCCTTCGCGACCGCCGCCTCGATCGCACGTGCGGCTTCCTCGTAACGCACCGCGCCGCTGTTCTCGCCGTGCCATCCGAGCAGCAGCGCCGTGGATAGGATCAGCGAGACCGGATTGGCAACGTCCTGTCCGGCTATGTCAGGCGCCGAGCCATGCGCGGCCTGCGCCATGGCGAAGCTGTCGCCGACATTGAGCGAGCCGCCGAGGCCGAGGCTGCCGGAGAGCTCGGCGGTGAGATCGGACAGGATGTCGCCAAACATGTTGGTGGCGACGATGACGTCGAAGCGGTCGGGGTTGCGCACCACATGCGCCATCATGGCGTCAATGAGGATGTCGTCGACCCCAAGACCGGGATAGGCCTTCGCCGTCTCGCGGCAGATCTCGAGGAACATGCCGTCGCCAAGCTTGAGCACATTGGCCTTATGCACGATGGTCAAATGCTTGCGCCGCTTCATCGCCAGCCGGCACGCCGCATGCGCGATGCGCTCGCAGCACAGGCGCGTGATCCGGCGTAGCGAGATCACGACGTCCGATGTGACCAGCATCTCGCCATTGCCCTGCTCCATGTTGCGGTCGGCGTAAAACCCTTCCGTGTTCTCGCGCACCACGACGAGGTCGAAATCGCCGACCCGGCCGGACAGCCCCGCATAGGTGCGTGCCGGCCGGACATTGGCGTAGAGGTCGAGGTTCTTGCGAAAATGCCGCGACGGGTTGATCTCGCCATGGGCCTCGTCCTTGAAATCGAAGGTCGCGGTCGGCCCGAGGATCAGGCCGTCGGCGGCGCGGACGATGTCGAGCAGCTCGGGGCGCACCGTCGTACCGAATTGCTTGAGACTCGCATGGCCGACTGCGTGCTCCTCCAGCCGCAGATTGAGCTGGAAGCGCTCGGAGGCCGCGCGCAGCACGCCTGATGTCGCGGTCGTGATCTCAGGCCCGATGCCGTCACCGGGCAAAACGACGATGTGCATGGCGCTCCCCTGACATTGCAGCAGTTCGCGCGATCATACGCCGGCGCGCAGGTTCATCGCCCAGCCTTCGCGCATACACTGCATGCAAGCATATGCCTGTGGAACGCGGCCGCGCCGTAGTACATGCCAAGTCCCCTGTAGCCGGCCTCCGGAGCCACGCGCCCACGCAATGACAATCACGTTACCTTCCGGCGCGCGCGAGCCCGACCACACCATTTCCGACGGCCTTCCAGCCGCACAGCGGCACTGGGCCATTGCCGCGATCTTCACCGCGCTGGCGATGGCCTCGCTCGACACCGCGATCGCCAACATCGCGCTGCCCGCCATTGCCGGCGACCTGCATGTCAGCCCAGAGCAATCGGTCTGGGTGGTCAACGTCTACCAGATCGCGCTGGTGGCGACGCTGCTGCCGCTGGGAGCACTCGGCGAGATCGTCGGGCACCAGCGCATCTATCTTGGCGGCCTGATCCTGTTCACCATCGCCTCGCTGTTCTGCGCGGTGGCCTGGTCGCTGGAGAGCCTGCTGGTTGCGCGCACGCTGCAAGGGCTGGGTGCGAGCGGCATCATGAGCGTCAACACGGCGCTGGTGCGCTTCGTCTATCCCGGAAGGATGCTCGGCCGCGGCTTCGGCCACAACGCGCTGGTGGTCGCGACCGCCTTCACCTTCGGTCCCTCGATCGCCTCCGCCATCCTCGCGCTCGGCCCGTGGCCATGGCTGTTCGCCGTCAACATCCCGTTCGGCCTCGTCGCGCTCGGCATCGGATTTGCGATGCTGCCGAAGACGCCGCGCGCCGATCACGGCTTTGACTTTCTCGGCGCGGCCCTCGCGTCGGCCTGCCTCGGCCTGTTCATCACGGGCATCGGCAGTGCTGCGCATAATCTCTCACCGGTGGTCGTGGGCATCGAGCTGGTCACGGCTCTCGCGCTCGGCTTCATCCTGACGCGCCGCCATGCCGACCATCCGGCGCCGATGCTGCCGATCGACCTGTTCAGCCGGCCGATGTTCGCGCTGTCGGCGGCGACGGCGGTGTGTTCCTTTGCGGTGCAGGGCCTCGCCTTCGTCTCGCTGCCGTTCTATTTCGAGGACGTGCTGGGGCGTTCGCAGGTCGAGACCGGCTTCTTCATGACGCCGTGGCCGCTGGTGGTCGGCATCATGGCGCCGATCGCCGGGCGCCTCTCCGACCGGCACGCGGTCGGACTGCTCGGCGGCATCGGCCTCGTGCTGCTCGGCCTCGGCATGGCGCTGCTCGCGATGCTGCCGGCCAATCCTGCGATCCCCGACATCATCTGGCGGATGGTGATCTGCGGCATGGGATTCGGCTTCTTCCAGGCGCCAAACATGAAGGCGGTGATGTCGAGCGCGCCACCGCATCGCAGCGGCAGCGCCTCGGGCATCGTCGCCACCGCGCGCCTGACGGGGCAGACGACGGGGGCGGCGCTCGCCGCAGCCTGCTTCTCACTGGCCGGTCACGACGGCGCGGTCGTGGCCTTGGCACTCGGCGCCGGGTTCGCGGCACTCGGCAGCGTGATGAGCTTTTTGCGGCTGGCGATGAAGTAGACCGTCAGGCCAGATGTCGGGCCGCCGTCGCCTCGACGGTCGCGACCGGAATGACCGTCTCCTCGTCGAGTGCAGCGAGGCGCGTATCGATGGCAGCGATGACCTTGCGCGAGAACGGCCCGAGATGCGCATAGGCGGCGATCATCTGCACGGCAATCCGCGCCGATGTTGTGTCGCGCTTGGCGCAGTTCATGAAGGTCTGCCACAGCGGTCCGCGCGCCTCGGGAAGGGCTGTGACCACCTTGTGCACCGTTTCCATCGCGCCGATCCGGGCGCGGATATCGCCTTCCGCGAGCTCCTGGCGCTGGCGAGAGCGGTCGAGCAGCGTCATCAGACGGTCGATGCGCCTTGCATAGGCCGCCGGGCTGTAGATGTGCTCCAGCACGCGCTTGTAGTCCGTCAGGATGTCGCGCAATGGACGCACCGGATCGAAGTTGATCCCGGCGGTGCACTGATCCGCGCCGATGGTCGGCGCCAGGTCATGGCCCGGATGCAGCCGGCCTTCGCGCTCCAGGCGGCGCGTCAGCTGGGTGTTCGGCAAGGCATAGAGCAGGCCGACCATGCTGACCGGGATCGCCGCCTCTTCGATGAAGTCGATCATGGCATCAGCCATCGAGAGCTTCTCATTGTCGAAGCCGACGATGAAACCCGCGGTGACAAGCATGCCCGCGGCGTAGATCTTGTGGATGCTCTCGGCGATGTTGCGCCGCGTGTTCTGCTTCTTCCGCATCGCGACCAGCGTCGCGGGATCCGGACTTTCGATACCGACGAAGATGGCGAAGAAATTCGCCTGGCCCATCAGGTCCAATAGCTCGGGATCGTCGGCCAAATTGACAGAGGCTTCAGTGGACAATTCGAAGGGGTAGCCGTGGGCACGCTGCCATTCGGCCAGCTGGGGCAGGAACAGCCGGAGCGACTTCTTGTTGCCGATGAAGTTGTCGTCGACGAAGTCGAGATGGCCGCGGTAGCCCATGGCGTAGAGCCTGTCGAGCTCGACCAACATCTGCTCGTTCGTCTTGGTTCGCGGCACCCGGCCATAGAGCTCGATGATGTCGCAGAACTCGCAGGTGAACGGGCAGCCGCGGGAATACTGCACACCGAGATAAAGGTAGTCCTCGAACTTGAGCAGGTCGAAGCGCGGCACCGGCGTCTTGGTGACGTCGGCCTGGAATTTCGGCGCGATGAAGACGCCGGAGCGTGCGCCACTGTCCCAGGCCGCGACGAATTCGTGGAGAACGCTTTCGGCCTCTCCGAGCACCTGGAAGTCAGCCCTCTCATAGATATGGGGGCTCGAGGTGGGATCGGGACCGCCGACGACCACCGGCTTGCCCGCGGCACGACAAATTTCGATCAGGCGCAGCGTGTCGGCCTGCTGCGGCATCATTCCGCCGGTGAAGACGACGTCGGCCCAGGAAAGATCCTCGTCGCTGAAGGATTCCGTGTTGCAATCGATCAGCCGGACCGTCCAGCTCTCGGGCAGCATCGCGGCAACGGTGATCAGCCCCAAAGGGGCCGCGGGACGCTTCACGCCCAACACTTTGCAGGATTCGCCAAAGCTCCAGAAGGACTCTGCCGAGAACAGCGGATAGAGCATCAGGACTTTGCAAGGCTGCGGTACGTTCATGGAACCTCTTTTGGCTGATTCCACTGTAGCAGAGCATTGTCGACTTGCACCCCGGCAAAAGGGACAAACTGTCGCTCTCGGTTCCAAAGGGGGCGGCGCGGAAGCCGGTGGACGTCGCCCCAAGCCGTGCCGCGGGCGCCCGGGGAAGGAATTCCCGCCGCTCACCCCTCGGACTATTGATTTGAACGTTTCCAATTTGCCGGACACATTGCGCCGCTGAGTCCAGTCGATGGATTGGGCCAATCAGGGGACTGCGATGGCAAACCTAACAATCAACGGAAAAACCTTCACGCTCGACGTCGAGCCGGATACGCCCCTGCTGTGGGCGATCCGCGAGAATGCCGGCCTGACCGGTACGAAATATGGCTGCGGCATTGCACAATGCGGCGCCTGCACCGTTCACATCGACGGCGTCGCCACCCGCTCCTGCGGCGTTTCAGTTGGCGAGGCCGCAGGCAAGAAGATCACGACCATCGAAGGGCTCGCCTCCGGCAACGCACTGCACAAGGTGCAGGAAGCCTGGATCGCCCAGGATGTGCCGCAATGCGGCTATTGCCAGAGCGGCATGATCATGGCGGTGGCGGCGCTGCTGAGCGAGAAGCCGAAGCCGACCGACGCCGACATCGACGAGGCCATCACCAATATCTGCCGCTGCGGCACCTTCCAGCAGGTGCGCGAAGCGATCCACACGATCGCAAGCGCGTAAGGAGCCGCCACATGAACAAGCATGTCTCTCCCAGGATGAACCGCCGTGCCTTCGTCGTCGGCACCGCCGCGGTCGGCGCGGGTCTCGCAATCGGCCTCGATATCCCCTTCGGCGGCCCCGCCGTGGTCCGCGCGGCCGACGGCTCACCCGAGATCGGCGCCTGGGTCGTGGTCAGACCCGACGACACCGTCGTCATCCGCATCGCCCGCTCGGAAATGGGCCAGGGCTCGCTCACCGGCCTTGCCCAGCTGGTCGCCGAGGAACTCGAATGCGATTGGTCGAAGGTCTCGACCGAATATCCGACACCGGGCCAGAGCGTCGCCCGCAAGCGCGTCTGGGGCGATTTCTCGACCGGCGGCAGCCGCGGCATCCGCTCTTCGCAAGACTATGTCCGCAAGGGCGGTGCCACCGCGCGCGTGATGCTGATCCAGGCCGCCGCCGAGGCGTGGAAAGTGCCGGCATCGGAATGCGCGGCCGCCAACAGCGTCATTACCCACACGCCGTCCGGCAAGGCCACCACCTACGGCAAGGTGGCCGAGGCCGCGGCCAAGTTGACGCCACCGGCCGACGTCAAGCTTAAGGACCCCAAGGACTGGAAGCTGATCGGCAAGGGCGTGAAGCGGCTGGACACCGCAGAGAAGACCACCGGCACCATGATCTACGGCATCGACGTCAAGCTGCCGGGCATGCTGAACGCCGCGATCAAGGACTGCCCGGTGTTCGGCGGCAAGCTGAAGAGCTATAACGAAGCCAAGATCACCGGCATGAAGGGCGTCAAGAAGGTCGTCAAGGTCGGCGACACCGCGGTCGCGGTCGTTGCCGACACCTGGTGGCACGCCAAGACCGCGCTGGAGGCGCTGCCGATCGTCTGGGACGAGGGCGACAACGCCAAGGTCTCGAGCGAGTCGATCGCGAAATGGCTGACCGAGGGTCTCGACAACGGGCAGCCGGCCTATGTCGGCAACAAGAACGGCGACGCGAAGGCGGCGATTGCCGGTGCCGCCAAGAAGATCGAGGCCGTCTACAGCTATCCCTACCAGAACCACGCCACCATGGAGCCGATGAACGCCACGGCGCTCTACACGGCGGACAAATGCGAGGTCTGGTGCGGCACGCAGAATGGCGAGGCGGCCTTCGCGGCCACGTTGGAAGCGTCGGGCCTGCCGGCGGAGAAGTGCGACGTGCACAAGGTGATGCCCGGCGGCGGCTTCGGCCGGCGCGGCCAGACCGACTATGTCCGCCAAGCCGTCTTGATCGCCAAGGAGATGCCGGGCACGCCGATCAAGCTGTTGTGGTCGCGCGAAGAGGACATGGCGCACGGCCGATATCACCCGATCACCCAGTGCAAGATGACCGGCGCGTTCGATGCGGACAACAATCTGGTCGCGCTGCACTACCGCCTGTCCGGGCAATCGATCCTGTTCTCGCTCCGCCCCGAAGCGTTGCAGAACGGCATGGATCCGGCCGCGTTCCAGGGCGTCGCCCAGTCCGGCGAAGCCGCGTTCGGTTACTCCGTGCCAAACCTCCTGGTCGAGCATGCGATGCGCAACCCGCACGTTCCGCCGGGCTTCTGGCGCGGCGTCAACGTCAATCACAACGCGATCTACATGGAATGCTTCATGGACGAGCTGGCCCAGGCCGCAGGCCAGGACCCGCTCGAATTCCGCCGCAAGCTGATGGGCAATCATCCCAAGCATCTGGCGGTGCTCAACGCCGTGGCCGAGAAGATCGGCTGGAGCACCCCGGCGCCGCAGGGCATCTATCGCGGCATCGCGCAGGTGATGGGCTATGGCAGCTATGTCGCCGGCGCCGCCGAAATCTCGGTGACCGACGGCAACAAGATCAAGGTGCATCGCATCGTCGCCTCCACCGACCCCGGCTACGTCGTCAATCCGGCACAGGTGGAGCGGCAGATCGCGGGCTCCTTCGTCTATGGCCTTAGTGCCTTGTTCTACGGCGGCTGCACCGTCAAGGACGGCAAGATCGAGCAGACCAACTTCGACACCTACAATTCGATGCGCATCAACGAGATGCCGAAGGTCGAATCGGTGATGGTGCCGAGCGGCGGGTTCTGGGGCGGTGTCGGCGAGCCGACCATCGGCGTCGCGGCACCGGCGGTGCTCAATGCGTACTTCGCGGCGACGGGCAAACGCATCCGCTCGGTGCCGCTACGCGACCAGAACATCACCTTCGCCTGAAAAATGCCGCGGCGGCCGTAACGCTCGCCGCGGCACCCTTTCCGGACAAGACTCATGAATGCGTCGGTGACACGGCGGGATGCCGTCCTCGGCATCGCCGCCGCGGCTACATCATTCGCCGTTCCTTCGATCCTGCGCGCGCAATCGGCGGGCCGCGTCGTCGTGGTCGGCGGCGGCTTTGGCGGCGCCGCGTGCGCCCGCGCGCTGAAGCGCGCGCAGGCAAACTTGCAAGTCATCCTGATCGAACCCAATGCGGTCTTCACCTCCTGCCCCTTCAGCAACGAGGTGATCGCCGGCCTGCGCGACATCGAAGCTCAGCAATTTGGCTATGACAGGCTCGATGCCGAAGGTGTGACGGTGATCAGCCAGGCCGTAACCACAATCGAGCCGCAGCTGCGCAGCGTCGTGACGGCCGATGGCGTTGCGCTGCCCTATGATCGTCTCGTCCTCTCTCCCGGCATCGACTTCCATTTCGAGGCTCTGCCTGGCTACGACGACGCGGCATCAGAAAAGATGCCGCATGCCTGGAAGGCTGGCGCGCAGACGCTGCTGCTGCGTCGCCAGTTGGAGGCCATGCCGGACGGCGGCACTGTCGCCATTGCGATCCCCGCCAATCCCTCGCGCTGTCCGCCGGCGCCTTACGAGCGCGCCAGCCTGATCGCGCATTACCTGAAAACGAAGAAGCCGCGCTCAAAGATCCTGGTCCTCGATGCCAAGGACAATTTCTCCCAGCAGCGACTGTTCGAAAGGGCGTGGAAGGAGCTTTACGGCGACATGATCGAACGCATCGGGCTGTCGCAAGGCGGCCGCGTGACCTCGGTCGATCCCGCGACCGGGACCATCGTCACCGAGTTCGGCAACTACACCCCTGACGTCGCCAACGTCATCCCGCCGCAGCGTGCCGGACGCATCGCCGAGGTCGCGGGCGCTGCGGATGCCACCGGCTGGTGCCCGATCGATCCTGTTACCTTCGAGTCGAAACTCGTCCCGAACATCCACGTCATCGGCGATGCCTGCCTCGGCGGGGGCATTCCCAAATCGGCATCCGCGGCAAGCGCACAGGGCAAGGCCTGCGCTTCCGCGATCGTGAGCCTCCTTGCCGGCCGCGCACCAGAAACGCCGCGATTGACAGGCGTCTGCTACAACATTGTCGCACCCGGCTACGGCTTTTCACTCGCGGGCAATTACCAGCCCAGGGGCGACATCTTCGCCGAGGTCGAGGGCGGCGCGACCAGCCCGGTCGATGCGCCGCGCGAATTGCGCGCCCGCGAGGCGGCTGAAACGGAGCGCTGGTTTCAAACCATCACGGCGGACACCTTTGGCTAGAACATCGGTCCATATCGCAGCGCTGATCGCCGCCAGTATCGCCTTCGCCTGCCATGCGGGAGCCGAGGAGCTCCTGCCCTACAATATCGCCGGCGACGGCATTGCGGAATCGCTCACCGGCGCGCCCGGCGATGCCGCGCGCGGGCGCGCGCTCGTGCTCGCGCGCACGACGACCTGCATCCTGTGCCATTCCGGCCCCTTCCCGGAGACCCGGTTCCAGGGCGACCTCGCGCCTGACCTCTCGGGTGCGGGGAACCGCTGGACGGTGAGCCAGTTGCGGCTTCGACTGGTCGATGCGGCGCGCTTCAACCCGGAGACCATCATGCCGTCCTATTATCGCACCGATCACCTCGTGCGGGTCGGGCGAAATTTCGTCGGCAAACCGATCTTGTCCGCCGCCGAGATCGAGGACATCGTGGCTTTTATTGCAGCGCTTCGGGACTAGGACTGTTCATGCCGACCACGCGACGACAATTCCTGAACCTTGCCGGAAGCGTGACGGTCGCCGGGACGATCCCGATCGTCACCCTGCGACCGCTCGAAGCGACACCGGCGATGCTCACCGCCGCGATCCGCAACGTCGTCGGCGAAGCACCTGTACGCACCGGCAAGGTGAAGCTCGACATTCCGCCGCTAGTCGAGAACGGCAACACGGTGCCGCTGACCGTGAGCGTCGCGAGTCCGATGACGGCGAACGACTACGTCAAGAGCATCCACGTCTTCAACGAGAAGAACCCGCAGCCGAACATCGGCAACTTCCATCTCGGCCCCTCCTCCGGCCGCGCCCAAATCTCGACCCGGATTCGGCTCGCGGATACCCAGAAGGTGGTGGCGATCGCGCGCCTTTCCGACGACACGTTCTGGCAGGTCACGACCGAAATCGTCGTGACGCTGGCCGCCTGCACCGAGGAGATGAATTGATGGCCGCGCTCATCAACGTTCCGGCGAAAGCCAGACGCGGCGAAATCGTCGAGATCCGCACGTTGACCTCGCACATCATGGAGACCGGCTTCCGCCATACCGCGGACGGCGCGCTGGTCCCGCGCGACATCATCACGAGCTTCACGTGCCGCTACAACGGCACCGAGATTTTTCGCGCCGATCTCTTCCCGGCGATCGCGGCCAATCCCTATCTGTCGTTCTTCACGGTCGCGAAGGAGAGCGGCAAGTTCGAGTTCGAATGGATCGGCGACAACGGCTATTCGTCCAGCGCGTCCGCGTCGATCACGGTCGAATGAGTTTTTGGCGCGCGATATCGGCCGCGGCGCTCCTCGCCACGGCCCCTGCCCTGCTCGCCGGCGAGATTCGACTGGACGCGCGTCGCTCCGGCTATTCGTTCATGGGGCCGGACACGCGTGCGATGCAGGATGACGACAGCTCAAATCCCGGCATGCTGTTCGTGCTCGACGGTGAGGCGTTGTGGACGAAGAGGACCGGCAGCGCCGACAAGGCCTGTGCGGATTGCCATGGCGATGCACGCGGCAGCATGAAAGGCGTCGCGGCGCGCTACCCGGCCTTCGACAAGGCGCTGGCACGCCCGGTCACGCTCGACCAGCGCATCAATCTGTGCCGCAGCAATCATCAGCAGGCACCGCCGCTCCCCTACGAGAGCCGCGACCTGCTGGCGCTGTCCGCCTTGGTCGCGCACCAATCGCGCGGGGTCGCGATCACGGCCGGCGACGATCCGCAACTGAAGCCATTCGTCGAACAGGGCCGCGACCTCTTCATGCAGCGCGAGGGCCAGCTCAACCTTGCCTGCACCAATTGCCACGACGACAATTTCAACAACCGGCTTGCCGGCGGGCCGATCACGCAGGGACAGCCAACCGGCTATCCGCTTTATCGCCTGGAATGGCAGACGCTGGGATCGCTGGAGCGGCGGCTACGCAGTTGCATGACGGGTGTCCGCGCCCAGGCCTATGATTTCGGCGCGCCCGAGCTGGTCGCGCTCGAACTCTATCTGATGTCTCGAGCGCATGGCTTGCCGATGGAAACGCCGGCCGTGCGGCCCTGAATTCCACAGATTAGGGCTAGGCAGACGCAGAACGGCCGCTAGTATCCGCCCAAATTGAGTCATAGGGAGGGACCTCAAGTGGTCAACCACAAAATCTCGCGTCGTACGCTCTTGACGGGCACTGCCGCAGCTGGCGCGCTCAGCCTGACGGGATTGCCGGCGCGCGCCCAGGTGAACTGGAAGAAATACGCAGGGACCAAGCTCGAGGTGATCCTCGCCAAGGGGCCCCGCGGCGACAACCTGCAAAAATACGTCAAGGAGTTCACCGAACTCACCGGCATCCAGGTCGAAGCGGAGCAGATTCCCGAGCAGCAGCAGCGCCAGAAGGTGGTGATCGAGTTCACCTCGGGCCGTCCAAGCTTCGACGTCGTCCATCTCAGCTATCATGTGCAGAAGCGGCAGTTCGAGAAGGCCGGCTGGCTCGCCGACTTGACGCCCTTCATGAAGGATCCGGCGCTCACCGCGCCCGATCTCGTCGAGAGCGACTTCTCGGCCGCGGGCCTGCAATATGCCAGGAACGACAAGGGCCAGATGCTGTCACTGCCGTGGTCGGTGGATTATTTCATCCTCTATTACAACAAGGAGCTGTTCGAGAAGAAGGGCGTCGCCGTTCCCAAGACCCTCGACGAGATGGCCGCGGCGGCCGAGAAGCTCACCGATACCAAGGAAGGCATCTACGGCTTTGTCGGGCGCGGCTTGCGCAACGCCAACATGGCGATGTGGAGCAACTTCTTCCTCAATTATGGCGGGGAATTCCTCGACGCCAAGGGCAACATCCTGACCGATGGTCCGGAAGCCATTGCCGCGACCAAGCTGTATCAGACGCTCCTGACAAAGTCGGCACCTCCAGGCGTCGCCGGCTTCAACTGGATGGAGTCGATGGCCTCGTTCACGCAAGGCCGATCCGCGATGTGGATCGACGGCGTCGGCTGGGCGCCGCCGTTGGAAGACCCGGCCGCCTCGCGCGTTGTCGGCAAGGTCGGCTACACCGTCGTGCCCGCCGGCCCCAAGGGCCAATATTCCTCGACCTATGGCGACGGCATCGGCGTTGCCGCGGCGAGCAAGAACAAGGAAGCCGCCTATCTGCTCTGCCAATGGGTGGTCTCGAAAACCCAGGGCGCGCGGCTGCTGCAGGCCGGCGGCGGCGTGCCGTTCCGCAATTCGATCCTTGGCGATCCCGAGGTCCAGAAGGGCGTCAAAACCAAGGAATGGCTGCAATCGGTGATCGATTCCGGCAAGATCAGCAAGCTGGGCCTGCCCGTCGTGATTCCAGTCGCCGAATTCCGCGACATCGTCGGCGCCGCGGTCACTGCGACCTTGTCCGGCGCCGATCCTGCCGCCGAGCTGAAGAAGGCCAACGATCAGTACCGGCCGATCCTGGAGCGTAGCGAGAAGGCGTGAGTGCGTTGACACAATCGACTCCGGGCGCGGCACAGTCTGATGCCGCGCCGGAGAAGGAGTTGCGGCCGCCGTCCTACTGGCCGTTCGTGGTGCCGGCGCTGGTCGTCGTGATCGCGATCATCATCTTCCCGTGGGTCTTCACGATCTGGATGAGCCTGAACGAGTGGAAGGTTGGCTCGTCGACCACCTTCGTGGGATTGTCCAACTATCTGCGGCTGACGAGCGATCCCCGCTTCATTGAGGCCATCGGACATACCCTGGTCTACACCGCACTCTCCGTGCTGCTGCCGCTCGTGCTCGGCACGTTCGCGGCCGTGGTGTTTCACCAGAAATTCCCCGGCCGCGGCTTTCTGCGCGGCGTCTTCATCATGCCGATGATGGCGACGCCGGTGGCGATCGCGCTGGTCTGGACCATGATGTTCCACCCGCAGCTCGGCGTGCTGAACTATCTGCTGTCACTGGTCGGAATCCCAGCGCAGCTCTGGGTATTCCATCCCGCGACCGTCATTCCCTCGCTGGTGCTGGTCGAGACCTGGCAATGGACGCCGCTGGTCATGCTGATCGTGCTCGGCGGCCTGGCCGCGATCCCGACAGAGCCTTATGAAAGTGCACAGATCGACGGCGCGAGCATCTGGCAGGTGTTCCGCTTCATCACCCTGCCGCTGATCATGCCATTCCTGTTCATCGCCGGCATGATCCGCATGATCGACGCCGTGAAGAGCTTCGACATCATTTTCGCAATCACCCAGGGCGGGCCGGGATCGGCGTCGGAGACGATCAACATCTATCTCTACAGCGTCGCCTTCTCCTATTACGACCTCGGCTACGGCTCGGCGATCGCGGTCGTGTTCTTCCTGCTGATCGTTCTGCTCGCGGCGGTGATGCTTTATGCGCGCCAACGCATGCTGTGGACCGAGATCGCGAGCGGCACATGAGTCCAAGGCAAATCATCGGCAAGATCGGCCTGTGGTTCTCGGTGTTCCTTATCGTGTCGCCGGCGATCCTGTTCTTTCTCTGGATGCTGTCGCTGTCGCTCAAATTCGAGATCGACAACGCCGCCTACCCGCCGGTGTTCATTCCCGAGCATGTCGCCTGGAAAAACTATGCCGACGTGCTCGCCTCCAACCGCTTCCTGACCTATTTCATCAACAGCCTGATCGTGACAGGCAGCGCGACGCTGCTTGCGTTGCTCGTCGGCGTTCCCGCCGGTTACGGGATTGCGCGGATGGCTGCGCACAAATCGGCGATCGTGATCCTGATCGCCCGCATCACGCCGGGCCTGTCCTATCTGATTCCGCTGTTTCTCATGTTCCAGTGGCTGGGACTGCTCGGCACGCTGGTGCCGCAGATCATCATCCACCTCGTGGTGACGGTGCCGATCGTGATCTGGATCATGATCGGCTATTTCGAAACGACGCCGATGGAGCTGGAAGAAGCAGCCCTGATCGACGGCGCCACGCGCTGGCAGGTCTTCCACCATGTCGCGCTGCCGATCGCCAAGCCCGGCATCGCGGTCGCCTTCATCCTGGCCGTGATCTTCTCCTGGAATAATTTTGTGTTCGGCATCGTGCTGGCCGGACGCGAGACCCGCACCCTGCCGGTTGCCGTCTACAACATGATCTCGTTCGACCAGTTGAGCTGGGGGCCGCTCGCGGCCGCCGCGCTGATCGTCACCCTCCCGGTGCTGCTGCTGACGGTGTTCGCCCAGCGACAGATCGTCGCCGGGCTCACCGCGGGTGCCGTCAAAGGCGGGTAGCTACTCCGCCGGTGCCGCGTGCATGTCCGCATGCGGCATGTAGGGCTCGCTCGCGCCGAGCCTGCTGGCCGCGAATAGACCGGCGGCCATCACGGCATAGGCGAACGCGACCGCGGGCGTGACGCCAAAGCCGCCGCCGATGCCGACGGCTTCGCCGTGCATGAAGCCGAAGTAGGTCAGAACCGCACCAACTAGCGCAAACGCCGAGGCTTTCTCGAAGTCGCGCTCGATGATGAAGACACCGATCGCACCCAGGATCAGGCCGCCGAGGATGGAGCCGCCGCCCATGATCTCGAGCCCGTGATAGAACACGCCCTGCTGCGGCAAGGCGGCGATCGCGGCCGCCTTGACCGCGTCGGCCTTGTCGGCGGCCATTCCGCCGACCGTCGCAGCCGCGTTCATGGTCGAGCCCAACATCGTGTCGATCTGGAGCTTGGCCCACGCAGCCAGATGCGGCGTCAGTGCCAGCACGATGGCGGGCGCGTGCTTGACCGGCGTGGTCTGGAATGCCTGCGCGCCGATCAGCATGCCGATATAGAGCAGGATCGGCGAGATCGCGACGACCGGCACCAGCGCCAGCAGCACCGAGATGATGCCGAACCAGGCCAGCACCACCACCATGACGCCGGTCGCGGCCGAATAGCCGATCCGGCCGCCCATCGCCTTCCAGCCGGGATGGCCGATATAGACGGCATTGATGAAGGGATTTCCCATCAGGCAGCCGATCAGGCTGACGATTCCGTCGGCGGTGAGCACGCGCGTGGTCGGATATTCGTCGCCGGCGGCTTCCGCGCTCTCGACATTGTCCATGGCCTCGACGAGATCATAGATGCCGAACGGAATGGCCGTGACCAGGATGATTCCGAGGAATTCGAAGCCGGAGAAGACGTAGCCCACCGCCGGGATCGGCACCGAGAAGCCGAAATTCGCGAAGGCATCACCGACGCCCTTGACACTCAGTCCACCGAGACCGAGGCCGAACAGGTTCGATCCCCATGCGATGACCATGCCCACCGCAATCGCAACGAGACCGGCGGGAATGCCGCGCCAATATTTCACGCCACCGAACCAGCTCACCAGGATGATGGCGAAGCAGACCAGGCCGATCTGCGGCGTCATGTACATTTCGAGTGCCGGTCGCATCGAGATGAAGGTGACGGATACGCCGGCGAGCGTGCCGAGCAGCGCCGCACGCGGCGTGATCTTTCGAATGAAAGGCGCAATGAAGCCACCGATCATCAGGATGAAACTCTGGAAGAACACCCAGACCAGGCCCGCCGACCAACCCTTGAGCGGATCACCGGTCTTGATCGTGATCGGCAGCATGATCACGAAGGTGACGATGAACATGTGCGGCACGCTGACGCCTGACGGTAGCGCACAGACGTCGTTGCGGCCGGTCTTCTGTGCCAGACGATAGGCGAGGTATGCGTAGTAAAAGGTAGAAAGACACATCATTAACCCGAGCGCGGGCAGGATGCGGCCGAACACGAGACTGTCAGGCATCTTCAACACGAAGCGCAACAGGCCCGTGAGCACCAGCATGTTGACGAGGATGTTGGTGCCGAAGCCGAAAAACGCGTTCCAGTCGCCCGGTGTCCATAGTGCCGGCTTGAACTCGGAGGTGCCGGCCGTCCCTGTCGTGCCTGTGCTCATGGTGATGCCCCTACGCTGATGTGGAAATCTTCATCGCCTCCAGAACCGCGGCTGAGCTTGCGACCCACCCGAAGATGCCGCCCTGGGCCTTGATCATCTTCAGGCCCATCTCGTGAAACTCAGGAAAGTAGGACGCGCAGCCGTCCGAGATGACGACGCAGCGATAGCCGCGGTCGTTGGCCTCGCGCACGGTGGTGTTGACGCACACCTCGGTGGTGACGCCACACACCAGCAGATTTTCGATGCCGTATTTTTCCAGCACGTCGGTGAGCTCGGTGGCGTAGAACGCGCCCTTGCCGGGCTTGTCGATCACGATCTCGCTGTCGAGCGGATAGAGCTCCGGGATGATGTCGTGGCCCGCCTCGCCGCGAATGAGAATGCGGCCCATGGGACCGGGATCGCCGATGCGAAGGGATGGCGCGCCGCGCTCGATTTTCGCCGGCGGCGCGTCGGAGAGATCGGGCAGATGGCCCTCGCGCGTGTGGATCACCAGCATGCCGGTATCCCGCGCGGCCTTCAGCACCGCACCGATCGGCTTCACCGCGCGCGCGAGCTGGCTGACGTCGTTGCCGAGCGTCTCGCCGAAGCCGCCGGGCTCCATGAAGTCGCGCTGCATGTCGATGATGAGGAGCGCGGTGGCCGACAAGTCGAGTGCGATCGGCCCGGGTTCGGCGCTGATCGCGCCCAAAGTCGGCTTGCTTGAGTTCAACATGACGCCCGCCCCTCGC
This sequence comes from Bradyrhizobium sp. URHA0013, assembly GCF_000518345.1. Classification (NCBI taxonomy): domain Bacteria; kingdom Pseudomonadati; phylum Pseudomonadota; class Alphaproteobacteria; order Hyphomicrobiales; family Nitrobacteraceae; genus Bradyrhizobium; species Bradyrhizobium sp. URHA0013. The sequence goes on along the minus strand of NZ_KI912426.1, from coordinate 372,691 downwards.
GAGAACTCGCTGTGCCAGGAGTTCTGCAAGCGCCGTGCCATTGTGTACAATGACGATCGGGCGGACAGCGCGGGAAAATTTGCTGCACTGTCAGAACGTTATCAGGCTGCCTCGCGTCTGCTTATTCGCTGTGCGACGACTTTGCGACGTGCATTTGCCTAGAGGATGAGCGACAACGAAGCTCGTTTTTAGCAGGCAGTATCTCCGTACAGCCGTCGATATTCTTCCTCATACGGCGCATAGGAATCCTTCAGCGTGGCCATGTTCAGCAGCATGGTCGCGACCACAATGTTTGTCTTGTCGAACACGCGCGTCTTCACCCAGGCGCTCTCGGTGCGGCGGCTGCCGGAGAGCGCGACAACCTCGCGCTCGACTTCGTACTCCTCGTCAACAAACAGCGGGCCCTTCACCAGCCTGATCTCCTGGTCGGCGAACAGACCGACGGCCGGTCCCTTGGCCGGGAGAGGATCGTCCTTGGAGCGGTACTGGAACAGCACGCTCAGCATCTCCATCGGGATGATCGCCCTGCCCCACGGATTCGAAGAAGGATTGCCGGCGCCTGAATAATACGGCGAGGTCTCGGTGATGACGGCGAGCTTCTGCCGCAGCGAGAACGGATAGAGGTCGCCCATGATCTGATCGAACGCCATCCGCACCGCCTGGCGCCGACTCGTCTGCGCGACCTTCACGTCGCGCAGGATCACGGGATCAGTGAGCGGCTTGAGTTCGCCAAGACGCGCCTCCAGCGCGGTCGCGGCGTGCGGTTCTCCGACCGAGGCCGTGCCGCGCAGCACCTCCGTGCCGTCGCGCTTGACCATCTGGATCTGGCACTGGCTAGTGTCGGGCAACGGTTTCGACAGGGTCGCCTGCACCTCCTCGCCTTCGTAACAGACGCTGCGGTAATGCGCGGAGAGACAGCCGCTCTCGAACCAGGCCGATCCCCACAAACGCGCACCCAGCGGTGCGAACTGGCTGAAATGGGTCGGACCCTCGATGGTGCCGCCCTTGAACCCGAGCTTCTGCGCGGTCGCGTCGTCGTGGATCGAGGCGTGCGCGTCGTAGGTTTGGGCTTGCAGCATTTGGCGCGGCTGACGCCACGGCCCGATCAGAGCTCCGTCGGTCTCCGTGATCTCGGTATCGAACGCCTGTGCCGTCATGATGTCCTCCGCAAGCAAGCCATGACTAGCAGGAGCGCCACGGATGCGGCCAGCGATATTGACTTCGTCTGCGCATCCCTTTGACTGTCACATTCGCGTCGCGCAGCCGCTCCTCCCTCCCGCAGCGCAAACCCCAAGTCGAATACCAAGTCGAATAAAAGCCGAACAAGAGACGAGGACTCCTGAAATGACGCTGATGCAGGTCGAGCTGGACGACAAATACCGGCTCGAATCGAAGCGGATCTTCCTGTCCGGCACGCAGGCGCTGGTCCGGCTGCCCATGTTGCAGCGCGAACGCGACCGGCTTCAGGGCCTCAACACCGGCGGCTTCATCTCGGGCTACCGCGGCTCCCCACTCGGCATGTACGACCACGCGCTGTGGCGCGCGAAGTCACACCTCCAGCAGCACGACATCGCCTTCGTCCCCGGCCTGAACGAGGACCTCGCGGCGACCGCCGTCTGGGGCAGCCAGCAGGTCGGTCTGTTTCCCGGCGCCAAGGTCGATGGCGTGTTCGGTATCTGGTACGGCAAGGGGCCCGGCGTTGATCGCTCGGTCGACGCACTCAAGCATGCGAATGCGGCCGGTACCTCGCTCAATGGCGGCGTGCTCGCGCTTGCCGGTGACGACCACGGCTGCCAGTCCTCGACACTGGCGCACCAGAGCGAGCAGGTATTTGCAGCGGCACTGATCCCCGTGATCAACCCGGCGACGCTGCAGGATTACCTCGACCTCGGCCTCTACGGTTTTGCGCTATCGCGCTTCTCCGGCTGCTGGGTCGGATTCAAGGCGATCAGCGAGACGGTGGAGAGTTCGGCCTCGATCTATAGCGATCCCGAACGCATCCAGATCAAGCTCCCCGAAGATTTCGAGATGCCGCCCGGCGGCCTCAACATCCGCTGGCCCGACCCGCCGCTGGACGCCGAGAAGCGCCTGTTCGGCCCGAAGATGGCGGCGGTGCAGGCGTTTGCCCGTGCCAACCAGCTCGACCGCATTGTACTCGACTCCAGGCCGGCACGGCTCGGCATCGTCGCGACCGGCAAGGCTTATCTCGATCTGCGGCAGGCGCTGGCCGATCTGGGCATTACCGACAAGGACGCGCAGGATTTGGGCTTGCGCATCTACAAGGTCGCACTGACCTGGCCGCTGGAGGAAAGCGGGGCCAGGCGCTTCGCCGAAGGACTTCAGGACGTGCTGGTCGTCGAGGAGAAGCGCGGCTTCATCGAAGACCAGCTGATGCGCATCCTCTACAATATCGATGCGTCCAGGCGCCCGACCGTGACGGGAAAACGCGACGAGCGCGGCGCGCCGCTATTGCCAAGCGAGGGCGAGCTGACGCCGACTCTCGTTGCATCCGCGCTGGTGGCCCGGCTGCGCAAGCTCGGCCACCACAGCCCGGTGCTGGAGCAGCGCCTCGCCCGGCTCGAGGCCTTCGACACTCCTGTTCCGGCCTCCGCGCAAATCAAGCTCGCGCGCACGCCGTTCTTCTGCTCGGGCTGTCCGCACAACACCTCGACGCGCGTGCCCGAGGGCAGCCGCGCCATGGCCGGCATCGGTTGCCACGGCATGGCTTTGAGCATGCCGACCCGCCGCACCGATTTGATCTCGCATATGGGCGCCGAGGGCGTGAACTGGATCGGACAAGCGCCCTTCACCACCGAGAAGCACATCTTCCAGAACCTCGGCGACGGCACCTACACCCATTCCGGACTGCTTGCCCTCCGCGCGGCGTCGGCCGCTGGCATCAGCATCACCTACAAGATCCTCTACAACGACGCCGTCGCGATGACCGGCGGTCAGCCGGCCGAGGGCGCCTTCAACGTCGCCCAGATCGCGCATCAGGTCTGGGCCGAGGGCGTCAAGCGCCTCGCGATCGTCTCGGACGATCCCACCAAATACCCTGACGGCAACTACTTCCCGCAAGGCGCGACCGTCCATCACCGCCGCGAGCTCGACGCCGTGCAGCGCGAGCTGCGCGACATCAAGGGCCTTACGGTCATCGTCTACGATCAGACCTGCGCCGCGGAAAAGCGCCGCCGCCGCAAGCGCGGGCTGTATCCGGATCCCGCCAAGCGCGCCTTCATCAACGAGCTCGTCTGCGAAGGCTGCGGCGATTGCTCGCAAGCCTCGAACTGCGTTTCGGTGCAGCCGCTGGAGACCGAGTTCGGCCGCAAGCGCCAGATCGATCAGTCGAACTGCAACAAGGACTTCTCCTGCGTCGAGGGTTTTTGCCCGAGTTTCGTGACCGTGCATGGCGGCACGCTCAAGCGGATCAAGACCTCGGCGGTGGCCTCGGGCCAGTTGTTTGCCGACCTGCCGCTGCCACCCGCGCGTGAGCTCGACGCCCCCTACAACATCCTCGTCACCGGCATCGGCGGCACCGGCGTCATCACCATCGGCGCCCTGCTCGGCATGGCCGCCCATGTCGACGGCCGCGGCTGCTCGGCGCTCGACTTCACCGGCCTGTCGCAGAAGAACGGCGCGGTGATGAGCCATGTGCGCATCGCCGCGAAGCCGGAAGACATCTCCGCGGTCCGGATCACCACGGGCGGCGCCGACGTCATTCTCGGCTGCGACATGATCGTCTCGGCAGGTCCCTCCGCGCTCAGCCGCGCCGAACGCGGCGTGACCAAGGCCTACGTCAACGCTGACCTGCAGCCGACCGCGAGCTTCGTGCAAAACCCCGACATCGATTTCGAGGCGGGCACGATGCAGACGGTGCTGCGGGACGCTGTCGGCGACAAGAACCTCGACATCATCGACGCCACCGGCATTGCCTCGGCGCTGATGGGCGATTCGATCGCGACCAACCCGTTCATGCTCGGCTTCGCCTTCCAGAAGGGCGCGATTCCGTTGTCGTTGGAGGCGCTCTTGCGCGCCATCGAGATCAACGGGGCCGCGATCGAAATGAACAAGCTCGCCTTCAGCTGGGGACGACTCGCCGCCCACGACATGTCGCGGGTGCGTAGCGTGCTGCAATTCAGGAGCCGGGCCTCCGCGCCGACGAAGTCGCTCGACGACATCATCGCGACGCGCGCGGAGTTTTTGACCGGCTATCAGGACAGGGCCTACGCGGACCGCTATCTCGCCGCTGTCGCCAAGGCGCGCAAGGCGGAAGCGGCTGCCTCGCCAGCGTCCACGGAGCTGACCGAGGCTGTCGCGAAAAACCTGTTCAAGCTGATGTCCTACAAGGACGAGTACGAGGTCGCGCGGCTCTACACCGATGGCAGCTTCTCCAAGAAGGTCTCGGAGAAATTCGACGGCGACTTCAAGCTGAAGTTCTATCTGGCCCCGCCGATCTTCGCGCAGCGCGACAAGACCACCGGACATCTCCAGAAGAAGGAATTCGGCGGCTGGATGATCCACGCCTTCCGCGTCCTCGCCAGGGTGAAGTTCCTGCGCGGCGGCGCGTTCGATCCGTTCGGCCGAACCGAGGAGCGCCGGACTGAGCGGAAGCTGGTCGCGGATTATCTCGACATGATCGATCAGCGGATCGCCGGGCTGAAAGCGGAGCAGATCCCGCTGCTGGCGAGGCTCGCGCGGCTGCCGGAGACCATCCGCGGCTTCGGGCATGTCAAGGAAGCCAATATCAAACTGGCGGCGGCGGAGAAGGCGCGGCTGGAAGCGGAACTGGAGAACAGCCGCTTTGCGGCGGCTGCGGAGTAGCGGTAGGCCCGAACCCTCTCGCCGTCATTGCGAGGAGCCCTTGCGACGAAGCAATCCAGAATCTTTCCGCAGAGACAGTCTGGATTGCTTCGCTGCGCTCGCAATGACTGCAGTGGAGATAGTTAGACCGACGTCGTAGCGGCGATCGGCGCCGCTGCCACACTCCCCTCCGCCAGATGGCGCCCTGCGATGTACCCGAATGTCAGTGCCGGTCCCAACGCGAGCCCCGGCCCGGGACAATTGCCGTTCATGATCGAGCCCATGTCGTTGCCGCACGCATAGAGCCCGGCAACCGGCGTGCCGTCCTCGCGCAACACGCGCGCCTGGGCATCCACCTTCAGGCCAATCGCCGTGCCGAGATCAGCCGGATAAATCCGCATCGCAAAGTACGGCGCACAGAGGATGGGCGCGACGCACGGGTTGGGCTTGTGAGCTGCGTCTCCGAGATGGCGTTGATAGATCGTGCTTCCGCGTCCGAATTCGGGATCGCGGCCCTCCTTTGCGCCTTCGTTGTAGCTCGCGATGGTCGCCGCGAGTGTCGACGGCTTGATGCCGATCTTCGCGGCGAGCTGCGCGATATCAGCGGCCTCGACCAACTCCCCGCTCGCCACATAGCGCCGGACACTGCGCGTGAACGGCTTGATGCGGCCAAGGCCGTAGCTCCAAAGGAACGGACGGTCGCAGATCAGATAGAACGGCCGGTCTGGTTCGCCGTCGCCATCGCGCAGCATGGCGAGCACGAACTCGTGGTAGGAGAGTGCCTCGTTGACGAAGCGCCGGCCGGCCGCATTGACGGCGATCACGCCGGGCTTGGCGCGGTCGGTCACCATGTGCGGGAAAACGCCGCGGCTGCCATCGGCGCGCCGGAATAGCGAGGCCGGCACCCAATAGGCCGGGCTCGTCGCATCCGTATTGAGCGCTGCGCCGGTTGCGGTCGCGAGGCGGAGCCCGTCGCCCGTACCGGACGTGTGGGCCGCCGAGATAAATCCGGCCGCGGGTGGGAAGAAGCGTTTGCGCAAGGTCGCGTCGTGTGAAAAGCCGCCGGTCGCCAGCACCACACCACGTCGCGCGGCAATCAGCCGATCGCGCGCCCCATGACGGATAATTACGCCGCCGACGCGCTCGCCCTGCGTCGACAGGCCTTCGACGTCCGCACTAAAGAGGATCTCGACCTGCCGGGCCAGCAGCGAGGCATACAGCCGCGCGGCGAGCGCATTTCCGAGATGCAGCGTCGTGCCGCGCGGGCTGCGCAGGCGCTGCCACGCATACTCCGAAACCAGCCGCGCCGCGCGAAGAGCCGAGCGCAGCGATTTTCCGACCCGCCGCAGATGCGGGATGTCGAGGCGGTTGACCATCATCCCGCCGAACAACGTGAACTCCGGCAGCGGCGCGCGCACCCGCGCGAAATGCGCGCCCAGCTGCGTGCCGTCGAAGACGACCGGCTCGAGCACGCGCCCACCCGGCGTCGCGCCCAATCGCTCGGATAATAGTCCGGACAGGCCTTGACCGGCTGGAGCCGCACTTGCGTGTTGGCTTGGAGATAGGCGACTGCCTCCGGTCCGCGCGCGAGGAAAGCGGCGCGGAGGCCCGCATTGGCGGGCTCCGGCACCGTGTTCGACAAATATCGCACGGCGTCCGTGACGCTATCGGAGAGCCCCGCCTCTTTCATTTTGGCATTGGCGGGAATCCAGATCATGCCGTCGGACCATGCGGTCGTGCCGCCGACGAAAGCGGTCTTCTCGATCACGAGCACGCGCAGGCCCTCGGCGGCGGCGACGGCCGCAGCCGTCATGCCACCGGCGCCGGCGCCGACGACGATGACATCGTAGGTCTCATGCGCCGGCATCATGCGGCGGGGTTCCCGAAGCGAGGCATGACACCGTCATACCCCGCTTGGGCGCCCACACGCTAGCGGGCCGGCTTGCGCTCGACCGGATCGATATCGATCGCCCGCAGGCGGCCGAACCGCAGCACGTCCATCGCCAGCCGCCGGCCGATCCGGTCGCGATCGAGCACACGGATCAGATCGTCGACGCCGTTGATCTCGACGCCGTCGAGGCCGATCACGACATCGCCGGACAACAGGCCCGCCTTCGCGGCCGGCCCGTCCGGCTCGATCTGCGCCAGCAGCGCGCCCATCTTGTTCTCGACGCCGGCCAGCACCGCGTGCCGCCGCGGGATCGGCGCGGTCTGGCCGGCCACGCCGATATAGGCGCGGCGGACATAGCCGTGGCGGATGATTTCCGACAGCACGAATTGCGCGGTGTTGCTGGCGACCGCGAAGCAGATGCCTTGCGCGCCATTGATGATCGCGGTGTTGATGCCGATCACCTCGGCATTCGACGACACCAGCGGCCCGCCCGAATTGCCGGGGTTGAGCGCAGCATCAGTCTGGATCACGTCCTCTATGGTGCGGCCACTGACCGAGCGGATCGAGCGCCCGAGCGCCGAGACCACTCCGGCGGTAACGGTCGATTCAAAGCCGAGCGGGTTGCCGATCGCGATCACGAGCTGACCGCGCCGCAAGGTCTTGGAGTTGCCGAGCGCCGCATAGGGCAAGTCCCGCACGCCGTTGGCGCGGAGCAGCGCAAGGTCAGTGTCGGGATCGACGCCGAGCACCCGGGCGTCGCCGACATGGCCCTCGACGTCGCGCAGCCGGATCTCCTTCGACGAGCCGACCACGTGGCTATTGGTGAGCACGAGTCCGTCCGGCGAGATCACGATGCCCGAGCCGAGCCCGCCGCGCTCGCGGCCTTTCGGCACCTTTGGTCCGGTCTCGACGCGCACCACGGCCGGACCGACGCGGTCGGTCACGTCGATGACGGCATTGGAATAGGCGTCCAGCAGGGCCCGGTCGTCGACCGGGACAGCCGTTTCCGTTCGCGATGACGCGGCGTCATCGACGGTATCTGAGGTGAAATCCAGCATGATAGGAGTCCTTGAGGCTCACACAGATGGTGGCCTGCTCCGTGAGGCGCAAGGGACCCGTCCGGGGCGCAAGGCTGGACTGCCCGGGTGGCTAGGGCGCCCGTCGCAGCGTGCCCGCCCTTGCCTTGACCGGATCCAGCAACGACCAGTCGCCATCCGGCAGCACGTAACCCAGGGGGAACGGCGCGCGTAGCTCGAGGCCGAGCGCGCGCAGCACACGGTCGTCGCGGTAGTAGCATTGCAGCACCACGCGGACGAGCGTCGCGGCAGCCGCGCCGCCGGAACTGCGAAACTCCTGCGCCACCGCATCGCGCCTGGCCGCATCGAGCTCGGCGAACGGTCGGCCCGCGAGCCGCCCCAGATGGTCGAGCGCCGCCGCCACCAATTTGGCGTCACGCCCCAGCGTCGCCAGCATGTCAGCCTGGATCGCGGGGTCGTCGGCGCCGGGCACCTTGTACTCATCGCTCGCGGGAACGATCATCGCGGCGATAGCGCGGAGGTCGTCGCACTGGCTGCGTGTCAGTTGATTGTCTGCGGACATGTCGGCCTCAATCGAACAAATTGGCGAGGCGCTGCTTCATCTGGTCGGCGATGTAGAGCGCAAGGGCCTGAATGGTGGACGTCGGGTTCACCCCGCCCGAGGTGACGAAGATGCTGCCATCGACGATGAAGAGATTCTTGACGTCGTGCGAGCGGCCCCATTCATTGACGACGGAGCGTTCGGGGTCGGCGCCCATGCGTGCCGTGCCGAGCAGATGCCAGCCGCCCCACGGGATCGGCGAGTTGACGCAGATGTCGCTCGCCCCCGCGGTTTCGAGAATCTCCCGCCCGCGCGCCAGCGCATGCTCCATCATCTTCCGGCTGTTCTCGCTGATCGTGTAGTCGATCTTCGGCGCGGGAATGCCGTGGCCGTCCTTCAAGACCGGATCGAGCGTGACTTGGTTATGCTCCTCCGGCAGGTCCTCGCAGATCGCGGAAAAGCCGAGCCGGTGGCCGTTGAGCTTGCGGAAGATGCGGTGATGATCGGCGCCCCACGGCAGAATGCCCTTCTGCTCGCTGACGACAGCCTCGAACACCGGCCCCGCGCCGCGCACGAACTGAACGCCATAGCCGCGCACGAAGCCGCGCGAGAGGTCCGTGTCATACCATTCCTTGCTCCACAGGCAGGTCGGCGGCGCGCGGTTGCTATCGGTCGGCTCTTTTACGTAGCCGTAGATCTGCGCATAAGGATGGAACATCAGGTTCTTGCCGACGAGGCCGGACGAATTGGCAAGCCCGTTCGGAAAGCGATTCGATGCCGAATTCAGCAGCAGCCGCGGCGTCCCGACGCCGTTGCAGGCGATGATGACGACATGCGCCGGCTGGAACTGCTCGACGCCGTCCTTGTCGTAATAGACCACGCCGGTGGCCATGCCGTTCTCGTCGGTGGTGATCTCGCGCACCCGGCAGTGTGTACGCAGCTCGACGCCGGCGCGGACCGCGTGCGGCCAATAGGTGATGTCGGTCGAGGACTTGGCGCCTTGCGCGCAGGCTGGCGTGCAATGGCCGAGATTGATGCAGCGCGCGCGGCCCTCGTAGTCCATGGTCGCGACTGTCGTATCCGACGGCCACCAGTGCCAGCCGAGCTTGTTCATGGTCTTGCCGATGATCGCACCGGACAACCCCATCGGCTGTTGCGGCATCGGCGGATGCGTCAGCGGTGAGAGCGGATCGCCCGACAGGCCGGACGTGCCCATCATCCGGTCGTTCTCTTCGAAGAACGGGGTCAGCGCGTCGTAGTCGATCGGCCAGTCGTCGGCGACGCCGTCGAGCGTCCTCACCTTGAAATCGGAGGGATGCAGCCGCGGCCAGTGCGCGGTGTACATCACCGTCGAGCCGCCGACCGCATTATAGTTGACGACTTTGATCGGCGAATCGTCGTCGTTGATCGGATAGTCTTCGGGGCGGCCGCGGACGTTGGGGCTCGACGACCACTCGCCGTAGAACTTGGCCTCCCAGTCCCGGCCCGTGCTGGGATATTCCGCCGGGTTCATCCAGCCGCCCTGCTCCAGGCAGAGAATATGCATCTTGGTCTCGGCCAGCGACCACGCCACCGCCGCGCCGGAAGCGCCGGCGCCGATGATCAGGACGTCCACAGGGTCTTTCATCGCAAATTTTTCCTCCCTTCGCCGCTTCCCGGGCGATTCGGCCTCCGCTCCGCAAGGCCCGCGAACGATAGGATCAGAGCTACGGCTGAGTAAAGCCGCGAGGTCGGAATGTCGCACTTCGCGGGGCGCAGACCATTGGTATCGCCACATCCGGATGCTAGGAACAAGGCGCACGAGCCATCGATAGCGAGACCTTATGTCCTTCCGAAAGTCCTTTGCCAGCGCCCGCGCTTTTGCGCTCGTTTCCTTTATTGCCCTGTCCGGATTTCTGGGCACCTCCGGCCCGGCCTCGGCGCTGACCGCCGCCGCGACGGTCCGCGACGGCAACGCCATCCAGCTCGGCGACGTCACCTACCGCCTCGACGGCGTCGACGCACCCGAGCTGGACCAGGTCTGCATCGACGATCACGCCGATCCCTGGACCTGCGGCATCGAGGCCCGCGACCAGCTCGCCAAGCTGATTGGCAAGCGATCGGTGCGTTGCGACGATGTCGGACCGGAAAAGAGTTTTGGCAAGCGGCACCGCGCGATCTGCACGGCCGAAGGCGACAAGACTAGCTTGAACGAGCAGCTCGTCAAGCTCGGCTATGCCATTGCCCGGGAGCCGGTCAAGGCGAACATCAAGTCGGCCGCGGCCGACGCCAAATCAACCTCGGCCGGAATCTGGAAGGGCTGCTTTGTTGCACCGCAGGAATTCCGCGCCGGCAAGAAGGACGGCGCGCTCCTGGGCGCCGCCTGCCGCGCCGACCGCGACAAGGAGATTCGCGCGGTGTTGTTTCCTGAGGATCTGACGATGCCGCCGAGCTGTGGCATCAAGGGCAAGCTTGCGGTCCGCGCGCGCGTGACCGGCAATATCGGCATCTACCATTTACGGGGCTGCCCGAGCTACCCCGCGACCACCAGACCGGACCGCTGGTTCTGCTCGGAGGACGACGCCCAGGCTGCGGGCTTCCGCAAGGCCTACAATTGCCGGCGGCCGAAATAACGACGCCCATCACGCACCCGTGAGCGGCAACCGGAGACAGTATTCATCCGGAATTGAACTCTATCGGGAGTTGCTGCATTTGTAAGCGTACGCAAGCGCTTTGCGCGAGCGTTTCCTTGGCGGCAATCCGGCTCCGGCCCGATTGCTTTGCTCGGGCGTTTCCTCCCTAGACTTGGGCCGCTTGTCGCAACAAGCGGCTCTTCTTTTTTGTGCGCCCTTAGCGGCGCATCGGCATGATCTGATCCATGGCCGGCATGTTCGCATTCAGATGCGCCATGATCCAGACAGTGCCACCGACCACCAGGAAGACCACCAACAGTCCGAAAGCCAGCGCCAGCACGTTGTTGGTGTTGTCGGGGCCGGTGGTGATGTGCAGGAAGAACACGAGGTGCACGCCCATCTGCGCGATCGCCAGCACGATCAGCGCGACGGGAATCGAAGGCTGCCAGACCAGATCCGTGCCGGCGATGAAGAACGAGGTCGCCGTCAGCAGCAGCGCGAGAACAAGACCGACCACGTAACCGAGGATGCGCGTGCCGACACTGTGTTGCTCCTCATCGCCCGGCGCAAGGTCATGACCGGCCGGCATATGCGTCTGATCGCTCATACGCCACTCCCAAGCAAATAGACGACGGAGAAGACTCCGACCCAGACGATGTCGAGCGCATGCCAGAACAGCGCGAAGCACATCATCCGGCGCAGCACGTCGGCACGAAAACCCTTTGCGAAGACCTGGGCCATCATGGTGAGAAGCCACAATATGCCGGCCGAGACGTGGAGGCCGTGGCAGCCGACCAGCGAGAAGAACGAGGTCAGGAAAGCGCTGCGCGATGGGCCATAGCCGCGGGCAACGAGATCAGCGAATTCGCGAAACTCAATGACGAGAAAGATGAGGCCGAGCAAACACGTCACCGCCATCCCGAGATAGAACCAGAACCGGTTGCGCACATCGGCCGCGATGCTCGCCATGCCGCACGTGAAACTCGACAGCAGCAGGCAGACAGTCTCGATCGCGACGTTCCGCTGCTCGAATATCTCCGAACCCTTCGGGCCGCCGGCGGTCTGGTCGGCCAGCACCGCATAGGCCGCAAAGAAGCAGGAGAACATCACGATGTCGGAGAGCAGGAAGACCCAGAAGCCATAGGCGGTCACGATGCGCTTCGGCGCCGGGCCGGGATGCTCGATGACGAGCCCGATGTGATGGGGATCGGCGTGCGCACGGCCGGCGGTCGCGGTCATTGACATCAGACTGTCCCCGCCATGCTGACGAGGCTACGCCGCTCCTCAAGGTTGACGCGGTCTATCGCCGCGACCTCCTCGGCCGGAATGACGTATTCGTCATGGTCGCGCCAGGCGAACACGACGAAGGTCGCGAACGCTCCGATACCGCCCAAGATCACCATCCACCAAATGTGCCAGATCAGCGCAAAGCCCATGACCGTGGCGAAGAACGCGCAGACGAACCCGGTCGGCGAGTTCCTGGGCATCTCGATGTCATGATACTCGGGCGCATCATGATCGAGGGATTGCTGCTTGGCATGGGTCTTCAGATCCCAGTAGGCATCCTCGCCGCGCACATCGGGGTTGAAAGCGAAGTTGAAAACCGGCGGCGGCGACGACGTCGCCCATTCCAGCGAACGGCCGTCCCAGGGATCACCGGTGCGGTCGCGCAGGGCTTCGCGGCTGCGGATGCTGACCACGAGCTGCACGATCTGGCAGATCACGCCAATCGTCAGCACGGCCATGCCGACGGCTGCAACCAGCATCCAGGGCCGCCACGCCGCGACGTCATAGTGCTGCATGCGCCGTGTCATGCCGAGCATGCCGGCGACGTAGAGCGGGATGAAGGTGACGTAGAAGCCGAGGAAAGTGAACCAGAACGCGAGCTTGCCCCAGCGGTCGTTGAGGCGAAAGCCGAACGCCTTTGGGAACCAGTACTCAAAGCCGGCGAAGGCTCCGAACAGCACGCCGCCGATGATGACGTTGTGGAAGTGCGCGACCAGGAACATGCTGTTGTGGAGGATGAAATCGGCCGGCGGCACCGCGACCAACACGCCCGTCAATCCGCCGATGATGAAGGTGACCATGAAGCCTATCGACCACAGCATCGGCGTCTCGAAGCGGATGCGGCCGCCATACATCGTGAACAGCCAGTTGTAGATCTTCACCCCGGTCGGTATCGCGATGATCATGCTGGCAATGCCGAAGATAGCGTTGACGTCGGGGCCCGCTCCCATCGTGAAGAAGTGATGCAGCCAGACCATGAAGGAGATGACGCAGATCGCCATGGTTGCCAGCACCATCGAGCGATAGCCAAACAGCGCCTTGCCGGAGAAGGTCGAGACCACCTCGGAGAAGATGCCGAAGGCCGGCAGCACCAGGATGTAGACCTCGGGATGCCCCCAGGCCCAGATCAGATTCATGAACATCATGACATTGCCGCCGGCCTCATTGGTGAAGAAGTGGAAGCCGAGATAGCGGTCGAGCAGCAGCATCGCGAGGGTGGCGGTCAAAATCGGGAAAGCCGCGACGATCAGGAGGTTCGAGGCCAGCGTGGTCCAGCAGAACATCGGCATGCGCAGATAGTTCATGCCCTTGGTGCGCAGCTTCAGCACTGTCGTCACGAGATTGATGCCGGCAACCAACGTGCCGACGCCGGAGATCTGCAGCGACCACGCGTAATAATCGACGCCGACGCCCGGCGAGTAGGACAGCTCCGACAGCGGCGGAAACGCGAGCCAGCCGGTCCGGGCGAACTCGCCGATCACGAGCGAGAGATTGACCAGCAGCGCACCGGTCGCGGTCAGCCAGAAGCCGACCGAATTGAGCGTCGGGAAAGCGACATCTCGTACGCCAAGCTGGAGCGGCACGATGAGATTCATCAGTCCGATCACGAACGGCATCGCCACGAAGAAGATCATGATGGTGCCGTGCGCGGAGAATATCTGGTTGTAGTGCTCCGGCGGCAGATAGCCTTGCGACTGGTAGGCCACCGCCTGCTGGATCCGCATCATGATGGCGTCGCTGCCGCCGCGCAGTAGCATCACCGAGGCCAGCAGGATGTACATCACGCCGATCCGCTTGTGGTCGACGCTGGTGATCCACTCGTGCCAGAGATACGGCAGATGCCCCTTCACCACGACCCAGGCCAGCACGGCGAGAATCCCAATCAGCACCACGGCGCCTGCGACCAGCGGGATGGGTTGATCGAACGGAATGGCCGACCAATCGAGCTTACCGAGCATCATGGCCTCCACTGTGCGACCGACCGGCCTCGGATGCGAGCTCCGGACCCGGTCCCGGCGGAATGTGCTGGGTCGCGATCAGATCAAACAGCCTGGGGTCATCCAGCCGGTAGGTCGGCCTGCCCTTTTCGATGCCTTGCTGCATCAGCTTCTTGTAGCTGTCCTCATTGAGGACAGCATCGCTCTTCGCCGTGGTCGCCACCCAATCCGGAAAGGCGAGCGGCGAGACCACGTTGACGTCGAACATCATGTCCGGAAACCCGTCGCCGGAGAAATGTGCCGACAACCCCTGGAGCTTGCCCTCATTGTCGGCGCGCAGGTTCAGCTTCGTCACCATGCCGTTCATGGTGTAGATCATGCTGCCGAGTTGCGGGATGAAGAATGTGTTCATCACGCTCGAGGACGTCAGCTGGAAATTCAGCTCGGCGCCTGCCGGCACCGTCAGCGTATTGACGGTGGCGATGCGCTGGTCCGGATAAATGAAGAGCCATTTCCAATCGAGCGAGACGGCCTGGATGCGAACCGGGCTGCCGGTGCCGGGCACGGGTGCCGCGGGATCGAGCTGGTGCGAGCCGATCCAGGCGACGCCGCCGAGCAGGATCACGGTGAGCGCGGGGATCGCCCACACCACCATCTCCACCCGCCCGGAATAGACGAAGTCGGGCTGAAACTTTGCTTTGGGATTCGAGGCGCGAAACCAGAATGCAAAGGCCAGGATGGCGATGATGGTCGGCACCACGATCGCGAGCATGATGAAGACGGAATCGACCAGGATGGTGCTGTTGGCCGCAGCCACAGGCCCTTGTGGATCGAGCAGATTCATCGGCAAGCCACTGGCGGTTGGGAAGCCCCGGGACAGAGCCTAGCGCGGGAAAGGCTCCGCAACAAACGCGATCTCGTGAGGTCGGTTCCTAACGGCGCGTCGATCGTTCGCCCTTCTCGTGCGGCGGCATGCAATTCCATGCGATGTCAATGACATGAAAGCGGGAGCCCGGCCCTTCTCTCCGCTCGGGGCGATTGCTAGAGTGCACGAAAATAATCGGGATGAAACGACATGCAGGGGCCCGAGGACGATCCCGGTCTCGCCGGCAAGGTGGCGCTGGTCAGCGGCGGCGGCGCTGCCGGCGACGGCATCGGCAACGGCCGCGCCGCCGCAATTCTACTGGCTCGCGCCGGCGCCAAAGTGCTGGTGGCCGATCGCGACCTCAAGCTCGCCGAACGCACCGCGGAGATGATCGCAGCCGAAGGCGGCACGGCCGCGGCGCATGGCGGCGACGTCACCAGCGAGAGCGATTGCAGGACGCTGGTCGAAGCCGCGCTCGACCGCTGGGGCCAGCTCGATTTCCTCGACAACAATGTCGGCATCGGCAGCCGCGGCAGCGTGGTCGACGAAGCGCCCGAGCAATATCGCCGCGTCATGCAGGTCAATGTCGAGAGCATGTTCCTGCTCTCCAAGCACGCGATCCCTGCCATGATCAAGACCGCGCGGGGCGGCGCGATCGTCAACATCTCCTCGATCTCGGCGCTGCGGCCGCGCGGCCTGACGACCTATTCGACCTCGAAAGCCGCGATCATCGGCCTGACCCGCGCAATGGCGGTCGACCACGGCCGCGACAACATCCGCGTCAATTGCATCTGCCCCGGGCCGATGTACACGCCGATGGTCTATGGCCGCGGCATGAGCGAACAGGCGCGCGCCCAGCGGGCCAAGGCGTCTTTGCTGAAAACGGAAGGCACCGGCTGGGACGTTGGCCATGCCGTCAAATTCCTGCTCAGCAATTTTGCGCGCTATATCACCGGACAGGTGCTGGTGGTGGACGGCGGGGTGACGCTGCAAGCCCCCGAACGTGAATCACAAGAACACTGAAAGGAACATCAGGGATGGCCCGCCTGCCCTATCTCGAGGCCGACCAGGTCGCGCCCGAATATCGCGACATGCTCAAGCGCAACACCAATCTGCACAAGCTGTTGGTCAACTCGCCGGAGATGGCGCGCGCCTTCAACGGCATTGGCGGCTACATCCGCTTCAAGAGCAAGCTCGACCCGCGCCTGCGGGAGCTTGCGATCCTCCAGGTCGGCTGGATGGAGAAGTCGGAATACGAGTTCACTCACCACGTGAAGATCGGCAAGGAGTTCGGCGTCACCGATGACGACATCGCCGGCCTGATGGCTGAGACCGAGGGCAAGCCCTCGACGCTCGAGCCGCAGGCCAAGGCGATCCTGAAAGGTACCCGCGAGATGGTGCGCGAGCTCGCGATGTCGGATGCGACCTTTGCCGAGATCAAGCAGCATCTCTCGGACGAGCACATGGTCGACCTCGTGCTGACCATCGCCTTCTATTGCGGCGTGGTGCGCGTGCTCGCCACCATGAAGATCGACAACGAGCCATATTACAAAGAGGTACTCCAGCAGTATCCGATCCCGGGAGTGAACTGACATGCGCTTGAAGGACAAGGTTGCGATCGTCGTGGGCGCCGGCCAGAGTCCCGGCGAAGGCATGGGCAACGGCCGCGCCACTGCGCTGACCTTCGCGCGCGAGGGCGCCAAGGTGCTTTGCGTCGATCATCATCTGGAATCGGCGCAGGAAACCGCCGCCATGATCGCCGCAAAGCATGGCACCGCCGCGGCGTTCAGGGCCGACGTCACAAAATCCGCCGACATCAAGGCGATGGTCGCGGAGGCGCAGGCGCGCTGGGGCCGGATCGACGTGCTGCACAACAATGTCGGCGTCAGCCTGGCCGGCGGCGACGCCGAGCTGCTGCAAATCACCGAGGAGGCCTTCGACCGCGTCGTCGCCATCAATCTGAAGAGCTGCATTTGGGCGGCGAAAGAGGTGATCCCGATCATGCGCGCGCAAAACAGCGGCGCGATCATCAACATCTCCTCGATGGCGGCGATCACCACCTATCCTTACGTCGCCTACAAGGCGACCAAGTCGGCGATGATCGCCTTCACCGAACAGCTCGCCTACCAGAACGCCGAATACGGCATCCGCGCCAACGTCATCCTGCCGGGCCTGATGAACACACCGATGGCCGTCGACACCCGCGCCCGCGAATGGCACAAGACCCGCGCCGAAGTCGAAGCCGAACGCGACAGCAAGGTGCCGCTGCGCAGGAAGATGGGAACGGGGTGGGACGTCGCGAATGCCGCGCTGTTCCTGGCATCGGACGAGGCGAATTTCATCACGGGTGTGACGTTGCCGGTGGATGGCGGCGCGAGTGTGCGACGGGGGTGAGCGCCGCAAGCGCAGTGCGTCTTCCCTTCTCCCCTTGCGGGAGAAGGTGGCGCGAAGCGCCGGATGAGGGGTTTCTCTCCGCACACGCAGAGGAGTTCGCCGATAGAACCCCTCACCCGTCCCGCCGCTGCGCGGCGAGCCACCCTCTCCCGCAAGGGGCGAGGGCGCACCTACCTCCGTGGCGAGGCTAACGGCTTACCCGCCAGATCGTGCCGTTGCCGTCCTCCGACACCAGCAGCGCCCCATCCTTTGCCACGGCAACACCGACCGGCCGCCCCCATACCTCGGTATCGCTCACCACGAATCCCGTGACAAAATCCTCATACTCGCCGGTCGGCTTGCCGTCCTTCATCCGGATGCGGATCACCTTGTAGCCGGTGCGCTTCGACCGGTTCCAGGAGCCGTGCTCGGCCGCGAAAGCATCGCCCTGATACTCTGACGGAAACTGCGTGCCCTGATAGAAGGTCATGCCGAGCGAGGCCGAGTGCGGCTGCACCAGCACATCAGGCACCGTCACCTTGTCCTTGAGGTCCGGCCGCGCGCCGGCGTGGCGCGGGTCTTCGTTGCCGCCGATATAGAACCATGGCCAGCCGTAGAACGCGCCCTCCTTCACGCTCGTCACATAGTCAGGCACGAGATCGTCGCCGAGCCCGTCGCGCTCGTTGGTCGAGCACCAGGGCAGCCCCGTCTGCGGCTGGATCGCAAGACCGACACAGTTGCGGATGCCGGTGGCGTAGATCTTCCGCTCCTTGCCCTCGGGGGTGAAGGCGAGCACCGTGGCGCGCTCGGTCTCGCTCGCCCAGGCCGCACCGAGCGGCTGCGCTTTCGACCAGGCTTCCACTCCACCCGGCGGCGTGCCCATGCCCTCGGCGACGTTGCTGAGCGAGCCGACCGACACCAGCATGCGCCTGTTGTCGGGCGTGAAGACGACGTCGCGGGTGGAATGACCGCCGTCATGCGGCAGGCTCGCGACGATCGTCTCCGCCTTGCCACGCGCCTTGAGATCGCCGGCCTGATAGGGAAAGCGGACGACGCTGTCGGTGTTGGCGACATAGACCCATTGCGGATTGTCGCCGTTCGGAAAGAAGGCGATGCCGAACGGCTGCCGCAGTCCGGCAGCGAAGACCTCGTTGGTCGCGGCCTTGCCGCCTTCGCCGGCGCGCAACACGCGGATGGTGCCCGCGCGCGTCTCCGCGACGAAGGCATCGCCGTTCGGCGCCACGCGCACGATGCGCGGAGCGCGCAGACCCTCGGCGAACAGCTCGATCTTGAAGCCGACCGGGACCTGAAGCGCCCCCTCCGGCGGACGCGGCACCACGCGCGACGAGCTCGCAACCGACCGCGTGGCCCCAGGCCTGACCAGATCCTGCGGCCGGATCAACCTGACCGTGCCAGGCTTGTCGGCCTGCCAATCGCCGTAGGCGTGCTTGCCCTGCAGCACCGGCTCCGCCTGTGCGCAGGTCGCGACCGCGACCAGCCACCCCGCGGACATCGCCACGAACGAAATCCTGTTCCTCACGTCGTTTCCTCCTGGCCGTCACGTCTGGCGCATCAACGCCGATCGACACGCAAGCGTTCTGCGACACGTCAAGTACCTGCCGAATCCCACGTCAGCTCATGCCCGCACGATGTGCATCAGCCGCTGCCCATCGTACTGGAAAATGCGGCTGATCGGTGCGACACATTGTAAGGGCGGGACCGCCGGTTGCGGTCATCAAGGCTGCGGCATCGGGGTCGCATCTGTTGGGGTGATCATGTGGGGATCCATCATATCGGAATGGGCGAGCCTGCTGCTCCGCTGGCTGCACGTGGTCGCCGCGATCGCCTGGATCGGCAGTTCCTTCTATTTCATCGCCCTCGACTTGAGCCTTCATCCCCGGTCCGATCTGCCGGACGGCGTGCAAGGCGAGGCCTGGCAAGTCCATGGCGGCGGCTTCTACCGCATCATGAAATATCTGGTCGCGCCCGCCCAGATGCCGGACGAGCTGACCTGGTTCAAATGGGAGGCCTACACCACCTGGCTGTCCGGCTTCGCGCTGATGGTGCTGGTGTATTATCTCGAGGCCGATTTGTTCCTTGTCGACAGGTCGATCCTCGACCTCACGCCATTCCAGGCCGGCCTGTTCAGCCTCTGCAGCCTCGCGCTGGCGTGGCTGCTCTATGAAGGCGCCTGCCGTACCGGGCTCGCGCAGCGCGAGCTGCCCTTCGCCATCGGCGGCTATCTGTTCCTGGTCGCATTGACCTACGCCTTCACCCATGTGCTGAGCGGGCGCGGCGCCTTCAACCAGATCGGGGCGATCATCGGCACCATCATGGTCGCCAACGTCTTCACGCTGATCATCCCGAACCAGAAGAAGATCGTAGCCGCCCTTCTCGCAGGGCAGGCGCCCGATCCAAAGCTCGGCAAGTCAAGCAAGGAGCGCTCGGTTCACAACAACTATCTGACGCTGCCTGTCGTCGTGCTGATGATCAGCAACCACTATCCCCTGCTCTATGCCACCCGCTTCAACTGGATTATCGTCGCCATCATCCTGGCGCTCGGTCCCGTGATCCGTCATTTCTTCAACGAGGGCCATGCCGGACGCAGATCGCCGTGGTGGGTGTGGGGTGTCGCAGCCGTCGGCGTGATCGCGATCCTCTTCCTCTCGGCGGCCGGCCCGCGCGAGGTCAAGACAAGCGCGCTGTCGGCGCAGCCGACGCTTGCCAATGTCGAGGAGATCGTGATGTCCCGCTGCAGCATGTGCCACGCGACCGAGCCGGTCTGGGCCGGCATCGTGACCGCGCCGAAGGGCATATTGCTCGACGCGCCCGAGCACATCCATCGCAACATCCGCCTGATCGGCCGCGTCGCCGCCTGGTCCAATGCGATGCCGCCGGGCAACATCACCGAAATGACCAGCGAGGAGCGCGCCATCCTCGCCGCCTATATCGAGCAGGCGCGCTGACGCCATCGCGCGTCGATATCGCCTTTCGCGGAATGAATTTTCCGCATGTCCCGCCGATTTGAAAATGACTTGACCGTTTATCCGGCGTAGACAGGACTTGCGCCGCCAGCGGCGGTCCAGTTTGCATGCGGGGAAAGAACAGTGGCTCTCAAGAACGTCATCGGTATCGACCACGCCGTGGTCATGGTTCAGGACCTCGACAAAGCCGCCGAGAACTACCGGCAGCTCGGCTTCACCATCTCGCCGCGCGGCACTCACAGCGCACATATGGGCACCGGCAACTACACCATCATGTTCGACCCGGATTATATGGAGCTGCTCGGCGTGCTCGCGGCGACCGAGCACAACGCGCCGGCGCGTGCCTTCCTCGACAAGCGCGGCGAAGGCATCGAGCGCATCGCCTTCACCGCGGTCGATTCCACCGCCGGCGCGGAGGAGATCCGCGCGCGCGGCCTGGAGCCGATCGGCCCGACCGATTTCGAGCGGCCCGTGACGCTGCCTGACGGCACGGTTTCGGCGGCGAAATTCCGCACCTTCATGTGGCCGACCGCGGAAGCGCCCGGCGGCGTGCGCATTTTCGCCTGCCAGCACAAGACGCGCGACACGGTGTGGATTCCCGAGCTGATGAAGCACGCCAATGCGGCCAGGCGCATCAAGCAGACGTTGATCGCGACGCCCGAGCCCGCGAAGGAAGCTGCGCATCTGGGGCGGCTGATCGACCGCGAGCCGAAGGCCGAGGCCGACGGCGCGGTGACCGTACCCTCCGGTGGCGATCGTGCCGATTTCGTCTATTTGACGCTGGAGCAGCTCGGCAAACGCTATCCCGGCGTGCCCCTCGCGGGTCTTTCCGAACGCGGTGGCGCTGCCCTGGTGCTTGTGAGCGGCGATCTCGCGGCCACCGAGAAGGCGCTTGGTTCGGCAGCGGTGCGCAGCGGGTCTGCGATCTGCGCGCCGCCGGCCAAGGCGAACGGCACCCTGCTCGCCTTTGTTGCCGGCTGATTTGAACTAATTCTTTAACAGGCGTTTTACCGGGCCGCCCTAGCTTCCGGGCTATCCGCGCCTTCAGGGGCCAAGCGCATGCTTAAAGAGAAATCGCCGATCGCCTATGACGCGCCGGCCGAACTGAAAAAGTGGCCGTCGCTGAAAGGCGAGAGGCAGAAGGATCGAGGTCCGCCCTATCTCGTCTACAACGGCACACTCGCCGACTGCGTCCGCGAGCTCATGGGCAAGCCGATCAAGGGCATCTCGCTGTACGATATCATGACGAGGCCGCAAGCAGCGTTCGACCAGACCGTGCTATCGCCCGGCGATGCCGCCGAGATCGCGATGCGCAAGGATTTTCCTAAAGACTAGTTCGAGGCGCGCCTGCCGCCGGACTTCACCTGCTGCCTGGACGAGGAGTCCGTCGGCGCATCCAGGAAGACCACCGGCGTGCCGCGCTTGACGTGCTCGCCCAGCGCGCGCACGTCCCAATTGGTCAGCCTGACGCAGCCATGCGACGCGGACTTGCTGACCCTGTCAGGCTCCGCCGTTCCGTGGATGCCGTAACCCTGAGCGGACAAGCCGATCCAGTATGCTCCCACCGGATTGTTCGGGCCCGGCTGAACATCGAACGGCCTTTTCGATTTGACGCTTCTGAACTTGTAGTCGGGGTTGTAGTGATAGACCGGATTCTCGTGAGTGCTGGTGACCTTGAGCGTACCGCTCGGCGTCGGACGATCCGGACTTCCGATTGACGCGGGATAGAATGCGATCAGGGTGCCGCCCCCGTCGAATGCTTTCAGCGTGCCGTTCTTCTTGTCGATCTCGAGCCGCGCAACGGCTGGCAGCTCGCTTCGTGCAGAGACATTCGCAACGGTAATCGTCTCTCCAGCCTTGTCGAAGGACTTGCCGGGATTGAGCGTCCGAAGCAGGTCTCCGCTCATGTGGAATTTCTCGGCAAGCCCTTCGAGCGGACTGGTGTAGCTCAGCGCCTTCAGCTGCTTCATGTCATCGAGCTTGCCGGGCAGTTCCTTCAGAAACGGGCCCTTCACATCCGCGTCCGTGATCTTGTATTCGACGAGGACAGGGCCTTCGTTCGCTCCATTCAACTTGTCCCAAAGCTCCGGTACGATCGTTTTGTCGGATGCAACGGCGTTCTGCTCAGCGAATGCCTTGAGCGCCTTGTGCGCGTTCTCGCCGAGCTTGCCGTCGATCTCCCCGGGCGAGAACCGGGCACGATCGAGCAGAATCTGAAGCTTCACGATCGATGCGTTGAGCTTGTCGCTAGCAGGTTGCTTTGCGGGACGCGCAGCGTCGTTTACCGCTGCTGCATCGAGATTGCCCGCAAGCGCCGGAGAAATCACCGACAGCGAAATCACCGCGCCAAGCATCCACCGCATCATCTCGCTCGTCCCAATTCGCCATGCCCGCAAAATCGCGGGGAAGAGAGTTTCCCGTCGGGAACACCGTAGTAACACCGGCGGAACCGACGAGACCGCAGCTTTGCCGCAATCGCTCGGTTAATAACTCCTTATCGCCGGCGCACCGCTGGCCGTTCACCCACAGTTCGAGGTTGCTCCAGCAAATGCGATTTGTCGTCGCGGCTTGCGCCGCGTTCATGATTCTGATGTGCGACTTCGATCCGTCGGCGTCCCGCCAAACATCAGCTTTCGATCACACCGTTCTTCAAAACACTCAGGCCGCGCCACTTGTTCCGGTGGTCGAGCTGTTCCTTGCAAACGTGCAGGCCCTCGAGCTCGCCAATGCGCGCGCGGCCTATGAGGAGACACCCGAGCCGCCGGATACGATCGACCCCGTCGCGCAGGCGCCGGTTTCGCCGACGGAGCGCTTCTGCCACGCGCTTCGTGGCGCTGCCGAAGCCAGCGGCATTCCCGTGCCGTTCTTCGCGCGTTTGATCTGGCAGGAGAGCCGCTTCAAGTCCAACGAGGTCAGCCAGGCCGGCGCGCAAGGCGTCGCACAGTTCATGCCGGAAACGGCAGCCGAGGTCGGGCTGGATGATCCGTTCGATGCGATGAAGGCGCTGCCGGCATCGGCCAAATTCCTGCGCAAGCTGCGCGACGATTTCGGCAATCTCGGCCTTGCCGCAGCCGCCTACAACGCAGGTCCCGGCCGGATCCAGAAATGGCTTGCCAAAGAGAGCGAGCTGCCGCGTGAGACACGCGACTATGTCCGCATCATCACCGGCACCAGGGCCGAGGACTGGACCGAACGTGCGGAAGCCCTGGCGATCCGGATCGACCTGCCGCGCGAGGCGCCATGCGAAGGCATCGGCAGCCTGTCCAAGACCAAAGACGTCGCCTGGGTTCCGGTGAACCTGACGCCCTCGGTCACGACCATCATTCGCAAGGCAGAGCAACTGGCGGCGCGATTGACCGCCAGCCGCGCACGCGAGCGGCTCGCGTCCCTGATCCGAAAGAGCACCCCGGGCAAGGCACGCAGCATGATCGCCGCGCGCGCGGCGGGAAAGAGCACGAAGGCCCGCGCCATCCGTTTTGCAGCGCGCGAACGATCTTCGGGCTGATGCGCAAATCCGGAAGCCGCTCGATGGAGCGGCTTCCGATGGTTCGTGGACTAGTCGATCTCCTCGATGATGCGGCGTTCGCCGGGCTCGACGACATAGGTCCGCGTATCGCGGTGAATGTAGCGGTACTCGCGCAGGTCGGGCGCGTCCCGGTAGACGGTGCTCGGGAATTCCTCGACCTCGACACTCTCGGGAACGCGGTCACCAACGTGAATCTCGGACCGCGCAGTGCTGCCGGTGGTCTGTCGTTCGCTCCGTCCCTCGGTGCGGGTCTTCGCATGCTTGCGGATCACTTCACGGTCGCGATCCGAAAACTTGCTGGCGCTGCGCTCGCGCGTCGTCGTCGTTGTCGCCGTGGATTGTCCAGAGTACGGCAGCACCGTCACGATCTTGTATGTCGCCGGATCGACCACCACGATCTCATCCTTCACCAGCGCAAAGCTATAGCCGCGATATTGCGGCACGATCTCGACGACGTCGGGTGGCAGCGTCGACAGCTGGACATCGCGCGGCACGACCGTGCCGACGTTGAGCGAGAAGTTGACGCTGGTCAGCGGCCGCACGTTGAGATGGGAGATGGACGCGCTGATCTTGGTCTCCTGCTGTTTGTTGAGGTTGACGTCAGTGCGGGCGGCGGCCTGTGAATTGGCACCGGTCCGCTGGTCCTGCGCCTGATTGCTGCTCGGCGTGTTTGGCGATTGCTGGGCCTGGTTGGTTCCAGATGCACCAGGCGCCTGCTGCGCCTGATTGGTAGTGTTCGCCGGAGGGTTGGAGCGATCCTGCGTCTGGTTCGAGTTCGCCGCCGGCGGATTGGCGCTCTGCTGCGAGGCGGGCTGGTTGCCGGCCGTGTTGGAGTTTGCCGTACCGCTGGGCGGCCGGGAGGACGTGTCCGCGCTGTTGGTGGCGTTGGTCCCGGAGCCGGAATTGGCCGACCCGGAAGACGGGGTCGTCGCCTGGGTATTCTGTGTCGACGCTCCCGGCGTTGATGATTGCTGCGGCTGCGATGGCGACTGCTGCGTTTGTGCTGCGCCAGACGGCGACGTGTTGGACGGAGCTGTGGAATTGGACTGGGATTGCGGCGTCTGGTCGGACTTGGTGTTGCTGCTTGGCGATTGCGCAAAGGCGGCGTTCGCCAGCACCAGCCCTAAGGCGGTTGTTGCCAACAGGCGGATCATGGTTCACTCCCTTGTTCGGTTAAAGCGTTGGCTATTAACCTGCGCTAAAACCGTCTGTTCCACTTTTTCCCGGGCGAATGCGCTGCCTGCACGGAACCTGCGATGCCTTCGAAAAGTGCCGGGATCGTTGCCTATCGGAAGCGCGGGGAGATCGAGGTCCTGCTCGTTCATCCCGGCGGGCCGTTCTGGCGCAACAAGGACCTCGGCGCCTGGTCGGTCCCGAAGGGCGAGTATGCCGACGAAGAAGACGCAGAAACCACAGCGCGACGGGAGTTTGCCGAGGAGCTTGGACTTGAGCTGTCCGTGCCGCTGACTTCGCTTGGCCAGGTCAAGCAGCGCGGCGGAAAGGTCGTCACCGCGTTCGCGGCCGAGTTCGACGTCGATTTGCGCAGCATTCGCAGCAACAGTTTCGAGATGGAATGGCCGCCGCGCAGCGGCAAACGCCAGACCTTCCCCGAGGTCGACCGTGCCGAATGGTTCACGCTCGCAGAAGCGCACGACAAGATCAACGCGGGGCAGCGCCCGCTGCTCGAGCGGCTGGCTCAGGTGGTCGGCATCACGCCAAGCAGACGCGCTACTCCGCCTTGATGTTCGCCGCCGCCACCACTTCGGCGAGCTCCCTGGTCTCCTTGGCGATCTTCGCAGCATACTCAGCCGGACTCAGCACGCTGACGACGCCCTGCGTCTCCAGCCGCTCCCGTAACACCGGATCGTTGGCGGCGGCGACGATCTCCCGGTGCAGCATCTCGAGCGTCGGCGCGGGCGTTGCCTTCGGCATGAAGAAGCCGACCCAGAACGAGATGTCGAAGCCGGGATAGCCGGCTTCGGCGACGGTCGGCACATCAGGCAGCGCCGGCAGCCGCTCGGCTGAGGACACCGCGAGCGCGCGCAGCTTGCCGGCCTTCACCAGCGGCACGGCGGACAAGGGATCGAACACCGCCAGGACCTCCTGCGCGAGGATGCCGACCTCGGACGCAGCACCACCGCGATAGGGCACGTGGATCATCTTGACGCCGGCCTTCTGGCTGAGCAACTCCATGGCGAGATGGGCGAGGTTGCCGTTGCCGCCCGAGCCGTAGGCAAGCGCGCCGGGCGCAGCCTTTGCCGCGGCGACGAGATCGGCGACGGTGTTGATGTTGGCCGTCTTGGGGTTCTCCGGATTGACCACCAGCACGAGCGGCGCCGACACGACGGTGGTGAGCGGCGCGAAGTCCTTTTCCGGATCGTAGCGGATGTCCTTGAAGAGCGTCTTGTTGAGCGTGATCGTGGAGGAGTTGCAGGCCAGCATCGTGTAGCCGTCGCCTTCCGCACGCGCGACGCCTTCGGCGGCGATCATGCCGTTGGCGCCGGCGCGGTTCTCGACCACGAAGGCTTGTCCGAGCTTGTTGCTCAGCCGATCGGCGACGATGCGCGCGACGACGTCGACCGGGCCGCCCGCGCTGAAGCCGACCATGATCTTGACAGGCCGCGCCGGATATTTCTGCGCGAGGGCCTCCGTCGTCACGCACAATCCGGCGACGATCGCCAGCAGGCGAAGCGTTCGTTGCATTCGTTTTCTCCCCAGACGCTCGCGGCGCTTTGGCATGACGCAGCGCATTCGCACATCATGATGAGCGGGCGCGCCGGATTTCGCAATCGCGTTTGCGCGCCGGCATTCCGTCGCGCGGCAAGTCAGGGCCCCTCCGAAACAAAAAATGCGAAAACAACCCCATGCACAGTAGCCGGCAACTGCAAGAACAAGGACTTGCACGAACGCGGATTGGCACGAACGAGGATTGCGCGCTTCGTAATGCCGTTTGACTCGTCGGGCAAAACACTGGCAGAATGCCACCATCGCAACAATCGCCAGCGTCCACGCCGCCCGACCACGGGGGGCTCGCGGCGATTGCGCGTAAGCCCTTCATCGAAATCTCAAAAATCCCACAGGCGCGCAGCGAGCGATCGATTTCGCGCGCAATGAGCCCGCGCGAGCAAAGGACACAGCACATGACGACATCTGCGAAACACCACGGCACGCTGCCGGTTGCGGCAAACGATCGCAGCGGCCCCGACGCGAGCCCGCGGATCAAGCTCTACAAGCGGGGGATTGCGATCCTCCATGCCGACCCCCAAGCCGGCGAACGGCTGCTGGCCGAGGCGCTCGGCGCCGCCGACCGCGACGCGCTGCATGGCCTCCTCAAGCAATTGGTGAAGGCCAGCATGACTGGACGCAAGCCCGATGAAGCCAATCTCGCATTCATGATCTCGCTGGTGAAGAGCATCGCGCCGAAGGACTCGATCGAGGCCATGCTCGCGGTGCAGATGGCGTCGGTTCACGCGGCAGCGATGCGCTCCGCCTGCCGCCTCGCCCTCACCGATGACATTCCGCAGCAGGAGAGCCTCACACGCGCGCTGACCCGGCTGGCCCGCACCTTCGCAAGCCAGATCGAGGCACTCAGCCGCCACCGCAACAACGGCGAGCGTGCGATCACGGTCCGGAACTTGTCGGTGCAGGATGGCGGCAGGGCGATCGTGGGCAACGTGACGCAACACGCGAGCCTGATCGTCGCGGAGCCGAACGTTGCGACAGCCGCAGGACTGGTCCCGCCGCGTGAGGCCGGCGCGTGCGAACACGCCGAATCCAGGCAAGGCAGCAATGCATGAGCGGCGACCACATTCGCAACACGCGTGCGATGTGGACGAGCCCGCGCTGTGGCGCCGAAACGCGAAACGGCACCACCTGCCGCGCGCCGGCCGTGCACGGCAAGGTCCGCTGCCGCATGCACGGCGGCGCACGGAGAACAGGCGCGCCGAAGGGAAATCAGAATGCGCGAACGCATGGCGCATTCACGCGTGATGCGGTCGCTGAACGAACGCAGGACCAGGCCGTGCTGGATGATGCGTTGAAGCGCCTTGCGGAGCTGTCGCGAGTTGCCGAATAGACGTTGCGGGCGACCAGCGTAGATCGCAATCATTGTTGACGAACACGCTTGCAGAGACCCGCAACAGATGCCCTGCAGACGTCCACCGTGGGTCATTTCCTTTGGTCTGTGAGGGCTTTGGTCGGCTACGCCGTCATGAGCGACAAGCTCGGCGCCAGCCTGGAGGTCGGCTAAGGGCAGGCTAGGCCAAAGAAGCAGCTGCACTGACCTTTAGTTGAAGCGTTGTTGTATTTGAACCTTCGCTCGAACTTCCGGACTCACGTCAGTGGGGATGGGAATGAACTGTCCCATCACAGCATCGAGCGATCGTAGCTGTCGTCACTCGTCAGCGGCAGTTGCAACGGACTTGGTTTCCGGGTTGCCAGCCTAAGCCGCACCAAGCCAGCGGATCGGCGGGCGAATATCGCGGAGGCAAACAGATGTTTCCAGCGAAACTTGCGGCATCGTTGCTGGGGTCAGCGTTGCTCCTGACGCCGGTCCTTGCGCGCGACGATGGCCGATACGACCATTCTCCGCTGAAGTCTTGGTTCGAAAGCTTGCAGAGCGAATTTGGAAAGTGCTGTACCGATGCCGACGGATACATAGTGTCCGATGCCGATTGGGAGTCCAGTCGGGGCCGTTACCGCGTCCTCATCGACGGCGAATGGGTGCTCGTACCTGACGGTGCGGTTGTCACAGAACCAAACCGCTTCGGCCGTACAATGGTCTGGAGGCATTACATAGACGGCCATCCGCGCGTCCGATGCTTCATGCCCGGAATCATGACTTGACTTCACTTTCAAGGTGCTCCGCTTCGGGTCATTCGCGTCGATCTGCCCGCGTATTCTCGATGTCCGCTATGGCCCTAGCTGCCGGCGTGCCGGACACTTAGCCTTCGGGCCACAAGCAGACATCATCAGCACCTGATCGATGGCCTCGCTAGCAGCAAGAACGACCCGAGCGCGTCGTTGACGATGTAAAGTGCATCCGCGCGACCGGCGACGGTGAAGCCCCGCTCGCCCGCGGGTGCGGCAACTCCTGCTAACCACTCAACGGACATTCACTGGCGCCTGCGCCCGCTCGGCGTCGGCGGTCGCGGTGCCCATGTATTTCGATTGGAAATGAGCAACCCGCTCGCGCCACATTCCGACGAACGCTTCCGACGTCAGCTTCTCCACGGATTTCCACGCCTCTTTGACGGCCGGAAGCGTATTGCCCCAGATCGCGCGCCTGCACCATTTTTCGCCCTTCTCCCTGCCTTCGCCAGTGGCGCACATCGATTTCCAGGCGATGCGATTGGGTTGGCTGAGGTGCTCCGCGGCGCCTTCCCAGCCCTGTTGATGGATCAGGTAGAGATCGTTCAAGTCCGGCTTTCTGTGCGTCACCCACTGGAATAGAATGCCTTCCGTGATGACCTTGTAGGCTGCCGCAACGGCATTATCGCGGGGATTAAGAATGTCTCCGGAGCCGAATTTTCCGAACTCGTATTTGCTCAGCTGGAACAGCCCGATATACGACCCGGTGCGCTGCTTGGGGTCGAAACCGGACTCGACCTTGGCCACGGCCTTCATGAAAGTGAAATCCAGACCGAAAGCGTCGGACGCGCGCTTGATCTCTTCCACCGGCGTCCCGACCGGGATGTCCTTGAACGAACGCAAGACGATCGCCGCCGGCTTCTCGGCAGGCGGCAGTTCGGACCAGACATAACAAATGAGATACCGGAAATCCCGCGGCCCCGTGCTGGAGGCACCGCCGGATGCACCGCACGTGGTCGGCGCCGGCTGGGCGACATCGTGGTGGCCCAAGTCCACCGAGTCCTGCGCAGGCGGTAAATGGGCCGACAGCGTTTGCGACGGACCGGGCAACGCGGCCACGACGATCGATTCCGATTTATCCGAGGCCGCCGTCGTGTCGGTGGCCGTCCCCGCCGCGGGCTCAGCGGCTGTCGCCACTTCGGCGCTAGCGACAGCGGCGTCCGCGGGTCCGGTGTTGCCCATTGCGATTGCCTGCGGTTCATCCGGGAGCCTCGCGGTGGCGGCGAGAGATGCTGCGCGGTCCTGGACTGTCACTGCGCGGGCGTTCTCGGAGCCGGCCGGACCGAAGCCGGCCAGCCAGCCAACGATCCACCCCGCGAGAACGACCGTTCCGCAAAACGTCGGCGCCACTATCATAAGTCGCCGCGGGTTCATGATGCCGTCGCCCCCATAGGCTCCACCGGAGCCGTGTAGAAAAGCCAAGCATGCGAAGAGGATCATTCTTGGGATCAATGTGGGTCGCGCAATGGCACAAACGGCCACTCGTCGATTTTTCTAAAACGTGTTGCCCCATTGCAACGCGTCGATCACAAGCAATCGCGCCCGTCTCCAGCGGCAACTCCCACGCTAATTGTGAGCTCGGTCCAATTTTCGACCCACTGCGACCGGATTTGGAGGAGAGGCTTGGTGCGCTGTCAGAATGACGCATCAGGCTTCGGCTTCGCGCATCGTCTCGAAACGATGGAACCGCGCCTATGGGACCGGGCGATGTTCGTTAAGGAATTACCAGCAATGCAGCGTGCGATATCAATCGCTGTATTCGCCATTTTCATGCTCCCTGCGGGGATCGCACACGCTCAATTTCTGTTTGGACCCCAACACACGTTCTGGCGAAGCCAATACGCTCCGTACAAAGACAAGCACCACCATCGGCAGACAAACTCTGAAACGGCGAAGAGCGTTCGGCCCGAGCCCCTTCCGAAGGGCCCGCTCCAGATCATCATCTCGATAGCAGACCAACGGGTCTCGCTTTTTGACAACGGGGCGCTGATTGCAAGCTCTTCGGTGTCCACGGGAATGGAAGGGCATCCGACGCCCCTCGGCGTCTTCAGCGTCATCAGCAAACAACGATGGCACCGTTCAAATATTTATAGCGCCGCCCCCATGCCCTACATGCAACGCATCACCTGGTCAGGGATAGCGTTGCACGCCGGTGTCGTGCCTGGGCATCCAGCGTCACACGGCTGCATCCGTTTGAAAGATGATTTTGCCGTTCGACTCTGGCATCTCACGAAGCGCGGCACGCGCGTGATCATTGCGCATGGTGATGCCCAGCCGGTCGAGATAACCAATCCGCATCTTTTTCAACCGAAAGCCGCGTCCGGTTCGTCCGAATTCCAGAGTGCCACCGTCGCAACCAAGAGCATCGGTGCAGCCGCGGCAACGCAGGGATCAGTGGTGTCAAACGCCGAGACTCCAGAAGCCGCCAGTCTCCAGGAGCCGGGCTCGGCTCCCGCTGCAAGCGTGCCCAAAAAGATCGTCCCGATCTCCATCTTCGTCAGTCGCAAGTTGAGCAAGCTGTTCGTGCGTCAGGGCTTCACGCCGTTGTTTGATGTCCCGGTCAAGATCGAAAATCCGGAGGAGCCGCTGGGAACGCACGTGTTTACCGCAATGGAATTCCAGAACGAGGGAACGGCTATTCGCTGGAGCGTCGTGTCGATTCCAGAGGAATTGCCCAGTATGTCCGAAGCTGCCACGAAACGGCGAGAAGCAAAGCAAACCGCGCCGGGACCGTTACCCGACAAAGCCAGCGCTGCGCTCAACCGTATCGAAATGCCCCAGGATACGGTTGAGAAGATCTCTGAACTCCTGACGCCGGCCTCTTCGTTGATTGTTTCCGACAACGGAATTAGCCAGGAGACGGGAAAAGACACGGATTTCATCGTGGTAACGCATTGACACTGCGGCGCAACCCACCAACACACGATGCCGCTGCGCAACCCCGGTGGAATTGTCCGACGACAACTTGATGTCCGCACCTGAGCCAAAGCGGCGCGAGGTCCGCTAAGGGTCACAAGCGATTATGGATCGGCTGCGCGGGACAGGTCAGCTATGGGCCAAATGCAGACTTATTGGAGCCATGGGAAACGCGCTTTCGCTTCTCGTTCAGCGACGGCTGGCGTTTGGAGAGCAGTAGAAGTGCGCACAAGGGAGTACCACACTCTGAAGCTTAATCGGTGATCTTTAGCCGGATCTGGGCTCCGTCGGGAAGATCATTGATCTGTTTCGCAACGTGGCCCGAGAATGAGATCAGTTCTGCTCTATCGATAGTTCCAATATTGGCGAGCGCGTAAGCACCGCCCAGGGTGGCGGGGATTTTCAGGCAGTAGCATCGCTGAGCATCTGGCATCCCCAACATTGTGCGAACTTGTTCAACGAGTTCGCGCATAGTCCAATCTTTCAAGAATTCGTCCGTATCTTGCAGCCTTGCAAAGTTCTCTCCGTTGATCGCGACAACCTCGCAAGTCAATTCCTCTGGGCAGATGCGCCAATATTGCCCGTCTTCATCAGTGAAGATCACATTGCCAAATTCATTCTGCATGACAAATGCACGTGGCCGTACCCCCCGCCAACCCCAAGCATCAACTATCTCATTATCGATGTGCATCGCATCATGCTATAGGTGTGAAGGTCACCTGCCAATGTCTCGTTCGGGTCACAATCGGCGATCGAGGGCGCTTCGAGCCACTTCCGGTGTTCCCTCGACAGCCGACGCTCGGACGAGCACTGAGTTAGGCAGCCTTGGGCCAACCGGCGACATTGCGGGCCTGGCCTGATATGAAAAGGGCCGCCGATTCAGGCGTCCAAGGTTCTTTTTTCAATGCACCTCCTGCGTGAAGTCCTCCGCGACTTTCTTCATTTTCTAATCGCTGTAGATTGGGGATGTGCTGTTGTGACCCTGGCTATGGGAGTCCGCGCTTCGTTTCTCAGGATGGGTGAGTATGTGGAGCGGCGCGGCAGCCTGTTCTCGCTCAGGACGCCGCTGCCAAGCGATTTTTCAAAGGAGTACTACGTCTTATATCGTCAATCGATGTGGCTGGGGCTCGCTTTCCTTACAACCCTTGCTATAGGCGTCCTTTTGCTATGGCTCAACGAGTTGCTCTTCGGCACCTCCAATTAGGAACATGCGGACCGGGCCTATCGACGGTTTGGTAACGATGCGCCTGATGTCCGCAACGGGTCACAAGCCGAACTGGTGCATTGAAAGCCAGGGGCCCGCTTCGTGTCGAAAAGCGGACGTCGGCTGGTCGAGCCTGCGACTATGATGAGAGACGGGATTTGAACCTACGACCTCGTGATCATGAGCCTAACGAGAGAGCGGTCGACCCAGCCCCGGTCAACCGCTGCATGCCGAGCTAGCACCACGCCACGCAAGCCGGCCAGCGCCGCATCCGGCGCCGGCCGTCTTCCGCCTGCTACTGCGAGCGGTCCGAGGTCCATCCCTTGTACTCGCCGACATTGTCGCGCGTCACGAGTTTGGACGGCAGCAACTCGACGGTGGACGCCGGCTTCTGGCCGTTGAGAATGTTGACGCCGACCTGCACGGCGCGGCGGGCCATGAAGAACGGGTCCTGCGAGGCGGAGGCCTGGATCTGCGTCGCCTGCGGGTCCTTGAGCGCTGCTTCGATATCGGGTGCGCCGTCGACCGCGGTGATGACGATGCCGGTGCGCTGCTGCTGGCGCGCCGCAAGGTCGGTGCCGATCGCCTGCGGATCGTTGATGGCGAAGATGGCGTCGATCTTGGCGAAGCGGGTCAGATAGCCCTGCGCCACCGTGAGGCCGCCTTCGCGCGAGCCCTTGCCGTCCTGGTCGTTGGACAGGACCTTGATGCCGGGGTTCTTGCCGAACACGTTCTTGCAGCCGACAACGCGATCGATCACCGCGGAGACCTGCGGGCCGTTCTCGATGATGACGTCGCCCTTGCCCCCGAGCTTGTCGACGATGTACTGGCAGGAGATCTCGCCGGCCTGGACATTGTTGGTGGTCACCGTGGCGTCGGCGCCTTCGGCCGCGGTGTCGACGGCGACGACGACGATGCCGGCGGCCTGCGCCTTCTTGATCGCCGGGCCGACCGCCTTGGGATCGCCGGGATTGAGCAGGATCAGGTCGACGCCCGCGGCAATGAAATTGTCGATCTGGGTGACCTGCTTGCCGAGATCATATTCGAAGCCGACGGTGGTGATCTTCACGTTGGGGTTGGTCTTCTTGGCCTCGAACTCGGCGCCCTTCGACAACGCGACGAAGAACGGATTGCCGAGCGAACCCAGC
The DNA here is from genome assembly GCF_000518345.1 of Bradyrhizobium sp. URHA0013. NCBI lineage: Bacteria > Pseudomonadati > Pseudomonadota > Alphaproteobacteria > Hyphomicrobiales > Nitrobacteraceae > Bradyrhizobium > Bradyrhizobium sp. URHA0013. Next base: position 338,701 of record NZ_KI912426.1, on the reverse strand, counting down.
GAAACGCCGATCGACTTGAGCTCCTTGGCGCCGGACGGCGCGGAGCTCAGGACGAGCGCCATCGCGGCGCCGGCAAACGAGATCGACTTCAACATTGGCTTCCTCCCTGGTCTGTTTGAAGCTCCGGCGCGGCGACCAGTTGCCGTGACGGAATGAACATGACGGCGCAGTGCCGGCTGCATTTCTTGCTCTCAGGTCCGGGCCGAGCCCTGCAGCCGATAGCGGTCCAGTGCGACCGCGCCGATGATCACCAGGCCCTTGATCACATATTGCCAGACGTCGGACACGCCGATCAGGATCAGGCCGTTCGACAACACCGCAATGATCAGCGCGCCGACCAGCGTTCCCCAGATCGAGCCGATGCCGCCGACAAAGGAGGTGCCGCCCAGGATCACGGCGGTGATGGCGTCGAGCTCGTAGGATTGGCCGAGCTGCAGGCCATTGGCGGCATAGAGGCGCGCCGCCTGCATTGCGCCGCCGAGCCCGGCGAGCAGGCCGGACACGCCGTAGACGAAGATCAGCACGGCCCAGACCTTGATGCCGGCGAGCCGCGCCGCGCTCTCGTTGCCGCCGACCGCGTAGATGTGCACCCCGAGCACGGTGCGCTTGAGCACCAGCCACGACACCAGGATGACCAGCAACGCAATCACCCAGAGCCAGGGAATCGACAACACGCCGGGAATGAGGGTCAAGGCGCCGTTGCCGATGAAGGCATAGGGGATCGACGGATTGAACACGGTGGTGTCGGCGCCGAGCAGGCGCGCCGCGCCGCGCACGGCGGTCAATGATCCCAGCGTGACGATGAAGGGCGGCAGGCGCATCAGCGCGATCAAGCCGCCATTGAGAACGCCGAAGACCGCACCGGTGAGCACCGCGGCCGGCAACCACAGCACCCCGAGATCGGGGAATTTGGAGATGATCAGCCCGGCCATCGCCGATGCCGCCAGGATGGAGCCGACCGAAAGGTCGATGCCGCCGGTGAGGATAACGAAGGTCATGCCTGCGGCCAGGACGGTATTGACCGCGGATTGCTGCACTACGATGCCGATGTTCTGGCCGGTGAAGAAGCGGCCGTCCGACAGCACGTGAAAGCCGATGCACAGCAACAGCAGCACCGGCAGCATGCCGACCGCGCGAATGATCATCCGCGTCCGCTGCCGCTTCGTCTCCTGCGCGGCGGCAAGACCGGGCGCCACGGGGGCGGTGCTTGAGGAGGCGCCGTTCTCAGGCATCGAGCTGCTCCGTTCCGGTGGCGAGGGCCATGATCTCCTCCTGACTGAGCGGCGATGTCGCGTTGCGCCGGATCTGTCCGGCGATATGTCCTGCGCGCATCACGATGACGCGGTCGCAGATGCCGATGATCTCGGGCAGGTCGGACGAGATGACGAGAACCGCGGTGCCCGACTTCGCGAGATTGTCGATGATCGAATAGATCTCGGACTTGGCGCCGACGTCGACGCCGCGCGTCGGCTCGTCGAGGATCAGGATCTTCGGGCCGATCGCGAGCAGCCGCGACAGCAGCACTTTCTGCTGGTTGCCGCCGGAGAGCCCGCCGGCGGGAACACCGACATTCGCAGCACGGATGCCGAGGCCCGCGAACGCGCGCTTGGCGCGGTCACGGGCCTTGTCGCGGTCGAGGATGCCGCCGAATTTCGCATCGCGGCCGAGCACCGCGAGATTGATGTTGTCGAGGCAGGACATGTCGAGGAACAGGCCGAGCGCCTTCCTATCCTCGGTGAGATAGGCAATGCCGGCGTCCAGCGCCTCGCCCGGCGTGCGGATCGAGACCGCGCGCCCCTCGATCTCGACATGGCCGGAGACCATCGGCGCGGCGCCGATGATGAGATGCGCAAGCTCGGTGCGGCCGGCGCCAACCAGGCCGGCAAGACCGACGACCTCGCCCGCATGCACCGTCAGCGAACATCCCTTGACGCGCCTGCCGTCGGCGACGTCGACGGCCGCAAGCACGGGAGCTCCCGATCGCGCCTCATTCTTGGGATCATGCTCCTTCTTGTAGAAGGACGAGACGTCGCGTCCCACCATCATCCGGACGATGGTGTCGGCGCGGATGTCTGCCTTGTCGAGCGAACCGACCAGCGTGCCGTCGCGCAGCACCGTGACGCGATCGCCGAGCGCATAGACCTCGTCCATGCGATGCGAGATGTAGATGATGGCGAGACCTTCGGCGCGCAGCTGGCGGATCAGCGCGAACAGCCTTTCGCTCTCACCGGCCGACAGCGCGGTGGTCGGCTCGTCCATGATCAGGATCCTGGAGCGGGCGTGCAGCGCGCGCGCGATCTCGACCAATTGGCGCTGGCCCATCGAGAGATTGGCGACCAGCGTCTGCGGCGTGAAATCCGCGCCGAGCCGCGCCAGGATCGGACCGACGCCGGCCTGCATCGCCTCGCGCGCCAGCAAGCCGCCGCGGGAGACCTCGCGACCGAGATAGATATTCTCCGCAACGCTCAGATTGGGGGCGAGCGAGAGCTCCTGATAGATGATCGCGATGCCGGCCGCGCGGCCGCCGAGCGGGCCGCTGATCTGCACGGGCTGGCCGTCGATGCGGATTTCGCTGCCCGGGTCCGGCCGGTAGGCACCCGACAAGATCTTCATCAGGGTGGATTTGCCGGCGCCGTTCTCGCCCATCAAAGCGTGGATCTCGCCCGCGTAGACGGTGAGGTCGACGTCGCGCAGCGCCTTGATGCTGAAGAACGATTTAGAGACCCGGCGCATCTCGAGGATGGGCTCGCTCATCACACCTCCCCGATGCGCCGACGGCGGCATCGCAATCTCACCCGCGTCTCGTTGGTCCCCGGCGCGGGTGCGAGCATTAAACAAAAGGTTGTGGCGCAGGGCAATACCTCCCGCATGCCGACCAACGGTCCGGCGCTGCTTTTATCTTTTGCAGACGGAACCGATCTCGCGCGTGATGCCTTTTCTTCGCCACATCATCGCGTATCGCGATCAGCGCCGCGGACGGTACAGGCGGCGCCATTCCGGCAGCCGCTCGGCATAGGCCTGCGCAAGCGCGCCGTCGGGCTCGAACGTCTCGACGCGCCGTGGCGCGGTGCAGACGGCGTCGATCGCCTCACCGGTGACGGCGAGGCGGCCGAGCCGCGCCGCACCGAACGCCGCGCCCGTCTCGCCGTCGGCAAAGCGATGCATGGGGATGTTGAGGACATTGGCCAGCACCGACAACCAGAACCGCGACCGCGAACCGCCGCCGATGACATCGGCCTCCGCGATCGCCAGTCCTGTCTCGGCAAGCACGTCCCGGCAATCCGCAAGCGCGAAGGCGACGCCTTCGAGCACGGCTTGCACGACCGCGTCACGATCGGTGGCGTGACTGAGGCCATCGAGCATGCCGCGCACGTCGGGGTCATCGTGCGGGGTGCGTTCGCCGGAGAGGTACGGCAGGAAGCTGACCGGCGACGGCGCGCTCGGGCGCAACCCGAGCGGCGCCAACAGGTCGGCCTCGGAAGTCCCCAACAGCCGCGCGATCCAGGCCAGGCACGAAGCCGCCGAGAGGATCGCGCCGGCCTGAATCCATCGGTCGGGGACGGCGTGACAGAAGGTGTGCACGACCCGCTCCGGGTTGGCCGCGATCGTCTTGGTCGGCACCAGCAATGCGCCGGACGTTCCGAGCGAAATGAAGGCTGCGCCGGGATTGACGGCGCCGATGCCGACGGCTCCCGCCGGATTGTCGCCGGCCCCGCCGGCGAGCATCGATTGCCTGGTCATGCCCCAGCGCTGCGCCAACTCGCTCCGCAGCCGTGCCGCCGGCGCGCAGCCCTCGACCAGACGCGGCATCTGCCGGCGCGACAGCGCGGTCGCGGCGAGCCCCTCATCCGACCAATCGCGGCTGACAACATCGAGCCACAGCGAACCCGAGGCGTCCGAGACATCCTCGATCGCCTCGCCCGTCAGCACCAGGCGCAGATAGGCCTTAGGTTGCAGCACGAGTTTTGTCGCCGCGAAGATCTCCGGTTCGTGCCTGGCGACCCACAGCAATTTTGGCGCGGTGAATCCCGGCATCGCCTTGTTGCCCGTCGTCGTCCGCAAGGCGGGCCAGCGCCGCTCCAGCTCGGCGCATTCCGCAAAGGACCGTCCGTCATTCCAGAGAATGCAGGGCCGCAACGGCGTGTGGTTGCCGTCGAGCAACGTCGCGCCGTGCATCTGGCCGGACAGGCCGATGCCCTCGACCTCGGCCAGTTCGCGCGCGTGATCCGCCTTCAGCGCGTCCAGCGTCGCGAAAGTCGCCTCGATCCACTGTGCCGGCTCCTGCTCGCAATGGCCGGGACGCGGCGAGGAGACCGTAAGCGACCGGCTGCGGCTCGCCACCACGCGCTGCGCGTTGTCGACCAGAACGATTTTGACGGCGGAGGTGCCGAGATCGATGCCGAGATACATGATGCTGCTTGCCTTGCGCGTTTAGGATCTTGCGCGTCCGTTGCCTTGTGCATCCACGACATTGCGGGAATGACATTGCGGGCATGGCGTTCCCGATGTTGGCATGCACCCGCCAATCATGTAACCCCACCCGAAACCTTCTCGGGACGCAACGCCCATGACCACCGCCGCCACCCACGACGCGGGAGCCACCCGCGCGCTGATCTTTGCGCTGCTTGCGCTGGCCTGCGGGCACATGCTCTCGACCTTGCTGCGTACCATTCCCGCCGTCAGCCTCGACCTGATGGCGGCCGATTTCGGCATCGAACCCCAGGCGCTGGCGAGCCTCACCTCGGTCTATCCGTTCGCGTTTGCGGCTGCGCAGATCCCGGTCGGTGCGGCGATGGATCGCTTTGGCGTGCGGCCGGTGTCGCTGAGCCTGCTCGCGGGAACCGTGGTCGGCGCCATCGCGTCCGGCTTTGCGTCGGGACCCGAAAGCTTCGCCGTCGGTCAGGTTCTGCTGGGCGTTGCCACCTCCGGCATGCTGATGTGCCCGATGACGTTGGCGGCCAAGCAATTGTCGGCCGCGCGCTTCGGGCTGTGGTCGGGCGCGATCCTCTCGATCGGCAATATCGGCATGCTGTTGTCGTCGAGCCCGCTCGCCTTCGTGGTCGACACTTACGGCTGGCGCGCCGGGTTCTTGATCTCGGCGCTCGGCGGCGTCGCCGTGGCGCTCGCGGTGTTCCTCCTGGTGCCGAACCAGCCCGCCGAGCACAAGGACGAATCCTCGCCGCTGTCGCAGATGATCGAGGTGCTCAGGCTCGGACTGTCGCGGCCCTTGCGCGGCCTGATCGCGCTGGCGCTGGTGTCGCTTGCGACCTCGCTGGTGCTGCGCGGCCTGTGGGGCGGGCCGTGGCTGATGCAGGTCAAGGGATTGTCGCGGGTCGAGGCCGGCAACCAGCTCGGCGCGTTCACGCTGGCGATGATTGCCGGTCCGCTTCTCGTCGGCATGATCGACCGCAGAATCGGCCGCCGCCGCGCGCTGGTGGCGGGAACGCACCTGGTCGGCGCAATGCTGCTGGCGCTGATGGCGTTAGGGGCGCCGCACTACGCGGTCTCCGTGTTGTTCGGCGTGCCCGTGATGCCACCGCAATACGACCTGGTGCTGTTCGTGCTCATCGGCTTGGCGACCTCGGCGCAGCCGCTGCTGTTCGGCATGTCGCGGCAGCTGGTCGACGCGCAAGTGGCAGGCAAGGCGCTCGCGGCGATCAACCTCGCCTTCTTCCTCGGCGCGGCGCTGATGCAGTCGGTCACCGGCGCGGTGGCGGCGTTCGCGGGGCTGCCGGCGGTGCTGCTTTTCATGGCAGCCATGCTTGGCATCGGCGCGCTGATCTTTTTGGTCTACACCTCGCCAAGACCGGCGATAGAGTAGAGTCCTGCATCAAGGGGATATCTCATGCCTGTCGACACCAAAGCCGCGACCGACCGCCTTATGCGCTTTCTCGCCGTTGAGGGCGTCACAGGACAGGAGGCGGCGATCGGGCGTGAGCTCACGGCCGCGCTGAAGGAGAGCGGCGTGCCGGCGAAGGCGATCCGGCTCGACGACGCCAATACCCGCATTCCGGTGCCGACCGAGACCGGCAACCTCATCGTCGACCTGCCCGGCCGCGGCGCGCTGCACAACCAGCCGCGCATCATGTTCATGACCCACATGGACACCGTGCCGCTCTGCGCCGGCGCCAAGCCGAAGAAGTCGGGTCGCAAGATCGTCAATGACGCCAAGACCGCCCTCGGCGGCGACAACCGGTGCGGCTGCGGCGTGCTGGTGACGCTGGCCGCCGAGCTCGAAAAGCAGCAACTCGATCATCCGCCGATCACGCTGCTGTTCTGCGTGCGCGAGGAGAGCGGGCTCTATGGCGCGCGCCACGTCAAGCTGGACGAGCTCGGCTCGCCGGTGATGGCCTTCAACTATGACGGCGGCTCGGCCTCCAACGTCGTCATCGGCGCCGTGGGTGCCGACCGCTGGACCGTGGAAATCTTCGGCCGCGCCTCGCATGCCGGCGTCGCGCCGGAGCGCGGCATTTCATCGACCATGATCATGGCCCTCGCGCTCGCCGATGTGAAGGCCGGCGGCTGGTTCGGCAAGGTGGTCAAGCGCAAGCAGCAAGGCACCAGCAATGTCGGCCCCGTCACCGGCGGCGAAGGGCGGCCTGCGGGCGACGCCACCAATGTCGTCACCGACTACGTGCATGTGCGCGGGGAAAGCCGCAGCCATGACGGAAAATTCTTCAAGGAGATCACGAAAGCCTACAAGGCCGCGTTCGAGAAGGCGGCCAAGAAGGTCACCAACGCGCAAGGCAAGTCCGGCAAGGTCAAGTTCAAGGCCGAGACCGATTACTTCCCGTTCCGCATGAAGGACAACCTTCCCGTCGTCAAACGCGCAGTGGACGCCGTGTCCGCCGTCGGCGGCACGCCGAACGTTCGCACCGCCAATGGCGGCCTCGATGCCAACTGGATGGTCCGCCACGGTGTTCCGACCGTGACCTTCGGCGCCGGCCAGAATGAGGTGCACACGGTCGACGAGTGGATCAATCTGGACGAATACGATCGCGCCTGCGCGCTGGCCGTGCAGCTCGCAACGATGCGGTGAGCTGCCTTGCACGGCGCGCGCTTGCCGGACGGTGCGCGCCGGCCTAGCCTGCAAAGAAAACGCAGGGAGGTCGCATGGCACGCATTTCAAACATCGAGACCGGATTCTACCGGATCCCCCTCCCCGTCATGCTCTCCGACTCGACCCATGGCGACATCGCGGCGTTCGAGCTGATCACCTGCCGCATCCACGATGCCGATGGCGCCGAAGGCGTCGGCTACACCTACACAGTCGGGCGCAATGGCGGCGCCGTCGCCGACATCCTCAAGCGCGAAATCCCGCCGCTGGTCGAGGGCCGCGAGGCCGATGACACCGAGGCGATCTGGCATCAGGTCTGGTGGGCGCTGCATTACGGCGGCCGCGGCGGGCCGGCGGTGCTGGCGCTTTCGGCACTCGACATCGCGCTGTGGGATTTGAAGGCGCGGCGCGCGAAATTGCCGCTGTATCGATTGCTCGGCGGGTTCGATGCGCGCGTGCCCTGCTATGCCGGCGGCATCGACCTCGATCTCTCGGTCGAGGCGCTGCTGGAGCAAACCGACGGCAATCTCGCCAAAGGCTTTCGCGCCATCAAGATGAAGGTCGGCCGGCCCGATCTCAAAACCGACATAGCGAAGGTCTCCGCGATGCGACAGCATCTCGGCGACGGCTTTCCGCTGATGGTGGATGCCAACATGAAATGGACGGTCGAGGAAGCGATCCGCGCCGCCCGCGCGTTCCAACCCTACGACCTCACCTGGCTCGAGGAGCCGATCATTCCCGACGACGTCGCGGGCCATGTCCGCATCATGCAGGCCGGTGGCGTGCCGATCGCGGCGGGCGAGAATTTGCGTTCGCTGTGGGAGTTCAAGAATTACATCGTCGCGGGCGCGGTGTCCTATCCCGAGCCTGACGTCACCAATTGCGGCGGCGTCTCCGCCTTCATGAAGATCGCGCGGCTTGCGGAGGCGTTCAACCTGCCCGTCACCAGCCATGGCGCGCACGACATCACCGTGCACCTGCTCGCGGCCTGCCCGAACCGTTCGTATCTGGAGGCGCACGGTTTTGGGCTCGACAAATATATCGAGCATCCGCTGGTGCTGGAGGACGGGCTTGCGCTCGCGCCGGACCGTCTCGGCCACGGCATCAGCTTCGACTGGGACGGGCTGGCGAAGCTGTCGGCGTAGGCGGGACGCGTTGCTGCACGCGAGGCATTCGCTGACGCCTGATGCAAGCTGCAGTTATTCGGCTATGGTGTTGAGGCCGACATACAAGCTGTGAGATTCCCGCCTTGACACCCAAGCTGCACCAGAAACTGACCGCGTGGCGCCGGCATTTGCATGCGCATCCCGAACTGTCCCTCCAGGAGAAAGCTACCGCCGCCTTCGTGCAGGACAAGCTCACCGAGCTCGGCATTTCCTTCGAGGCCGGGGTTGGCGGCCACGGCATCGTCGCGACCCTGACGCGCGGGCACGCCCAGGGCCGCGTCGGCCTGCGCGCCGACATGGATGCGCTGCCGATCACCGAAGATACTGGGCTGGCTTACGCTTCGCAAAATCCCGGTGTGATGCATGCCTGCGGCCATGACGGGCATACCGCTTCGCTGCTCGGCGCCGCCGCGCTGCTCGCCGCCGACACCAGCTGGAGCGGGACGGTCGATTTCATCTTCCAGCCGGCCGAGGAAGGTTATGGCGGCTCGCGCGCGATGGTCGCGGCCGGGCTGTTCGAGCGCTTTCCGATGCAGCGGGTGTTCGGATTTCACAACTGGCCGGGCCTTGCTGCCGGCACCATCGCGGTCCATGACGGCGTCGTCATGGCCTCCGGCGGGCGTGTCACCATCACCATCGACGGCCATGCCGGACACGCCGGCATGCCGCATCTGACCCGCGATCCCGTGATGGCGGCCGGCCATTTGATCGTGGCGTTGCAATCGATCGTGTCGCGTAGCGTCGATCCGCTCGACACCGCCGTGCTCTCGCTCTGCACGCTCGAAGGCGGCACGGCACGCAACCAGATCGCCGGACGCGTCTCGATCGGCGGCACGCTGCGTTACCATCGCGATGCGGTGAAGGACACCGTCGTGGCGCGGATCGAACAGATCTGCGCCGGGATTGCCACGAGCTTCGGCGTCAAGGTGACGCCCGAGATCGTCATTGGCGTCGGCGTGGTGATCAACACGCCGGCCGAGGCAGATCTCGCGCGCCTCGCCGCGGACAAGGTGCGGACCGAGTTGCGGCGCGACCTCGCGCCCAGCATGGCCGGTGAGGATTTCGCCCACTTTCTCTCGCGGCGCCCCGGCGCCTTCGTCTGGATCGGTAATGGCGAATTGCGTGATGGCGCCGAGCTGCACGGCCCGCGCTATGATTTCAATGACGCGATCCTGCCGGTGGCATCAGGCTGGATGGCAGAAGTCGCCAAGGCGGCGCTGGCCTCGAACTAGGCCCGCTCAGGAGATCTCGCGCGGCAGCTTCCAGCCCGGCTTCGGCTCGAACGTCTCCTCGACCTGCGCGACGTGATAGCCGGCGGGCAGAAGCCTGCCGCCCTCCTCGTCCGCGACCGGCACGTCGGTCACCAGCCCCTCGATCAATGCGGCTTCCCACACCTCCTTCTCGGAGGGAAAGGGGTCGCCGATCTGCTTGTTGCCTTCAAACAGCGCGTACATCGGTTCCGGTCCTGCGTTGATCAAGCTCACGAGCAACGTATCGGCCGCACGGACGTTCCCATCCGGCAAATGCAACGGATGGACACTGCAAACATGGCGCGCGTTCTGATCGGAACTTCCGGCTGGCATTACGCCTCCTGGCGAGGCCCGTTCTTTCCCGAGGGCGTGACGCTGAAGCAGCAGCTGAGCTATTACGCCGGGCAGTTCGACACCACCGAGCTGAACGGAGTGTTCTACCGCACCCCGACGCCCGAGGCCGTCAAGGGATGGCGAGACCAGACCGGCCGCGATTTCGTCTTCGCCTGGAAGGCCTCGAAATTCATCACGCATTGGAAGCGCCTGTCGGATCGCTCGGTGAACAGCCTCGAGCTGCTCGAGGATCGCATCTCACGGCTCGGCGGCAAGGCCGGCCCGATCCTGTTCCAGCTGCCGCCGCAATTCGAAGCCGACGCGGACCGCCTCGCCGGCTTCTTCAAGCTGTTGTCGCGGAAGCGGCGTTACAGTTTCGAATTCCGTCATCCGAGCTGGTATCAGCCGCGCATCTTGCGGATGCTGGCCGACGAGAACATCTCGCTGTGCCTGTCCGACCATCACGACGCACCCGCGCCGTGGAAGCGCACGGCGGATTTCGTCTATGTGCGCGGACACGGACCAAGCGGGCGCTATCACGGGCACTATACGAAACCCACGCTCGCGCAATGGGCGCGGCGCATCAAGTCCTGGAAGCGACAGGGTTGCGACGTCTACGTCTATTTCGACAACGACCAGAAGAGCGCGGCGCCCGCCGATGCCCGGGCGTTGAAGAAATTGCTCAACTTGCGGCAAAGCGCGGCGATCACAACGGCAAGCCGCCATGCAGGTGCCATTGTTCACCGCTAGACGATGCCGCCTTGCCGGAGCGCCGCGATCGCGGCCTTGTCGTAGCCGAGCTCGGTCAGGATAACATCGGTATGCTCGCCGAGCGTGGGCGGGCGCGTCGCGATTTTGCCGGGCGTTTCCGACAGGCGGACGGCGGCCCGCGCCACCGGTGCGGGCTTCGGCAGACCTGGATAGTCGACGTCCTGCATGAATCCGGCGGCGCGGACGTGCGGATGATCGAGCGCCTGCTGCGGGCTCAGCACGGGGCCGGTCGGAATCATGGCCTTGCCCAGGGTGTCGACGGCTTCCTGCGTGGTGCGCTCGGCGCACCAGCGCGCCATCCGCTCGCTGATGACAGGGCCGTTGTTGCCGCGGCTGATGTCGTCGGCAAAGCGCGGATCGTTCAGCCAGACCTCCTCCTCGCCCATCAGTTTCGCCCAGCGCTTGAACAGCGGATGCCCCGTGACCTGGCACAGGACCCAGCCGTCCCTGGTGCGGTAGATGTCGGCGGGCGCCGCGGTCTGGCCGAGATTGCCTGTCGGCACCCGATTGACGTTGATGACGGCCTGCTCGATCAGCGTCGCGTTGGTGAAGGACAAGGCGGTTGCCAGCAATGCGCCCTCGACGATCTGCCCTCGCCCGGATTTGCCGCGCTCGATCAGCGCGGCGAGCGTGCCGAACGCGCAATGCAGCGCGGTCCCGAAATCAACCCAGTTGACCGCGGCCCGGTAGGGCGGATCGCCGGCGCCCGTCATGTACACCGAGCCCGACATCACCTGGCCGACGCCGTCGAAGCCGACGCGGTCGGACCATGGCCCCGGCCCGCCGAACGCGGTGGCGGTCGTCAGGATGATGTCCGGCTTGATCGCCTTCAGCGAGTCGTAGTCGAGCTTCATCGCGCGCAAGGTCTGCGGCGGCAGATTGGCGACGACCACGTCCGCGGTCGCAATCAGGCGGCGCATCACCTCCTGCCCTTCCGGCTTCATCGGATCGAGCGTGAGGCACTTCTTGTTGCGGTTGACCTGAAGGAACAGCGCACCTTCGCCGTTTTCGCCGACCGGCGCCACGAAGCGATCCTCGCTGCCGTCGCGCTTCTCCACGCGAATGACCTCGGCGCCGAATTCGGCCAGCAAGGTCGCGCAATAGGGCCCCGCGATATAGCGCCCGAAATCGAGAACCCGGACGCCGTCCAGAACCCCTCCCATCGATCTCTTTCCTTTGTGCTTTTCGTCAGCTTACAGGGATTGGCATTTGCGGCAAGGTGGCAACGGAGACCATGTCCACCCTCGAGAGTGATCGGGCGAATCATTTCGACTGGCGGAAATTGTGCTCTAGTATGGACCTGTCCCTCCCCGATCAGAGCCTTGTCCATGCCGCAACAATTCGATCGATCCCAAGAAGATCTCGGCAACGCGATCCATTTCGAGCACGTCAACATCCAGGTCCCGGACCAGCGGCTTGCCACGCTGTTCTATGTCGCAGGCCTTGGGCTCACCCGCGATCCCTATCTGATGGTGTCCGACACCAATATGTGGATCAACGCCGGACGAAGTCAGTTTCATTTGCCGAGCGGCCGGCCGCAGGTGCTGCGCGGTCATGTCGGGCTGGTCATCGCGGGCCGCGAGGCGCTGCTGGCGCGATTGGCGTCGGTCGCGAAGAAGCTCGAGGGCACCGCGTTCGCCTTCACCGAGCATAACGACCATGTCGAGGCGATTTGTCCGTGGGGCAACCGCTTGCGCTGCTACGAGCCCGACGCCGCGCGCTTCGGCCGCGTCGCGCTCGGCATTCCCTATGTCGAGTTCGACGTGCCGGTGGGATCCGCCCCGCGCATCTGTGCCTTCTACCCCGAGATCATTGGCATGCCATCCGAGTTGCGGAACGGCGACGGCACGGTTGCCGCCGTGAAGACCGGCCGCGACCAGCATTTGTTGTTTCGCGAGACCGATCGGCCGCAAGGCGACTATGACGGCCACCATGTGCAGATGTACATCACCGATTTCTCCGGCCCTTATCGCAAGCTGCTGGCGCGCGATCTGATCTCGCGCGAGGACAATCAATATCAGTACCGCTTCTGCGACATCGTCGATCTCGACAGTGGCGAGCCGCTGTTCACGGTCGAGCACGAGGTGCGCAGCGCAACCCATCCGATGTTCATGCGGCCGATGGTCAATCGCAATCCGGCGCTGAACAATCGCAACTACGCATCCGGCCACGATCAATCGCTTTGGGCGATGGGACCGGACCAGTACGAGGGATAGGTGATCACCAAGTCCCGCGCCTGGCCGCAGCAACGTCGTAATGACCGAAGTCGCGGCCGGGCGGCTCCGCTGAGTGGAGCCGCCACATGTTGTGCGCTCCGGTGGGACGGGCATGCCCCACCTTTCGCATCAGACGGGTGAGCGTCCCGTCAGAAGTGGACCTCGGTGCGCATGCCAAGAACCACGGCGTTGTCGGTCTTCACGCCCACCGCGTTGTAGCCGCGCCCACCGGGATTGATGACATACTGGGCGTCGAACTTGAGGTTCAGCCAGCCGGTCGCCTGCCATCCGTACCAGACTTCGAGCGGCACTTCGTTGCCGCCGGCGTTGGGACTGAGGGCAGCCGTGTTCACGTGGGTCGTTCCCACCGCGAAGCCGACTTCGTCCTGGGGACGCCACGAGAACGTTCCGGTATGCCTGAAGCCCAGGGCGATCTGGTAATCCTGGTACGAGGTCCGATGATCGGCGACGGTGGTATTGAGGAAGGTATACCAACCCTGCGCGCCCGGACCCTCGACGGTCAACCGCTGCAGGATCGACTCGTAAACGCCGAAGCGGCCGCGTTGATCACTAATATTTTGATCCGGGACGCCACCGACGCCCGGGATGGTGCTGATAACACCCGGAAGACCGCCATCAATGGAGGAGGCGCTGTCGTACCAGCCGCCAAGTCTCCAGGTCCCGGTCAAGGGGCCCTTCGGCGCCCAGACCAACTCCACCGGCACCATCACGCCACTGGCGCGATTCGAGGCGGGAATGCCGGGCAGGAAGTAGACGCCCGGGTCTGACGTCGTCAGGTAACCCGGATTGGCATCGTAGACACCGACCGACACCGTGAATTCCGGCGCGATCTTGTAATGCACGACACCGGCCCACTGGCTCACCGGCCAATTGTAGATGTAGCCACCCTGGATGTTGCCGGGCTGACCGCCGCAGAAGGTCAGGTTGATGAACTCGCACAGCCCGAAGAAGAAGTCGGAGCCGACCGGAAGACGGCCGCCCTTGAGTTCAAGGCGGTCATCGAAAAGCTTCTGCGAGTAATAGAGCTGCGTCAGGCGCAGAATATTGCCGCGGCCGAACACTTCGTTGGTCAGCTGCAAGGCGGGAATGTCCGCTTCGGTATTCAGGTTCTTGCCGAAGCGGTCGACCAGCGTGAGACCGACGGTGCCGCCGGGGATGCCGGCGAGTTTTCCCATATCCAGCTTCGCGCCGAACCACAACTGACCGGCGTTGGCTGCGGTGTTCCTGCTTCCACCCGAGAGGTTGCCGACGGATTCGTTGCCGAGCGTCAGGCCCAGCTCGATGCCCTGTTCCTTTAGCTTGGTCCTGCCGAGATCGCCGAACAGATACGGCCGCGTCCAGAAATCGTCAGCCGTACCATACGGAACAGGTGCAGCTTTCGTCGAAAAATCGGCCGCATATACTCCACCGCAAAACAGCGATGAGAAAGCAATCCCCACACCGCACACCCCTGCGGTGTTTATAAACCTGCGCAACATTTTACTCGTCCTCCCGCCGTCTCAGGCTTTGCTTGTTTCGCCTCACGTCCCTGCCCAAAGCCCTCGAGCCTGGAACGCACTCCCTCCCCAGCGGCCGCCGACCAGGCAGCCTTGTGTCAACTGGAGCCTGGATCCGTCATGCCCGATCACCCGTTCTCGCCGGCAACGCATCCGCGGCGCGCGGTGACGCGCCCTTGACTTGATCGGCCAATGTCGATTTCGGTGCGGCGCGGGCGACGCCGGCCAGTGCCTGCTTGCGCCGCCGTCGCGCCTGCAATTGCTGATCCGCCAACACGCCGATCAGAATGACCGTGCCCATCACCGCGAAATTCAGCGAATTGGGAATGCCCAGGATGTTCACCAGGTTCTGCAACACCTGCAGCAGCGCCGTGCCCAGCACGATGCCGAGAATAGACCCCTCGCCGCCGCGCAAGCTGCACCCGCCCAGGACGGCGGCCGCGATCGCGTAGAGCTCGTAGAAATTGCCGAAGGAGCTCGGCGAGACCGAGTTCGTGTAGAACACGAACAAGACCGTCGAAACTCCGGCGAGCCCGCCGCTGATGATATAGGCGGTTGCGATCACGAAGTTCGTGCTGATGCCCGAGAAGCGCGCGGCTTCCTCGTTCTTGCCGACGGCATAAAGCCAGCGCCCGTAGACCGAGCGGTGCAGCAGCACGCCGAGGATCAGCGCAAGGATGATCAGGAGGATGAAGGTGTTCGGGATTCCCGCTACATTGCCCGAAGCGATGTTGCTCAGTGTCGCCGCCTCGTCGCCGTAACCGAAGCCGCGGGTCGAATCGCTCGTGTAGTAGCGGGCGGCGCCGCGATAGATCAGCAAGCCACACAGCGTCACGATGAAGGGCTGCATTTTCAGCCGGGTGATCAGGAAACCCTGGATGCCGCCAAGCACCAGCCCGCCCAGCAGCACGGCCACGAGCGCCAGGGGCCACGGCACCTCGTAGGTCGTCAGAAGGTCGACGAACACGACGCCGAGCAGCGCAAACATCGAGCCGAGCGACAGGTCGATGCCGCCGGTGATGATCACGAGCCCCTCGCCGAGCGCGAACACACCGAACAGGCCGATCAGATTGGCCATGTTCAAGAGGTTCACCAGCGACAGGAAGGCGGGATTGATCGCGCCCGTGATGGCGGCGATCACCACCAGCAGCAATCCCAGACCGAGCTCTTTCCTGATCATGGCGCGGCCGCTTCCGCGGTTTCGAGCGCCTGGCCCATGGCCAGTCGCAATACGTTGTATTCGCTGAACTGCTCCCGCTCGAGCACGCCGCTGACGCTGCCTTCATGCATCACCGCCACGCGGTCGGAGACTCCGATAACCTCCTCCATGTCCGAGGAAATCATCACGATCGCGACGCCTTGGTCGGCAAGCTCGCGCATCAACGCGTAGATCTCGCCCTTGGCGCCGACGTCGATGCCGCGGGTCGGCTCGTCGAAGAACATCACGCGCGGCTGCATGGACAGCCATTTGCCCAGCACGACCTTCTGCTGGTTGCCGCCGGAGAGCGTCACCACCTCCATGTCGATGCTTGGCGCCTTGATGGAGAGGCGCCTGACCTGCTCTTTCGCGACCTTGCGCTCGGCTGCGCCGCTGACCAGCCACATCCGCGCATGATCCAACAGGCTCGCCAGCGTCATGTTCTCGCGGATCGGCAATTCCAGCACGAGCCCGGATTTCTTGCGGTCCTCCGGCACCAGATAGATGCCTTGGCTGATCGCGTCGCGCGGCGACGCGACAGCGACCGGTGCGTTGTCGATCCTGATCTCGCCGCCCAGCAGCGGGTCAATGCCAAACGCTGCGCGGGCAAGAGAAGTGCGGCCGGCGCCCACGAGCCCCGCCAAGCCCAGGATCTCGCCATGCCGCACGGAAAGATCAACCTGCCGGTCGGGGAAGGCTGATGTCACGACGCCGACGATATCGCAGCCGCCCGGCTGCGGCGCCTGTTTCGGCGGGGTATGCAGCGCTTTCAGGTCGCGGCCGATCATCAGCCGGATCATTGCGGCGTGGCTCAGCTGGTCCCGCGCCAACTCGCCAACAGTGCGCCCGTCGCGCAGCACCACGACGCGGTCAGCGCAGGTCATGATCTCGCCGAGCCGGTGAGAGATATAGATCACCGAAATGCCGTGCGCCTTCAGATCGGCAATCACTTCCAGCAGCCGTTCGGTCTCCGAAATCGTCAGGCTGGAGGTCGGCTCGTCCATGATGATCACGCGGGCGTCGATCGAGAGCGCCTTGGCGATCTCCACCATTTGACGCTCGGCGATGGAGAGGTCTTCGACCAGCGTATCCGGCGCGAAATCGGCACCCAGCCGCTCCAGCAGCGGCGTGACGCGATCACGCATCTCGGCATTGTCCACCAGCTTCAGCGGCCCGCCCATCAGCTTCTCGCGCCCGATAAACACGTTGGCAGCGACGTCGAGATTCTCGAACAGGTTCAGTTCCTGGTGCACGAAGGCGATGCCGGCCTGCGTCGCCTCGGTCACCGTCACACGTGCGTGGTCGGTGCCGCCGATGCGGATCACGCCCTCGCTCGGCGCGATCACGCCGCCCAGCACGCGCATCAGCGTCGACTTGCCGGCGCCGTTCTCGCCGATCAGGCCCACGACCTCGCCGCGATCCACGCGCAAACTGACGTCATCGAGGGCCATGACCCCGGGATAGGATTTGCTGATCCCGGCGAGTTCGAACAGGATTTCCGCCATTCATTTCCTCCCGCACGACGCCCGGCGGCCGTGCCGCCGGGCGCCTGATACTCACTTCTTGAGGAGGTTCTTCATGTCTGCGGTGAATGCAGCGACGTTGGACTTGCTGATCACCTTGGTCGGCACGATCAGCTTGCCGCCCGCCGGGATCCAGGACTTGTCGCCGTTCAGCGTCTTGATGATGTTGGTGGCGGAGAGATAGCCGAACTCGTAGGGCTGCTGCACCACCGTCGACTCGATCGTGCCGTCGGAAACACCCCGCAGCGTGCGCTGGTCCTCGTCGAAACCGACGATCTTCACCTTGCCGGCCTTGCCCGCCGCCTTGACCGCGTCATAGATCAGCGGTGTCTCGTAGCTCCAAAGCCCGGACAACAGCGCGATGTCGGGATATTTGACCAGCACGTTCTCCATGTTCGCCTTGGCCTTGGCGAAGTCCACCTGGTCGGTGAACACATCTACCAGCTCAACCTTGGTGCCGGCGATCGCGTCCTTGATGCCCTGCACCCGCTCGCGGGCATTGTCCGCGTCCATCGTGCCGACGAACAGCGCGATCTTGCCGCCGTTCGGCAGCGCCTTCTTGATCTCTTCGCCAGCCTGCCGCCCGGCCGCGACGTTGTCGGTACCGATATAGGCGAGACGATTACTCTGCGGCGCGTCGCTATCCGTCGTGATCAGCACGGTCTTGGCCGCAACCTTGTTGAGCTCTTCGGTTGCGTGCGGCGCATCGTCGACCGAGATCGAGATACCGGCGACGCCGCGCACCAGCAGGTCGTCCAGCTCGCGCCGCTGGCCTGCCGCGGTCGCTTCGTTCGTGACGATCAACTGGATGTCGTATTCCGGGTGCTCCTTCTGAGCCTTCTCGAGCCCGCGGCCGGCGATGGTCCAGAAATCGGCCGCGGCATTGGTCACCAGCGCGATGGTCTTTTTCTGCTGGGCCTGCGCCGCCCCCGTAGCGACGGCCAGCGCAGCTCCGGTCACAAACAGCGACACCATGAGTTTCTTGATCGATCCGTTCATGTACACCTCCCTTGGTCACCCCGTTCAGGGGTTTCAAAGCGCTTATGCGCCATCTTTTATTTACGTCGCGAACAAATGCCGCAGGGCAAACCAGCCGGATCAGGATGTACTTGCCCCTTCTTCAAGTCTAAATAGTACAGATGGTACGATAATAGTAAATATGGCTGCTGAAAACCGAATCCGATTGTGCTTTTCCGGTCACATGGGCATCTCGTCCCCTCCATTAAATTTACGTGATGAATTAAAGAGGCAGCATGGTTGACCAAATTGAGCCGTCCAGACGCGTGTCAAACACGGCCCGCGAATCCAACCGCGGCCGGCTCGTCGACGTCTTGCGACGCCAGGGGCCGCTGCCACGCGTGGCGCTCGCCCGGAGTACAGGCCTGAGCTTCCCGGCTGTTTCCGGCCTGACGTCGCGGCTGATCGCGGAAGAGCTGCTGTGCGAGACGGAGACGGCGGCAACGCCGTGGTCCGAGGACGGCGAGGAAGAGGATGCGGACGGGCCGAATGGCCGTCGCCGCGGCCGGCCGGCCGTGCTGCTGACCCTGAACCCGGAGTTCGGGCGCATCGTGGCGATCTCCGTGCGCATGAACCTGATCGAGACGCTGATCGCGGATTTCCGGGGCTCCGGCGTGGCGCAGTCGCGACTTGCACTGTCGACGCGCGCGCTCGATGCAGGCGCGCTGCGCGATCTCGTGATCGCGCAGATCAATGCGCTGCTCGATGCGACGGAGACGCCGCGCCATCGGCTGTTGGGAATCGGGATCGCGCTGCAAGGCATCGTGAACGTCGACACCGGCACGACGCTGTGGAGTCCCGCGCTGTCGATCACCGAAGTCGATCTGGCGACGCCGATACGTCAGGCGTTCGGGGTCGAGGTCGTGATGGCGAACGACGCTGTCGCGGTCGCGCTCGCCCTCACGGCCGCCGAACCGGCATTGGCGGAAGGCCTCTCGGCCACGATCATGGTCGGTCACGGCATCGGGATGGGCGTCGTTGCCGATGGTGAAGCACGCTGGGGCGCCGGCAGCGAGATCGGCCATGTCAAGCTGGCGCCGGACGGCCCGCAATGCCGCTGCGGCCAGCGCGGCTGTATCGAGGCTTATCTTGCTGATTATGCGCTCTACCGCGACGCCCGCACCTTTCTCGATCTGCCGCCGGCGGACTCGCAGCAGCCGTCCGAGGGACAGATGGCCTTGCTGCGCGAGCGCGCACTGGGCGGAGATCCACGTCTCGAGCACCTGTTCCTGCAGGCAGGTCGCGCGCTGGCGGAGGCGGTCGCTGCAACGATATCGGTGCTGCGACCGCACCACGTCATCCTGGCGGGTCCAGGCTTGATGGCCTTCGACATGATGCGCCACGCCTATGAGGAGCGGCTCGAGCAGGCGGTGTTGCCATGGCTGCTCAGGTCCACGGCGATCCATCTGCGTCCAAGCGAGTCGGCGGTCATTGTCGAGGGCATGGTGCGACGGACGCTGCGGGTCGTCGACCAAAACCACATGGAAGCGACCGAGTAAGCGCCGCGAGCTAAGCGCTGGCTGGGGCGGGAGGGATCGAACCTCCGAATGGCGGAATCAAAATCCGCTGCCTTACCACTTGGCTACGCCCCATCAGGCCCTTTGGGAACGGCGGCGACACGAGCGTCCGCGGATTCCCTCGAGTGGTGCCGGTCTATAGGGAGCGGCGCGGCATTTCAACCGCCCGGAGGGGCAAAATACCACAGGCGCCGCTGGCGCTATATGAGCGCTACGCCCCCCGCTCCCGACAGGCGTTCCGCCACCCCCTCCCGACAGTTGAGACCTCCGCCGTTTCATGGGAATACGACGCCAAGACCTGTCTCTCCGGGAGTGAGCCATGACCTACCGCGCGCCGATCTCTGACATGCTGCTGTCGCTCAACCACGGCGCCGGCCTGAAGGCTGCCATGGAGGCCGGCCATTACGGCGATTTCGACGGCGATATCGTGAGCGCCGTGCTGGAGGAAGCCGGCAAGTTCGCAACCGACGTGCTGGCGCCGCTGAACAAGGTCGGCGACGAGCACGGCATCAAGCTCAGCGACGGCAAGGTCACGACCGCGCCGGGCTGGCCGGATGCCTACAAGCGCTGGACCGAGGGCGGCTGGAACGCGGTCTCCGGCCCCGAGGATTTCGGCGGCCAGGGCCTGCCGCTCGCGATCAACGCGGCCTGCACCGAGATCTGGAGCGCCTCGAACGTCGCCTTCGGCCTCTGCCCGCTGCTGACGGCGTCGGCGATGGAGGCGCTGGACGCGCATGGCAGCGACGAGCTGAAGAACATCTATCTCGAGAAGCTCGTCTCCGGCGAATGGACCGGCACGATGCAGCTGACCGAGCCGCAGGCCGGCTCCGACGTCGGCGCGCTGCGCACCCGCGCCGAGAAGCAGGCCGACGGCACCTATCGCATCAAGGGGACGAAGATCTTCATCACCTATGGCGAGCACGACATGACCGACAACATCGTGCATTTCGTGCTGGCGCGTCTGCCGGACGCGCCCGCCGGCACCAAGGGGATCTCGCTGTTCCTCGTTCCCAAATTCATGGTCAACGAAGACGGCTCGCTGGGGCAGCGCAACGACATTTTTGCCTCTGGTGTCGAGCACAAGCTTGGCATGCATGCCTCCCCGACCTGCACCATGACCATGGGCGATCATGGCGGCGCGATCGGTTTCCTGGTCGGCGAAGAGAACCAGGGCATGCGCTGCATGTTCACGATGATGAACCAGGCCCGCCTCGGCGTCGGCCTCGAAGGCGTCGGTGTCGCCGACCGCGCCTATCAGCAGGCATTATCGTACGCACAAGAGCGCAAGCAGGGCCGCGCCCTCGGCAACAAGAGTGACGGCTCCGATCCGATCTTCGTGCATCCCGACGTCAAGCGCATGCTGATGCGGATGCGGGCGCAGACCGCGGCGGCGCGCACCATCTGCTATGCGACCGCGGTGGCGATCGACGTCTCGACGCGCGCCAGGGATCCGAAGGTCCGCGCCGACGCTGCCGCGCGCGCGGCGCTGCTGACGCCGATGGCCAAGGGCTATTCCACCGACATCGGCAACGAGGTCGCCTATCTCGGCGTGCAGGTGCATGGCGGCATGGGCTTCATCGAGGAGACCGGCGCGGCGCAGCACTATCGCGATGCCCGCATCACCGCGATCTACGAGGGCACCAACGGCATCCAGGCCATCGACCTCGTCACGCGAAAGCTCGCGGCCAACGGCGGCGCATCGGTGTGGGCGCTGCTCGACGAGCTCTCGGCCATCGTGAAGCAGGTCGAAGCCTCCAACGATCCCGCCTTCGGCACCACCGGCGTGAAATTGCGCGAGGCACTGGAGGCGCTGACCCGCACCAGCAAATGGCTGCTAGAGCGGGTTGCGTCCGCGCCGAACGAGGCGCTGGCCGGCGCGACGCCATATCTGCAGCAGTTCGGCGCCACGCTCGGCGGCTGCATGCTGGCATCCGAAGCGCTCGCCGCGAAATCCGATGGCATCACGGACGCCGCGCGCTACGTCTCGCTGGCGCGCTTCTTCGCCGAGAACATTGCCGTACAGGCTGGCGCGCTCGAGCGCACCGTGACGGAGAGCGCGGAGTCGGTCGCGGCGGCGGATGCGGTGCTGCTGGGATAGCTGCGATGCGTAGCCTGGATTGAGCGCAGCGCAATCCAGGATTCGTGCCACGAGCGATGACGGCCCCGGATTGCGCTGCGCTCCATCCGGGCTACGAAGCCGCGAGCTTCGTGCGTCTCCCCGGCCGCCACAGCACAACGGCCGTCGCCACCAGATCTAGCACCACGCACATCGCAAACGCGCTCGTGTAATCGCCGGTTACGCTGCGTACAAGACCGACGATGCCGGGGCCGAAGGCACTGACGATGCCGCTGATCGAGGTGCCCAGTCCCATCGCGGCGGCGAAGGCGCTGGCGCCGATCTCGCGCTGGATGATCAAAGGCGGGAACGTGATCATGTTGCCGATCGAGAAACCGTAGACGGCGCAGCACGCGAGCAGCACGGTCGGGTTCGTGGTTTGCAGAAGCACGAACAGAGCCGCCGCCTGGCTCGTCATCGATGCCGCGCAGGCGAGCCGCGGATCGAGCCGGTCCACGAACAGGCCGAGCGACAGGCGCCCGACCACCGCCATCGCCGCCATGATGGTGACGGCAAGGCCCGCACTGGCGCGGCCGATCAGCGGTTCGAGGAACGTCACCTGGTGGATGATGAATCCCATCTGCGCCAGCAGCGCGATCGCGATCGGCAGCACCATGGTCCAGAACGCCGCGTTGGCGAGCAGCGTCTTGCGCGAGTGAACCGCAGGCACGGCGGTGCCGCCATCGAATGAATCCCCGCCCGGCGTCGGCGGCATTTCCGTCGGCCAGCCTGTGAAGATGACCACCACCGGCAGCACCAGCACCATCATCGCCAGCGTGGCTGCCAGCATCGCGGAACGGAAGCCGATGCTGCCGCTCAGCGTCAGCAGCAGCGGCACGAGCACGATGCCGCCGCAGGTCGCGCCGTTGTAGGCGAGGCTGAGCGCGAGCCCGCGGCGCCGTTCGAACCAGGAGTTCAGCACGGTCGCGATCACCACCGTGCCCATGCCGGTCCAGCCGACCGACATCAGCGCATAGGCGAGGTAGAGCTGCCAGGGCGTCTGCAGCAGCGCCAGCAGCACCGTCGAAGCGCCGAGCGCCGACAGTCCGCACAGGATCAGCGACCGCAGCCCGATGCGGGCGAGCAGATCGTCGGTGAAGATGACGAGCACGGCAGTCAGGAGAAAGGAGAAGGTGCTGGCCGCAGAGACCAGCGTGCCCGGCCAGCCATGGGCGCGCTGCAGCTCGGCGAGATAGACGCCCTGGCCGTACAGACCGAAGCCGAACATGAAGAAAGCCATCAGGAAGCAGGCCAGCACGACGCGCCAGCCGCGATAGTGCAGCGAGGATTCGTCAACACGCGTAGCGGCAATCATCAATCGGGCAATCGGCCAAATGGAACGGCGCGAGGCGATCGTGCACCACAACCAGGGGTTTTTCAAATGAAAAAGTAGCCGATTGTTGCATCGCGCAGCACGGCGGGGAGCGTGATGCGCCCGTCTCACGCGAATTCGGTCTCCAAAAGGTCGAGCCAGCGCATTGGCACGCCTGCAAGATGATGTAGGCTGACGTTTCGCGAGTCTAGCCAATGTCAGTGTCGCGGCGACCGCAGGGGCCCCTTCATGCCGAATGGCAACATCATCGTCACCGAAGAGCGCGGAACGCGCGTGATCACCCTGCGTCGCCCGAGCAAGAAGAACGCGATCACGCAGGACATGTATCGGGAGATGAGCCGCGCGATCGACACCGCGCAGAACAATCCCGACATCCGCTGCATGATCATCACCGGCGGCTCCGGCGTGTTCACCGCCGGCGACGACATCGACGATTTCATGCACGCCGATACGTCGCGCCCCGAGACGCTGTCCGACGGCGCCAAGTTTCTCTATTCGCTCGCACTCAACGCCAAGCCAGTGATCGCGGCCGTGGACGGCGCGTCGATCGGCATGGGCACCGTGATGCTGTTCCATTGCGACTATGTGCTGGCCTCGAACGCGGCGACCTTCTCCGCGCCCTACATCCATCTCGGGCTGGTGCCGGTCGGCGCGTCCAGCCTTTTGATGCCGAACACGATGGGCTACCAGCGCGCCTTCGCCATGCTGGTGATGGGACGGACTTTTACGGCCGCCGAAGCGCATGCCGCCGGCTTCGTCAACACCGTGGTCTCGCCGGGGCATACCGAGGTCGAGGCGCGCAAGGTGGCGCGCGATATCTGCAGGCTCCCCGCCGAAGCGGTCGCGACCTCGCGCAAACTGCTGCGCGTGGCATCCGAGGAGCTCACCCGCCGCATCGATCAGGAGGCCCATTTGTTCGGTGAGCGGCTGAAGTCGGAAGAAGCCACCGCTGCCTTCAACGCGTTTGCGAACAGGAAGAAGAAAAAATAGGCTGTCGTCCGGCGCATCGCCGCGGAATGACGGCGAGAACTTTCGTGAAATCTTCGTGCGGAACGACTAGTCTGGTTCCATGCGACATGTTCTCCGCCTGACCGTCTTCTCGCTCGCGCTCGCCGCCCTGCCCGCGTCCGCCCAAACCGCCGCACCCGTCGAGCTGCGCATCCTCGCGATCAACGATTTCCACGGCAATCTGCGCCAGCCGCCGGGCGGCATCCGGATCAGCGATCCCGAGGACAAGTCCAGGAAGGTGATGGTGGCCGCCGGCGGTGCCGAATACATGGCGACGCTGGTGAAGCAGCTGCGCGAGGGCCACAAGAACACGATCTTCGTCGCCGCCGGCGACCTGATCGGCGCGAGCCCGTTCCTGTCGGCAATGTTCCACGACGAGCCTTCGATCGAGTCGCTCTCGATGATGGGGCTCGCGATCAGTTCGGTCGGCAATCACGAATTCGACGAGGGCAAGACCGAGCTGTTGCGGATGCAGAACGGGGGTTGTCATCCCGTCGACGGCTGTCAGGGGCCGCATCCCTTTACGGGCGCCAAATTCCACTATCTCGCGGCGTCCACCATCGAGACCACGACCGGCAGGAGCGTGCTGCCGCCTTACGAAATCAGGGAGTTCGAGGGCATCCCCATCGCCTTCATCGGGCTCACCTTGAAGGAGACCGCGGGCATCGTCTCGCCATCGGGCGTCACGGGCCTCGAATTCCGCGACGAAGCCGAGACTGTGAACGCGCTGGTGCCGCAGCTGAAGGCGCGCGGGGTCGAGGCGATCGTGGTGCTGATCCACCAGGGCGGCGAGCCGGCCGGTGACTACAATGAATGCCCTGCCATCACCGGGCCGATCGTCGACATCGTGAAGAAATTCGATCGCGCCGTCGACGTCGTCGTCAGCGGCCACACCCATCGTGCTTATGTCTGCGATGTTGACGGGCGGCTCGTCACCAGCGGCGACAAATACGGTACGCTGGTCACCGCGATCGATCTCAAGCTCGATCCGGCAACGCGCGACGTCGTCAGCGCCAAGGCCGAGAACGTCCTCGTCGCCAATGCCTCGCTGCCTAGGGATCCCGAGCAGACCGCACTGATCGATGCCTACGACAGACTTTCGGCGCCGATCGCCAATCGCCCGGCTGGATCGGTGACGCAGACGCTGTCGCGGGTGCCGAACGAGGCCGGCGAAAGCGCGCTCGGCGACGTCATTGCGGACGCGCAGCTCGCCGCGACCCGGGACGCCAAGGATGGCGGTGCCGTCATCGCGCTCACCAATCCAGGCGGCATCCGCACCGACATCGTTCCAAAGGAGAACGGCGCGATCACCTTCGGCGACGTTTTCGCCAGCCAGCCGTTTCGCAATCGGCTCGTCACCATGACGCTCACGGGCAGCCAGCTCAAGGACATGCCGGAGCAGCAATGGCTCGATCCGAAGCGGCCGCGGATTCTCCAGGTCTCGAACGGGTTCAGTTACGCCTGGGATGCGGCGAAGCCGTACGGCGAGCGCGTGATCAACGAGAAGATGACGCTCAATGGCAGACCGATCGAAGCCGGAAGCGGCTACCGCGTCACCCTCAACGATTACCTCGCAGTCGGTGGCGACGGCTTCACGGTCGTCAAACAAGGCACGGGGCTGCAATATGGCGGCTACGACGCCGACGCGCTGTTCGCGTTCTTCAGGGCGCACGGACCGATCGGGCCGCTGCCGCTGAGCCGCATCCTGCGCGTGAATTGATCCGGATCAAACGGACCGGTCCGGGACCACCCTTTGCCATTCCCGGGGGAACGCATAGATTGGGTTTTGCATTTGCGTTTTGGCGCCGGATGCGCCAAGCGACGTCGAGAGCCCGCATCCCATGAGGCCGACTGATGAGTACGCTTCTCCTCTCCCACAAGGCCTGCCTCGACCACGTCACGCCGCCGGGACACCCTGAAAGGCCGGACCGCCTGCGCGCGGTGGAGGAGGCGCTGTCGCATGAGCGCTTCCAGTTCCTGGTGCGCGACCAGGCACCGGAGGGCGATCTCGATCTCGTCACGCTCTGCCACAACGAGCACTACGTCACGGAGCTGCGCCACATCGCGCCGACCAGCGGACAGGTCTATATCGATGGCGACACCTCAATGTCGCCGGGCACGTGGGAAGCGGTGATGCGC
Organism: Bradyrhizobium sp. URHA0013; assembly: GCF_000518345.1. Taxonomy (NCBI): domain Bacteria; kingdom Pseudomonadati; phylum Pseudomonadota; class Alphaproteobacteria; order Hyphomicrobiales; family Nitrobacteraceae; genus Bradyrhizobium; species Bradyrhizobium sp. URHA0013. Next base: position 312,540 of record NZ_KI912426.1, on the reverse strand, counting down.
GGCGTCGGCGGCGCGGTCGCGGCGACCGAAGCGGTGATGGCGGGCGAGCATCGCAATGCCTTCGTCGCGGTGCGCCCGCCCGGCCACCACGCCGAGATCGGCAAACCGATGGGCTTCTGCTTCTTCGACAACGTCGCCATCGCCGCGCGCCACGCGCAGCGCAAATACGGCATCAAGCGCGCGGCCATCGTCGATTTCGACGTGCATCACGGCAACGGCACGCAGGACATCTTCTGGTCGGACCCGACCGTGATGTACTGCTCGACGCACCAGATGCCGCTGTTTCCGGGCACCGGTGCCAAGAGCGAGCGCGGCGACCACGACACCATCGTCAACGCGCCGCTCGCCTCCGAGGACGGCGGGCCGGAATTCCGCATCGCGTTCGAGAATTTGATCCTGCCGCAGCTCGAAAAATTCAGCCCGGAGCTGCTCGTCATCTCTGCCGGCTTCGACGCGCATTATCGCGATCCGCTGGCGTCGCTGAATTTGCGCGCGGAGGATTATGCCTGGGTGACGCGCAAGCTGATGGACCTCGCCGACAAGACCGCAGGGGGGCGCGTTGTTTCTGTGCTCGAAGGCGGCTACGACCTGCAAGGACTGAAAGAATCTGTTACGGCGCATGTCGGCGCCCTGATGGGCGCCTGACGCACCCGCCACATTGCGCCCGCAAAACTTTGCTTTCTCCGACGTGAAGCGAATCGGGCAATCGGAAACTTATATGGCCGAAAATACCCAAATCGACGTCTCCAGGCTGACCTTCGAACGCGCCATCGAGGAGCTCGAAACGATCGTGAAGCGGCTCGAGGACGGCAAGGTGCCCCTCGAGGAATCCGTGACGATCTACGAGCGCGGCGAGGCCCTGAAGCGCCGCTGCGAGGAGTTGCTGCGCCAGGCTGAGGCGCGCGTCGACAAGATCACCACCGATGCCAGCGGCCAGGCCATCGGCACCGCGCCGCTCGACGTCCAGTAAGGGCCGCCTTCAAAGCCGCCCATCCTACGCATCGGCCACCCGCAATTTTTCATGATTGCACGCCCGTGTCGGGCCGCTGCGGCTGCTTTGATCCAGGGAACCGGGGCCCAGGAAGATCATGGAACTCCCTCACGAGGGCCCGTCGTCTCCTGAAATTCCGTCTAAAGCAGCTTCTCACACCCCAAAAACCTGCCGAGGAACCGAGCAAGCTTGGAACTCTTGAGCTGGCGCCGGGATTAACCACTTTGGCCCGGGGGTTGCAGGTGCATGCCCGCAATCGGCCCAGCGGGTTGGCTTTGGCCCAAGCTTTGGTGTAAAGCTGCGCGGAGTGTGGCTTTTTGTAAGCCTTGCGTGGGCACTGATTACCGACGACAAGCGCTTCAAACTGCTGATGAATTGGCTGGAATGGACGAAGCCGATCTAAGTGACAGGGATCACAGAGACTGAACCGGAGAGCACTTAAGCTCACCTAAGCTTGAAGACGGGGCTTTGCCCCATGCAGGTGGCTCCGACGGTTTAAGGACTCGCGCTGCGCCGATATTGAGCAAACCCATCGCGCACCGGAACGATCTTCCGGCGCTGACAAATTGGAAATCGCCGTGAACGCATATAGTAAAACGCCGCTTCTCGACACCATCCGGACGCCGGACGACCTGCGCAAGCTCAAGGTCGAGCAGGTTCGCCAGGTCGCCGACGAGCTGCGTCAGGAGACCATCGATGCCGTCTCGGTGACCGGCGGTCATTTCGGCGCAGGCCTCGGCGTGGTCGAGCTCACCACTGCGATCCATTACGTCTTCGACACCCCGCGCGACCGGCTGATCTGGGACGTCGGCCACCAGGCCTATCCGCACAAGATCCTCACCGGCCGGCGCGATCGCATCCGCACGCTGCGCACCGGCGGCGGCCTGTCCGGCTTCACCAAGCGCAGCGAGAGCGATTACGATCCGTTCGGCGCCGCGCATTCCTCGACCTCGATCTCCGCCGGCCTCGGCATGGCGGTCGCGCGCGACCTCGCCGGCGGCAAGAACAACGTTATCGCCGTCATCGGTGACGGCGCGATGTCGGCGGGCATGGCCTATGAGGCCATGAACAATGCGGGTGCGATGAACTCGCGCCTGATCGTCATCCTCAACGACAACGACATGTCGATCGCGCCGCCGGTCGGCGCGATGAGCGCCTACCTGTCGCGGCTCTACTCGGGCAAGACCTACCGCACGCTGCGCGATGCGGCCAAGCAGATCAACAAGCGCTTGCCCAAGATCATCGCCAGCCGCGCCAACCGCGTCGAGGAATATTCCCGCGGCTTCATGATGGACGGCGGCACGCTGTTCGAGGAGCTCGGCTTCTACTATGTCGGCCCGATCGACGGTCATAACCTCGACCATCTCCTGCCCGTGCTGAAGAACGTGCGCGACATGGAGACCGGCCCGATCCTGGTTCACGTCGTGACGCAGAAGGGCAAGGGCTACGGCCCGGCGGAAGCCTCCGCCGACAAGTACCACGCCGTGGTCAAGTTCGACGTTGCGACCGGCACCCAGGCCAAGTCCAAGCCGAATGCACCGGCCTATCAGAACGTGTTCGGCCAGAGCCTCGTCAAGGAAGCGGAGAAGGACGACAAGATCGTCGCCATCACCGCGGCGATGCCCTCCGGCACCGGCGTAGACATCTTCAACAAGGCGTTCCCGGACCGCACCTTCGACGTCGGCATTGCCGAGCAGCACGCAGTGACGTTCGCCGCCGGCCTAGCCACCGAAGGCTACAAGCCGTTCTGCGCGATCTACTCGACCTTCCTGCAGCGCGGCTACGACCAGATCGTGCATGACGTCGCGATCCAGAGCCTGCCCGTGCGCTTCGCCATCGACCGCGCCGGCCTCGTCGGCGCCGACGGCGCCACCCATGCCGGCTCGTTCGACAACGCCTATCTCGGCTGTCTGCCGAACATGGTGATCATGGCCGCGGCCGACGAAGCCGAGCTGGTGCACATGGTTGCAACGCAGGTCGCGATCAACGATCGTCCGAGCTCGCTGCGCTATCCGCGCGGCGAAGGCCGCGGCATCGAGATGCCCGAAGTCGGCATTCCGCTCGAGATCGGCAAGGGCCGCATCGTCCGCCAGGGCAGCAAGATTGCCCTGCTCTCCTTCGGCACGCGCCTTGCCGAATGCGAGAAGGCCGCCGACGAGCTCGCAGCCCACGGCCTTTCGACCACGATCGCGGATGCGCGCTTCATGAAGCCGCTGGACACCGAGCTGGTGCTCAAGCTCGCGCGCGACCACGAGATCCTCATCACCATCGAGGAAGGCTCGGTCGGCGGTTTCGGCTCGCATGTCGCGCAGTACCTGAGCGATCAGGGCGCGCTCGACAGCGGCCTGGTGCGGTTCCGCACCATGGTGCTGCCCGACGTGTTCCAGGACCACGACACCCCGGCGGCGATGTACGGTCGTGCCGGTCTCGACGCCAAGGGCATCGTCGCCAAGGTGTTCGAGGCGCTCGGCAAGGACGTCAAGGCCGAGACGGTCAAGCTCGCCTGACAGCGAGCTTCGACCTTCCGCGAAGCAGCTCGATGAAAATCTACCTGGCAGGCCCCGACGTGTTCCTGCCAGATGCGGTCGAAATCGGCCGGCAGAAGGCCGCGATCTGTGCTGCGCACGGCCTCACCGGCCTCTATCCCCTCGACAACGAGATCGACCTCGCCGCTCCCGACGCCTCGCGGCAGATCTTTTGCGGCAACGAGGCGATGATGGACTCGGCCGATGCGATCATCGCCAACCTCACGCCGTTCCGCGGCGCGGGCGCCGATCCCGGCACCGTCTACGAGCTCGGCTACATGGCCGGCCGCCGCAAGTTCTGCCTCGCCTATTCCAATGACGGCGCCGCCTATGCCGACCGCCTCAGTCGCTTCATGGTCGTGACGTCCGAGGACGGGCGACTAGTCGACGCGCAGGGGCTGACGGTCGAGGATTTTGGCCTCGTCGACAATCTCATGATGATCCATGCGCTGGAGCTGCATGGCTGCCCGCTGGTGACGCCGGCGCAGATGCCGATCGACGTCTGGCACGATTTGGCCGCGTTCGAGGCTTGCGTCCGGATGGCGGCCGCGCGATTGATCGCTACATAAGCGCCTCAGGCGTCTTTCGGAGAGATGATGTCCCCTGCCCGCAAGCGCGCGGATGTTCTGCTGGTCGAGCGCGGCCTGTTCGAGAGCCGGGCGCGGGCGCGCGCGGCGATCGAGGCCGGGCTCGTCACGGCCGACGACAAGCAGGTCGCAAAGCCGTCGGAGACGATCGCCGAGGACGCCGTGATCCAGGCCGAGCCCGCGCACCCCTACGTCTCCCGCGGCGGGGTCAAGCTCGCCGACGCACTGGAGCGCTACCCGATCGAGATCGAGGACCATGTCTGCCTCGACGTCGGCGCGTCCACCGGCGGATTCACCGAGGTGCTGCTGGCGAATGGCGCAAGTCTCGTCTTTGCCGTCGATGTCGGCACCAGTCAGCTGCATCCCTCGCTGCGCGGTCACTCCAAGATCGTGTCGATGGAAGAGACCGACATCCGCGCCTATGACGGCAAGCGTTTGCCGGCGCGGCCGGATGTCGTCGTGATCGACGTCAGCTTCATCTCGCTCAAGACGGTGCTGCCCGTGGCGCTGTCGCTGGCGGCCGCGCCGATGAGCCTGCTGGCACTGATCAAGCCGCAGTTCGAGGCGGACCGGAAGCACAACAAGAAGGGCATCGTCCGCGACGCCGCCGTGCACCGTGAGATCTGCGACGACATCGCCGCCTTTGCGGCCTCGCTCGGCTGCACCGATATCGAGGTGTTCCCATCGGCGATCACCGGCGGCGACGGCAACATCGAATTCTTCCTGGGCGCGCGCCGTGGTTGAGCGCGTGACGATCGATCACGTCGGCCATCGCGGCGACGGCGTCTCGCTCGACGCTGGGGAAGCCATCTATGTGCCCTACACGCTCGGCGGCGAGACCGTCGAAGTCGATCATGTCGTCGGCAATCATCCCGACCGCCGCAAGCTGCTCGCGGTGGACGTCGCCAGCCCCGAGCGCGTCACGCCGTTCTGTCCGCATTTCGGCGTCTGTGGCGGCTGCGCGATCCAGCACTGGGCGAGTGAACCGTATCACGCCTGGAAGCGCGGCATCGTGGTCGAGACCCTGGCCCAGGCCGGCATCGACTGCGAGGTGGCGTCGCTGGTCGATGCCCACGGTGCGGGACGCAGGCGCATCACGCTGCACGGGCGGTTCGGCACCCATGACATCCTCAAGGTCGGCTTCTCGGCTGCCAGCTCGCACGACGTCATCCCGATCGATCGCTGCCCGATCCTCGATCCCGGGCTCGCGGGTGCACTCGATGCCGGCTGGGCGCTCGCCGAACTGCTGACGTCCAGAATGCCGGTGACGAAACCGCTGGACATCCAGGTCACCGCGACCGCCAACGGTCTCGACATCGACGTGCGCGGCTCCGGCCCGCTGCCAACGCCGCTCGTGACGGCGCTCTCGCGCGTCGCCGAGCAGCATCGCCTGGCGCGGATGACACGGCACGGCGAGCTGGTGCTGCAACGCCTGCCGCCGACCGTGCAGATGGGCCGCGCCGAAGTGACGCTGCCGCCGGGCTCGTTCCTGCAGGCAACCGTCGCCGGCGAAGAGACGCTTGCGTCGCTGGTGGCCGAGCGCATCGGCAAGGCGAAGAACGTTCTCGACCTCTTCTGCGGCGTCGGTCCGTTCGCGTTGCGCCTCGCCGAGAAGGCCCGCGTCACCGCCCATGACAATGACGCCGGCGCCATTGCAGCGCTCGAAAAAGCCGCGCGGACGCCGGGGCTCAAGCCGATCAAGGCCGAGCCGCGCGATCTGTTTCGCCGTCCCCTGGTGGCGCCGGAGCTGCGCGATTTCGACGCCGTCGTGTTCGACCCGCCGCGCCAGGGCGCGCAGGCGCAGGCCTTGAAGCTCGCCGCGAGCAAGGTGCCTGTGGTGGTCGCGGTCTCCTGCAACGTCGCGACCTTTGCCCGCGACGCGCGGCTGCTGATCGACGGCGGCTACAAGATGGATGCCGTGGTGCCGGTCGACCAGTTCCGGCATACGCCGCATGTCGAACTGGTGGCGAAGTTCACGCGCTAACGGCGAAGACCGCCCAGCGCCGGTGACTCGCCGGGCAGTATCGACGAGTTGATGTCGCTGTCCATGCGCCCGGATTGCTGCTGGGTGAAGCCGGCGCCGAACGACAGGCTGAGGTTGGAGGTCGGCTTGAACTCGACACCCGCAAATGCGCCATAGCCGGGCGAGGCGCTGGAGGTGAGCGGCGCAAGCGAGCTGCCAATGCCGCCGCCGTATTTCAGCGTGTCGAAACCGGCAAAGAACGTGACGGGCATGCCGCCCGCGGTCTTGGTGTTGTAACCAAATTGCGTGCCATCGTAGGAGAGCGCGCTGAAATTGCCGACGGGCCCGCTCTGGCTGAAACCGTTCAAACCGAGATTGCCGCGCTCGCTTCCGACAAAGAACCCGGGACGAAAACTGTAGCTTCCGTCGGCATCGCCGGCCTTCAAGCTTGGAAAGTTGCCGTAGGCGTCGGCACTCTGGCCGACACTGCCGCCCCAACCGAAAGGACCGCCCGGTATCCAATACCTCACGGGCGCCACCTGCGCATGAGCCGATGCTCCGCCGAGGCAAAGCACGGCGAAGAGAATTGCGAAGGCGCGGGAATCTGTGAGGCTGGACATTGAGATGACCGTCAAGGAAGTGCGGAAATTATACGCGACGGATGCCCCGAAGGCCAGTGGAGTCGGCCCGGAGCGTCGTTTCAATCAACTCCCGCACGCGTTTCCGAGGTCTTGCACGGTTCCCACGGCGACAAAAAGGTCGAGAGCGTTCCGCCGCCGCCACCGCTCGTGCCAGGTAACTCGAAGCGTTCGATTGCGGTACTGTGGCGGCGCCGACATCAGGCCGCGGCAAACCACGGCGAGGCGTTACGCCGTTCTGTCCACCGAGGACGATGTATCCGACGGCGGATATTTCGTCACGGGCACGACGAAGGACTTGTTGCGGACCTGGTAGATGATCTTGCCGTTCTGCCCGTCGTCGGTCGCAATCTGGGCCTGCCCGAACATGATGACGTTCTTGTAGACGGTGCCGGTGCCCTGACGGGTGACGCCATCGGTGGTGACGCTGACCTGCGCTTCGTTGCCGTTGACAGCGAGGACCCTGAAGCTCGCGCTCTTGCCATTGTCACTGGAATAGCCGCCCCAGCTTCCCATCAGGCGGCTGTCGGAGGCCGGCGGCGCCTGCTTCTCGAGAGTCGCGGTCTGCTTGCCCGCGCCCGCAGATGACAACAGCACCAGACTCTTGCCGTCCTTGGTGCCGACCGTGACCGTGCCGAAGGTGAGAAGCGAACCGGCGACCTCGCCAAAACCGCGCTCCGTGCGCCCGTTATGGGTGTACTCGACCTGCGCCCGGGCACCGCGGATGTTCACGACCTTGAAGCTGACGGGCTGGTTGTTGCCAGCCCAATTGCCTTTCCACTCACCGAGCAGCGAGCTCTGGTGATACACCCGCTCGAGAGCGGGAGAAATCTGGCTGGTGCTCGATGAGACGATGGCCATTGGATTGCTCGGCGGATTTGTCTGACGGGCCCGCTTGGTTCGCGCCCCGACAGGAACGTCAGAACAGTATCCGGAAACAATTGGAAGCAGCCGATTAGGGCCACGCAACAGTTAACGCATGGTTAAAATTCCATCGCGGGCAAATAGGGCAAAAGGTCTCGTTCGGGTACAGCGCTCAGCGACCCCAGCGGTCCGACCAGATCTTCTCGCCGATCATGCAGTTCACACGCGGCTCCTTGTCCTTCTCCGCAACCCGCGTCACGGGGCGCTCCGGCATACGGCCCGCAACCTCCATCAAGAGCTTGGTGCGGATGGCTTCCTTGAACTTGTCGCGGTCCTTGATCGTGATGACGAAGGAACCGGGACCGCCGATGACGCAATCCTCATAGTAGAAATCGAGATTGTCGATATCCATGGTCGAATAGGAGGGCTCCTTGACCATGATCGGCAGGCCGTTGATGACGATGCCCTTCTCGATCGCCGCGTCGCGCGCGATCGTGACCGGAGTGCCATTGTTGTTGGGACCGTCGCCGGAAATGTCGATCACGCGACGCAGCCCCCGATAGGGATCCTCATCGAACAGCGGCATCGCGAAACTGATCGCGCCGGAGATCGAGGTGCGCGAGGCGCGCCGGATCGGCGTCTTCATGATTTCGGCGGCGACGGCATCGGCGGTCTCCGGTCCGTCGATCAGGCGCCAGGGAATGATGATCTTCTGGTCGGTCGAGGCGGCCCACTCGAAATAGGTCACCGCGATGCGGCCGTTCGGACCCAGCTTCAGCGCCTGCAGGAATTCCTTCGACTGGATCGCCTGCGCATAGCCTTCGCGCTGGATCGCGAGCTCGTCCATGTCCATGGAGTAGGAGACATCGACAGCGAGGATCAGCTCGACATCGACTGTCTGCGCGTCTCTGTCGGCTGCTTGCCGCTGCGGCTGATTTTTGAGCAGCGCCAGTCTGGGCGACTCAAATTTGGGTCCTGGTGCCGCGATGCCCGCGACGTCCCCTCCGGCGAACATGCCGGTCACCAGCACAGCCCCGATCGAGAACAGCAAGCGCATCGCAGCCTCCCGTCGTATGACGTGATGGTGACATGCAATCGCCTTGCCGCAAAGTCCGAAGATCGCTCGCGCTTCACATTCCAGTTAGGCATTTGCCAGTCAGGCATTTGCGGGCGGGAATTGCGAAGCATTGCGCAAAGCTGCCGCGATGTTGCCGCGCTCGCGCCGCTGGACTGGCGCCGTCACGCGCGGTGCGCTCCCGGACCGACGGGCCACTGGACAGTGCACCCTCGCCCACTTGTCCGGCGCGATTTCCATGTTAGGCTGGCCGGACAGATGGGGATGGAGTCCCCCGACAACCGCCCGGCGGCCTGTGACCGTAGTGGGCTGATGACTCCTGCTTGAGGAGGGGCAATTTTCAGGCCTCTGCCTTCGGCGGGAGCATGGACAAACCCGCCGCTGGCGGGTTTTTTGTTGCCTGGATGCGAAGGCCGAGGAGAGGTCAAGCAGAGATCAAGCAGAGGCCGAGGAGAAGTCCTGGACGTGACGACGACAACACCGAATGCTGCACGTGCGGGCCTGCCCAGGGGGATCTGGGTGCTCGGCTTCGTCTCGATGCTGATGGACGTCTCTTCCGAGATGATCCACGCGCTGCTGCCGGTCTATCTCGTCACCGTTCTCGGCGCCTCCACGCTCACCGTCGGCTTCATCGAGGGCATTGCCGAGGCGACCGCCTCGATCACGAAAATCTTCTCCGGCGCGTTGTCCGACTGGCTCGGCCGGCGCAAATTGCTCGCCGCGCTCGGCTACGGGCTGGCCGCGCTGACAAAACCGCTGTTCCCGCTTGCCCCCAGCGTCGGATGGCTGGTTGCCGCGCGCTTCATCGACCGCGTCGGCAAGGGCATTCGCGGCGCGCCGCGCGATGCACTGATCGCCGATATCGCGCCCATCGGCCTGCGCGGCGCGAGCTTCGGCCTGCGGCAGTCGCTCGACACCATCGGTGCGTTCGTCGGGCCGCTCATCGCGATCGGCCTGATGTGGTGGACGGTGGACAATTTTACGCTGGTGTTCTGGGTGGCGGTGCTGCCGGCGTTCCTGTCGTTCGGACTGATCGTGTTCGCGGTGAGCGAGCCGGAGCCTGACCCAGGCCGGGAGCCGTCAAAGAATCCGCTCAACATGGCCGCGATGCGCCAGCTTGGATCCGTGTACTGGCGTGTCGTCGCGGTTGGCGTCGTGTTCACGCTAGCGCGTTTCAGCGAGGCCTTCCTGATTCTGCGCGCGCAGAACATCGGGCTCAATGCGATGTGGGTGCCGGCCGTGCTGGTGCTGATGAACATCGTCTATGCGTTGTCGGCCTATCCGGCCGGCGTGCTCTCGGACCGGATCAACCGCACCGGCCTGCTCGCGCTCGGCCTCGTCTTCCTCGCCGGCGCCGATCTCGCGCTCGCACTGCTGCCAAACCTTGGCGGCCTCGCCCTCGGCGTCGCGCTGTGGGGACTGCATATGGGATTGACGCAAGGCCTGCTCTCGGCCCTCGTCGCTGACGCAGCGCCACCGAGCCTGCGCGGCACCGCGTTCGGCTATTTCAACCTGTTCACCGGCCTTGCCTTGCTGGCCGCAAGCGTGATCGCCGGCGCGCTGTGGGATAGCTATGGTCCGGCCGGCACCTTCCTGGCCGGGCTCGGCTTTGCGCTGATCGCGCTGATGGGACTATTTGCCGTCGGCGGCGGGCTGGTAACGGAGGATACATGATGGAAATGGCAAACGGGGGAACGAGACGTTGAACGTCCAATTCATTCTGGCGGTCGCCGCTGGTGGAGCGCTTGGCGCAGTCGTGCGCTATCTCGTTGCGATCGGTTCAGGCCGAGCGTTCGGCACCGATTTCCCCTGGGGCACCCTGATCATCAACGTAACGGGATCGTTCCTGATCGGGGTTTTCACCGCGATGTTCGCGACGAGGTGGAACCTGCCGCAAGCCGTCCGGATATTTCTGACGGTGGGGATTTGCGGCGGATACACCACATTCTCGACGTTCTCGCTGGATGCCTGGTCTCTGGTCGAGCGTGGACAGACATGGGCCTCGGCCGCCTACATGATTGGATCGGTAGTGTTGTCCGTTGCATCCCTCATCGCCGCAATGCAACTCGTCCGCGCGCTTCCGTAAGAGCCGAGCGCAGCGGCGCATTCCTGCTCATCCGGAGCCGCATATGACAAGCGCGCCTAGCATCTTGGAGAAGGACGGCGTCCTGCAATATGATCGGTTGGCTGGAAGCTCAACTGCACCAAGGCGTTTCAGAAGCGATGGCCGACACTGTTGCCAAACCGAAAACCAGGACGAAGACCAAGGTCGAGCGACCGAAGCTGCATAAGGTCATCCTGATCAACGACGACTTTACGCCCCGCGAATTCGTCACGATGATCCTCAAAGCCGAATTCCGCATGACCGAGGATCAGGCCTACAAGGTGATGATCACCGCCCACAAGCTCGGCGCCTGCGTGGTCGCGGTTTTCACCAAGGACGTCGCCGAGACCAAGGCCACCCGCGCCACCGACGCCGGCCGCACCAAGGGCTATCCGCTGCTGTTCACGACGGAGCCGGAGGAGTAGCGGCACCGGTCCGGCTTTGGTGCTTTGGCGCCCTCTTTCGATTTCGGCGCCGAATCTGCCCTGCCGAATAATGTATCTATTGGCCGTCAACAGGCGCATGGTAAGCCATCACCGGACCGTCACGGCATCCGTCGGTGACTGAGAGAGTCTTTGCGCTCCCGCCCAATGCGGAGCGTCCTATGCAAGACACAACCAAGAGAACCATCCCGCTGAGCAATCGCCTTGCCCAATTGGCAGCCGAGGCTCGTCGTCGCGCAGAGATTGCCCCGCCCGGCGTCCAGCGGGAAGCGCTGCTCAGAGCGGCGCGATTGAGCGAAACGGCCTCGCACATTCATGACTGGATAAGCCTGCCTGGTCCCAAAACACCGAGGTAGTGGCAAGCCAACCTGGTCGGCGGCCTGTTCACGTCGAGTGACGATCCGGGCCGAGGGCGGCATCCGCCTGCAAATCACACCTCAAATATAAGTTGTATGAAATGAACTATATTTCATTTTGGTTGTTGTAACAGCGTCCCCAAACGAAACGGGGCGGTCAACAGCCAAAGCAGCCCCCATGATGAAATCTTTTATCGCGTTCGCGATGTTCGCGCTCCTCGGAGTGTCCGTAATGGTGTTGCCCGGCTTCGCTCCGCAAGTGAAAGCGCGCGAAACCGTTGCTTTGGCGAAGGCGGACCGGCTGGCGAGCCACCCGGTGACCCGGAACTGCCTGGGCCAGGTCTGGCCGGACTTCGAAGCGTCGTGTCTGCGCCGAGGTGAATCCGATGTCAGGGTTCATGAAGCTCGTTTGGTGACGGCGCGCCGCTAAACCAACAATCGCAAAGCGCCGGCCGAGCTTGTCGGATGTCCAGGAAAGTATCGTGCACAGATGTCAACACCTCCAACCTCCTTGCCGAATGTTCTCGTCGTCGAAGACGAGATGATCCTGCGCATGCGCGCGGTCGATATCGTGGAGGATGCAGGCTTCTGCCCTGTGCAGGCCGTCAACGCCGACGAAGCCATCGCGATCCTCGAGTCGCGGTCAGACATCTCGCTTCTGTTCAGCGACATCCAGATGCCCGGGACCATGGACGGCTTGAAGCTGGCCCACGCGGTGCACGATCGCTGGCCTGCCATCAAGATCGTGCTGGTTTCCGGTCAGGTAAAGCCGTCTGAAAACGAAACGCCGGCCGACAGCCGCTTCTTTCGCAAGCCGCTCGCCGTCGACGAAATGATCTCGCAGTTGCAAACCATGATCGGAGCGGGCGCGCTAAAAATCCTTCCGACCACAACGACGGATCCTGGGGACAACCTTGAGGTTGCTCGATCGCCACAGGAATCGGTTCTGGTAGCGGAAAACGACAATCTGCGCCTGTTGCTGGAACAGGCCGACACCGACGCCAAGGTCCTGCTCGCTCAAGCCGGCATCGAAGCCCACGAACGCGAGGCTGCCGACAAGTTGCAAAAGCTCATCCTCGGAGAGCTGCATCATCGCATCAAGAATACGCTCGCGACGGTGAGCGCAATCGCAGCCCAGAGCTTCCGGACCGCAATCAGTCTGGAGCAAGGCCAAAAAGCCATGGATGGCCGCTTGCTGGCGTTAGGGCGTGCCCACGACCTGTTGATACAGGTCAGCTGGTCAAATGCGAGCCTCACTCATACCCTGAGCGGCGCCACCGATCCCTATGACAGTCAGGGGGGCCGACGATTCCATTTCAATGGGCCGGACCTCAGGATCACATCCGGTGCCGTGATAGCGCTCGCGATGACATTCAACGAGCTCTGCACCAACACGACGAAGTTCGGCGCGCTGTCCAGTTCCTCCGGCCATGTCGAGATCGTATGGACGGTCGACGAGATCGAGCAAAGGCTGCGCCTGAAGTGGAGCGAAAGCGGCGGCCCTGCGGTGGCGCCGCCGACACGACGGAGCTACGGCACCCGGATGATCGAGTCGCTCGGCCAGCAACTGAACGGACAGGTGCGGCTGGCCTACGAACCGTCCGGATTTGTCTATCAGCTGGATGTACCGCTGAAGTCGGTGATGGCGTCGAACGCCTGAATTCTGCTCACCGGGTTGGCGGCGGCGGACCTCCGAGGACGACCTCAGGCCATCGCCACCGGCCTCTCCTCCGTCAGCCCGTACACGCGCTGCGCCTTTGAAAAGCCCGCGATCGGGAATTCGCCGAGCTCGTGCCAGTCGTGGCGGCAGACATTGGCGAACATTTCCGAGGCCACGACGGTCCGCCCCAGGCGACCCGTGATCTTCTCGAGCCTGGCGGCAAGGTTCACGGCCGGGCCGATGCAGGTGAAGTCGAGGCGGTTGCCGCCACCGATATTGCCGTAGAGGATATTCCCGACGTGGAGCGCCACGCCGAAACGGAAGCGCTCGATGACGTCGCCGACAGGATACGCGAGCGCCTCGACGCTGGCGCGGGATTCGCGCGCCGCCTCCAGCACCCGCGTGCAGACATGCGCGGCATCGCCGACGTATTCGTCGATCGGGAACACCGCGAGCAGGCCATCGCCCATGAATTTCAGCACCTCGCCGCCATGGCCGCGGATCGCGGCGACCTGGCAGTCGAAATAATGGTTGAGGATCTCGACCACGGTCTCGGCCGGCAGCCGGTCCGACAGTGCGGTGAAGCCGCGCAGATCGGAGAGCCAGATCGCAGCCTGCATGGTGTCGTTGTGGCCGCGGCGGATCTGACCGCCAAGGATGCGCGCGCCGGCACGATTGCCGACATAGGTGTCGAGCAGCATCTCGGCGGTGCGGCGCAGGCTGATGATCTCGGTGATGCGCGCGAGCGGCTTGACGATGGCGTGAATCGCCGCGATGTGGTCATCGGTGAAGCCGCCTGGATGGCGCGTGGTCCAGCTCGTCGCGTGGACCGAGCCGTCGAGAAACGGCATTGGCATCGCGACGTAGTCGGTTACGCCTTCGGCACGCATGTCGTCGAGAAACGGAAAATACTTGCTGCCGGGATCGTCCATGCGTCCCCGCACCTCAAGTCCCTGCTCGAACACGACCCGTAGCGGACTTCTGGCGAATTCCGGCGTCTCCAGTATCTCGAAATCGACCGTGCCGATCTCGACCTCCTCGCCCTCCCGCCAGATGAAGTTGCGACCGAAAATTTCGGGATGCAGCGTGCGGATGAAGATGCCGAACCGCCATAGCGGCAGACCGGCTGCGACCATCCGTTCGCAGGCTTCCGCCGTCATCTCGGCCGGGGCCTTGGACGACCAGGCGCCGTCGATCAGCCAGCTGGTGATACGTTGGAGATCGGAGCTTTCCATGGCTGCATTTGCCGACGAAGTTGTGGGATCGTCAAGCTGCGCGGTGGGCTAGTAGCGCGGTACAAGCGCCTCGCGCAACGCTAGCGCCCGACTTGGCCGCGGTCGCGCAGGAAATGATCCGCCAGCACACAGGCCATCATGGCTTCGCCGACGGGGACGGCGCGGATGCCGACGCAGGGATCGTGGCGGCCCTTGGTCATGATCTCGGTGTCGGCACCGTTGCGATCGACGGTGAGGCGCGGCTGCAGGATCGACGAGGTCGGCTTGACCGCGAAACGCACCACCACCGGCTGCCCCGTGGAGATGCCGCCCAGCACGCCGCCGGCGTGGTTGGACAGAAAACGCGTGCCGTCATTGCCGGTGCGCATCTCGTCGGCGTTCTCTTCGCCGGTGAGTTCGGCCGCGGCAAAGCCGGCGCCGATCTCGACGCCCTTCACCGCATTGATGCTCATCATTGCGGCGGCGAGCTCGGCGTCGAGCTTGGCGTAGATCGGCGCGCCAAGGCCTGCCGGCACACCTTCGGCGACGACCTCGATCACCGCGCCGATCGAGGAGCCGCTCTTGCGGATGCCGTCGAGATAGATCTCGAAGAACGCGGCCTTGTCCTTGTCGGGACAGAAGAACGGATTTTTCGCAATCTCGTCCCAGTCCCACTTCGCGCGGTCGATCTTGTGCGGGCCCATCTGCACCAGCGCGCCGCGCACCTTCACGTCGGGCAGCACCTTTCGCGCGATCGCGCCGGCGGCGACGCGCGTGGCGGTCTCGCGCGCCGACGAGCGGCCGCCGCCGCGATAGTCGCGCAGGCCGTACTTCGCTTCATAGGTGAAGTCGGCATGACCAGGGCGAAACTTGTCCTTGATCTCGGAATAGTCCTTCGAGCGCTGGTCGGTGTTCTCGATCAGGAGCCCGATCGGCGTGCCCGTCGTCACCTGCACGCCGGTCTCCGGATGCGCCATCACGCCGGAGAGGATCTTGACCTGGTCCGGCTCCTGACGCTGGGTCGTGAAGCGCGACTGGCCGGGCCGGCGGCGATCAAGATCACCCTGGATGTCGGCTTCGACGAGCGGGATCATGGGCGGGCAGCCGTCGACCACGCAGCCAATCGCCACCCCATGGCTCTCGCCGAAGGTCGTGACGCGGAACATGTGGCCGAAGGTGTTGAAGGACATCGCTGCTCGCAGGCTCGGTTCCCGCGTGTGGTAACGCGCGGGGCGCCGGGGGTCAAACCCGCAGCCGCCACGGAGACGGCGAGCCGGCTTAACTAAACTTCTCCAGCCGCCCGTCGCGGAACACGTAGACGGCGCCCTGCTCGATGTAGAGTTCGGCGGCGCTCGCCGGCGTCTCCAGGCCGAGTGAAACCATCAGGGCCCGGCAGGTCCCGCCATGGGCGACTGCGACGGTGTCGGTCCGAAGCTGGTCGTACCAGGCGCGCACGCGGACCTGGACATCGGCGTAGGTCTCCCCGCCCGCGGGGCCCACTGTCCATTTGTCGGCGAGGCGCCGGGCGTAGATGTCGGGATCGGAGGCCTCGCACTCGGCCAGCGTCAGTCCCTCCCAGGTGCCGTAGCCGATCTCACGCAGGCGATCGTCGAGCGTATAGTCCGCAGTCGGCAGTTCGAGCTTGCTCCGCGCCAGTTCCATGGTCTCTCGCGCGCGGCCAAGCGGACTCGACACGTAGGGTAATGCAGCCTTGTCGCGGCCCTCGCGCTTGAACAGATCGGCGAGAATGCCGCCGGCCTGCACGGCCTGACCGCGACCGCGCGCGTTCAGCGGAATGTCCTTGATGCCCTGAAGCCTCCCGAGCGCGTTCCACTCGGTCTCGCCGTGGCGCAGATAATAGATCGTGGGCACGGGCATTGCTGGCTGAAAAATTAGTCCTTCCCGCCGAACGAAATGTCCGGCGCGTCCGGGCGCTTCATGCCGAGCACGTGATAGCCGGAATCGACGTGGTGCACCTCGCCGGTGACGCCGCGCGAGAGGTCGGAGAGGAAATACAGCGCGCTGCCGCCGACGTCTTCCGTGGAGACGTTGCGCCGCAGCGGTGCGTTGGCTTCGTTCCACTTCAGGATATATCTGAAATCGCCGATGCCGGACGCCGCGAGGGTCTTGATCGGCCCCGCCGAGATCGCGTTGACGCGGATGTTCTTCTCGCCGAGATCGGCGGCGAGATAACGCACGCTTGCTTCGAGCGCCGCTTTCGCGACGCCCATTACGTTGTAATGCGGCATCCACTTCTCGGCGCCGTAATAGCTGAGCGTGATGAGCGAGCCGCCGTCGGTCATCAGCTTCTCGGCGCGCTGCGCCACGGCCGTGAACGAATAGCAGGAGATCAGCAGGGACTTCGAAAAATTCTCCTGCGTGGTGTCGACGTAGCGGCCGTCGAGCTGCTCGCCATAGGCGATCGCATGCACCAGGAAGTCGATCTTGCCCCACTTCTCCTTCAGCACCGCGAAGGCCGCATCGATGGTTGCGGCATCGGTGACGTCGCAATGGCCGAGCACGAGCCCGCCGATCTCGGCGGCGAGCGGCTCGACGCGCTTCTTCAGCGCATCGCCCTGGTAGGTGAAGGCAAGCTCGGCGCCGGCCGCGTGGCATGCCTTGGCAATGCCCCAGGCGATCGAGCGGTTGTTGGCAACGCCGAGGACCACGCCCCGCTTGCCCTGCATCAGACCTGAATTCTGCGCCATTTGCTAACGTCCCGTCGAGCTCCCGGTGAGGTTTGGAGGTACACCAGCCCTCCGTTGCGGTACAGTCCTAATACGCGGCGTTAACGCTGTTTCAAGCGCCGGAATAGCCGTTCCGCTCGGGTGTTATGATCGTTGTGGCGCTCGCGCCGAACATCAGGACGTCAAGACCGCAATGAGTGCGTTTCGCCAAAGCGTTGAAGCCATGATCCCGGCATTGCGCCGCTACGCCCGCGCGCTCACGCGCGAGGCGGATGCGGCCGACGATCTGGTGCAGGATACGCTGGTGCGGGCGCTGCGTTCGGAGCGCCTGTTTCTCGGGGGCGACGTCAGGAGCTGGCTCTATACGATCCTGACCAACCTCAACAAGAACCGGCGGCGCTCGCTGGCACGGCGACCGCAATTCATGCAGCTGACGGAGAACAATCCGGATGCCAGCGGGACCGAAGCCGAAGGGCGCGATATCGAGAGGGCGCTGGCGACGCTCGTCGAGGAGCAACGCTCGGTGCTGCTCCTGGTGATGCTGGAGGGCATGAGCTACCGCGAGGTCGCCGACATCCAGGGCGTGCCGATCGGCACGGTGATGTCGCGCCTGGCACGCGCCCGCGCCCACGTCAAAGCCTCGCTGGAGGGTGAGCGCCCGGCGCTCAGGCGGGTGAAATGATGCCAGGATTGATGCATCGCGCCGGTCGTTCCTCCTGCATGGCATGGGAAGCGGCGCAGTTGAACCACGAAGAACATTTTGGGCCGCAGAGCCAGAGACGATCGATATGAACGACCGCAAGATCCCAGTGACCGAGGACGAACTGCACGCCTATGTCGACGGCGAGCTGCCGGCCGAACGCCGCGCCGACGTCGAGGCCTGGCTTGCCGCGCAGCCTGAGGATGGCGAGCGCGTGCAGTCCTGGCGCGCCATGGCCGAGATGCTGCACGCCCGCTACGATTCGGTTGCCCAGGAGCCGGTGCCGGCGCGGCTTGAGTTGGAACGGCTGGAGCGCCGCCCGCGGCACTGGCTCTATGGCGCAGCCGCGGCCGTGCTGGTGGCCTTCGTCGCCGGCGGCGCCGCCGGCTGGCTGGGGCATGGCGCCGCCAACGCGCCGTCGACCTTCCAGAGTTTTACGACCGACGCGCTCGACGCCCACCGGCTCTATGTCGTCGAGGTCCGCCATCCGGTCGAGGTCGGCGGCAACGAGCGCGACCACCTCCAGGCCTGGCTGACCAGACGCTGCGGCTGGACCGTGTTTGCACCGAACCTGGAGGCGAGTGGACTGAAGCTCGTCGGTGGCCGGCTTTTGCCGGGGCCGAACGGGCCGGCGTCGTTCCTGATGTATGAGGGCGCCTCGGGCGAGCGGTACACGATCTACACCGCCAAGACCGAGAATGGCGCGACGCAGATGCGCTACGCCAGAACGGACAAGGACGGGGCGCTGTTCTGGTCGGAGCGCGGCGTCGGCTACGTCGTCAGCGGTGGCGGCGACCGGGATCGGCTGACCAAAGTGGCGCAGGCGGTCTACGACCAGGCAGAGAAAAGCGGCACCTAGACAACCACGCAAACGCGGTGCCTCGATTCCGACATTGAAAATTTGGAATGAAGACATCGGCGCGTCTCATTATCGCACCGGATGATCACGCGAAAATGAGCAGCGTTCGATCCGCCGATCGACGCGGGCGGCCTCGATTGGGGTTTTTGGTACCGCGCTGGTCCCCCTCTCGAGGCCGCACCTTTTTATCGGCTGCCCCGCCGGACAGCCGACACGTCGAGCATGTGAGCCAAGAAGGGCTACCACGCCTCGGGCATATGATGAGCATCATCTCGATGGACGACGCTCTCAGTCTTTAGGAGAACCCCTTCACACTTTCCGGATCACGCTTAACCAAGCCCGCTACGCGGATTGTAGGGGTGCTGGTCCCGCCACTTCTCCATCAATGCTTCAAGCTCGGCGTCGTTCCCGTCCGGTAACATAATCCTGATGGTGACGAAGAGATCCCCGGTTCCGCCAGCTTTTGGCAGTCCCTTGCCCTTAAGGCGGAAGGTCCGGCCGCTGGAGGTGTTTTGCGGGACCGACAGTTCCACGGCATTGCCGAGGGTGGGCACGCGGACCTTGCCGCCAAGCACCGCCTCGTAAAGCGTGACCGGCAGGTCGATCCTGAGATCGGCGCCCTCGATCTTGAAGAACGGATGCTGGGCGATGCCGATCGTGATCAGGAGATCGCCCGGCGGATGGCCCTGAGCGCTCTCGCCCTGTCCCCGCAACCGGATCTGCTGGCCCTCGGTGACGCCGGCCGGAATCTTGACGTTGAGTTCCTTGCCATTCGGCAGCCGAACGCGCTTCTCGCCGCCCTTGACCGCCTCCTCCAGCGAGACGGTCATGGCGACATTAACGTCGAGATCGAGCCCGATACCGCCGGTGTCGAATTCGAACTGGGCACCGCCGCCGGCGCCGGGCCGCGGACGCGGCCCACCGCCGAACATGCTGTTGAGGATGTCCTCGAACGCGCCTCCGCCCGGACCAGGGCCTGCGCCGCCGCCGCGGAACGTATAGCTCTCGAACCCGCCGGGACCCGCGCGCCCGCGCGGCCCACCGCCGCCGCCCGGAAAACCCTGGAAGCGCGGCTTGCCGTCGGCGTCGATCTCGCCGCGGTCAAATTGCTTGCGCTTGTCCTCGTCGCCGAGGATCTCGTTGGCCGTATTGAGCTCAGCGAAGCGCTCGGCCGCCTTCGGGTCGTTCTTGTTGCTGTCGGGATGGTGCTTCTTGGCAAGCTTGCGATAGGCGCTCTTGATCGCGGCAGCGTTGGCGCTCCGCGGCACCCCCAAGACCTCATAGGGGTCGCGCATCCGTCACGTCTCCTTCAAGAAATCGAATTGTTCAAAGGGCTCCCCGCCCCACTTGAGCCTCATGTGGGGGGCGAGTGGCATTTTTGCAACTAGCCAGGTGAAGCGATTCCTAGCTCCGCCACGGCTTTAGCGTATGAATCTCCCAACTGCCACGGCTGCTTTGGCAGCCCGCACCCTGGAGCCAGCTTTCGGTGCTGCCGTTGACGTAGCTCGCCAGGAAGTCGCGGCACTTGCGGCCGTCTTCAGCGGCATAGGATTGCGCGATCGGCGTGACCGAACCGCGCGCCCCGGTTTCCGGGTTCTCCCAATGCTGGCTGGAATCCTTGTCGTTCTTGCTGAGGACGTCGGAGGCAGCGTTGCGGGCGAAGGCGAGATCAGTGTCGGTCGGCGCCTTGGCCGGCATTGCGATCGAGCCGGTGAGGTCGCTGTCGTCGGCCTTGGCGTAGGCACTCTTGTCATTGCGGGAAAAGCTGCAACCGCCGGTGCCGAGCCCGATCAGAATGATCGTCATGACGAAGCCGGACGGCCGGATCGCCGATAGGCCAACGCGTCCCCATACCCTATATAGGGCGGTAGCAGACAACAACGCGTTTTGGACCGCAGGACGCAACTCGGACCCCAGACATGACCGACACGACCTCGATGAAACACCAGACACCCTTAACATCCGGTGATTTCACCGCCGCCGACGAGCCCTTTGCGCTGTTCGAGGCCTGGCTGAACGAAGCCATCAAGAGCGAGCCGAACGATCCGAACGCCATGGCGCTCGCCACCGTCGATGCCGATGGCCTGCCGGACGTGCGCATGGTGCTGATGAAGGGCTTCGATACCGATGGTTTCGTCTTCTACAGCCACATCGCCAGCCAGAAGGGCCGCGAACTCGCCGCAAATCCTAAGGCGGCGTTACTTTTTCACTGGAAGTCGCTGCGCCGTCAGGTCCGCATCCGCGGCAACGTGACGCCGGTGACCGAGGCCGAGGCCGACGCCTATTTCGCCACCCGCCCGAAGCAGGCGCAGATCGGCGCCTGGGCGAGCAAGCAGTCGCAAGAGCTCGAGAGCCGCTTCGCCTTCGAGCAGGCGATCGCCAAGGTCGCCGCCAAGCACGTCATCGGCGAGGTGCCGCGTCCGCCGGGCTGGAGCGGCTGGCGTATCACGCCGGCGCGTATCGAGTTCTGGCACGACCGCCCATTCCGCCTGCACGACCGCATCGAATTTCGCCGTGACGCGGCCGGCCAGAAATGGTCCAAGACGCGGATGTATCCCTAGTGTTTTGTTCGAGCATGATCCTTTCGGAAAGCCCCTCCGGGTCCGGATCATGCTCCAACCTGAAAGACCTTCATGCCGCAGCCTTCCAATGCGCCGCGCCGCACGCTGCTCCTGACCGGGGCTAGCCGCGGCATCGGCCATGCCACCGTGATCCGTTTCTCCTCGGCCGGCTGGCGCGTGATCACCTGCTCGCGACATCCGTTCCCGGAGGATTGTCCGTGGGACGCAGGCCCTGAGGACCATATCCAGGTCGACCTCGCCACCCCCGCCGATACCACCCGCGCGATCTCCGACATCCGCGACCGGCTCGAAGGCGGAATGCTGCATGCGCTGGTCAACAACGCCGCGATCTCACCGAAGGGCGCCGGCGGCTCCAGGCTCGGCTCGATCGACACCGACCTCGACACCTGGACGCACGTGTTCAACGTCAACTTCTTCGCGCCGATCATGATGGCGCGCGGACTGATCGAGGAACTGAAGACGGCCAAGGGCTCTGTCGTGAACGTCACCTCGATCGCGGGCTCGCGCGTGCATCCCTTCGCGGGCGCGGCCTACGCCACCTCGAAGGCCGCGCTCGCATCCCTGACGCGCGAGATGGCCTCCGATTTCGGCCGCGTCGGCGTGCGCGTCAACGCGATCGCACCCGGCGAGATCGACACCTCGATCCTGTCGCCGGGCACCGAGAAGATCGTCGACCAGCAGATCCCGATGCACCGGCTCGGCACGCCCGACGAGGTCGCCAAGATCATCTACGTGCTGTGCACGGACACCAGTTCTTACGTCAACGGCGCCGAGATCCACATCAACGGCGGCCAGCACGTGTAGGCTACCTCGTCATTAATTCGTCGCTTCAGCGCAAAATTGCTTCGCAACTTTGTCGCGAGCTCCTCGCAATGATGATGTTGGAAACAACGCCGGGGAAGCAAGGCGATCCAGACAACGCCGCCGCAAGACCTGGATCGCCCTTAGCTTCCGTTCCTCAATCGAGTCGAATCCGACGTGACCTCTCGCGTGGCTGCGGAGCGGCCGTGCTGATTGCAGTCGAGCAATCGTCGTCGTTCTCGCCGTCGAGCAGCGGAGCACCACAGTGCCGGCACATGCGCGCCGACATCGACGACGCCTTGCCGCTCGCCAGGACCTGACGATAGTTCGCCAGATTGATGACGTTGCGGGGCGACGTTATTTGTTTTTCAACCATGGCTGTTCCTCGCGGCTAACACTCTGCTTATCGCAGACAAGTTTCGCGCAAACGTTCAGTCCACCGCTCAAATTTTACCGGAGGAATTGGGGCGGCGAGCATACATCGCGGTGCGGCCGCAATCCCGCTCTATTCTGCGACACCAGACACCGTGTCTCTGCGTCCGGCGTAAGGTCTCGGTAGCTATTACAGCCACTTCTTCCACTTGAAGATCCAATAGGGAACGATCGCCGCGATCAGCATCAAGACCAGCGCGAACGGATAGCCGTGCGCCCATTCGAGTTCCGGCATCGACTTGAAGTTCATGCCGTAGATCGAGGCGATCAGCGTCGGCGGCATCAGGACGACCGCCATGACCGAAAACAGCTTGATGATGTTGTTCTGCTCGAGATTGACGACGCCGAGCATGGCGTCGAGCACGAAGGTGATCTTGCTGGAGAGGTAGGAGGCGTGGTCGGTCAGCGAGACGACGTCGCGCTGCATGGTCTTGAGCTGCTCACGCATGTCCTTCGACCATTTCACGCCCTCCACCACCGCGGAAAGGAAGGCGACGACGCGGCCGATCGAGACCAGGCTCTCGCGAACCTTGGAGGTCAGATCGCCCTTGCGGCCGATCGAGATCAGGATTTGCGAATATTGCTTGGCGTGACCGTGGCGCTCGCTCTCCGGCTCAAAGATGTCATGCGAGACCTGATCGATCTCGGCGCCGCAGCGCTCCAGGATGTCGGCGCAGCGGTCGATCACGGCATCGAGCAGCTCCATCAGCACCATTTCGCCGGTGACGGCCGGCGTGCAGGAACGCGCCAGCTTGGCCTCGACCAGCGCAAAGGGCTTGGGCTGGTCATAGCGCACCGTTACCAGGCGGTGGTCGCCGAGAATGAAGGTCACCGCCGTGGTCCGGGGCATATCGGTATCGGAGTGGCACATCAGCGTCGCGGTCATGTAGCGCGCGCCGTTCTCCATATAGAGACGGCTGGAGATCTCGATCTCCTGCATGTCTTCCCGGGTGGGGATCGCAATCCCCGAGAGCCTCTCGACGGCTTTGTCCTCGGCCGCGGTCGGGTTGACGAGGTCGATCCAGACCGCATGCTCCGGGACTGCCGCGAGATCCTCGACGATGGCCTTCTTGAGGGAGGCGTCGGAGGAAACGAACACAGAAAACATGCACAACTCCAGCAGGGGCCTGCGACAGACTGACAGCCCTTAGCGCGATTCTGACAAGTTGATGATGACAAGCACATTAACGGAACGTTTGCATTTGTGGCGACGCCGTGGCCCAACTGTGGCACGGAATCGACACTTACGACGGTTTTGCCTAGAAACCGACTCTGACCCGCAAAACTTGCGGCAGAAAAGCCACAGGTAAGGTCTTGCAGCGCGGGAGAAGCTTCGAAAGGTTGGAATTGTGGCAGATTTCAACGATAATGGAGCCAACGGAATCGTGGAATTGGGCTTGCTCAAGCCCTGCGAAAGCTTGTTGTTGTTGATTGGAACCAAATCATGTCGTCGCTGAAAGTTACGCTTGGTATTTTGGCCGCTGGCCTGATGCTGTCGGGCTGCATGCAGGCCACACATTACGAGGCGACCGACACCAAGGCGTTCAAGCCGAAAGACAAGGAACTCCTCGCCAAGGTCAGGTATGAGAAAACTGCGGTCGCAGAGCCGTTCCGCCGCGCTATCGTCGATTACCACCGCAAGGAATCGCCGGGCTCGATCGTGGTCGATTCCGACAACCATTACCTCTACTACGTCATGGATGGCGGCAAGGCGATCCGCTACGGCATCACCGTCGGTGAAGAAGCCATGGCCTGGTCGGGCATCGCCAAGGTAGGCAGCAAGACCGAGTGGCCGGCCTGGCACCCCACCCCCGGCGAAATTTCGCGCCTGGGCGTGCCCACCTTCGTCGCCCCCGGTCCGGACAATCCGATGGGCTCCCGCGCGATGTATCTCTACTCCGGCGGCAAGGACACGTTGTTCCGCATTCACGGCACCAACCAGCCGGAATATATCGGCGCCTCGATCTCGTCGGGCTGCATCCGCCTGACCAACGAGGACGCGATCGACCTCTATGATCGCGTCAAGGTCGGCACCCTCGTTGTGGTGCTCGAGCCCAAGCACGGCGACTCGCCCTACAATTCGCGCCTCGCACTCGGCGGCAGCCAAACCGGCCAGGCGGGCAGCTACTGATCAGGTTCCTGATCTCAGACATTCAAAAGCGCCGGTTTCACCGGCGCTTTTTTGTTGCCGGCTTGTGCGGCTGGGTTTTATTGCCATCGGCCGCAGGCTTGTCCGCGGGCGCAGGAGATTTCTCCGCCGCCTCGTCATTAACTCCCTGCTTGGCTTCGGGTTTGGCCTCGGGCTTCGCTTCGGGTTTGGCCGCGACCTCACGCGGCGGCGCCTCCTCGGGCCGTTCCGCCGGCAGGAGCGGGGCAACCTGCGGCAGGGGATCCCAGACGTTCCACTGACATATCCGATAGTCGTTGCGCCGCTGCGCGAGGTCGAGATGGATATGGTCCTCGTGGTACCAATCCGAGCCGGGGCCGAGCACGGTCGAAAAGCGCGAGCAGACCGAATGCAGCACGCGCTCGCGCACCTCGCGCGGCATGGTGCGGTCGGTCAGGCCGATCGACTGCCCGTTGGCGAGCTTGATGGCGCGCACGTCGATCGCGTTGGCCTTGCCGTGCTCGGACAGCATGGCGCCGACAACGCGGTTGCGGCCGCGGCACTCGAAGCTGTCGAAATTGTCGAGATCGCTGATGGTCGAGCCGAGGCTCGCGGCCAGCGGCACCACGTCCTTGCGCACCCAATCGGCGATTGCGGACGCCATGGTGCAGCGGAGGATCGCCGCCGGCTTGACCGCCACCTTGCGCTTGTCCGGCAGCACGATGGCTTCGAGCCGCACCAGATCCTCACCGCCGCAGGCGCCCGGCCCGCGGATATCCGGAATCGAGGGCGCGATCGCGATCTCCTCGGTCAGCGCGAGGCGGCACGCCGAGGCCTGCTTCTCGGGCGGCGGCGCCGCCTCGGCGGGCTTCGGGGCGCCAGGTTTGTCCGCGGAAGGCTTGTCGTCGGTCTCCGAAGGAGACTCGTCCGATGCCTTGGCTGAGGCCTTGGGGGCCTCCTCGGGGCGAGGCCTCGGGAGCGGGATCTTGCCAGAGACATTTTCGGAATGAACCGTCGCGCGCGGCCGTGGTGCAGCAATACCAAAGATGTCCAGCGGGGACCCATATTTTTTGCGCGCCTCCGCCCCATCCGCGAACCCGAGCACGACGGTAACCATTGCCGCGCCGACGGACATATAGCCGCGACAAGACCATTTGCGGCGAAAGGCGGGCAGGCTAAGACTCATGACAATTCTTTGGCCCAACGCTGAGAGCGACAATCCGCCCAGCGGCTTCTCGGAGGAACGACGGAATGCTTGGTTTGATGCAAGACTGGCCCCTGCTCTGCCACCGGATCATCGAACACGCCGCCAAGATTCATGGCAAGCAGGAGGTCGTGACGCGATCGGTCGAGGGGCCGATCCATCGCACCACCTATGCCGATATCCACAAGCGGGCGCTCAAGGTCTCGCAGATGCTGGAGCGCGACGGCATCAAGCTCGGTGACCGTGTCGCAACGATTGCCTGGAACACCTGGCGCCATCTCGAGGTCTGGTACGGCATCATGGGGATCGGCGCCATCTGCCATACCGTCAATCCCCGCCTTTTCCCCGAGCAGATTGCCTGGATCATCAACCATGCGCAGGACCGCATCGTGATGACCGACATCACGTTCATTCCGGTCCTGGAGAAGATCGCCGACAAGCTGACAAGCGTGGAACGCTACGTCGTGCTCACCGACAAGGCGCACATGCCGCAGACGACGCTGAAGAACGTGGTCGCCTACGAGGACTGGATTGCGGAGGCCGACGGCAAGTTTAAATGGAAGGACTTTGACGAGAACACGGCGGCCGCGATGTGCTACACATCAGGCACCACCGGCGACCCCAAGGGCGTGCTGTATTCGCATCGTTCCAACGTGCTGCACGCGCTGATGGCCAACAATGTCGACGCGCTCGGTACCAGCGCCTCCGAGACCATGCTTCCCGTGGTGCCGCTCTTCCACGCCAACAGCTGGGGCATCGCCTTCTCCGCGCCCTCGCAGGGTACCAAGCTCGTCATGCCCGGCGCCAAGCTCGACGGCGCCTCGGTCTATGAGCTGCTCTCGACCGAGAGGGTGACGCATACCGCCGGCGTGCCCACGGTGTGGCTGATGCTGCTCCAGCACATGACCGCCAACAATCTGAAGCTGCCGGACCTGAAGATGGTGATCTGCGGCGGCTCGGCGATGCCGCGCTCGATGATCAAGGCCTTCCTCGACATGGGCTCGAACGTCCGCCACGCTTGGGGCATGACCGAGATGAGCCCGATCGGCAGCGTCGCGGCGCTGAAGCCGCCGTTCCAGAACGCGACCGGCGAGGCCCGGCTCGACGTGCTCCAGATGCAGGGCTATGCGCCGTTCGCCGTCGAGATGAAGATCACCGACGATGCCGGCAAGGAATTGCCGTGGGACGGCACGACCTTCGGCCGCCTCAAGGTCGCCGGCCCGGCCGTCGCCAAGGCTTATTACCGGGTCGACACTGATATTCTCGACGAGGACGGCTTCTTCGATACCGGAGACGTCGCGACCATCGACGAAGCCGGCTACATGCGGATCACCGACCGCTCCAAAGACGTGATCAAGTCCGGGGGCGAGTGGATCTCCTCGATCGAGCTGGAAAACCTCGCCGTCGGCCATCCCGCCGTGGCGGAAGCCGCCGTGATCGGCGTGTTCCATCCCAAATGGGACGAGCGTCCGCTGCTGATCGTGCAGCTCAAGCAGGGCCAGCAGGCCAGCCGCGAGGACATCCTGAAGTTCATGGACGGCAAGATCGCCAAATGGTGGATGCCTGACGACGTTGCCTTCGTCGACGGCATCCCCCACACGGCGACGGGCAAGATCCTGAAGACCGCGCTGCGCGACCAGTTCAAAGAATACCGCTTCCCGAACGCGGCGGCGTAGGCGGCCAAACCAAACACCGTCATTCCGGGCGATGCCAACGTCATCGAACCCGGAATGACAGGCCGTAACATCCCGGGAACCCTTGAATTTGCCTCGGAGCCGTGGTCTCAACGGCCCATCGTCGTGCCCGATCGGCCGGCATCGCCCTCAAGACCCCGGCAGAGCTCACCCGATGGCCCGCAGGTTTTCCGCTCCCTATCAGTCGGAGCCCGTGTCCAGTCTCGCGAGCTGGGCGCGCAATCTGGCCGTGTTCGCGGTGGTGGCGGTGGTGGTCTCGATCATCATCGTCCGGTTCGGCTTCCTGGAGATGAAGCCGGCACTCGCGACCTTCTTCGGCGGGCTCGGGATTGCGGCGCTCTCGATCCTGTTCGGGCTCGCCGGCTTTGCCGCGATCTGGCAGAACGGCTCGCGCGGCATGGCGCGCATCCTGCTTGCCTTCCTGATCGACGGCGCGATCCTCGCCTATCCCGCCTATCTCGGCCTGCAATACCGCAAGCTGCCGGCGATCCACGACATCACCACCGACCCGATCGACCCGCCGCGCTTCGACGCGCTGGCCCGCCTGCGCACCGGCGATGGTGCCAATACCGCTGTGTATGCCGGCCTCTATTCGGCCGAGCAGCAGCGTCAATTCTATCCCGATATCGAGCCGATCGAGCTCGAGATTTCAGTCGACCGCGCCTATGCGATCGCGCTTCAGCTGGTCAACAAGCGCAAATGGCTTGTCATCGACGAGCGCGCGCCGCAGCCGCCGCGCCGCATCGGCCGCATCGAGGCGGTGGCGCGCTCGCCGATCATGGGGTTCCGCGAGGACATCGCGATCCGCGTCGTGCCCGACGGCGAGGATTCCCGCGTCGATATCCGCTCCGCCTCGCGCTATTTCGAGAGCGACCTCGGCAGCAACGCCGCGCGCGTGAAGAAATTCATCGACGATCTCAACACCGCCGCCGATGCCGACGCACTCAAGCCGGTGAAGAAGACGCCGGTGGCGCCGCCGAAGGCGCCGGCGAAAACTGTGAAGAAGTGACGGAACGCTAGGCGTTCGCCATCCGATAGGTCCCGCCGATCACGGGATCGCCATCCGTCGCCACCACGCCGCGGGCGACCAGATCCTCCAGATGCGCCAGCACGGAGTAGCCCGCCGCGGTGGTGAGCCTTGGATCGATGCCGATATAGATCGCCCGGACCATGGTCGGGATATCGGTCTCGCCCTTGGCAAGGCGGTGCAGGATGGAGGCCTCGCGCGCCTTGCGATGACGGATCAGGAAGCGCACGAAGCGCGGACCGTCCGGAATTTCGGGGCCGTGGCCGGAGAAATACACATCCTCCTTGCGCGCGGCGAGACGATCCAGCGATTCCATGTAGTCGATCATCGAGCCGTCGGGCGGCGCTACGATCGAGGTCGACCAACCCATCACGTGATCGCCGACGAAGTTGAATTTCCGCTCGGGCCAGGCAAACGCAAGGTGATTGGCGGTATGGCCAGGTGTCGCCACGGCCTCGAGCCGCCAGCCGTCGCCTTCGACCACGTCGCCATGGGCGATCCTGATATCGGGCGCGAAGTCGCGATCGGCGCCGGATTCCGGGTTGTGCTTCTCGCTCTCGAAACGCGGGCGCGAGGCGCGGTGCGGGCCTTCGGCGTAAACAGCCGCGCCGGTCGCCCGCTTGATCCGCGCGGTGTTCGGCGAATGGTCGCGGTGGGTGTGGGTGACGAAGATATGGCTCACCGTCTCGCCGCTGACAGCATCGAGCAGCGCCGCCGCATGCGCCTCGTCGTCCGGACCGGGATCGATGATCGCGACATTGCCTCGGCCCACGATGTAGCTGACCGTGCCGGTGAAAGTGAACGGGCTCGGATTGTTACAGAGCACGCGCCGCACACCGGGGCGGACCTCCTCGACGATGCCGGGCTTCAGCGGAAACTCGCGGTTGAACGGGACGTCGTCGTTGTCGGACATGGGACTTCCTGTGCACTGCAGCCCCAACCCTCGCCGTCATACCCCGCGAAGGCGGGGTATCCAGTACGCCGTGGCGCCGGTGGCGAAGGCGAGGTCTCTGGGATACTGGATCGTCCGCTTTCGCGGACGATGACAGCTGAGCAAAACGACGGCCACGGAATACGTGCCTAGAAAAACGCCTGAATACCCGTGATCGCGCGGCCCAGGATCAGGGCGTGGACGTCGTGGGTGCCCTCGTAGGTGTTGACGGTCTCGAGGTTATGGACGTGGCGCATCACGTGATACTCGATCGAGATGCCGTTGCCGCCGTGCATGTCGCGCGCGACGCGGGCGATGTCGAGCGCCTTGCCGCAATTGTTGCGCTTCATGATCGAGATCATCTCGGGCGCGAACTTGCCCTCGTCCATCAGGCGGCCGACGCGGAGCGAGCCCTGAAGGCCCAGCGCGATTTCGGTCTGCATGTCCGCGAGCTTCTTCTGCACGAGCTGGGTCGCAGCGAGCGGCTTGCCGAACTGCTTGCGGTCGAGCGTGTACTGGCGGGCGCGGTGCATGCAGTCCTCGGCCGCGCCGAGCACGCCCCAGGAAATACCGTAGCGGGCGCGGTTGAGGCAGCCGAACGGGCCCTTCAGGCCGGAGACGTTGGGCAGCAGCGCGTCTTCCGGAACCACGACGCCGTCCATCACGACCTCGCCGGTGATGGAGGCGCGAAGCGACAGCTTGCCGCCGATCTTCGGTGCCGACAGGCCCTTCATGCCCTTCTCCAGCACGAAGCCGCGGATCTGGTTGTCGTGCGCGGCCGACTTGGCCCAGACCACGAACACGTCGGCGATCGGCGCGTTCGAGATCCACATCTTGCTGCCGGTCAGGCGATAGCCGTCCGAAACCTTCTCGGCGCGGGTTTTCATGCCGGCCGGATCGGAGCCGGCGTCAGGCTCGGTCAGCCCGAAGCAGCCGACCCACTCGCCACTGGCGAGCTTCGGCAGGTACTTCTTGCGCTGGTTCTCGTCGCCATAGGCGTAGATCGGATACATCACCAGCGACGACTGTACCGAGTTCATCGAGCGGTAGCCGGAATCGACCCGTTCGATTTCGCGCGCGACCAGACCATAGGCGACATAGCCTGCATTGGCGCAGCCATATTCCTCCGGCAACGTGATGCCGATCAGGCCGAGTTCGCCCATCTCGTTGAAGATCTCGCGATCCGTCTTCTCTTCGAGATAGGCCTTGGCGACGCGCGGCAGCAGCTTGTCCTGGGCGTAGGCGCGCGCGGTGTCGCGCACCATGCGCTCGTCTTCGGTGAGCTGCTCGTCGAGCAGGAACGGATCGTCCCACTGGAAAGAAGCCGAAGCCGGCTTGTCCTTGGCCTGAGGGCGCGCGGTCATGAAACGTCCTTTCGTCTGGTTCCGTCAAAATTTGCCCGACAACGTAAAGCGCCGCGGCAACAAGTGCAATTGCGTTGCAGATGATCGGGTCTGCGTGAATCCCGGGGACCTGCGAGGCGCGCCTCGGGGGATGCGCTTCGCGCACCCCGGGATGACAGCGCTAGCTTTCGAGCAGCTCGTTGGCGACGATCTCGATGCCGAAGCCCGAAAGACCCTTGTAGTCGTGCACGGAGGAGGTGAGATGCCGGATCGAGGTGACGCCGAGATCGCGCAGGATTTGTGCACCGACGCCGACTTCACGCCACTGCCGGTTGCGGTCAGCCTCGGTCGCGCTCTCATCGGGCAGCGGCGCCACGGGGACACCGGCAGCACCGTCGCGCAGATAGACCAGAACGCCACGGCCCGATGTCTTGAAGTGCTCGAGCACCGCCGCCATGCGCTTGTGGCCGGTGAAGATGTCCTTGACGATGTTCGGCTTGTGGAAGCGTGTCAGGACGTTCTTGCCGTCGCCGACGCCGTTATAGACGAAGGCGACGTGGGCGATGGAATCGAACGGCGAGCGGTAGGCATAGCCCTGAAGCGGCCCGATCGGGCTTTCGGTGACGAAGGTCGAGACCCGCTCGATCAGCTTCTCGCGCACCTGGCGGTAGGCGATCATGTCGGCGATGGTGACGTGCTTGAGCTTGTGCTGGGCGGCGAAGCGGGCGACCTGCTCGCCCTTCATTACGCTGCCGTCGTCATTCATCAACTCGCTGATGACGCCGACCGGCGGCAGGCCGGAGAGCTTGCACAGATCGACCGCGGCCTCGGTATGGCCGGAGCGCAGCAGCACGCCGCCGTCCTTGGCGATCAGCGGGAAGATGTGGCCGGGACGGGCGAAATCGTTGGCACCGGCGTTGGGATTGGACAGTGCGCGGCAGCACGAGGCGCGCTCCTCGGCCGAGATGCCGGTGCCGCCGTCGGGCTTGTAGTCGATCGAGACCGTGAATGCGGTGGTGTGCGCGGAATCGTTGTGGGCCACCATCGGATCGAGCCGCAGGCGGCGCGCATCTTCGGTGGTGATCGGCGCGCAAACGATGCCGGAGGTGTGGCGGATGATGAATGCCATCTTCTCGGCGGTGCAGAACGAGGCGGCGACGATCAGATCACCCTCGCCCTCGCGGTCATCGTCGTCGGTGACGACCACGAGCTCACCCCGGGCAAAGGCCTGCAAGACTTCCTGGACGTTATCCGGCATTTCCCAATCTCTATCGGTTATGGCCCGGAGGCTTAGCCGGACTTGGGCCGGGGCGCTAGTGTCCCCGGCGCAACCCATATGCCGGACCGCAGCCCTGCCCGACGGGCGGCTTGCACCGGGCATTCCAGAGATATGGGCGCGGAAAAGCCCCGGTGAGAAGCGGGCCTGGCGCGGTCAGGGCAGCACCTCGCGCCGCTCGCCAAGCCGCTGATCGAGTTCGGCACGCTTGTCGGCCAACAGGCCGGCTTGGGCGGCCTCGATCACCGTGAACAACTCGTGGGCGTCGCTGAGCCGGGTCACGGTGACATAGCTGGCGCCAGCCGCGTAGAGTTCGTCCACATCCGACAACAGATCGGCCGTGGCAATGATCATGGCGGTCGGGTTGAGGGTGCGGACGTGGCGGACCAGCTTCTCGTTGCTGGCCCCCTTCAGAAGCGCATCCGGTACGCTGAGGATGATCATCTCGGACTTGCCGACGCCGGCATGGAGCAGCGTGTCGGCGCTGCTGATATCGCCATAGATCACATGCAGGCCGCGCGAAAGCAGCGTCTGGTACACATTGGGGTTGAAGTCGATCACGGTGATCTGCTCGAGCAGCACCGGTGCCTGCCGTTCGATCTCGGCCAGCAGCGCGCTCGCCGCACGGAAAAAGCCGAGGATGACGATGCGGCGCGCCTCGCCATGGCCTTCGTGCCCTTCCTCGCCTTGGCCATTGCCGTGGTCGAGATCGCGCAGGCCGATCCGCTTCAGGGGACCGATTGCCCAGCGGGTGATCTCATCGCTGCGGGTCATCACGAAGGTCGAGAGCACCGCCAGCACCACGAAGGCGAAGGAGGCCGCATTCGCCGTCTGGGCTGCGATGTGATGGTCGGCCACGCCGGTCTGGATCACCACCAGCGAGAACTCGGAGATCTGCGCGAGATTCAGGGCCGGCAACAGGCTGGCGCGCAGGCCCTGCTTCATTAGATAGAGCGGGACGAAGGTGGTGACGAGGCGGCTCACCACCGTGAACGCCGCGATCATCAGGGCAAGCCCGATCACGGAGAGGCCGGGCACGGGAATGGTCATGCCGAGCGCGACGAAGAACAGCGTGATGAAGAAATCGCGAAGCGTCGTGACCTTGGCCGTGACGTCGAGCGCGTAGGGAAAGGTCGAGAGCGAGACGCCGGCGATCAGGGCGCCCATCTCGCGCGACAGCGACAGCCGCTCGGCGGTCTCGGCGACCAGGAAGCACCAGGCGAGCGCGCCGAGCAGGATCAGCTCGGGGCGGCGGGCGATCTGGTGAAACAGGCGCGGCAGCACGTAGCGGCTCACCAGCAGTGCCGCGGCGACCAGCACGGCGACGCGGCCGATCGAGAGCAGGATGACGCTGATTTCCAGATTGGCGAGGCTCGGCTGCACCGCCAGGAACAGGATCGCGAAGATGTCCTGGAGCACCAGCACGCCGAGGGTGATGCGGCCCGGCAGCGTGTCGAGCTCGCGCTTCTCGTAGAGCACCTTGACGATGATGACGGTGCTCGACAGCGCGCAGGCGACGCAGAGATAAACCGCGTCGAACTGGCCCCCACCGAGCGACAGGCCGATGCCGACGAAGAACAGCGCCCCGAGCAGGCAGCCGCCGAGGAGCTGGCCGCCCGCCGCGAACAGGATGACCTTTCCCGCCCGCACGATCTTCTTCAGGTCGATCTCCAAGCCGATCATGAACAGCATGAAGATCAGGCCGAGTTCGGAGATGACGCTGATCGATTCCTGCGACTTGACCCAGCCGGCGCCAAATGGACCAATACAGAAGCCCGCGATAAGGTAGGCCAGGATCAGCGGTTGCCTGGAGAAGTGGGCAAGCAGGCCCAGCATCCAGGCAAACAGGATACAGAGAGTGATGTCGCGAATGAGCTCGTGCATGCCAGATTGGTCCGTTTTGCCGCACCCTAGTGATCGAGTGCGGCGCGGCAAGCGAGCAATTCGTCACATGCGGATGGGGCTCGCCATTGCAATGCTGCTATGCCCCCTCGCCTGCTCCGTGCCCGCGTTCGCTCAATCCAAGGTCAATATCGAACAAAGCTTTGCCGATTCCCTCACCGCACTGCCAAAAGAAGAACTCGCCGTCTCCGGCGGGTTCTACGTGCCCGCCTATTCCAGCGTCGCGATGAGCCAGGGCAAGCTGCGCGTCGACTTCTCGGTGACCCTGAGCGTGCACAACGCCTCCGAGACGCAAGCACTGGTGGTCAAACGCATCGCCTATTTCGACACCGCGGGCAAGCAGGTCGAGAGCTATCTGAAGGCACCCGTCGCGTTGAAGCCCCTCGCCACCGTCTCGATCTTCATTCCGACCGACGACGTACGCGGCGGGACCGGAGCCAATTTCCTCGTCGATTGGGCCGCAACAAGCGAGATCGCCGAGCCTGCCGTCGAGGCCTTGATGGTTGGCGGCGTCGCCAATGCGCATTACGCTTTCATCAGCCAGGGCCGTCCGACCCGGACGGTCGGCAAGAAATAAGCAAGAAGCATGACTGACCGGCGCAAAGCCGGCAGCCTGACAAGAATAGAACGAGGAACGCTCCAATGACGTCCAGCTTCGATTTTGCGCCCCTGTTTCCCGCAGGGCTGCCGGCCCCCTCTGCGCGCTGGACGGGCCTTGCCAAATACAGTTTTGTCGGCGGCAATAACGACTCCGAGCAGGTGCCGCTCGATCATCTGATCGAGGCGGCCAACCTGGCTCTGCAACGCGAAGGCCGCTCGCTCGCCACTTACGGGCTGGCACATGGTCCCCAGGGCTATCTGCCCTTGCGCGAATTCCTGGTGACAAAACTCAAGCGCGATGCCGGCATCAACTGCACGGTCGACGACCTCCTGATCGTGTCCGGCTCGCTGCAGGCACTGGACCTCGTCAACGCCACGCTGCTGACGCGCGGCGATACCGTGATCTTCGAGCAGGATAGCTATCAGGGCTCGCTGACCCGCCTGGCGCGGCTCGGGGTCAACGTGATTGGCATTCCCCTCGACAAGGACGGCATGCGCATTGACGTGCTGGCCACGACGCTGGCCGACCTCAAGGGCCGCGGCATCCGGCCGAAATACATCTACACCATTCCGACCGTGCAGAACCCGACCGGCAGCATCATGCCGGAGGGCCGCCGCACCGAGCTGTTGCGGCTGTCAGCGGACTACGGCGTGCCGATCTTCGAGGACGATTGCTATGCCGATCTGGTCTGGTCAGGGCAGCGGCCGCCGGCGATTTATGCGATGAGCCCGAACGGCGGCGTGATCCATATCGGCTCGTTCTCGAAGTCGATCGCGCCCGCGCTGCGCGTCGGCTTCATCGTCGCGCCCTGGGATGTGATGTCGCGGATGCTGGCGCTGAAGACGGACGCCGGCTCCGGCGCGTTGGAGCAGATGGTGCTCGCTGCCTATTGCAAGCCGTATTTCTCGACCCACGTGCCGGCGCTGACCAAGGCGCTACGCACCAAGCTCGACACGCTGATGGAGGCCGTCAACGAGCAGTTCGGGACGGCAGCCGAGTTCGAGGAGCCCAAGGGCGGCATCTTCCTGTGGGTGAAGCTGCCCGATCAGGTGGATACGCTAAAGCTGTATCAGGCCGCGCTTGCCGCCGGCGTCTCGATCAATCCGGGGCCGGAATGGTCGACCGACAAAACCCACTCCAGATCGCGACTGCGGCTGTGCTTTGCGAGCCCCTCGCATCAGCAGATCCGCGAGGGCGTCGCCGTGCTAGCCGAGATCTGCCGCAAGGAGTTCGGCGTGCCGGCCCGCAGCGCCAATGTGGAGAAGCGAGCCTGAGCCTTCAGACGATCTGAGGCTGGCTGCCGTGGATCGCGGAGGCCAGCCGCAGCAGCAGCACGATCGAGACGTTGCCCTTGCCGGCCTCGATCTGGGCGATGTAGCGCTCGGAAATCCCGGAGCGGCGGGCAAGCTCCCGCCGCGACAGGACGCAGCGCATGCGTGAGGACTTCAAGCGGTCGCCCAGCTCGGCCAGAAACGCGCTCTCGGAATAAGGCGGCACGGCGCAGCTCCCGGGCAGCACCTCGCCTGCGAAATCCCTGACTTGATTCAGCATCGGTCTATCCAATTTCGCCTTCGGGAGCGCCATCCTACCCCGGAAGCGGCCGGCCTCATTGACGCGGATCAAATTCGCGCGCGATTGGCGGTCAGCGTGGACGATTGCTCGCAGGATGCTACAGTTCGGAATCATTCGGAGGTGGGGCTTTTCAGAACATGAGGCGTTGTTTGAACCGCTGGATCGCGGCAGCAGTGCTGTGGGTTGCGTTCGAGCCGGCGGCTGGTGCCGAGTCGCTCGCGGCGACCGTTGAGCAATGGGGTCTGCTCGGCTCATGGGCGATCGACTGCGCGGTCCGGCCCGACCGCGACAAGGGCGCGCTCTTGATTTACGAGATCCGCAAGGACGGAAGGGTGATGTACCGGCGCAATTTCGGCGAGACCAAGGACGAAAACGAAGTGGTATCGGCGACGGTCAGCGCCGACGGCATGCTCAATGTGATGGTGTACTTCCCATCGCTGCAGCAGACGCGCGAGTTTGGCCTGCTCCTTTCGAAGCAAGGCAGCTTGCGCGCAATCTACAATCGCAGCGAGCGCGGCGAGTACACGATCAGGGACGGCAAATACGTCGCGACCGGCGCGCCAACACCTGCACAACAGCGCTGCGATTAACCCACCTGAACAGGCGTTCAGAAATCTCCTGCGATTCCTCCGGAACGTTCCCGCGAATGCGCCGTTTAGATTTGCATTCCATTGGAGGAGGACATCATGAAGAAGTTTGGTTATGTGCTTGCCGCTGTCGGCGCGCTCGCGGTTGCACTGCCGACGCTCGCCAGCGCGGAGACGGTGGTGATCAAGCGCGGAGGTCATCATCACGGCATGTATGGTGCCCGCGCCGAATACGGCATGCATCGCGATCACGGCTGGCATCGCGGCTGGCGCCATCGCGACCGCGTCGTCGTGATCAAGCGTGGTCACCGCCATCATTGGGACTAATGCGCAACGCAATATGGAAATGGCCCCTCGCGGGGCCATTTCTTTGCTTGCACGAAACGTTCGGCGAGGTCAGTCCCATGCCGGCGCGAAGCCGGGATTGACGCAGCGCCTGTCCTTCGGCAGCGCGGCGATCTTGTTGCGGTCGGCATCATCGAGGGTGATCTTCAGCGCGTCGAGATTGGCCTGCTGGCTCTCTCGGCGTGAGGCTTTCGGGATCGCGGCGACACCGTCCTGGTCGAGCAGCCATTTCAGCGCGACCTGCGCGGCGGTTGCATTGTGCCTCGCGCCGATCTCGGCCAGCACCGGATCGGAGGCGGCGCGCCCCTGTGCCAACGGGCAATAGGCCACCAGCGGGATCGATTTGGCGTTGAGATAGGCCAGCACCTTCGATTGATCGAGCATGGCGTGATATTCGATCTGATTGCAGGCGATCGGCGCCTTAATGTCCTCGACCGCGATCTTCAGCAGCGCCGTGGTGAAGTTGGCGACGCCGATCGCCCGCGTGCGCCCCTCCTCCTTCAGCTTCATCAAGGTCTCGAACACCGCGCCCCAGTTCGCCGCCTTGGACGGCCAGTGCACGAGATAGAGCTCGACATGGTCGAGCCGCAGCTTCTTCAGGCTGGCGTCGAAAACGCGGCGAATGGCGTCGGGGCTGAGGTTCTCGTGCCAGACTTTCGTCGTGACGTGCAGCTCGCCCCGGGGCAGCCGGGCCGCGGCGAGCGCGGCGCCGATCGATTCTTCGTTGCCGTACATCTCGGCGGTATCGATATGGCGATAGCCGATCGACAGCGCGCTCTCGACTGCCGCGCGGCAGGCATCGCCCTGCATGCGGAAGGTCCCGAGGCCGAGCTTGGGCATGCTGATGCCCTGTGTCTTGAGATGATCCATGAAAAGGCTCCTGACATCGTTCAGCCCGCCGGAGGCCAGCAGCGATGCTGCGTGAGCAGACTCCTTGGGAATGGAAAAGAGGTGGCGGGAATGGACAGCATAGCGCGGCAGGCGCAATGCGGCCAATCAAGATCGGGTTAGCGTCCCTCAGGAATGCTGCGCCATCACGGCTGGACGCGCCTGCGGCTGCGGCTCGATATCGACCGACCAGAGGTCCCGGTTGTCGACGTCCTTCAGCGTCACTGTCATCACGCCGGTCCGGCCATCGATGTCGACCTTGCCGAAGAACTGCAGTCCGAAACAGGGCGCGAGGTTTTCCCCCTGCGCCTCGCTGCACCCGTTCTGGTACATCGCGACCGGACCAAAGGTATTGTCGAGCTCGCCCGGCCCCCAGGTGCCGGCATGCAAGGGCCCCGAGACGAATTCCCAGAACGGTTCGAACTCCTGGAATTGCGCCCTGTTCGGATCGTAATAGTGCGCGGCGGTGTAATGCATGTCGGCGGTGAGCCAGACGATGTTGCGGAGTCCGGCGTGCTTGATGGACGCGAGAAGATCGGCGATCTCGTGCTCGCGCCGGTCGAGCGGCCCATTACCCAGTGCAACCGCATCGAGGCTGACCAGCCCGATCGGCAGGTCGGCCGCGATCACCTTCCAGGTCGCGCGCGAGGCCGCGAGCTCACGCTTCAGCCAGGCGAGCTGTTCGGCGCCCAGGATCCAGCCGCGGTGATCTTCGCCCTTGTTCCAGCTCTCGTCGCGATAGCTGCGCATGTCGATCATGAAGACGTCGAGCAGCGGGCCATAGGCGATCTTGCGATAGACCCGCCCCTTTCGCGCGCCGATGTCGTGGATCGGCATGAAGTCGAAGAACGCGCGGCGGGCGCGCGCGACCAGGCGCGGGGTGCCGTCATCCTCATGGCCGGCGGCGTCATAGCTGCCGGTCGGCGACCAGTCGTTGGTGACCTCGTGGTCGTCCCATTGCGCGAACATCGGCACCTCGGCATGGAAGGCGCGGAAGTGCTCGTCGAGATGGTTGTATTTGTAATTGCCGCGGAACTGCGCCAGCGTGTGCGCGACCTCGGATTTCTCCTCGGTCACGACATTGCGCCAGATCTCGCCGTTCGGCAGCTTCTGCTCGGAGGGGATCGTGCAGTCGGCGTAGATGTGGTCGCCGGAGTGGATGAAGAAGTCGGGGCGATTGTCGAGCATGGTGCGATAGCTGCGGTAGCCGCCGCGCGATGTGTCGATGCCCCAGCCCTGCCCCGCAGTATCACCGGACCACAGGAACGAGATCGACCGGCCGGCAGCCGGCGCAGTGCGGAAATGGCCGATGCGGCTTTCGCCGGCGATGCCGGTCGCGATGTCGTCGAAGCGCACACGATAGAAGATGTCCTGCCCGGGCGGCAGATCTTCCAGCAGCAGTTTCGAGGTGAAGTCGGTATCGGGCGACGCATCGCGCGAAGCCGACGCGATGACGGTCTTGAAGCTTTCCCCGGACGAATAATCCACCCGCATCCGCGCCGGCCTGTCGGCACGCGCCCAGATCACGGCGGAGCCATCCGAGACGTCGCCGGACTGGATGCCGCCTGCGATCTGCGGACGATCCGCGGCGCGGCTGAGATGCGGCGTTGCGAGCGCGGCAACGGCGAGGCTCGAGGTGGAACGGACCAGGAATTGCCGCCGGGTCCAGGCGCGCGAGGCGCGGAGCGCTACCATTCAGGAAACCTTCGTCGACTAGCGACGGAAGGTGCCTGCGTCGTTTGACCCCCGGCTTACGGTTTCTTGACCGCGGGCCTACGGTTTTACGACGTGCGGATGACGGCTCGGAGCTGAACCTAATGCTTCCAGTTGCAGATGCCGCCGCTGCGGCACGGCCAGGTCTGGATACGGGTGTCCATCGCCTGCGCGTCGAGCGGATTGCCATGGCGATGCGCGAGCTTGGTGCGTGCCGCGCCGCGCGGCTGCGCGGGCTTGGCGTGCGCGACCTTCGGCTCCGACACGCGCACGCGTTCGGCGGCGACCTTCTTCGGCACGTCGACCGGCTCGGCGCGCGCCTGCGCCTCGTTGCCGCCGCGCGCCTCCAGCGCGACCGGCGCGAACTGGGTTTCGGGCCCGAGCCGCTTCGGCGACAACACCGCCTTCGAAAGATCGAGGCCGAGATATTCACTGGGTTTGTAGTCGTCAGCGCGCGCGACGCCGCCCCATGCGAGCACGAGGGCAACGGCCATTGCAAAAGGAGCGCTCTTTGGAATCACGGACGCCTCCTGAAATTGATTGTTAAGAGGTAATTTACCTCTATTTAGGAGGCGTCGCGCGCAATTCCAGCGGTCAACTGCCGCCGTGGTTAAGAAGTTTGGCGGTGTCAGGCGACCTTTCGCGGTGCACCCGTCTCTTCAAGAAACCCCATCAGACGGGTGCGGATGATGGTTTCCGCCTCAGCCATGATCCTGTCGACGAGTTCCTTGCAGGTGGGGATGTCGTGGATAAGGCCTGCGACCATGCCGCAGCTCCACGCGCCCGCGTCCATCTGCCCGTCCAGCATGATCCTGGGATAGACGCCCGCGACCTGGTCGTGGATGTCGTCGATCTTCAGCTTGTCGCCCTTCTCGCGTTCGATCTCGAGCAGGCGGTCGACATTGGCGTTCTTCAGGACGCGCTCGGTGTTGCGCAGGCTGCGCATGATCAGGCGGGTGTCGAGCTCGGTCGCCGCGACCAGCGCATTCTTGACGTTCTGGTGCACCGGCGCTTCCTTGGTGGCGATGAAGCGCGTGCCCATGTTCATGCCGGCCGCCCCTAGCGACAGCGCCGCGACGAGGCTGCGGCCGTCGGCCATGCCGCCGGACGCGACGAACGGAATCTTCAATTCCTCCGCCGCGCGCGGCAGCAAAATCATGTTGGGAATGTCGTCCTCGCCGGGATGGCCGCCACACTCAAAGCCGTCGACGCTGACGGCGTCGCATCCGATGCGCTCGGCTTTCAGGGAGTGGCGCACCGAGGTGCATTTGTGGATGACCTTGATACCGGCGGCCTTCAGCGCGGGCATGTAGGCTTCCGGGCTGCGGCCGGCGGTCTCCACGGACTTGATGCCGCCTTCGACGATCGCCGCGATGTA
Organism: Bradyrhizobium sp. URHA0013; assembly: GCF_000518345.1. Taxonomy (NCBI): domain Bacteria; kingdom Pseudomonadati; phylum Pseudomonadota; class Alphaproteobacteria; order Hyphomicrobiales; family Nitrobacteraceae; genus Bradyrhizobium; species Bradyrhizobium sp. URHA0013. The sequence continues at coordinate 271,491 of NZ_KI912426.1, read as the reverse complement.
TTCCGGATAAGGCGGCGCGGCGAAGGTCGGCAGGAAAGTGAGGTTCACGCCGAACGGCTTGTCGGTCATGTCGCGGCAGCGTGCGATCTCTTTTGCCAGCAGCTCCGGCGTCTTCTGCGTGAGACCGGTGATGATGCCGAGCCCGCCGGCATTGGAGACGGCAGCCGCCAGCTCGGCAAAGCCGACGAAATGCATGCCGCCCTGGATGATGGGGTGCTCGATGCCGAACAGTTCGGTGATCGCGGTCTTCACTTAAATTACCTCCCGGGCTTTTGCTTGACGCTTGAACCAGTCTAGCCGGACTTTTGCGCCGCGGTCACCCTTTCTCTCCGAACGGCCGTTGGCTCAATGCCCCCGCGCGGGAGCGCCCAGCTTGATCGGGCGCAGCACCGCGGCGGTCGGGATCATCAGCACCGCGATGATCGCGAGCGTCCAGAACACGTCGATATAAGCGAGCAAATCGACTTGGTGCTGCAAAGTGCGGCCGACCCAGGCGACCGCCTGCGCGGCCGCATCGCTGGCATTCGAGCCCTGAGCCTGAAAGAAGCGGGTCATCGTCTCGATGGTCTGCTGATAGCCGAGATCCGACGGCGCGGCGTGCTCGATCAGGCGGCTCTGGTGGAATTGCTGGCGCTGCGCCAGAATTGTCTGCGCCAGCGCGACGCCCATGGAGCCGCCGATATTGCGTGCGACGTTGATCAGCGCCGAGGCCTGGTTGGTCTTGTCGGGCGGCACGCCGTCATAGGACGCGGTCGTGACCGGCAGGAACAGGAAAGGCAGACCGAGGGCGAGAAAGATGCGCGACATCGCGGCGTAGCCATAGGTGATGTCGCCGGTGAGACCCGTGAGATGCCACATCGAGAACGCGACGATGGCGGCACCGAACATGATGAGGTATTTCGGCTGCACGCTGCTGACGAGACGCCCCACCACCGGCATCAGCACCAGGGTCGCGATTCCGCCCGGTGACAGCGCGAGACCCGCCAGCATCGCGGTGTAGTTCAAATCGCTCTGGAGCAGCTGCGGCAAAAGCTGCGTCGTCGAGATCAGCACCGCGCCGGTCGCAAGCATGACCAGAAAGCAGGCGGCGAACTGGCGGCGGCCGAGCAGGCGGAGATCGACGATGGGATCCTCGCGCGTCAGCTCCCACGGGATCAGCGCAAGCAGGGAGACGGCCGAAAGCACCGCGAAGAACACGATCATGTTCGAGCCGAACCAGTCGCTGCGCTGGCCTTCGTCGAGCACGTATTCGAGCGAGCCGAGCCCGATCGCGACCAGCAGGAAGCCGACATAGTCAACCCGCAGGCCCTTGCTCAGCAGCTTCTCCCTCTCCTCCTCCGCACTCGAGGGCTCCTTGACCAGTGTGCCGACCAGGAACAGCGACAGCAATCCCATGGGAACGTTGATCAGGAACACCCAGTGCCAGGTGTAGGTGTCGGTGATCCAGCCACCGAGCGTCGGACCGACCACGGGCGCGACCACGACCGCGACGCCGTAGATCGCGAAGGCCTGGCCGCGCTTGTGCGGCGGGAAGGAGTCGGCGAGGATCGCCTGCTCGCTGGTCGCCATGCCGCCGCCGCCAAGGCCCTGAAGGATGCGGAACAGCACCAGCGCCTGCAAATTCCAGGCGAAGCCGCACAAAAGCGAGGAGACCGTGAAGATCGCAACGCAGATCATGTAGAAGCGCTTGCGACCGATCACGGTCGACAGCCAGCCCGAGATCGACAGCACGATGGCGTTGGCGACGAGATAGCTGGTGATGACGTAGGTGCTCTCGTCGATGCCGACGGCGAGCCCACCGGCGATGTGGCGCAAGGCAACGTTGGCGATGGTGGTGTCGAGCACCTCCATGAAGGTCGCGATCGAGACGACGAATGCGATGAGGTAGGGATTATGACCGCCCGCCGCCGAGCGCTCGGGCGACCAGCCGCCCGCGGACGCGCCGCCCTGCGCCGTGTCGGTCATCGCACCCTGGTCCAGGGTACGACCGACATGCCGGGACCAACGGGCAAATCGGCCGGCCAGCTGTCGACCACGATCTTCACCGGCACGCGCTGTACCACCTTGACGTAATTGCCGGTGGCGTTCTCTGCCGGCAGCAGGCTGAACGCGGTGCCGGAGCCCGGCTGCACGGACTCGACATGGCCGGTGAGCTTGCGCCCGGGATAGGCGTCGATGCGGATCTCGACCGGCTGGCCCGGCCGCATGTCGTTGAGCTGCGTCTCCTTGTAGTTGGCGACGATCCAGACCTCGTCGGGCACGAACATCATCAGGCTCTGGCCCGCGTTGACGAAGGTGCCCTTGGCGCCGCTGAGTTTGACGACGCGGCCGGACTGCGCCGCAACGACACTGGTGTATTGCAGGTTCAGCTTGGCCTGATCGAGCTGCGCCTGCGACTGCTCGAGCTGCGCCCGGGCGCCCTCAAGCTGCGCCTGCAGCGTCTTGATGCCGACTTGCGCGGCCGTTACCGCGGTCTTCGCGCGCTCGGTATTGGCCTGCTGCGCCTGAAGATCGGAGCGGGTCTGCTGCTGGCGCTGCACGGTGCCAGCGCCCTTCTCGACAAGATCTTCCGCGCGCTTGAACTCCTCCTGCGAGAACTGGAGCTGCGCCTGCGCTTGTTCGAGCTGCGCCTGGGCCTGCTTGATCTGCTCCTGCTGCGAAACGATCTGCGCCTCGACATTGGCGATGTTCGCCCTGGCGACCGCGACCTGCGCATTGGCTTGATCGATGGCGATGCGATAGTCGCGCTCGTCGATCTTGGCGAGAAGGTCCCCGGCTTTGACGTGCTGGTTGTCCGTGACCGGGATGTCGGTCACGTAGCCGCCGACCTTGGAGGCCACGGAAAAGCTGCGCGCCGCGACGAAGGCATCGTCGGTGGATTCATAGTGGCGCACCTCGAGCCAGTAGAGCAATCCGACGATCAGAGCTGCCAGCAAGACGATGGCGCCGACGCTTGCCAGCAACCAATGCTCGCGAATTCGGTCGCGCAGCGACGGTGCCTGCGCCGGCTTCGCGTCCTCGGCGTCGGGGGCCTGATCAGGAGATGTCTTCGGAGCTTGCTTTGCCCTCAGCGGCTGCTCCGCGGACGGTCCACGCTCCCGTGTTTGAGCATCCACGGTGAACACCTTTCTTGGGGATCAAACTGGCGGCAGAGCCGCCAAAGCCGGCACACGCGCCGCGAGCCCAACTGCAACTCCTGATCATGGTTCCGCTTGTGTTGCGAGCACCATCGCGTTCGTGAACGCCTGCCCAAAAAGCGAGCGCGGCACACTGGGTGCCGCGCACGCCTCTCACGGGAAATGCACCAGGAGTCAGTGCGTCTTCGTCGCGTGCCACTTCTCGAGATCGGGCTTCACCTCGTCCGATCCCTGCTCCTTTTCCGGAGTGCCCTTCCAGGGCTTGTCCGTCTGCTTGTGCGAACCCCAGTCGCTCTGCTGCCGAGGATCGTCGTTAGGCCGTTCCTTGCTCATCGAGCTTCCTTTCGGCGGAAACGCTTACGCGAAGGGGACGCCGTAATAGGAGTTGATGCCGCGAACCGCGGCGTCATCACCCCAGTTCCAATCACTCCGTTCGCCGTATTTCGGCGCGCCTTCCAGTTCCTTGGTGGTGATGCCCGTGACGTAACCGCCGAGCTCCGTGTCGTATTTCAGCGACTGCCACGGCAGCGGATAATGGTCGTTGCCGAGGCCCAGAAATCCGCCGAAGCCGAGCACGGCGTAGGACACCTTGCCGCTGACCTTGTCGATCATCACGCGTTCGATCGAGCCGATTTTGTTGCGATCGGCGCCGTAGACCGATGTTCCCTCGACCTTGTCGCTACCGATCAACCGACCCATTTCGTCTCGGTCCAGTTCACCCTGATTCAACATCTCAATTCTCCACTCAGCCAGTGTGGAGACAACCCGATGAGGTGCGCGATCGTTCCGGCATGTTCCGTCAGACTTGAGGAACATCGCCGGAAACGGGCGGTTCTCTCAGCTTCAAATCCCGGAAACCAAATACCGGAAAACGAAGGGCCGCCCTCGATGTCCCAGACCGTCTCCGACTTCATCGTTCAACGTCTGCATCAATGGGGCGTGCGCCACCTCTTTGGCTATCCCGGCGACGGCATCAACGGCGTATTCGGCGCCCTCCAGCGCGCTGAGGGCAAGATCGGTTTCGTCCAGGCGCGGCACGAGGAAATGGCCGCCTTCATGGCGACGGCCTATGCGAAGTTCTCGGGCCAGATCGGGGTCTGTATCGCAACTTCGGGCCCCGGCGCCTCGCATCTGATCACCGGGCTCTATGATGCCCTGCTGGATCACCAGCCGGTGCTCGCGATCGTCGGTCAGCAGGCACGCAATGCACTGGGCGGACATTATCAGCAGGAACTCGATCTGGTCTCGATGTTCAAGGACGTGGCTGGCGCCTACGTCATGCAAGCATCCTCGCCGGCGCAGATCCGGCATCTGATCGATCGGTCGATCCGGATCGCGTTGGCTCGGCGGACGCCAACGGTGATCATCCTGCCCAACGATATCCAGGAGGAGCCCTACGAGGATCCGCCGCGCGCTCACGGCACCCTGCACTCCGGCATCGGCTATAGCGCGCCAAGCATCAAGCCTCGTGACGCTGACCTCGACCGCGCCGCCCAGGTGCTCAACGCCGGCAAGAAGGTCGCGATGCTCATCGGCGCCGGCGCGCTCCACGCCACCGAGGAGGTGATCGCGGTCGCCGACCGCTTGTCCGCCGGCTGCGCCAAGGCGCTGCTCGGCAAGGCAGCGCTCCCGGACGATCTGCCGTGGGTCACCGGCTCGATCGGCCTGCTCGGCACCGAGCCCAGCTACAACATGATGATGGAATGCGACACGCTGCTGATGGTCGGCTCCGCCTTTCCCTATGCCGAATTCCTGCCGAAGGAAGGCGCGGCGCGCGGCGTGCAGATCGATATCGACGCCAGCATGATGTCGATCCGCTTTCCCATGGAGGTCGGTCTCGTCGGCGATGCCGCCGAGACGCTGCGCGCCCTGCTGCCGCGACTGAAACCGAAGAGTGACGGTGCCTGGCGTCAGGGGATCCAGGACGACGTCGGGAAATGGTGGAAGACGCTGGATGATCGTGCACATCAGCCTGCGGCACCGGTCAATCCGCAGCTCGTCGCCTGGGAGCTGTCTCCGCGCCTGCCGGACCGTGCCGTCATCACCAGCGATTCCGGCTCCTGCGCCAACTGGTTCGCGCGCGACCTGAAGATGCGCCGCGGCATGACGGCCTCGCTCTCAGGCGGCCTCGCCTCGATGGGTGCCGCGGTGCCCTATGCGCTCGCCGCGAAATACGCCCATTCCGACCGGCCGGTGATTGCCCTCGTCGGCGACGGCGCGATGCAGATGAACAACATGGCGGAGCTGATTACCGCCGCCAAGTATTGGCGCGACTGGACGGATCCGCGCTTCATCGTCTGCGTCTTCAACAACGAAGACCTCAACCAGGTGACTTGGGAGCAACGCATCATCAACGGCGATCCGAAATTCGAGGCATCGCAGCGCATCCCGAACGTGTCCTATTCGCGGTTTGCCGAGCTGATCGGCCTCTCCGGCATCTACGTCGACAGCCCGCAGCTGCTAGGCTCGGCTTGGGACCAAGCGCTCGCGAGCGAGATGCCGGTGGTGCTGGAGGTGAAGACCGACCCCGAAGTGCCGCCGCTGCCGCCGCACATCACCTTGCAGCAGGCCAAGAACTTCTCTCTTGCGCTGATGAAGGGCGATCCCAACGAGAGCGGAGTGATAAAGGGCGCGGCGCGGCAGGTGCTGGCAAAGATCCTGCCTGGAAGTGAATGAGGTGAAGCATGAGCGATTTCCGCGATATCCAGCACGGCGTCAACGATCCCGTCGATGGTCTCGACGTGAAGCGACAGATCAACGACAACCGGACGCCGCATGAACGGGCACAAAGCCATGCAGACGTACGTGCCGAGGCCACCGCCACGCCGACCGAGCCGTTTCTGCCCGAACGACTTCGGCGCAAGCCGACGGACCCAATCAACCCACGGAGCGGGAGGAGACCGACGGATTAGCCGTTAGGAACTCCGGCCGATGCAGCGTGTTGGTGGGCGCAACGTCGCGCGGCCAGAGGCTGCGCGCCCATTCAAAGGGATCGGACCATGAAACGTACCATCATCGCAGCTGCCTGCGTGCTGCTCGCAGGCCCCGCACTCGCCCAGTCGCTCGGCGAGAAAACCGGCGTCAACTCGGCGCTCGGCGTCGCGCCTGCCACCGCCGACTTCGTCAAGGAAGTCGCCATCAGCGACATGTTCGAGATCGAATCGAGCAAACTTGCCGAGCAGAAGGGCAACGCGCAGGAGAAGACTTTTGCGCAGCAGATGGTGACTGACCACACCAAGACCAGCAGCGAACTGAAGGGCCTGGTCGGCGGCGGCAAGGTGCAGGCGACCCTGCCGACAGCGCTCGACAGCTCGCATCAGAGCAAGCTCGACAAGCTCAAGATCGCGAATGGCAAGGACTTCAGCTCGGATTACAACTCGTATCAGGTCAGTGCCCACGAGGACGCGGTCTCGCTGTTCGAGCGTTACGCCAAGGGCGGCGACAATTCCGACCTGAAGGATTGGGCCGGCAAGACGCTGCCCGCGCTCAAGCACCATCTCGACATGGCCAAGGAGCTCGGCAAGGCGCCGAGCGTCGGCCAGACCAAGTAAACATCTTCCGAGGACGCCGGCCTCCTGGTCGGCGTCCTCCCGTTTGCAACGATGCCTCTCTCCGCGCATTGAGATCGCGATATCGCGGAGACCGTCATGACGCATCCAGACAAGACTTCAGTATCCCGCCGGCACGTCGTCCAAGCGGCGAGCGCAACGCTTGCTGCTGCTTCGCTGGCCTCTTCGACAGCGAAAGGAGACGCCTCCATGGCCGAGCAGAAAATGGCCGAGCAGAACCTGGTCGATCCCGTCACCCGCTTTCCAAAGCCGCCGTTCAAAAAACAATCGCAGCCCTGGCCTGGCCTCGCCGGCAAGATGGAGCCGCCTCCGGATCACGGCGAGACCAGCTACAAGGGCTCCGGCCGGCTCGCCGGCCGTAAAGCGCTGATCACCGGCGGCGATTCCGGTATGGGCCGCGCCGCTGCGATAGCTTACGCGCGCGAAGGCGCCGACGTCGCCATCAACTATCTTCCGGCGGAAGAGCCCGATGCGCAGGACGTTATCGCGCTGATCAAGAAGGAGGGGCGTATCGGGCTCGCGATCCCCGGCGACCTCAAGGATGAGGCTTTCTGCAAGAAGCTGGTCGAGCAGGCCACGCAGGGGCTGGGCGGCCTCGATATCATCGTCTGCAATGCCGCACGCCAGCAGAGCCGTGAATCGATCCTCGACGTATCGTCCGAAGATTTCGACGCGACGATGAAGACCAACATCTATGCGCCGTTCTGGATCATCAAGGCGGCGCTGCCGCATTTGAAGCCCGGTTCGTGCATTATCGGCACGACATCGGAGCAGGCGTACGACCCGTCGCCGGAGCTCTACGACTACGCGCAGACCAAGGCAGCGACGATGAACTATGTCAAATCGTTGGCAAAGCAGTTGGGTCCGAAGGGCATCCGCGTCAATGGCGTCGCACCGGGACCGATCTGGACGCCGCTGCAGGTCTCCGGCGGCGCCACCATGGAGAAGCTCGAAAAATTCGGCGGCATGACGCCGCTCGGCCGTCCCGGCCAGCCCGCCGAACTGGCCTCGATTTACGTGCAGCTTGCCGCAGCCGACGCGAGCTATGCGACCGGCCAGGTGTATGGGTCCGCGGGTGGATCGGGACAGCCGTAGTCCGGGCGCTGCAGGTTGATGCCACGAGGCAAAGCCCAGGAACCTTCTTTGTCTCCCGGCTTTACAAAACTGTCACAAAGGACATCACGCTTGCAGACCGATGGCATTGGTAGAGGTCAAACCCAGCCGGATCGATACCGCGATCGCGGATACGATCGCTGATCACACCAATTCAGGCGTCGAGCATACGGCGCAGACATTGACCTGGGCCGCCGACGAGCACGTGCTGCTCGCGCTGGCCGCAATAGGGTGGCTGTACACTCACATTCGGCAGCCGCAACAGCGGCCCGTGGCAAATCACATTCTGGCCGTGTCGCTGGCGACGGCCGTCCTGCCGCATGTCCTGAAATCCGTATTCGATCAGACCAGGCCAGACCGGCTGACCATACGCGGACACCGACATGGAGTACCCATCTCAGGACAGGCGCGCGACGCCTTCCCGTCCGGTCACGCAGTCCATATGGGCGCACTTGCCTCGGCGGCGGGCTTGCTGCCGAAGACGCCGCGCCGATTGCTGCGCACGGCAGGGATCGCGCTGTCGCTGACACGGATTGCGGTGCTCGCGCACTGGGCAAGCGACGTGGTCGCAGGCTTCGCGCTTGGCGCGGCCGTAGAGAGACTCGTGCGGCCATGGACACTGACGCAATCGTTCCGCAAGCAAGTCAATCGGCGAGAAAAGCCGTGACCGAATATATCGTGCGCTTCATCGCCGGTGGCATCATCGTCTCGGCTTTTGCGATCTTGGGGGATATGCTCAAACCCAAAAGCTTTGCGGGGTTGCTCGGCGCAGCACCGTCAGTCGCACTGGCGACGCTTGGCATCGCCGTCGTCCAGCACGGCCCGCAATATGCCGCGGCCGAAAGCTGGACCATGATCTATGGCGCGGTCGCGCTCGGCTGCTACAGCGTCGTCGTCTGCCATCTGCTGATCAGATACCGTGTGTCCGCGCTGCCGGCGACCGTCCTCGCTGTTATCGTGTGGCTTGCGGTCGCCTTCGGCCTGCTCGCCGGCTTTGGAGGTGCGGCCTGATGCCGGTCAAGCTGTCGCTCTCCGCGCTGAAGCAGACACGCTGGTACGAATACGGCATTCGTTTCCTGCTCGGCGGCCTGGCGACCGTGCTCACGGGGGTTCTGGGGGCGCGCTTCGGTGTGTCCGTCGGCGGACTCTTCCTTGCGCTTCCCGCTATCTTCTGCGCCAGCGCCACGCTGGTCGAAAGCCATGAACGCCGCACCAAGGAGAAGGCCGGCCTCAGCGGCACGCGCCGCGGGCAAGAGGCCGCCGCGCTGGACGCGGCCGGCGCCGCCTGGGGAAGCATCGGTCTCTTGGCATTCGCCGCCGTCTTTCACTTCACCGTGGCTGCGAGCGTTCCGGGCGCCTTCGCTGCCGCGTTGATAGCCTGGGCCTTCGTTTCGGTATTGGCCTGGTGGCTCAGGCGGAAGCTGCGCATCGTCTCCCGCAAACCGCACCGGTCCGCCCATTCGCTATCGGCCAAGGGCTCTTCCCTTGCGAAGCGCTAGCCCGCCTTGGCATGCGTTGACGGCTGCAATCTCGGCGGTTGAAGGCCCGGGCTGTTGGCCCAGCGCTCGACCTGCTCGATGACCTTCTGGTGGCTGAGGCGCACCGGGCTGGGTGCCTCGCTCTCGTCGACATGGTTGCGCCGGAATCGGACTTCGTTCGTCATGACGTCTCTCCCATTTGCCGGGAGCATACACCTGCCCAAGAGCCTTTGCATCATATAACTTATTGATTTTGTTATATTTTTTTGCTAACTTGGCGCCATAGCCGCATCTTGTGGAACCGTGGCCGAATGAGTTCGTTGAGTAAACTACTCAACTTGCTCACTTTGGGTGATTGATCATGAACGACCTTCGCGCCGAGCGGCTCCAGGTCATGCTGACACCGGAAGAACTGGCCGCGGTCGACGACTTCCGGTTCAAACATCGCATGCCGACGCGAGCCGCGGCCGTGCGCGAGCTCCTCAAGCTCGGACTGGCCACCGCCGCGGTCGACGCGGGGGCGAATGTCAAATCGAGCAGGTTCGGGGTTTTCGGGCGCGGCCCGGACGGCCACACGCAACGGCATCCGCAGCAGGACGCCGAGGATTAGTCCAGCCTGATGCTCAAGCAAACGGCCCCGGCACGGAGTGCCGGGGCCGTCCTTGGAGATTACTTCCGGATCACCGGGGGCATGACAACGGAAGCAATCTCTCGACTCTTTGCGAGCGGTTTCGTTCCTGATGGATTAGCCGCTCGGCGCGTCGCCGGAATCATCCGGCGCCATGCCGGAGCCGGGCGTCTTGCTGTTGTCGTTCAGCTTGGGATCGCGCGTGGCCTCACGAGAGGGCGAGCCCTTTGGCTCCGACTTGTGTACGGTCTGCGCGCGCTGCTTGTCCCGTGGCTGCTGTTCACCGCGTTGATCTCTGATGATGCCTTGGTCGGAATGGGCCATGATAGCTCTCGCCTCTTTGCTGTCTTGAAGCGCTTACGCGCCGGAGCGTCGAAGGTTCCGACCCGCGAGATCAGACTGCTAACTGTGCGCCGAGTGCACCGGGGCCGATGCATTTTCATGATGCACCTGCCGCACCGTCGTCACCGTGGCGAACGCGACCGACACGCCAAAGGCGAGGATGAGCGAAAGAAGAGCCAGACGTGGAGCCATTGCAAAAACCTCCCGGAATAGGAAATCAACGCGATCGACTGTTACGAATGATCATGCTTGCCGTCCGTGAGCAGTCTCACACGCAGATCCACGAAACGAGAGCATTATTACGCATCCTGCTTTTGACGGATGCGGGCTGGAACGGGCGGCACCTCGCCATCGAGCCAATCCTGCTCGTTGGCGAGTGCCGTCCACGCGTTCGCCATGCGCAGAAAACGATTGTGTGACGGCTGTCCTTCAGCGCGCTCAGCAAGCTGGAGGCAGTTGTCGGCGTTATCTCTGAAGATCTCGGACTGTTTCATCAACATGAATTGGGGACGGAACCGTCGCGTCGCAACCGCCCTTACCGGATCGTAACATCTGCGGAACTTTCGTCCGCCATCCGCCATTGGATATCCATGCGGATTCTTCTCGCGATAGTTTTGGCGTTCATCAGCACTGCAGCGCTTGCCGACAGCACCGGGGAGCGAAGGCCGGCCGGCCGCACGCCGACCGCAACCGAGACCATCAGCGACCTCTACAGCTTCAGCCGCTTCCAGCAGGGTCTGCTGGAGAGCACCGACCTCAAGGGTAATGCCGAGGTCAAGAACCTCGCCGCCCTGCGCGCCGAAGAAGCGGCCCGGCGGGACAAGGCCCTGAAGGAGATTCAGGAGGCGATCGGCACCGAACCGCGCGTCACAAAGACAACCCCGGCGAGCGCGAGCCTGGTCGAGCCCGAAACCTCGGACGGACCGACTTTCGTCAGAAGCTTCTATGCCGCGCAAATTCCCGAGTATGAATCTGTGATCGAGCTGCTCGAACGCTATCTCAAGGCGCCCGACAATGCCGCGCTTGCAGCCTTCGCGCGGGAGCAGCTCCCGATGTTGCGTTCACAGGTCAGGGACGCCGAGCGCACCATGGCAGACAAGTAGGACTGCCAAGCAGCCCCTTACTTTTGACGGCTCTCCGGCTGCGCGCTGCGGTTACCCTCCAGCATCTTGTCTCGGCCGGCATCCCCATTGTCATCCTTGCCGCCCGAGCTCGACGTGCCGCTACCGCTGGGATTGGACCGGGTCGACGTACCCGTGGTTGGTGTGTCCGCGCGTGGGGTGGCGGAGCTTGCGGCTGGATCGCCGGTCACGGCACCACGGCCGCTGGGCGCGCCGCCCTGCGCCAACGCCGATCCGGCCAACAACATCACTGTGCCGATGACGACGAATCCTGCTTTCATGTGCGCTCTCCCTGTATCTGCGGGCTAACGGCACGCCCGGCGCTCCGTTCCGGAAGGCAGATGACGGTGACCCGAAGGCGGCCTTATCTTCTCTTCCGCCCGGAAAAAATCTTCCGCCCGGAAAAAACTGGGAACCGGATGGAACCATTCCGAGGGATCGCACTTGTGTTAATCGGGCTGAGCAAAGCAGGTTCCACTTCCTGGCGCCGTCACGTTGGCGCTTGATTTCGAATTTGGCTGACGCTCTATTTTGACAATCGCGTCTTGCCTGGGAATCGGCCGACGCCTGCGGGGGACAAATTATGAGCGACCTCGATCCCGGATCTGCATCACGTTCCGGTCGTCGCGTTCCAAAGCCAAAAACCAACGGCATGTCGGAGCCCGATTCCCGGGCAGAATTGCTGCTCGCCCTGCAGGCCATGCGCAACGGCGATTTCTCCGTGCGCATGAGCGGCGACTATCTCGGCATCGACGGCAAGCTCGCCGACACTTTCAACGACATCATCGCCGCCAACCAGCGCATGGCGCAGCAACTCGAGCTGGTCGGCCAGGTGGTGGGCCGCGAGGGCAAGACGCGCCAGCGCGTGAAGTTCGGCCTGGCCTCCGGCTCCTGGGCCGACATGGAGGGCTCGGTCAACACGCTGATCGACGATTTGCTGTGGCCGACCCGCGAGGTGACGCGCGCGGTCGCAGCCGTGGCACAGGGCGACCTGCTCCAGACCGTCAAGCTCGACGTCGATGGGCGTCCCCTGCGCGGCGAATTCCTGCAGTCGGCGACCATCGTCAACACCATGATCAAGCAGCTCGGCGTGTTCACCTCCGAAGTGACGCGCGTGGCCCGCGAGGTCGGCACCGAGGGCAAGCTCGGCGGCCAGGCCCAGGTGCCGGAAGTGACCGGCGTCTGGAAGGATCTGACCGAGAGCGTCAACTCGATGGCGAACAATTTGACCAACCAGGTTCGCAACATCGCCGAGGTGACGATCGCAGTTGCGAACGGCGACCTCTCGAAGAAGATCACGGTCGACGTCCGCGGCGAGATCCTTCAGCTCAAGGAAGCCATCAACACGATGGTGGACCAGCTCCGCTCCTTCGCCTCCGAGGTGACGCGCGTGGCGCGCGAGGTCGGCACCGACGGCAAGCTTGGCGGTCAGGCCATCGTGCCCGGCGTCGCCGGCACCTGGAAGGATCTCACCGACAGCGTCAACGCCATGTGCGGCAACCTCACCGCGCAGGTGCGCAACATCGCCAACGTCACCACCGCCGTGGCGCGCGGCGACCTGTCGCGCAAGATCACGGTGGACGTACGAGGCGAAATCCTGGAGCTAAAAGACACCATCAACACCATGGTGGACCAGCTCAACTCGTTCGCCTCGGAAGTGACACGCGTGGCGCGCGAGGTCGGCACCGAAGGCAAACTCGGCGGCCAGGCCCAGGTGCCGGGCGTGGCCGGTACCTGGAAGGACCTCACCGACAACGTCAACTTCATGGCGTCGAACCTCACCGCGCAGGTCCGCAACATCGCCGATGTTGCCACCGCCATCGCGAGCGGCGACCTCTCGAAGAAGATCACGGTGAACGTCTCGGGCGAAATCCTTCAATTGAAGGAAACGCTCAACACCATGGTCGACCAGCTCAACGCCTTCGCCGGCGAAGTCACGCGCGTCGCGCGCGAGGTCGGCACCGAGGGCCGGCTCGGCGGTCAGGCCAACGTGCTCGGCGTCGCCGGCACCTGGAAGGACCTGACCGAGAGCGTCAACTCGATGGCCTCGAACCTGACCGCACAGGTCCGCAACATCGCCGAGGTGACGACCGCGGTCGCGGGTGGCGATTTGTCGAAAAAGATCACCGTCGATGTCCGCGGCGAAATCCTGGAGCTGAAAGACACCATCAACACCATGGTGGACCAGCTCAACGCCTTTGCCGGCGAAGTCACGCGCGTCGCCCGCGAGGTCGGCACCGAAGGCAAGCTCGGCGGCCAGGCCCAGGTGCGCGGCGTCGCCGGCACCTGGAAGGATCTCACCGACAGCGTCAACTCGATGGCCTCGAACCTGACCGGCCAGGTCCGCAACATCGCCGAAGTCGCGACCGCGGTGGCCAAGGGCGATTTGTCGAAGAAGATCACCGTCAACGTGTCAGGCGAAATCCTTCAGCTGAAGGAAACGCTCAACACCATGGTCGACCAGCTCAACGCCTTCGCCGGCGAAGTCACACGCGTCGCGCGCGAGGTCGGCACCGAAGGCAAGCTCGGCGGCCAGGCCGAAGTCCCCGGCGTCGCGGGCACCTGGAAGGACCTCACCGACAGCGTCAACTCGATGGCGGGCAACCTCACCGCCCAGGTCCGCAACATCGCCGAAGTCGCGACTGCGATCGCCGGTGGCGACTTGTCGCGCAAGATCACCGTGGACGTGCGCGGCGAGATCCTTCAGCTCAAGGACACGCTGAACACGATGGTCGACCAGCTCAACCGCTTCGCGGGCGAGGTGACGCGCGTCGCGCGCGAGGTCGGCACCGAAGGCCGGCTCGGCGGCCAGGCCAACGTGCCCGGCGTCGCCGGCACCTGGAAAGACCTCACCGACAGCGTCAACTCGATGGCGGGCAACCTTACAGCCCAGGTCCGCAACATTGCCGAAGTCACCACTGCCGTGGCGCGCGGCGACCTCTCGCGCAAGATCACCGTCGACGTCCGGGGTGAGATTTTGGAGCTGAAGAACACCATCAACACCATGGTGGACCAGCTCAACGGCTTTGCCGGTGAAGTCACGCGCGTCGCCCGCGAGGTCGGCACCGAAGGCAAGCTTGGCGGCCAGGCCGAAGTGCCCGGCGTTGCCGGCACCTGGAAGGATCTCACCGACAACGTCAACTTCATGGCATCGAACCTCACCGCGCAGGTCCGCAACATCGCCGAGGTCGCAACCGCGATCGCCGGCGGCGACCTCTCGAAGAAGATCACGGTGGACGTGCGCGGCGAAATTCTGCTGCTCAAGGATACCTTGAACACCATGGTCGAGCAGCTCCGCTCCTTCGCCGCGGAAGTGACGCGCGTCGCGCGCGAGGTCGGCACCGAGGGCCGGCTCGGCGGCCAGGCCGTCGTGCCCGGCGTCGGCGGCACCTGGAAGGACCTCACCGATAACGTCAACCTGCTGGCCGCGAACCTCACCACCCAGGTCCGCAACATCGCCGAAGTCACCACCGCCGTCGCGCGCGGCGACCTGTCGCGCAAGATCACCGTCGACGTGAAGGGCGAAATTCTCGAGCTCAAGAACACCATCAACACCATGGTGGACCAGCTCAATGCGTTCGCCGGCGAAGTCACGCGCGTTGCGCGCGAGGTCGGCACCGAAGGCGAACTCGGTGGCCAGGCCCAGGTGCCCGGCGTCGCCGGCACCTGGAAGGATCTCACCGACACCGTCAACTTCATGGCGGCGAACCTGACCGAGCAGGTCCGCGGCATCGTCAAGGTGGTGACCGCGGTCGCCAATGGCGACCTCAAGCAGAACCTCACCGTGAAATCGAAGGGCGAGGTCGCGGCGCTCGCCGATACCATCAACAACATGACCGAGACGCTCGCGACCTTCGCCGACCAGGTGACGTCGGTGGCGCGCGAGGTCGGCGTCGAGGGCCGGCTCGGCGGTCAGGCCGACGTGCCCGGCGCCGCCGGCACCTGGAAGGATCTCACCGGCAACGTCAATTTGCTGGCGGCCAACCTCACCTCGCAGGTGCGCGCGATCGCGGAAGTGGCGACCGCCGTGACCAAGGGCGACCTGACGCGGTCGATCCAGGTCGACGCCCGCGGCGAGGTCGCGGAGCTGAAAGACAACATCAACACGATGATCACGAACCTCCGTCTCACGACGGACGTGAACACCGAGCAGGACTGGCTGAAGACCAATCTGGCGAAATTCACCAACATGCTTCAGGGCCAGCGCGACCTCACCACCGTCGGTCGCCTGCTGCTGACCGAATTGTCGCCGCTGGTGAATGCGCATACCGGCGTGATCTATCAGGTCGAGAACGAAGACAGTCCGCGGCTCCTGCTGCTTGCCTCCTACGCCGGCGATGGCGTCTATCCGTATCCGCGCGTGCTGCCATTAGGCGACGGCCTGATCGGCCAATGCGCGCTCGACCGGCGCCCGCGCGTGATTGCGGACATTCCGCCCGACGTGGTGCCGATCAATTCGGCATTGCTTCGCGTCGCGCCGAAGAACCTCGTGGTGCTGCCGGTGCTGTTCGAAGGCCAGGTCAAGGCGGTCATCGAGCTCGCCTCGCTGACCTCCTTCACGACCTCACAGATGACCTTCCTGGAGCAGCTCACGGACTCGATCGGCATCGTGCTCAACTCGATCGAGGCGACGATGCAGACCGAAGGCCTGCTCAAGCAGTCGCAGCAGCTCGCTGGCGAGCTCCAGACCCAGCAGCGCGAATTGCAGCAGACCAACGATCAGCTCGAACAGAAGGCGCAGCAACTCGCCGAGCGCAACGTCGAAGTCGAGCGCAAGAACCAGGAGATCGAGCAGGCCCGCCGCGCACTGGAGGAAAAGGCGACCGAGCTCGCGCTGACCTCGAAGTACAAGTCCGAGTTCCTGGCCAATATGAGCCACGAGCTGCGCACGCCGCTGAACTCGATCCTGATCCTCGGCCAGCAGCTCACCGACAATCCGGACGGCAATCTTACCGGCAAGCAGGTCGAATTCGCCCGCACCATCCACGGCGCCGGCACCGACCTGCTCAATCTCATCAGCGACATTCTCGATCTCTCCAAGATCGAGTCCGGTACGGTGACGGTCGACGCCGAGGAAATCCTGACCGCGAACCTGCTCGAAACGGTCGGGCGGCCGTTCCGTCACGAGGCGGAGAACCGCAACCTTTCGTTCAAGATCGACGTCGATCCGAATCTCGCGCGCAGCCTCGTCACCGACTCCAAGCGCCTGCAGCAGGTTTTGAAGAACCTGCTCTCCAACGCCTTCAAGTTCACCGCGGAAGGCGAAGTGCGCCTGAAGGTCGCCGCAGCGGTCGGCGGCTGGGGCACGGATCATCCCGTGCTGAACTCGGCGCCGGCCGTGATCGCATTCGAAGTGTCGGACACCGGCATCGGCATTCCCGTGGAGAAGCAGAAGCTGATCTTCGAGGCGTTCCAGCAAGCGGATGCCGGCACCAGCCGCAAATATGGCGGCACCGGCCTCGGCCTTGCGATCAGTCGCGAGCTCGCAAGCCTGCTCGGCGGCGAGATCCACCTGCGCAGCTTGCCGGGCAAGGGCTCGTGCTTCACGCTTTACCTGCCGCTGAAATATTCCGGCCCGACGCTCGCGCCCCGCGCGGCGCCCCAGCAACACAGCCAGCCGCCCGCGCTGCAGCCGGCTACAGCCGAACCGCAGCGCGTGATCGAGCAGCTTCCCGACGACCGGCTCAACCTCGAACCAGGCGACAGCATCCTCCTGATCGTCGAGGACGACCCGCATTACGCGCGTGTGCTGGTCGATCTCGCGCGCGATAAGGGCTTCAAGGTGCTGGTCGCCGCCCGCGGCGCGGAGGCGCTGGAGCTTGCAAAGCAGTACCAGCCGCGGGCCGTCTCCCTCGACGTATTCCTGCCTGATATGCTCGGCTGGACCGTGCTGAGCCAGCTCAAGCACAATCCGCTGACCCGCCACATCCCCGTGCAGATCATCACGCTCGACGAGGACCGCCAGCATGCGCTGGCGCGCGGCGCCTTCTCCTTCGTCAACAAGCCGACGACGACCGAGGGCGTCGCGGCCGCGCTGACGCAGATCAAGGAATATGCGCGGCCGCGGCGCAAGCGGCTGCTGATCGTCGAGGACAACGAGGCCGAGCAGCTCTCGATCCGCGAGCTCCTGCACCACGACGACATCGAGATCGTGACGACCGGCACCGGTGCCGACGCGCTCTCGATGCTGCGTGAGAACCCCTGTGATTGCGTCGTGCTCGACCTGCGCCTGCCCGACATGACCGGCTTCGAGGTGCTGGACCAGATCCGCAACGACGAGGCGCTGTCGAATGTCCCGGTCGTCGTTTTCACCGGCCGCGAGTTGTCGGCCGAGGAAGATGCGGAGCTCCACACCATGGCGCGAAGCATCGTGGTTAAGGGTGTGGAATCGCCGGAGCGCCTTCTTGACGAGACCGCGCTGTTCCTGCACCGCGTGATCACGGAGTTGCCGGTCGAGAAGCAGCGCATGCTCGAGAAGCTGAACAGTTCCGACGAAGACCTGATCGGCAAGACCGCCCTGCTCGTCGACGACGACGCCCGCAACATTTTCGCGCTGTCGAGCGTGCTGGAACGACGCGGCATGAAGGTGCTGACGGCCACGACCGGCAACGAGGCGGTGGCCCTGGTTGAATCCAATCCGGAGATCGCCATCGTGCTGATGGACATCATGATGCCGCAGATGGATGGCTATCAAACCATCGGCGTCATTCGTGAAAATCCGACCTTCGCCCGTCTTCCGATCATTGCGTTGACGGCCAAGGCCATGAAAGGCGACCGCGAGAAATGTCTCGAGGCCGGCGCGTCCGACTACCTCGCCAAACCCGTCAACACCGATCAATTGCTGCTTGCAATCCGCATGTGGCTGCACCGCTGAGTTGGATGCCCGTATGGACCACGAAAAGGTCAACATCCTCCTCGTCGACGACCAGCCGGCCAAGCTGCTCGCCTATGAGGTGATCCTGAAGGATCTCGGCCAGAACCTCGTGATCGCCTCGTCCGGTCGCGAGGCTCTGGAGGTGCTGCTCAAGACCGAGATCGCGGTGATCCTGGTCGACGTCTGCATGCCCGAGCTCGACGGCTTCGAGCTCGCCGCGATGATCCGCGAGCACCCGCGCTTCCAGAAGACCGCAATGATCTTCATCTCGGCCATTCAAGTCAGCGATATCGACCGCCTGCGCGGCTACGAGATGGGCGCTGTCGACTACGTCCCGGTGCCGGTCGTGCCGGAGGTGCTGCGCGCCAAGGTCAAGGTGTTTGCAGAGCTCTATCGCAAGACGCGCGAACTCGAACGGCTGAACCAGGATCTCGAGGACCGCGTGCGTGCACGCACCGCCGAGCTGGAGAATTCCACCGCAAAGCTCCGCGAGAGCGAAGAGCGGCGCAGCATGGCGATCGCCGCCGGCAAGATGGGTTCGTGGGACTGGGACTGGATCACCGGCGACTGGATGTGGGACGAGGGGCAATACCGCATCTTTGGTGTTGGCCCGGAGAGCTTCGAGGTGAATCCGGCCAACGTTCAGGCGCTGTTGCATCCGGACGACGTCGATCGGTTGCGCAAGGCGATCGCCGAATTCAACAAGGGCACACGCTCCTATGAAACGGAGTTCCGCATCGTGCGGCCCGACGGCGATGTGCGCTGGTGTGTCGGCACGGCCGCCGCCACGGTTGACGAGAGCGGTCGGGTGATGCGCGTCAGCGGCGTGACGGTGGACATCACCGAACGCAAGCGCGCCGAGGAACGGCAGACTCTCCTGGCGCGGGAAGTCGATCATCGCGCCAAGAATGCGCTTGCGCTGGCGCAATCGATCGTGCGCCTCACCCGCGCCGACGAAGTCAAAGCCTATGTCAGCGCCGTCGAGGGACGCATCAATGCACTGGCGCGCGTGCATACGATCCTGTCGCTGTCGAGCTGGCAGGGTGCCGAACTCTCGAAGCTGATCGACGAGGAGCTTGCGCCCTATTCCCTCGGCGGCCAGATCAAATTGGCGGGGTCCGAAGTTCAGTTGCTGCCGGCAACCGCCCAGACGCTGGCGCTGGCCCTGCATGAGCTTTTCACCAACTCGGCGAAGTATGGCGCGCTCTCGACGCGGACGGGACGGCTCGCGATCGGTTGGCAGGTCGAGGATGAGCTGCTCACGCTGACCTGGGAGGAGTCCGGCGGCCCGCTCGTCATGACGCCGAAATCCCGCGGCTTTGGTACGCGGAGCCTGCTTGCGAGCGTCGAGTCCCAGCTCGGCGGGCAGGCGCGATTCGATTGGCGCGCCGAGGGTCTGTTGTGCCGGCTCGAGGTGCCGCTGGTCCGCAAGACTGCCGCGACGACCGCGCCCGGCAACTTCGAAGCCGCCAGCTCCGCCGAATTGCAGCGCGCGTCCGGTTAAGCGGAGGCCGCACTCTTCCTGCGCTGCGTCGTTTGCGGCTCGCGCGCGACCCGTCCTTCGAGCCAGGCTTCCGTTTGGGCGAGATCGCGCAGAGCCTTGGCATAGCGGCACGCCGCGCTTCGCTCCGCGCCGCGGGGCAGCTTGCGCGCTTTGCGGAGGATGTCCGCGGCGGCGTTGCGATAAGCCAGAGAGCGATAGAGAAAGACCACCTTACCCATATCGAATGTTCCCGTGTTGCGCGGTCATTCTCGCCCACTCGGCATGAACATCGGATGAAGCGGGCGATAACGATTCCTTCATGCGGGTGGAACCGGCGCGTGTCGCAGGCGTTGCTTGCGAGATCGGGATAGAGTTCCATGCGCACGAAAAAGTCGTCGGACCTGATCTCTCCGAGCGGGCTCGTCAAGCTGATGACGCACGCCATGATGGGCGCAGCCTTAGGGCTCGCTTTCAGCCTCTTGCTCGTGCTGTCCAATCCAGCCGTCGCCAATTTGCTGAGTCACGGCGGAAGCCAGGCCGTTGTCGTTTTCGCCCTCACATTGGTGACGACGTTCGCGATCGGGGCGACACTCACCGGCGTCGTATTCATCCTCGCAGAGGACAAGCAATCTTGAAGGATGCAAGATTTACCGGAACTTCTTTGTTCGGAACTCCTGCGACGAATAGCAGTTGGCTGCCTGCGTCAATTCAACTCAGGGAGTTCCCGCACATGAAGACCACCAAGCTCGCTCTTGCCGTGATGTTGGCCACCGGCCTCGCCGCCGCACCGTTCGCGGTGCAGGCCAAGTCGCACAAGGCAAAACACGGATCCTCGATGTCATCGTCGCAAACCACCACAGGCGCCAACACCAAGTCCTCCAAGGGTGCTGATCCCTCCGGTCAGGGCGGCTCCGGTCCCGGCTCCGACCAGGGCGGCACCATGACGAACAACAAGGGCGGCATGGGCAACACCAAGTAGGTTTTGTTCGTCCAACTCATAGAGGCCCCGCGATCGCGGGGCCTTTTTGCTTATGGTGCTCGAACAAACTTTTTCTCGGGCCGCGTTGCGTGCAGGCTTCAGCTACGATGGCTTCTCAGGATAACAGGATGAACGCCTGCAGGATCTGACTTCACCAGATGGTCGAGTCGTGTACGCTTGCGCGCGATCAAGAGCTGGGCCGCGGCGTCATCAAGCCCCTCGCGTTGCAGCTGCCGGATGGCAGAGCCCAGTTCGAGAATCTCGGCGCGCAGCTTTAGAATCCGGTACGCATCCGGGTCTTCCTCCACCGTGCGCTCCCAAAGCTCTCAGCGGCGCGCGATCACGCGCAGAGGACTACCTGATGTCTTCGCGGAACGAAGGCGCATCCTATCGCGGACATTCGGCAGGACATCGCCGCCACCTGCAGCCTTCCATTCGCCGATCAGCAGATTGATTTTCCGGCGCAGATCCATCTGCGCCAGGGCCTTCTCTGTGCAGTCCCGATCGCGCTCGACGAGTTCGCGTACGGCCGCCTCGATATCGGCCATTTCCAGCCTCAAGGCGCTGATTTTACGTCGAATTTCATTAATTCTGTTGTCCATGACTTGTTAGAACAAAATAAGAACATATAGTCAAGTCACGATTTCAGAAGGGAGAAGCGACATGCAGGTTCAGGGTAAATACGACGCCAAGACTCTCCTCACCGCCAAGACTTTCCTCACCGAGCAGATGACGCGGGCGCAGGGCCTCCGGCTGAAACGGCTGAGCGAAGAGGCGTATCAGCCAGCGCAATATGCGCGGGATCTGTCCTCCAGCGAGGCAGCACGGCGCATTCAGGTGCTGGAAGCCGAGATCGAGCTGGCGGATTCGTTCTAGACTAAGCCGCGTATCCGGGACGTGCATGCGCGCTTTCGGAACCATGCCTGTCTCGGATTGTTTTCCCAGGCCAAGGGAGAACATGCATGGCACGCAAGGCAAAGAAGCGCCGCTACTCGCGCAGCTCCGGCAGCGACGTCGAAGGCGAGATGAAGCGCTACAAGAAGGGTACCGCGAAAAGCGGACCGGGCGGTCGAGGCGGACGCGTGAAGAGCCGCAAGCAGGCAATCGCGATCGGCCTGTCGAAAGCGCGCAAGAAGGGCAAGAAGGTCCCGAAGAAAGCCGCGAAGCGAAAGACGTCCAAGAAGACGTCAAAGAAGACATCTCGGAAAACATCCAAGAAGACTTCGAGAAAGACTTCGAAGAAGACGTCGAAGCGCAAATCCTCCAAACGGTCGCGCTGACCTCCGTCAGATCATGCTGCCCGGCATGAAGCAGCGGATCGAAACGCCGAACGCGGTCTTCACCGGCCACACCATGGTGCGGCCGGCCCGGTTCGGCTCGGTGATCACGGCTTCGTCCGGGACGTCGACCCACTCGCCGTCGAGCCGCACGCGATAATGTCCATTGTGCGAGTCCCAATCGGGATCGGCGACGGCAAACCCATCCGCATCTGAGCAGCACGGACCGAGGTGGCTGCGCAGACCGTCGAACCATGGCTTGAGGGGAGAGTCCGCGTAGCGGCCGTCGTCACGCCCGAGAGCGATTCCGCCCCACAGCACGAATGGCGCCACGAGCAGCGCAGTCCTCAGCGAGAGCTTCAATCGATCCATGTCGGCACCGATCAATACGAATTGCCGACCGGTCCAGCTCAGCGGCGGCAGTTCGAAGTTCCACGCTTGCCGGCGGCTTCATTGCCGCCGAGTCCCTACCTGACCCGGAATTGTGATGAGCGAACACGGCTTTTTCGGACGAACCGGGTCATCCTCACTGCCGTTAACGAGAATGTTATCGGCGGACATCCGGAATCCTGAAGGCGAACAGGAAAGGCGGCCCGTGGGCCGCCTTTTTGGAGTGGCGCCGATCGACGTTCGCCTTATGCGAGCGGCACCGCGACGAACCGGGTCGCCTGTGCGCTTCTGACCTGCAGCAGCACGCTGCGCTTGCCGGACGATTTCGCCTGCGCCAGCTCCGAACGGACGTCGCCGATATTGGCGACAGCCTTGCCGCCCACATTGAGGATGACGTCGCCGGTCTGGATGCCGCGTTGCGCGGCCGGCCCTTGCGGATCGACTTCAGTGACGACGACGCCCTTCTGGCCGGCGCCCTGCACGTCGCCGGCCGGAGCCAGGCCGAGCCCGAGACGCGGCGGCATGCCGGCATCCGGCTGCGACTTGCCCTCGTCGGCTCTGGCCTGCCGCTCGTTCGGCAACTCGCCGAGCGCCAGTGTCACCGTCTTGCTGTCGCCCTTGTGGACGACGTCGAGCTTCACAGACGTGCCCGGCGCCAGGGTGGCGATGGTGCGGGCGAGATCGCGGGAATCCTTGATCGCGGTGCCGTTGACGGCGGTGATGACGTCGCCCGCCTCGATGCCCGCCTTCGCCGCCGGGCTGCCGTCCTGCGGATTGTCGACGATCGCGCCGCGCGCCTCCTTGAGGCCGAGGCTGTCGGCGATATCCGATGTCACCGGCTGCACCTGCACGCCGAGCCAGCCGCGAGTGACCGCGCCCTTGTCCTTCAACTGTGCGACGACGAGCTTTGCAGTCGAGGCCGGAATGTCGAAGCCGATGCCGACAGAGCCACCGGAGGGCGAGAAGATCGCGGTGTTCACGCCGATCACGTTGCCGTTCATGTCGAAGGCCGGGCCGCCGGAATTGCCCTTGTTAATCGGCGCGTCGATCTGGATGAAGTCGTCATAGGGACCGTTGCCGATGTCGCGGCCGCTGGCCGAGACGATGCCGGCGGTCACGGTGCCGCCGAGGCCGAAGGGATTGCCGACCGCGACGACCCAGTCGCCGATACGCGGCTTCTGGTCCGAGAATTTGACGAACGGAAAATCCTTCTTACCCTCGACCTTGATCAGCGCGAGATCGGTCTTCGGATCGGTGCCGACCACTTTCGCGCTGTAGATCGTTCCGTCGTCCATCGTCACTTGCACCGACTCGGCGTGATCGACGACGTGGTTGTTGGTCACGGCATAGCCGTCGGCGGAGATGAAGAAGCCGGAGCCCTCACCCGTGATCATCTGGCGGTGCTGGCGCGGCATGCCCTCCATGCCACCCGGCCCGCGGAAGCCGAATTGCCGTGAGAACTGGTCGAACGGCGTCGCCTCGTCCGAATCCATCCGGTTCTGTTGCAGCATCGCGCTCTTGTCGTTGTCCTGGTCGATCCTGACCCGCACCGAGATGACGGCGGGTTTGACCTTGCTGACGAGCTCGCCGAAGCCCGGCGGTGTCGCGGCGGGCTCCGCGGCCTGGGCGGGCGCGATGAAGGAGCTCGCGCTGAACGGCGAAGAGCCGGGTGCAGTCGCCAGCACGGCCACGCCAAGCGCGGCCACGGTGCCGAGCAGCGCGAGCCGGCGTGGCCTCAGGACCTTGCGGGACGTTGTGGTGTCGGAATTGACGTGATCGCTCATGTCGATATGTCCATGTTGGGTAAGTCGCCTTGCACCCAACATGGCGGTCGCCACCTTACAGCGTCCCGTCCGCGCGGTTAAATCTTGGCAAAGTAGCCGGGGCCGGCGAAGGTCCAAAACTCGAGGCTGCACGTTTGATGCAGCTCAACGCGGCCCCTGCGCACCGTGAAAGACTGCAGCCACCGGACGATGTCCGTCGGAGGCGCGTCATGTACAAAGACATTCTCGTCCACATCCCTACCGAGCGCCCGGTGCGCCCGGTGATCGACGGCTCGATCTCGCTCGCGGCGGGCCTCAACGCCCATCTCGATGCAGTCGCGGTTGGCTATGTGGCAACCAGCGCGGCCTATATCATGGAGGGCGGCGCCGCAGTGGCGGCGGTGTTCGAGATGGAGCGCGAGAGCGCAGTGGAGCGGGCCGAGGCGGCGCTCGCGGTATTCAAGAACGAAGCGATGAACGCCGGCATTTCCTACACATGCCACCCGCTCGGGGCGATGCCGGGGGATGCGGTCGGGTTGCTCGGCGAGATGGCGCGGCTGCACGATCTCAGCATCGTGCTCCAGCCAGACCCGGCGCAAGCCTCACTCGGCAACGATGTGCCCCGCGAGATCCTGTTCCAGGCGGGCGGCCCGGTGCTTTTCCTGCCCTACACTTTCCATGGAGCGTTCAAGGCGAAACGGATCGGCATCTGCTGGGACGGCAGCCGCCTCGCCGCGCGCGCCATGCGCGACGCCGCACCATTCCTGGCCCGCGCCGAGGAAATCGTGATTATTGCGATCAACGAAACAGACATGGTTCCCGACGAGGTCTCGACGCGCAATCTGGCAAGGCACCTCGGCCGGCGCGGACTGTCGACCCGCACCGTCAACCTGTCGGCCGCGCGCTCTGACATTCAGCCGACCATGCTGTCGCTTGCAGCCGATGAGCGCCTCGATCTTCTGGTCATGGGCGGCTACGGCCATTCGCGATTGCAGGAGCGGTTCCTCGGCGGCGTCACCCGCGCCATGTTGGAAGCCATGACCGTCCCCACGCTGATGTCGCATTAATCGAGGGCTGATCCAGGACGGGCCGGTCGCAAGCCTCGTCGTTCGGGCTGATAACCGCGTCCTTGAGCGGTGCCGGCCTCGGCAAGCTCAGGTCATGTTCGAACAAGTTGGACCGTCACGCCGCGGCGGGCCTCTCCCACGGCGTGGCCTCGACGCCCTCCTCGCCGTCTTGCGCATTGCATGCGTCGAAATGCGCCTTGAGTTCGACTTCGGCGAGATATTCGAAATGTTCGGCCTGGCCGAGCAGTTCCCAACTCTGGAGCGGCCGGTAGGCGGCCTGCTGACGACAGAGGGACGCCAGCGCGCGGTAACGACGTACGTTATCCATGAGACCCTCCCTCGCATTCACACAGAGCTTATTGCCCTTATTTGCGTCAGGGCGATGGCGGTTGTGCAAAAGATTTGCTGCGCCCGCGGCGCGCTAGACGCGCTTGATTCTAGGCAAACGCGCATTTAGGCGAAAGTTCCAACCAGCGCGGACTCAACGCTTCGGAACCTTACCGCGGGCCAATGTGTACCGGGTCGTCTACCGGATGAGCGCGGGCTCACCGGCTCGCATCGTCCGCTCCGAACTATGTTGCAGGTTCGGAACCCTGCCCGCTTCCGCAGCCGCGCGGATGGCCGCAATGTTGCCGGCATAGTCCGCGCTGCTCCTGCCGCGAAACACGGCGGAACCCGCTACAAGCGTATCGGCGCCCGCAGCGGCCAAGGCAGCAGCATTGTCGCGCGTGATGCCGCCGTCAACCTCGAGCCGGATCGGCCGGTCGCCGATCATGCTTCGGATCCGCGCGATCTTCTCGAGCTGGGACTCGAGGAAGGACTGGCCGCCAAAACCCGGATTGACCGTCATCACCAGGACGAGATCGAGACGATCGAGCACATACTCGATCGCGCTTTCGGGAGTGGCGGGACACAGGCTGACGCCGGCTTTCTTGCCGAGCGCGCGGATGGCCTGGAGCGAGCGATCGAGGTGCGGACCCGCTTCGGCATGCACCGTAATGAGATCCGCGCCGGCCTTCGCGAACGCCTCGAGATAGGGATCGGCCGGCGCGATCATGAGATGCACATCGAATATTTTCTTCGTCAGCGGCCGGATCGCCTTGATGACGTCCGCGCCATAACTGATGTTCGGGACGAAATGCCCGTCCATGACGTCGCAATGAATCCAGTCGGCGCCCGCAGCGTCGATCGCTGCGATCTCCTCGCCGAGGCGCGCGAAATCCGCAGCCAGGATCGACGGCGCGATGAGGATTTCTCTGGTCATGGCTTCGCACTCCCCTGCGCGTCGGCACCGCCGCTGAAGACGCGGCTCGCCAGGACGTCCATGGGATCGATCGTTTCGAGGTCGGCGATGTCGAGCATGCGATCGAGATCGGATACCAGGCGATCGGCCTGCCGCAGGCGGATGCGGTCGACGGCGTTGCGGATCGAGCGCGCATTGGAGAAGAACGGTTGGGTCCGACGCAGCGCGATGTATTTCTCGAACGCCTCACGCGCCGCCGCCGAGAGGCGATAGCCGCGCTCTTTCAGCATCAATTCGGCAATGACCAGAAGCTCGGCTTCCGCATAGTCCGGAAAGTCGATGTGGTGGGCGATGCGCGAACGGAAGCCGGGGTTTGATGCAAAGAAGCTCGTCATCCGCTCGCCATAGCCGGCAAGGATCACGACGAGGTCCTCGCGCTGGTTTTCCATCACCTGCAGCAGAATCTCGATCGCCTCCTGGCCGTAGTCGCGCTCGTTGTCGGGACGGTGCAGATAATAGGCCTCGTCGATGAACAGCACGCCCCCCATCGCCTTCTTCAGGATCTCCTTGGTCTTCGGCGCGGTGTGGCCGATATACTGGCCGACGAGATCGTCGCGCGTCACCGAGATCACCTGCCCGCGCCGCACGAAGCCGAGGCCGTGCAGGATCTTTGCCATGCGCAACGCGACGGTCGTCTTGCCGGTGCCGGGATTGCCGGTGAACGACATGTGCAGCGTCGGCGGCGACGAAGCCAGTCCCGCACGCTGCCGGATACGTTCGATCAGCAAGAGCGACGCGATCTGGCGCACGCGGTTCTTCACCGGCTTCAATCCGATCAGCTCCTGCTCGAGCTGCTGCAACGTGCCGGTGATTCCAGCCTCTTCGGCCTCCTTGCGGAGATCGAAACTGGTCTTGCCGGGCTCAGTGGTCATTGCGTGGGGAACATCCAGCATCGGCACCTCGAAGAAAAGGGCTTCGCCGCGGGGAAGCGGCGAAGCAGGGGTCCGCCAAGGAAACGGAGCAGGGAGTGCTCCGCGCGGAGGAGAATGACTTAGGTTGGCGCGTGTGCGGGCTGCCGGCGCACGGTGGTGTAGCGGATCGCACGTCCGCCCACCTCCTGCCGCACCAGCTCGAACTCGGCTTCCTGCGGCGGGCGGTTGACGATGAACGAGATCCGCACCGATTCCCAGCCATGGCTGGAGTCGAAGCCGCTGAGGCGGATGTAGCGGTCGCCATACACTCTGCGGCATTCGGCGAGCTCCATCATCACGCCGGCGGCGTCCTGGAGATCGAACATCGGCAGGCCCCACATCTCCCAATAGGTGTTGCGGGGATGCGGATCGTCGGTGAACTCGATGTTCACCGCCCAGCCGTTGGTCAGGCAATACTGCACTTGCTTGGTGATCTGGTCGTCGGTCAGATCGGGCAGGAACGAGAAGCAGCCTTGGGTCAGCTTCATGTCAAATCTCCTCAAACGGTTTCGAGCGCGGTCGGCACGAAGTCAGGCGTGTCGGTGGATTCATAATTGAAGGAGACGTCCTTCCAGACCTCGAGTGCAGCTTTCAGCGGTGTGCAGGTCTCGGCCGCCCTGGCCAGGATCTCCGGACCTTCGTGGACATAGTCGCGGCCCTCGTTGCGAGCGAGGATCATCGCTTCCAGCGCCACACGATTGGCGATCGCACCGGCCGCGATGCCCATGGGATGGCCGATGGTACCGCCGCCGAACTGCAGCACGACATCCTCGCCGAGCAGGTCGAGCAACTGGTGCATCTGGCCGGCATGGATGCCGCCGGAGGCGACCGGCATCATCTTGTTCAGGCTCGCCCAGGACTGATCGAAGAACAGTCCGTGTTCGAGCTTGGTCGGGTTGAAGTCCTCGCGGCAAACATCGTAATAGCCGCGCGTGGTGTTCGGATCGCCTTCGAGCTTGCCGACCACCGTGCCGGCATGGATGTGGTCGACGCCGGCAAGCCGCATCCACTTGGCGACGACGCGGAACGACACGCCGTGGCTCTTCTGCCGCGTGTAGGTCGAGTGACCGGCGCGATGCAGATGCAGGATCATGTCGTTGCGCCGCGCCCATTTCGCCATCGACTGGATCGCGGTGTAGCCGATCACGAGGTCGATCATGACGATGCACGATCCGAGCTCCTTCGCGAACTCCGCGCGCTCGTACATGTCCTCCATCGTTCCAGCGGTGATGTTCAGGTAGGTGCCCTTCGCCTCCCCGGAGGCCGCCTGTGCGCGGTTCACCGCTTCCATGCAATAGAGGAAGCGGTCGCGCCAGTGCATGAACGGCTGCGAGTTGATGTTCTCGTCATCCTTGGTGAAGTCGAGCCCGCCCTTCAGCGCCTCGTAGACGACGCGCCCGTAATTGCGCCCTGAAAGCCCGAGCTTAGGCTTGACGGTGGCGCCGAGCAGCGGCCTGCCGAACTTGTCGAGCCGCTCGCGCTCGACCACGATGCCGGTTGCCGGTCCCTGGAACGTCTTCACATAAGCGACCGGGAAGCGCATGTCTTCCAGCCGCAGCGCTTTCAGCGGCTTGAAGCCGAACACGTTGCCGATGATCGAGGCCGACAGGTTGGCGATCGAACCTGGCTCGAACAGGTCGAGGTCATAGGCGATGTAGGCGAAATACGAGCCTGGCGTGCCCGGCACCGGATCGACGCGATAGCATTTTGCGCGATACTTCTCGGCAGCGGTCAGGCGATCGGTCCACACCACCGTCCAGGTCGCGGTAGAAGATTCGCCGGCGACTGCGGCCGACGCCTCGATCGGGTCGACGCCCTCTTGCGGCGTGACGCGGAACAGCGCGATGACATCGGTGTCCTTTGGCACGTAATCAGGCTCCCAATAGCCCATGCGCTTGTATTCCATCACGCCCGATCGATATCTTTCCTTGCCGCGGACGGTTCCTGCATGTGCATTCATGGCTCTCTCCTGCTCTTCTCTCTCTGAATGATTAGGCCGCGACGGGCTCGCGGGCGTCGATGCTGGGATCGAGTTCTCCGGCGCGGTAGCGCCGCGCCATCTCGCTCAAGGGAACGACCTTGATCCGGCTGGCGTGGCCTGCAGTCCCGAACTGCTCGAAGCGCTCGCGGCAGAGCTC
This sequence comes from Bradyrhizobium sp. URHA0013, assembly GCF_000518345.1. Classification (NCBI taxonomy): domain Bacteria; kingdom Pseudomonadati; phylum Pseudomonadota; class Alphaproteobacteria; order Hyphomicrobiales; family Nitrobacteraceae; genus Bradyrhizobium; species Bradyrhizobium sp. URHA0013. The sequence continues at coordinate 241,918 of NZ_KI912426.1, read as the reverse complement.
GCGCATCGCATCCATCGCGGGCTTGAGGAATTTGCGCGGATCGAACTCGGAGCGCGTTTGCGCGGCGACCTTGCGGAACGCCGCGGTCATCGCCAGCCGGCAGTCGGTGTCGATGTTGACCTTGCGCACGCCGCTCTTGATGCCGCGGACGATCTCCTCGACCGGCACGCCCCAGGTCTGCGGCATCTCGCCGCCGAACTGATTGAACATGTCCTGGAGCGGCTGCGGCACCGAGGAAGAGCCGTGCATCACGAGATGCGTGTTCGGCAGACGGCGATGAATCTCCTCGACCACCCGCATCGCCAGAATGTCGCCATCCGGCTTGCGGCTGAACTTGTAGGCGCCGTGCGAGGTGCCCATCGCGATCGCGAGCGCATCGACCTTGGTGGCGCGGACGAAGTCGACCGCCTGGTCGGGATCCGTCAGCAACTGATCGTGGCTGATCGTGCCTTCGACGCCGTGACCATCCTCCTGTTCGCCGCCGCCATGCTCGAGCGAGCCGAGCACGCCGAGCTCGCCTTCGACGGAGGCACCGACCCAATGGGCGAGATCGACGACGCGGCTGGTGATCGCAACGTTGTAGTCGTAATCGGCCGCGGTCTTGGCGTCTGCCTTGAGCGAGCCGTCCATCATCACCGAGGTGAAGCCGTGGGCGATCGCAGAGGCGCAGGTCGCTTCGTCGTTGCCATGGTCCTGGTGCATGCAGAGCGGGATGTCCGGATAGGTCCGCTCCAGCGCGTCGATCATGTGCGAGAGCATGAGGTCGCCGGCATAGCTGCGCGCGCCGCGCGAAGCCTGGATGATCACCGGCGCGTCGACCTCGGCCGCCGCCTGCATGATCGCGATGCCCTGCTCCATGTTGTTGATGTTGAATGCCGGCACCGCGTAGCCGTGACTGGCGGCGTGGTCGAGCAGCTGACGAAGGGTGATACGGGCCACGACAATTCCTCCTGTTATTGCTTGCTTGTGCGGGCAATCGCCCGCCGGGCGGCTTCCGCGACGCTTTGCGGCGTGATGCCGAATTCGCGGTAGAGCACTGGCGCGGGCGCCGAGGCACCGAAGCCGCGCATGCCGACGAATTCGCCGTCAGTGCCGATCCATCGATGCCAATCGCCGGCGACTGCCGCCTCGATGCCGATCCGTGGCGCCGTGCCGAGCACGGCAGCGCGGTAGTCCTCCGGCTGCTCCTCGAACAACGCGAAGCAGGGCGCGGAGACTACGGCCGCGCGGACGTGCTCGGTGGCGAGCAGGCGGGCCGCTTCCAGCGCAATAGACACTTCCGAACCCGTTGCGATGAGCGTCACGTCGCGGCCGCCGTCCGGCGAAACGATCAGATAGGCGCCCCGTGCGACGCGGTTTCTACCGCGCACGTCGCTGCGGAAGGTCGGCAGCGCCTGACGGGACAGGCACAGCACGGACGGACGATTTTCAGCTTGGAGCGCGCAATCCCATGCTTCCAGCGTCTCAACCGCGTCGGCCGGCCGGAAAACAAGCAGGTTCGGAATGACGCGAAGCGCTGCGAGATGCTCGACCGGCTGATGCGTCGGGCCGTCCTCACCGAGGCCGATGGAGTCATGGGTCATCACATGAATGACGCGGATCCGCATCAAGGCCGCAAGGCGGATCGCCGGCCGGCTGTAATCGGAGAACGCGAGGAAGGTGCCGCCATAGGGAATGAAGCCGCCGTGCAGCGCGAGGCCGTTCATCGCGGCCGCCATGCCGTGCTCGCGGATGCCGTAATGGATGTAATCGCCGGCGAACGCGCCGCGCTTGACCGGGGTCTGCGCCTTGGCATGCGTCAGGTTCGAATGCGTGAGGTCCGCCGAGCCACCGACAAATCCGGGAATCGTCCCTGCGATTCCGTCGAGCACCTGTTGCGACGCCTGCCGCGTCGCGAGCTTCGGACGCTCGGTGGCAAAGCGCTCGCGCAACTTCGCCGAGGCCAGGGCATAGGCGTTCGGCAGGGCAACCGCCTTGCCCTCGACAAACAGATCGCGCTGCTCAGGCGTCGCGCATTCATAGCGATCGAGCCAGGCGAGACGCTCGACCTGCCCGCGCTGCCCGATCATCCGCCATGCTTTCAGGACCGTGACAGGCACCACGAAGGGCTGATAGTCCCAGCCGAGCGCTCGCCGCGCCGCCGCGGTCTGCTCGGTGCCGAGCGGCGCGCCGTGCGCCTTCTCGGTGCCCTGACGATCCGGCGCGCCATAGCCGATGATGGTGCGGCAGGCGATCAGCGACGGTCTTTGGCTCTCACGCTCCTCCGCAATCGCCTGCGCAACTGCTTCGGAATCGTGCCCATCGACACGGCGCACCGACCAGCCTGAGGCGGCGAAGCGCGCGAGCTGGTCGTCGGAGGTCGCAAGCGAGGTCGGCCCGTCAATGGAGATGCCGTTGTCGTCGAACAGCAAGATCAGGCGGCCGAGCCCGAGATGGCCGGCGAGCGAAATCGCTTCCTGGCTGATGCCTTCCATCAGGCAGCCGTCGCCGGCGATCACATACGTAAAGTGATCGACGAGGCCATCGCCATGCCGCGCATTGCCCATCCGCTCGGCGAGCGCCATGCCCACCGCGGTCGCAATCCCCTGCCCCAGCGGACCGGTCGTCGTCTCGACGCCCGGCGTATGGCCATATTCCGGATGGCCCGGCGTCTTCGAGCCCCATTGCCTGAAGGCCTTGATGTCATCGAGGCTGACGTCGCCGCCGGTGAGATGGAGCAATGCATAGAGCAGCATCGAGCCGTGGCCTGCCGACAGCACGAAGCGATCACGGTCCGGCCAGTGGGGGTGAGCCGAGTCGAATTTCAGAAATCGCGAGAACAGCACGGTGGCGACATCGGCCATGCCCATGGGCAGTCCGGGGTGGCCGGACTGCGAGGTCTCGATGGCGTCGACCGCGAGGAAGCGGACGGCGTTGGCGAGATCATTGTGTGTGACCGCGGTAAGGTCTGCGTCGGCGTGGACGGAGATGTTCATCGGATCCTCCCCTCGTTCACTTCAGGTTTCGCTTGCGCTCGATGAGCTGCATGATCAGCGGCGTCAGGATCAGCTGCATGGCAAGATCGAGCTTCGCGCCGGGGCACACGATCGAATTGGCGCGCGACATCCAGCTTTGCGGCAGCATCGAGAGCAGGTAGGGGAAGTCGATGCCGCGCGGGTTCTTGAAGCGGATCACGACCATCGATTCGTCCGGCGTTGGGATCCAGCGCGCGATGAATGGATTGGAGGTGTCCACCGTCGGCACGCGCTGGAAGTTGATGTCGGTCTCGGAAAATTGCGGACAGATGTAGTGGATGTAGTCGGGCATCCTTCGCAGAACGGTGTCGGTGACGGCCTCGGTCGAATAGCCTCGCGCACTGCGGTCGCGGTGCAGCTTCTGGATCCATTCGAGATTGATGACGGGCACGACGCCGATCTTGAGGTCGGCATAACGCGCGACGTTGACCTTGTCGGTGACGACCGCGCCATGCAGGCCCTCGTAGAACAGCAGGTCGGAGCTCTCCGGCAGCCGTTTCCATTCGGTGAAGGTGCCGGGTGCGGCACCATGCAGCGCGGATTCCTCGGCATCGTGGACATAGTGCCGCGTCATCGCCGTACCGGTCTCGCCATAGTCGCGGAAGGCACGCTCCAGCTCCTCGAACAGATTGGTCTCGGGGCTGAAATGGCTGAAATGCCTGTTGCCGCGATCGGCCTCCTTCGCCATCTGCGTGCGCATTTCCGCGCGGTCGTAGCGATGGAAGGCGTCGCCTTCGATGTAGGCGGCGTTGACCTTCTCGCGGAAGAATATCTGTTCGAAAGTCTTCTTGACCGACGTGGTGCCCGCGCCGGAAGAGCCGGTGATGGAGATGATCGGATGCTTCCTGGACATGGGATGCCTCGCTTACAGCCGGAAGAAGCCGCGCCGCGCGAACAGCGGTGCGGAGACGCTGGCGACCAGCAAGGGATCGCAATGCAGGTCCTCGACGCGCTGCACCTCGTTGTTCGAACCCATGATCAGCGGCACGCGCTGGTGCAGGCTCTGCGCTGAAAGCTCAAGGATGCGTTCGCGCCCGGTCGACGCGGAGCCGCCGGCCTGCTCGACGATGTAAGCCATCGGGTGCGCCTCGTAGACGAGGCGCAGGCGGCCGTCGCCATAGCCCGGCCGTGCATCAGAGGGATAGAGGAACACGCCACCGCGGGTGAGGATACGGTAGGCCTCGGCAACCAGCGAGCCGACCCAGCGCATGTTGAAATTGTGGTTGGCCTGCCCTTCCACACCGGCGAGGCATTCGTCGACGAAGGCGCGCACCGGCTGTTCCCAATGCCGGCGGTTCGAGGCGTTGATCGCGAACTCCTCGCAGGTCTCGGAGATCTGCACGGCGCTACGCGCGAGACGGAAGCAACCGGACTTGCGATCCAGCGTGAAGATATCGACGCCCTCGCCAAGCGTCAGCACCAGCGAGGTCTGCGGGCCGTAGGTGACGAACCCCGCCGCGAGCTGCGCCGAGCCGCGCTGATGGAAGGCGAGCGCGAGATCATCAGGCGCGGGCAGGATCGAAAAGATCGTGCCTACGGTCATGTTGATGTCGATGTTGGAGGAGCCGTCGAGCGGATCGATCGCGACGCAGATCTTGGCCTTGCGGTCGCCGATCTGAGGTTCGCGCATCTCCTCCGACGCCAGTGCCGCGATCGGCAGCTTGCCGAGACAGCGGCGCAGGATCGCATCCGCCTGCACGTCGAGATCGCGCTGGATGTCACCGTCGCTATTGCGGCCGGTGGTCAGGCCGGAGGCGTCCGCAAGGTCTCCGGTGGCGATGAGATCGGCGATTTCGATCGCGGCCGCCGCGATGGCATCGACCGCGGACGCCACGGCCAGCGCATGCGGCGCCGTCTCGGAATACCGCTGAAGGTGGTCGTCCAGCCTGAGTTGCCCGGTCATCTGCGTCCATCCCCTTTGCTGGTGCCGTATCCAGTTCCCTCCTCGCTGGAGGTCCGGTGCGGTCAGTGCCAACAACGATGAGATTGACAGGGCCGGCTTAATAAGGAAAATTTCTATTCATAATGAGCGCCAAAGAATTATCTTATAATACCCATTCGGCGGCACAGCTCCGGCATCTGACGATCCGGCAGCTTCGCTCGCTCGCGGCGCTCGCGGCCAAGGGCAGCGTCACGGCAGCCTCGACCCAGCTCGGCTTGACGCAGCCGGCCGTGACCCAGCAACTGCGCCAGCTTCAGGATCTCGCCGGCCTGCCGCTGCTGCAGCGGACCGGCGACGGCATGCTGCTGACGGAGGCGGGCAAGGAGGTGCTTACCCTCGCCGAGCGCGTCGAAGCCGCAATCACCGACTGCCAGGGCGCGCTCGACCTGCTCGCCGGGCGAACCGGCGGCACGGTGCATCTCGGCGCGGTCTCGACCGCAAAATATTTCGTGCCGCACGCGATCGCGGCATTCTCGAAGCGGTATCCGAAGATCGAGCTCAAGCTCACGGTCGGCAATCGCGAGGAGATCCGCGAGGCCATGCACGGCTACGACCTCGATTTCGCAGTGATGGGTCGGCCACCGGCCGATGTCAGCGTCGACGTCCGTCAGCTCGGGCGGAATCCGCACATCATCGTCGCACGCAAGGGGCACTGGCTGGAGAAAGATTCCGGCCTCAACCTGACCGACCTCGTGCACGAGACCTTCCTCACCCGCGAGCCTGGCTCGGGCACGCGGACGCTGATGGAAGGCATGTTCCAGAGGTCGGATCTCGAGCCGATCATCGGCATGGAGATGAGCAGCAACGAGACCATCAAGCAGGCTGTCATCGCCGGGCTCGGCATCGCCTTCATCTCGGCCCACACCGTGGCGCACGAGCTCACCGAGGGCCGGCTGATCGTGCTCGACGTCGCGGGCCTGCCGATCGTGCGGCAATGGTACGTGATCCGCCGCAGCGACAAGGTGCTGTTGCCGCCGGCGCAGGCGATGTTCGATTTTCTCGGCTCGGAGGGGGCGAACTATCTGCCCGAATTGCCGGAATTCGGCGCGCGATAGCCTGCCGGAATTCAGCCCATCAGCTTCATTGCGACCGTGGCCGCGAGAATGACGATGATCTGGAGCAGGCGCTCGGTCGTGAAGATGCGGTTGAAGGTGGTCATCGCTTGCCCCGGCCGAATTGGGATGTCTTGGTCGGGACGTTGCTAACACAGGCGGGGGTCGAGATAACTCCGTAGTCGCCCCGTGCTTTCCGTGCGCGACCCGATGACCGACGCGGCCTGCGCAAGGCCGCGCCGATGGTTAACGATCAGGCCGCACGCGTAGCAGCGTAATCCATCCGCGCGGCGAAATAGGCTTCCAGCTCCAGCAGCGCCCGTGCTTCCCAATCCTTCGCCTGCTCGAGCAGCGACCAGCTCTGGCCCGGGCGGAATGCAGCGGTCTGGCGATAGAGCGATGCGATGCCGCGATAGCGGCGCACGTTCTCCAAGATGGCGTGACCGGTGATTTGGCCGTTCATGTCCGAAAACTCCCTCGTCATTCCCGGGGGAGAAATTGCGGCCAAATCTTTTTCGAAAAGTTAGCGCCGCGCGGCAAGCGCGCGAATGGTTTCCGGACTGTTGCCCGCGCGCAACGTGCGCGACCGCGCAAGGCCGGTCTATTGCGAATTCGTTGCCGCGCTCTCGCTGCGCGGCTTCAACCCGCCACGGCTGATGATCGCCATCGTCTCGCGGCAGAGATCGGCAAGGCCGATCACCAGCACGGCGAGCAGGCAGAACAGCTTGATGGAATCGGCATGCGCGCTGGTCAGCGAATTGAACTCGAAGAACGGCGGCATGAACGCCCACCATACCAGGGGAATGGTGAGCAATGCTGCGAACGCCGCAACTGGCACGCCCGCGATAATGCCGAGCACGAACAGGCTGGGCAGGAACGCTGCGAAATAGAGTTTTGCGCCGAGCGCGACACAGACGCCCTGGAGCGCAGCCGACATTGCGACAACGACGAATCCAAGCAGAAACGCCTGCCACGACCATGGTCGTACCCGCGGTACGCCAACCAGCCCCGCACGCCTCATCAGCCTCCCCCTGCCGCCCGTTAACCAGGCTCGCTTGCGACCAAAGTACTACAGCGGCAGGGAAACTGCGAGGTGGAAATTGCCGGCCGGACGGCCTTGGTAAACGGGCCGAATCGCACAATTTAGGCGACCGCGGCCACTACTCGGTGGCCGCATAGACCAGGCCTGCGACGGTTAGCGCGAGGCCAATGGCCGATGCCAGCGTCCAGCCGCCTTGCGCAAACGCCCAGGCGCCGACCGCCGAGCCCGCCGCGCCCGCGGTGAAGAACGTCGCCATGTAGAGGCCGTTGAGGCGGCTGCGGTGCTCATGCCCCAGCGCGAAGATCGCGCGGAAGCCGAGCACGACGTTGCCCTGCACGCCGATGTCGATCGCGATCGCGGCCACGACCAGGCAGGCGAGGTTCAGCACCGATCCGGGCGCGCCGACATGCGTGATCAGGAAGCCTACGGCCGCGAGCAGCAGCGCGACCAGTGTTGCCATGCGGCTGTAGCCGCGATCGGCAAGCCGCCCCGCGATCGGCGCCGCGAACACGCCGGCGACACCGGCGAGCGCGAACAGCGCAATGCCGCGCTGGGTGAAGCCGAACTCGCTCGCGAGCAGCAGCGGCGTCACGGTCCAGAACAGGCTGAAGGCGCCGAACAGGCTGGCCTGGTACAGCGCGCGGCGGCGCAGCAGCGGCGTGGTCCGCGCCAGATGCGGCATCGACAGCAGCAACTCGCCGTAATGCATCCGCGCGACCGGCTTGCGCTTCGGCAGCGTCATCCAGAGTACCGCTGCGAGCACGATCATCAGTGCGGCCGAGCAGAAGAACACCGCGTGCCACGACAGCATCGCCGTGACGAAGCTCGACACCGGTCGCGCCAGCATGATGCCGAGCATCAAGCCGGTCGAGACGTTGCCGACGACACGGCCGCGAATGGCTGCCGGCGCAAGGTGCGCCGCATAGGGAATGATGATCTGCACCGCGACCGAACCGAGCCCGATGAACAGCGCGGCCATCAGGAACGGTAGCGCATGGGACGCGGCCCCCGCGGCGAGCAGGGCTGCCGCGCCGAGCGTGATGACGGAGCAGATCAGGGTGCGGTTCTCGACGAGGTCGCCGAGCGGGACGATGAAGAGAAGCCCCACGCCGTAGCCGATCTGCGTCATGGTGACGATCAGTCCCGCCGCTCCATGCGACAGGCCGAGCGCGGCGCTGATCGGGGCGATCAGCGGCTGGGCGTAATAGATGTTGGCGGCGACCATGCCACAGGCCGCGGCAAGCACGAAGGTCAGGCGCTGCGACACCGCATCCGGCTCGGGGGCTGTCTCGATCGTGGCATTCATCGTCATTCACATAGTCTCCAGATATAGGAAACGCTTGTTTCCTAATATGACAAAAAATTCAGACGAGCAGCTTCATCGCGACGGCGACCAGGCGCTTGCCGTCAAGCGAAAGGCGCGCCTTGCCGACGACGCGCAGACCCTGCGTGATGCAGATCATCAGCCGCGCGGTGTCGTCGGCGGCGACATGGCGGGGAATCGAGCCGTCAGCCTGCCCCTCGCGAATGAGGCCAGCGATGAAGCCTTCGTTGGTCTCGAGCCGCGCGCTGACGAGGGCGGCCACCACCGGGTCGACCGCGGACATTTCGACCGCGCTGCCGACCACGAGGCAGCCGCGCCGCCCCTCGCTGCCCTGGGAATGCTCTACATACGACAATAGCATGTTGCGCAGCCGCTCGCGGCCGTTGGCGCCTTTCGCCGCGGCGCTACGCGTCTGCTCCTGGCGCAGAGCGACATAGCGCTCGAAGGCGGCGAGAAACACCGCATGCTTGTCGCGAAACGCCTTGTAGACGCTGCCGGTCGCCAGCCGCATCGCCGCGGTGAGATCGCCAATCGAGGTCGCATGATAACCGCGCTCGGAAAACACGCGCACGGCCCCGTCGAGGGCAATGTCCATGTCGAACTCCCGGGGACGGCCGGGCGGACGCGCGACGGAGCGGGATTTGCGGGCGGCTTTTTGCATTGCGGGATAATAGGGAATGATTGTTTCCGAATAAAGACACGTGGTTGTGATGGGGTGTGGGTCACACTGATCGCCACCAACCCCTGCGTCGTTCTGGCGAAGGCCAAGACCCATTACCCCCAGGGAGGAGTTTGGCGGACATTCGCTCGGTGGGATTGATACCGCCTCAAATCGATAGACCTCGGGGTATGGGTCCTGGCCTACGCCAGGACGACATTTGAGGTTGTTGCGCCAATTCGCAGACACGGCTTCGCGTTCTCGCGGCTGATTTCGCCCGAGCTTTGCTTCGTCACTCCACCCTCTTGTCCAAAAGGGCGCAGGGAAGGCCGGGTGCCGGCTGGCACCCGCGGTCCGCTGCGCGAAAATGTAGCGCAAGGAAACCGCACAGCAGCATACAGGTGGTGCCAATCACTCGGCCTTCCCTGCGCGATGGTTGGACGGCTTATGCCGTGCTCTCCCGGGAGCCGAGTTCCTTTTGGCCTCCCTCGCCTTCGCGAAAGTCACCGACACCGCGCCGGTTGACGCAGATGCCGCATCCGCAAGAGCTTGACCGTAGCAACGACGGCCAGGACCACACGGTTTTGCCGTACGCACGGCCCGCCATTTCGCCACCGGTTTCGGCGGCGTTGTGCACGTTGCCGCCGACCTGATGACGAGACGAAGCCTAGCAGCGCCGCTCGTCGGAACGAAGCGTTGGGCTCACGGAGAGCAATCCGCCCTGCCCTTGGCCTCTCGCACCCGAACGCTGCCGCGTCCACCGCAAGCCCGACTCGCGAACGTGACGACCACAAGATCGCCCCTCAAGGATGAGCCGGGATGGGCGACACATACGTCAAAACCGAATTTCGGTAAAGTGGAATATTTTTGCAGGAAGGGGTTGACGGAGTGCGGGTGTTTTGCCCGACGGCAAGTCTTGTAGCCCGGATGAGCGAAGCGACATCCGGGACTCTCGCAGCGGTCCCGGGTATCGCTTCGCTCACCCGGGCTACTGGAGCTCACCCTGTCGTTCGCACCGGCGTTCTGTCCGCCATCAGGGTCACGCCCTTCCGTTCGACAATCATCCGGTAGGCCTGCGGCTGACGGTGAACGTCGAAATTGAAGGTGGTACGCTTGTAGGAGTTGCAGAGATCGAGATCGCAGCGAGCGAGCGCTATCTCGTCGCCCTTGGTCGTGCATCGCGCGATGATCTCGCCGGAGGGCGCGATGACACAGCTTCCGCCGATGTGGTCGACGCCCTCCTCGACACCGGCCTTGGCGACGCCGACCACGAAGGTGCCGTTCTGGTAGGCGCCGGCCTGCATTACCAGATGATTGTGGAACAGCGAGAGATCGTCATGCTCGGGCGCGGGCGGATTGTGCACCGGCGTGTTGTAGCCGATCATCACCATCTCGACGCCCTGCAGCCCCATCACCCGATAGGTCTCGCTCCAGCGGCGATCGTTGCAGATCGCCATTCCCATCACGCCACCAAAGGCCTCGGTCACGCCGAAACTGCTGCCCGGATCGAAATAGCGCTTTTCCAGATGCTGGAATTCGCGCCAAGGCTCGTGCTCGGCATGCCCGGGCAAATGCACCTTGCGATATCTCGCGACAATCTCGCCACTCTTCTCGACCAGGATGGAGGTGTTGTAGCGCCTGACAATTCCGGTCTCGACCGTCAGCTCGGCATAGCCAAGATAAAATCCGATGCCGATCTCGCGCGCGAGATCGAACAGGCCTCTCGTCTCCAGCCCCGGCATCTCACGCTCGAAGAAGCTGTCTATCTCCGCCTGATCCTCGAAATACCAGCGCGGAAAGAACGTGGTCAGCGCGAGCTCGGGATAGACGATCAGGTCGCAACCGTTGGCGTGCGCCTGGCGCATCAAGGCCATCAAGCGCGCCACGACCGCGGTTCTCGTCTCTGTCCGCGCGACAGGGCCAAGCTGGCCGGCCGCGATCGTCACAAATCTCGTCACGAATCTTTCCCTCGTCCGCTTCCTGGGTCAGGTCGCGGCAGAGACTATCTTGCGACGCGTCGCGCGCACAGCCTCGCTGTCCGGCACAGTGCCCAACCGAGAGGCAATTCGAGCGTCACGCGGGGGGCGCCGAGGATGAATGGCGATCGACCGCATCCACGTCGCGCGAAAACACCCTCGCAGAGCGGCACTCACCATTCTGCGGCGACGGGCTCGTTGAAGAACTGACCGCGCGCCGCCATGCGCGACGGCTGGCGGCGACGATGCCGCTCCGCGACGCGTTTGTTCAGAGCGGCCGCCTTGGCCTGCCTGGGCTCCGCGGCCTTGGAGAGCTCCGCGGCCTTGGAGAGCTCTGCGGCCTGGGAGAGCTCTGCGGCGGGCTGCGCCGCCATGGCAAATGCCTGGCGCGTACCGTCCGGCGCGACTGGCGCCGCCGCGTCTGACGTTGACGCCACAGTTTTGGTCAACGGAATCTGGCGCACGTTGGTGTCGAAGATGATCTTCTCCGGCCAGGTCTGTGCAGAATGAATTCGGGCGATCGAGAGGTCCGGCCCGGTTTCGGCGGCCGCACTCACGGGGCCGGCCAGGTAGTAATCAGCAAGGTACAGGAGGGCGAGCAGAGCGCCGCCGGTGAAGACGAAATAGCGGATGAGCGGCATGGGTCCCTCGATCGCCTCGTTATCGAGGCCCCTGCAGCAACGGGAAAGAGTGGTAATCGTTCCGGTGCGCCGTGGAGCAATTGCGGGAGACGCTCAGCCGCCCACTGGCATTGTGCTTGCTGGACGGCAGTCAAATCCCTCAGACCCGCAGTGGGTCTGTTTCATCGTGAGGCGATCATGCACCCGACGTCCCGTTTCGAAGCGACCATGCCGACACAGCTCCACGCATTGATCTCCGATCTGCGCTGGCGCATGCAAATGATCGACGCCGACATTCTGGAGGAAGAGCGGAAGGCTGGAATCTCCGATCCCCAGAACGTCGCCTACCCCATGCTCGCGCAGAACCTGCGGGCCCGGCGCGACAATATCCGGGTGAGCATCGCCATTCTCGAAAGCCGGCTTGAAAGGCAATCGACCGAGTGGCCGCGCGCGGCCTGATGCGGTGACGGGCCGAGCTCCAGACGCACGCTTCCGCGAGGGAACTCCCGTTGCTGATCTGCAACGGTTCCCGTCCGTCTGAAGCCGGACAAAAGAAACTCCCATTGCGGCCACGAACCCCTCTCACAACGCCGTGAGACGAGCAGGGGAACTACGATGCGTGCGCAACGAGTCTGGGTGGTGAATGGGGCCGCCAGCGTCGAACAATTGCAAACCAGATTGGATGATCTGAACAAGCGGCTCGGTCAACTCGAGACCCAGCACCCCGAGAGCTGGAAAGTCGAAGAGCTCAGATCGAGCGCACTCAACCTGTCGCGCGAGATCGACGACATCCGCTGCGCCGAGGCGACGGCGGCGCTGAGCGAGCTGCTGCGGAAATAGCCCGCGTTCGCGATTCGCCCGTCGCGGCTGGAACCAACGCCGCCTCCCCGCCATTGCCATGCCGAGCATGGAGCAAAATCATGACCAGGCACCTGACGCGGACCGATCTCGCGCGCGGCGTGGCCGGCGCGGTATCCACGCTGGTCCTGTGCGCGACGATGGCCTTCACCATCGCGCGCCACTTCGCGTTGTAAGGCATTTGGCCCTGTGAGGGATTTCCGATGACGTCCGACCCCGAGGAATCGGTCAGGCTGCAAGGTTACGGCGAGATGACCCTGCGTACGGCCGTCACGACGATGATGCTGCTTGCGCCGCGCGAGCGCGCGGACGCCGCCATCTTCCGCGTCCGCGACGGCGTGCGGCTCGCCTCAAGCGAGATTGCCGAACTCGCCTCCGAATGGGGCATCACGCCAACACCGGAGATCAGGTCTCCGAACCTCGTCCCGGAGCAAAATTGGACACATGTCGTTCGCGGCATGGTACGCGAGGCGCCGCTGCCGGCACTGATGATTGCGTTTATGGTCGGCGTTCTGGTGGCGCGGCGATAGTCTCGCGACAACCGCCGGCGACAGCAGGGTTGATTACTTCTGCTCGTTCGCGCGCATGTCTTCAGCATAGGGACGCAACGCCTCAGACATGCCGTCGAGTCGTTTCTGCCACTCAGCGCCAGTCAGGAAGGCGATCACCGGCTCGTCGCCAGGCGAATTCGTCAGGTACTCGGGATTGCGCAGGCCTTCCGCAATCCCGGCTTCCAGCTTCTTGACGATGTCGTCCGGAACGCCCTTCGGCACCGCGAAGCCGCGTTCTGCCGTCGTCGTGATCGGAAAGCCCACTTCCTCTGCTGTCGGAACTTCGGGCAGCGATGGAAAGCGCTTCTTCGACAGGATCGCGATGACGCGAAGTTGCCCCTTGTTGGTGCCATGCAATTCGGGAATCTCGCTGAGAGTGACCATCCCGACTTCCAGATGCCCGCCCAATAGATCGGTCCGCTGTGCGGCCGTTCCTCTGTAAGAGATTTCGTTGGGCTCGACCTTCGCGGCTGCTGCCAGCATGCGAATGGCCAAATGACCGTTCGTGCCGGCACCGTTGTGACCAAACGTCACCGAGCCGGGCTTGCTGCGAAGTGCGGCAATGACATCCGGTAGATTCTTGAATCTGCTGTCCGCGGGAACCACCATCACGTTCGGATCTTCAACGATCCGTGCGACCAGCCGGATTTCATCCGTTGTGTATTGGGTTTTGCGCGTCATCGGCAAAAAGTTGTAGCCCGGCACGTTGACGACGCCGATCGAATAGGCGTCGGGCGCCGCGCGCGCGATCGCAGCAAACGCGATCTCTCCACCAGCGCCAGGCTTGTTCAGGACGACAAACTTCGCCTTACCGCCAAGCGCGCGCTCAACAAAGGGAAGAAGTTTGCGAGCCATGACATCGGTACCGCCGCCGGGCGCAAAGCCGACGACGACTTCGATCGGCTTGTCTTCCGGCCACGCGGCCCATGCCGATCCGCAAGCAGCGAAGGTAAAAGCTGCAACAAGCGCGACGATTTTCTTGTTCATGATTCCTGCCCTGTTTTTTGTTATTGGCGGATTGCGCTGCTTGAAGCTGCGATCGACTGCAGGTTCATCTAACCGTCGGTCTGACCGGATGGCAACCGACCGTCCCGAGCGCGAGCGTTTGATGAGTTACGGCGGTTTTAGAGGCAATTGCGGAAGCGTCAGAGGAGGCCTCGTGGGAACCGTGCCTGGTGGTGATTTGATTGGCTCGCTCGCGGCGAGACGGTAATTCTCTGACCTACCGTGCAACGCCGGATCAGGGATGCCGGCGAAAAGAAAGCCATGCCGCTGCGGCACACGCCTCTGCCCGGCCAAATCGGCCGTGGACCCGCGCCCTAAATCGTTGCAATAAGGCGCTTCCGAGGCCCCGGCGACCGGTCCGCCGAGCCTCTAGAACGTCGACTTTTGGAAGAATGGTCGGAGTGGCAGGATTCGAACCTGCGACCCCTGCGTCCCGAACGCAGTGCTCTACCGGGCTGAGCCACACTCCGACAAGAGGCCGGCTTATAGCGTCGGGTTTGGCGCACCGCAAGCGGCCGAGCTGAGGAATCTTATCCCTGTGAAAACGGGTCTTGAAACGCTGATTTTACCGGCCGGCACCGCCGGCGCGGAAGCTGCCGCCCGGACATTGGCCGCCGGCGGGCTGGTCGCGTTCCCGACCGAGACGGTCTACGGGCTCGGGGCGGACGCCGGAAATGCCGGCGCGATCGCCCATCTTTACGCCGCCAAGGGGCGACCGTCCTTCAATCCGCTGATCGCGCATGTCGCCGACCTCGCGGCCGCGCGGCGGATCGGGCGATTCGATGCCCGCGCCTTGCGCCTTGCGGAGGCGTTCTGGCCGGGACCGTTGACGCTGGTGGTGCCGAAGACGGAGAACTGCCCGGTGGCCGAGCTTGCCACCGCGGGCCTCGATACGGTCGCGATCCGCATTCCGGCCCATCCGGTGGCGCAGGCGATCCTGCGCGCCTTCGGCGGGGCGGTGGTGGCGCCGTCCGCCAACCTCTCCGGCCACGTCTCGCCGACGCTGGCGGCCCATGTCGAGGGCGACCTTGCGGGGCGGATCGACCTGATCGTCGACGGCGGACCCGTTACGGTCGGCGTCGAATCGACCATCGTCGGCTGCTTTGCGGCGCCGATGCTGCTGCGGCCCGGCGGGCTGTCACGCGAACGGATCGAGACCGTGCTCGGTGCACCGCTGGCGCGACTGCCCGCGGAGGCCGAAAGCGACGACAGCCAGCCGCTGGCGCCGGGCATGCTGGCCTCGCATTACGCGCCGCGCGCCAATGTGCGGCTCAATGCGCGGGACGTCGCGCCGGGCGAAGCGCTGCTGGCGTTCGGCCCCGCGCGCCTGCCCGGACTGGAGGCCGCCACGGCGGTCATGAATTTGTCGCCCAGCGGCGATCTCGATGAAGCCGCCGCCAATCTGTTCGGCTATCTTCGCGCCCTCGATGCCAGCGGGCCGCGGGCGATCGCGGTGATGGCGATCCCCGAACAAGATCTGGGCGAAGCGATCAACGACCGGCTGCGCCGGGCGGCCGTGGCGCGATAAGAGCGAAGCAAGAGACAAGACAATGAACGTTAATCATTCCGCGACCCCACCGCTTGCGCCCGAGCTGATCGAACAATTCCGCAGAATCGTCGGCGAGAGGCACGCCATCACCGATGCGGCCGACATCGAGGCCTACGTCACCGAGGAGCGCAATCTGTTCCACGGCCGCTCGCCGCTGGTGCTGCGCCCCGGCTCGACCGCCGAGGTCGCCGCAATCTGCAAGCTCGCCTCCGAGCACAAAATCGCGCTGGTGCCACAGGGCGGCAACACCGGGCTGGTCGGCGGCCAGACCCCGCACAATGGCGAGGTGGTGGTGTCGCTGCGGCGGCTCGACAAGATCCGCGAGGTCGATACTGCGTCGAACACCATGACCTGCGAGGCCGGCGTGGTGCTGCAGATCGCACAGCAAAAGGCCGCCGAAATGGACCGGCTGTTCCCGCTCTCGCTCGGCGCGGAAGGGAGCTGCACCATCGGCGGCAATCTCTCGACCAATGCCGGCGGCACGGCCGCGCTCGCCTATGGCGTCGCGCGCGAGATGGCGCTGGGGCTCGAGGTGGTGCTGGCGGACGGGCGCGTGCTCAACGTGCTGTCGAAGCTGAAGAAGGACAACACCGGCTACAATCTGCACAACCTCTTCATCGGCGGCGAAGGCACGCTCGGCATCATCACGGCGGCGACGCTGAAGCTGTTTCCGAAGCCGCGGTCGATCGAGACCGCCTTCGTCGGGTTGAAGTCGCCGGACGCCGCCCTGAAACTGCTGGCGATCGCGCAAAGCGAGGCCGCCAATGCGCTGACGAGCTTCGAGCTGCTCTCGGAGATGGCGGTCGATTTCTCGATCCGCCACGGCATCGACGTGCGCGATCCGCTCGCGCAAAAGCAT
The DNA here is from genome assembly GCF_000518345.1 of Bradyrhizobium sp. URHA0013. Lineage (NCBI taxonomy): Bacteria > Pseudomonadati > Pseudomonadota > Alphaproteobacteria > Hyphomicrobiales > Nitrobacteraceae > Bradyrhizobium > Bradyrhizobium sp. URHA0013. The sequence goes on along the minus strand of NZ_KI912426.1, from coordinate 225,468 downwards.
GCCTGGTACGTGCTGATGGAATTGTCGTCGCCCGGCGACGACGCCCGCACGCCACTGGAAACGATCCTCGGCCGCGCCATGGAGGACGAGATCGTGGACGACGCGGTGATCGCGGCCAATCTGACCCAGCGCGCTGGCTTCTGGAAGCTGCGCGACGAGATGTCGTCGGCGCAGAAGCCGGAGGGCGGCTCGATCAAGCACGACATTTCCGTGCCGGTGGCCACCGTCCCCGCCTTCATCGCCGAGGCCAATGAAGCCGTGGTGAAACTGATCCCCGGCGCGCGGCCGGTGCCGTTCGGCCATCTCGGCGACGGCAATCTGCACTACAATGTCAGCCAGCCCATCGGGGCCAACACCGCGGACTATCTGGCGCGCTGGCACGAGATGAACGCGGTGGTGTTCGCCATCGTGCTGCGCATGGGCGGCTCGATCTCGGCCGAGCACGGCATCGGCGTGCTCAAGCGCGACGAGCTGCCCGAGGTGAAGGACAAGACCGCCATCGAGCTGATGCGACAGCTCAAGGCGATGCTCGATCCGCTTGGAATCATGAACCCGGGCAAAGTGCTGTGAGTGCGCTGAGGATCGAGGCGATCACCGAGGCCGATGTCGAGCCCGTGGTGGCGCTGTGGCAGCGCTGCGGGCTGACGCGGCCGTGGAACGATCCGCATGCCGACATCGCGCTGGCGCGGCGGCGCGACAATTCCACGATCCTGCTCGGCCGCGACGGCAGCGCCATCGTCGCCACCGTGATGGTCGGCCATGACGGTCATCGCGGCTGGGTCTATTACGTCGCCGTCGATCCGGGCAGCCAGAAGCGTGGTCACGGCCGCGTCATCATGGCCGCGGCCGAAGACTGGCTGCGCCAGGCTGGAATTTTGAAACTCCAGCTCCTGGTCCGCCGCGGCAATGAGCAGGCCAATGCGTTCTACCAGTCGCTGGGTCTCGAGGAATCGACCTCGGTGATGTTCCAGAAGTGGCTCGACGGCCGCACCACAACGCCAAGCAATTGAGATCGAGCCATGACCATTTCCGACCGCGTCCGCATCAAGGACGTCCGCGTGCTCTCGGACGGCTGGACCACACTCAAGAACACGACGTTCGAGTACCGGCGCGCCAATGGCGAATGGCAGACGCAGCATCGCGAGACCTATGAGCGCGACAACGCCGCCGCCGTGCTGCCGTATAATCTGGCACGCCGTACGGTGATCCTGGTGAAGCAATTCCGCCTGCCGGCCTTCATCCGCGGTTACGACGATCTGCTGATCGAGGCGGCCGCCGGCGTGCTCGACGATGCCTCGCCCGAAATGCGCATCCGCGCCGAAGCGGAGGAAGAAACCGGCTATCGCCTGCACCACGTCCACAAGGTGTTCGAGGCGTTCATGAGTCCCGGCGCCATCACCGAGAAGCTGCATTTCTTCGTCGCCGAATACGAGCCGGAGATGCGGGTCAGCGACGGCGGCGGCCTCGAACATGAAGGCGAGGACATCGAGGTGCTCGAGCTTGGCATCGACGAGGCGCTGGCGATGATCGCGGACGGGCGCATCATCGACGCGAAGGCGATCATGCTGCTGCAGCATGTGGCGCTGCATGTGTTTCGGTGAACTTGCTTACTCTTGAGCTCACCCCCGACTATCTCTAGTCTGTCGCCAACAGGAACCAGGAGACGCGCCCATGTCCGCTTCGCGCGACGACGAATTCGGTTTTGCGCCCGACTATGACGCCCCCGTGCCCTATATGCAGCGCACGCGGGAGTATTACGCCGCGATCGGCTACACCACGGCGTATCGCTGGGCCCACTACACCGAGGCGCCGTTCCAGCCGCTGAAGAAGCCGCTGTTGGAATCGCGCGTCACCATCATCACGACGGCCGCGCCGTACGATCCAGCCAAGGGCGACCAGGGTCCGGGCGCTGCGTATAATGGCGGTGCGAAATTCTACCAGGTCTATGACGGCGACACGGCGAAGCCGCACGACCTTCGCATCTCGCATATCGGCTACGACCGCAAGCACACCACGGCCACCGACAACGGCGCCTGGTTTCCGCTGCCGCAGCTTTTGAAGGCGAGTGCTGCGGAGCGCATCGGCGAGGTGGCCCCGCGCTTCTTCGGCGCGCCGACCAACCGCAGCCATCGCGTTACCCTCGACACCGACGCGCCGGAGATTCTGGCGCGCTGCCTTGCCGACAAGGTCGATGTCGCCGTGCTGGTGCCGAACTGCCCGGTCTGTCACCAGACCACGGCGCTGGTGGCGCGGCATCTCGAGGCGAACGGCATTCCGACGGTGATCATGGGCTGCGCCAAGGACATCATCGAGCACGCTGCGGTGCCGCGCTTCCTGTTCTCGGATTTTCCGCTCGGCAATTCCGCCGGCAAGCCGCACGACGTCGCCTCGCAGGCGCAGACGCTCGAGCTGGCGCTCAGATTGCTGGAGAACGCGAGCGGCCCGCAGACCACCATGCAGTCACCGCTGCGCTGGAGCGAGGACGCCTCCTGGAAGCTCGACTACAACAACGTCGCGCAGCTCTCAGCCGAAGAGCTGGCGCGCCGCCGTGCCGAATTCGACAAGCAGAAGGAGATCGCGCGCGGCAAGCGCGCCGCCTGACGCCTCCGACAACCAGAACAAAAAGGGAGAGCGACGTGACGCGACCGTTCGAAGGCGTGAAGATCCTGGACTTCACGCAAGTGCTGGCCGGCCCCTATGCGAGCTACCAACTCGCGCTGCTGGGCGCTGACGTCATCAAGGTCGAGCGGCGCGAGGGCGAGGACATGCGCCGCACGCCGCTCAGCCGCGAATGGGCGGAGCGCGGGCTCGCACCGGCGTTCCAGGCCATCAACGGCAACAAGCGCAGCCTGACGCTCGATCTGCAAAAGCCCGATGCGATCGCGATCGTGAAGAAGCTCGTGAGCCAGGTCGACGTGGTCATGGAGAATTTCCGTCCCGGCGTGATGGACAAGCTCGGCATCGGCTATGAGGCGCTGTATGCGATCAATCCAAAGCTGATCTACTGCGCGGTATCAGGCTTCGGCCAGACCGGTCCGGATCGGCTGCGCCCCGGCTATGACGGCAAGATGCAGGCGCTGTCCGGCATCATGGCGATCACCGGTCATCCCGAAACCGGCCCGACGCGCGCGGGCTTTGCGGTGTGCGACGTGCTGTCGGGCGCGACCGCTGCGTTCGGCGTGTCGAGCGCGCTGTACCAGCGCGATCGCACCGGCAAGGGCCAGCTCATTGACGTCTCCATGCTGGAGGCGACGATGGCGTTTCTGTCGGGGCAGATCGCGGACTGGTCGGTCGCCGGCCATCGCCAGCAGCTGTCAGGCAATCAGGCTGTCAGCCGCAGGTCCACGGCGAATTTGTTCAGATGCGGCGACGGTCACATCCTGCTCGCCGTCAACAACGAGAAGCAATATCGCGCGCTGATGTCTGCACTGGGCCGCGCGGATACGTTCAGCGACCCGCGCTTTGCCGACTGGTTTGCGCGCAACGAGAACGAGCCGGCGCTGCGCGCCATCATCGAAGAGGCGCTCGCGGCAAGGCCGGCGCGCGAATGGGAGACCATTCTGGAAGATGCCGGCGCGCCCTGCGCCAGCATCTGGAAGGTCGAGGAAGTGATCGACCATCCGCAGATCAAGGCGCGCGGCGCGATCCAGGAGCTCGACACACCCTATGGGCGGCTTCGTTTCGCCGGCAGCGGATTCAAGCTCGCGCATGGCGGCGGCAGGCTGGACCGGATGGCGCCGGAGCTCGGCTCGGATACGGACGCGGTGCTGGGCGAACTGGGATTCGACGCGGCGGAGATCGCGGCGTTGAGGGCGAGGGAAATCGTGTAAGGGCTGCCGCCTAAAACTCCACCGTCGTCCCGGCCCCCCGTGCGCAATTGCGCACTAGGCCGGGACGACAGTTGTTTTGTGGTTCGCAGCTAGAACAACGACCCCTGCCCGTCATCGGCTGAGCCGGCCGCCGCTTTCCGCACCACCTTCTTCTTCGGCGCTTCCGCTTCCATGTCCTCCGCGCTGATCGGAAGCAGCAACTGGTCGTCGTCATTGGCGACGCGGTTGACGCGGGTGGAGACCGGGTGCCATGCGAATTCGCCGATGCGCGGGGCGGTCATCAGCGGCAACACGGCATCGACGTCATCGCTGCGGCTGTCGAGCCAGCGCTCGAAATCGCGCGGGCTGATGGTGACGGGCACGCGATCATGCAGCGTGGCGAGATCCTCGCCTGCGGCCGCCGTGACGATCGCGACCGTGTCGAGCTCCTCGCCGTTCGGCCCAACCCAGGTCTCGAACAGTGCGGCAAAGCCGAGCGGCGCGCCGTCGGCGCGATGGATGAAGAAGGGCTGCTTGCGGCCATCCTCCGTCTTCCATTCGTAATAGCCGTCGGCCGGAATCAGGCCGCGCCGCCGGCGAATCGCGCGTTTGAAGGCGGGCTTCTCCAGCACCGTCTCGGAACGGGCATTGATCAGGAGCGTAAATCCCTTGGGATCCTTGACCCAGCCCGGCAGCAAACCCCAGCGCATCAGTCGGAAATGGCGCGCGCCGTTCTCGGCCAGCACGACCGGAATCGGTTGTGTCGGGGCCACGTTGAACCGGGGCGGGAAATTCGGCTGCTCAATGTAGCCGAACAGTTGCCGCAAAGCCGCGGGGGCCGAAGTTATGACGAAGCGTCCACACATCCTTGAGGGCCTATATAGGGTCCGTTCAGGTCCTTTTAACCCCGAACGTTAACACTGCGGCAGATGAGCTCAACGGTCTCCCAGCCGGCGCGAATGCATGGACAGACGGCGCCCGAGGCCGCGGCCTGGGCCGAGCGGCTGCGCGTGGCCAACATCAACCCGCGGACCGGGCTTGCCACCGACTATCTCAACCATTTCAATGAAGCCGTGATGCTGCTGGAAATGGTCCCCGACATGCCGGAATGCGCGGAAGATTTTCTGACCTGGTCGCCGCTGTCCTATGCCGAGCATTTCACGGCGTCGAATTTCAAGGCCCGGGATCTGGCGATCGAGGCCTATGAACAAGCCGACCCGAACGTGCGCGCCCAGTTCGACCACCTCACCGACACCATGACCTCGATCCTGACGGCGGTCGGCTCGGCCATGCGCGAGGTCGAGAAGGACACGACCCGCGTTCGCCTCGCCGAGCAGGCCGCCCACTGGGTCAAGCCGCTGATCGCGGCCTGCGGCGGCATCATCAATGGCGGCGCGGAAGCCGACGTCGACAACATCATGGCGAACTAGGCCCGAGCAGGTGAAGTCATGGCTGCGATCGTCCAGCCGGCCCATCCCCAGATCGCGGTCAGTGCCGCGATTTTTCGTGACGGCAAGGTGCTTCTGACCCGTCGCGCACGCTCGCCGGCAAAGGGGCTCTATTCGCTGCCGGGCGGTCGGGTCGAGTTCGGCGAATCGCTGCACCAGGCGCTGGCGCGCGAGATCGACGAGGAGACCGGGCTCGATATCGACATCATTGGCCTCGCGGGCTGGCGCGAAGTGCTCCCGGCCGCGGCCGGCGCCGGCCACTACCTGATCATGTCCTTTGCTGCCCGATGGGTGGCCCGGGAGCCGGTTCTCAACGACGAGCTCGACGACTACCGCTGGATCGCCCCGGAGGCCCTGGCGAGCCTTGGCGACCTCAAGCTGACCGGCGGGCTGGAAGAGGTCATCCAGTCCGCCCACCGGCTGATCGGCCCCTGACCGACACGCCTTGCGTCCACCGCCCCGAGGAGGCATACACCCGGCCGATGTCGACGCGATTTCTGGCCATTTTTGCCCTGATTCTCGCCTGTGCCTCGGTGCCCACGAGGGCTCAGGACGGGGCAGCGCCGTTTGACGGCGATTTGCAGCGGCTGGCGGAGATTCTCGGTGGGCTGCACTATCTGCGCGGCATCTGCGGGTCCAACGAGGGCAACAAATGGCGCAGCGAGATGCAGGCGCTGATCGATGCCGAAACCCCCGCCGGTGAACGCCGCACCCGCATGATCGCCGGCTTCAACCGCGGCTATAACGGTTTCCAGCAGACCTACCGGAGCTGCACGCCGGCCGCGACGGTGGCGATCCGCCGCTACATCGAGGAAGGCGCGAAGATCTCGCGCGATCTCACGGCGCGTTACGCGAATTGATTCCTGTCGGCTTCATCCTGCAACGCAAATTCCTCATCCTGAGGAGCCCGCCAAAGCGGGCGTCTCGAAGGATGAAAGGCCCGGCTCTAGCGGGGCCTGCATGGTTCGAGACGCGCGCGAAGAACGCGCTCCTCACCATGAGGATTGGGCTGTCGGACGCGCGGCGGGGAACCCCGTCGTCGAGTTTGTACACAGCCGTTAACCGTTCCTAAAGATGTGGCCTAGCGGGCGTTAACGCGCGTGCTACACCTCTCGCACAGCGCATCGCCGTGGATCGCGCCCCAGCCCTGATCGAGTTTCATGAGCCATCCAGTGTCCTACGCCCCCGCACGCGCGCCGCTGCCCGATCACGAGCAGAAGCAGGCCGCACTGAGCTATCTCAACGAGGCCTGGGCCGAAGCGCGCCATGATGGCGTCGACGGCGACTGCCTGGCGCAGGCGAGCCTGTTTGCGGCCCTTGCCGAGCTTGTCGGCACCTATGGCGAGGACGCGGTGGCGAAGTTCGTCGAAGGCTTTCCCGGCCGCATCCGCAACGGCGAATTCTCGGTCGACATTTCCAGACAGTAAGTCTTCCTCGAGGCAGTAAGCCTTGCCGAAAATGCCCCCGCCACGCGGGCGGGGCCAGTTTCCGCTGCCGTCAGGAATACGCTCCCAGCCGTTACGGCTCGATCTTGAGCGTCGCTTTCATGTTGGGATGATAGCGGCAGTAATAATCGACCGTGCCCGCCTTCTTGAGAACCAGCGTCCCTGATTTTTTCGCAGGCAAGTTCACGTCGAAATCGCCGTTCCCGGCAGTCGCGGTGTGGGCGAAGACGTCCTTGTTGATCCATTCAATGGTGTCGCCGACCTTGGCCGAAGCGTCTTTCGGCGACACTTCGAGATTCTCCATCGTGATCTCGATGGTCGCAGCGTGCGCCGGGACGGCCAACGCCACGAGCAGGACCGCTGACACGATCGCAGACAATCGTCCCGGCATCATTGCCTCCCTATTTCAGCTCCGCCGCGACATGCTCGGCATGCTGCTGATGCCCCTGGAAGATTTTCAGGCCGGTCTGCAGCAGGCTCTTCAGCTCGGCATTGCTGGCGGATGGAATGAGCTGGGTTTCCAGCGCGCCGTTGACCGTCTTGTGGTAGGCGACCTCGTTTGCGACATAGCCCTTGTCGAAGGCCGCACCATTTAGCTTGTCGAGTTCGGCGAGCTTATCGCTCGCCTGCCTCGACAGCGCCTTGCTGGTGTCGTTGTCTTCAGGCGTGACGTTCAGCTTCTTGACCAGCGCGAGCGCCTGCTTGTTGACGGCCTCATGGTCGCGCAGCATGTCCTCGGCAAATGCCTTCACGTCCTTGTTCTTGGCCTTCTTCTGCGCCTGCTTGGCTGCGTTGATGTCGATCACGCCTGCGGTGTAGGCGATGTGGGCGATCTGCGGATCGGTCGGCTTGTCGGCTGCTCTGGCGTCTTGCAGCAGGGCAGGGCTCGACAACAAAATTGCAGCGGCGATCGCCGCGCTCCAACGAACGAACATGGTTTGACACTCCTGTGGTGCCGGACGCTTTGCCGGCGCGTTGCTTCACAGGCGTTGGATGGAATTCTCGCGCGAACGTTCCCGAAAAACTTCAGCCGCCGATGCCGAGCCGCTTCAGCACTGACACGGTCAGCCGCTCGCAGCGCCACCCGGCGAACGGGAACGCATCCATCACCACCGGACCGATCTCCTTCTCGACGTTCTCGCGCAGCATGGTCCGCGCACGGTGCAGCCGCGTCTTCACGGTTTCGGGCTTGACGCCGAGCAGTTCGGCGGTCTCCTCGATGTTCATGCCTTCCATGACGCGTGCGACGAAGACCATGCGGAAGACATCCGGTAATTCATCGATGGCGCGCTCGACGACGCGCTGGATTTCGCGTTGGGCCATGGTCCTTTCCGGATCGCCTGCGGGAGAAGCGGGAAATTTGATGATTTGCGCCTCGAGCATCGCTTCGGGCACCGAGCCGAGTTCGACATGCGGCCTGGCGCTTCGCGCCCGGCCAAGCGCCTCGTTGATGGCGATGCGCGACAGCCAGGTCGACAGCCCGGACTCGCCGCGGAAGCCGTCGAGATGGGTGAAGGCGCGGACATAGGTTTCCTGAACGACATCCTCGGCTTCGCTGTCGCTGCGCAGAATTCCGCGCGCCAGACGATAGAGCCTGCGATTGTTGGCCTGCATGATCTCGCGCAACGCGGCCTCGTCACGGCCCCGCGCCCGCTCGACCAGTTCGGCTTCCAAGGTCCGGATTTCCGATGTTTTGGCGCCGGCGGATAGGCCGGCTGCGGTCCGTGGCATGGCGGTCACCTGCTCAATTGGCTTCGTTCCCGGACATTGGATGCCGCCCCAAGGGAAAGGTTCCCAACTTTCTAGCCTCCTCCGAAGGCCTAATCCGTCTCGATCGGGAGCGCCGGATCCCTCGCCCACTCGCCCATCGAGGCATCGTACAGCGTCAGCTTGTCGTAGCCGAGTTGCGTCAGCAGCAGCAGGTCGATCGTCGCCGAGATGCCGCCGCCACAATAGCAGATCACATGCTTGTCGCGGGTGACGCCTGCCACAACGAATTTGGCTTCGGCATCGGCGAGCGTCGTCAGCGTTTTGTCGGCATTGGTGAGCGTTGCCGCTGATACGTTGACGCTGCCGGGAATGCGGCCGGGCCGCCCGTAGCGGCTCGGCTCGAGGCCGCGATGAAATTGCGGGCCGAGCGCGTTGACGATAACAGTCGCGGGATCGCCGAGCCGTGCCTTCACTGCATTTTTGTCGACGAAGAAGCCTGCGCGCGGCGTAGCCTTGAAGGTCGTGGCGGGATAACCCTTCGGTCCTCCTGTTACGACCGGCCGTCCCTCTTCCTTCCATTTGTCGAGGCCGCCGTCGAGCACCCGCGCGTCGACGCCGAGCGAGCGCAGCATCCACCAGAACCGCGTCGACCACATCATGGTGCCGATGCTGTAGAGGACGACCGACTTCGATGCATCGAGGCCGTGGCGGCCGAAGGCGGCCTCCAGCTCGGCCACATCAGGCATCATGAAGAATTGCTGCGCGGAGGCGTCGGAGAACTCGCCTTGCAGGTCGAGAAAATCGGCGCCCGGGATGTGGCCCGCCTCGAACGTCTTGTCGCCGGGCACCGCGCGATAGGGCATGTCGCTGCCTGGCGGCACCGGCTCGTTGTAGGTCGTGCAGTCGTAGAGGCGCAGGTTGGGATCGCCGAGCTGGGCTGCGAGTTGCTCGGTGGTGATGAGGGGTGTTGGTTGGGTCATTCATTCCTCCCTCAGCGTCGTCCTGGCGAAAGCCAGAACCCATTACCGCAAGATCAAATTGTGGCGCACACGTGTAGCCACCCATCTTCGCAACAAAATGCAGTCGGGATAATGGGTCCTGGCTTTCGCCAGGACGACACCGGATGTGTGGGAAGTTTGTGCCGCTTACCTGCAATCCCTACTGCTTCAACGTCTCCAGAAACCGCACCGGCTCACCTTGCGCGGCCGTCACCAGTTCGCTCTGCCACATCACGCGGCGGCCGCGGACGAAGGTGCCGACGGGCCAGCCGGTGACGCGGACGCCGTCATAGGGGGTCCAGCCGGCCTTGGACGCGACCCATTTGTTGGTGATGGTCTCGCTGCGCTTGAGATCGACGACAGTGAAGTCGGCGTCATAGCCGGCGGCGATGCGGCCCTTGCAGGCCATATTGTAGAGGCGCGCGGGGCCGGCGCTGGTGAGATCGACGAACCTTGCCAGCGACAGCCGGCCGGCATTGACGTGGTCGAGCATGAGCGGCACCAGCGTCTGCACACCGGTCATACCGGAGGGCGAGGCCGGATAGGTCTTCTGCTTCTCTTCAAGCGTATGCGGGGCGTGGTCCGAGCCGAGCACGTCGATGATGCCCTGCTCGATGCCGCGCCAGATCCCGGCGCGATGATCGGCGCCGCGCACCGGCGGGTTCATCTGCGCCAGGGTGCCGAGCCGCTCGTAGCATTCGGGCGCAACTAGCGTGAGATGATGCGGCGTCGCCTCGCAGGAGGCGACATCCTTGTGGTCGCGCAAAAATTCGATCTCTTCCTTGGTCGAGATGTGCAGCACGTGGATGCGCTTGCCGGTCTCGTGCGCGAGCTTGACCAGCCGCTGCGTCGCCATCAGCGCCGCGGTCTCATCGCGCCACACCGGGTGCGAACGCGTGTCGCCCTCGATGCGCAGCGGCTTGCGTTCATTAAGACGGTATTCGTCCTCGGCGTGGAACGCGGCGCGGCGGCGGATCACCTGGAAGATGCGGCGCAGGCTCTCGTCGTCCTCCACCAAGAGCGCGCCGGTCGAGGAGCCGATGAACACTTTGACGCCGGCGCAACCTGGCGCCCGCTCCAACACCGGCAGATCCTGCACATTCTCGCGGGTGCCGCCGATGAAGAAGGCGAAGTCGCAATGCATGCGGTGATGGGCGCGCTTCACCTTGTCGGTGAAGGTGGCCTCGGTCACGGTCAATGGCGAGGTGTTCGGCATCTCGAACACGGCGGTGACGCCGCCCATCACGGCGCTGCGCGAGCCGGTCTCGAGGTCTTCCTTCTGCTCCAGCCCGGGCTCGCGGAAATGCACCTGGGTGTCCATCACGCCGGGCAGGATGTGCAGGCCCTTGCAGTCGATCACCTCGGCGGCGGAAGCCTGCGACAGCGCGCCGATCTCGGCAATGCGACCGTTGACGACGCCGATATCGCGGGCTCCCTCGCCGTCCTGGTTGACGACAGTGCCGCCCTTGAGGATCACGTCGAAACGCTGGGTCATGGCTGAAGGCCTCTCTCGTCCCCAAGCGCAGGGCTTGAGGTCTTGTCGTTTTTGCCTTGCGGGCTTACGTTCCAGAGCAACATGTCGCAAGAGATTTTCGTATGAAATCAGCGTTTCTTCCGGACCGGGGCGTGATCAAGGTCGCGGGCGAGGATGCGCGCAACTTCCTCAATGGCCTCGTCACGACCGATGTCGACAAGCTGAAACCGGGCCTGGGCCGATTCGGCGCGCTGCTGACGCCGCAGGGCAAGATCATCGTGGATTTCCTGATCACGGAAGCGCCTGCCGGCCATGGCGGTGGGTTCCTGATCGATTGCCCGAAGCCGCTTGCCGACAGCCTCGCCACCAAGCTGAAATTCTACAAGCTGCGCGCCAAGGTCACGGTGGAAAACCTGTCCGAGGATCTCGGCGTGCTTGCGGCCTGGGACGGCAAGCCTGCGGCCCAGCCCGACCTCGCCTTCGCCGATCCGCGCAATGAGGACCTCGGCACCCGCATCCTGATTCCCGAAGATCTCAAACAGAAGCTGTCCGATCTGATCGGCGCCGAGATGGTCGACGCCGCCGCCTACGAGGCCCACCGCATCGCGCTCGGCGTGCCGCGCGGCGGGCTCGATTTCACGTACAGCGATGCGTTCCCGCACGAGACCAACATGGACCGCCTTTCCGGCGTCGATTTCGACAAGGGCTGCTATGTCGGCCAGGAGGTCGTCTCGCGCATGCAGCATCGCGGCACCGCGCGCACCCGTAGCGTCAAGGTGCTGCTCGAGGACTCCTCGCCCGAGCCCGGCGTCAGCGTTCTCGCCGGCGACAAGCCGGTCGGCACGATGGGCTCGTCGGCGCAGGGCAAGGGTATCGCGCTGGTGCGCATCGACCGCGTCGCTGATGCGCTCGATGCAGGACAGGCGCTGACTGCCGGTGGCCTCACTGTGAGGCTTGCCGAACCAGACGTCGTGCGCATTCCAACGAAGCAACCCATCGCATGAGCCGTGCTCCCCGCCTGCATCCCGACGGAAAGACGCGTTGCCCCTGGCCCGGCGAAGATCCGCTCTACGTCGCCTATCACGACACCGAATGGGGCGTGCCGGAATACGACGACCGCGCGCTCTATGAGAAGCTGATCCTCGACGGTTTCCAGGCCGGCCTGTCCTGGATCACGATCCTGCGCAAGCGCGACAATTTCCGCAAAGCCTTCGACGATTTCCAGCCGGAAAAGATCGCACGCTACAACGAGAAGAAAGTTCACGCGCTGATGAACGATGCCGGCATCGTGCGCAACAAGGCCAAGATCGACGGCGCGATATCGAGCGCGAAATCCTATCTCGACATCATGGAGAAGGGCCCCGGCTTCTCGAGATTCCTGTGGGACTTCATGGACGGAAAGCCCAAGGTCAATCATTTCAAGACCACCGCGAGCGTGCCGGCCTCGACGCCGCTCTCCATGCAGATCTCCAAGGAGCTGTCCTCGCGCGGCTTCAAGTTCGTCGGCCCGACCATCGTCTATGCCTTCATGGAGGCGACCGGCATGGTCAACGATCATCTCGTCGACTGCCATTGTCACGCGAGCTGCGGCAAGTCGCAGCGCAAGCCGCGCCTCAAGGCCAAATGACGGCCAGGAAATCGTCACGCGATGTGGCGTCTCGTGCCTGGCAGCGCATGCTGTCGGGCCGGCGGCTCGATTTGCTCGATCCCTCGCCGCTCGACATCGAGATTGCCGACGTCGCGCATGGGCTGGCGCGTGTCGCCCGCTGGAATGGCCAAACCATCGGCGCACACATCTTCTCGGTCGCGCAGCATACGCTGCTGGTCGAAACCGTGATGCGGCACGAGAACCCCCGCGTGGATCAGCGCATGCGGCTTGCCGCGCTGCTGCATGACGCGCCCGAATATGTGATCGGCGACATGATTTCACCGTTCAAGGCCGTGCTCGACGGTCATTACAAAGCGGTCGAGAAACGCCTGCTCGGCGCCATCCACATCCGCTTTGGCCTGCCGCCGGTGCTGCCGGACGAGATCACGCTGGCGATCAAGGCAGCGGATCATGGCGCGGCCTATCTGGAGGCGACCGCGCTTGCCGGATTCAGTGAAAGCGAGGCCAAGCGCCTGTTCGGCAAGGACCCCGGCCTGTCCGACAGCGTCCGGCGCGACTATCTCACCCCCTGGACGGCTGCCCGGGCCGAGAAGCAGTTTCTGGAGCGGTTTGGCGCCGTATTTGCGTAGGTCCTGCAGGGCGGGCAATAGGGCCCTCGCGCCGCCCCCACTGATTTTGCGCAATGAGACGAAAGTGGTGGGTACGCTTCGCTTTGCCCACCCCGCCAACCCTCGCTATAATCTGCGGAAAAAGGTCCGCCATGATCCACGTCTGTTCTCTCGCCGCCCTTCCCGAAACCGTCCGCCTCACCAAGGCCAGCCACGTGCTGACCGTGATGGCCAATGTCGAGCAGGTGGCCCGGCCGGTGTCGGTGCTGCCGGCCAACCATCTCAAGGTGTCGATGGACGACATCACCGAGGAGATGGACGGCTTCGTCGCGCCATCGGAAACGCATATCGAGCAGGTGCTGAACTTCGTGCGCGGCTGGGACCGCGACGCGCCGCTGGTGGTGCATTGCTATGCCGGCATCAGCCGCTCCACCGCGAGCGCCTTTGCCGCCGTGTGCGCACTCAATCCGGATCGCGACGAGACCGAGATCGCGAAGAAGATCCGGGCAGCTTCCCCGATCGCCTCGCCGAACCGCCGCATCGTCGGCCTTGCCGACCGTGCGCTGGGCCGCAACGGCCGCATGCTGCGCGCACTCGACGAGATGGGCCCGGGCGCGATGATGGTCGAGGGCCGCCCCTTCGTGATCGAGCTCGAATGACAGTTACGATCGCCATCGCATGAGCGAAAAGCTGCTGACGCCGATCGAGATCGGCCTGACTGCCGCGATCGTCGCGATCGAGGATCACGAGCCGCTGATCCTCACCGCGCGCGACAGTGACGGACTGGCGGGCCTGCCGTTCGGCCCGTTCGATGCGCCGAGCCATCGCACTTTCGAGATCGGCCTGCGGGCCTGGGTCGAGGAACAGACGGGGCTGCGGCTCGGCTATGTCGAACAGCTCTACACGTTTGGCGATCGCGGCCGGCATGCCGAGGCCGGCGACACCGGCGCGCACATGGTGTCGATCGGCTATCTCGCACTGACGCGCGCCATCGGCGGCGAACTGGCAGCCACGAGTGCGAGCTTCGCGCCATGGTATCGCTTCCTGCCTTGGGAGGACCGGCGAGAGGGCCCGCCCGCGATCATCGCGGACGACATCATCCCGGCATTGACCGAGTGGGCCGAAGAGGAGACGCCGGAGACGACGCGCGCATTGCCGCGCAAGGATCGGGTGCGGTTCTATTTCGGTCTGGACGGCGCGTCCTGGGACGAGGAGCGCGTGCTCGACCGCTACGAGCTCCTGTATGAGGCCGGGCTGGTCGAGGAAGCACGGCGCGACGGCCGCCCTGCGGCATTAGCGCGCAAGGCCCTGTCCGCGCTCGGCACATCCATGCGCTTCGACCACCGCCGGATTCTTGCGACAGCGATCGCGCGACTGCGTGCCAAACTGAAGTATCGTCCTGTGGTCTTTGAACTTTTGCCCGCCGAGTTCACACTCACCGAATTGCAGTATACGGTGGAGGCGATCTCCGGCCGACACCTGCACAAACAAAATTTCCGCCGCTTGGTCGAAATGGAAGCCCTGGTCGAACCGACCGGGGTGATGTCGACACAGACGGGCGGACGTCCGGCGGCGCTCTACCGCTTCCGTCGCGACGTGCTCCAGGAGCGGCCCGCGCCGGGCTTGCGCGTACGCTCCCGGCGCTAACCCGATATATGTGTGATCGGCCCCTGCCCGCCGATTGCCTGGAGGCTTTATGTCTGACGGCCCGTTTGACGTCTTCGCGCTGATCATTGCGGTCATCGCTTTCATCATCGCGATCAAGGCCTCCAGCCAAGCGTCTGAGCTGCGACGACGGCTAAGCTCGCTCGAAGAGACGTTCCACGCGCAACGGCCCGTGCAGCCGCCGCGGATCCCGGCAGATGTGTGGGCTGAAGCGTCCGCGACGACTTCCGCAGCGCCGCCGCCACTTGTGCCCCAAGCCGAACCGGGAGCCGAGGCGCCGCCCCCGCTCGTCACCGAGGATGTTTCGCCGCCACCGCTCGCAGCGAACACCGAGGCCGACGCGCCGCCGCTGCCCGCACCCGCGCCCGGCTTCGAGGAACGGCTCGGCACGCGTTGGGTGGTGTGGATCGGCGGCCTTGCGCTCGCGCTCGGCGGCTTCTTCATGGTGCGCTATTCGATCGAGGCCGGCCTCGTCGGCCCCGGCGTGCGCGTGTTCCTTGGCGGCGTATTCGCGCTGGCGCTGCTGGGAGCCGGCGAATGGTCACGCCGCAAAGAGAGCATCTCCAATATCGCCGCGCTGCCGATCGCCAACATTCCCGCGATCCTCACCGCTGCCGGTACGGCGGTGGCATTTGCGACCATCTACGCGGCTTACGCGCTCTATGGCTTCCTCGTCCCCGCGACCGCCTTCGTGCTGCTCGGCCTCGTTGCGCTCGGCACGCTGGCCGCGGCGCTGTTGCACGGGCCCGCGCTCGCGGGCCTCGGTGTGGTCGGCGCGTTCGTGACGCCGATCCTCGTCTCCAGCGGCAAGCCGGACTATTGGGCGCTCTACATCTATCTCGCGATCGTCACCGCCGCGAGCTTCGGTCTCGCGCGTATCCGGCTGTGGCGCTGGCTTGCGGTCACCACGATCGCCTTCGCCGTGCTCTGGATCTTTCCGGGGCTCGATACCGGCGACTTGCAGGTTGCGCCGCACGCTTTCCATGTGATCGCAGGCTTTGTCCTCGCGGCTCTGCTCGTCGTCTGCGGCTTCATGTTCGGCCCGACGATCCAGGACGGCGAGATCGAGCCGGTCTCGTCGGGCTCGCTCGGCGCCTATCTGTTCGGCGCGATGCTGATCGTGCTGTCGAGCGCGCATGCGGACCTGGCGCTGATCGCCTTCGCGCTGCTGGTCGGCGCGACGCTGCTTGTCGCCTGGCGCGCGCCGGCAGCCACCGGCGCGCTCGGCGCAGCCGCCGCGACCGTCTTCGTCGTGTTCGCCGAATGGGCGGTGCGCGCCAATCCCGACATGCTGGTGCTGCCGGGCGGCCCCATCGCCGGCATCGCACCGACGGCGACCGATAGCGCGGTGACGCTGCATCTGGTGATGGCTGCGATCTTCGCCGCCGGCTTCGGCATCGCGGGCTTTCTCGCGCAGGCTCGTTCGAACTCGGCGATCATTCCAGTAGTGTGGTCGGTCGCGGCTGTCGCGACGCCGATCGCGATCCTGGTCGCGCTCTACGCACGCATCGCGCATCTCGACCGCTCGATTCCGTTCGCCATCCTCGCGGTGCTGCTCGCCGCCGCCTTTGGTGCTGCCACCGAAGCCCTTGCGCGCCGCGAGACCCGGCCGGGCGCCATGATTTCCACGGCCTTGTTCGCGACCGGCACGCTCGGTGCGTTGGCGCTGGCGCTGACATTTGCGCTGGAGAAGGGCTGGCTCACGATCTCACTGGCGCTGATGTCGCTCGGCACCGCCTGGATCTCGATGCAGCGGCCAATCCCGTTCCTGCGCTGGCTGGCCGCGATCTTCGCCGGCCTCGTCACCGCACGTATCGGCTATGATCCGCGCATCGTCGGCGACGCCGTCGGAACCACGCCGATCTTCAACTGGCTGTTGTGGGGCTACGGACTGCCGGCGGCATCGTTCTGGGCAGCGAGCCTGTTCCTTCGCCGACGCGCCGACGACGCCCCGCTGCGCATGGTCGAGAGCGCCGCTATCCTGTTCACCGCGCTGCTCGCCTTCATGGAGATCCGCCATTTTGCGACCGGCGGCGACGTGACGTCCGCACCGTCGCTGCTCGAATGCGCGCTGCAGGCCTGCGTCGCGCTCGCCATGGCGATCGGGCTGGAGCGTCTGCGGCAGCGCAGCCGCAGCATCGTGCACAATGTCGGCGCGGTCGTGCTCACGGCGATCGGCGGGCTCGTCAGCGTGTTCGGCCTCTTGATCCTGGAGAACCCGCTGCTGTGGCGCACCGACGTCGGCGGCGCCGTGTTCAACCTGCTGCTGCTCGGCTACGCGCTGCCAGCGGTGCTGATGCTGCTGCTGTCCTATGCCGTGGCCGGCGAACGCGGCAAGGCCTACGCCAACACGATTGCGGGCGGTGCGCTGCTGTTCGCGTTGGCCTATGTCACGCTGGAGATCCGCCGCTTCTATCACGGTCCGATCCTCTCCAGCGGGGCGACGACGGGCGCCGAGCAATATACCTATTCGATCGGCTGGCTCGGCTTCGGCGTGGTGCTGCTGGGCGTCGGCATTCTCGTCAATTCCGAGCGGGCGCGGCTGGCGTCGGCGGTCGTGATCGCGTTGACGATCCTGAAGGCGTTCGTCATCGACATGTCGACGCTGACAGGCGTCTACCGCGCGCTGTCGTTCATGTGCCTCGGCATCGTGCTGGTCGCGATCGGCTGGCTCTACCAGCGCATCCTGTTCCGGCGGCAGGTCGCACCGCCGCCGGCTCCGCAGACGAGCATGTGAGAATCAGGCCGCGCGAACCGATTCCAGGAATTGCGCGACCTCGACCTTGAGACGGGTGCTGTCCGTCGCCAGCGATTTCGCCGCCGACAGCACCTCAGTCGAAGCCTCGCCGGTCTCGATCGCGCCGCGCTGCACGTTGGTAATGTTCGACGAGACCTCCTGCGTGCCGACCGAGGCCTGCTGCACGTTACGCGAGATTTCCTGCGTGGCCGCGCCCTGCTCCTCGACTGCGGCAGCGATGGCTGCAGCGACCTCGGACAGCCGCTCGATGGTGCCGCCGATCTCCTGGATGGCACTGACCGATTCCTGCGTCGCCGCCTGGATGCCCGCGACCTGCGCCCCGATCTCACCGGTCGCTTTCGCGGTCTGTTCGGCCAATGCCTTGACCTCGGACGCGACGACGGCGAATCCGCGGCCCGCTTCGCCGGCACGTGCGGCCTCGATGGTCGCATTCAGCGCCAGCAGATTGGTCTGGCCCGCGATGGTGTTGATGAGCTCGACGACATCGCCGATGCGGGAGGCAGCCTGCGACAGCGCATTGACGCGGTCGTTGGTCCGCGTCGCCTGCTCGACGGCCTCAGCGGCCATTCGCGCCGAGTCCTGCACGCGGCGGCTGATCTCGGTGATGGAGGACGACAGCTCCTCCGAAGCGGATGCCACCGCCTGGACGTTGGTCGAGGCTTCCTCGGAGGCGGCCGCGACGACGGTCGCGAGTTCCTGTCCGCGCTGCGCGGTGTTGGTCAGCGTCGAGGCGGAGGCCTCGAGCTCGGTCGAGGCCGAGGACACGGTCCCGACCACCTCGCCGATCATGGCTTCGAACTTGCTGGTGATGGCGTCGACACGGCGGCCGCGTTCGATCTTGGCTTCGGCATCGCGCGCAGCGGCCTCGTCGGCGGCCTTCTTGGCGATCAGCGCCTCCTTGAAGATCTGCAGTGCATCCGCCATCGATCCGATCTCGGTCTTCTCGCCGCGATGCGGCACCTCGGCCGAAAGGTCGCCCTCGCCGAGCGACTGCATCGGGCGGATGATTGAGGCAATGCCACGAGAAACGTCGCGCACGAGATAATAGGCGGCGCCGATCGCGATCACGACCGAGAGCACGATGATGCCGACCAGCACGCGGAAGATCATCGCGTAGCTATCGGCGGCCTGCTTCGTCTCAAGCTCGGCGCCGCGGTTGTTGAGCTCGATGCCCTTCTGAAGCAGGGGGTCGGCGGCCTGGGCCATCTTCGCAACCTTGGTCTGCAGTAGCTCGTTGGCGTCGGCCGGGAAGCGGCCGACATTCTTGCGCGACAGCGCCATCACGTCCTGCACGCCGTTCAGATACTCGGCCCACGCCGTGCTCCATTGCCCATAGAGCGAGCGCTCTTCGGCGGAGGTGATCAGCGGCTCGTAGACCTTGCGCGTCTGGTCGATGCGCGCCTGCAGCGAGGCGAGGCGCTTCTCGGCGGCGTCCTTGCCCTCAATGGTGTCCTGCATCAGATGCAGGCGGAGCGCGACGCGCAGCTCGTTGATGTCGGCGCGGAGCGAGCCGAGCGCGCGCACGCTGGGCAGCCAGCTCTCCGCGATCTCGACCGTATGGGAATTGATGTTCTGCATGGTGCCGATCGCCGTCACGCCGACACCGGCGAGCGAAAGAACCAGGACCGACAGCACGGCCAAAAGCTTGAAGACGATCGACAATTTCGACATCACGACAAATCCTGATGATACCTAGCAAGGCGCAAATCACCTTCGCCGCAATCGCCACGACGGTGGCGAGACGGAGGTCAGTTCAACAATGCTGGCTGATTTTTATCCCGTGAGCTTGCGCCCATAGTTGCAAACAGGCGTTAACAGGAACCTACGTAAAACTACGGGATAGCCCTGACCGTCATTATTTCTTCTGCAACCATCTGTTGCAGCGGCAGCGGCACCTCATGCTGCGACGCGAGCGCTGCGCTTGCGTTGCAACATCCGACAGAGACAGCCGCCGTCACGCCGCCCGCACCGAGTCCAGGAAGCGCGCGACCTCGCTCTTGAGCCTGTTGCTCTCCTGCGACAGCGATTGCGCGGCCGAATGCACCTGCGCCGAGGCAGCGCCGGTTTCGCCTGCGCCGCGCTGGACGTCGCCGATATTCGCCGAGACTTCGGAGGTGCCGTTCGCCGCCTGCTGGATGTTGCGGGAGATCTCCTGCGTCGCGGCGCCCTGCTCCTCGACCGCGGCGGCGATGGCCGACGAGATCTCCGACATCCGCGCGATGGTGTTGCCGATCTCCTTGATCGCACCGACCGAGTCTTGCGTCGCGTTCTGGATCGCACCGATGTGCTGGCCGATCTCGCCGGTGGCTTTTGCAGTCTGCTCGGCGAGCGCCTTCACTTCGGTCGCGACCACGGCAAAGCCCTTGCCGGCTTCGCCCGCCCGCGCCGCCTCGATCGTTGCATTCAGTGCCAGCAGATTGGTCTGGCTGGCGATGGTGTTGATGAGCTCGACCACGTCGCCGATGCGGGAGGCGGCCTTGGTCAGCTCGGCGACGCGCGCATTGGTGCGCTGGGCCTGCTCGACCGCGACGTCGGCAACACGCGCCGATTCCTGCACCTGGCGGCTGATCTCGGAGATCGAGGAGGTCATTTCCTCGCTCGCTGAAGACACCGACTGCACGTTCGCGGAGGCCTCTTCGGAGGCGGCCGCCACGACGGTGGCAAGCCCGTTGCCGCGCTCGGCGGCCTGCGTCAGCGTGTTCGAAGATGCTTCGAGCTCGGTTGCAGCCGACGAAACAGTATCGATGATCTCGCCAACCGCGCCTTCGAAATTATCCGCGAGCCGGTGCATGTCGGCCTTGCGCTGCTGGTGCCCGCGCGCCTCGGCCTCGATCTGCTCGATGCGCAGCCGCTCGGCCTCCGCCATGCTGGTCCTGAACACCTCGACGGCGCCGGCCATCTCGCCGATCTCGTCCCTGCGCCCGACGCCGGGGACGGAAATCGAAAGCTCGCCGCGCGCAAGCCGCGTCATCGCACCGACCATGCCGGCAAGCGACTTCGAGATCGAACGCCCCAGAAGGAAGCCGACCGCGGCGAGCACGACGACGGTAACGCCGAAGGCGACCATCATCCACATGCGCACGGCATCGCGGGTCGCAGCTTCCGCAACGTCGGCCTTCCTGTAGAGGTCTTCGACTGTGTTGCGCACCTCGATCATGCTTGGTTCTAACCCACGGAACGTTTTCATCATGCTGGCGTCGAGGGCCGCAGTTTGCTGCGCCGTCTCCACCCACGCCGTGAACTCGGACTGGTATTTCTGCAGCTTGGCTGTGATGTCGTTCATCACTGCCGTAGGAATTGCGACGACCTCTATCGCCTTGGAGAACTCGACTGCGGCCTTCTTCATCTCGGCGATGTATTTTGGGTCGCGCCGCAGCATGAAGTCCTTCTCGTGCCGGCGCATCATCAGCATCCAGCTGGTGGACCTGGGATCGTCGATCTCCTTGAGCTTGGCCTCGATGTCGTGCACGGCGGCGCGGAGCGAGCCGGAGAGGCCCAGAGTCTCGTTTAGGCCGAGCCGGGTCTCCGCGGCCACCAATGCGCCGAAGTCCGACGCGTATCGCTTGAAGCCGTCCTGGGCCTGCTTCATCCGGTCGGACAGCGCGCCCAAGCCGCCGGCCGACATCAGCCGCTCCACCTCGTCGAAATCGCGATTGATCGGCCCGATCAATTCGGCATGGGCCTTGGCGTAGCTCTCGTTGCGGCGCTGCTGAAAGTTCTTCTCGTTGCGGCGGGCCTCCAGCATCTCGATGGAGAGCTGCTTGTCGAGGTCAGCGATCGCGCGAGCGCGGTTGGCGACGGCACGGGAGGCATCCTGGGAGAGGCTGCCGATCTGGTAGATCGAGCCAAAAGCGACGAGGCCGACGAGACCGAAAAGTCCGATCGCCATGACCTTGTGGGTGAGACGGATGGAAAGGCCGCTCATGAGTGTGCTCCAATACGTCGATACGCAATACGGGAGGGCGACTCAGCGCCCGGAATATTGCGGGCATCATGACTGCATCGGTTTTCCGGAAGGTTAACCCTGCGCGGTCTTCGTCGCGGCTCCGCAATATGCACGCGCGCAAACGCCGCGCTTCTACGCGCGGCGGTTGCAGTTCTCTCATGATATGCGCCCGTCAGGCGGCGCGCACGGAATCGAGGAACTTGCCGACCTCGAGCTTGAGGCGGTTGCTGTCGCCGGACAGCGACTGCGCGGCTGCCAGCACCTGCGACGATGCCGAGCCGGTTTCGCCTGCACCGCGCTGCACGTC
>NZ_KI912426.1:0-202906 GCF_000518345.1 Bradyrhizobium sp. URHA0013 | reverse complement strand
TCTTGAATTTCTCGACGGCACCGGCAACGCCGCCGACCTCGTCCTTGCGGCCGAGACCCGGCAGCACCACGGCGAAGTCGCCGCCGGCGAGCTTCTCCATTGCGGCAGTCAGGGCGCGCATCGGACGGGCAATACTGAAGATCGAGAAGACGCAGGCGCCGATCAGGACGAGCGCGACCAGCACGCCTGCGATCAATGACGTCCGCGCAACGGACGCAGCCTGCGCTTCCGCCGCCGTGCGCGCCTCCTCACTCCTGTGCTTGGCGAAGTTCGTGATTTCGTCGGCGAGCTCCGATATTTCCGCGTTGATCGGCGCCAACGTTTCCTTGCGGATGCGGTCGATCTCGGCGGTCAGCTTTGCCAACTGCGTCGCCGCTTCGCCGTCCTTCTTCGACTCGAGTGCGAGCTCCTGCTTGCGGATCGCCTCGATCTGCTGCTCGCCCTTCTGGAAATTTCCGATCAACACGATCAGGCGGTCGATACGCTTGTGGTTCTCCGGCGATTGCGAAAGCCTTGCCATTTCACCCGAGAACTTCAGGGCCGACGTCTGCCGGTCATTGAAATAGCTGGCGGCTTTCTGCATCTCGGTCGGTGAGCTCGACATCAGGATGTCGCGAATGCCGATCTGCATGCCCCGCACCGACGATTTCGCTTCCGCGGCATTGAGCGCGATCGCCTGCTGTCTCGATGCGCTATCGCCGAACTTCTGGACCTCGGCGCCTCCGCTCATCTGGAGGAGGATCATCACGGCGACGAGCGCGAGGGTCAGCGCCGAGGTGATGGCGAGCTTGGTGCCAATTCGCAGGTTCTGAATGATCATCATCGAAAAATATCCTTGGGATACGCATTGTCGCGACCAAGCGCGTGAGCAGCTGGGAAGGATATCTGACGAGCCCTCCATTAACGTTAAGCGCGAGAGCGGCGCCGCTTAGGTAGAAATACTGAATGCGCCGCTCGAATTGCCGGATTACCGCAACTATCCCGCGCAATCGGAACATGCTTCGCGAATTTGCGAGGTCCGCGTGCGTTAGCGTCCACCCCCTACGAGGTCGCTCCGCAGACGCAACCGATTTCGGATTCGGTTGCGACTGCGCGATGCCGCGTCACGCTGCGCGCACGGTATCGAGGAACTTGCCGACCTCGAGCTTAAGGCGGTTGCTGTCTCCGGAGAGCGACTGGGCCGCCGCCAGCACCTGCGACGACGCCGAGCCGGTCTCGCTCGCCCCGCGCTGCACGTCGGTGATGTTGGCCGAGACCTGATGGGTGCCTTCCGCCGCCTGCTGCACGTTGCGGGAGATTTCCTGTGTCGCCGCGCCCTGCTCCTCGACGGCCGCAGCGATCGTGGACGATATCTCGGACAGCTTTTCAATGGTGTTGCTGATGGCGCTGATGGCGGCGACCGAGTCCTGCGTCGCCGCCTGAATGCCGGAAATCTGCTGGCCGATTTCGCCGGTCGCCTTCGCGGTCTGCTCCGCCAGCGCCTTCACTTCGGAAGCCACCACGGCAAAGCCGCGACCGGCTTCGCCGGCGCGCGCGGCCTCGATCGTCGCGTTGAGTGCCAGCAGATTGGTCTGGCCGGCGATGGTGTTGATCAGCTCGACCACGTCGCCGATCCGCGTCGCCGCCCTGGACAATTCGCTGACACGCTCTGTGGTGACGCGCGCCTGGCCGACAGCTTCGTGGGCCACGCGGGCCGATTCCTGCACCTGCCTGCTGATCTCGGTGATAGAGGACGATAGCTCCTCGGTCGCCGACGCCACCGCCTGCACGTTGGTCGACGCCTCCTCGGAGGCCGCAGCAACCATGGTCGTGAGCTGCTGCCCGCGCTCCGCGGTCGATGTGAGCGTCGACGCCGAGGCTTCGAGTTCGGTCGCTGCCGAGGACACGGTATGGACAATCTCCCCGATGGCGGCTTCGAAGCCGTCGGCCAGCTTCCGCATATCCGCCTTGCGCTGCTCGTCTGCCCGCCGCTCGGCCGCAGCGTGATCGCCGCGCATGCGTTCGACTTCGAGGCCGTTTTGCTTGAAGACTTCAACGGTCCGCGCCATCTCGCCGACCTCGTCACCTCGGCGGGTGCCTGGCACGACTGTCCTGAAGTCGCCATTGGCGAGCCCACCCATCGCAACCGAAATGGCTGAAAGCGGCTTGAGGATCCGGCCAAAGGTGATCCAGAAACTGAGGCCAGCGAGCATCACCGAGACGCAGAGCAACACGACCGTGAAAGCGAAATTACGAGTGCTGCCTTCTGCCTGCATCGTGGCTTCGCGGTCAGCGGCCGCGCCAATGGCTTCACCGAGCTTCAGCACCGCATTGATGCCGGCAGTGGCCCGCGTGAAGTATTCGGGTCCGGTGATCTTGTAGTCCCCGCCTTCGCCACCGGCGAGCACAATTGCCCGCGTTTCGCCGTAGGCTCCAAAATAGGACTTCTCGACCTCCGTCATCGCCTCGCCGATCTGCACGGCGAGGTCGGAGCGCAGCCGCACCGGCAATACCGTGTCCCATGCGAGTTCGACCTTGGCTCGCAGCGCCGAAAGGCGCTCATAGCCCTCCATCCCGAGCTTCGCGCGCGCACCGACGACCCCAGCCAGCAGGGCCCGCTCCCTTCCGGCATTCTCGGCCATCTGAGCTGTCAGATGTCGCAAGCCGATGAGCTGAGCCAGCCTTGCCACGGGCGGGCTGGTGAGCGTTTCGAGCGTCAGCCGCAAACGGTTGCTCGCGACGTCGATCACCTCCGTAATTGTCGGCGCGAAGCCATCTACGAGGTCAGGCTCGCGTTCGACGCGCGGGCGCGACATTCCCGCATCGGCCTTCTCACGCAAGAGACGCAGCGCCTCAAATTTCGCCGCGGCGTCCGCAATCTGTCTTTGCCCCGCCGTCATTTCGGGAACCGCGCTGATATCGAGGGCGGCTTGGCGAAAGGCCTCGTCGGCCGTCGCGCGCGCCTTGGCGATTTCGGCACGGCGCTCGGGGCTGACGACATCAGGAGACTTCAGCACGGCGTTGGTCAGCCCGCGTTCAATCGCCCAATGTCCTGCGCTGCGCAGCAGCAGATGGGCAACTGCATTGACCTTCAGGAATGCCTCTGACTCTCGCCTCTTGAGGATAGCCTCATAGGCGATGAATCCAGCCGAGGCCAACCCCAGCAAGACCAGGGCAGAGATGATGATCGGCAAGATCGTGCCGATCCGAACATTTCCAAGCCGACTCCACGCGCTGGCGGCCTGAGTTCGGACCTGCTGATGATGAGCAGGGCTCAACATGCTAAGTTTCCCCCAAAGGAAACACGCAGCCAAGTCCTTGCCGGCTGCATGGACGTTGATCGCCCTTGCCGGAGAATCTAGTCCTCGAGTTTCGCATTCTGGTTAACGGGAGGGCCCGGAGAAATACCGAGATTTCAGCCCAAATAATTGAAATGGAAGAGATAATTTCGCGAGTAAGTTGTAAATTTCAGCTGGAGGTCGCCGCCGTTTGCTTTTGCAGCCGATGTTCGCCGAAGGCATGCGCGAGACGTTCGCGGCGACGATCGGATGCAAAAACGCCCCGCCTGAGAGAGGCAGGGCGTCTCTACTAACTGTCTGGAACGAGGTTCTTAGGCGGCGCGCACGGTGTCGAGGAACTTGCCGACCTCAAGCTTGAGGCGGTTGCTGTCGCCGGACAGCGACTGCGCGGCTGCCAGCACCTGCGACGATGCCGAGCCGGTTTCGCCTGCACCGCGCTGCACGTCGGTGATGTTGGACGAGACCTGATGAGTGCCTTCGGCCGCCTGCTGCACGTTGCGCGAGATCTCCTGCGTCGCCGCGCCCTGCTCCTCGACGGCCGCAGCGATCGTGGACGATATCTCGGACAGCTTTTCGATGGTGTTGCTGATGGCGCTGATGGCGGCGACCGAGTCCTGCGTCGCCGCCTGGATGCCCGAAATCTGCTGGCCGATTTCGCCGGTCGCCTTCGCGGTCTGCTCCGCGAGCGCCTTCACTTCGGAAGCCACCACGGCAAAGCCGCGGCCGGCCTCGCCGGCGCGTGCCGCCTCGATCGTGGCATTGAGTGCCAGCAGATTGGTCTGGCCGGCGATCGTGTTGATCAGCTCGACCACGTCGCCAATGCGCGCCGCCGCCTTGGACAATTCGCCGACACGGTCGGTCGTGGTTCGGGCCTGGGTAACCGCCTCGCTCGCGACCCGCGCCGATTCCTGCACCTGGCGGCTGATCTCGGTGATCGAGGACGACAGCTCCTCCGTGGCCGACGCGACCGACTGCACGTTGGTCGAGGCTTCCTCCGAGGCTGCGGCCACCACTATCGTCAGCTCCTGTGCCCGCTCCGCCGTCGAGGTCAACGTCGAGGCCGAAGCCTCGAGCTCTGTCGCGGCCGACGACACCGTATCGACGATCTCGCCGACGGCGCCTTCGAAACTGTCGGCAAGCCTGCGCATATCGGCCTTGCGCTGCTCGGCCGCCACCTGGTCCTGTCGCATCTTGGCTTCCGCTTCTTCGCGCGCCTTCTGCTCCGACACGATCTTGAATTTCTCGACGGCACCGGCAACGCCGCCGACCTCGTCCTTGCGGCCGAGACCCGGCAGGACAACAGAGAAGTCACCACCAGCGAGCTTGTCCATGGCAACCGTGAGCGCGCGGATCGGCCGCGCGATGGTCAGGAAGGACATCAACCACGAACCGATGAGGACGAGCACGGCGCACGCACCGACCACCATGCCGAGACGCTCGCTCGCGGCCATCTCCTGGCTCGCGGCAGCGATTTCTTCATCGCTCTTGTGCTTGGCGAAATCGGCAATCTCGCTGGTCAAATTGTCCAGCTGTGTGGCAAGCGGCAGCGTCACCTCGCGGATCTGGCGCGCGCCTTCCTCGGAAATCTTGGCGGCGCGGACGGGGTCCGTGGCCGCAACCGCAATGGCCTCGCTGCGAACAGAGGCGTTCTGCTGCGCGCCCTTCAGGTAATCGGCCGACGTAGACTTGAGCTTCTCCATCCGCGCGCGGTTTTCCGGGGCGTGCGACAACCTGAGCATGGAATCGACAACGCCGTTCAGTGCTTTCGACCGCTCCAGCAGAAGCTCGCTCGCCTTTTGCAAGTCACCCTGATTGTTGGCGAGACGCATGTCCCGTACGGCGAGTTGCAAGCCGCGTATCCCAAGCTTGGCTTCGGTGGCCTCGCGCACCAATTCCTGCTGCGCAATCGCTGCCTGGTTGGAATGACGCACGGTGTTGTTGCCCATGACCTGGCTCGCGATCATGGCGCCGACGAGAATAACGCCGAACGCCGAAGCGAGCGCGAGCTTGGTACCGATTTGCAGATTCTGAATGAGTCTCGACATGAGGGCGTTTCCCGGGTTGCGCGGCCAAGTCATTGTCGGCCGCCCTCGGCGTTGATCGCCCTTGCCTAAAAACTGAGCTTCAGGTGTGGTGATCCGGTTAACGATCGCCCCCGGACAAATACCGGACTTACCGGAAAATCCCTTGAAAAACGGCACGGTCTGCGCGCTTAACAGGTTAACCACACGCAGCGGTAGGATGCCCGATTTCTAGCCAGTGCGACCAAGGGCCTTTTGGCCCTCGCCGATCAGGCTAATCCGGAACACCGGCTCCTTGTTCTCGTCGAGCAGCTCCATGCGCCATTCGGCGTTCGGCTTCAGGCTGCGCGAGATGCCGCCGAGCAGATTGGCACAGACTTCGGTCATCTCGCTCCAGGCCGCGGCGCGGTCCTCGAACTCATATGGCTGGTCGGCAGCACCGGAATAGCGGCCCGTGCTGATACGGAAGAAGTACAGCGACATCGTTGAACCCTTTTATCGGGCCGCGCCCCCGGCCGTACGCAAACTGGGGCGCGAACAGCTACCAACGCATGAAAGCCGCCGTCTGTATGACTACGGCGCGGCGGCTTCGTGTCTGATGGCAGCTCTCAACGACAAAGTGCGCGGACTGTCCCGCGCACCAACTCACTGGGTGGAGCGGCGCAGTTCCAGCGGGGCCTCGTCCCCGGCGGGCTCCGATTTGACTTGCGGCTTCACCGGCTCGAGCCGGCTACTCTCGACGCGCGGGGTCTCGACACGCGCGGCGACTTCGGTGTTGGGCGTGCCGACCGAACCCGTGTGTTCCGAAGTGCGCAGCGAGCGCGGCCGCGCCACGGCGCGCGCCATCAGCATCTGGTTGCCGCCCTGATGATGGAAGTCGCAATAGGCGAAGCCCATCCCCGATACCGAGCCGCGGAAACTGCGATCGTCGGTCTTTTCAAGGTTGAAACAGGGCTCGAACGGAATGCCCTTGATGGAGGCGCAGACGTTCTGGCCGCGGATCTGAAGCGTGTTGCCGGGCAGGCGGAGATGTTTCACCGGACCTGCACCCGAGAACTGCACGGCGCCGGCGGCGCCGAGGTCGTCCATGATGCGGCCAGCGCCGCGGGTGCCGTCAAAGCAGGTGAAAGCAAACACCTTCCCGGCGACGAAGCGGCGCGCCTCATCGGCGTTCATGCTTCCAGCAATGGCCGGCGCAAGCGTCGCTACCGCCGTGACCGCCCCCAACACAATACGCGCAAGCATGCTCAACTCCGAACCAACCCCGCAGCGGGCTATGCCTTATCTCTTTACCCGCTGCTTACCATACTAACCATGGCGACATTGAAGCAGCATGGTTGGTAAAGTCTGAACGCCGTTAGACAATTTTTACAACGGTGCGACCGCGGACTTGGCCGGCCAGGATTTTCGCGCCCCACTCCGGAACGTCGGAAAGCGAAATTTCGTGAGTAATTTCAGCTAGTTTTGTCCGATCCAGATCGGACGCCAGGCGCTGCCAGGCGGCTTTCCGCGGCTCGATCGGACACATCACGGAATCGATGCCGAGAAGGCACACCCCGCGCAAAATGAAGGGAGCGACGGAAGACGGCAGGTCCATGCCGGCAGCCAAGCCGCACGCCGCGATCGCGCCGCCGTACTTCGTCATCGACAGCAGGTTTGCGAGCGTGGTCGAGCCGACGCTGTCGACGCCACCCGCCCAGCGCTCCCTCGCAATGGGCTTGGCGGCCGCCGACAATTCGTTGCGGTCGATCACCTCCGTCGCGCCGATCTCTTTCAGATAGTCCGCTTCGGACGCACGGCCGGTGGACGCGATGACGTGATAGCCGAGCTTTGAGAGCACGGCGGTCGCAACCGAGCCGACGCCGCCCGCCGCGCCCGTCACCACGACCGGACCGCTCTTCGGAGATACTCCGTGCTTCTCCAGCGCAAGCACGGACAGCATCGCGGTGAAGCCGGCGGTGCCGATCGCCATGGCGTCGCGCGCCGACAGGCCCTGCGGAAGAGCGACCAGCCAGTCGCCTTTCACCCGCGCCTTCTCGGCATAGGCCCCGAGATGCGTCTCGCCCATGCCCCAGCCGGTGCAGACGACCTTGTCGCCCGCCTTCCATTGCGGATGCGAGGACTGCTCGACCGTGCCGGCGAAATCGATGCCGGCAATCATCGGGAAGCGGCGCACCACCGGCGCCTTGCCGGTGAGCGCAAGGCCGTCCTTGTAGTTCAAGGTCGACCATTCCACGCGGACGGTTACGTCGCCCTCCATCAGCTCGGCTTCGTCGAACTGCGTGAGCTGCGCGGTGGTGCCCTTGTCCGCCTTGTCGATCCGGATCGCCTTGAACGTCGCCACAGCAAAACTCCCTGACTTGTTTCAGGGGATGTTTAGCCGATCAGGCAGGCTGCGCAACCGCCCGCTGGACCGGTTTCTCCACGATCGGAAGATTGATCAGCGCCGAGAGCACGCCGAACAGGATCGAGAGCCACCAGATCGGCGTGTAGGAACCGAACCGCTCGAACACGATGCCGCCGAGCCAGACGCCCAGGAAGCCGCCGACCTGATGGCTGACGAAGGCGAAGCCATAGAGGGTGGCGAACCAGCGCGTGCCGAACATGATCGCGACCAGCGCCGAGGTCGGCGGGACGGTCGACAGCCAGGTCAGGCCGGAGACCGCGCCGAACGCAATCGCCGAGAACGGCGTGATCGGGAACGAGATGAAGGCAAGCGTCGCAAGCGCGCGCGTGAAATAAATGGTCGAGAGGATGTAGCGCTTGGGCAGGCTGTTCTGGAGATAGCCGACGCTCAGCGATCCCATGATGTTGAACAGGCCGATCGCGGCGATCACCCAGCCGCCGATTTGCGTGGAGATGCCGCTGTCGACCAGAAAGGCCGGCAGATGCACCGTGATGAAGGCAAGCTGGAAGCCGCAGGTGAAGAAGCCGAGCACCAGCAGCACGTAGGAGCGATGGCCGAAGGCTTCCGCGAGCGCTTTGGTGAAGGTCTGCTGGTCGGCAGGCGGCGCGTTTGCGGTGCTTGCGACCGGCGGCGTCGAGAGCGCCAGTGCCAGCGGGATGATCAGCAGCATCAGGAAGCCGAACACGGTGAGCGCCTGCTGCCAGCCGAAATTGTCGATCAGGGCCACACCGATCGGCGCGAACAGGAATTGCCCGAACGATCCCGCCGCAGTGCCGGCGCCGAGCGCAAGGCCGCGCTTCTCGGCCGGCAAGAGCTTGGTAAAGGCCGACAGCACCAGATTGAACGAGCAGCCGGCGAGACCGAAGCCGACCATGACGCCAGCACCGATGTTGAGGGACAGCGGCGTCGAGGAATAGCGCATCAGGAGCAAGCCGCCGGCATAGAGCAGAGCGCCGACGCACATCACCCGGAACAGGCCGAAGCGATCGGCGACCGCACCGGCGACGGGTTGGCCCAGTCCCCACAGCAAATTCTGAAAGGCAATCGCGAGGCCGAACACGTCGCGGCCCCAGGCATATTCATGACTCATCGGCTGCACGAAGAAGCCCAGCGCCGAGCGCGGGCCGAAGCCGAGCATCCCGATCGCGCAGCCGCAGAGAATGATGATCGCCGGCGTGCGCCAGGAGGAGGAACGGGAGACCGAACCTAGCTCACCCATCTGTGTCGACATGCTGTTCCTCGTGCGTCGTCGCGGTTTCGCAAATGGCAGCCGCGAGCGAGCTCGTTTAATGCATCTGCATGAAAACCCCAAGTCAAAAACGATTGCATTCCGAGAAGAGCTGGCGCGGGAGCATTGCATTTCCTCGCGGCCTCGTCCGACGCGCCGGGCGCCCGACCTGACGGAAATGTGTGCGGTGAGATCTGGCGGCTCCCAACATGACGTGCTATTTACTATTTGCTCAGATCGAGCATATCGAATGGATCCCCGGCCTATCGGCCGGATTTCTCAGGCTCTATATATGCTCATAATGAGTATAAAAAACATGCACCGGAGGCTTCGATGCCGCTAACTGGAATTTACGGCCCCGACGACTTTGCGAACCGGCCGCAGGGCCACGTCATCACCCCGGCACGGGCCGAGCAGGCGCGAACCGGACCTCCGCTGCCGATGCCTTCGCTGGAATGGACGCCGGAGGTCGAGCGAGCCACCGCGCCGCTTTACGAGCGCGTGAAACACGTCATCCCGCCGATCGAATGGCCGCTGATGGCCCCGACGATCAAGGCGATCAACGAGCTGAAGCAGGCCCGGGACGCGGTGATCCTCGCGCACAATTACCAGGCGCCGGAGATCTTCCACTGCGTCGCCGACATCGGCGGTGATTCGCTCCAGCTCGCGGTCGAAGCCACCAGGGTGAAGGCCGGCATCATCGTCCAGTGCGGCGTGCACTTCATGGCGGAGACGTCGAAACTGCTCAATCCGGACAAGACGGTGCTGATTCCTGACACGCGCGCCGGCTGCTCGCTCGCTGCCAGCATCACCGGCGCCGACGTCCGCCTGCTCCGTGACAAATTTCCCGGCGTGCCTGTCGTTGCCTATGTCAACACCTCCGCGGAGGTGAAGGCC
Source organism: Bradyrhizobium sp. URHA0013 (assembly GCF_000518345.1). Lineage (NCBI taxonomy): Bacteria > Pseudomonadati > Pseudomonadota > Alphaproteobacteria > Hyphomicrobiales > Nitrobacteraceae > Bradyrhizobium > Bradyrhizobium sp. URHA0013. The sequence continues at coordinate 193,075 of NZ_KI912426.1, read as the reverse complement.
GAGGTCGATATCTGCTGCACCTCGTCGAACGCGGTCCAGGTGGTCGAGAGCCTCGGCGCGCCCAGCGTGATCTTCCTGCCCGACCGCTATCTCGCCACCTACGTGGCCTCGAAGACCGACGTGAAGATCATTGCCTGGAAGGGCGCCTGCGAGGTGCACGAGCGTTTCACTGGCGCCGAGCTGCGCAGCTACCGCGAGGCCGATCCCTCCGTGCAGATCATCGCCCATCCCGAATGCCCGCCGGACGTGCTGGCCGAGGCCGATTTCACGGGCTCGACCGCGCACATGATCAACTGGGTGCGTGAGCGGCGGCCGCGGCGGCTGGTGATGATCACGGAATGCTCGATGGCCGACAATGTCCGCGCCGAGCTGCCCGATGTCGAGATGCTGCGTCCCTGCAATATCTGCCCGCACATGAAGCGCATCACGCTCGCCAACATTCTGGAGAGCCTGCTGACGCTTCGCGAGGAAGTGACGATCGATCCCGCACTTGCGGACCGCGCAAGGCGCTCGGTCGAGCGGATGATCAATTTAAAGAACTGAGAAAAAGCCATGACAAACAACATCAACACGCTCCACCGCTCCGACGACGTCATCATCGTCGGCGGCGGCCTTGCCGGATTGTTCTGCGCGCTCAAGCTCGCGCCGCGGCCCGTGACATTGATCTCGGCCGCGCCGCTCGGACAGGGCGCGTCGTCCGCATGGGCGCAAGGCGGCATCGCCGCGGCAATGGCTGAAGGCGATACGCCGGAAGCGCACGCCGCGGACACGGTTGCAGTTGGCGGCGGCATCGTCGACGAAGCTGTCGCTCTCGGGATCGCGCGCGAGGCCGCACCGCGGATTCACGACCTTCTCGCCTATGGCGTGCCGTTCGACCGCGATCTCGAAGGCAGGCTCGCAGTCGGGCGCGAAGCCGCACATTCGGCGCGCCGCATCGTGCATGTGCGTGGCGATGGCGCGGGCGCCGCCATCATCGCGGCGCTGAGCGATGCCGTGCGGCGCACGCCGTCGATCCGACTGATCGAAGGTTTCGTTGCCGAGGCGCTGTTGACCGAGGACGGCGCCGTCACCGGCCTTCAGTTGCGCGAAGCCGACAATTTCGCCGCACGGCCGGTCCTGCTCGCCGCGCGGACGGTGGTGCTGGCCACGGGTGGCATCGGCCATCTCTATGCCGTCACCACCAATCCGCGCGAGGCTAGCGGATCCGGCCTTGCGATTGCTGCACGCGCAGGCGCGGTCATCGCGGATTCCGAGTTCGTGCAGTTTCACCCGACCGCCATCATGGTCGACCGCGATCCCGCGCCGCTCGCCACGGAAGCGCTGCGCGGCGAAGGCGCGACACTAATCAACGGCCGTGGCGAGCGTTTCATGGCGGCGCTTCATCCGCTCGCCGAGCTTGCACCGCGCGACATCGTGGCCCGCGGCGTGTTCGCGGAGATCTCGGCCGGGCGCGGCGCCTTCCTCGATGCGCGGCAAGCGCTGGGCGCACGTTTTGCCGACAGATTCCCGACCGTTCATGCAAGCTGCATCGCCGCCGGCATCGATCCCGCCACGCAGGTCATCCCGATCGCACCGGCGGCGCACTATCACATGGGCGGCATCGCGGTCGACCATCGCGGACGCAGCTCGATCGAAGGGCTCTGGGCCGGCGGCGAAGTGTCGTCCACCGGCGCGCATGGCGCCAATCGCCTCGCCTCGAATTCTCTGCTGGAGGCCGTGGTCTACGCCGCGCGCATCGCCGACGACATCGCCGGCCGCGCGATTCCCTCGCCCGCCCACCTTTCGGACGTGGCGACGCCGCGGGGCGGCGCGCCGGATGCTGCGGCCGTGAAGCGGCTGCGGACGCTGATGAGCGCGCATGTCGGCGTGATCCGCGATGGTGACGGGCTTGCGGACGCGGTTCGCAGCTTCACCACGCTCGAACGCGAGGCCACGAGCATCGCGGTGCGCAACATGGCAACGGCAGCCCTGCTCGTGGCGGCGTCGGCCTGGAACCGGTGCGAGAGCCGCGGCGCGCATTTCCGCTCCGACCATTCCGCGGACGTTCCCGCACTCGCGCAACGCACAATGACGACGCTCGCAGCAGTGCGCGAGATCGCAGATGGCCTGACCGAACGCCCGACACCGCGCACCGCGCAACCCATGATCGCCTGACGGAGTCTGCCATGATCACCTCAACCTCTCTGCTCTATCCCGACGCCTTTCTCTCCCCGCTCGCGATCGACGAGGCCGTGCTCCGCGCGCTCGATGAGGATCTCGGCCGCGCCGGCGACATCACCGCGCTTGCGACGATCCCCGAGGCAACGAAGGCGCAAGCGATCCTGGTCGCACGGCAGTCCGGCGTGATCGCCGGCTTGCCGCTGGCCCTCGCCACGTTGCAAAAACTCTCGCCCGACATCGAGATACGCGCACATGTTCGCGACGCCGCGCGCGTCGCCCGCGGGCAGCAGGTGCTGACGATCTCGGGGCCGGCACGCGCCTTCCTCACGGCGGAGCGGACCGCGCTGAATTTCGTCGGCCGCCTGTCAGGCGTTGCGACGCTCACGGCGGACTATGTTGCGCGCACCGAGGGTACCCGGATGCGGATCTGCTGCACGCGAAAAACCACGCCGGGATTACGCGCGTTGGAGAAATACGCGGTACGTTGCGGCGGCGGCTTCAATCACCGCTTCGGGCTCGACGACGCGATCCTGATCAAGGACAACCACATCGCGGTCGCCGGCGGCATCCGCCCCGTGCTGGAGCGCGCCCGCGCCCATGCCGGCCACCTCGTCAAGATCGAGATCGAGGTCGACACGCTGCCGCAGTTGCGCGAGGTGCTCGACACCGGCCTTGCCGACGCTGTGCTGCTCGACAACATGGACATTGCGACGTTGCGCGAAGCCGTTGGGATCAACGAGGGACGCCTCGAATTGGAGGCATCCGGCGGTGTCACCCTGGACTCGATCGCAGCCATCGCGGCGACCGGCGTCGACTACGCCTCAGCCGGTGCGCTGACGCATTCGGCGCCGAATTTCGACTGCGCACTGGATATCGAGGCGTGATGCGGGGTTCCCTCTCCATCATGGCCGGGCTTGTCCCGGCCATCCACGCCTTGCAACTCTGTGCAAACAACGTGGATGCCCGGGCCTTCGCCTCGCCGAAGTGGCTTCGGCCGCGCAGGCGGGACAAGCCCGGGCATGACGAATTCTTGTGAACAGCTACCTTCGCTCGGTCGCGCCCATCTCGGCGGAGCTCTTGGCTTCCTGGGTGAGCTCGGCGGAGAGCGCGGCGGTCTGCGCAGGCGTCCCCCAGCTCGGTTCCTCGCTGCCGTCGCCCCAGGCGCGTGGGCGATAGAAGGTGTGGACGCCGGTCTTGTACATCTTCTTCATCTCGGCCACCCAGGACGGGCGAACCCAATAGGCGTGGTAGTGCGTGGACTTGCCGACCTCGGGCAGCCAGATCTGGCCGTCGAGCATGGCCTTCGAAATCTTTTTCGCACGCTCCCACATCTCGGGCTCGCGGATCACGTCGGCATTGTTGTCGCAGGCGAAGGTGAACTGGCAGGCGAGATGGCGGTGCTTGTTCTGATAGACGGCGCCGCACACTGTGTCCGGATATTTGCCGGAGAACACGCGGTTCATCACCACCTGCGCAACCGCCATCTGGCCGCGCACGGCCTCGCCGCGGGACTCGAAATAGACGGCTTCCGCAAGGCATTTTTCGGACTTCGCGCGCGACTTGTCGTCGAGCGCGAGCCGTTCGGCCGGCGATCTGGCGCGCTGGTTGTCGATGTTGACCTCACCCTTCGGCGCGACGCTCTCGCCGCTTTCGATATCCTTCGCAATTTCCTCCGACGGCGGCGACAGCGAGGCCGTCACCTTCATGTCGGGGTCGGGCATCACGATCAGCGGCTCCGCACCCGGTTGCCAGCTCTCGATGCTCTCGACGTTGCCGCCGAGCGAGGAGCTCCCGAAGAACAGGTTCGAGGTCTTAACGCGGAATGGATCGCGCGGCGGTGCGGCCGGTATGGTGGCCTGCTTCAGCGCTTCGAGCGGCTGGAGCGCGAGCGAGCGCGCAGCATCACTGGCTTGTGGTGCATTGGTGTATTGCGGCAGCGGCGGCGCGCGCAGCGCTTCCGCGAGTTCGGGATCGAGCGCGGCCGCGGACTCCGGCGACATCGCCTGTGGCAGCGCGACGGTTTTGGCGCCGAACACCGAGCTGTTCGACGTCGCGGGATCTTCCTGCGTCGGCGCTGCCGTTGGCGCGCCCGCTTCGGGAGCCTGCGTCGGTGTGACCGTTGCGAGGCGATCACCCTTCATGGAGCGATCGACCTTGGGAAAATCGGCGGCCTGATAGCGCGGCGGCGCCTGAAGCGCCGGATTGCGGCTGATCGCGCCGGTGACGTCACGGCCGTCGAGGCTCGCGAGGCGAACCATCGCGCTCTGCGGCGCCGAAGTGCCGATCGGCCGGGAAAAACGGTAAGTGGCCAGCTGTATGGAGGACGCAGCAGAGAACACCTGCTTCTGCCAACGCTCCGCGACGCCGGGTTGGCGCGCCAGCAGCGAGGCAATGTCCTGATAGCCGGTCTCTCTCGGCATCAATGCGAAGATGCAGAGACCGATGCCGAAGGACGCGAACCGCGCGCCCTTCGGATGGTTACGCAACAAAAACATCGATACGCTCACGCTACGCTTACGCTAGAAAAATCGAGCCGCAGTACATCCGTGCAATTCGATCTTTATCGTGAGTATCTAATTTAGGTTGCCGGGGCGTTAATCGGCGTTGCGCATGCGGCACACGCAAGCAATCGCAGGTGTTTTCGCGGGGTGATGATGCACCTTGGTAAATGCGCCCTCACGCGGCGAGGTAAACAATTGGTCAACGCGAATGGTGAAGGAACTCTTGCGCGCACGTCGCATACGGGACGCACGCTGAGTTCCCGCTACTGCGATGTGCTCACACGCACGCGCCTCAAGCTCGTCAATGCGAGGAGCTCTCGCGACGAAGCAATCCAGACTGCTGCCGCGGAAAGATGCTGGGTTGCTTCGCTGCGCTCGCAATGACGATGTGGAAGCAGTCGAGCCTCAAAATGAAAAGAGGCGGGGTTTTGCCCCGCCTCTTTCGCTCTCAATATTTCAAGTCGCCGCTCCGCTTATGCCTGGCTCGCCACCGCCTTGCCGAGCGCGGCTTGCGCGGCCGCGAGGCGGGCGATCGGGACGCGGTAGGGCGAGCAGGAGACGTAGTCGAGGCCGATCGCATGGCAGAAGGCGACGGAGGCGGGATCGCCGCCGTGCTCGCCGCAGATGCCGACCTTGAGCGAGGCGCGCGTCTTACGACCGCGTGCGACGCCGATCTTGACGAGCTCGCCGACGCCTTCCTGGTCGAGCGCGACGAAGGGATCGATCGGCAGGATGCCCTTGGACACATAGGTGCCGAGGAAGCTCGCGGCATCGTCACGGCTGATGCCGTACGTCGTTTGCGTGAGGTCGTTGGTGCCGAACGAGAAGAACTCGGCGCTCTCCGCGATCTCGGCCGCGAGCAGGCAGGCGCGCGGCAGCTCGATCATTGTGCCGACCTGATAAGTCAGCTTGGTGTTGGTGTCGCGCATCACCGCCTTCGCGGTGGAATCGATGCGCGCCTTGACGAGGTCGAGCTCCATCTTGGTGGCGATCAGCGGCACCATCACCTCGAGGCCGACGGCCTTGCCGGTGCGCTTCTCGGCCTCGACCGCTGCTTCGAAGATCGCACGCGCCTGCATTTCGGCGATCTCGGGATAGGCGATCGCGATACGGCAGCCGCGGAAGCCGAGCATCGGATTGAACTCCGAAAGCTCGCGCGCGCGGTCGGCCAGGCGCCGCGGGTCGGTGTTCATGGCGCGGGCCACTTCCTCGACCTCGGCATGGGTGTGCGGCAGGAACTCGTGCAGCGGCGGATCAAGCAAACGAATCGTGACGGGCAGGCCCTTCATGATCTCGAACAGCTCGACGAAGTCGGCGCGCTGCATCGGCAGCAGCTTTGCCAGCGCAGCGCGGCGCGACTGCTCGTCCTCGGAGAGGATCATCTCGCGCACCGTGCGGATGCGCGTCTCCTCGAAGAACATGTGCTCGGTACGGCAGAGACCGATGCCTTCCGCGCCGAACTTGATCGCGGTGTGCGCGTCTTCCGGCGTGTCCGCGTTGACGCGCACGCCGATCTTGCGGACCTGGTCGGCCCATTTCATCAGCGTGCCGAACTCGCCGGACAGCTCGGGCTCGATCATCGGCATGCGGCCGGCAAGCACCTGGCCGAGCGAGCCGTCGATAGTGATAACGTCGCCGGTCTTGAAGGTGCGCGAGCCGATGCTCATGGTGCCGCGGCCGTAATCGACCCGGATGGTGCCGCAGCCGGAGACGCAGGGCTTGCCCATGCCGCGCGCGACCACCGCAGCGTGCGAGGTCATGCCGCCGCGGGTGGTCAAGATGCCTTCGGCGGCGTGCATGCCGTGGATGTCTTCGGGGCTGGTCTCGATCCGGACCAGAATCACCTTGCGTCCGTCGGCCTGAAGCTTGGCCGCTTCGTCCGAGGAGAACACGATCTCGCCGGAGGCCGCACCCGGCGAGGCCGGCAGGCCGGTCGCGATCACGTCGCGCTTGGCGTTGGGGTCGATGGTCGGATGCAGCAGCTGATCGAGCGAGGCCGGGTCGATCCGCGTCACCGCTTCCTTCTTGGTGATCAGGCCTTCATTGGCGAGCTCGACCGCGATGCGGAGCGCCGCTTTCGCGGTGCGCTTGCCGCCGCGGGTCTGCAGCATCCAAAGCTTGCCCTGCTCGACCGTGAACTCCATGTCCTGCATGTCGCGGTAGTGCTTCTCGAGCAGCGTGTAGATCCGCGTCAGCTCCTTGAAGGCCTCCGGCATCGCCGATTCCATCGACGCCTTGTCGGAGCCCGAGTCCTTCCGCGCTTCCTCGGTGATGTCCTGCGGCGTGCGGATGCCGGCGACCACGTCCTCGCCTTGCGCGTTGATCAGGAACTCGCCGTAGAGCTTGCTCTCGCCGGTCGAGGGATTGCGCGTGAAGGCAACGCCGGTCGCCGAGGTCTCGCCCATGTTGCCGAACACCATGGCCTGCACGTTGACCGCGGTGCCCCAGGATTCCGGAATGTCGTGCAGCCTGCGGTAGGTCACCGCTCGGGCGTTCATCCAGGATGAAAACACGGCGCCAATCGCGCCCCAGAGCTGGTCGTGCGGATCCTGCGGAAAATCCTTGCCGGTTTCGCGAGCGACCGCGTCCTTGTACTTGCCGACCAGATCGACCCAGTCGTCGGCGGTGAGATCCGTGTCGAGCGTGTAGCCCTGGCTGTCCTTGAAGGTGTCGAGGATTTCCTCGAAATGATGATGCTCGAAGCCGAGCACCACGTCCGAATACATGGTGATGAAGCGGCGATAGCTGTCATAGGCGAAGCGGCGATCGCCCGACAGTTCCGAGAGCGCTTCCACGGTTTCGTCGTTGAGGCCGAGATTGAGCACGGTGTCCATCATGCCCGGCATCGAGGCGCGGCCGCCGGAACGCACGGAGACGAGCAGCGGGTTCCTGGAATCGCCGAAGATCTTGCCGGTCAACTTGCCGACATGATCGAGCGCCTTCTCAACCTGCGACCGCAGTTCCTTGGGGTAGGATTTGTCGTGCGCGTAGAAATAGGTGCAGACCGAGGTTGGGATGGTGAAGCCCGGAGGCACCGGCAGGCCGAGATTGGCCATCTCGGCGAGGTTGGCGCCCTTGCCGCCGAGCAGGTCGCGCATCTCCGCTTTGCCCTCGGCCTTGCCGTCGCCGAACGTGAACACCCACTTGCCGGCCTTGGCCGCAACAGGCGCGGCCTTGCTTGAAGCAGCCTTGCTTGGTGCCGGCTTCACGGCAACCTTCGGCGCAACCGGTTTCGTCGGTGCCTTTGCAACAGCCTTGGAAACCGACTTGGAAACCGACTTGGCGGCAGGCTTCACAGCCGGCTTGGCCAGCGGCTTAACAGCGGCTTTGGCCACGGGCTTCGGGGCGCGCTTGGCAAGTGCCTTGCGGGCCGCCGGCGCGGCTTTCGCCTTGGCGGAGGACTTTGATTTCGCTGGCATTTTCGCTGGAGTTTTCGAGGCGGCTTTGGCCATAGCTTGCACACAACCTGCGAGAGGAATGGGTAATTGCGGGCCTTACACCACTTTGGGCAGGTCCGCGCAAGTCGAAGAGTTCCGTAGAATGAAGGCCTAGAGATGGAGCCACTTCAACAATCCGAGCCCGATCGCACCATTTATGATGAGAAAAATCGCGACGATCAGGTTCAGGAGGCGCGGCATGATCAGGATGAGCACACCCGCAAGCAGCGACAGGATCGGCGAGATATGGGCGACGGTGATGTGCATGAATTTTCTTTCCGTGGGGTGGGGCGAATCGCGGCGGGATCATAGCGGACTGGGTTCCGCGGGTAGAGACGCACTGGGCGCGCGCGAGTTCCCGGCTCGCGAAAACAGCCCGAAAATGCCGCGAATGCGGCGTGCGTTTTCCGGAACATCGCGGAGACGCGTGCATTGGCAACCGGTCGCGCCATTGGCGCTTCCGAAAACCTTCTCGAAGGAGTTGCCCATGCGGAACAGGATTCTTGCTCTTGCAGCGCTCGCGGCCGCGATCGGCTCGCCCCTTGCGGCGCAGGCGCAAAGCGGCGTCACAGTGGGACGCGCGCCCGTCGTCGTCGACAGCGGCCCGACCATTGCCGTCGAGCAGCGGCCGGCTTTCCGCGACTATGTCGTTGAACAACGCGTGCCGGCTTTCCGCATCCCGGATCGCGTGGTGGTCGGTGCCACCTTACCTGAAAGCGGCGTCACCTATTATGACGTGCCGCAACGTTTCGGCGCCACCACCTATCGCTACACCGTCGTGAACGGCGAGACCGTGCTGGTCGAGCCGCGCTCGCGACGCATCGTCGAGGTGATGGACTAGCACTTTCACGGGATCAACTAGGTGTCCGGCGCGTCACATCAATCAGGCTGACGCGAGCAGTATAGTCGGACATCAGGCCCCGCCCGGTCCTCCCCCCGCCGGGCGGGGCTTTTTTGTGTGGACACTCTTCGCGCACGGTAATGCGGCCACCAACTCCGTCGTCAAGGCCGGGCTTGTCCCGGCCATCCACGCGTCTCCACGAGAAGAAGGACGTGAATGCCCGGGACAAGCCCGGGCATGACGGTGTTCATTGCGCCCAAACCGCGCTCAATCCTGGATCTTCGAGAAATCCGCCACCGCACGCGTGGCGCTGCGGATCTCGTTGAGCAGCTTCAGGCGATTCTCACGCACCTTCGCATCCTCGTCGTTGACGCGAACCTTTTCGAAGAATGCATCGACCGGCGGACGTAGCTTGGCCATCGCACTCATTGCGGCCGCGAAGTCTTCCTTCGCGACAGCAGCACTTGCCTCCGCCGTCACCTCGCCGATCGCCTTGGCCAGCGCCTTCTCCTCGCCGAGACCGTAGAGCGCGGCATCCGGCGCCCCGTCGAACGTGCGCTTGTCCTTCTTCTCCTCGATGCCGAGGATATTGCTGGCGCGCTTGATGCCGGCGAGCAAATTCTTGCCGTCCTCGGACTCGAGGAATTTGCCGAGCGCCTCGACGCGGCGAACGATCATCAGAAGGTCATCCTGGCCACCGAGCGCGAACACGGCGTCGACGAGATCGTGCCGCGCGCCCTGCTCGCGGAGCTGAACTTTCAGGCGATCTGCGAAGAAGGCGAGCAGGTCGCTCGGAAGCTTCTGCGCATCGGCAGGCTTCAAGGACAAGGCGGCGAGTGCGGATGCCGCCATCTTCATTAGCGACAGACGTAGTCCGTTCTCGGTGATCAGCCTGATCACGCCCAGCGCCGCACGACGCAGCGCATACGGGTCCTTGCTTCCCGTCGGCTTCTCGTCGATTGCCCAGAAGCCCACTAGCGTATCGAGCTTGTCCGCGAGCGCCACTGCGACGCTGACCGGATCGGTCGGCACGCGATCCGCAGGCCCCTGCGGCTTGTAGTGCTCCTCGCAAGCGGCGGCGACCGAGGCATCCTCGCCCTGGGCCAGCGCGTAGTACTTGCCCATCAGGCCCTGCACCTCGGGGAATTCGCCGACGACTTCGGTCAGCAAATCCGCCTTCGCCAGATGCGCGGCCCGCGTGGCCTTTGCGACATCGGCGCCGACCAGCGGCGCGATCTCGGCGGCGAGACGCTCGATGCGCTTGATGCGTTCAGCCTGGGTGCCGAGCTTCTCGTGAAACACGATCTGCTCGAACTTCGGCAGGCGATCCTCGAGCTTCGTCTTCAGGTCCGTCTCATAGAAGAACTTCGCATCCGACAGGCGCGGACGGATCACGCGCTCGTTGCCGGCGACGATGGTCTTGCCGCCGTCGGCCGCCTCGATGTTCGCCGTGAGGACGAACTTGTTGGTCAGCTTGCCCGTCTTGGAATCCCTGACGACGAAGCACTTCTGGTTGTTGCGGATGGTGGCGCGGATCACCTCTTCGGGGATCGCGAGATATTCCGCTTCGAACGATCCCATCATGACGACGGGCCATTCGACCAGGCCCGAAACCTCATCGAGCAGCACCTGGTCCTCGACCAGTTCGAACCCTTGGGCGAACGTCAGCTCCTTGGCGTCGGCAAAGATGATGTCCTTGCGCGCCTGCGGATCGAGGATGACCTTGGCAGCCTTCAGCTTCGCTTCGTAATCCTCGAAGCGGCGCACGGAAATCGCGCTAGGTGCCATGAAACGATGGCCGTAGGTGGTCTGGCCGGCCTCGATACCGTCCACCGAGAATTTGACGACATCGGGCTCTTCGGTTTCGAGCCCGAACGTCGCGGTGATCGCGTGCAGCGGACGCACCCAGCTCAGCGAGCCCGGCTTGCCGGAGCGCGCACCCCAGCGCATCGATTTCGGCCAGGGGAAGGTGCGGATGATTACGGGAAGGATTTCCGCGAGCACGTCGATCGCGTCGCGGCCGGGCTTCTCGATCAGCGCGATGTAGAAGTCGCCCTTCGGATCGCGCTGGATCTTGGCGTCATCCAGAGACGTCAAACCGGTCGCTTTCAGAAAACCCTGCACGGCCGCATCGGCCGCGCCGATCTTCGGTCCACGGCGTTCGGTCTTCAGGTCAGGCTGGCGCGCAGGGATGCCGTGCACGGTGAGCGCAAGGCGGCGCGGCGTCGCGAACGCCTTCGCGCCCTCGTAGACGAGACCTTCGGCGACGAGCTTGTCGGTGACCATGCGGCGCAGATCGTCGGCCGCCTTGGCCTGCATGCGCGCGGGGATTTCTTCGGAGAAAAGTTCAAGCAAAAGATCGGGCATCAGGCCGCTCCGCCCGCTTCAGTATGTATCCAGGCCTCGCCGCAAGCCTTTGCCAATTCGCGCACGCGAAGAATGTAGCTCTGCCGCTCCGTCACCGAGATCACGCCGCGCGCGTCGAGCAGGTTGAACACGTGGCTCGCCTTGATGCATTGGTCATAGGCCGGCAGCGACATCAAATGCGCCTCGCGCTTGCCATCTTTCCAACCGGCCTCGAGATATTTCCTGCAAGCCGCTTCGGCCATCTTGAACTGCTCGAACAGCATCGCGGTGTCGGCGATCTCAAAATTGTGCTTCGAATATTCCCGCTCGGCCTGGAGGAAGACATCGCCATAGGTGACCTTGGCGTCACCGTCGCGGCCGTTGAAGTTGAGGTCGTAGACGCGATCGACGCCCTGCACATACATGGCGAGGCGCTCGAGCCCGTAGGTGAGCTCGCCCGCGACCGGCGCGCATTCGACACCCGCAACCTGCTGGAAATAGGTGAATTGGCTGACTTCCATGCCGTCGCACCAGCACTCCCAGCCGAGGCCCCAGGCACCCAGCGTCGGGCTCTCCCAGTCGTCCTCGACGAAGCGAATGTCGTGCACGGCGGAATCGATGCCGATCGCGGCGAGCGACTTCAGATACAGCTCCTGAAGGTTCGGTGGCGACGGCTTCATGATCACCTGGAACTGGTAGTAGTGCTGCATCCGGTTCGGATTCTCGCCGTAGCGGCCGTCCTTGGGCCGGCGCGAGGGCTGCACATAGGCCGCATTCCAGGGCTTTGGCCCGAGTGCGCGCAGCGTGGTCGCCGGATGGAAGGTACCCGCACCCATTTCCATGTCGTAGGGCTGCAGGATCACGCAGCCCTGCTCGGCCCAGAACCGCTGGAGCGCGAGGATGAAGCCCTGGAACGAGCGTTCCGGGCGCATATGGGCGGGCAAGGAGGCGTCCATCGTCAGATCGGGCTCTCGCGGGGGGTTGAATCGCGCGGGACCGTATCGACGGCAGGGGTGGGAATCAAGGCAAAGGGGGCCAATCCCGTCATGCCCGGGCATCCACGTTCTTCGTGCGTCGGTAAGGCGTGGATGGCCGGGACAAGCCCGGCCATGACGAGCGCAGCAGCTAACCCGGGCGATAGGCTCCGGTCACGGGATCCTGTTTTAGCGTCTGGACGGCCCCCCTATGGGCGGCCTCGGCGACGCGCGAGAGGCGCATCTCCTCCAGCTCCTGGTTGATCCTGACAGCGGTCTTGTAGGCCCAGCGGACCACGGCAAGCCCGCCCAGGACGCCCGCGAATGCGACGAACGGCGGCATCGGTCGTTCCTTGTTCACAATGCTCAGCCCCCACGCGCATTCTTGCGCAGACCGGGCCGCGCCGCAATTGGCACGGCTTCAAGTCTCCTTGGGGCCAAATGGCGCGGCAGGGCTCCGTCTAGAATCCGAATTTCGCCCAAATCGACCGCGTCTCGACCGCGGAGATCAGCTCGTCCGGCAGGCTGGCCATTGATTCCATGGCCGAAAGCTGCCCCGCGCCGGGCGATTTCCGACCCAAAAGGCCGGAGAGCAGACCGGTCGGCTGGGCAATCACGGGGGTGAGAACCTTCTCGCCAAAGCGGGCACGAAGAGTTGAGCGGAGATCGCCGATGCTGTCGGCGAGCCCTAGCGCGATCGAACTCTCGCCGGCCCAGTATTCGCCCGTGAACAGGGTGTCGTCGGAGCCCTTCAACCGCGCGCCGCGGCTTTCCTTCACCAGCGCGATGAATATCTGGTGGATCTCGCGCTGGAGCGCCTTCAGCTTGGCGACGTCGTCGGGGTTTTCAGGGAGAAACGGGTCGAGCATCGCCTTGTGCGCGCCGGCGGTGTAGAGGCGCCGCTCGATGCCGAGCCGCTTGATCGCCTCCTGGAAACCAAAGCTGCCGCCGACCACGCCGATCGAACCGAGGATCGAGGACGGATCGCAGATGATCTCGTCGCCGGCGCAGGCGATCATGTAGCCGCCGGAGGCCGCGACGTCCTCGACGAACACCAGCACCGGCAGCTTCTTCTCCGCCGCGAGCTGCTTGATGCGCAGGTAGATCTGGCGCGACTGCACCGGCGAGCCGCCGGGCGAATTGATCACCAGCGCCACCGCCTTGGCGTTGCGCGTCGAAAACGCCCGCTCCAGCACCCGCGAAACGGTCGCGAGCGTCATGCCCGGGCGCAGCGGCGTCACTGCACCGATCACACCGGACAGCCGCACCACCGGCACCACGGCCGTTCCGGGACGGAAGCGCGCCGGCAGATATTGCATGAGCTTGTCGGCCAGGCCGGAACTCTCACGATCGTTCAATTGTTCGGCCATGCCGTTACCTCTGATTAACTATTTCTTATCACGCGACTGTCATTGGAAGGGCCCGGAACGTGTTTTGCAGAACCCCCGTTGAGAGGCTGCAATGGGCCAGCGGAGAACACCATGAAAATCTATCTGCTGATGCTGCTGATCGGTGCGCTGTTCATGGCGATCCGCCTGACGACTCCGCAAGAGCAGCAGTCGGAATCGCTTCCGCAATAGCTCAGCACGGCTCCACCAGGGGTAGAGCCGCCCTTCCCTCCAGAATATCCATCACCTCTTTTTTAGGCACGCGTGATTCCTCGTTGAGCACGAGGCCCGGCAACAATCGTGCCGGGGCCCTCCCGCCCTTGACCGCGCGCACCAGCACGCGGATCGCGGGCCGCTCGGCTTCAGCGTGAACCGGCAGAATCGCGAGACTGCCGAAGCCGCGAGACAGTCCCGCCAAAACCTCCGCGATCCCATCTGCGCGCCAAATCAATGTCAGCGCGCCATTCGAGCGGAGGATGCGCCGCGCCGCGTGCACCCAGGCATTCAGCGTCTCATCCGTCGCCACATGCGCGATCTGGCGCGCCTGATCGGGCGAGCCGCGATGGCGAGCGGGATCGTTGAAGGGCGGGTTCATCAGCACCACGTCGACGCTGTCCGGCACGAGCCCGCTGGCCGCGAAGGCCTGCGCGTCCGCGGTGACGTCGAGCACGATCGTCTCGGCGGCAATCGCATTCGCTGCCGCATTGGCGCGCGCAAGCTCCGCCAGCTCGGGATCGATCTCGACCAGGCCGAGCCTGATCCCGGCAACGCGCCGCGCCAACGCAAGCCCGGCCGTGCCAATGCCGGCGCCGAGATCGACGACGCGGTCGCCCGCCCTCGCCTCCGTCGCCGCCGCGAGCAGAATGGCGTCGTGCCCCGCGCGATGGCCGGACCGCTTCTGCTTCAGCCGCAATTGCCCGCCGAGAAAGGCGTCCTCGGTGAGGTCTGCCAGTGCTTCACTCATCGCCGCGCAGTTCGTGGCTGAGGCCGGCCTCGGTCAGAAGCTGCCGGGCTTCGAGGGCGTCGTCCTCATGGACCAGGATCCGCCGCGGCAAAATGCCAAGCGAGCCCTCGATGATGCTCATGTTCTGGTCCAGTACCAGATGATGGATGTTGGCGCCGTCGAGCAGCGCGCCGATCGCCGACACCAGCACCATATCGTTGGTCCGAACCAGTTCTCGCAAAACACAGGCCTCCTGCCTGAAGGGGATTAAGCACCAAATGTCAATGGTTCCACGGCCCTTGCCGCATCCCCGTCCAGTTTCTATTGTCTTTCCATCAGAATAGCCCTTCCGGGGCAAATATTGGAGACCGGCGTGGCCGTCATCGTACCTTTCGAAACTCCCGGCGCGTCGATCGAAGAGCTGGTTGCCCTTGTCGCCGGTGACATGGAGCGCGTCAACGCCACGATCCTGTCGCGGACCGGTTCGGACGTGACCATGATCCCGGAGGTCGCCAACCATTTGATCTCCTCCGGGGGCAAGCGCCTGCGGCCGATGCTGACGCTGGCCATGGCCAACCTCGCCGGCTACACCGGCGACGGCCATATCAAGCTCGCCGCCAGCGTCGAGTTCATGCATACCGCCACCCTGCTCCATGACGACGTCGTCGACGAAAGCGAGATGCGCCGTGGCAAGCTGTCGGCACGCATGCTCTGGGGCAATGAGGCGAGCGTGCTGGTCGGTGACTTCCTGCTCGGCCAGGCCTTCCGCATGATGGTCGAGGTCGGCTCGCTCCGCGCGCTCGACATTCTCTCCGCGGCCGCCGCCACCATCGCCGAGGGCGAGGTGATGCAGCTTGCCGCCGCCAAGAACACCGCGACCACCGAGGACGAATATCTCGCCGTGATCCGCGGCAAGACCGCCGAGCTGTTCGCGGCCGCCTGCGAGGTCGGACCCGTGATCGCCAATCGCCCGAAGGCGGAGCAGACCGCCTGTCGCTCGGTCGGCATGAATCTCGGCATCGCCTTCCAGCTCGTCGACGACGTGCTCGACTATGGCGGAAAGAGCGCCAAGCTCGGCAAGAATACCGGCGACGATTTCCGCGAGGGCAAGATCACGCTGCCCGTCGTGCTCGCCTTCCGCCGCGGCAACGACACCGAGCGCGCCTTCTGGATCCGCGCGCTCGAGCGCGGCGAGATCGGCGACACCGACCTCGACCACGCCATCGGGTTGATGAACAAGCATCGTGCGCTCGAAGACACGCGCAGCCGTGCCCAGCACTACGGCGCCATGGCGGTGGACGCGCTGGCGCTATTCCCGTCCTCGCCGATGAAGAGCGCGCTGGAGCAGGTCGTGGCGTTCTGTCTGGCACGGTCGCATTAGCTACTTGCATCCTTAGCGCTTGCTGGTAGCCACACCCTCAGTGTCGTCCCGGCGAAGGCCGGGACCCATTACCCCGATCAGCGTTGTCTTAGCGTCTGTGGCAACGATCGTGCACCACAACAACAGTCGTGGCTATGGGTCCCGGCCTTCGCCCGGACGACATCGTTGAGGTAGCGCCACCACTGCATCAACAGCGTCACTGCGAACGCAGCGAAGCAATCTGGAATCTTTTCGCAGAGGGACTCTGGATTGCTTCGCTCCGCTCGCAATGACGGAGCAAGGAGCGCAGGCGTCGCTCGCCAACTCGCATCCGGATCGCAGAGATAGTTTTGCAGTCCCGCACCTCGTCCTCCCGTGCGGGGAAGTTGCCCTTGTCACTTGCATTTTGAAAGTTACATCCCTACTTTCGAACCATGCAGCCCAAATCCGCCTCCATCCAGGAATGTCCCGTCGGCCGCGCCGTGGAGACGGTCGGCGAATGGTGGAGCATTTTGATCCTGCGGGATGCCTTCCAGGGCGCAACGAAGTTCGACGATTTTTCGCAAAGCCTCGGGATCGCGCCGAACATCCTGTCGCGACGGTTGGCCCATCTCACCGAAAGCGGCATGTTCGTCCGCCGCCGCTACAATGAACGGCCGCCGCGCTATGAATATGTGCTGACGGACAAGGCGCGGGACTTCTTCCCCGTGGTCGCAACCCTGCTCGCCTGGGGCAACAAGCATCTCGCACCGAAGGGCGAAGCGATCCTGCTCGCGAACCGGCACGATCGTCGTCCATTCAATCCGGTCGTGGTCGATGCCGCCGACATGCAGCCGATCACGCTCACCAATGCGGTCATCATCGCCGGTCCCCGCGCCAGCCGTGTCATGCGCAAACGGCTGACCTCGCTCAAAGCCATGAACCCGGCCGTCGCGCCGGCTGGAGACTGACATGCGTCGTATCGTCGTGACGGGAATAGGCGCGGTGTCGCCGCTTGGCTGCGGTGTCGAGCTGTCCTGGCGCCGGCTGCTGGCCGGTCAAAGCGGGCTGCGCCCGCTGCCGGAATGGTCGCAGGCGCTGCCCGCACGCATTGCCGGCCTCGTGCCCGACAAGGCCGATGACGTGGACGGCGGCTTCGATCCCGCGCAGGCCGCCGCGCCGAAAGACCAGCGCAAGATGGACCGCTTCATCCTGTTCGCGCTGCTCGCCACCGCAGAGGCGGTTGCGCAGGCCGGCTGGACGCCGCAGGACGCTGCGGCTTTGGAGAGGACTGCGACGATCATCGCCTCCGGCGTCGGCGGCTTTCCGGCGATGGCGGAAGCGGTGCGCATCACCGAACAACGCGGCCCGCGCCGGCTGTCGCCGTTCACGATCCCCTCCTTCCTCGCCAATCTCGCGGCCGGCCACGTCTCGATCAAATACGGCTACAAGGGAGCGCTGGGCACACCGGTCACGGCGTGCGCCGCCGGCGTTCAGGCGATCGGCGATGCCGCGCGCATGATCCGCGCGGGCGAGGCTGATGTGGCGATCTGCGGCGGTGCGGAAGCCTGCATCGACATCGTCAGCCTCGGCGGCTTTGCCGCGGCCCGCGCACTATCGAGCGGGTTCAATGACGCGCGCGCCTCGCGCCCGTTCGATCGCGACCGCGACGGTTTTGTCATGGGCGAAGGCGCCGGCATCCTGGTGATCGAGGAGCTGGAGCATGCATTGGCGCGCGGCGCGACGCCGATCGCGGAGATCGTCGGATACGGCACGACTGCCGACGCCTATCACATGACATCGGGTCCGCCTGACGGCGACGGCGCCCGGCGCGCCATGGAGATCGCGCTCCGGCAGGCCAAGCTTGCGCCTGCCGATTTGCAGCATCTGAACGCGCATGCAACGTCAACACCGGCCGGCGACGAGAGCGAGCTTGGCGCGATTGCCGCGCTGTTCGGTCGTCACCGCGGCATCGCCGTGAGCGCGACCAAATCGGCCACCGGCCATCTGCTCGGCGCCGCCGGAGGGCTCGAGGCCATCTTCACCGTGCTCGCCCTGCACGACCAGATCGCGCCGCCGACCCTCAACCTCGAGAACCCTGATCCGGGCGCGGACGGCATCGACATCGTCGCCGGTGTGGCGCGCCCGATGCCGATGCAGCACGCGATCTCGAACGGGTTCGGCTTCGGCGGAGTGAATGCCAGCGTGATCTTCCGCCGGATGGGCTGAACGACGGGCCTTGCAAACGACGGGCCTTGCAATCGCGGCAAGCATCGCTACCAAAGCAGGATGATCAACACGAATTTCTGGCTGTTCCTGGCCGCAGCTTGTCTCATCGCCGCCGTTCCCGGCCCCGGCATTTTCTACGTGGCGGCACGGACCCTGTCGGAAGGGCGCGCCAGCGGTTTTGCATCGACCGCGGGCACCGCGCTCGGCGGGCTGGTTCATGTGATCGCAGGCAGCCTCGGCATCTCTGCGATCATCCTTGCCAGCGCCGAGCTGTTTGCCGCCGTGAAATTTGTCGGCGCGCTCTATCTGGTCTGGCTCGGCATCAGGACTTTTCGCGGCGCCAGCCGCGCGCTGTCATTCGACAGCGAGCCCATCGGCGACAAGCAAGCCTTTCGCGACGGCGTGCTGGTCGAGGCGCTGAACCCGAAGACCGCCGCCTTCTTTCTCGCCTTCATTCCGCAGTTCCTCGACCCGGCGGGATCGAACCCGACGCTGCAATTCATCATGCTGGGTGCGATTTCGGTGACGCTGAACACGCTCGCCGACATCGTGGTGGTGCTGATGGCCTCCGCGACACGCACGCAGTTGATCGGAAGGCCGCAGCTGATGCGGCGTCTCACCCAGGGTTCCGGCGTCTTCATCGCAGGGCTCGGGCTGTCGCTGGCGCTGGCGCGGCGGCCGGTGAATGGATAGCGCCACCATGCTCGCCCCGCAAAGCCGCATCTACGAGTCTCACGGCCTGCGGCTGCACTATGCCGACTGGGGCAACGATGGCGCGCCCGTCGCCATCCTGGTCCATGGCGGGCGCGATCACTGCCGGAGCTGGGACGTCATCGCCCGGTCGCTGCAGCCGCATTTTCACGTGCTCGCACCCGACCTGCGCGGGCACGGCGATTCCGACTGGACCAAAGGCGGCAGCTACGCGCTGACGGAGTATGTGTACGATCTCGCCCAGCTCGTCCGTGCCGTCGCGGCCCCTCAAGTCACTCTCATCGGCCATTCCATGGGCGGCATGGTCTGCCTGATCTTTACAGGGGCATTCCCCGAACAGGTCTCGAAGCTGGTCGTGCTCGACGGCGTGACGATGTTGCCGGATACACCAAAGCCGCCGGTACACGAGCGGATCGGCAAATGGGTCGGTCAGCTCGACAAGCTGCACGACCGCGCACCGCGCCGCTATTCGACCCTCGAAGACGCCGCGGCGCAGATGGTCCTTCACAACAAGCGGCTGTCCCGCGACCTTGCGCTGCATCTCGCCACCCACGGCGCGCGGCAGAACGAGGACGGCACCTATAGCTGGAAGTTCGATCCCTACCAGCGCGCCTCTGCGCCGCACCGGCTCTGGCCGGACGATCACATCGCGCTGTGGTCGCGCATCACCTGTCCGACGCTGCTCTTGAATGCCGGCGAAAGCTTTCTGGCTGGCGCGAGGGCCGCGGGCCTGGAGCGCTACTTTCCGCAGGCGCGTGTCGAGACCATCGCCGGCGCCGGACACTGGCTGCAACATGACAAGCCGCAAGAGGTGTTGGGCGAGATCCGGCGGTTTCTCGGGCTGGCCTAGCTCAGCGTCCCCGCGTGCACCCACCAACCCGAATGATCCCTGCGGATCTTCTCGGCGGCGGCATGCGCCTCGGCAAATGCGCCATAGATCGCAAAACACGTCGCACCCGAGCCGGACATGCGGGCGAGCTTGACGCCGGCGGAGCCACGCAAGGCTTCCAGCACGTCGCCGATGACAGGCTCGATGCGCATCGCGGGGGCTTCGAGATCGTTGGCGACGGTCTCGAGCGTGTCGACCCAATCGGCAATGGAGGCGCCCTCGCCCGGCCAGGCCGGACCGTCGAAGACGGACGTGGCGCCGACCAGGAGTTCGCCGCTGCGCAGGCCCAGCGCCTGAAACACATCCTTGGTCGCGACCGGCACGCGCGGATTGACCATCACGCAGGGCATGCTCGGCAACGCCAGCGGCAGCAGCTGTTCGCCGACACCGGTCATGTCACAGGCGCGCGAGAACAGACACACCGGCACGTCGGCACCGGTCGCAAGCGCAACCTTCTGGAGGCGGGCGTCGTCGAGCGACAGATCGTTGAGACGCGCCAGCAACCGCAGCGCCGCCGCGGCGTCGGCCGAGCCGCCGCCGATGCCGGCGGCGACCGGGAGCACCTTGTCGAGCGCGAAGGCGCCCAGCTTCAGGTTCGGGACGGCTTCGGCCAGGAGCTTGGCCGCCTTGAACACGAGATTGTCGGCCATATCGCCGCAGGCCGCCGCGAGCGGCCCCGTCGTGGTGAGCTTCAGCTCGCCGCCGGGCTCCAGCGTGAGCCGGTCGGCGCAGTCGGCAAAAGCGACCACGCTTTCGAGATCATGATAGCCGTCGGCACGACGGCCGACCACGCGAAGGCTCAGATTGACCTTCGCGCGCCCTTCTTCAATCAACGCCGGCATAGACGACACGCCCCCAACTTCAACTCGCTCAGCCGCCCTTGCCGTCGTCCTTCTTCTTCTCCTTCTCCGCCTGCGCAGCCGAGGAGTTCGAATTGTCGTCGGTCATTCCGTTTGCAATCTTGGCCTCGATCTTCGGAAGCTCATCCGCTTCGGGCTTGAGATCGCGGGCGTGCGCCCACTGGAACTTGGCTTCCAGCGTGCGGCCGACACGCCAATAGGCGTCGCCGAGGTGATCGTTGATGGTGGGATCCTCAGGCTTGAGGTCGATGGCGCGCTCGAGGTTCTTCACCGCGTCCTCGTAATTGCCGATGCGGTAATAGGCCCAGCCAAGGGAGTCGACGATGTAGCCGTCATCCGGGCGCTGCTCGACCGCCCGCTTGATCATCTTCATGCCTTCGTCGAGATTGATGCCCTGGTCGATCCAGGAATAGCCGAGATAGTTGAGGACGTGGGGCTGGTCGGGCTGCAGCTCGAGCGCCTTCTTCATGTCGGCTTCGGCCTTGCCCCACTGCTTGGAGCGCTCCTCGCAGATGCCGCGATAATAATACCAGACGCTGTTGGCCTTGTCGTTGCCGGCCGGCAGCACGTCGACGCCTTGCGAATAGGTCGCGCCGCATTCGCCAAACTTCTTGCGGCCGCGCTCGATGTTGCCGAGCGCCATGATGGCTTCGAGATCCTTGGAATCCTCAGTGGTGACGCCCTTGAGGATCTTGATCGCCTCGTCGGTGCGGTCGGCGGAATCCAGATCGATGGCGAGCTGAATCTGGGCGTTGCGCTTGAGCGGCGAGGACGCCGGCACGCGCTCGTAGACCTTGATCGCCATCTGCGGCCGCTTCACCGATTCATAGAGATCGGCGAGCGAGAGCAGCGCCAGGGGATGGGTGGGCTGGAGGTAGAGTGAGAGCTGGAGATAGACCAGCGCCAGATCCTCGCCGCCGCGGCGGGTCAGTGTGGCGCCGATGCCGTAGAGCGCTTCGGCGGCGCCGGCTTGCGCGCTATCGACCAGCGGCGGCATCTTCTTGCCGGCCTTGGTGTCGCGCAATCCTTCCACGATCAGCGGATGGCGGGCGAGCTTCTTATCGAAAGCCTGGTAGACCGTGGTCGCGGCGGCCGAGTCCTTGTTACGCGACAGCCAGCGCGCATAGGCCTCGGTGACACGCAACATGGAATCGTCGAGCTTGTAGGCACGCTCGAACCGAGTGCCAGCGTCCTTCTCCTTGCCGGCGAGCTCGAGGATCATGCCGGCATGGAGATCCTTGAACAGCGGATACCATTCCGGACCGGCCAGCTTGTCGATGGTGGCGACACCGCCCTTGGCATCGCCCGCACCATAGGCGGCCCAGCCCGACAGCAGCGTGGCGACAAGATCGGTGATCGGACCGCGGATCGACTGGTTGATGTTGGTCTGCGCCGTCGCATACTTCTTGAACTTGAGATCGTGCACCCCGACGACGAGGCGCGCAACGCGGTTGGTCTTGTCGATGGTCAGGATGCGCTCGGCGAGCTTGACGGCCTCGTCGATGTCACCGTCGGCAACCGAGGAGATGAAGGCCCGGTCGAGCAGCTCGTTGTTCTTGGGATCGGTGCGCAGGGCCGAGCGATAGAACGCGGCGGCGGAGGCCGCATCGCGCTCGACGCTGGCGTGGCGGGCGGCGAGATAGCTGCCGGAAGTGGTCAGCGCCTTCAGATCGTTTCGGGTCGGAAACTGCGCCGCCGTGTCGGACGGATGATCCGGCGTCTGCGCCAGGACCCTGCCGGGGACCGTCGCGATCGCTGTGCCCATGAGGGCGATGGCGGCAACAGTCCAGCGGTTGAAACGATTTGAAAACATCAGGGCTCGCCTTGAGTTGGTAGTGCCTGGGTCTGAAGAAGGCCGTATCGCATGCGAACGCGGCCGGTGGCATGGGGACCCGGAACCGTCGGGCCAACAATGCCGCTTTTGGCGCTTCACCGCAAGGATTCGGGCCGGGCGATCCCCTCCGCACGCCCCAAATCGGCCAAGTGACCGGTCAAGAGCGCCCCAAGACGCCGCCAGTATGGCCTTATCGTGACCACGGAGCGGGACCGCGGCCGGGTTCTCACGCGAACGTGCGTCGCAGGGCCAAGGTCACGCAATATTGGTCGCCTTGGGCCTTGGTAACCTGGATTGCGGCTTGCTGACCCCGCCTACATCGCCTCGTAGTTCGGACCGCCGCCGCCCTCCGGGGGAACCCAGGTGATATTGCCGTTGGGGTCCTTCACGTCGCAGGTTTTGCAGTGGACGCAGTTCTGGGCGTTGATCTGGAAGCGCGGACCCGATCCTTCCTCGATCCACTCATAGACGCCGGCCGGGCAATAGCGATTCGACGGACCTGCAAACACGTCATGCTCGGAGGTCTTTTGGAGGTTCATGTCCGTGACCTTGAGATGGACCGGCTGGTCCTCCTCATGATTGGTATTGGACAGGAACACCGACGAGAGCTTGTCGAAGGAAATCTTGCCGTCCGGCTTCGGGTAGGTTCTCGGCGCGTGGGTCTTGGCCGGATCGAGCGTCGCGCGATCGGGCTTCGCGTGCGACTGGGTGCCGAACAGTGAGCCGCCGAAGAGCGTGTTGCACCACATGTCGAAGCCGCCGAGCGCAACGCCGAGCACCGTGCCGAACTTCGACCACAACGGCTTGACGTTGCGGACCAGGAACAAATCCTTGCCGACCGAGGAGGAGCGCCAAGCGTTCTCGTAGTCGACGATCTCGTCATTGGCGCGATCGGCGGCAATGGCGGACGCAACGTGCTCGGCGGCGAGCATGCCCGTGCCCATCGCGTTGTGCACGCCCTTGATCCGGGGAACGTTGACGAAGCCGGCCGCGCAGCCGATCAGGGCGCCGCCGGGGAAGCTGAGTTTCGGGACCGACTGATAGCCGCCCTCGGTGATGGCGCGCGCGCCATAGGCGAGCCGCTTGGCACCTTCGAAGGTGGAGCGGATTGACGGATGGGTCTTGAAACGCTGGAACTCGTCGAACGGTGACAGATACGGGTCGTCGTAGTTGAGATGCACGACGAAGCCGACGGCAACGAGGTTGTCGTCGTAGTGATAGAGGAACGAGCCACCGCCGGTCTTCAGATCGAGCGGCCAGCCAAACGAATGCTGGATCATGCCCTTCTGGTGCTTGGCGGGATCGATCTGCCAGACTTCCTTGAGCCCGATGCCGAATTTCGCCGGCTCGCTCTTGGTATCCAGCGCGAACTTCGCGATGAGCTGTTTGGTCAGGCTGCCGCGCGCGCCTTCCGCGAACAGCGTGTACATGCCGAGCAATTCCATGCCACGGGTAAAGGAGTCCTTGGGCTTACCGTCCCGGCCGATGCCCATGTCGCCGGTGGCGATGCCCTTCACCGCGCCCTGCTCGTCATAGAGCACTTCGGCGGCGGCAAAGCCCGGATAGATCTCGACGCCTAGCGCTTCCGCTTTGCGCGCCAGCCAGCGGCAGACATTGCCAAGCGAGCCGATATAGCAGTGATGATTGTCCATCAGCGGCGGCATGATGAAGTTAGGCAGCCTAATCGCGCCGCCGCCCGTCATCCAGTAGAAGCGGTCGTCCTTCACCTGGGTCTTCAGAGGACAATCGGAATCCTCGCGCCAGTCCGGCATCAGCTTGTCGAGCCCGGCCGGGTCGATCACGGCGCCGGAGAGAATATGCGCACCGACCTCGGAGCCCTTCTCCACCACGACGACGTTGAGATCGGCATTGATCTGCTTCAGCCGGATCGCCGCAGCCAGGCCCGAGGGGCCTGCGCCGACGATGACGACGTCGAATTCCATGGATTCGCGCGCGGGAAGTTCTTCGGTGCTCATCTGATCTCAGCCCTTGAGACGGTCCTTGGTCGATTGCGCCCTCTTGTTTCCGATTTTTCCGGGTAGGACAACCTCGGAAATGCGTTTCGCCGGGGTGCAAGGCGCCCCAAACTGGACTAATAGTCAGACTTTCCGATGATCCCAGAACCCGCACCCACGGTCCGAGAGCTTCTCGCCTTCTATCTGGAGGCAGGAGTCGATTGCACGCTCGCGGAGGAACCGATCGACCGCCTGGCGGAATTGGATGTTCCACCTCCGGCCCCGCGCGCGCCACCTCCGGTCGAGGCCCCACGGCCGGCCGCCGCGCCGGCAGTGTTGCGCGGCGAGGCGGCCCCCGCGCCCGACATCGCGATCGCCTCGGCGCGCGAGGCCGCACGCACCGCGCCGACCTTGGAGGCGCTGCGCGAGTTGATGCAAAGCTTTGACGGCTGCGCGCTGAAGCACACGGCGACGCGGTTGGTTTTCGCCGACGGTAATCCGCAGGCGCGCATCATGTTCGTCGGCGAGGCACCGGGCCGCGACGAGGACATCGAGGGGCTGCCCTTCGTCGGGCGCAGCGGCAAGCTGCTCGACTTGATGATCGGAGCCATAGGCCTCAACCGCACCACCGCCTACATCGCCAACGTGATTCCCTGGCGGCCGCCCGGCAACCGCACGCCGACGCCGCAGGAGACGCAAATCTGCCTGCCCTTCATCCAGCGCCAGATCGAGCTGGTGAATCCGGATGTGCTGGTGACGCTCGGCAATCCCTCGACGCAGACGCTGCTGTCGACCCGCGAAGGCATCATGCGTACCCGCGGCCGCTGGTTCGATTACGAGACGGGCGGGCGCACCATTCGCGCGCTGCCGACCTTCCACCCCGCCTATCTGTTGCGCTCGCCGTCGTACAAGCGGCTCGCCTGGCAGGATCTGCGCGCGATCGCGAAGGTGCTGGCGGGCGCGTGAGGAGGCGTACGACCTCTCCCCGTCATTGCGAGCGCAGCGAAGCAATCCAGAATCTTTCCGCGGAGGGACTCTGGCTTGCTTCGTCGCAAGGGCTCCTCGCAATGACGACGGAAAGAGCGAGCGACTAAGTCCCCTTCGGCCGCACGATGGCCCAGCCGATGCGCAGCAGTTGCTGACGGCCGGTCACCAGCCATTCGAAGGCGCGCGGCACTTCCGGCACGATACCCGGGAAGCGCGCGAGAATGTCCGGCGGCGGGGTGCCCGCGGTGTCGGAGGCACGCCAGACCACGACGCCGCCGGTCTCGTTGAATTTGGCCTGATTGATCCACGGCGTGCGTGAAGGCTGGGCATCGATGAACAGATGCGGCCGGCCGGAATGCAGCGTGATCAGGCTCGCAAGCTGGGTCTCGCCGGCCACCGCGCGCAGGCGATGATTGGTGCGGCGGGCAAAGCTCTCGTCGAAGAAGTCCGAAATCGCGCGCGCCGGCATCGAGGTCGCGATCTCGTTGGCACCGGTCCACGGCAGCAACAGGACGGCGAGCGCGACGCCGATTGCGGGCGCAATGACGGCGGCCGCCCAGACCATCCGCAGCATCCTCGCGCGGCGCATCGCGATGAGATCGCCGGCCCCCACGACCACGGCGAGCCCCGACAACACCAGCACGACGCCGGCGCCGCCGACGACGGCGTCGAGGCCCAGCAGGCCCGAGATCAGCACCGCGCCGAGCGCCGGCGCCAGCGCGAAGAAATAGACGAAATTGCGCGCGAGCGGCTCGACCGGCGGGCGGTAGATAATCGGCGCCTCCTCGTTCTTGGGAACGAACAGGCCGGTGTTGAGCACGGTCAGCGCCGGGATCGCCGCCGCACCGAGCAGGAGCCCCCCGAGCAGCCAGGCCGCGTGAAGTGCGCGGGCATTGAGCTCGCTGACCGCAGGCAAGGCCGGCAGGACAAACGCCTCGGCGCGCATCAGCCAGACGGCATAGGGCAATGCCAGCACGGCGACCACCACAAGCGCAAACAGCGGGTCGAATGCGCGCAGCGTGGGGCGGCCGTCCGCGGTTGCGAGCGCGAAGACGACGATCAGCAGCAGCAGGAAGATCGCAGCCGGCGTCGTCAGCAGCAGGAGGCCCGCCTCGATCGACCACGCAAACCAGGCGTTGCCGCGGCGCTGCCCGATGATCTGCCAGGAATGCAGCAGCAGCAGTGCCCAGAGCGGCCGCGCGAGCACCAGCGGGCCGAAGTCGAGTACGGGCGAGGAGAAGGCCAGCAGCGTCATGGTCAGCAGCACGGCCAGCACTGCCTGCTGGGCGCCGACCACCGCGCGGGACAGATGATAGAGCGCGATGAAGGTCGCGACCCCACAGAGCTCCGCCAGGACGTAGACGCCGAACACGTGGCCGCCGGCAGCGCGATAGGCGATGTCGGCGAGCCAGACCGGCAAGGGCGGGCCCAAATCAGTGCCGACCTGGTATTCGCGGCCGAAGGCCAGCAGAGTCGCGAGGCTGCCGGGCGGGTTGCGATAAAACACCAGCGCCACGAACAGCCACATCGCGGCCTGGAGCAGCACGGCGATCCAGACGATCAGCCGCGGCCGCGCGCGAATGAGCTCGATGACCAGGGAGGTAAACCGCATGCAACGTCCGAAAGATGCAGCCAACCCGTGAAGCCGGCCCTATTCGCTCACGACTATTTTGATAGAGGGCGCGACGCGTCGTGGCAACCGAGTCTCGTCTAGAGATTTGCCGACACGTCGATTTCCGAGCTCGTGTCCACCTGCAGCTCGATCTCGGTCACCGCAAACAGATCCTGCGCCGGCTCGACCGTCCAGGGCATGTGCTTGGCGCGTGCGGCGGCGACGGGGGCGAAGAAGCTGCGGTGGTGGACGGTGGGGCCGAGGCGGTTGAGTGCATCGAGGTGCTCGGGCACGGCGTAGCCCTTATGCTGCTCGAAACCGTACCCGGGGCAGTCCTGAGCCAGCGCGCACATCAGGCGGTCCCGCGTCACCTTGGCGACGATCGAGGCCGCTGCGATCGACAGGACGATGCCGTCGCCGCCGATCACGGCCTCGCAATCGCATGCCGTGTCGAGCCGGTCGCGGCCGTCGACGAAGACGTGCCGGGGCTGCTGGGGCAACGCCACGACGGCGCGCTTCAGCGCCCACAGCGAGGCACGCAGGATGTTGTCGCGGTCGATGCGGGCGCGCGAGGCGACGGCCACCGAGACCTGGGCGGTGGCGCAGATCTTGTCGAACAGCCTTTCGCGCTCCTCGGCGGTCAGGCGCTTGGAATCGTCGATGCCGCGCGGAATGCGGTCGGGATCGAGAATCACCGCCGCCGCCACCACCGGACCGGCCAGCGGCCCGCGGCCGGCCTCATCGCAGCCCGCCACCGGCCAGACGCCGCGCTTGATCAGCGCGCGCTCGCGGCGGAAGCTTGGGGCGACGATGATGGCGCTCTTGCTGCCGGCCAGCGCCTTGGCGATTTTTTTGGGCGCAGCCTTCTCGTTCTTAGGCGCTGCCTTCTTGTTCTCAGGCGCAGCCTTCTTGGGCGCGCCTTTGGCCGGCTTCTTGGCGGATTGATCCCGAATCATGGCCGGGATCGTGCGCAAGCGGCATGACCTGCGCAACCGGGAACCTCGGACAATTCCCGTTATTCAAGTCAGCCGCCCTATTCCGCCAGATGCACCCGTCGGTCCGCGCCGACTTCGACGCCGGGCGCGGCCACGACTTCCCAGGGATGGCCGTCAGGATCGGCGAAATAGCCGGAATAACCGCCGTAGTCGGTCTCATGCGCGGCCTTCAGCAGCGCGGCGCCCTTGCTGACGGCGAAGGCCAGCACCGCGTCCACCTCCTCAGGCACGCGGCAGTTCCATGCGAGCGTCATGCCGCGAAACGTCGATGGCCTCGGATGATCCGGCAATTTGGCGTCGACCGCGAGCTGATCCCAGGGAAATAGCGCCAGCACCGGACCGCCGGTGTCATAGAACGCCACGGCCTCGCCGGTCACCTTGAGCCGGCGCGAGAAACCAAGCGCGTCGTAAAAGGCAATACTGGCGCGGATGTCGCTCACGCCCAGCGTGATGACGGTGAGCCGCGGGATCGGGGCTGGCAGTTCCTTACTCATGCGACGCCTCTCCCACTTCGTCCCTCAGAACAGGCTGAGCTGATCGCCGTTCCGCTTCGGCTTGGCAAAATGATCCGTCGTCAGCTTGGAGCGCCGCTTGTTCAGCCCCAGCCTGTCGCAGGCGATCTCGAAGCGGCGACCGATGGTCCAGGCTATCGGGCCGGTGCCCTTCATGCGCTCGCCCCATTTCGCGTCGTAGTCGCGGCCGCCGCGCATGTCGCGGATCAGCGTGAAGACGTGGCGATAGCGGTCCGGATAGTTCGCCATCAGCCATTCACGAAAGAGATCGCGCACCTCGAGTGGCAACCGCAGCAGCACGTAGGAGGCTTCCTTGACGCCGGCATGGGCGGCAGCATCCAGGATGCGTTCGATCTCGGAATCGTTCAGCGCGGGAATCACGGGCGCGACCATGACGGTGGTCGGAATGCCGGCCTCGGAAAGCTGCTTCAGCGCCTCCAGCCGCTTCGGCGGCGTGGACGCCCGCGGCTCCATGGTGCGCGCCAGCTTCGGATCGAGCGAGGTCACGGAGATGCCGACCTTGGCGAGGTTACGTTTGGCCATGCGCGCGAGAATGTCGATGTCGCGGGTCACCAGCGCCGACTTGGTGACGATCCCGACGGGATGGCCGGCGCGCTCCAGCACCTCCAGAATGCCGCGCATGATTTTGCGCTCGCGCTCGATCGGCTGATAGGGATCGGTGTTGGTGCCGATCGCGATCATCCGCGGCTCGTAGCCCGGCGCCGCAAGCTCCTTCTCGAGCAGCGCCGGCGCCTCGGGCTTCACGAACAGCTTCGACTCGAAGTCGAGCCCCGGCGACAGGCCGAGATAGGCATGCGTCGGCCGCGCGAAGCAATAGACGCAGCCGTGCTCGCAGCCGCGGTAGGGATTGATCGAACGGTCGAAGCCGATGTCGGGAGATTCGTTGCGGGTGATCACCTTGCGCGAGGTGTCGATCCCGACCGTGGTCTTGAACGGAGGCAGTTCTTCAAGGCTCTGCCAGCCATCGTCGAATGCGACGCGCGCCTCGGCCTCAAAGCGGCCGCTGGCGTTGGACTGCGCGCCCCGGCCTCGCCTGCGCTGGCGGTCGATGGCGACCGCCAGCTCAGGGAAGTCAGAAGGCGCACCCGCCGGCTCGGAGGGCGCCGTGACCGGCGGGTGCTTGAGAGCATGAGAGGATGCTGGACTCATGAAGCCAAGATAGCACGTCGAAGGAACAAATCAAGAACACAAACCAAAAACGTGAAAACAACCCCATGCACAGTAGAGCTGCCCAAACTTCGCGCGCCCGCTTTTGACCTCACGCAACAGTGGCGTCACGGCGATCTCGTTTGATGCTGCCGAAGGATCGATCTCGCCGGAACTCGGTTGGTGACGATCCCGGGTGAAGGTCGGCAGGAACATGACAAATCAACAACAATTGGCCGCAGCGAGCAGCGACCTCGATCTGCTCGACCGCTATTGGCGCGCCGCGAACTATCTCTCCGTCGGGCAGATTTACCTGCTGGACAATCCGCTGCTGCGCGAGCCGTTACGGCCCGAGCACATCAAGCCGCGTTTGCTCGGCCATTGGGGCACGACGCCCGGTTTGAACTTCATTTATGCCCATCTCAACCGCGTCATCCGCGCGCTGGACCTGAGCGTGATCTATGTGTGCGGTCCCGGCCACGGCGGCCCCGGCATGGTCGCCAACACCTATCTCGAAGGCAGCTACAGCGAGATCTATCCCGATATCGCGCGCGATACCGACGGGTTGCGCAAACTGTTCAGGCAATTCTCCTTCCCCGGCGGCATCCCGAGTCACGCGGCGCCGGAGACGCCGGGCTCGATTCACGAAGGCGGTGAGCTCGGTTACGCGCTGGTGCATGCCTATGGCGCGGCATTCGACAATCCCGACCTGATCGTCGCCTGTGTCGTCGGAGACGGCGAGGCCGAGACTGGCCCGCTCGCGGCGTCCTGGCACTCCAACAAGTTCCTCAATCCTGCCCATGACGGCGCGGTGCTGCCGATCCTGCATCTCAACGGTTACAAGATTGCCAACCCAACCGTGCTCGGCCGGATGCGCGACGACGAGATCCGCGATCTCTTCCGCGGGCTCGGCCACGAGCCGCTATTCGTCGAGGGCGACGATCCGAAATTGATGCACCAGGCCATGGCGGACGCGCTCGACGTCGCGTTCGCCAGCATCCGGTCGATCCAGCAGCACGCCCGCGACGGCCGCAAGAGCGTCGAACGCCCGCGCTGGCCGATGATCGTGCTACGCAGCCCGAAGGGCTGGACCGGCCCCAAGGAAGTCGACGGCAAGAAAGTCGAGGGTTTTTGGCGTGCACATCAGGTGCCGGTTGCGAACTGCCGCGACAACCCGGCGCATCTGAAGATTCTCGAAGACTGGATGCGCAGCTACGAGCCGGAAAAGCTATTCGACGCGAACGGCGCGGTCGTTGCCGAGCTCCAGGCGCTCGCGCCCGAAGGCAATCGCCGCATGGGCGCCAATCCGCACGCCAATGGCGGCCTTCTGAAGAAGGAGCTGAAGCTGCCGGACTTCCGCAGCTTCGCCGTCAAGGTCCCTCAGCCGGGCGGCGTCGTGGCGGAGGCAACCCGCGAGCTCGGCAAATTCCTGCGCGACGTCATCCGCCTCAACGCCGAGGCCCGCAACTTCCGCATCATGGGCCCGGACGAAACCGCCTCAAACCGGCTCGATGCGGTGTTCGAGGCCACCGAACGCGTCTGGATGGAACCGACAAAACCTTACGACGTGCATCTCGCCCAGAACGGACGCGTGATGGAAGTCCTGAGCGAACATCTCTGCCAGGGCTGGTTAGAGGGCTACCTGCTCACGGGCCGGCACGGCTTCTTCTCCTGCTACGAGGCGTTCATCCACATCGTGGATTCCATGTTCAACCAGCATGCCAAATGGCTGAAAGTGACGCGGCATCTGCCGTGGCGACGCCCGATCGCCTCGCTCAACTATCTGCTGACATCGCATGTCTGGCGCCAGGACCACAACGGCTTCAGCCATCAGGACCCCGGATTCGTCGATCTCGTCGCCAACAAGAAGGCCGATATCGTCCGCATTTACTTCCCACCGGACGCCAACACGCTGCTGTGGATCGCCGATCACTGCCTGCGCACCTATGACCGCATCAACGTCATCGTGGCCGGCAAGCAGCCGGCGCCGCAATGGCTGTCGATGCAGGAGGCAGCCACGCACTGCGATGCCGGCATTGGCATCTGGAGCTGGGCCGGGACGGAAGACGCGAATGGCGAGCCCGATGTCGTGATGGCCTGCGCCGGCGACGTGCCGACACTGGAAACGCTCGCCGCCGTCGACCTGCTGCGCAAGGCGCTGCCCGAGCTGAAGATCCGCGTCGTCAACGTCGTCGACCTCATGACGCTGCAACCCAGGGAGCAGCACCCGCACGGCTTGTCCGACCGCGACTTCGACGGCCTGTTCACGCGCGACAAGCCGGTGATCTTCGCCTATCACGGCTATCCCTATCTGATCCACCGGCTGACCTATAATCGGACCAACCACGCGGGCATGCACGTCCGCGGCTTTGCCGAGGAAGGCACCACGACGACGCCGTTCGACATGGTCGTGCTCAACGAGCTCGACCGCTATCACCTCGCGATCGAGGCGATCGAGCGCGTGCCGGGGCTCGCGACCAAAGCGGCGCAGGTGAAGCAGCAATTCCGCGACAAGCTGATCGAGCATTCGCGCTATGTGCGCGAATACGGCGAGGACATGCCGGAAATCCAGGAATGGGTCTGGCAGAACAGCGCCGGCGGCAACACGCCGGCGGAGGCAGGCGACTGACAGCAGCCATGTTGAACACCGTTCTCGTTCTCAATTCGGGATCGTCGAGTATCAAATTCGGCCTGTTCGAGATCTCGGCGGCCGAGCCCACCCCGCTCTGCAAGGGCCTGCTCGACGAGCACGAGACGAAGCCGCGGCTCGTCGTGAAGAGCCCCGCGGGCGAAGACCTGTTCCAGCAAGGGAGGGAATCATCGGATGCGGATAGCGATCATCTGTTCGCCGACATGCTCGGCTTCATCGAGGATCGTTTCGGCGACCATCGCTTGCGCGCCGTCGGCCATCGCGTCGTCCATGGCGGTCCGGACTATTCCGCTCCGGTCGAGCTGACAGACGATGTCACCGCAAAGCTGGAGGCGTTGACACCGCTGGCGCCGCTGCACCAGCCGCGGTGTCTGGCGCCGGTCCGCGCCATCAGGGCGATCAGGCCCGACCTGACGCAGATTGCCTGCTTCGACACCGCTTTCCACCACGGCATTGCGCCGCCCGCCAGCCGCTTCGCCATTCCGCGACGTTATGAGGAGCGCGGAGTCCGGCGCTACGGATTTCATGGCCTCTCGTTCGAATATGTCGCGGGACGGCTCGCCCGAATCGCGCCGCAGCTCGTGGCCAAGCGCACCGTGATCGCGCATCTCGGCAATGGCGCGAGCCTGTGCGGCTTGCGCGACGGCCGCAGCATCGACACCACGATGGGACTGACGCCGCTCGACGGGCTGGTGATGGGCACGCGGTGCGGCAGGATCGACCCGGGCGTGCTGCTCTATCTGCAACAGCACGAGAAGATGTCGGTCGACGATGTCCAGCACCTGCTCTACCACGAATCGGGCCTGCTCGGCGTCTCCTGCATCGCGTCGGATATGCGGACGCTGCTTGCGAGCAGCGAAGCTGCGGCACGGGAGGCGGTCGAGCTCTTCACCTTCCGCGCCGCGCAGGAGGTGGCGGCGATGGCGACGACGCTTGCCGGGCTGGACTGCCTGGTCTTCACCGGCGGCATCGGCGAGCATGCCAGGGAAATCCGCAGAGCGATCGGT
The DNA here is from genome assembly GCF_000518345.1 of Bradyrhizobium sp. URHA0013. Lineage (NCBI taxonomy): Bacteria > Pseudomonadati > Pseudomonadota > Alphaproteobacteria > Hyphomicrobiales > Nitrobacteraceae > Bradyrhizobium > Bradyrhizobium sp. URHA0013. The sequence continues at coordinate 159,738 of NZ_KI912426.1, read as the reverse complement.
GAGCGTCTCGACTGGCTCGGTGTGCGCATCGATGCGGCTGCGAATGATGCGGCGCGCGAGCGCATTAGCGGTGACGATAGCGCAGCCGATGTCTTCGTCATTCCAACGAATGAGGAACTGATGATCGCACGACATTGTGCGGCGGTGCTACGAACAGCAGGTTGACCGGCGTTCATTCGAAGCCCTCGTCAGCAGCGTGATTGCACGTTTTTCCCGCTCTCGCGCTCGTCCGCTATCGCGTCCTTCCTCTTGCGGGATTGCGAACGGCCGGCCCGCCGCGCAATATTACGGCTAACCTCCGGATTAATACGGAGAGGATAGGCTGGGGCCGACACATTGGCGATATCGTGGCCCGTACGGGACAAATTTGGATGCGACAGCCGCGGCGGTTTACCATCGTATACCGAAGCGTGGCCGGAAAGTTGCACTCGGCAGCGCCACATGTTTTATGACGCCCTGATAATGAGCTACGCTTCTCCCGAAGTGTGGACACTGAAGCCTCAATCATGCTGAGCGTCATCATTCCGACCGAAGGCGTCGAGCAGACGGCGGTCGCAACTCTGGCCGCGCTGGTACCCGGTGCCGCCGCAGGCATCGTCCGGGAAGTGCTCCTCGTCGATGGCACCCGCAATGGGGTCATCGAGCGCGTTGCCGACGTCGCGGGCTGCCGTTTCATCGGCTTCGAAGGATCGACGCAGGGCGCCGCGCTTGCCGCCGGCGCACTCCAGGCCCGTTCGTCCTGGCTGATGTTCCTCCCCGCCGGCGCCGTGCTGGAAACCGGCTGGATCGAGGAAACCGCTCAGTTTATCCAGTCCGTCTCGACCAGCGGCCGGGATCGTGCAGCTGTCTTCCGCTATGCCCGCTCACCCTACGCTGATGCCGGCTTCCGCGATATCCTCTGGGCCCTGATGCGCAAGCTCGTCGGTCCCTTCGGCGATCAGGGACTTTTGATCGCGCGTGATCACTACGACCGCATCGGTGGCTACCCGCCCCAAGCCCGCCGCTCCGAGGCGCGGTTGCTCCGGCGGCTCGGCCGCTCGTCGCGGATCATGCTGCGCAGCCGGATCGTCATGGTCGGCTGAAGCACTTCAATACTTGCCAAAGTCAAATAATTATTTGACAATGGCAAGTATCGAGGTGAGCCATGTCAATTAACGGTACCGATGACCACGTCGCAGCGGTTCGCGCCTTCAACCGCTTCTACACCCGCAAGCTTGGCGTGCTCGACCAGCACCTTGGCAAGAGCCCGTTCTCGCTCAGCGAGGCCCGCGTGCTCTACGAGCTCGCACAACGGGACGACCTTGCCGCAAAGGAGATCGGCAACGAGCTTGGCCTCGACCCCGGCTATCTCAGCCGTATCGTGCAGAGCTTCGACGAAAAGGGGCTGATCACCCGCAGGCCCCTGCCCGCGGATCGCAGGCAATACCAGCTCAGCCTCACTGCCAAGGGGCGCCAGAGCTTTGCCAAGCTGAACCTGGGCTCGCAAAACGAAGTCGCCGCAATGCTGGCTCAGCTTTCGGCCAGCGATGCAACGCGGCTCACGCAGGCTATGGCGACCATCGAAGCTGTGCTGGAGCATCGAAGCCAGCCCGCGGCTTTCATGCTGCGCAGCCATCGCGTCGGCGACATGGGCTGGGTCATCTCCCGACAGGCCGCCGCCTATGCGGCCGACTACAACTGGGATATCAGCTACGAGGCCCTGGTCGCCGAGATCTGCGCACAGTTCATCAAGAACTATGACGCCGCGCGCGAGCACTGCTGGATTGCGGAAGTGGATGGCGAGCCGATCGGCTCGATCTTTCTGGTCAAGGCCACGGACGAGATTGCCAAGCTGCGCCTGTTGCAGGTGGAGAAGAAAGCGCGGGGACTCGGTGTCGGCCGCGCGCTGGTCGAGCAATGCATCCAGGGCGCACGCGAGAGGGGCTACAGCAAGATGACGCTGTGGACGCAAAGCATCCTGGTCGCCGCGCGGGGCATCTATCAAAGTGCAGCCTTCAACCTCGTGAAGACCGAGCCGCATCACAGCTTCGGGCAGGATCTGATTGGGGAAACGTGGGAGCGGGATCTCTGACGCTTCAACAGCGGGCGAGATGCGCATAATATGTGCTCTCGCCCCTTGCGGGGGAGGGCAGCGACGCTGGTAAACACAAGCTCAGTTGGGTGAGGGGTTGTCTCCGCAAGCATCTGTGCAAATGGACAGAGACCCCTCATCCGGCACCATAGCCGAAGCTTCGCTTCGGCGTTCCTTAAGAACGGCGGCCGAAGGCCGCCTATGCCACCTTCCCCCACATCCGCCTTCGCTAAAGCTTCGGCGGACATGAGGGGAGAAGGAATGTCCAACTACACCGTCGCGCCCCGCGCCTTCGTCCGGCGCAGGTGCTCGTCCAGCCGCGGCATGATCTCGACGAAATTGCAGGGACGCGTGCGGTAGTCGAGCTGGGCTTTGAGGATGCCGTCCCAGCCGTCGCGGCAGGCACCGGGCGAACCTGGGAGGCAGAAGATGTACGTTGCGCCCGCGACGCCGGCCGTGGCGCGGCTCTGGATCGTCGACGTGCCGATCTTGGCGTGGCTCAGCATGTGGAATGCGATCGAGAAACCGTCCATGCGCTTCTCGAACAAGGGCTCGATCGCCTCCGGCGTGACGTCGCGCCCGGTGAAGCCGGTGCCGCCGGTGGTGATGACGACGTCGACGCCTGCCTCCGCAATCCAGCGGCGAATGACGGCGCGGATCGTCTCGACGTCGTCGGTGACGATCTCGCGCGCGGCGAGATGATGGCCGGCCGCAAGGAGACGGTCGGCCAGGGTCTGGCCGGATTTATCATCCGCGAGCGCGCGCGTGTCGGACATGGTGAGCACCGCGATGTTGAGCGGGACGAACTGTTTTGCTTCGTCGATGGAGGTCATTGCAACGCACCTTCTTCACAGACCACTGACGTCATCCTGAGGTGCGCGCTGTTGCGCGCCTCGAAGGATGGGCCACGGGCTCGCCATCCTTCGAGGCTCGCCAATTGGCGAGCACCTCAGGATGACGGATAACCCCTACTGTCCGCCACCAAACGTGTTGCAGGCCTGGACGGTGCCCTGCTGGTAGCCGGTCATGAACCACTGTTTGCGTTGCGCGGCCGAGCCGTGGGTGAAGGAATCGGGCACGACGCGGCCTGTGGACTGGCGCTGCAGCGTGTCGTCGCCGATCGCGCTCGCCGTGGTGAGTGCGGCGTCGATGTCGCCCGGCTCCAGGAAGTTCGGCCGCTTCTTCGCCTCGCGATTGACCCAGACACCGGACAAGCAGTCGGCCTGCAATTCGACCTTCACCTGGAGCGCATTCGACTCCGCCTTGCTGCCGGCCTGCTGCTGCAGGCGCGTCACGCGCGGAATGATGCCGAGCAGGTTCTGGATGTGATGGCCGGCCTCATGGGCGATGATGTAGGCGGTGGTGAAGTTACAGGCGGACTTGCCGGAGCACCCGCGAAAACGCGTCTCGACCTCGCGGAAGAAACCGGTGTCGAGGAAGATGGTCCTGTCGGGCGGACAATAGAATGGTCCCATCGCCGACTCCGCCCGGCCGCAGCGCCCGCCATTGGTGACGTTGCGGAACAGCACGACCTTCGGACCGGTAAAGGACTGGCCCGAGGCCTGGAAGATCTCGCTCCAGCGGTCGTCGATCTCGCCGAGGATGCCGGAGATCATGCTGCCCATCTCGTCGGTCGGCGCGCCGCGCTTGGCCGAGGTGGACTGGCGATCGGTCTGGTAGGACGGCGCCTGGCCGCCGCCGGTGAGGATCTCGGCACCGCCGATCAGGATGCGCGGATCGATGCCGAAGGCGTAGCCGACCAGGCCGAGCACGATGATGGTGCCGATGCCGAGCCCGCCGCCGCCCATGGGGAGGCCGAACCCGCCTCCTCCACCGCCGCCGCCACCATCGTCGCGACGATCCTCGATGTCGTCGCTGCGGCGGAAATCATCGTAGCGCATGGCGGCTTCCCTCGGTCCTGGCTGGCATCATTGGGCGCAAAGGCGGCAAAGCTCAACGCACCATGCACGTAAAATTTCCATTGCGTTAATCAATATCCCGCTCGGCAATTATTGCCTAGTGCGACCGCATGGCAATGCCAGCAATTTTTTCCGGGCATCGAGCAATTTTTTCCGAGAGGAATTTTGAGTCTTTTTGCGCTCCGATCACAGCCGCAACGCGAAGAAACACGAAATACACTGCAAAACACGGCGAATGCGCGGAGCGAACCGCGTGCAAGGCGCGATGTGAGAGCTATTCACGAAAGCGGCGGGTTAAGTCGATTTTTACTTTGCCGCTTCAATGTAACGGTCAGTCGGTTGTTTGGTCCCGCGTCGCCGACAGCGTCGCCTGAGTCAGAGTTCTTGAGTCATGGTAGAGTCGCGTCGCGGGGCGTCTGCAAGGGCGCCCCGCACAAATTTTGAGTCTCCTTCGCACAGCATCGTCCTCGGCGATTGCGTCGCAGAGATGTCGAAGCTTCAGGCTGGTTCGGTCGACCTGGTGTTCGCCGATCCACCCTACAATCTCCAGCTCAAGGGCGATCTCAAGCGCCCCGACGAATCCCATGTCGATGCGGTCGACGACGACTGGGACAAGTTCGATTCGTTCTCCGCCTATGACGATTTCACCCGCGCCTGGCTGCTTGCCGCCCGCCGCGCGATGAAGCCGTCGGCGACGATCTGGGTGATCGGCTCCTATCACAACATCTTCCGCGTCGGCGCGATCATGCAGGACCTCGGCTTCTGGCTCCTGAACGACATCGTCTGGCGCAAGACCAACCCGATGCCGAATTTCCGCGGCCGTCGCTTCACCAACGCGCACGAGACCATGATCTGGGCCGCGCGCGACGAAAAGGCCAAGGGCTACACCTTCAACTACGAAGCCTTGAAAGCCGCCAACGAGGACGTGCAGGCACGGTCCGACTGGCTGATCCCGCTCTGCACCGGCGAGGAGCGCCTCAAGGGCGCCGACGGCAAGAAAGTGCACCCGACGCAGAAGCCGGAAGGCCTGCTCGCGCGCGTGCTGCTGTCGTCCTCCAAGCCCGGCGATCTCGTGATCGATCCCTTCAACGGCACCGGCACCACCGGCGCGGTCGCAAAGCGCCTCGGCCGCTCTTATATCGGCTTCGAGCGCGACAAGACTTATGCGAAAGCCGCACAAGCGCGCATCGCCGCGGTCGAGCCGCTGCCGGAGGCAAGCCTCGCCCCGTTCATGACGGCGCGCGAAGCGCCGCGGGTTGCGTTCTCCGAGCTGATCGAGCGTGGCATGATCATGCCCGGCACCAAGCTGTTCGACGCCAAAAAGAAGCTCGGCGCACTGGTCCGCGCCGACGGGGCCATCATGTTCGGCGACAAGGTCGGCTCCATCCACCGCATGGGCGCAGTGGCGCAAGGCGCGCAAGCCTGCAACGGCTGGACCTTCTGGCACATCGAGACCAAGAAGGGTCTCAAGCTGATCGACGAACTCCGCGCCGAAATCCGCGCCGGCATGGCGGCGGGGTAGCCTTCCTTTCGTCATCCCGGAGCGCGCCTCTTGGCGCGGCCCTGGAATCACGAGACTGGTTGAACACAGCGGCCGGCGGGACTAGATTGACCGCCTGCGCCCCGTCCCGACCGGTCCTCCCATGCGACGACAGTCCGAGACATTGCTGCTGGTGCCGCTGCTGCCGATCTTTCTGCTCGGCATGTTTCCGATGTTCCTGATCGCGCTGCTGGGATTTTTCGGCCTCGCCTTGTTCGGCGTGCTCGTGGTCTGTGTCGGGCTCGCCAGCAGCAACGAGGCCCATGACAGCTTCAATCACGACGTCATCGTTCACGGCTACGCGCGCGGATCGGAGCGCAAGGCGCGAGCTTCCGACATGCATATCGCTACCCGGCTCGGGCTGCGCCTGGAGGTCGTGGGCGCGGCCATGGTCATTACGGCGGCGATCGGCCTTTGTTACGCCGGCTGATCTGCGTGGCGCGCAGATACCGCCCGGCAAACTCGCCGGTTGCCCTCCCCGATAAGGTTCAGGCAAGACAAGGGCGCTTGCGGACATGTTGCTGCCTCCACTCTCAGCCAACAAACACAGGGGAGATGCCCGATGCTCAAATTCTATTTCAATGGCTCGCCGAACCCGACCAAGGTCGCGCTTTATCTCGAAGAGTCGGGCCTGGCCTTTGAGCCGGTGAAGATCGACACCCGCAAGGGCGAGCAGTTCACGCCGGACTATCTGAAGATCAATCCGAACTGCAAGGTGCCGGCGATCGACGACAACGGCACCATCGTGTTCGATTCCAACGCCATCCTGCTCTATCTGGCCGAGAAGACCGGAAAATTCCTGCCGGCCGCCAATTTTCGCGGCGAGATGCTGTCATGGCTGATGTTCGTCGCCACCGGCGTCGGCCCGTATTCGGGCCAGGCCGTGCACTTCAAGCATTTCGCGCCGAAGGACCAGAACCACGACTACGCGCATAACCGCTATCAGTTCGAGACCGATCGTCACTACAAGATTCTCGACGGTCACCTCGAAGGCCGCCGCTACATGGTCGGCGACAGCTATTCGATCGTCGACATGGCGCTGTGGGGTTGGGCACGGATGTTGCCGTTCAAGCTCGGCGACGATGCCTTCGCGCGATACCCCAACGTCAAGCGGCTGGTGGACGAGGTCACGGCGCGGCCTGCGGCGACGCGCGCGATCGCTCTGAAGGACAAGTTCACCTTCAAGGCGGAGATGGACGACGAGGCCCGCAGCAACATGTTCAAGCACATGACGACGAAAGTCGCCTGATCGCGTCCGGTCACAATGCGAGGCCACGCGCACGCGCGTGGCCTTTTGCTTTTGAGGCTCAGGCGGCGTGGACCGAGCTCAGGAAGTTGGCGACTTCCTGCTTCAAGCGATTGCTGTCGGCCGACAGCGAGCGGGCCGCCGAGAGCACCTGCGAGGAGGCCGAGCCGGTCTCGGAAGCCCCACGCTGCACGTCGCCGATGTTGGACGACACGAGCTGCGTGCCCTGGGCCGCCTGCTGCACGTTGCGGGAGATCTCCTGCGTCGCCGCACCCTGCTCCTCCACGGCGGCGGCAACCGTCGACGAGATCTCCGACAGTCGCTCGATGGTGCCGCTGATCTCCCTGATCGAGCCGACCGACTCCTCCGTCGCGGCCTGGATGCCCGAAACCTGCTGGGCGATCTCACCGGTGGCCCTCGCGGTCTGCTCGGCAAGCGCCTTGACCTCCGAGGCGACCACGGCAAAGCCACGGCCGGCTTCACCCGCGCGCGCCGCCTCGATGGTGGCGTTCAGCGCCAGGAGGTTGGTCTGGCCGGCGATGGTGCTGATCAGCTCGACCACGTCGCCGATGCGGGCTGCAGCCTTGGAGAGCTCGCTGACGCGCGCGTTGGTCTTGCTCACCTGACCGACGGCTTCGCCCGCAATGCGCGCCGATTCCTGCACCTGGCGCGCGATCTCCGTCACCGAGGAGGACAACTCCTCGGTCGCGGAGGCGACCGCCTGCACATTGGCTGAGGCTTCCTGGGAGGCGGATTGCACTTCGGTGGAGAGATCCTGAGCGCGCCTCGCGGTCGCGGTCAGGGTGCCGGCCGAGCCCTCGAGTTCGTGCGATGCCGAGGATACGGTATCGACGATCTCGCCCACCGCCTGCTCGAACTGGCTGGCGAGCCGGGCCATGTCGGCCTTGCGGCTCTCGGCCTGCCGGGCCTCGGTTGCGGTCTGCTCATGGCGCAGCCTTTCGGTCTCGATCATGTTGGTCTTGAAGACGTCGATCGCCTTGGCCATGTCGCCGATCTCGTCGGCCTTGCCGCGCGAAGGGATCTCGACGGCGAGATTGCCCCCGGCAAGCAGCCCCATTGCGCGCGTCATCGAGGTCAGCGGCCCCACGATGCTGCGGGCGGTCAGGAAGGCGACGATCAGTCCGAACAGGACGGCGAGGCCGCCCGCGATCGCCTGGAGCGAGGTCGTGCCGTCGATCACAGCATCGGCCGCGGTGCGCGAATCCTTGTAATCCGTCTTCAAGGCCGTTTCCGTGACCTTGAGCTTGGCGATGCTCGCGGAGATGAGCGGTGCGAGATCCTTGTGGTAGATCTCGTCGGACCGCAGCATCGCGGCGGAGGTCGTTTCGAACGCGGATTTGTAGATACCGAGGGCGGTCTTCACGGGCGTCAGAGACGAGCGAAGGTCGGCCGCCTGCGGGCTCCTTTCGACGGCTGCGAGCCGCTGCACCGCCCTGTCGACATTGGTTCTGAAGGCGGTGGGCCCGTTGGTGTCGCGCAGAGCGAGGAAGCGCCAGTTCGCGATTCGAACCAGCAGGACCCGGGATTCGAGGTCCGCGACGAGCGACACCGTGTCGTCGTCGGCGGCGGCGCGGGCCACATCGACCAGCTTGGCCATCTTCACCGTCAGCTCTTCGCCGCTCGGCAACAGCGTCGCCTTGCCGGTCCGCGCCTCGTTGACGGCGTCGCCGAGACTATCACGCAGGCTTTTCATTTTGGCGATGTCGGCGATCAGATCGTTGTAGAGCTTCCGCCGCTCCTCCGAGAGGGTGCCCTTTGCTCCGAGCTGTAATAGCCCCGTCGCCGCGGTCTCTCGCTCGGCAGCCTCCCGCATCGCAGGCTCGTTGGCGTCGTAAATGTAGCGCAGATTGGCCCGCTGGATGGCCTGAAAATGGGTCGATATCTCCAGGACGCGCGCCGTGCTGTCCGACAATTTGGAGAGTTTTTCGACCTGATCCTGAACGGACCGCAAATTCCAGATGGCGACCACCGCCATCACAAGACCAACCGCCACCAAGGCCATGAAACCTGCGTACAGGCGTCCCCTGATCCGCAAACGAAAACTCGGCATTCCCACTGTCCACTCAGAAGCATGTCAATTCGGGCGGACGAACAACTCCGGCGATTTATCGGGCCACCCCGGCAGCCGCGGATCGCGTTGTTCGCGACCCACGCTGCACCGCGACACAATGGGGGACACTCGTTAATTGAACCTTCAAATTTTTCGCGCGCGCATGCGTCAGACGGCACAAGATCTGCTGATTTTATCGGCAGGTGAGCAAGGTTTTGGCGAGAGGCCCGCAGCGCCATGCAGGGCGCTGCAGCTGTTCGGCCTGCGCCAGACCGACACGCCCCTCGCCGACCGCGGCGGATGGCACCGGTCGACGGACGCGACGCCGCTCGATCCGCTCAGCTCGCGGCCCCCACGAGCGTTTGCGGAAACGGGCCGAGGGCCTTCTCGGTCAGCATCGAGTCGCAATATTCCCGGATCTCCTTGATCTTGCCGTCCTCGAGACGAAACACGAGGCAATAGTCGTTGTCGTAGCGCACGCCTTCGGGCGTGACGTTGTCGCCCTTGGCTTCGACGACGACGACATCGCCGTCGGCGGTGAAGCGGTGGGCGACCGTCCGCGTCCGGTCGACAAGACGGGTCCGCACATAGGCGTGCAGGTCGTTGAGGATCGCTTGTTTGCCCGAAAAGGTGCGCGACCAGGAGTACTGGCCGGTCACGATCCATTTGGCGTCGTCGGCAAGGCTTTCGGTGAACAAGGCGCGGTCGCGCGCAGCCGGATCGCGGCTGGCGGCGGCGGCAAAGATATCCTGCATCAGCTTCTTGTTGGCGCTCGCGCTCATGGCGGCATCTCCCTTGGTGAGAACATCGAGATCATCGCCGCCGCCTCTAAATTCTTCAAATCGATAGTGGATATGATATCTATTCGCCTCATGAATTTGAATTCGCTCGACCTCAATCTCCTGACCGCGCTCGACGCGCTGCTGCGCGAGGCCAACGTCGGCCGCGCCGCCTTGCGGATCGGGCTGTCGCAGCCGGCGGCCAGTCATGCGCTCCAGCGTCTGCGCGACATCTTTCGCGATCCGCTCCTGGTCCGCACAGGCGCGCGCATGGAGCTGACGCCGCGGGCGCAAGCCTTGCGCGCGCCGCTGGCGCAGGCGCTCGACCAGGTGCGCGGGCTGTTCCTATCGGACGAATTTGACGCGGCGCGCAGCGAGCGGCAATTCCGACTGATGATGCCGGATCTCGCGGTAGAGCTGTTGATGCCGCTCTTGATGGAAAAGGTGACGCAGGCCGCCCCCAATGTCCGAATCGACGTGGTGCCGTGGCGGGGACCGGCGATTTTCCACGCCGAGTTCGCCCGCACCATCGATCTCGTGATCTCGATCGGCAACGCCTTCAAGGGCTTTCACCGCCAGCTGCTCTACACCGACAGCGACGCGCTGGCGGTGCGGCGCGGCCATCCCGTGGCTGCGAAGCTGAAACGGCGCGAGATGTTCCTGGCCGCGCGCCATGTCGGCGTAATTATCCGCGGCCAGCCGGAGGACCTGATCGACACCTGGCTGCGCACCAAGGGCATCGACCGGCACATTTCATTGGTCGTCCCGGGCTATCTCGAAGCGCTGCACGTCGCTGCCCGCACCGACCTCGTCGCCTTCGTGCCGCGCCGGCTGATCGGGGCGCTGTCCAAGAAGCTCGGCCTCGCCACGGTGACGCCGCCGCTCGACCCCGGCATCGACGAGCAGTTCATGTTCTACCCGACCCGCGCACAGATGGATCCCGGCTCGATCTGGCTCAGGCGGCTGATGTTGGAGACGGGACGCGAATTGGAGAAGAAAGGGCGCGCTGGGTAAGACGCAACTTCAAAGCAAATGGTGTCGTCCCGGGTCTGCGCTTACGCTGGCCCGGGACGACAAGGAAATATGTTCCGCGCTGCTACGCCTTCTGCGCGTCCATCACCTTGCGCACGGCGGGGCGGTCGGACATGCGCTTGAAATGATCGGCGATCTTCGGCGTCGCGTTGATGTCGACGCTATCGCCTTCGAGCCAGGTCGACAGGGTGTAGAGATAAGGATCGCAGATCGTGAACTGCTCGCCCATCACCCAGGGCCCCTTGTACATCTTCTGCTCGATCAGGGCGAAGCAGGCGCCCATGGTCTTCGGAATCATCGCCTTCATATCGGCGAACGAGCTCTCTTCGCTCGCCCAGCGCGCGCCGCGCATCTTGTGGGCATGATTGATGTGCACGGTCGAGCAGAGGTAGGAGTTGAACGACTGCACCTGCGCGAAGTCGAAGGGATCGTCGAGCGGCGCGAGCTTCGCCTTGGGGAAGGTCTGCGCGAGATAGGCCAGCATCGCCGGGGTCTCGGTCAGGACGCCGCGATCGGTCACCAGCGCGGGCACGCGGCCTTTCGGGTTGATCGCGAGATACTCCGCGCTGTTCTGCTGGTTGGTCTTGAAGCTCAGCCGCTCGGCCGCGTAGTCGGCGCCGGCTTCTTCCAGGGTGATGTAGGTGGCGAGCGCGCAGGTGCCGGTGGCGTAGTAGAGCTTGAGCATGTCGGACCTCATGGGAAAGCCGGAAGGTAACGGCTGCGGGCCCCGAGGTCCATAGCACGAACTTCTCTTCGCAGTTGCCCACCGGCGCCCGGCTGTGCCAAGACGCCCCAAGTTGGAGGGGCTTTCCCATGACCGTACTCATCGCCGGTGGCGGCATCGGCGGGTTGACGCTTGCGCTCAGCCTGCACGGAATCGGCATTCCCGTAAAAGTGTTCGAGAGCGTCGCCGAACTGCGGCCGCTCGGCGTCGGCATCAACGTGCTGCCGCATGCGGTGCGCGAGCTGATCGAGCTCGGCCTGATGGACAAGCTCAATGCCAGCGGCGTGCGCACCCGCGAGCTTGCCTATTTCTCCAAGCACGGCAAGCCGATCTGGAGCGAGCCGCGCGGGCTGGAGGCCGGCTATAAATGGCCGCAGTTTTCGATCCATCGCGGCACGCTCCAGCAATTGCTGCTCGACACCGCGATCGAGCGCCTCGGCCGCGACAACATCCTCACCAGCCATCATCTGACCGGCTGGAGCGAAACCGCCGACGGCGTGCGCGCCGATTTCATCGACAAGGCCACCGGCAAGGCCGCAGCGACTTACGACGGCACGATCCTGATCGCCGCCGACGGCATCCATTCCGCCGCGCGAGAAAAACTCTATCCCGACGAAGGCCCGCCGATCTGGAACGGCCGCATCCTCTGGCGCGGCGTCACGCCTGCAAAAGCCTTCCTCAGCGGCCGCACCATGATCATGGCCGGCCACGAGATCCTGAAATTCGTCTGCTATCCCATTTCGAAAGAGCCGGACGCGGCGGGCAACCATCTGATCAACTGGGTTGCCGAGCGCCACATGCCGCCGACCTATCAATGGCGGCGCGAGGACTATAACCGCACCGCGCGCCTGGAAGAGTTCTTGCCCTGGTTCGAGAGCTGGCAGTTCGACTGGCTCGACGTGCCGGGCCTGATCAAGAACTGCCCGCACGCCTATGAATATCCACTGGTCGATCGCGATCCGGTGTCACAATGGAACTTCGGCCGCGTCACGCTGATGGGCGACGCCGCACATCCGATGTACCCAATCGGCTCCAACGGCGCCTCGCAGGCGATCCTCGATGCCCGCACCATCACCCGCGAGATCCTGGCGCACGGCCCGACGCAAGCGGCCCTGCTCGCCTATGAGGCGGAGCGGCGGCCTGCAACCACCAGTCTCGTCCTGCTCAACCGCAAGAATGGCCCGGAGCAGGTGATGCAGCTCGTCGAGGAGCGCGCGCCGGATGGCTACAAGGTCGTCACTGACGTGCTGTCGCAACAGGAGTTGGAGGATGTTGCCGCCAACTACAAGCGCGTCGCGGGCTTCCAGGTCGAAGCGCTGAATGCGAAGCCGCCGATCGTGAGCGCGGGTGCGCGCGCGACGAAATGAGTATTCGCACGAAGCGAGACGCACGTTGATGCGCCCTCGCCCCTTGCGGGAGAGGGCAGTGACGCCGGTAGACGCGGACTCACTCAGGTGAGGGGTCTGTCTCCGCGAGTCTAACTCTCATTTGAACTCGCCGAGACAAACCCCTCATCCGGCGCTTCGCGCCACCTTCTCCCGCAAGGGGAGAAGGGAAGTGGAGTGCGCAGCGAGACCGGAAAGCTAGCGCACCACCCTCGCCGCTTCGAGCAGCCGCTCGCTCGCGCTTGCCGTCGCCAGCAGCGTGCCGTCCTCCGCCATCAGCTTTGCCTCGACGAACGCAATCGTCCTGCCGAGCTGCGTCACCTTGGCTTCACCGATGATCGGTCCGGGCTTTGCGGGCGCCAGGAAATTCACGGTCATGCTGATGGTGGTGGTGTAGAGCCGGCCCTCGCTCATCACCAGCACGGCGGGGCCCATCGTGTCGTCGAGCATGGCCGAGAGCATGCCGCCCTGGATGAAGCCGGCCGGATTACAGAACTCCGGCTTGCCGTCGAAGGCGAGCTTGATCCAGCCTTCCCCGGGACGGGCATCGAGCAGGCGCCACCCCAATAGCTCGGCACAGGGCGGCCTGGGAAAGTTGTCGAGCGCGGTCTTGATCATGCGAGCCTCCGTTGCCGACCACAGCTAACGCAGGCCTGCTGCCAGCATGTTGTCAGCAGGATGGGCTGTTAGGGGTCCAATCCATGCGCAATCACCTTACGCATGACGTTGGGCAATGCTTCGTCGGCGAGCGTGGCGATGGGCACCCAGCGCATGCCTGCCGGTGCCCGCGTGCGCATTACCACCTTCGCCGTGTAGACCACCAGTTCCAGCGGGAAATGCGTGAAGACGTGGGTGACCACGCCGATCTTGCGCTGCCAGCGCGAGAGCCCCTTCAGCTCGGGTGCCTGCTGTTTTGCCTTGGCATCTTCTTGCCCGGCCAGCCAATGCGATCCCGGTACCTCGGTCATGCCGCCGAGCAGACCCTTCTCGGGACGGCTGCGGACGAGCAGCTCGTCGCCGCGCGTGACAACGAAGGCGGCGCCGCGCCGTAGCGCGCCGCTCTTCTTCGGCGCCTTGCGCGGGAACGTGTCTTGCGTTCCGAGCGCGCGCGCCGTGCAGTCCTCGTTCAGCGGGCATAACGAGCAGGCCGGCCTTTTCGGCGTGCAGATCGAGGCCCCTAGATCCATCAGCGCCTGGGCGCTATCACCGGCGCGAGAATCGGCAAGCAGCGTCGCAGCCAACTCCTGAATCAGCGGCTTGGCCTGCGGGAGCTCTTCTTCAACTGCAAAGAGCCGCGAGACCACGCGTTCGATATTGCCGTCGACGGGCATGGTGCGGCGGTCGAACGCGATCGCCGCGATCGCTGCCGCCGTATAGGGCCCGATGCCCGGCAGCGCACGCAGGCCCACTTCGGTGTCGGGAAAGGCGCCGCCGTGCTCGCGCGTCACCGCGACCGCGCAGGCATGGAGATTACGGGCGCGAGAATAATAGCCGAGCCCGGCCCACATCCGCAGCACGTCGTCTTGCGAGGTCCGTCCGAGCGCGGTGACATCAGGCCAGCGCGCGACGAATTTTTCGAAATAGGGCCCGACCGCCTTCACCGTGGTCTGCTGCAGCATGATCTCGGACAGCCAGACGCGGTAAGGGTCGGATGCCTCGCCGGGCGCAGCGCGCCAGGGCAAGCGGCGGCGGTGGCGGTCGTACCATTGGAGCAGCGCGAGCGGGCGCGACGAGGTCTCCGGCGGAACTGGTTCCGATTTCGCCTTGAGGGCGGATTTGGGGCTCATGTTCACACTGTAGCGGCAATGCACCGATCTCTCCACGTCGTGCCCACGCTTGTCGCGGGCATCCACGTTTTTCTTCGCGGCGAAGAGCCTGTGGCCGACGCGCCGGAGTGCTATAAGGTCCCATGTCCAAGCTTCGCCCCATGAAACCCGGTCCTATCAGCGCCAAGCCGTTGTCGCTTCTGCTCAACGACGTCTTCGCCGAGGCCTATGCCAAGCAGGGTTTTGCCGCGCGCGAACTGGTGACGCGGTGGGCGCAGATTGCCGGACCGGAGATCGCGGCCCATGCCGAGCCGCTCAAGATGCAATGGCCGCAGCCGGTCGAGGGTCAGCCGCAGGAGCCGGCCACGCTGGTGCTGCGGGTCGAGGGGCCGATGGCGCTGGAGATCCAGCACTCCGCCGATGTGATCCTGCAGCGGGTCAACCGCTTCTTCGGCTGGAGCGCGGTCGGCAAGCTGGCCTTCCGCCAGGCTCCGCTGTCGCGCGCCCGCCGGCAGACCCGGCCCGCCCCGCCGGACGCCAAGTCGGTGGCCGAGGTGGCTGAGCGCCTGGGCGACATCGAAGATGAACAATTGAAGTCGGCGCTGGCGCGCCTCGGGGCCGCCATCAAGCGAAATTGAGCCTTATTCTGCGGCCAAACTGGACCTCTCCTTGCCGCTCGCCATTGCCTCAAGCGACGTTTCAAGCTAGCGACAGGCCGTCTGAATGGGAATTTCGGGCGAGACCACGCCAATCCGGGAGCCGACCTTGATCATCACCCGCCGCGCCTTCACCTCGATGCTGTCGCTGACCGGGCTTGCCGCGCTCGCTGGGTTCTCGCCGCTGCGATTCATCTCCGATGCCATGATCCCTGAAGCCATGGCGCAGGCGGCGGCCGGCGACGTCGCCAAGCCGGTGTCGCTGCCCGACATGGCGCTGGGCCCGAAGGACGCCGCCGTCACCATCACCGAATATGCTTCGATGACCTGCCCGCATTGCGCGGCCTTCAATGAGCAAGTGTTTCCCAAGATCAAGTCGGAATACATCGACACCGGCAAGGTGCGTTACGTCTTCCGCGAGTTCCCGCTCGACATCAAAGCCGCCGCCGGGTCGATGCTGTCGCGCTGCATCGCCAATGGCGATGCGCCGAAATACTTTGCCGTCACCGACATGCTGTTCCGCCAGCAGAACGACTGGGTGGTGAAGAACACCACGGAGACCCTGACCCGGATCGGCAAGCAGGCCGGTCTGACCCAGCAGCAGGTCGAGGCCTGCCTGAAGGACCAGGCGCTGCTCGACAAGATCGCCGCCGACCAGAAATATGCCAGCGACGTTCTGAAGGTCGATTCGACGCCAACGTTCTTCGTCAACGGCGAGAAGATCAAGGGCGAGACCTCATTCGAGGAATTCGCCAAGAAGATCAATCCGCTGCTCAAGAGCTGATTCGCTCGTCAAGATTCTGATTCGCATCTCGATAGCCGTATCTTTCCCGGCATAAATCCCTTGGGAAAAGCGGTTTTCGCCGGTTGCCCTCGCGGCGCACCGCGGCCATTGTCCGACCGCATGAGGCGCCTCGCGCGACTCGCCCGGATACCGACATTGCCTTCCATGGTATTGTCCCGGCAGGGGGATTCGCGCCTGCCAACAGAGATGCGTGCTTATGAAAATCACCCGCCTGCGCCTTCACGGCTTCAAGTCCTTCGTTGAGGCCACCGACTTCGTCATCGAGCCCGGCCTGACCGGCGTGGTCGGCCCCAACGGCTGCGGCAAGTCGAATCTCGTCGAGGCGCTGCGCTGGGCGATGGGCGAGACCTCCTACAAGTCGCTGCGCGCCGCCGACATGGACGCGGTGATCTTCGCCGGCTCCGGCAATCGTCCGGCACGCAACCACGCCGAAGTGACGATGACGATCGACAATTCCGATCGCACCGCGCCGGCGGCGATGAACGACAGCCAGCTGCTGGAAATTTCCCGCCGCATCGAGCGCGAAGCCGGCTCGGTCTACCGCATCAACGGCCGCGACGTGCGCGCCCGCGACGTGCAGATTCTGTTCGCCGACGCCGCCACGGGCGCGCGCTCGCCGGCCCTGGTCCACCAGGGCAAGATCGGCGAGATCATTCAGGCCAAGCCCGAGCAGCGCCGCCGCGTGCTGGAAGACGCCGCCGGCGTCGCCGGCCTGCACGCCCGCCGCCACGAAGCCGAGCTGCGGCTCAAGGCGGCCGAGACCAATCTCACCCGCGTCGAGGACGTGATCGGCCAGCTCGCCGGGCAAATGGAAGGCCTCAAGAAGCAGGCCCGCCAGGCCGTGCGCTATCGCGAGGTCGCGGCCAAGGTCCGCAAGGCGGAAGCCACCCTGTTCCACCTGCGCTGGATCGGCGCCCATGCCGACGTCAACGAGTCTGGCCAGACCCACGATCTCGCGGTCCGCGAGATGGCCGAGCGGACCCAGCACCAGGCCGAGGCCGCCCGCATCCAGGCGATTCGCGCTGCCGAAATGCCGGCGCTGCGCGATGCCGAAGCCCGCGCCGCAGCGGGGCTGCAGCGCCTCACCAACGCCCGCGAGCTGCTCGATCGCGAGGAAGAGCGCGCCAAGGAGCGCGTCGCTGAGCTCGAGCGGCGCCTCGCACAGTTCGAAGGCGACATCTCGCGTGCCCAGCAGCAGACCATGGACGCCGATGTCGCGCTGCAGCGCCTCGACGCCGAAGATGCCGAGCTGAAGGAAGAGATCAAGTCGCGCGTCGAGAAGCGCTCCGGCGTCGATGAGCGTGTTGCCGAAGCCGAGGCGGTGCTGACCGAGACCGAGCAGCAGTTCGCCGAGCTCACCACCGCGCTCGCCGATCTCACAGCCAAGCGCAATCAACTCGAAGCCAACGTTCGAACCCACCGCGACAAGCTCGCCCGGCTGGACCAGGAGATTTCGAACGTCGCGGCGGAAGAGCAGAAGCTCACCGAGGCGACCGGCGGCTTCGGCGATCTCGACGAGCTGACCGCGACGGTCGAGAACGCCGAGCAGACACTGGCGGCCTCGGAAGCCGCGGCTCAAGCCAGCGAAGCCGCGCACGTCGCGGCGCGGCAGACGCTGGAATCCTCGCGCTCGCCGCTCGTCGAAGCCGACAAGCGCGTGCAACGGCTCGATACCGAGGCGCGCACGATCTCCAAGATCCTCAACGGCGAGACCAAGAATCTGTGGCCGCCGATCATCGACGGCATCACCGTCGACAAGGGATTTGAAAAGGCGATCGGCGCGGCGCTTGGCGACGATCTCGACGCGCCGGTCGATCCGTCCGCGCCGATGCGCTGGACCAATGCCGGCGTCACCGACGGCGATCCGGAACTGCCCGAAGGCGTCGTGCCGCTCGCCAGCCACGTGCAGGCCCCGGCCGAGCTGACCCGCCGCCTAGCGCAGATCGGCGTGGTGCCGCGCGAGCGCGGCGCCGAGCTGGTCTCGCAGCTCAAGACCGGCCAGCGGCTGGTGTCGCCCGAAGGTGACGTCTGGCGCTGGGACGGTTTTGTCGCAGCCGCCCACGCGCCGACCGGCGCAGCACGGCGGCTTGCCGAGCGCGCCCGCCTGATCGACATCGAGAACGAGCTGGAGCAGGCCCGCATCGACGCGCAGATCAAGCGTCAGGCGCTGGAGAACGCCGAGGCCGAGCTGCAGATGGCGGCCAGCACCGAAGGTGCGAGCCGCGAAGCCTGGCGCGCCGCGCAGCGCGAGCTCAACGTCGCGCGCGAGCGTCATGCCACTGTCGAGCGCGAAATCAGCCGCCACGCCGCGCGCAAGGCGACGCTGTCGGAAGCGCACAGCCGCCTGGCCGCCGACCGCGCCGAGGCCGAAGCCGCCTACGAATCCGCCGAAGCCGGGATCTCCGAGCTGCCGTCGAGCGAGGACACCGAAACCCGTCTCGCCGCCGTCCGCAGCGACATCGAAGGTCATCGCCGCATGGCCGCTCAGGTCCGCGCCGAGGCACAGGCGCTGGCGCGCGAAGCCGAGCTGGCCGACCGCCGCGTGCAGGCGATCCTCGCCGAACGCACCGAGTGGCAGAACCGCAAGGAGAGCGCCGCCTCCCACATCGACACTATCCAGGCGCGCATCGCCGAAGTCTCGATCGAGCGAAGCGACCTGGAGAACGCGCCGGCCGTGTTCGCAGAGAAGCGCAGCGCGCTAATCACCGAGATCGAATACGCCGAAAACGACCGCCGCATGGCTGCCGATGCGCTCGCCAGCGCGGAAACCGCGATGGCCGAAACCGATCGCGTCGCCAAGCTGACGCTGGAGGCGCTGTCGAGCTCGCGCGAGGCCACCGCCCGCGCCGAGGAGCGCATGGAAGGCGCACGGCGCCGGCTCGAGGACATCGAGCGCGAGATCCGCGACATGCTGGAAGTCGAGCCGCAGGCCGTTGCCGGCCTCGCCGAGATCGAACCCGGCGCCGAGCTGCCGCCGCTGCACGACATCGAGGAAGACCTCGAAAAAATGCGCCGCGACCGCGAGCGCCTGGGGGCGGTCAATTTGCGCGCCGAGGAAGAGCTGCGCGAGGTCGAGACCCAGCACAACGGTCTGGTCACCGAGCGCGACGACCTCGTCGAGGCCATCAAGCGGTTGCGCCAGGGCATCCAGAGCCTCAACAAGGAGGCGCGCGAGCGGCTCCTGACCTCGTTCGAGGTCGTCAACAACCACTTCAAGCGCCTGTTCGTCGAGCTGTTCGGCGGCGGCGAAGCCGCGCTGCATTTGATCGAGAGCGATGACCCTCTTGAAGCCGGTCTCGAAATCATCGCCAAGCCGCCGGGCAAGAAGCCGCAGACGCTGTCGCTGCTCTCCGGCGGTGAGCAGGCGTTGACCGCGATGGCGCTGATCTTCGCGGTGTTCCTCACCAATCCTTCGCCGATCTGCGTGCTGGACGAAGTCGACGCGCCGCTCGACGACCACAACGTCGAGCGCTATTGCAACCTGTTGCACGAGATGACCGCCTCGACCGACACGCGCTTCATCATCATCACCCACAACCCGATCACGATGGCGCGGATGAACCGCCTGTTCGGCGTCACCATGGCCGAACGCGGGGTCTCGCAGCTGGTGTCGGTGAACCTGCAAGAGGCGGTGGATATTCTCGACCAGAACGTGGCGTGAGCTTCCGGTCGTTCCACACCCATTGACGTCGTCATCCGCGAAAGCGGATGATCAAACATGATCTCTCCGACTCTCCCCGCCGAACTGAAAGCGGCGCTCGACGGCAAGCTGCAGGGCTTTTCCCGCACCGACGCTGCGCAGCGATCGCAGAAGATCTCCACCACCTACCGCGCAGGCGGTGGCTCCGGCACGATCAAGTCGGAGGCCGATGCGCTCGCCTATGCGCTCGCGCGCATGCCGGCGACTTACGCGGCGGTGGCGGCCAGTCTGAATGCGCTGACCGAGATCGTACCGGACCTCGCTCCGGAAACACTGCTCGACGTCGGCGCAGGTCCGGGCACCGCGAGCTGGGCCGCGGCGGAGGCTTTCTCCTCGCTGCAGGATTTCACCCTGCTCGACGCCAACGCCACGCTCAGCCGTCTCGCGCTCGAACTGGCGCGCGACAGCACGCGTTTGGCGGATTGCCGCTATCTGCCGGGCGATGCCGGCGCGAACCTCGCCGAGGTCTCGCAAGCCGATCTCGTCGTCGCGAGTTATGTCATCGGCGAGCTCAGCGAGAGCGATCAACGCAAGCTCGCGGAAGCGATGTGGGCGAAAGCGCGCCACGCGCTGGTCGTAATCGAGCCCGGCACGCCCGCCGGCTACGCGCGCATCCTCGCTTTGCGCCAGCAACTGATCGCGGCGGGCGCCTACGTCGCCGCACCCTGTCCACATGAAAAGCCGTGTCCGCTGGCGGCGCCGGACTGGTGCCATTTCTCCCAGCGCTTGCCGCGCTCGCAGGCTCACCGCCAGATCAAGGGCGCCGAGGTGCCGTTCGAGGACGAGCGATTCATCTACGTGGCGCTGATCCGCACGCCGCCCGCAACCCGCGCCGCACGCGTGCTGGCGCCGCCGGATATCGGCAAGGCCGAGATCACGGCAAAGCTCTGCACCGGGAAAGGCCTCGCGATCACGAAAGCGCCGCGCCGTGACAAGGCCGCCTATGCGAGCGCTCGGCGCTGGCGCTGGGGCGATGGCGACCTGTCCGAAAGTTAACCTCCTCCGGCTCTTTCACCTTGAACTCGGATAGCCTCTCATCCGACCAAATCCTACCTTCCCTCTGCGCCGGGCTCTCGCTCCGCGCCAATTTGGTCTACCCTAGCGCCCGCCTTCTTCCCCCTTCAGGAGTTCTCCATGTCGACCGGCTGGATCGTCCTCGGCGTTATCGTCGTCCTCGTGTTCTTTGCCTTCGCCGCCTACAACCGGCTGGTGGCGCTGGGCCAACGCGTCGGCCAGGCCTTTGCCGACGTCGACGTGCAGCTCAAGCAGCGTCACGATCTGATCCCGAACCTGGTCGAGACGGTGAAGGGGTATGCCTCGCATGAGCGCGGCACGCTCGACGACGTCATCAAGGCGCGCAATTCGGCGATGTCGGCGCAGGGACCGGCGCAGGTGTCCGCGGCCGAGACCCAGCTCTCCGGCGCGCTCGGCCGGCTGATCGCGCTGTCGGAGGCCTATCCCGACCTCAAGGCCAATGCCAATTTCCAGCAGCTCGCCAGCGAGCTGTCCGACCTCGAGAACAAGATCGCGGCCAGCCGCCGCTTCTTCAACAACGCGGTCCAGGAATACAACACCGGCATCCAGCAGATGCCCGCCGCTCTGTTCGCCGGCATGTTCGGCTTCACCAAAAAGGACTTCTTCGATCTCGGCGCCAGCCGCACCGAGGTCGAGGCCACGCCGCAGGTGAAGTTCTGAGTTGAGCCGATAGGCCGGCAGGGCATCGCGTCATGGCCGCGTATGGTCTCTACACGCACATCGCCTCGAACAAGTTTCGTTCGATGCTGCTGCTCGCCGGCCTGTTCGCGCTGGTCTATGTGCTGGTCTATGCCGGCGCGCTGATCGCCGAAGTCGTCATCAACGGCGACGAGACCGTCGTCCATTATCTGAGACGCGCCTTCTATGATCTGAAAGCCGCCGCACCGGTTGCGACCGTCGTGGCAGCGGCCTGGATCGTGATCGCCTATTTTTTCCACCAGTCGATGATCGATGCGGTGACCGGCGGCCACGACGTCACCCGGCAGCAAGAGCCTCGGCTCTATAATCTGCTCGAAAACCTCTGCATCTCGCGCGGCATCACAATGCCGAAGCTGAAGATCATGGAGAGCCCGGCGCTTAACGCGTTCGCGACCGGCCTCAATCCACGGCAATATTCGGTCACCGTCACCACCGGTCTTCTCAATGCGCTTGATGACAAGGAGATCGAGGCGGTGCTGGGCCATGAGCTGACCCACATCAAGAACGGCGACGTGCAGCTCATGGTGGTCGCCGTCATCATCGCGGGTGTGGTCGGGTTCTTCGGCGAACTGTTCTTCCGCCTGTTCACGAATTTCAGCTGGGGCTCCGGCGGCTCGTGGTCGTCGGGCTCCTCCTCGTCGTCACGATCGTCCTCGTCGTCGAGCGACAGCAAGAGTTCGGGGGGCGGCGCGGTGATCGTCATCATCATCGCGGTCGTGCTGATCGTGGTGGCCTGGCTGTTGTCGCAGGTGGTGAAGCTCGCGCTGTCGCGCTCGCGGGAATATCTCGCGGACGCGGGCTCCGTCGAGCTGACGAAAAACCCGGACGCCATGATCTCGGCACTGCGCAAGATCGAGAACCGCGGCGAACTACCGGGCGCAACCTCGGCAGTGATGGAGCTCTGCGTCGACAATCCGCGCGAGGGGTTTGCCGATTTGTTCGCGACCCACCCTTCGGTGCAGTCCCGGGTCGATGCGCTGGTCAAGTTCGCCGGCGGCCATGATCCCGGCCCGCTGCCGCCTCCCGCCGACGGGACCGAGGA
Organism: Bradyrhizobium sp. URHA0013; assembly: GCF_000518345.1. Lineage (NCBI taxonomy): Bacteria > Pseudomonadati > Pseudomonadota > Alphaproteobacteria > Hyphomicrobiales > Nitrobacteraceae > Bradyrhizobium > Bradyrhizobium sp. URHA0013. The sequence continues at coordinate 137,268 of NZ_KI912426.1, read as the reverse complement.
GCCGGACACGCAGGCCGACCGGCCGGACGCCCCACCGGCGCTGCGGCAGGGTCCCTGGAATGACGCTGATGGCGCGGCCAATCCGCCGCCGGTGCCCGCACCCAGCTCAGCCGGAACCGCCAGTAGCAACCCAAGAGGCAATCCCGTGCGCAATCCCTTGAGTAATCCCTTGGGTCCTTGGGGCCGCCATTGAGCGCGATTTGACGCCATGCGCGGCGGGTTTCGTCGCGATTGGGAAAAACCTCGGGAATTGCCGTAACTGGGGTCTGCGGAATTGAATTCTCCCTTGTTTCTGCCATGTTCGCGCCCAACAGCAGACTTGGGACATCTTTGCGACATCGATTTGGGGCCCGGCCGATTGCGACTTCGCGATCGGGGGGCGCGTTAGGGGACAGCAATGGCAAAGCCGGCAGTGGTTGTGGTGGGCGCAGACAAGGGCGGGGTCGGCAAGACCACCGTGTCGCGCACCCTGCTCGATTATTTTTCCGCCAACAACGTGCCGACGCGCGCCTTCGACACCGAGTCGCCGCGCGGAACCCTGAAGCGCTTCCACCCTGACATCACCGAGATCGTCGACATGACGACGACGTCGGACCAGATGAAGATCTTCGATACGCTCAACGCGACGAGCCCGTCGGTTACCGTGATCGACGTCCGCGCCGGCCTGCTCTCGCCGGCGCTCGCCTCCTTGCGCGACATCGGTTTCCTCGACGCCGCCAAGGCCGGCCAGATCACCTTTGCCGTGTTCCACATCCTCGGACCCTCGATCGCCTCTCTGGACGAAATCGCCGAGACCGCAGGCTTCATGGGGGGCGCGAAATATTTCCTAGTCAAGAACTTCATCAACGATACCCAGTTCTTCCAGTGGGACCAGGCGACTTACCAGTCGTATTTCAACCGCATCAAGGACGCGACCGAGCTGACCATCCCCAAGCTCAACGAAATGGCCTATGAGCAGGTCGAGGTGTCCTCCGTCCCGTTCCTGAAATTCGTCGCCAACAAGGGCATCAACGACGAGGCAGCGAACTATTCGTTCGTGCTGCGCGGCTATGTCCGGCATTGGCTTGCGAACGTCTGGAGCGAATTCGACCGGATCCGGCTGACCGATATCGTCGGCTCGACGAAATCCGGGAGCCGCAACAGCGAAAAATAGTTGCGCAAGCCGGGCGGATACGGCTGGATTGGTCGCCAAGTTCGACTGATATAGCTATCGATGCCCGCGACGCCCCTCTACATCATTTGTTCGCCCCGCCCGCAGGTCGGCAAGACCCTGCTGGCGCGGCTTTTGAGCGAATTTTTGCTGCTCAAGAACGGCAACGTCGTGGCCTTCGACGTCAACCTGAAGGAGCCGTCGCTGCTCGACTATCTGCCGAAGATCACGGAGACCGCCGACGTGATCGACACCTATGGCAAGATGCAGCTGATGGATCGCGTCATCGTCGATGACGGGGTTGCCAAGGTGATCGACCTCGGCTTCCACGCCTTTGACGAGTTCTTCAAGATGACGGAGGAGATCGGCCTTTTGAAAGAGGCGGCGCGCCGCCACGTCGCGCCGATGATCCTGTTCGTCGCCGACACCGACCGCGTCTCGGCTCGCGCCCACGAGATGCTGCGCGAACAGATCCCGCGGATCAATCTGATCACGGTGGACAACGAGCACATCGTGCGCGGCGAGCTGCCGGAAGCGATGGCCGGCGGCCGGCTGCTGCGCCTGCCGGCGTTGCCCGGCTTCCTGAAGACCTATATCGGCCGCCTGAACTTCTCCTTCACCGGCTACCTGCGCCATGAGAAGGATGCTTCGACCGAGCTGCACCAGTGGACCCGGCGCAATTATCTCGCCTTCCGCGAGCTCGAGCTCAGCCTGATCCTGCAACGATCCTGAATATTTTACCCGGATAATATTGACGTCGAGCGGCCCTTCGGTTACTGGAGTTTACGTACCAGCGTTCCTCAGCAAGGCCCTTTCACCGTGACCATAGACCGGAAAGCAGCGATCGCTGCCTACAAGGACCGGAAGACCGTTGCGGGCATCTACGTCGTCCGCTGCACGGCCTCGGGCGAGGCTTGGGTCAGTCAAGCCCCGAACCTCGAGACCATCCAGAACCGCATCTGGTTCTCTCTGCGCCAGGGTAGCCACACCTGTCGTCGCCTCCAGGCTGCGTGGAACGCCCATGGCGAGACAGGCCTGACGTTTGGTGAATGTGAGCGTCTGGAGGATGAGGAGACTGCCTATGTCAGGAATGCGCTGCTCAAAGAGCGCATGCTGCATTGGCTGTCGGAGCTAAAGGCCGAGCCGATCTGAACGTCACCAGCGGCGCGGTTGCCGCTCAGTGCCCCTCGAACGTCATCAGCGTGCGCACCGGCACGTCCATCGCTCGGAGCTTGGCGGCGCCGCCGAGATCCGGCAGGTCGATGATGAAGCAGGCGGCGACCACATTGGCGCCGATCTGGCGCAGCAATTTCACCGCGCCTTCCGCGGTGCCGCCGGTGGCGATGAGGTCGTCGACCAGGATCACGCGCTCGCCGGGCTGGATGGCGTCGACATGCATCTCCATCTCGTCGATGCCGTATTCGAGAGAGTAAGCGATCCGCACGGTGGTGTGCGGCAGCTTGCCCTTTTTCCGGATCGGCACGAAGCCGGCCGAAACCTGGTGCGCCACCGCGCCGCCGATGATGAAGCCGCGCGCTTCCATGCCGGCGACCTTGTCGATCTTGTTGCCGGCCCAGGGATTGACGAGTTCGTCGACCGCGCGGCGGAACGCACGCGCATCCGCGAGCAGGGTGGTGATGTCGCGGAACAAGATCCCGGGTTTGGGGTAGTCCGGGATGGTGCGGACGCTCGCCTTCAGATCGTGGTCAAAAGTCATGGTGCCTCTCAATCAGCGCGCGCATCCAAACGGAACGCGTTCTCGACAATTCGTAAGCCCACCTCGCCGCTGAGCGACATCAGCGATTCCGGATGGAATTGCACACCGGCGACCGGCAGGGTCTTGTGCTCGAGCGCCATCGCGACGCCGTCCTCGGTGCTGGCGGTGACGGATAGCACCTCCGGCATGCTGTCGCGCTCGACATAGAGCGAGTGATAGCGGCCGATCACGATCTCGTTCGGCAGATTGCGCATCAGCCGCCCGCCGCGCACCTGCACCCGCGAGGGCCGGCCGTGGGCGGGATGCGTGAGCTGCCCGAGCTCGCCGCCGAAATACTCGCCGATCGCCTGGACGCCGAGGCAGACGCCGAACACCGGCAGCTTGTTCTCCAGTGCCGCGTCGATGGTCTTCTTGATGCCGAAATCCTCAGGCCTGCCGGGCCCGGGCGACAGCACGAGCAAATCCCACCGCTTCTGCTTGAGCATGTCGAGCGCATGCACATGGCGAACTACGGTGACATCGGCGCCGACCTGGCGAAAATAATCGGCCAGCATATGCACAAAGCTGTCGTCATGGTCGATCAGCAGTACCCGCTTGCCGCTTCCGGTGGCATCGGGCGCGAAGGCCGACAGCGGCTTTGGCGGATCGCCGCGCAGCGCCTGGAACAGGGCCGCGGCCTTGACCTGGCATTCGCGGTCCTCGGCGGCGGGATCGGAGTCGAACAAACAGGTGGCGCCGACGCGCACTTCCGCGAGGCCCTCCTTCATCCGGATGGTGCGGATGGTGAGGCCGGTGTTGATGCTGCCGTCGAAATTCACCGCTCCGATCGCGCCGGCATACCAGCGGCGCGGCGAGCGCTCGTGATCCTCGACGAACTGCATCGCCCAGAGTTTTGGTGCGCCGGTGACGGTGACGGCCCAGGCATGCGTGAGGAACGCATCGAGCGCATCGAAGCCGGGACGCAGCATGCCTTCGACATGGTCGACGGTGTGGAAGAGTTTTGAATAGGTCTCGATCTGCCGGCGCGCCAGCACCTTGATCGTGCCGGGGACGCAGACGCGTGCCTTGTCGTTGCGGTCGACGTCGGTGCACATGTTGAGCTCGAACTCGTCCTTCTCGGAGTTCAGGAGCTGGCGGATCTGCTCGGCATCGCCGATCGCATCGGTACCGCGCGCGATCGTCCCCGAGATCGGGCAGGTCTCGACCCGGCGTCCGTCCGAGCGCACGAACATTTCCGGAGAAGCCGAGACGAGAAATTCGCCCTCGCCGAGATTCATCAGCGCACCGTACGGCGACGGGTTGATGACGCAGAGCCGCTGGAACACTTCGGCAGGCGAGCGGTCGCAGGGCTCGGCGAAGAGCTGCCCCGGCACCGCCTCGAACAGATCACCACGCGCAAAGGCGGCGCGCGCGGTCTCGACTGTGGCCTGATATTCGCCGGGCGCGTGATCGGCAAAACCCTGGCGCGGTGTCTTGAGGTAGGGGCTCTCGGCGGTCTCATGCGGGAGGCCCGCGGTGGACTTGCCTTTCCACGCGAAATCGTAAGTGAGCACGACGCCGCGGCCGGTGGCGCGGTCATAGGCGAGCAGGCGGTCGGGGACGTAGAGCACGATGTCGCGCTGGTCGCTCTCGCGCGCCCGCTTCTGCACGAGATCCTCGATCTGGAACACGAGGTCGTAGGCGAAGGCGCCGAACAGGCCGAGCACCCCGTCGTCATTGGCGGAGAACGCGGCGACGAGATCGCGCACCAGCGACATCACGCTGGCGCGCCGCGTGCGCTGGTCTTCGTCGATCGGGGCTTCGCCGCGAATGATATGACCAGCAAGGCGCGTGGGCGTCGTCTCTGAGATCACGACGCAGGGTTCGCGCAAGACGTCAGCGAAGAAGGCGATCAGCACCTCCCCGCGCGCGTTCAGTGCTTCCAGCTTGAAATTGACGCCGGTGGTCTCGAGCTTGAGCGGCGGGTCGGAGAAGCCGAGGTCAAAACTCTCGTAGCGGCCGGGCACGGTCGTGCCCGACGACAGCACCACGCCGCGGCGGCGGTCGAGCAGGCTGACGAGATCGTCGAGCCGGTTGGCGCCGCCGGAGAACTGTTCCGCCACGCGCGTGATCGCAAGCCCTGCGCGGGTCACGTAGTCGCTTCGAGCCGGAAGGGCAAAGACGGTCCTGTTCATGGGGTCCTCTTACGAAACTTGTCGAGGGAACGCCACACAGGACAAACGATCAGGCCGCCGCACTGCGTGGGCGACCTCAGACGATTTTGGGAGAATAAATCGCACCGGCCACCTCTTAGGAGGTGCGCCACCAAAGACGGGATGGGCGGACGGCGGTGCTCATGGGCGGATACTCACCATGGCGCGGTGACGGCGTCAAGGGTGGCTGGGGTTGGCTCGACCGCAAAATGGCGCAAATCGCAACGAGGGTTATGCCGGTCTTGCAGGCTGTTGCGCCCCACGGCCGCGTCTGCGGCATGACGCTCGATTTCGTCTCGCATGACCCTGAGCACGAGCTCGCCACCAGATCCGATGACCTTGGCGCGGTCGCCCAAGGTTTCGATCAAAACGCTGGTCTCTCCTGTGACCGCACACCAAATGGCTCGATCGTCGCTCACGCTCAAGGCCGTGATCGCCGCGGTGGGACCCAGACTTAACTTCCGCAACAGCAGGTCGATCGCTTCGGCCGCAAAGTTTTGCTCGGCAATTCTCAAGAAATTCTGGATCGTGTCAGTCCCCACAGTCGACAGCCGCGCGCCCACTATCGTAGGGGGCGTCGCAAGTTGATAAAGTCGTCCACCAGCCTCATCAAAGACGCATAGCCGCGAGCCCTTGTTGGTCCTTACGCCGAACGCCGTGCATTGCTGCCCCTCCACATCGGTGTCGAATCCTGGAAGCACCATAACCTTGAGCTCTGGGTCAGGCCTTACCGCCCCGCAGGCCGCCGCGACCGTGATCTGCAAATCGTCAGTCATCTGGAAGCTGATGTGGCGAACGCTTTGCCAGATCCGCCGGTGGGACCGATGTGGGTTAAGCTGCGCAAGCCGCTCGATTTCAGAAGAATACTGCTCCTGCGCGAGGGCGCGCAATTCGGGCCAGCTTGCGATCCATCGGGCCGCGAGTGGTGTCATTGGTTGCTCTCGTTCTACCGCATAGAAGCGCTTATCAAGCGCGCTGAGCGCCGCGGCGCGGTTTTCGAATCCGGTCTGCAGCGCAGCCTCGCCGGGATGTGCCTCTACCCAGGCGATCATCTCCTGCAAGATCTGGTGGTGCGAGCTCGCTCCCATCGCCTCCAATCCAGCGAGTGCATCGCCGGACGTCGTTGGGAGCATCGCGAGCCCTGTGTTGCCGATGAACTGGCTGTGACCGCCGTTGCAGACCTGAGCGAGATAGTAGTCGGCATGATAGGCCTGTATGGCCACGGCCGGGAGCTCACCTCTCGTGTAGACGCCGACGTGCTGAATTTGGCTGACATAATCGACCACAGCGCCCGTTAGATAACCGGCCTTCTCGGGGTCCCGAGCCGCTTCCAGCGCTTTGCTCGGCACCACAATCTTGGTCAAGCGGCCATCCACAATCATCGTGCTCTCCAGCAGTCGCATGGTGGAAACCCCTGCGATTGCACTATGATTGCGGTGATTGATTTTCAATCGTGGCGCGGCAGTAGTGCTGATCGCGGTCCGTCGGCGACCAGCCTACCCCAGATGCTTCCTAAAAAACTCCGTCGCCCTGCCCCAGGCGAGCTCGGCGGCTTCGCGGTCGTGGACGGCCTGGCGTTGCTCGTTGACGAAGGCGTGCTCGGCGTCATAGCGGAACAGCTCCAGCGACTTGCCGGCGGCCTTCATGGCGTTTTCGAAGCCGTTGACCAGTTCCGGCGTGCACCAATCGTCCTTGTTGGCGAAATGGGCCTGGAGCGGGATCTTGACGTCGGCGGGCTTGGCGGCCTGCTCCGGCGGAATGCCGTAGAACACGACGCCGGCCGCGAGCTCCGGCACATGCACCGCGCCGATGATGGTGACGGCACCGCCGAGGCAGAAGCCTGTCAGCCCGACCTTGGCGCCGTTGCGCGACAGATATTGCGTGGCACCGCGCACGGTCTGCGTGGTGGCGTCCATGAAATCGAGCGAGTTCATTTCTTTGCCGGCGGCGTCGGTGTCGTGATACGGCACCACCTTGCCCTTGTAGAGATCGGGCGCCAGCGCATCGAAACCGGCCAGCGCGAAGCGATCGCATAGGCCCTTGATTTGGTCCGACAGCCCCCACCATTCCTGGATGACCACCACGCCCGGCGCGTTGCCGCGCGCGGCATTGGCGAGATAGCCCGATGCGTCCTTGCCGTCCGGGCGCTTGAAGGTGATGGCGGTTCCCATGGTGTCCTCCGACGAGTTTCTGGGGAAGCGATTGCTGGTATTTTGGCGGCTGCGCGGGCGATAGGCAATCGCGCCTGACAACACACTCTCGTGCCCAACAAAAAAGCCCCCTTACGGGGGCCTCTTCATTCTCGCCTCGGGCCGCTCAGTGCGAGTCGGCCCAGACCTTCTTCTTGGTGAAGTACATCAGGCCGGCGAAGATGATCAGGAAGATGAACACCTGGAAACCGAGGCGCTTGCGCGCTTCCATGTGCGGTTCGGCGGTCCACATCAGGAACGTGGTGACGTCCTTGGAATATTGCGCGATCGTGGTCGGCGAGCCGTCGTCGTAGGTGACCTGGCCATCGCTGAGCGGCTTCGGCATCTTGATGGCGTGGCCCGGGAAATACTTGTTGTAGTAGGACCCCTCCGGGATGGTCACGCCTTCGGGCGCCTTGTCCTCAAAGCCCTGGAGCAGCGCCGAGACGTAGTCCGGGCCCTGCTCCTGATACTGGGTGAAGAAGTCGACGATGAACATCGGGAAGCCGCGGCCGTAGGAGCGCGCCTTGGTGATCAGCGACAGATCCGGCGGCGCCGCGCCGCCGTTCGCCGCACGCGCGGCCTGCTCGTTCGGGAATGGCGAGGGGAAATAATCCGCCGGCCGGCCCGCGCGCTCGAACATGTCACCCGCGTCGTTCGGGCCGTCCTTGACCTTGTAGTCGGAGGCGAAGGCTGCCGCCTGCGCGACCGAATAGCCGGGACCACCAGCTTCCGCGAGGTTGCGGAAGGCGACGTAGGACAGGCCGTGGCAGTTGGCGCAGACTTCCTTGTAGACCTTCAGGCCGCGCTGGAGCGCACCGCGGTCGTACTTGCCGAACGGACCGGCGAACGACCATTTGTTGCCCGGCGGCTTGTCGCTGCCTTCGGAGGCACGCGCGCTGTCGGCTGAGCCCGCAAACAACGCGCCCGCCAGCGCAAGCACGATCGCACTCGACACCATCGGCGTCGACCTGCTCCCGGTTTTAGCCAGGACGGCATCCGAGATCGAGTTCGGCACCGGCCGCGGCTTCTCGATGCGCGAGAGCAGCGGCAGCACGATCAGGAAGTAGGCGAAGTAGCAGAACGTCAGGACCCGGCCGGCGATCACGTAGATACCTTCCGGCGGCTGCGCGCCGAGATAGCCGAGCAGGATGCAGACCGCGACGAAGATCCAGAAGAACTGCTTGGCCAGCGGACGGTACTTCGACGATTTGGTCTTGGCAGCATCAAGCCAGGGCAGGAAGCACAGGATGATGATCGCCGAGAACATCCCGATCACGCCCGCGAGCTTGTTCGGGATCGAACGCAGGATCGCGTAGAACGGCAGGTAATACCATTCCGGCACGATGTGCGGCGGCGTCACGCCCGGATTCGCCGGAATGTAATTGTCGGCGTCACCGAGGTAATTCGGCATGTAGAAGATGAACCAGGCGTAGAGCAGCATGAAGCAGGACACGCCAAACATGTCCTTGATGGTCGCATGCGGCGTGAACGGAACCGTGTCCTTCTCCGTCTTGGGCTCGACGCCATCAGGGTTGTTCTGGCCGGAGACATGCAGCGCCCAGACGTGGAGCACGACGACGCCCGCGATCAGGAACGGCAGCAGATAGTGCAGCGAGAAGAAGCGGTTCAGCGTCGGGTTGCCGACCGAATAGCCGCCCCACAAGAGCGTCACGATGCTCTCGCCGACATAGGGAATGGCGGAGAACAGATTGGTGATGACGGTGGCGCCCCAGAAGCTCATCTGGCCCCAGGGGAGCACGTAGCCCATGAAGCCCGTCGCCATCATCAGCAGGTAGATGATGACGCCGAGGATCCATAGCACCTCGCGCGGCTCCTTGTAGGAGCCGTAATAGAGGCCGCGCAGCATGTGGACATAGACGGCGACGAAGAACATCGAGGCGCCGACGGCATGCATGTTGCGCAGCAGCCAGCCGTAATTGACGTCACGGACCAGCAGCTCGACCGATTTGAAGGCGAGGTCGGCATGCGGCGTGTAGTGCATCGCCAGGATCACGCCGGTCAGGATCTGAATCCCCAGCATGAACGAGAGGATGGCGCCGAAGGTCCACCAATAGTTCAGGTTGCGCGGGGTGGGATAGACCACGAAGGAGGAGTGCATGAGGCCGAGGATCGGCAGACGTCGCTCGATCCATTGCAGGGCCGGATTGCTCGGCTGGTAGTCGGATGGTCCGCTCATGATGCGATCCTGAGGAAATAGTACGACGAGACGGCGCGAAGCTTCGGACGAGGGCCCGAGGCTCAGCCGATCTGGATTTTGGTGTCGGAAACGAACTGGTACGGCGGCACCGGCAGGTTCGCGGGCGCGGGCCCCTGGCGGATGCGGCCGGACGAATCGTACTGCGAACCATGGCAGGGGCAGAAGAACCCGTCGTAATTGCCTTCATGGGCGATCGGGATGCAGCCGAGATGGGTGCAGATGCCGATCACGACCAGCCACTGCTCGTGGCCGGACTTGACCCGGGCCTCGTCGGACTGCGGATCGGGCAGGCTCGCCACGTTGACGGCGCGCGCCTCGTCGATCTGCTTCTTGGTGCGGTGGCTGATATAGATCGGCTTGCCGCGCCAGAACACCTTGATGTCCTGCCCCTCGGCGACCGGGCTGAGATCGACCTCGATCGGCGCACCGGCGGCGATGGTCGACGCATCAGGATTCATTTGGGAAATGAAGGGCCAGAGCGCGGCTGCGCCCCCTACTGCTGCAGCTGCCCCCGTTGCAACGAATAAGAAATCACGGCGTGTCGGATGGTCCGCCGAAGACGCTGTCGTCACGATTCCAACCCTTTCTTCTTATGCAGCCGGCGGAACCGCTCCAGGAGCCCCCAAGGTCCCCAGAACAGGCTGCCGGCGCCCGCGGCCCCCCGCGGCGGCAGAACTTCACGTGCCCCCACCAAAACAAGGCGAAAACAGCAGTCCAGAATCGTTCTATTGGCACCCTTGCCGGGCGAGCGCAAGCCCGCTATCGGCGCGGGAGCGTGCAATGCACGAATTCCGCGGCCAGCGATGTTTTATTGAGACATTTCCGGCCCGCACCGAACCCGGCACAGCCCATGCAGATAGCGCTTTTCCAACCCGACATCCCCCAGAACACCGGCACGATTCTCAGGCTCTGCGCCTGTCTGGGCGTGGCCGCCCATATCATTGAACCGGCGGGCTTCCCCGTCTCCGACCGGCATTTCCGCCGGGCGGGAATGGACTACCTCGATCAGGTCAGCATCGTCAGGCACGACTCCTGGTCGAAATTCGAGCAATGGCGCGCGGCGCAGGGCGCCCGCCTGCTGCTGTTCACCACCAAAGGGGCGACCGACTACCGCGATTTCCGTTACCAGACGGCGGACATCCTGCTATTCGGGCGCGAGAGCGCCGGCGTCACCGAGGCGGTGGTCGAGGCGGCGGACGCGCGGCTGGTGATCCCGATCGCTCCGGGGCTGCGGTCGCTCAATGTCGCCATGACCGTGGCGATGGCCGCAGGCGAAGCACTGCGCCAGCTCCGGAACCCGCAAGTTTGAGATGTTGAGGAGAGACGGTTGAGTTACGCGGTCAAGGAAATCTTCCTGACACTGCAAGGCGAAGGCGCCCATGCCGGGCGCGCGTCGGTATTTTGCCGTTTTGCCGGCTGCAATCTCTGGAGCGGGCGCGAGGCGGACCGCAGCGAGGCCACCTGCAAATTCTGCGACACCGATTTCGTCGGCACCGACGGCACGCTCGGCGGGCGCTATGCTTCGGCTGCGGAACTCGCCGGCACCATCGCGGCGCAATGGACGGCCTCCACCGACAACCGTTACGTGGTGCTCACCGGCGGCGAGCCGCTGCTTCAGGTCGATGCCGCGCTGGTCGACGCGCTCCATGCACGCGGCTTCGAGATCGGGGTCGAGACCAACGGCACCATGGCCCCGCCCGAGGGGCTCGACTGGATCTGCGTCAGCCCGAAGGGTGGCGGCGATCTGGTGATCCGGCGCGGCCACGAGCTGAAGCTGGTCTATCCGCAGCCGCTCGCCATGCCGGAGGCCTTCGCGGATCTCGCCTTCGAGCGCTTCTCGCTGCAGCCGATGGACGGGCCCGAGGTCGCCCAAAACACCGCGGGCGCCATCGACTATTGCCTCAATCATCCGCAATGGCGGCTCAGCGTGCAGACGCATAAGTCGCTCGGTATCAGATAGGATTGGTTTTCCAACAGATGTGGGAATTGACGAAATCGTTTCGCTTCGAGGCGGCGCACTCATTGTCGGGAACGACGTTCGGCGCTGATAGCGAAGAGATCCACGGCCACTCCTTTCGCGCCGAGGTGACGCTGCGCGGCACGCCCGATCCCAAAACCGGCATGGTGGTCGATCTCGGCCTGGTCCAGCGCGCCATCGAGGACGTGCGCATGACGCTGGACCACAAGTACCTCAACAAGATCGAAGCGCTGGGCACGCCGACGCTGGAAAACCTCTCGCGCTTCGTCTGGGAGCGGCTAGCCCCTATCGGCAAGCTCACCCGCGTCAGCATCCACCGTGACAGTTGCAACGAGAGCTGCACCTATTACGGTCCGCAAGGGTTGAGAGAATGACATCCACATTGGACCCGAGCTTGATCGAAGACCGCAAGACCCGCGCACGCGCCTGGTTCGAAGCCCTACGCGATGACATCTGCGCGAGCTTCGAGCGGCTGGAGGACGATGCCCCGCAAAGCCTCTATCCGGGCGAGCCCGGCCGCTTCAAACGCACGCCGTGGCAGCGCACCGATCATACCGGCGCGGCCGGCGGCGGCGGCGTGATGTCGATGATGTCAGGCCGCCTGTTCGAGAAGGTCGGCGTGCACTGCTCCACCGTGCACGGCGAATTCGCGCCCGAGTTTCGCGCGCAGATTCCCGGTGCGGCGGACGACCCGAAATTCTGGGCCTCCGGCATCTCGCTGATCGCGCATCTGCGCAACCCGCACGTGCCGGCGGTGCACATGAACACGCGCTTCGTCGTCACCACCAAAGCCTGGTTCGGCGGCGGCGCCGATCTCACGCCGGTGCTCGACCGCCGGCGCATGCAGGACGATGCCGACAGCATCGCCTTCCACGCCGCAATGAAACAGGCCTGCACGCAGCCGAACGGCATCGCCGATTACGACAAGTACAAGAAGTGGTGCGACGAGTATTTCCACCTGCCGCATCGCAAAGAGGCGCGCGGCATCGGCGGCATCTTCTACGACTGGCATGACAGCGGCGACTGGGACGCCGACCTCGCCTTCACGCAAGATGTCGGCCGCGCCTTCCTGAAGATCTATCCCGACATCGTGCGGCGCAATTTCGCGACAAGCTGGACCGCGGAGGATCGCGAGGAGCAATTGATCCGGCGCGGCCGCTATGTCGAGTTCAACCTGCTCTACGACCGCGGCACGATCTTCGGTCTCAAGACCGGCGGCAATGTGGATTCGATCCTGTCGTCGCTGCCGCCGGAGGTGAAGTGGCCATGACGACGATGAAGCCCGCAATGAGGCCGCTGCCGCGCGCCATGCTGATCGACATGGACGACACCATCCTGTCGGCCTATGGCCGGCCCGAGATCGCCTGGAACGCGATCACAGCGGAGTTCGCGGAGGAGCTCGCGCCGCTGCCGCCGCAACTGGTCGCAAGCACCGTCCTGGCGTTCGCGAAAAACTTCTGGGCCAATGCGGACGCCTCCTGGCGGATGAAGCTCGCCGAGGCCCGCCATCTCACCGTCAAGGGCGGCTTCGCCGCGCTCGCGGCCGCCGGTCATCGCGCCCTGCCCGACGACCTCGCCATTCGTCTCGCCGACCGTTTCACCGCCTATCGCGAGGAGGAGATGTTCGTGTTCCCCGGCGCGCATGACGCCATCGATAGGCTCAAGGCGCTCGGCATCAAGCTCGCGCTGGTGACCAACGGCGCCGCCGACACCCAGCGCGCCAAGGTCGAGCGCTTCGAGCTGGCGCATCGCTTTCACCACATCCAGATCGAGGGCGAGCACGGCTTCGGCAAGCCCGAGGAGCGCGCCTATCTGCACGCGATGGACGCGCTCGGCGTCACCGCAAGAGACACATGGATGATCGGCGACAATCTGGAATGGGAAGTCGTGACGCCGCAGCGTCTCGGCATCTACGCGATCTGGATCGACGTGCATGGCGACGGCCTGCCCGAAGGCTCGGCGGTGAAGCCCGACCGCATCATCCGCTCGCTGACAGAACTGCTGCCGGGCTGACTGCAATCAGGGTGCGCAAACAAAACATTGAAAACAACCCCATGCACAGTAGACGGCCGCAGCAGAATCAAGGACTTGCGGTAAACGCAAACTGCGGATCTGACAAAATCATTTGCTCCGTCGGGCAAAACAGGCGCATGGTGTCATGGTCGCGACGCACGGGACGGAAGAGCCCTTGCGCCACCCATCGAACAGGCGCCATTGCCTCTCGTGATGGGATCGCTCCGGCCTAAAGCTCTCTGATCGATTTCAGCAGCCCGGCCGGCGCATGCGCGCTACCGCAACACATCCACTGACCAAGTAGCCCGTGATCGGCATGTCATGCCGGTTTGCTAGCTTCTCCGTCAATCAACCGAAAGGACCATCCATGGAACTAAAAGCCGGCGATATCGTCATGCTGAAATCAGGCGGGCAGCCGCTCACCGTCGCTGACGTGAAGGGCGACGACGTGATCTGTCTCTGGATGGGCGCAGAAGGCGATCTGTTTCGCGAGACGCTGCCGCTCGCGGTGCTCGATCGACTGGAAGAGCTCGACGACGAAGACGAGGATGATGACGAAGACGAGGAGTAAGCGCGGCTGAGGCCACGTCCTAGTTTGGTCGGAGCGCACAGCTCCGGCGCGCGTGATGTCCGCTTCTCCGCCAAAAAGGCGCGATAGCGGACATCGCTGCATGGCGCAGAACGGCCGACGAGGCGCTGTCCGGATTCATCTTCTTGTCAGAACCGAAAAGGCGGAGGCGACAATGGAGCAGGACATTCCGAAAGACGCAGCGCGCTCGCAACCGACGGCTCGCAGGCGTCTGGCAGGGAATTCAATCATGGGACAGCCGCCTGTCGGTCACCAAGGGACTGACGGCCGTTACACTTTGCTGGCCGAGTCCCTCGGCGGATACTTTCAGCATCTGAATTCCTGGAAGCAGAAGGCCATCCTCGGAACGCCCTGCCTGTAATTATCGTATCTCGCCTAAGTGGTGCAGCCAGCACTGTCACGGCAACTCCCATTTGTCCCGTCGGCCGTAGGCCGAGATCAGCTTGTGTAAGCCTGAAGGCCCGCGCCGATATTTAGCGATCGGCTACACGGTTCGATGGCTTCTTCGTATTGGCGGAGCTGCAGGTGCGCAACACAGAGGAGCCGCACCGTGATATTCTTCTGCAAGATGGCTAGATCTGTCCGATCGCCGTCGAACCGGTCGGACCATACGTCGTGCGCAGTCTGAAGATCAGTCAGCGATACGCTGATCCGCACCTGATCTCCGCTGCGCTTCACCGCGCCGCGCACCGCCCAGCGGGTGCCGATATCCGTTCCAAGCTGCTTCAGATCGATCGACTTATTCTTGTAGGTGCGGGCGGCCTCGCGTCCGATGACGAAAGTGGCGGGCGCTCGCGCAAGATCGGTCGTCAAATCTGTCGTGATGGCATCGGCAAGGTGATCCTGCTCTGGATCGTTGTTGAGGTTGGCGAAGGGCAACACGATGAGAGAGAGACGATGCGCGATCTCGGGCCTGACTATCGGCTGTCCGTGAAGCTCTCGAGCTTCCTGAACCGCGTCGGTACGGAGCGTCTTCCAAACATTCCAATAACCGACAAGGCCGCCGGCAATTGCACCGATGGCAGCAACCGACGCCAGCGTCCCGCCGACGAACTTCAGAGGGCCTCTGATGTGACGCACCCAGTTCTTGGACCGCCATTTGAAAGCTACTTTTTCGGAGAACTCCGGGACCAAAACCGCTGCCTCCGCGGCTGCGCGCGCAAGATTCGCCGGTTCTGCGAGGGCGCCTGATGTCACCGCAGTTTCGGGACATCGCTCGTCATCGTGGACAGCGCCCACGAAACGAAAGCCCTTTCGTGGAAATGTCTTGATAAGACGTTGTTGCACGCCTGAGTCGCCGATCGCGCGTCGGACCGCGTTCAATCGGGTCGTCAGCGCCGCGTCGGACACGATCCGACCATTCCAAATCGCGTTTATGAGATCATCCTTGCTGACGACGCGATCCCTGCTGCGGATCAAATAGCCGAGCAGATCAAGTACCTGTGGCGTCGTAGGCACGGCATCGGCCCCGCGCCGCAACTCGCGCCGGTCGGTATCCAGCACACAGTCCTCGAAGAAATAGCGCATGGCACCATTCCCCAGGCTTGCCCTCTACTTCCGAGAGCGCCGCAGCGATTGTCCGGCGAGGATAGGCCTTCGAACGGAAAAATGTAAGCCGAATATCAAGTGTGCCTTGCCCAGCGTCGCGGGATCGGCCGACGTCAGCCGCACGGAAACGCCCCCGCACCGCCTTGGACGCAAAGAATAAGCCGCCGGTGAGAAAAATGTAAGCCCCTCGTCAAGCGTGCCGGACCGAGCATTGGCACCTTAGCCCTCGGTGAGAAGCAAGCCAAAGGAGATTGCGATGAGCGCGATCTATGGCGCCGCATGGATGCGACGGCCCTTCGGATCAACGCAGCGCGTTGTCAGCCTCGTCCAGCAATTCTTGAGCACATGGCGGGAGCGCCGTAGACGCCGGCGTGCACAAGCGACCCTGCGCGGCCTCAGCGACAGGGAGCTCATGGACATCGGCACGACGCGCGGCGAGATCGATTACATCGCCTCGCACCGAGACATCGCGAGGCCGAATCGTTCGACAGAACGCGACGTCGGCGTTATTGCCCTGCTGCTCTGTGGCGCGCTTATCCTCGCTTTCGCTAGCGAGGCCAAAGCTCAATGCACCGCGCAGGACGTTCTGCGCAATCACCTGGACCTCAAGACTGCTCCTCCGGTGCAGCGATCGCAGACTCCCGTCAGTTCGGCCGCCGATGTTCGGCTGTGGAAGACGATTGCGATAGGGACATTCAGGGACATGCGCGCCCTTCGCAAGGCGATGAGTGCAATGGGCTGCGACGTCGGAAGCGCCGCTGCTGAAGTCCTTGCGCGGCCGGCTTTTACTCTGAGTGGCAAGAAAACGGACGTGCGGCTCGTCCCTGTCTCGGCCGCGGAGCTCGGCTTCAAGGGCGAGACAGCGTCGTTGACCGAAATCTATGCGCGCGCGCAACGGCTGGGTTTCGGACTTGCGCCCGCAGAAATCGCTCCGCAGCTGAGACTTCAGTACTTGGACCAGCCAATCGGTGAGTTTCTCATCATCGGGATGGAGCCGATCAGGACATGGGCGGGTGAACCGGTCATCCTGACGGTGGCCAATGGTGGAGCAGGCCTCATTCTCATCGGCCAGGGCACCCGCGAGAACGCCGAAATTCCAGTGAACTCCACCATTGTATTCGTGCGGCCAAGTACACCCGCCCCGGCGGAGACCGCGGCATTCAAGTAGCTCGGGTGATGCGTAAGTCCGCTTTACGCCGAGAAGCGGCATTTATGGATACTCGCCCTGGTCGCGTCGAGCCACGTTGAGAGTTTCAGCTTGGCGCTGTCGAAGGGATTGTCCGGCCTGCTCCTGCGGCTAGAGCTTGCGAGGCCAAGTTGGGTCTGGGCTTCCGGTTCAAACCATCCGGAACGTCAATCCAACGGGACGTTCAAACTGGTACCTTTGGTGATGATGCCGCCGCGGTTGCCAATCTCAATCGAGCCATAGCGCTGTTTGAAACAATCGGGCAGCGGCCGGTCGCCTTCCATGCTGAGCCAGAGCCGCAATAGATGACGCTTCTGGCCTGCATCGGGCCAATCGCGGAATCCGGTCCGGTCATGCAACAAGGCATGATTGTAAACGAACTGCATGTCACCCGGCTGAAGCCGCATGCCGAAATGCAGCCCGGGATCATTTGCGAGCGTGTCGAAGAGATCGAGCGCCTCGACGTGAGCCGGAGTCAGTCTCGGCGCATCGGGGAAGCGCTGCGCACTATCGATATACTGGCGCTGATAGAACCCGGTCAGGAACCCCGCATGCCAATTCAGCACCGGGATTTCAAGATATGGCTTTTCGTTCTCCGGCACCTCGCCTCGCCGGTCTGTCGCGATCGGATCAAACAAGAGGGTGGCAAGGTCGGGACGCCTGTCAAACATCTCGTTGTAGATTGTCGTCGTACTGACAAGGAGAGAATCCCCTCCCTCCATCGCCTCGCGAATGCATAACAATCCAACCACGTCGGACGAATCCGTGTGGAATGTCTGCCGTTCCGAGGTTTGATAAATGCGGGTGTTCGGATCCTTCGCATCGGCGCCGGTGTCACGGACGTGACCGAGAATGTGACCCGCTGCATTCTGAGACCGCGCCGATCCAAGATGCGCGCCCACCCCACAAAATATCGTCGCGGCGAGCTCCTGGTTATATTTTGCCACCGGCAGGCCGCGGATCACTTCGAAGCCAAGGCCAGCCAGGAGCGTTGTCTTAAGCTCTTCCAGATGCGCGCCGAAGCGGGGAAGCGGAAAGCTTTCCTTCGTGATCTCGGCAATTCTTTTGTTTTTGCCCAGATACGTTTCAGCCGCGCCCTCAAGTTCCGCGATCTCGCCGGCCGCAAGCGATATCAACCATCGATCGGGATTGGCTTTCATCTCAGCGCCCCGCCAGGCAGACGGGATATCGACCTTCCCTGGAGGGCGATGGATCCCGCCGGGCACTGAGACCACATTCATAGTGTTGGCTCCTGAAAGATCGGACGTCAGACATGCGGGCGGACGATCGACGATATTGTGCCGACCGCTTGTTTGCAACTTGACTGAGGCGCAGCCCTGAGCCGAGTGCATTGTCGCCGCGAGGAGGTCCGTTCCAGGCAGTCGCGTGTTAGGTGAGCCGCTTCCGCCAAAATGATTACAACACGGCCGCTCGTTCGACCGATCCAAGCTCGGGAAAAAACGGAAACAGCCGGAACGTTCGAGAAGCTGATTGAGTTGAAAGTCATGCGCCTTGCGCTTCGGTCAAGGCCGCACCAAGCGGCCCGATCAAGCTCCTGGAAGAGGCGAAAACTGCTCTCCGGCGTGCCTTCTGCAGCACGGCCGCGCGAGGATCGCGATGTACACGACGGCGATATATGATGAGCTGAGGCAGATCGAGCGCGACGTGGTCGAAGGAGAACGCCGGCTCGCGGAGCAGGAGGCGCTGATCATTGAAATGAAGCGCCAGAACGAGGACACAGCCAAAGCGGAAGGCGAGCTCGAACGGATGCGCATGGAGCAGCGACGTCGCGATCAGGATCGGCAACGTCTGCTCTCACGGCTGCAGCCTTGAAACAGTTCTGCCCAACGAGGCTGATCCGCCGAAGGCGTCGCGTTTCTGAGACGCGAGACCAGGCGCGCTCGGCGAGAATCGGCCAGGGGTTTACGCCCTTTGTATCGCCGGATCGATGTCCGAAGGCCGGTAAGCCATGGAATTGCCAAGCACGCAAACCAGAGAGTCCCACCTTCTTCGCTGTTCCATGTAGGATTCGCAGGAATGCGGAAGATCGTCGGTGACACTGATGCCAGCTTGCCGGAGCCGCCGTCGTGCATTGTCGAACCGGACCCGCCAGACTTGCCGATCTCCATCGTGGGCTTCAGCCGACGCTTTCTCGTGCAGGAAAACATTATTAAGGGTCGAAAGGAGTAGCAGCGCGGAGGACCATAATTGGGTGACTGCGCCGGATTGCTTGAGCCAATCGGCGTCCTTCGGCAACGCACTTCTGATCAGCGAGACGGCATCGAGGACGATGAGTGACGACCGGGAGACGGAGTAGAACGGTTCAGGGAAGCGGAAGTAGAACAGAACGGGATAGAAGTGGTGCGCTTCTTTGGTGTCTGTAACCTCTGCGGCCAACTCGGACAAATTGTTGTAACCCGCACTCAGCTGGTTATTTGCGAACAGATGCGCGAGCAGGTCCGCGGCATCGCCGGTCTCACCGCAAAGCGCTTGAATCTTGAGGCAAAGCGTGTTCCTGCTCCTGAGCGCGCCGTAGATCTGCATCAGGTAAGTGATAGTAAGCGATATGACTGAGGTCCCGATCACCGAATTCAGAAGAAACAGCAGTTTCGCTCCGGCGCTTTGCGGACCAAAATTGCTGCCGCCTACGATCGAGAGGCTGCTTCCGGCGACGTAAAGCGCGGTCACGAAGTCGGTTGGGGTTTCCTGATTGCTGTTGGTAATGCTGGTCCCGAGCTGTGGGTGCACGATCAGTGCAGCCCCGATCGCGAGCAGACTAGACCAGGTCAGCAGCAAGGCGACCACGATCAACGGGCCGCAGAATGAAAGCAAATGATTGCCATTGCCGGCCGACGAAAGCCGGCGCAGTGCAAGCCAGACCAGTCTAGCCAGGCGGTCGCTGGTGATTCCGGTGCCGGCGCGTGCGTAGAGAACCGTGAGGAATACGTCGGCAAGGACCAGGGCCATCAGCAGCGTGCCGGCTATAGGCTCAACCCAATGGGCCATCTGTCCTCCTCGTCCTGAGCCGCCTCCCGAGCCGTGTGCTTACTGCCGGCTCGGCTCGCGACTTGACCCGACGGTGTTCGCGTCGCCGGGCATGAACTTGAACAGCGTGAAGTTCTTGTCCGTCCAGGCCATGTGGAACCAGGGTGAATCCTGGA
Organism: Bradyrhizobium sp. URHA0013; assembly: GCF_000518345.1. Taxonomy (NCBI): domain Bacteria; kingdom Pseudomonadati; phylum Pseudomonadota; class Alphaproteobacteria; order Hyphomicrobiales; family Nitrobacteraceae; genus Bradyrhizobium; species Bradyrhizobium sp. URHA0013. The sequence continues at coordinate 117,324 of NZ_KI912426.1, read as the reverse complement.
TATGAGACGCGGTGATATAGATTGCGCCATCAGGACCTTGCGAGAAGGTGTCCGGCCAGCGCAGGCGCGAATCCGTCAACAGCTGTCGCACGGTCCCATCGCTGGGGTTGAGGACCTTGACGGCATTGTTAGCGATCGAGCTCAGATAGATTTCGTCATGTTCGCCGGTCCAGAGCCCATCGACGGGCTCCGTCGTTGCTACTGTTTCCGGGCGAGCGTGAGCCGCCGCGTCCGCACTCTGGATACTGGACGTGGCGATCCGGTACAGAGTCTTTCCGGTCAGGGCCTGCCAATAGAGAGTGTTGCCGTCCTTCGAGAGCGCCAGACTATCGGCATTGAACAAGGGCTGCCGTCCGTCCGGGCGCCGCAAGGGCTGGCCATCTGTCATCACGGTGACGCTCGGATCGAATTGGGTCGAAGGATCATCGCTCAGCACACGCCAAGCCTGCCCGGACTCGATGTTGAGGACAACCAGGCCGCCGGGCGAACCGGAATCGGTCAGATAGGCGAATTTTCCGTCGGGGGCGATACGGATGTCGTTGAGATAGCTGGCCGGACCAGCGACGTCGGGCCCGATCGGAAAGGTCCGCTTCACAGTATTCGACTTCAGATCGACTTCGACGATCTTTGGTCCACCCTTCACGGTCTTCTCGGCATTGGGAGCCGCGGGATCGACGACCCAAAGCGATCCGCGCCGGTCCGCAACAACACTTTGAACGCAAACGAAGTGATCCTTGGGCGATACCTCGGACATTCGCGCGTTGCGCCAGCCGTTCCATTCCTCGCTGGGATATGGCTTGGTCGATCCGTCCGGCATGAGTTCGGCCACCGAAACCGGCGTATCCTCCCTCCAGCGCGGGAAGTTCACGAAGATGCGGCCGTCCGGAGCGACCGTAACGCCGGTCACCTGATGCTCAAACGTTGCGACCGATTGCAGCCGGCTGTCGCGACTTTCGACAAGAGGCGCGACAAGCCGCTGGGCCTTGGACTTGATATCCTCTGTTGCGGATTGCGCATGAACCGCGGACGAAATGGATAGCACAATTGCTACGCAGGAGCTGAACGCGATTGCACGCATGAGAGGCCCTTTCCAAAAAGTTTAGGGCCCAATCCGGCTTTCCTTCGATCGTTCCTAGCGACTCCACGTCTGCCAACGCGCGTTTGACGGCTGGTTCCATCGAGCAGTCGAGCGATGATAGGTGCCGAGGCATATGGCGGGGCGAGCGAGATCATCGCCGCCGTCGCGATCGCAGTTCAGATCAGCAAATCATGATGCGCAGGTACAATCGCTTGATGCGGGCCGTTGTTGCCGTGATCGTCCGTGTGTCCGTTCAGTGCATGAGGGACGATTTTGGCGAGGTCCTCCGCTTGACCATGCGGAACGTGCGGATCGAGTGGATTATTAAGCTGTTTCAGCTCAACGACCGCAACGAGAGTCGAAGGAGTTGCGCCGCTATCGAAGCGGAACACCGGTCCTTGGTCCAGGCCGCCGATCCCCAACGCAGCTTTGGCGGGGTGCGCGTCTTCCGATGCGATTGCAGCAGATTGCGCAGGGTGCTGCGAGTTGCCGCGTCCGGCGTTACCGGCGGCTGCGACGCTCGGCTCTGTGATGTCGGCTGCTTGCGATGTGTTTGATGAGGTCGAGTGTAACTCGTTGTTCGGGTTGCCGCGGTCCACCGTGGCTGGTTCTGCCGTCTTCACTGTCCCCGCAGCGTGCGAAGCCGAAGCGTGATGCTCGCCGTCGCCCGTGCCGTTGGCCGGTTTGCCTCCAGCTTCAGTCGATTCCGTGCTTGCCGCCTTTGCAGACCCTGGCTCCGAAACGTGTTGCGCGTTGCCGTGGCCCGCGTTGGCGGCCGTTGCGGCAGCCGGATCGGCCTCAGTTGCGTCCGATGCGTTTGCAGCGGCTGATTGGCCGGATTTGCCGTGTTCCGCAGCCCCTGGTTCTGCCGTCTTCGCTGGTCCGTGCGCCGCATCAGAAGCCGAAGCGTGGTGCTCGCCGCCGTTGCCCGGTTTGGAGCCGGCTTCAGTCGGTTCGCCGGCTGCCGCCTTTGCAGACTCTGGTTTCGAAGCGTGCTGCGAGTTGCCGTGGACTGCGCCGGCAGCCGTTGCGGCGCCTGGATCGATCTCGGCTGCGTCCGGTGCGGTTGAGTGCCCGGATTTACCATGATCCTCGCCCGCTGGTTCTGCCTTCTTCGCTGACCCTCCCGGAGCCTCAGAGGCCTTATCGTGATGCGCGGCGCCATTGCCGACGCCCTTGGCCGGTTTGGAGCCAGCTTCAGTCGATTCGTCGGCTGCCGCCTTTGCTGACCCCGGCTCCGAAGCGTGCTTTGAGTTGCCGTGACCCGCGTTGGCGGCCGTTGCGACGTCGGGATCGGTATCAGCTGCGTCCGGTGCTTTTGCAGCGTTTGAGTGCCCGGCTTTGCCGTGTTCCGCGCCGTCTGGGTCTGCCTTCTTCGCTGACCCTCCCGGAGCCTCCGGGGCCTTATCGTGATGCTCGGCGCCATTGCCGACGCCGTTGCCCGGTTTGGAGCCAGCTTCAATCGATGGGTCCGAAGCGTGCTGCGAGTTGCCGTGCCCCGCATTGTCGGCGATTACGATATTGGGTTGGCCGATCTCGTTCGGTGCAGTCGACGAAACGCCGTTGCCCGTATTGGCCGGACCACTGTTCGATGTGACATTTGCGGCTGCCGGGGCCGTCGCGCCATGAGCAAGCTCGATGGATGATCCGTGAGCCGACGCGGCAGACGCACCATCGCTCTCTTCCGTTGCATCCGCCGATGCGCCGGTGGAGCTTCCGAGCCTCGTCGACGTTCCCAAGCGAGCCTGCCCAAACTGGAAGCCCGAGCCGCCGTTGGCCAGAATCGCCCAGGCTCCAGACGTCCCGAGCGAGCTCTCGCTCCCCTCGATAGTGGTTTGGACATGATCCTTGCTCGAAACAGTCGCATCGGTTTCGGTCGCCGATATCAGCACTGCTTCGAGCTGCTCCAAGGTGGTCGCAACAGCCGCACCATCTGGCTCGGAGCCGACATCCGCCTCCGCAACGGCCACAATCCCCTCGAGATGGATTTCCAGCAGGCCGCGATCGCCGACATCAAGGACACGATCGGTCGCATTCACATAGACGATCGTTTCGTTGCTTGCGGAGTCGTAGACCCAGGCGAGTGTATGTGGCGGTATAGACTTGGTTGCCGCCGTCATATGCAGCCAGGCAAGCGCTCCGAAAGCCGCAAGATTGATCCTGCCCGGCCCCGACGCGAAATCGAACACAGTGTCGGGTGAGGTCGAGTTGAAATGGTCAGACTCGGAGTCGATCGGGGAGCGATAAACAATTTTTTCAACGTTGCCGCCTACGCCGCTACCGGCATCGTGACCAGGGTCCGCGCCAACAGGTGTATGGAGATTGTCACCCGCATCGCCTGCGCCTTTTTGAACCAGAGCGCCTTCTTGAGCGGCATTGTCGTGTCCAGCGGTCACAACGGCGGAAGACAGGTGGACATCCTGCGAAAGAAAACTTGGGGCTGAATGGTCGTCAGGATTGGCAGCAGCATGGGTGATCGCGGCCAGTTTTGTGGTCGCACTCTCTTCGGTGGCGGCCAGGATGCTGTCGAGCGAGGCTTCACGGAGGTCATGCGCGTGGACGGCGAGATGGGGGTCCTGCAGTGCGTAGATCAACGCACCGGTGAGAATAGCAAAGTTGCCATACCCTCCGTGCATCGACATCGCATTGGAAAGAAGCCGCGGGAATTGATGTTCCGGGGCCGGGTCGTCACCGATTTGTATGTCGATTACTTCGCGCAGTAAGCGCGGAAGATCGGGCGCGCCCGATCCTGCTGGACCGTGGTGTGTCCACGCTTTCGAGCCTCCAGATTGCTCGGCCGTGCGCAGCGCTTCCATTGCGGCCGCCGGGTTCGTGATTTGGGCGGCCTTGGCGAACAGATCTCTCTGGGCTTGCGTGGGCGTCTCGCCGGATTCCCAGACGACGAGGTGCCGGAGAATCCCTTTTTTCCAGGGCTCGTAGGCGGCGTGCTCTTCCGCATGGCCGTTGCCGTTCTGATCCGGAAAGATGTCGCTCGCTTCCGACGCCTTGAGTTCGTCCGCAATAGCGAACGCCAGAAAGGCCAGCGAGAGCGCGGCCAGGCCGGAGGGGCGTTGCAGCAACGCGATGGTCGCGAGCACAGTCCTGTTGGTGATCTCAAGCTTCTGGAAAATATTGTACAGGTGGACTTTGACCGTCCCGTCGGAAACGTTGAGCTGGCGCGCGATCTCCTTGTTCGATAGTCCTTCCGCCACGAGTCGTGCAATTTGACGTTCCCGTTGCGTCAACAGCTCCAGCATCTTTTCGACTTTGCCGTCGCCGTCCGCTTCCTTGCCGGTTGCAGAGAGATCGGACTTCTCCAGTGCCACACCGCTCTTCGTCATCAGACGCAGTGATCGCAGCATCGTGGCGGGAGAGGCATATTTCGAAATTGCGCTGCAGGCGCCGGCTGCGATGGCGGAAGCCAGATCGTGGTCGGTGTCGGACTCGGTGAAGAACACCAGGCGGGTGGAGAGCTTCTCAGCCTTCACGATCGCGAGGATCTCGGAGACCGTGAGATCCGGCACCTTGTCGGCAAGAAGCGCGACGTCAGGCGTCAGCTTCCGAATTGCTTGGAGGCAGCTTGTCCGATCGCTGGACGCTGCGACAACGTCGAAATCCGGCTGCGTCCCGAGGACCGACCTCAGTCCCTGCAAAACGATCGGCTGTGGATCGACGAGCAAAAGCCGGATGGGCTTGAGTATCCCCTGCCTGGCGGACGCGTCCAACATCGATCTTGCCCTCGGCCCGGTCCCCTATGTCCTTCGGCATATGGCCGTGACCGGGTGGGATATTAAAATCATAGGAGGCTCGGTGGTTCCCCGGCCTGAACCAGATTTGGACGCATGTGAGTGAAAAATATGTCCTTTGATCCCATGGCCGTTGCAGTCGACTGGCTCGATGCTTACCGCGCGGGCGACATCGAAGCGATTTTGGAACTCTATGCCGAGGACGCCGTGGTCCACTGCGGCTGCGCCGGCGGCCAAACCATTACCGGGCGCGAGGCACTTCGTGCCTATTGGGTTGATCGCCTCCGAAAATATCCGGCGGGCACGTTGGATGATCTCAATCCCTGGCGCAACGACGGCACCATTATCTCGTACATCACCAGTGCCGGCGTGATGAGTGCACTCTTGGCGTTTGACGCCGCCGGCAGGATCAAGGAACTGGAGCTGTAGTCCCTCACACTAGGCCTGCGGCGTGATCCAAACCCCGCAGCGGGACGCGTGCCACATCCGACTTGATTAGATGAGCTGCCTCGCCGCAGCCGAGATCATCACGAGGCCGCCCGTGATGACGGCGACGTCGAGGATCGCGGTGTGGATGTGTACCGGCATCCGCTCGACAAAGGCTTTGGCCAGGAACGCGCCGGGAATCGCGATGGCACCGATCAGAAGCGCAAAGGCGAGCACCTGCGCGGTGACGGCACCGGCCAGTCCAAACACCGAGATCTTGATCAGGCCGGTGCCGAGCGAGATCATTGCATCGGTCGCGATGACGGCGGCGCCTTCGAGGCCGGCGGCCATCAGCAGCGACAGCAGGATCACGCCGGAGCCGGAAGTGCCGCCGACCAGCACGCCATAGCCGACCGAGCCTGCCGCGAGACCAGTGTCGCCGATCTTGACCTGGCGGCGGCGGAGCACACGGCGCAGCGGCACGCTCAGGATCAGCATGGAGCCGATCACCAGCGCCGCGCCCGCATTGGTGAGGCGCGTATAGCCGTAGGCGCCGAGCGCGGTCGTCAGTGCCGCACAGGCCAGCACGATCAGCGCGCGGCGGCGATCGGCATAGCGGAGATAGGCGACCGCGCGGCTGGAATTGGTGAAGATCGCGGAGATCGCGATGATCGGCACCACGGGCTCGGCGCCAACGAGAGGGACCAGCACCAGCGGCATCAAGGCGCCGGTGCCGTAGCCGGCGAGACCACCGATGATCGAAGCAAACAGCGCCATCAACGCGACCAGCAGGAGCTGAAAGATCGAGATGTCGGCGAAGCCTGAGACGATGGTCACGTTCTCTCGTCGCGGCTGATTCGTGCCGCAGCTTGATCGGCGATGGAAGCGAGTGCGGCTTCCTCTAGGGGAAAATCCGCCGCAAGCCAAGCGTCCTCGGCGAGCGTCAAGACATGTCCGAGCGCAGGTCCTTCCGCCATGCCGCGCGCGATGAAGTCGGCGGCGCGGAGCGGAAATTTCGGCGCAGTCCAGCGCTGCGGCAGCTCGGCGAGCGCACGCCATCGCGATGAGCCGACGTCACCGCCGGCTCGCGCCCAGCCCAGCAACACGCGATCGTGATAGCGCTCCGCGCCGAGCCGGTAGAGCAATCGCCGCGCATCGGCTTCGCCCTTGGTGGCCAAGCGCCACCAGCGGTGCCCCATCGAATCGAGCGCCTTGGTTTCCGCATTGGAGAGCCTCAAACGCGTGGCGACGCGCTTGGCGTCTTCGGTCACCGCGACCGTCAGCGCGGCGAGCCGCCGCGTGCTGCTCGCGGCGAGGCCAAGCTCGCGCTCGATCGCGATCATCGCCGAGAGCGGCCCGGTGTAGACCACGCCGCCGGTCAGCGCCTGCACCAATCCGCCATCCGCCATGGCGAGCGCGGCGGCAGAGGCGCCGCCAGCCGCCAGCAGCTTCAGCATCTCCATGCGCAGCCGCTCGGCCGACAGGCTCGCAAGGCCGGCGCGTCCCCGGATGCAGGCGAGATAACCGTCGCGATCGGGATCGCCGGCGCCAAAGGCGGCGTGGATGCGGAAGAAGCGCAGGATGCGCAGGAAATCCTCGGCGATGCGCTGGTCGGGATCACCGATGAAGCGCACGCGCCGCGCCGCCGCATCCGCGATGCCTCCGACGTAATCGTGGACGACGCCGTCAGCATCGACCGAGAGCCCGTTCATCGTGAAGTCGCGACGCTCGGCGTCCTTCACCCAGTCGCGGCCGAACGCGACCTTGGCCTTGCGGCCGAAGGTCTCGGTATCCTCGCGCAGCGTCGTGACTTCGTAAGGCTGGCTGTCGATGACGAGGGTGACGGTGCCGTGGTCGATGCCGGTCGGCACGGCCTTGATGCCGGCGCTCTTGGCGCGCCGTATCACCTCGTGCGGGAGCGCCGTGGTCGCGATGTCGATGTCACCGGGGATAAGGCCGAGCAGCGCGTTGCGCACGGCGCCGCCGACAACCCGCGCCTCCTCGCCATCCGCGTTGAGCAATTGCAGGACGCGCGCGGTCCCGCCCGAAATCAGCCAGGGCGCATCGGCGAGCATGGGCACCGCGCTCATCGGCCGGCCCTATCTTTCCACGCCCGGCACGAGCTTGCCGTTCTCGACATGGGCGGGGACATAGGTCGAATCCGGCGCGGCGCCGGAGAAATGCGCAAAGCCGATCAGCCCCGCGATCACCAGCACGAGCGCCGCCAGCATGAGGCGCGCGACGATGGTGATCGGCCAGGACGATTGCACGAACAGGCCGGAACGCGTGGCGGCCAGGAACAGCGCATAGACGGCAAAGGGAACGAGGAAGATTCCGATCTCGGTCAGGATCGGGCGGATCATGAGGAATAGATCCGCTCGTAGAGTACGCGCAGCATGCCGGCCGTCGCGCCCCAGATGTAGCGTTCGGCAAACGGCATCGCGTAGTAGGACCGCTCCATGCCGCGGAATTCCTTGCTGTGCACCTGGTGGTTGGCCGGGTTCATCAGGAAGGATAGCGGCACTTCGAACGCGTCATCAACCTCGGAATGGTTGATCGTCAGCTCAAAACCCGGGCGCACCCTGGCAACCGTGGGCAGGATGCGGAAGCCGAAGCCGGTGCCATAGAGATCGAGATAGCCGATCGGCTCGACAAAGTCTCTGGACAGCCCGACCTCCTCCTCGGCCTCGCGCAGCGCCGCATCGAGCGGCGAGCGGTCGGTCGCGTCGATCTTGCCGCCGGGAAAGGCGATCTGGCCGGCATGGTCGTTCAGATGCGCCGAGCGCTGCGTCAGGAGGATGGTCGGCTCGGGATGATCGACCACTGCGATCAGGACCGCCGCCGGACGCACCGGCTGCTCGCGCGCGATGATCTCGAGCATCTTGTCGGTACCGGGATCGCCCGAGGCCGGAATGATGTTGGGATCGTAGAGACCGGGCGGAACGTCGAAGCCGAGCCGCGCGGCGGAGCGGGCGAAGAAGTCGGCCGCACCAATCACGGCGGGATCGTTCCTGGAGATAGGCTTGTTCAAAGCGCGGCCCTCACCTGCTCCGCATCGGCCATGGCGAAGAATTCTCCGGCCGATTCGACACCGAACATCGGCTGGCCATCGACCATCCGCTCCTCACCCATGTCAACCAGATCGTAATAGAGCGCGCGGGTGACCTTGGCCCAGAGCTCGGCGCGGACATGCAGATAGGGCGTCAGCCCGCCGTCTTTGGCCTGTTCGAAGCGCAGCCGGTGCGCCGCATCGCAGGTGACCCAGTCGTCGACATTGGTGCGGAAGCGGAGCACGCGGTGGTTGTCCTCGCCGTCCGTCTGCATCTCGACCGCCATGAACGGCGCGTCATCGACGCGAATGCCGACCTTCTCCACCGGCGTGACGAGGAAATGCTTGTCGCCTTCACGCTTGAGGATGGTCGAGAACAGGCGAACCAAAGCATGACGGCCGATTGGCGTCCCCAAATAGAACCAAGTACCGTCGGACGCGATTCGCATGTCGAGATCGCCGCAGAACGGCGGATTCCACAAATGCACCGGAGGCAGGCCCTTTTTGGCGCCTTCGGCATCGGCAGCAGTTTTGGCAGCGGCAGTCAGCCCCTCAAGACCGCGATCGGCGCTCTGCCCTTGGTTCGCCATGGTTTGCCCTGACTTTGTCATTTGGCACGATCGGTCATTTGGCACGATTGGTGCAGGTTTACGTTGTATCCGGGTGCTCGGTTCCACCCCGCATTCGTCCGGTGTGGAGGTCGCCACTTCGTGATGCCCTACATATCCCTAAGCCGATAAGGTGGGGATAGGTTAATTCAACGAATACATGGCCTTCCTGCAAGTCTAGCATAGGGCCCACGTCTTGAGTTGAGGACGTGATGACATGACGACGCAAGCGAGCCGCATGGCAGGCTGAAGGAGCTAACGGATGGCTGAGAGTGTCGAGAAGCTCGAAGACGGAGTAGTCCGTTCAGCCGAGCAGGTGTCGAGCCAGATTCGTGCGGCAAAGGATGCAATCGCGTCCGTCATCTTCGGTCAGGATCGCGTGATCGAGAACACGCTGGTCACCATCCTCTCCGGCGGCCATGCGCTGTTGATCGGCGTCCCCGGTCTCGCCAAGACCAAGCTGGTCGAGACGCTCGGCATCACGCTCGGCCTCGATGCCAAGCGCATCCAGTTCACGCCCGACCTGATGCCGTCGGACATTCTCGGCGCCGAAGTGCTCGACGAGAGCACCTCCGGCAAGCGTGCCTTCCGCTTCATCTCCGGCCCCGTGTTCGCGCAACTGCTGATGGCCGACGAGATCAACCGCGCCAGCCCGCGCACGCAATCTGCGCTGCTCCAGGCGATGCAGGAGCAGCACATCACCGTTGCCGGCGCGCGTCACGATCTGCCGAAGCCGTTCCACGTGCTCGCCACGCAAAACCCGCTGGAGCAGGAAGGCACCTATCCGCTGCCTGAAGCCCAGCTCGACCGCTTCCTGATGGAGATCGACGTCGACTATCCCGATCGTGACGCCGAGCGCCGCATCCTGTTCGAGACCACCGGCGCCGACGAGACGCTGGCAAAGGGCGCGATGACCCCTGATGCACTCATCACCGCGCAGCGACTGATCCGGCGGCTGCCGGTCGGCGATTCCGTGGTCGAGGCGATCCTGTCGCTGGTGCGCTCGGCCCGTCCGGGTCCGGATGGCGGCGACACCAGCAAGTTCATCGCCTGGGGACCGGGCCCGCGCGCCAGCCAATCGCTGATGCTCGCGGTGCGCGCACGCGCGCTGATCGACGGCCGCCTCGCGCCCTCGATCGACGACGTGCTCGACCTCGCCGAGCCCGTGCTGAAGCACCGCATGGCGCTGACATTCCAGGCGCGCGCCGAAGGCCGCACGATTCCGGACGTGATCCGGCAATTGAAGACACGGATCGGTTGATGGCGGCGGAGAACGGGCACGCAGCGAAGGAGGTCATCGCGATCCGACGTGCCGATGGCGAAAGCCGCACGCTCGCCGCTTCGCTGCCGCGCCTGGTGCTCGAGGCCCGCCGCATCGCCGCCAACGTCATCCACGGCCTGCACGGCCGTCGCCGCGCCGGCTCCGGCGAAAATTTTTGGCAATACCGCCGCTTCGTCTCCGGCGAGCCGTCGCAGAACGTCGACTGGCGGCGCTCGGCGCGCGACGATCTCCTCTACGTCCGCGAGCTCGAATGGGAAGCCTCGCACACGGTCTGGATCTGGCCCGACCGCTCGCCCTCGATGGCGTTCGCTTCAAAGCACGCGCGTGAATCCAAGCTCGAGCGGACGCTGATCGTCGCCTTCGCGCTGGCCGAGCTACTCGTCTCCGGCGGCGAACGCGTCGGCATTCCCGGGCTGATGGCACCGACCGCGAGCCGCAGCGTCATCGACAAGATGGCGCAGGCGATGCTGCATGACGATGCCGACCGCTTGAGCCTGCCGCCGTCCTTCGTGCCCGCGGCGCTGGCCGAGACGATCGTGCTGTCGGACTTCTGGTCGCCGATCTCCGAGATCAGGACCACGCTCGCCGGCCTGTCCGGCTCCGGTGCGCATGGCACGCTGGTCCAGGTCGTCGATCCCGCCGAGGAATCGTTCCCGTATTCCGGCCGCGTCGAGTTCGTCGAGCCGGAAGGGTTCGGCGTGATCACCGCCGGCCGCGCCGAGAGCTGGGCGCAGGATTACACCGCGCGGCTCGCGCTGCACCGCGACCAGATCCGCGCCGAGACCAACAAGCTCGACTGGCTGTTCACGACGCACGCCACCGACCGCTCGGCCGCTGAGCTCTTGCTGTTCCTGCATGCCGGCATGCAGGTGAGCAAGTCGGGCGCCCGCACCACCACGATCAAGGCGGGGCCGGCAGCATGATGGGACTGCCGCTCGCCTTCACCGAACCGCTGCTCCTGATCGGCCTCGTCAGCCTGCCGGTGCTGTGGTGGCTGTTGCGCGTGATGCCGCCGCGGCCGCGCCGCATCGAGTTTCCGCCGACGCGCCTGTTGTTCGACATCGCACCGCGCGACGAGACCCCGTCGCGGACGCCGTGGTGGCTGACCGCATTGCGGCTGCTGGCTGCCGCGCTGGTCATTTTCGCCGCCGCCGGTCCGATCTGGAATCCGCAAACAGGCGCGGCCGCCAGCAAGGCGCCGCTGATGATCATGTTCGACGACGGCTGGAGCGCGGCCTCGAACTGGGACATCCGGATCAGGGCCGCCGACGAGTTGATCGCGAGTGCCGAGAACGACCGCCGTGCGATTGCGCTGGTGCCGCTGTCCGAGCCGAACCGCGATATCACATTGATGCCGGCGGGCGCCGCGCGCGTCGCGCTGCGGCAGCTCACGCCGAAGCCGTATTCGATCGAGCGCGTCGAGACCCTGACCGCAATCGATCGCTTCCTGAAGGCGACCGGCGACTGCGAGATCGCCTGGCTCTCCGACAGCGTCGATACCGGTCGCGGCGAGGAATTCGTGGCTGGCCTCGGCAAGACCGTCGGCGACCGCAGCCTGACCGTGTTCGAAGGCGGCACCTCGTCACCGCTGGCCCTGGTCGCGGCCGAGAACGCCGCAGCGAGGATGACGGTGAAGGTGCTGCGCACCGACAGCGGCATCGCCATCGGCACCGTGCGCGCGCTGGACCAGAAGGCCTCGCCGATCGGCGAAGCGCGTTATTCGTTCGGCCCGCAGGACAAGGAAACCGAAGCGTCGTTCGATCTGCCGGTCGAGCTACGCAACGACATCACGCGCCTTGAAATTGCCGGTGAGCGCTCCGCAGGCGCAGTGCAACTGCTCGACAAGCGCTGGCGCCGCCGCGCCATCGGCATCGTCTCGGGCTCGACCAGCGAGACCGCGCAGCCGCTGCTGGCGCCGACCTTCTATCTCACCCGCGCGCTGGCGCCGTTCGCCGACGTGCGGCTCGCCGACAAGGGCTCGCCGCAGCAGGGCATCACGCAGTTCCTCGACCAGAAGCTGCCGATGATCATCCTCGCCGATGTCGGCACCATCGCCCCGGAAATCCGCGAACGCCTCAATGCCTGGATCGACCAGGGCGGCGTGCTGGTGCGGTTCGCCGGTCCGCGGTTGGCGCAGGCCGAGGACGATCTCGTCCCGGTCAAGCTGCGCAAGGGCGGCCGGACGCTCGGCGGCAGCCTGACCTGGGAAAAGCCGCAACATCTGGCCTCCTTTGCCGCCGACGGTCCGTTTGCCGGCGTCGTGGTCCCCAAGGACGTCACCATCAGCCGCCAGGTGCTCGCCGAGCCCGATGCCGTGCTCGCCACCAAGAGCTGGGCGTCGCTGGAAGACGGCACGCCGCTGGTAACAGGCGAGCATCGCGGCAAGGGCGTCGTCAGCCTGTTCCACGTCAGCGCCGACATGCGCTGGTCGGATCTGCCCATGTCGGGCACCTTCGTCGAAATCCTGCGCCGCGTCGTCGACATGTCCGGCTATACCGCCAAGCCGGGCGCAGGCGTTGCCACTGAAGGGACCGCCGAGACGGTGGCGCCGTTGCACATCCTCGACGGCTTCGGCGCTTTCGGTCCGCCGCCGGCCGCCGCAAAGCCGCTGCCCGCGGATTATCGCGACCGCGCCACACCCGATCATCCGCCGGGCTTCTATGGTCCGGCAGAAGGACCGCTCGCCGTGAACACGCTTGCCAGCGCCGACCGTATCGCAGCCCTGAACACCGCGAGCCTGCACGCCCGACACGCCACCTACACCAATGCCGAGCCGCAGGACTTGCGCGGCTGGCTGCTGTCGACGGCGCTCGCGCTGTTCCTGATCGACGCCGTTATCGTCGCGGTGCTCGGCGGCGGCCTTGCCGCGCTGCTGCGCCGCCGCGCCGCGCCCGCGATGATCGTCGTCGGACTGGTGCTCGCAGGCCTCGCCGCGTTCGCGCCGACGCCGTCGCACGCGGACAGCGCGTCCGACGAGTTCGCGATGAAGGCGGTGTCGCAGACCCGCCTTGCCTATGTCGTGACCGGCAATGCCGACGTCGATTCCATCGTCAGGGCCGGGCTATCGGGACTGACGCTGTTCCTGGCGCAGCGCACCGCGCTCGAGGCCGGCGATCCCGTCGGTATCGATCCGGCGCGCGACGAGCTCGCCTTCTTCCCGCTGATCTACTGGCCGATCGTGCCGGGCGCGCCCAAGCCGTCGCGGGACGCGATCAACAAGATCGACGCCTATATGAAGCAGGGCGGCACCGTGCTGTTCGACACCCGCGACGCGGTCGAAGCCCCGCCCGGCGCGAACGGCGCCGCACAGACTCCCGCCATGCAGACGCTCCGCGAGATCCTGTCCTCGCTCGATGTCCCCGAGCTGGAGCCGGTGCCGCGCGAGCACGTGTTGACCAAGACATTCTTTCTCTTGCGCGACTTCCCCGGCCGCTTCACAACCGGCCAGACTTGGGTCGAGACCTTGCCGCGCGAAGACGACGAGGACAGCGCGCAGCGGCCGGCGCGCGGCGGCGACGGCGTCTCGCCGATCATCATCACCTCGAACGACCTTGCCGGCGCCTGGGCCGTGCGGCCCGACGGCCAGGCCATGTTGCCGGTGACCGGCGGCGACCCCCGCCAGCGCGAATTCGCCTACCGCGCCGGCGCCAACATCGTGATGTACACGCTGACCGGCAACTACAAGGCCGACCAGGTGCACGCACCGGCCCTGATCGAACGGCTGGGGCAATAGGATCGATATGAATTACGGCATTGCATTCACGCCGCTGGTTCCCACGATCGTGCTGTGGCTCGCGCTGGCCGCGATCGTCGTCATCGCGCTGGTGCTGCTGCTGGCGCGTGCGCGCGGCGCCGCCGTGCGCGTGGCCGCGCTGGCGCTGTTCCTGCTGGCGCTCGCCAATCCCTCCTTCACCCGCGAGGACCGCGATCCCCTCACCTCTGTCGCCGCAATCGTCGTCGACAAGAGCCCGAGCCAGAATTTCGGCAATCGCAATCGCGAGGCCGCTCAGGCGCAGGAAGCGCTGGTCGACAGCCTGAAGAAGATCAAGGGGCTCGAGGTCCGCGTCGTCGATGCCGGACAGGCCGACGGCGAGACCGACGGCACCAAGCTGTTCGGGGCGCTGGCCTCGGCCTTGTCGGACGTGCCGGTCGACCGCGTCGCCGGTGCGTTCCTGATCACCGACGGCCGCGTCCACGACATTCCGGCCAACGCCGCCGGGCTCGGCTTCCAGGCGCCGGTGCACGCGCTGATCACCGGGCAGAAGGACGAGCGCGACCGCCGTATCGCGGTCATCGCCGCGCCGCGCTTCGGCATCGTCGGGCAGCCCCAGACCATCACCTACCGCCTCGACGACCAGGGCGTCAGCGGCGAGCGCGCCAAGGTCACCGTCCGCAGAGACGGCGAGGTCATCAACGAGCGCACGCTTTCGAGCGGCCAGGCCGCAAGCGTCGACGTCGACATCAAGCATTCCGGGCCGAACATCGTCGAGATCGAGGCCTCGCCGCTCGAGCGGGAATTGACTCCGGTGAACAACCGCGCCGTCGTCGCCATCGACGGTGTGCGCGACAAGCTGCGCGTGCTGCTGGTCTCGGGCGAGCCGCATTCCGGCGAGCGCACCTGGCGCAACCTGCTCAAGTCCGATGCCAGCGTCGACCTCGTCCACTTCACCATTCTGCGGCCGCCGGAGAAGCAGGACGGCACGCCGATCAACGAATTGTCGCTGATCGCGTTTCCGACCCGCGAGCTGTTCCAGCAGAAGATCAACGAATTCCAGCTGATCATCTTCGACCGCTATGCCCGCCAGGGCGTGCTGCCGATCGCTTATTTCGACAACATCGCACGCTACGTTCGTTCCGGCGGCGCGGTGCTGGTCTCGGCCGGCCCCGACTACGCGTCCAACACCAGCATCTGGCGCACGCCGCTGGATTCGGTGCTGCCGGCCGAACCGGTCGGGGTGACGGAAAAGCCGTTCTACGCGCATCTGTCCGACGTCGGCAAACGCCATCCCGTCACGCGTGGCCTCGAGGGCTCGGCCTCCGAGCCGCCGCGCTGGAGCCGGTTCTTCCGCACCGTCGATACCCGCAATGCGGTCAACCCGCCCGTCATGACGGGCGTCGACGGCAAGCCGCTGCTGTTCCTGTCGCGTTTCGGCGAGGGCCGCGTCGCGCTGCTGCTCTCCGACCACATCTGGCTGTGGGCGCGCGGCTATGAAGGCGGCGGCCCGCATCTCGATCTGTTGCGGCGGATGTCGCACTGGCTGATGAAGCAGCCGGATCTGGACGAGGAAGCGTTGCGCCTGCAGGTGCAGGGCAAGAATCTCGTGGTGGTGCGCCAGACCATGGCGGACAGCGTTCAGCCGGTGAGCGTGACCTCGCCGTCCGGCGTGTCGCGTGACCTGACGCTTGCAGCCGGCGATCCCGGCGAATGGCGCGCCAGCCTGCCGGCGAGCGAGCTCGGCCTGTGGCAAGCCACCGACGGCACGCTGAAGGCGCTGATCAATGTCGGCCCGACCAATCCGAAGGAGTTTTCGGAAGTCACCTCCACCACCGAGACGTTGAAGCCGCTGACCCAGGCGACCGGCGGTGACGCCGTGCGCATGGTCGACGGCGCCAGCGTCGAGCTGCCGCGCATCCTGCCGGTCCGGTCGGCGAGCGTCTTCCATGGTGACGGCTGGATGGGCGTGCGGATGCGCGACGCCAGCGTCGTGAAGGGCGTCGGCGTGCTGCCGATCTTTGCCGGCCTGATCGGGCTGTTGCTGCTGCTCGGCGCGTTTGCTGCGACGTGGGTCCGTGAAGGGCGGTAGGCGGCTTACGGGCCAGCATGGCCGAGCTTACCCGCCTCCCTTCGCTTCCGTCAGTTGGATAAACCCCATCGTCCCTTCTTCGCCGGAAGCTCCAGAGCGCCTTCGCCCCCCGAACCCGGCCGAACGTAGCGCGTTGTGAAATCTGGAAGCGGTTCTTCCTCGACCGTGGGCAGGCGTGTCCCTGTCCAGGCATCGCCCGCAGCGGACAAGAGCAGTTCTGAACGCAGCCTTCGCAGCACCCAAACAGCGCGAGCGTTCGATGAGAAGCGGAGTTACTCGACCATGATAGACCCACTTCACCAGCGCACGTTCAGCTCGCCTCGTCAGACAACGCGCTACATCGAGTGCGGGCCGGCCGACGGACCGTTGATGATCTTCGTCCATGGCTGGCCGAGCATCAGTTTGATGTGGCGCGCGCAGATGGACGCGTTTGCCATCGACGGTTGGCACTGCGTCGCTCCCGATCTGCGCGGCTACGGCGGCTCTTCCACGCCCGCAGCCAACGACGCCTATACCATCGAGGAAATCGTGACCGACATGGCCGAACTCCATGATCACCTGGGCGGCAAGCCTGCGATCTGGGTTGGCCACGACTGGGGCTGTGTTGTGGTCGGTGAGTTGGTCGCGCATCAGCCAAAGCGCAGCCGCGGAGTCGTGCTGACCTCGCTGGCATATCAACCCGACGGGCACGCCCTGCGCACAGTCGTCCCGCTGGTCGACCGGACGATTTATCCGGTTGACCAATATCCGGATGGCCAATGGGATTACTACCGTTACTACACCACGCACTTCGAGGCGGCAGTCGCCGACCTCGATACAGACTTGGCCGCATCGCTGGCGTCGATCTTTCGGCCAGGCGACCCCGCCGGCATCGGCAAGGTTTCGCCGAATGCGATGGTCACGCGCAATGGAGGGCGCTTTGGCGCCGCGCACCGCGCACCGGCGACTGAGCCCGATCCGGCTCTCTGGCCGCCCGCGGACTTCGACGTGCTGGTGCAGTCGTTCAAGGCTCATGGATTCCGCCCGTCCTGCGCGTGGTACCTGAACGACGACGCCAACATCGCCTATGCGCGCAAAGCACCCAATGGCGGCCGCCTGTCGCAGCCGGTGCTGTTCGTCAACGGCGACTTTGATCAGATCTGCAGCATCATCGGAAATCGCCAAGGTGACCCGATGCGCGTCGCCTGCCCGGACCTGACCGTGACGAGCATGCCCGCAGGGCACTGGCTGCCGCTGGAGCGCAAGGCAGAACACATCGAGGCCATCCGCACCTGGCTCCAGAGCAAAAAGCTCTGATGCCGCCTCCTCGCGCCGGCACTGAGTCAATCAATCGCCGTCCCCGTAGCCATTCGAAAGGTCCTCAGCCTAGATCTTTCAGTTGCCCGCACGACACGGCGAGGAGTCGGCCCGCTCGGGTCGGCTCGACAGCGGTTGACATCCGCTGACCGATCAGGCGATGTTACATTATAACATAGCAGGATGCCGAGGGGATTGGCACCTGGCGATGTGGGGTGACGTTTCCAGATGAAGTGGTTCCGGTCGAATATCAGGCACGGCGCCCGGCTCGCGATTTTCGCGATGCTGGTGCAGTTCGCGCTGACGTTCGGCCACAGCCATTGGTTCGCCCAGGCGGCTCCCCTCGCCCAGGCCTCGCTTCAGCAGACCGACAGCAGCAACGGCGTGGCCTCGATCGACCGCGCGGCGGGCGAGAGGCAATCGCCGTTGGCTCCCGACCGGGAGCAGCCGGGCGAGGACAATTGCGCGATCTGCGCATTGGTCGCGATGGCCGGCACCGTCATGTTCGCGGCGCCGCCTGTGTTGTTGTTGCCGCAGGCGATCGACCTGCTCTACCGCACCACCGATGCCGAATTCGTCCATCTGAAATCGGCCGGCACGGCATTCCAGCCGCGCGCTCCTCCCGCGTCCTGACTCTCAACAACGCTTGATCATGCTCGGGCTCGCCGCAAATCGGCGCGTGCCCGGGAGCAGTTGAAGTCGAATTCCGTCGCGCAGCGACGGCAGGCCGCCTCCGATCAGCAGACGAACATTGCGGACGGCGCCTGACTGGAATCAGGACCATGTCATTCAAATTGCGGCGCGCGCAGCGTCTTGGTGGAGCAAGCCTGCTCCTGCTCGGCGCCGCCACCTCGGCGCTGGCCGAGGATAAATCATTGACCGAGATCCCCGCCGTCACCGTGACGGCCCCGAGTCCCATCGTGCGCAGGGCGGTGGTGCCGACCCGCAACCCGGGCCGACCCACGCGAACCGCGCGGGCACGCAGCCACGAACGCGCGGCGGACGCCACGCCGGCAGCCGCGGCGCCGGCCGCACCTCTGCAGGGCGTGCTGCCCATCGTGACCAACCAGTTCGCGACCGTCACGGTGGTGCCGAACGAAGAGATCCGCCGCGAGGGCGGCGGCCAGCTCGGCGATCTCCTGTTCTCCAAGCCCGGCATCACCGGCTCGAGCTTCGCGCCCGGTGCCTCCAGCCGGCCGATCATCCGGGGGCTCGACGTCAACCGCGTCGGCATCGTCGAGAACGGCACCAATGCCGGCGGCGCCTCCGATCTCGGCGAGGACCACTTCGTCCCGATCGATCCGCTCGCGACCAACCAGGTCGAGGTGGTGCGCGGACCGGCTGCGCTGCGCTACGGCTCGACCTCGATCGGCGGCGTCGTCAGCGCCACCAACAACCGGATTCCCGATGCGCTGCCGAACTGCGGTGCCCAGCCGTTCCAGAGTTTCGGCCTGCCGGCCAAGGCGCCGCTCGCGAGCGCCGCGACGTCGCCTTGCGTCACCGCCGAGACGCGCAGCGCGTTCAGCTCGGTCGACCGCGGCGTCGAGAGCGGCGTGCTGCTCGACACCGGCGGCGGCAATTTTGCCTTCCATGCCGACGTCTACGGCCGCAACACCACCGACTACAGCATCCCGAGCTACCCGTACCTCACCGACCAGACCCGGCCCGTCGCCAACGGACGCCAGCCCAACTCGGCGACGCGCTCGGACGGCGCCTCGATCGGCGGCTCCTACTTTTTCCAGGGCGGCTATATCGGTGCGGCGATCACGCAGAACGACGCGCTCTACCACATCCCCGGGATCGACGGCGCCGACCACAACACGCGGATCGACGGCCATCAGACCAAGATCAACGTCAAGGGCGAGTACCATCCCGACGCTACCGCGATCGATGTCGTTCGCTTCTGGGCCGGCGCGACCGACTACCGGCACAACGAGATCGGGCTTGCCGATCCTGCCAATCCCAATAGCGACGGCGTGCGGCAGACCTTCACCAACAAGGAGCAGGAGATCCGCACCGAGGTGCAGCTGATGCCGTTCAACGCGCGCTTCGCTGAGGTGACGACGGCGTTGGGCTTCCAGGTCGGCCATCAGGAATTGAGCGCACCGAGCCCGGACAATCCGGGCACGCTGTTCAACGGCCTGTGGGACCCGAACAACAGCACGCGCGTCGCCGGTTACGCCTTCAACGAGTTCAAGTTCACGGACGCGACGCGGGCGCAGATCGCCGGCCGCATCGAGCATGTCGAGCTGCACGGCACGACGCCGGATTTTCCCGCGGACTTCCTGCCCGACGGCGCACCGCAGGCGGCGATTTCGCGCAATCCGGCGTTCACGCCGAAGAGCGGCAGCGTCGGCCTGTTGCAGGACCTGCCGGGCAGCCTGGTCGGCAGCATCACCGCGCAATATGTCGAGCGCGCGCCGAAGGCGGCGGAGCTGTTCTCGCGCGGTGCGCATGATGCGACCGCGACCTTCGACATCGGCAACCCCAACCTCGGCATCGAGACCGCGAAGTCCGTCGAGATTGGCCTGCGCAAGGCGACCGGACCGTTCCGGTTCGAAGCGACCGTCTACTACACGCACTTCAACAATTTCATCTATCGCCGTCTCACCGGCGTGATGTGCGACGACGATTTTGCCTCGTGCGGCGCACCCGGCGCCGAGGTGAACCAGGCGGTCTATTCGCAGCGCGACGCGAACTTCCGCGGCGGCGAATTCCAGTCGCAGCTCGACGTCGGTGCGTTCCAGGGCGGCATCTGGGGCCTCGAGAACCAGTTCGATGTGGTCCGCGCCACCTTCACCGACGGCACCAACGTGCCGCGCATTCCGCCGGTGCGGCTGGGCGGCGGCGTGTTCTGGCGCGACGACAACTGGCTGATGCGCGTCAATCTGTTGCACGCCTTCGCTCAGAACAACGTCGCTGTGATCGCGGAAACGCCGACATCGGGTTACAACCTCTTGAAGGCCGAGGTCAGCTACAAGACCAAGCTCAACCCGAATGCATTCGGCGCGCGCGAGATGCTGCTCGGCCTCGTCGGCAACAATCTGTTGAACGAAAACATCCGCAATTCGGTGTCCTACACCAAGGACGAGGTGTTGATGCCCGGCATCGGGGTGCGGGCGTTTGCGAACTTCAAGTTCTGAAAGCGCGATTGCTAGCCGGACTTCATCGTGCTGTGGCTGAGGCGGCCGCTTCAGGGGCGTCCTCCGCCGCCTCCCGAAACAGCACGGCAAACAGCAGGGTCCACAATGTCAGGAGAGAAATGGGGATCGTGTAGTATGGGGTCGCAATCGGATAGGTGAAGAAGAAGGCGAGGTTGAGCGCCAGATTGGCCAACGTGAGCAGCGCGACGCGGCGAATGCCGTTCGCCTGCCGCAACAGCCAGATCGAGGCTGCAATTCCGATGACGATCAGCAAGGTCTGGAGCGGATCGGCGAGATAGTCCCGGACCACCGCGAACGAAAAATCCAGCGGCCTGACATCGGGGTTGTTGCCGTAGGTCGACGCGAACGGACTGCCGGCGTTGACGGCGTAAGAGACGATGGTCGGGATCACGCCGGCCAGCAACGCGACGCCGAACACAGCCCCCTGCAAGAACCGGGACAACGTCCGCTCCGCAAGGAACGCGACGAGGAGAAACACGCCATAGCCGGACGCCAGGAAGAGATTGGCCAACCGAAAATCGACGGTTAATCCGAGCAGGAAACCGATGGGCGCCAGCAGCCAGATCCCCGGTTGGGATCGCGGGCCCGCCAGCCATCGCGCCGTGAGACATCCGGCGAGCGCGCACACGACGACGGTCGGGGCCATCGAATAGCTCGCCTTGACCGGATTGACCATCAGGTAGATCGCAAGACAGGCGAACGTCCCGGCCATCAGGACCGACCTCATGCTGCGCGCGAGAGAAAGGGCAAACAGCGCGAAGCCGAGCACGATAATGGTCGCCAGCATGTACATGGGCACGACCTGGTGACCCGGCGGAAACAACGCCAACACGAGGCCGACACCCGGCGGGTATTGAATGACGACCTTCCCCGTGGCCGGCATCAGATTGTGACAGGGCGCAGCGGTCGTATCGTTCCAGTCCGGGTAGCCGATCTCCTTCAGCTTTGCTTTCTGATAGCCATCGTCGTCGCGGGCGAGGTTGGTGTCGAAGCCCTCCACCAGCCCGAACCTCTGGAATAGATGCGCCTGCCTGAGGTAGCAGATGTCGTCATAGACGCCGCGCGCCTCGCTCCATCGCATCATGGTCCAGAAATGGCCGACCAGCACCGCGAGAAACAACACGGCGAAGACGGCTTTGCTGGTGCGGATTTTGTTCATCGGGATCATGCTGCGGGGGAGGCGGCGCTGCGTTAGCGGAATGCGAGATAGAGATTGGACGATAGCGGGCCGAGCGACAAACCGGTGTAGCCCACGGCGGCGGACTTGGGGGTGGAGGACTTGGCGGCGAGCCCCAGCAGCCGTTTTCGCGTCATCAGGATCAGGTTCTGCTCGTCGGTCCATTCCGACTTGCCGGCGACCCTGCAGGCGATCCTGAAAGTGCCATCCAGATAGTGCGCCAGGGGGATGGCGGTGTGGTGCTCGACCGGAAAGAACCTGTTGGGCACCGTGATGAACACCCGCCGCGCGACGCGGCAAAGCTCCTGGACAAGGAGCACCTGATTTCCATGGCTGCCGGCATGCTCGAGCACGGCATTGGACGTCGCGACATCGAACGCATTGTCGTCAAAGGGCAGCCGTGTATTCGGTTCGATCTGCACGTAACGGCAAAGTGGAAAAGCCGCCTTGAACCCGATTCCTTCGCCGAGCCCGCAGGCCGTGATTTTATGCTGATTCAAGTAGCTTCGTTCCAGCACGTTGGCGCCGTCGTTGATCACGTCGGACACGCCGACATCCAGGATCGCGTCCGAGGCAGATGGCTGCATCCGGGCGAGGAAATCCTGGAAGATCCGGTCGCGCGCCGCGATCAGCAGCTTTTCCGCCGTGCTCCCGGACGCCACTTCCCGGTAATATTGCTGATCGACCGGCACTGCCCTACCTTCATGTGAGCTTCGAAGCGATGGCGCGTCAGGTTCGCGTCTTGCTCCAGTCGGGACCGACCGGACCCGATACGCCTTCGAACGCGCCTTCGACCAGCTCGATGACGAGGAGCCGGCTGTAATCAACCGGGCCCGGCATGGTGACGCGTCCCTTGGCGACCTGCTTGAAGCCGACGCGGCTGTAATAGGGCTGGTCGCCGACTAGCAGCACCAGGCGATGGCCCTGCGCCTTCGCATCCTTCAGCGCGCGCTCGAGCAGCAGCCGGCCGACGCCGCGGCTGCGGAACGGAGGCTCGACCGTCAGGGGCCCGAGCAGCAGTGCCGGAGTGTCGCCGACGCAGATCGGCAATTGCCGGACGGATCCGATCAGCAACGTACCGACGCGGGCGGTGAAGGAGAGATCGAGCACATGATCCACATGCTCGCGGATGCGGTACGCGCTGAGCACGAAGCGGCCGGGTCCGAAGGTGCGTTCGTGCAGCCGCTCGATGGCCTGAGCATCGCCGGCGGCTTCCGACCGGATGGTGAGGGAGAGATCGTTCATCGCGTCGGCGGGATATCACCTTGGAGGGCAGCGGTCCATACGATTGCGCCCGGCCCCGGAGGCAATTTCAGGTCCGCCCGAGCGGCGGTTGGGACAGGTAGGCGAGCATCTTCATTTCCCGCCGGCCGCGCGTCACGGTGTCGAGCACGAGCCCCGACGAAGCCGAAAGCAGCGCCATGATCATCAGGCCCATGGAGAGCACGGCGGTCGGCAGGCGCGGGACGAGG
Organism: Bradyrhizobium sp. URHA0013; assembly: GCF_000518345.1. Taxonomy (NCBI): domain Bacteria; kingdom Pseudomonadati; phylum Pseudomonadota; class Alphaproteobacteria; order Hyphomicrobiales; family Nitrobacteraceae; genus Bradyrhizobium; species Bradyrhizobium sp. URHA0013. The sequence continues at coordinate 94,222 of NZ_KI912426.1, read as the reverse complement.
CCGGTCTCGAGGAAGGTGATCACCACGGGCAGCCCGAGAGCGATCGACAGCAGCGCGAGGACGATGCCGATCGCCGAAAAGAAGCGCAGCGGCCGCTCCGACCGGTTGAGCTTCAGCATCGTGTTGAAGATGCGCAACCCGTCCTGCCAGGTATTGAGCTTGGAGAAGGAGCCTTCCGGGCGCGCGTAATAGGGCGTCTCAACCTCGGCGACCGGCAGCGACAATTCCAGCGCATAGACCGCGAACTCGGTCTCGATCTCGAAACCGCCGGACAGGACCGGGAAGGATTTGACGAAGCGGCGCGAGAACACGCGGTAACCGGACAGGATGTCCTTGAAGGCGTGACCGAAGGTCGATGCCAGGAAACCGGTGAAGAGCCGGTTGCCGATGCGATGACCGCGCCGGTAGGCCGCTTGCGATTGATCGACGCGCAGACCGACAACCATATCCAGATGCTCATCGAGGAGCTGGTCAATCATGCGCGACGCGCTCGGCGCGTCGTAGGTCGCGTCGCCATCGACGAGCACGTAGATGTCGGCCTCGATATCCGCGAACATGCGGCGCACAACGTGACCCTTGCCCTGGCGCCGTTCGCTGCGCACGATCGCGCCGGCCTCGCGCGCGACCGCCGCGGTGCGGTCGGTCGAATTGTTGTCGTACACGAAGACCTCGGCCGCGGGCAGTGCCTTGCGGAAATCGGCGACGACCGTCGCGACGGCGGCTTCCTCATTGTAGCAGGGCACCAGCACGGCGACCCGAAACGGCCATGACCTCGTCGATTCAGACAATCTTCATCCCTCGTCCATGCGCCGACACCGCAGGTGCGGCGATTTACTAGCACAGGGAGCCATCATCGCCACGTCGCAATCCGCGGCCTGTCATGTAGGACTTCCGCGATCCGCAGCCGCGTGCCGGGCGTGGTCCCCTCGGGCAGCGCGGTGACCGCGAAGAATCCGCACTCGGCGATCTCGCGGTTGGGCGCGGGCAGGCGATCCTGCTTGAACTCCCTGACGACGTAGACCGCAACGTGGTCGCGGCGGGAGACGTGGCTGTTGAGGAAGATCCCGTGCAGCACAGCATCGCCGGTGAGATCGATGTCCCCCTCCTCCTTGAGCTCGCGGCGCATCGCCTGCTCCATGGTCTCGCCGAGATCGACGCCGCCGCCGGGCAGGTACCAGCCGGTGACGTAGCTGTGCCTGACCAGGAACACCCTGGTGTCGGCATCCAGCACCACGGCGCGGACACCGAGCGTCATGCCGCGGATCAGCAGAAAATAGGCGTGGAAGATTCGCCGCAGCAGCGGCTCGAATCTCCGTCGGACGCCGTTCAGACGTTCTCCCATCGGGCTCCCTTGATGCCCCGCTTGCACGTAGCCTGCGACCTTGCCATTACAGCGGGCGAATAGCGAGGCAATCGCCCCCCATGGCCCCCTTCACGCTCGCCCATCTGTCCGACCCGCATCTGGCGCCGCTGCCGAAGCCGCGGTTGATCGAGCTCGCCGGCAAGCGCGCGCTCGGCTATGTCAACTGGACGCGCAACCGTCACAAGTACCAGTGCCGCGAGGTGCTCGACGCACTTATCGCCGATTTGAAGGCGCAAGGTCCCGATCACATCGCGGTCACAGGCGATCTCGTCAATCTGGCGCTGGAGGCGGAGTTCGCGCCTGCGCGCGCCTGGCTCGACGGCGTCGGTCCGCCCGACCGCGTCACCACGATTCCCGGCAATCACGACGCCTATGTCCGCGCCACCTTTCATCGCTTCGGCGAAACCTTCGCGCCCTATCTTGCGGGTGACGATGGCCGTATCGGCTTTCCGAGCCTGCGCCGGCGCGGGCCGCTCGCGCTGATCAGCCTGTCCACGGCGGTGCCCACCTTGCCGTTGATGGCGACAGGCACGCTCGGACGCGATCAGCTCGCGTCCCTCGAAGAGGTGCTCGAACGGCTTGCGGCTGATGACGTCTTTCGCGTGCTGCTGGTGCATCATCCACTGAAGTCCGGCGCGCGCCACAAGCGGATGACCGACTCCGCCGGGCTGCTGACGCTTTTGAAACGTCACGGCGTCGAGCTGATCCTGCACGGGCACGACCACATTCATTCGACGATGTGGTTCGAGGGACCCAACGGCAACATTCCCGCAATCGGCGTGCCCTCGGCCTCCGCGCTCGCGCACGGGCGCACCCCGGCTGCGGCCTACAATCTGTTCGCGATCGAGAAGGACAACACCGGCTGGCGTTGCGAGCAGACGGTGCGGAGCCTGGGGGCTGGATTTCAGATCGGGCAGATCAAGCATGTCAGATTGATCTAGTCCCACGCTGTCATTGCGAGCGAAGCGAAGCAATCCAGAGTCCCTCCGCAGAGGCAGCCTGGATTGCTTCGTCGCCAGCGCAAAATTGCTTCGCAATTTTGTCGCGGGCTCCTCGCAATGACGACGCCTCACCAGCTCCGCAGGGCCGCGAGCACGGCAACCCCGAACAGCGCGGCGGCGCCGAGCACGAACCCCAGCACGAATGGCCAGAGGCGCGAGCGGCGCCGCGGCTGCGCGGCCTCGGGCTTCGGCTCGGGCGGGACCACCATCGCATGCTCGCGCTCGATCATGCGGCGGGCGACATAGTCCGTGACGGCCTCGACGATCACAGCGGTGTCGTGCGATTCGGCGAGCACGATGCGGCCGAAGCGAGTGTCCTGCACGAAGCGGTACATCCGCTTGTCGCGCCCCATCGAGATGTGCGCGACGACGTCGATCCAGAGCCTGGGCGTATCGCCCTGGCTGATGCCGCGGTCGAATAGGTCGATCTTGTCAGGCACCTGCGCGAACAGGGGATCGAGCGAATCGTTGAGGATCTCGAGCCGCGCCACCTCGGCATCGCGCAAATCGACGACGACGCCGGTCCGGTCGGCGGCCTCGATCCGCGCGCGCAACAGCGCATCGCGCAGCCGCACCGGGCGCGGCTGGCTGGGATGGATCCCGCTGGTCTCGGGCTCTGACATTGGCGGCCTCGTCCTCACTTGGCCGGATTAACCTATCAGCAACCAAAGTGTCCGCAAAGGCCCTACAATTCCAGTCACTTACGGTGCCCACAGGTCGTTCACCTGTGCCAAAAACAGACGATCCCACCCGGCTTGCGCCGGATGGGACCCTCCGTCCTTGGACGTCTTCTTATTCAGATTGTCATGTTAGTTCACATTGTCAGGCCGAGACCCGCGACGGCTCTTCCACGATCGAGAAGCGGACGCCGGCCTTGTGGCGGTTCTCTTCCGAGACCGAGCGCCAGGCGTCCTCGGCCTCCTTGCGGGTCTTGAACGGACCCTGCACCTGGGCCGAGCCTTCCACGAGCTTGTGGAAGTTCATCGAACCGAACTCGCCGCCGATCACCCAGAAATTGCTGTTGGTCATTGTCAGTCTCCTGTCGATTAGCGTGATGCGTTAGCCGAACTGGTTCATCGTGTTGTGGGCGCCGCCCGCCTTCAGGGCAGCCTCGCCGGCGAAGTACTCCTTGTGGTCGTCGCCGATGTCGGAGCCGGCCATGTTCTGATGCTTGGCGCAGGCGATACCCTGACGGATCTCGGCGCGCTGGACGTTCTTGACGTAGCCGAGCATGCCCTGGTCCCCGAAATATTCCTTTGCCAGATTGTCGGTCGAGAGCGCCGCCGTGTGATAGGTCGGCAACGTGATCAGGTGGTGGAAGATGCCGGCACGCTTGGCCGAATCCGCCTGGAAGGTACGGATGCGCTCGTCGGCTTCCTTCGCCAGCGGCGTATCGTCGTATTCCACCTTCATCAGCTCGGCGCGATTGTACTTGCTGACGTCCTGGCCCGCTTCCTTCATCGCGTCGTAGACCTGCCAACGGAAGTTGAGCGTCCAGTTGAACGAGGGCGAGTTGTTATAGGCCAGCTTCGCGTTCGGAACCACCTTGCGGATCCGGTCGACCATCTTGGCGATCTGCTCGATATGCGGCTTCTCGGTTTCGATCCAGAGCAGGTCGGCGCCGTTCTGCAGCGAGGTGATGCTGTCGAGGACGCAGCGGTCTTCGCCGGTGCCCGGGCGGAACTGATAGAGATTGGAGGGCAGCCGCTTCGGACGCATCATCTTGCCGTTGCGGTTGATGATGACGTCGCCGTTGCGGGCGTTCTCCGCCGTCACTTCCTCGCAATCCAGGAAGCTGTTGTACTGGTCGCCGAGGTCGCCGGGCTTGTGGCTGACCGCGATCTGCTGGGTCAGGCCGGCACCGAGCGAGTCGGTGCGGGTCACGACGACGCCGTCTTCGACGCCGAGTTCGAGGAAGGCGTGGCGGCAGGCCCGGATCTTGGCCAGGAACACCTCGTGCGGCACGGTGACCTTGCCGTCCTGGTGGCCGCACTGCTTCTCGTCCGAAACCTGGTTCTCGATCTGGAGCGCGCAGGCACCCGCCTCGATCATCTTCTTGGCGAGTAGATAGGTCGCCTCCGCATTGCCGAAACCGGCGTCGATGTCGGCGATGACAGGCACGACATGGGTCTGGAAGTTGTCGATCTTCTCGATCAACTCCTTCTCTCGGGTCTTGTCGCCTTCCTTGCGGGCCTTATCGAGGTTGCGGAAGATATCGTTCAGCTCGCGCGAGTCGGCCTGACGCAGGAAGGTGTAGAGCTCTTCGATCAGCGCCGGCACCGAGGTCTTCTCGTGCATCGACTGGTCCGGCAGCGGGCCGAACTGGGAGCGCAGCGCCGCGATCATCCAGCCGGACAGGTACAAATAGGTGCGATCGGTCTTGCCGAAGTGCTTCTTGACCGAGATCAGCTTCTGCTGGGCGATGAAGCCGTGCCAGCAGCCCAGCGACTGCGTGTACTTGGTGGGATCGCCGTCATAGGCGGCCATGTCGGCTCGCATCAGCGCCGCGGTGTAGCGGGCAATATCCAAGCCGGTCTTGAAGCGATTCTGCAGGCGCATGCGGGCGACGGCCTCGGCCGACACCCCGTTCCAGGTCGGCTGGGTCTCCAGGAGCGACCGGGCCGCCTCGACCTCACTCTGGTACGAGGCGGGGGCCTGGAGGGTGCTGATGCCACGGGGCTGGTAATTCATGTGCCTGATCCTTTCGCTGACGATGGCCACCAGCCATCGACATTCTTGACAATGCATTGCGAGATGCGTGTCAGAAGCTAAACGCGAGAAAGCTCAGCTCGTACAGTAGGCTTGCATTTGAATGGTGATGTCATGTAACATCGGTACTTGTAATATATGTCACTTTGTAAATCTTGTAAATAATTAGGTCAGTAAGCCTGCCATTGATGCCCTCTCCGGAGACCCGAGAATGCCCGCCGGTTCCAGCAAGAAGCTCTTCGTCGGCCCGCGCTTCCGGCGGATCCGGCAGCAACTGGGGCTGTCGCAGACCCAGATCGCCGAGGGGCTCGGGATCTCGCCGAGCTATGTCAATCTGATCGAGCGTAACCAGCGTCCGGTGACCGCCCAGATCCTGCTGCGACTGGCCGAAACCTACGACCTCGACCTGCGCGACCTCGCGAGCGCCGACGAGGACCGCTTTTTCGCCGAACTCAACGAGATCTTCTCCGATCCGCTGTTCCGCCAGATCGACGTTCCCAAGCAGGAATTGCGCGATCTCGCCGAGCTTTGCCCCGGCGTCACCCATGCGCTGCAACGGCTCTATGCCGCCTATACCGAGGCCCGCCAGGGCGAGACGCTGGCCGCGGCACAAATGGCCGACCGCGACGTCGGCACCCGCTATGAGGCCAATCCGGTCGAGCGCGTCCGCGAGCTGATCGAGGCCAACCGCAACTACTTTCCGGAACTCGAGCAGGCCGCGGAGACTTTGCGCGACGAGCTGAACGTGCCGGCCGAAGAGCTTTATGCGGCGCTGGCGACACGGCTGCGCGAAAAGCATTCGATCCAGACCCGCATCATGCCGGTGGATGTGATGCGCGAGACGCTGAGGCGCTTCGACCGCCACCGGCGCCAGCTCCTGATTTCCGAGCTGGTCGACCCGCCCGGTCGCGCGTTCCAGCTCGCCTTCCAGCTTGGCCTCATTGAATGCGCGCAGCATCTGGAGACCATCATCGGCCGCGCCGGCCCGCTCGACGACACACCGCGCCGCCTGTTCCGCATCACGCTCGGCAACTATTTCGCGGCCGCCGTGATGATGCCCTACCCGGCTTTCCTGGCTGCGGCGGAAGCGTTGAATTACGACATCCATCTGCTCGCGCAGCGCTTCAATTCCGGTTTCGAGCAGGTCTGCCATCGGCTCACCACCCTGCAGCGGCCGAACGCGCGCGGCATCCCGTTCTTCCTGCTTCGTGTCGACAATGCCGGCAACGTCTCGAAGCGATTTTCATCGGGCACGTTCCCGTTCTCGAAATTCGGCGGCACTTGTCCGTTGTGGAACGTGCACTCGACCTTCGACACGCCTGACCGCCTGCTGAAGCAGGTGATCGAGCTCTCCGACGGCACGCGCTATTTCTCGATCGCGCAGATGGTGCGCCGCCCCGTCGCGCCGCACCCGCTGCCGCAGCCGCGCTTCGCCATCGGCCTCGGCTGCGAGATCCGTCACGCCGCGCGCCTCGTCTACGCTGCCGGCATCGATCTGGAGAAAACGGAGGGCACGCCGATCGGCGTCAACTGCCGTCTCTGCGAGCGCGAAAACTGCGCCCAGCGCGCCGAGCCGCCGATCACGCGCACGCTGATCCTGGACGAGACGACGCGGCGGGTGAGCTCGTTTGCGTTTTCGAATGCAAGGGAGTTGTAAAGCACACCGCTGTCATGCCCCGCGAAGGCGGGGCATCCAGTACGCCGCGGCTTATCGGTTCAATCCCTGCCGTCTCGGAGTACTGGATCGCCCGGTCAAGCCGGGCGATGACAGTTGAATGCGCGGCTGCACCCAATCCCTACGCCAGCGTATGCACGATCACCGGACCCGCGGCGGCGCGCGCGTCGCCTGCAAGCAGCGCGCCCAGATCCTTCTCGATCCAGGCGATCGCACGCCTGTTCGCCTCCTCCGCCTGCTCGAACTTGTCGAAGATCGAAATCGCCGTGACCGTGTCGTCGCCGGCATAGACGACGTAATAGGCGCGGAAGCCGTCGACGTCGCTGATGATCGGAACGGCGCCTTCCTTGATACGGCGCGCCAGCTCTTCTGCGCTCCCGCTTTTTGCCTTGGCCTGACGGATGGCGGCATACATGGCATCCTCCCTTCCGGCTATCTGGTTTGAGGGCTTGGTGCCCGGACCGCATGCTACGCCGAAGCGCGCGGGCAATCCACGCTTGGTTAACCCGGCGCTAATTCAGTTCCGCGATCCGCAACGATCGATTAAGCACGCCTCAACATCGCTGCCTTAGTCTCGCCCCACTCACTTTTCGCAAACAACGGCGGCTTATCCTGCCGCGTGAAGTGACATCAGGGGGTTCATCATGCGCATTGCGTTGCTGCTGACCGCGACCATTGTCGGCGCGCTCTTTGCCAATCCGTCCCATGCCGGACCGCTGGATGCGTCCGCCGGCGCAGCGCAGGCGTTACCGCCGGGCTTCCAGAGCTACCGCGGCTACATGTTTGACCTGTCGGAGAATTCCGACCGCAAGGATGTCGACAAGCTCACCGACAATGTGAAGAGCCAGATCGACGTGGTCGAGGCTGTCGGCCTCTCACCGCGCGTGCTGCGCTTCTTCCGCACCGTCCCGATCATCGCCAGCGAGCTCGCCTGCCTCGACGAGGGCGCCGCGACCGCATGCTACGGCCGGGTCACGCCTGACATCCAGCGCACCGCTCCCCGCACGCTGACGGTCTGGGACCCCAACAAGCAGCGTTGGAGCAATCCGAACGCCGTCGACCTCGCGGTCGATTCCGGCCTCGGCGTGATCATGCTGCGGCCGGACATGATGCGGTACGAAAAGGAAGCCGTGCTGCTGCACGAGCTCCTGCACGCCTACCACGCGCGGCTGTTGCCGGACGGCTACGCCAACAAGGGCGTGATCGGCTATTACGCCTACGCCAAGTCCAAGGATCTCCTGCCCAAGGAATCCTACGCGCTGAAGAATCACATGGAATTCTTTGCCGTGACCGCCAGCATCTTCCTGGCCGGGAAGAGCGAATTCCACGACCCGAAGTCGCGCGAGGCGCTCAAGGAGAAGCTGCCGGACTATTACAAATATCTGGTGGGCGTGTTCGGCTTCGACCCCGATCCGGCAGCGACAAGCGGCCCGGTCGCCTCGCTGAAGTAAGGCAAAAAACGCCAAACCAAGCCAGAGAGCCGCGCGCGTAGCGCGGCTTTTTTGTTTTGGTCACCGGAAGCTGCGGATGACGCGCGGCCGGGAATTGCCAAGGCGGGGCCCGATCTGCATAGTCCGCCCGCATCGATATTGTTTTCGAAGAGGATAGAACAACATGGCGGACGCCGACCTGGATGTCGTGATCCGGCAACTGGCCAGACAGCTGCATACGGGCCTGATGTCCCGCGCCAAGGAGCGGCGGGATCGATTCAACGGCCTTGCGGCCAAGGCCAAGAGCAAGGAGACCGGCGACCGCTTCAAGATGATGGCCAAGGCCACCATGGAGCAGGCCATCGCCGCCGCCAAGCGCCTGCAGATGTCCGCCGACAACGTCGCCGACAGCTACGCGCGGTCGATGCGGATTGCCGCCAGCACACCGGTCGCGGTGAAGGTGGAGAAGAAGCCCGCCAAGGAGAAGCCGGTGAAGAAGGCGAAGAAGGCCAAAGCCAAGAAGTAGGCGCGCACTTTCTTCCTTCTCCCCTTGTGGGAGAAGGTGGCGCGAAGCGCCGGATGAGGGGTTGTTTCCGCGAATTCAACTGCAGCAGGCTCACGCGCGGAGAGATACCCCTCACCCGTCTCGCCGCTTCGCGGCGAGCCACCCTCTCCCACAAGGGGAGAGGGTTGCAGCGGCGCACGCAGCTCTAGATATCTCTACCGCCCTGGCGCGGCGAGCCGGGTCGGCTCGGTGCTCGCCAGTTCGGCGAGTTTTGCGCGCGCCGCATCGCGGGTGTGGGCATCCTTGCCGGCGGGCAGCGCCAGCGCAGCCTCGAAATCGGCACGCGCCTCATTTGCCTGGCCGCGGGCGAGGAAGGCGAGGCCGCGGTCGAGCCGAGGCTGCGCATCCGAGGGGTCGAGGCGGACCGCGGTGTTGTAGCTCAGAATCGCGCGATCGAGATCGCCGGCGGCCGCGAGCGCGAGACCGCGCTGGTGATAGGGCGCGGCGTGCCTGGGATCATGCGCGATCGCCTCGTCGTAATCCTCGATGGCAAGTTCGAGATCGCCATTCTGCCGGCGCGCCAGCGCCCGATCGCGATAGAGCGAGGCGCGGTTGGGATTGAGGTGGATGGCCTCGTCGAAATCCGCGATCGCCCGCCGCCAATCGCCGTGGCGCAGCGCGATCCGTCCGCGCCCCTCATAGGCGAAAGCGATCAGCGAGCCGCGCAGCGGCGAGAAGCCGATCACCGCCGAACAGATGTCGGGCTCGTCCTCGTCTCCGCAATTGACGACGGTGTGCGTGGAGAGGCCAATCAGCACGCCCACGACGATCAACAATGGTACTGCAGCTTTGGTCATTTTCGACGGTGGCAGGCGGAGGGCCGGCCACGCATCCCCTTTCGCAGAAACTGTCACGGCAGGGTGTTAACACCGGCCGGGACCGTCCTGTGTGCGACAGGTCACAAAGCGCGCAAATTAGAGCCGCTGCTGCGTCAGCCCCAAGGCCCGCGCGAGGACGAGCGGCCCCACGGGCTCCGAGGCGGATAGTTCTCATTGGCGCCGACCGACGGCGACGCCTGCGCGCCAAGCTCGGCTGCGAGCTGCTGAAGCGCCGCGATGCGATTCTGCGTCGAGGGATGGGTGGCGAACAAATTGTCGACGCCGTGGCCCGACAGCGGGTTGATGATGAACATGTGCGCGGTGGCGGGATTTCGTTCCGCCTCGGCGTTCGGGACCTGATGCGCCGCGCCTTCGATCTTCACCAGCGCCGATGCCAGCCACATCGGCTGACCGGCGATGCGTGCGCCGAGATTGTCCGCGGCGTATTCGCGCGTGCGACTGATCGCCATCTGCACCAGCATGGCGCCGATCGGGGCGAGGATCATCATCAGGATCGAACCGACGATGCCGGGGCCGTTGTTGTCGCGGTTGCCTCCGAAGAACATGCCGAACTGCGCCAGCATCGAAATCGCACCCGCAATGGTCGCGGTCACGGTCATCAGCAGCGTGTCGTGGTGCTTGATATGGGCAAGCTCGTGCGCGATCACGCCGGCGAGCTCCTCGCGGCTGAGCTGGCGCATCAACCCGGTGGTCACCGCGACCGCGGCATTCTCCGGATTGCGCCCGGTGGCAAAGGCGTTGGGCTGCGGCTCGTCCATCAGGAACACGCGCGGCATCGGCAAGCGGGCGCGGCCCGCAAGCTCGGCCACGAGCCCGACCAGCTCCGGCGCGCTGCTGCGGTCGACCTCATGGGCGCCATACATGGACAGCACCATCCGGTCGGAGTTCCAGTAGGTGAAGAGATTGGTCGCCGCGGCAATGACGAGCGCAATCATGGCGCCGCCGGCACCGCCGATCAGATAGCCAACACCCATGAACAGAGCGGTGAGGCCTGCGAGCAGCATTGCGGTACGAAGATAGTTCATGGCCGTCTCCCGAGGCCGGCCGTGGCCGCTGGAGGGATTGCGGGCCGGCCAGCATGAGGTAGGGATGACCCCGGCCCGCCCGCAAGGTTTCCGGGTGCGTCGCGGAGCCGCGGCACTGGTTTGAAGTCAATCGTTCCATTAAGCTTGGCCAAGAATCCAAGCGTCTCCTCCCCTTGCGGAAACCTCATGTTCCAGACCCGATTTGCGATCGCGGCCGCCGCCCTGCTCACGCTCGCCCTTCCCGCCTCTGCCCAATTCGCTCCGCCACCCGCAAAGCCCGCGGCTCCCAGGGCCACCGCGCCCTCGCCCCGCGCGGCGTCGTGCCACAATGGGGCGAACTTCGATCGCTTCCTGGCCGACGTGAAACAGCAGGCCGTCGCCGCCGGCGTGTCGCAGCGGACGATCGCGGCGGCCTCGCCTTACCTCGTCTACGACCAGGGCATCGTCAATCGCGACCGCGGCCAGCGCGTGTTCGGCCAGCTCTTCACCGAATTTGCCGGCCGCATGGCGGCGCCCTATCGCATGCAGAACGGCCAGCAGCACATCAAGCAACATGCGGCCGCGTTCGCGCGCGCGGAGAAAGAATACGGCGTGCCGCCGGCGGTGATCGCCGCGTTCTGGGGACTGGAGAGCGACTTCGGCGTCAACATGGGCAATTTGCCGACGCTGAAGTCGCTGGTGTCGCTGGCCTATGATTGCCGCCGCTCGGAGATGTTCGTGAACGAGACCATCGCCGCGCTGAAGATCATCGACCGCGGCGATTTGCATCCCGACGAGATGGTCGGCTCCTGGGCCGGCGAGCTCGGACAGACCCAGTTCCTGCCCGTGCATTACGTCAACTATGCCGTCGACTACGACGGCGACGGACGTCGCGATCTCCTCCGCAGCGAGGACGACGTGATCGGCTCGACCGCGAACTACATCGCCAACGGATTGAAGTGGCGGCGCGGCGAGCCGTGGCTGGAGGAGATCAAGGTGCCGCAAAACCTGCCCTGGGATCAGACCGACCTCACGGTGCAGCTGCCGCGCTCGAAATGGGCGCAGCTCGGGGTGACCTATCCCGACGGGAGGCCGCTGCCGACCGACAATCTTGCCGCGTCGGTGCTGCTGCCGATGGGTCGGAACGGGCCGGCCTTCATGGCGTACCCGAATTTCGCGGCCTATACCGAGTGGAATAACTCGCTGATCTATTCGACCACCGCAGGTTATCTCGCCACCCGGATTGCGGGCGCGGCTCCGATGCGAAAGCCGTCCACATCGGTCGCGCAACTGCCGTTCAACGAGCTCAAGCAATTGCAGCAGCTTCTGGTTCAGGCCGGCTTCAACGTCGGCAAGGTGGACGGTGTGCTGGGCCAGCAGAGCCGCGCCGCAGTGAAGGCGATGCAGATCAAATACGGTCTGCCGGCCGATTCCTGGCCGACCGCGGAGCTTTTGGCCCGGATGCGCGGTGGCACGGCGCAGGCGCAGCCGGCGGCCACGATCCGCTAAGCACTCGAATCGCTGTCATGCCCCGCGAAAGGCGGGGCATCCAGTACGCCGCGGCCTATCCATTCAATCACAGCTGCCCCGGAGTACTGGATCGTCCGGTCAAGCCGGACGATGACAGCGAGGTATGGCGCCGACAGCACCACAAGGCCGCTCGGTAGAATTTTCGCACTGCACAAGGCGCTCGCGCGATTGTATTTTTCCATGAGGTTCCCATGTGAGTGGCTCAGGTTTCTCCTGAGATTTCCCACCACAAGAGCGAGCATCACATGTCCTTCCACGACGCCGTCGTTCCCGCCTATTTGCAAATGCTGAACAGCCTCACCGGCCTGCTCACGAAAGCCGAGGCGCATTGTGCGGCCAAGAAGGTCGATCCCGCCGTCCTGCTCGGCTCCCGCTTGTTTCCGGACATGCTGCCGCTGTCGAAGCAGATCCAGCTGGTCAGCGATTTCGCAGCCAAAGGTTGCGCCCGGCTGACCCATAGCGAAGTGCCGTCCACACCGGACACCGAGACCAGCTTTGCGGAGCTGAAGCAGCGCCTGGCGAAGACCATCGATTACGTGAAATCGTTCAAGCCCGAGCAGTTCGAGGGCGCCGACACCAAGGACGTCACCTTCCCGGCCGGCCCCGACAAGTCCATCACCATGAAGGGCCAGCAATTCCTGAGCGCGTTCTCGCTGCCGAACTTCTATTTCCACGCCGCGACCGCCCACGGCCTTCTGCGCCACGCCGGCGTCGAGATCGGCAAGCGCGATTTCCTCGGCGCGAACTAGTACCCGATTATTCAGGCGGCCGCGGCGGGAGATCGAATCTGCTGCCGCGGCTGAAATTGCACATGCTTTATGCTGCGCGGCTCTGCTGCGCATCTCGCCTGCAGTTTCCGTATGGCTCCTCCCTTGCGCTGATTGCCGCGATGCACAAGTGTTCCGGATCTCTCACCGCCTGGAAGCATTCTCATGAGCCGTTCGACCAAATTGTTTGAGACCTACAAGCTCGGCCCGATCACGCTGGCCAACCGCTTGGTGATGGCGCCGCTGACGCGCAACCGCGCCGCGCCCGGCACGTTCGTACCGAGTCCGCTTGCGGCGGACTATTACGGCCAGCGCGCTTCCGCGGGCCTTCTGATCACCGAAGCGAGCCAGGTCTCGCAGCAGGGCCAGGGCTACCAGGACACGCCCGGCATCTACTCCAAGGAGCAGGTTGCCGGCTGGCGCAAGGTCACCGATCAGGTGCACCAGCGCGGCGGCAAGATCTTCGTCCAGCTCTGGCATGTCGGCCGCATCTCGCATGTCGACCTTCAGGCCAATGGCGCAGCCCCGGTGGCGCCGAGCGCAATCCGCGCGAAGGGCAAGACTTTCGTCAACGGCGGCTTCGCCGACGTCTCCGAGCCCCGCGCGCTCGAGCTCTCCGAAATTCCAGGGATCATCGACGATTTCAAGCGCGCCACGAAGAATGCGCTCGAGGCCGGCTTCGACGGCGTCGAGATCCACGGCGCCAACGGCTATCTGCTCGAGCAGTTCGCCAAGGACGGCACCAACAAGCGTACCGACGCCTATGGCGGCTCGATCGAGAACCGCGCGCGGCTGATGCTGGAAGTCTCCAGGGCCGTCGTCGCCGAGGCCGGCGCCGAGCGCACCGGCATCCGCATCTCCCCGGTGACGCCGGCCAACGATATCTCGGAATCGAACCCGCAAGCCCTCTACGACCATATCGTCGACGGTCTCGCCGCGCTGAAGCTCGTCTATCTCCACGTCGTCGAAGGCGCCACCGGCGGTCCGCGCGACATCGCGCCATTCGACTATGCGGGCCTGCGCAAGCGCTTCCCCGGCGCCTACATCGCCAACAACGGCTATGATTTCGATCTCGCCAGCAAGGTGCTGGACGCCAACGCGGCCGATCTCATCGCCTTCGGCAAGCCGTTCATCTCCAACCCCGATCTCGTCGAGCGGCTGAAGACGGGCGCGACGCTGAACGATTGGGACAAGAATACCTTCTACGGCGGCGGCGCGAAGGGATACACGGACTACCCGGCGCTGGCGGCCGAACCGGCGGAGTAAGGCGTCGTCGTCGCTCTATCCTCCGTCATTGCGAGGAGCGAAGCGACGAAGCAATCCAGACTACGTCCGTGGAAAGACTCTGGATTGCTTCGCTTCGCTCGCAATGACGGTGGAAGCAAAATCCACGACAATAAAAAGAAAAAAGGCCGGGATTGCTCCCGGCCTTTCGTCGTTATGTTGATGTGCCTTACTGCAGCGAAGCGCGCTTCGGGGGCTGGGCCGGCCACGACTTGATCAGGGTGTCGTAGTCGACCGTCTCGCCCTTCGGCTTCTCGTTGGCGAGCTTGCGCTGGGGAGCAATCGTGCCGTCCTTCTGGGCCTTGGCGAACCAGTACTCGGCCGTCTCCTTCTTGTGCAGCTTCGGACCGCAGGCGCCCTGCACGCCGGACTTCTCCAGACGCTCCATCACGGAGTCCTGAGCAGCGGCGAGCGAGTCCATCGCGGCTTGCGGCGTCTTCGCACCGGACGACGCATCGCCGATGTTCTGCCACCACAGCTGCGCCAGCTTCGGATAGTCGGGCACGTTGTTGCCGGTCGGGGTCCACTGCACGCGCGCGGGCGAGCGGTAGAACTCGATCAGGCCGCCGAGCTTTGGCGCACGCTCCGTGAACGACTTGTCCCAGATGTCGGATTCACGGATGAACGTGAGACCGACATGGCTCTTCTTCAGCGAAACCGTCTTGGAGACGATGAACTGGAGGTAGAGCCAGGCCGCCTTGCGGCGATCCGCCGGGGTCGACTTCAGCAGCGTCACGGAGCCGGCGTCCTGGTAGCCGAGCTTCATGCCTTCCTTCCAGTACGAACCGTGCGGCGAGGGAGCCATACGCCACTTCGGCGTACCGTCCGCGTTCATCACGGCAATGCCCGGCTTCACCATGTCGGCGGTGAAAGCGGTGTACCAGAACATCTGCTGGGCGATGTTGCCCTGCGCCGGCACCGGACCCGACTCGGAGAAGGTCATGCCCTGCGCCTGCGGCGGAGCATACTTCTTCATCCACTCGAGGTACTTCGTGATCGAGTAGACCGCGGCCGGACCGTTGGTGTCGCCGCCACGCTCGACCGATGAGCCGACCGGACGGCAGCCTTCCATGCGGATGCCCCATTCGTCGACCGGCAGACCGTTCGGGATGCCCTTGTCGCCGTTACCGGCCATCGACAGCCAGGCGTCGGTGAAACGCCAGCCGAGCGACGGGTCCTTCTTGCCATAGTCCATGTGGCCGTAGACCTTGACGCCGTTGATCTCCTTGATGTCGTTGGTGAAGAACTCGGCGATGTCTTCATAGGCTGACCAGTTCACAGGCACGCCGAGCTCGTAGCCATACTTGGCCTTGAACTTGGCCTTGTAATCGGCGTTGGTGAACCAGTCGTAGCGGAACCAGTAGAGGTTCGCGAACTGCTGGTCGGGCAGCTGATAGAGCTTGCCGTCGGGCGCGGTGCCGAACGACTTGCCGATGAAGTCGTTGACGTCGAGCATGGGGTCGGTGACGTCCTTGCCCTCGCCGGTCATGTAGTCCGACAGCGCGATGGTCTGGCCGTAGCGGAAATGCGTGCCGATCAGGTCGGAATCGTTGATCCAGCCGTCGTACACGTTCTTGCCGGACTGCATCTGGGTCTGCAGCTTCTCGACGACGTCACCTTCCTGGATGATGTCGTGCTTGAGCTTGATGCCGGTGAGCTCGGAGAACGCCTTGGCCAGCGTCTGCGACTCGTATTCGTGGGTCGTGATGGTTTCGGAGACCACGTTGATCTCCATGCCCTTGAAGGGCTCGGCGGCCTTGGCGAACCACTCCAGCTCCTTCTTCTGGTCTTCCTTCGATAGCGTCGAGGGCTGGAATTCCGCGATCCACTTCTGGATGGCGGCGTCGTCGGCGGCGCGCACCGGCGCCGAGACGGCCAGCGACACCGCGACGATGGCGGCGACGCTGGACATCGTCAGAAAGCTATTCTTGGTCAATGGACGTTCCCTTCTCCTAAACTGCCGCATGTTAGTCCTCCGTTGCAGCGACAAACTTTTTACAGGCCCGGGTTGGTCCCGGATCTGGCCGTTCCTTCGCGGGCTAGACCGTGCGGAAAATGAGTACGGCCGTGGCCAGCGAAATTCCTGATGCGATCCAAAGGCGCGAAATTTCAAGTCCGTCCTCGCCGATCGGCAGCGTGGCGAGGGCGTCAGTGCCGGCGAAGGCGATCCACAGCAAGTGGATGACCGCTGCCGTGATGAGGGAGATGAACAGGCGGTCGCCGCGCGTGGTGGGGATGCGCAGCACGCCGACGCGCTCGGCTTCGGGATAGGCCACCCCAAGCCAAGTCATCACGGCGAGCGTGCAGGCGAGCGCGACAAAGAAGATTGCCGTCGGCGGCGTCCAGGCCATCCATGCAATAGCTTCCATGCTCTTACTCCTTGCGCATGATCTGGTCCGAAAACCGGTTTCCACTTTTCGGGATCATGCGCATCTCCTAGACCCGACCGAGCGCGAAACCGCTCGCGATGTAATTGCGGACGAACCAGATCACGAGTGCGCCCGGGATGATCGTCAGCACGCCGGCCGCAGCCAGCAGTCCCCAGTCCATGCCCGCGGCCGACACCGTGCGCGTCATGATCGCCGCGATCGGCTTGGCCGAGACCGAGGTCAGCGTGCGCGCGAGCAGCAGCTCGACCCAGGAGAACATGAAGCAGAAGAAGGCGGCGACGCCGATGCCGCTCGCAATCAACGGCACCAGGATCTTGATGAAGAAGCGCGGAAAGGAATAGCCGTCGAGGAAAGCGGTCTCGTCGATCTCGCGCGGCACGCCGGAGACGAAGCCTTCCAGGATCCACACCGCCAGCGGGACGTTGAAGATGCAGTGCGCGAGCGCGACCGCCCAGGGCGTATCGAACAGCCCGATCGCCGAATAGAGGTTGAAGAACGGCAGTGCATAAACCGCGGCCGGCGCCATGCGGTTCGACAGCAGCCAGAAGAACAGATGCTTGTCGCCGAGGAAGCGGTAGCGCGAGAACGCGTAGGCCGCCGGCAGCGCCACCGAGATCGAGATGATGGTGTTGAGGACGACATATTCCAGCGAGTTGATATAGCCGGAATACCAGCTCTCGTCGGTGAAGATGCGCTTGTAGTGCTGGAGCGTCGGGGCGTGCGGCCACAGCGTCATCGTCGAGACGATCTCGGCGTTGGTCTTGAAGCTCATGTTGACGAGCCAGTAGATCGGCAACAGCAGGAAGATCAAAAACAGCGCCATGATGAGACGACGGCCGGGGATCGAATGCATCACACGGCTCCTTCATGCGATTTCCGGTCGGCGCCGGCATTGGTCATGACGGTGTAGAAGATCCAGCAGACGATCAGGATGATGAGATTGTAGACCAGCGACAGCGCGGCGGCCTTGCCGAGGTCGAACTGGCCGAGCGCGATCTTGACCAGCTCGATCGACACGAAGGTCGTCGAGTTGCCGGGCCCGCCGCCCGTCACCACGAACGGCTCGGTGTAGATCATGAAACTGTCCATGAAGCGCAGCAGCACCGCGATCAGCAGCACGCGGTTCATCTTCGGCAGCTGGATCGCCTTGAATACCGCCCAGCGCGAGGCGCCGTCGATCTGCGCCGCCTGGTAATAGGCTTCGGGAATCGACTTCAGGCCGGCGTAGCAGAGCAGCGCGACCAGGCTGGTCCAGTGCCAGACGTCCATCACGATGACGGTGACCCAGGCGTCGATGTCGTTGGAGACGTAATTGTAGTCGATGCCGATGGCATTGAGGACATAACCGAGCAGGCCGATGTCGGGCCGGCCGAAGATCTGCCAGATCGTGCCGACCACGTTCCACGGGATCAGCAACGGCAGCGCGAGGATGACGAGGCAGGCTGCAACCGTCCAGCCCTGGCGCGGCATCGACAGCGCGACGACGATGCCGAGCGGTACCTCGATCGCGAGGATCACCAGGGAGAAGAACAGATTGCGGCCAAGCGAAGCGAGGAAGCGGCCGCCGAGGTCGGTTGAAGGATCGAGCAGCTCCTTGAACCAGCCGACACCGTTCCAGAAGAACTGGTTGTTGCCGAAGGTATCCTGCATCGAATAGTTCACCACCGTCATCAGCGGCAGCACTGCCGAGAAGGCGACGACCAGGAACACCGGCAGCACCAGGAACCAGGCTTTTTGGTTGACGGTCTTGTCCATCAGGCGGCTCCCTCCACCAGAAGGCTGTCGGCATAGACGTGGACGTGCGACGGATCGAATTTCAGGCCGGCCGTGCCGTCCGGGCTGGTGAAGCCGGCCGGTGCGCGGGCGGCGAGCTTTGCATCACCGAGCCGCGCACGCGCGAAGCGGATGCGGCCGAGGTCGTCGACGCGCTCGATCTTCGCACTGAGCAGGCCGGGCGCCGGCGCGACGGCCTCAACGAATTCCGGACGGACGCCGATCTCGATCTTCGCGCCATCGGGCAGCTTGTCGTAGCTGCGGTTGAGCGCGATCACATGACCGCCGATCCTGGCCTCACGGCCCCTCACCTCGGCCGGCAGGATGTTCATGCCGGGCGAGCCGATGAAATAGCCGACGAAGGTGTGCGCCGGCTTGTCGAACAGCTCGGCCGGCGTGCCGCTCTGCACCACGCGGCCGTCATGCATGACCACCACGGTGTCGGCGAAGGTCAGCGCCTCGGTCTGGTCGTGGGTGACGTAGATCATCGTCAGGTCGAGCTCGCGATGCAGCGCCTTCAGCTTGGAGCGGAGCTGCCATTTCAGCTCGGGGTCGATCACGGTGAGCGGCTCGTCGAACAGCACGGCGGCGACGTCGGAGCGAACGAGGCCGCGGCCGAGCGAGATCTTCTGCTTGGCATCGGCCGTGAGCCGCGTCGCCTTGCGGTTCAGATAGGGCTCGAGGTCGAGCAGGCGGCCGATCTCGGCGACGCGCTTGTCGATCTCGGCCTTCGGCACGCCGCGGTTCTTCAGAGGGAACGCCAAATTTTGCCCCACCGTCATGGTGTCGTAGATCACCGGAAACTGGAACACCTGGGCGATGTTGCGCTTCTGGGTTGACAGCGGTGTGATGTCCTCGCCGTCGAACAGGATTTTCCCCCGCGACGGGGTGATGATGCCGGAGATGACGTTGAGCAGCGTGGTCTTGCCGCAGCCGGACGGCCCGAGCAGCGCATAGGCGCCGCCCTGCCGCCAAGTCATGGTGACGGGCTTCAGCGCAAAACTGTCCTGCGGCGCATCATTGCCGCCGTAGGAGTGCGCGAGATCGACGAGGTCAATGCGGGCCATGTCGCATCCCCCTCAGGCTTTTTTCTTTGACGCGTTTTCTTCACGCGAACCGCTCGGCACTTCGCTTGAAAACGCCATGGGACCGGGCGCTGCGACCAGGCGGTCGCCAGCGTCGAACACGAAAACGTCGTTGGGATCGAGCACGGCATCAATGGTCTGGCCGGGCTCGAACTCGTGCACGCCGTGCAGCACCGCCACCCAATTCGATCCGTCGCGGGTCAGATGCACGAAACTCTCCGAACCGGTGATCTCGGTCACCGTTACCGTGGCATGGAAGGCGTGGCGGTCAGTCTCGCCATTGGCAAGCGCGAGCTGATGGGCGCGAAATCCGACGCGATAGGCGCCGTCCGCGAGCGAGGAATAGAGACCGGACGCCGGCGCGGCAATGCCGCCCGCATATTGCACGGAACCGTTCTTCTTCTCGATGCCGACGAGGTTGAGCGGCGGATCGGAGAACACCTGAGCGACGCGCAAGGTCTGCGGGCGGCGGTAGACCTTCGGCGTCTCGCCGATCTGGAGCGCCTCTCCCTGCCACATGCATACCGTGTTGCCGCCAAGCAGCAGCGCCTCGGCCGGCTCGGTGGTGGCATAGACGAAGATCGCGCCGGATGCCTCGAAGATGCGCGGCAGCTCGGTGCGCAGCTCCTCGCGCAGCTTGTAGTCGAGATTGGCGAGCGGCTCGTCGAGCAGCACGAGGTCGGCGCCCTTCACCAGCGCGCGCGCCATCGCGGTTCGCTGCTGCTGGCCGCCGGAAAGCTGGAGCGGCGTGCGCTTCAGGAACGGCTCGAGCCTGAGCAGCCGGGCGGCTTCCGCGACACGCGCCTCGATCTCGGCGCGCGGCTTGCCCTGCACGCGCAAAGGCGAGGCGATGTTCTCATAGACCGTGAGCGAAGGATAATTGATGAACTGCTGATAGACCATCGCGACCGAGCGCTGGCGCACGTCGACACCGGTGACGTCCTTGCCATTGACCAGCAGCTTGCCCGATGTCGGCTTGTCCAGGCCTGCGAGCAGCCGCATGATCGAGGTCTTGCCCGACAGCGTCGGCCCGAGCAGCACGTTGAGCGTGCCGCTCTCGAGCGTCAGCGAGACGTCGCGGATATGTGGGATACCGTCGACAGTCCGGGTCACGTGATCGAGTGTGACGGTCATGAGCGTCCTCCGGCTTCCAGCAGGGGACTTTGCTGTACGGCGTGGGTCCTGATCCAGTCGTCCAGCGCCGCGATCTCGTCGGCACTTAGCCGCAGGCCGAGCTTGGAACGGCGCCAGACGACGTCGTCGGCGGTAACGGCCCATTCGTTGGCCATGAGATAGCGGACTTCGCGCTCGGTCAGCGTCGCGCCGAAGGCCTGGCCGAGATCGGCCGCCGATTTCGCATCGCCAAGCAGTTTGATCGCCCTCGTGCCATAGGCGCGCGCAAGGCGCCGCGCATGCTCGTGGCTGAGGAAGGGATAGCCGCGCTGAAGCTCGGCGATCAGGCCGTCGACATCGGACACGCCCATGTCGCCGCCGGGCAGCGGCCATTTGCCGGTCCAGCCTTCGCGCGCTTTCGCACTGCGAAGATAGGGCGCGAGCCGTTCCAGCGCCTCCTCGGCGAGACGGCGGTAGGTCGTGATCTTGCCGCCATAGATCGACAGCAGCGGCACGCCGCCGGGCGTGTCGAGCTCGAACACATAATCGCGCGTCGCGGCCTTGGCTTCGCTGGCGCCGTCGTCGTAGAGCGGACGCACGCCGGAATAGGTCCAGACCACGTCGTCAGGCGTGACAGGCTTGGCCAGATACTCGCTTGCCGCCGTGCAGAGATACTGGATCTCCTCGGCCGTCGCCTTCACCTTGGCGGGATCGCCGTCATAGTCGCGGTCGGTGGTGCCGATCAGCGTAAAATCGTCCTGATAGGGAATGACGAAGATGATGCGGCCGTCGGCATTCTGGAACATGTAGGCGCGGTCGTGGTCGTAGAGCTTCTTGACCACGATGTGCGAGCCTTGCACCAGGCGCACCTTGGCTTTGGCGTTGACGCCGGCGCCGCGGCCGAGCACATCCTCGACCCAGGGACCGCCGGCATTGACCAGCGCACGGGCCTGGATCGACGAACGGGCGCCGGTCAGCGTGTCGATCATGCTGACGGTCCAGATGCCGTCGGACTGTTTGATATCCGTTGCGCGCGTACGGGTGCGGATCTCGGCGCCCTTATCGGCGGCATCGCGCGCGTTGAGCACGACGAGGCGGGCGTCGTCGACGAAGCAGTCGGAATATTCGAACGCGCGGCCGTAGCGGTTCGGGATCAGCGGGCGGCCGACCTCGTCACGCCCAAGGTCGACCGAGCGCGTCGCCGGCAACAAATGACGGCCGCCGATGTGGTCATAGAGGAAGAGGCCGAGGCGCAGCAGCCAAGCCGGCCGCAGGCCCGCATGGTGCGGCAAAACGAAACGCAGGGGGCGAATGATATGGGGCGCGATGCCCCAGAGAATCTCGCGCTCGATCAGCGCCTCGCGGACCAGCCGGAACTCGTAATATTCGAGATAGCGCAGGCCGCCATGCACCAGCTTGGTCGACCAGGACGACGTCCCGCTCGCCAGATCGTTCATTTCGCACAGGAAAACCGTGTTGCCACGGCCCACCGCGTCGCGCGCGATGCCGCAGCCGTTAACACCGCCTCCGATAATGGCGAGGTCGAAAATACGCTCCAACAGACGCATCCCCCGGCGACCGCCCGTTCAATCGAGCGGTTACTTTCGCTTTTGATTAGATCACACCGGAAAACGAAAGCAAGATGAAAGAGAGGAGGAAGGAAATGAAAGCGGAACTTCTAAGCGGGCACAGGGGCGTGGAAATGTCAGTTCAAGAGAGCATTCGAACAGCATTATTGCTCTTGAATAGTCGTCGATGGCCATTATTAGTTACAATAGTCATATTGGTCATTATCTGCATGACAGGCCACAGCACTGCACCAGACTCACCAGCGACTGACTCGTGGACGCTTGCCAACGCCAAGGCTCGGCTCTCCGAGGTGATCGACCGTGCTCAAGCCGGCCCGCAAATCATCACCCGACACGGCAAGCCCAATGCGGTGATCGTTTCCGCCGAGGAATGGGCGCGCAAGACGGCGCGCAAGGGTACCCTAGCCGAATTCCTGCTGGCTTCGCCGCTGCGCAGCGCCGATCTCGAGCTTGAACGCGTGCACGACGCGCCGCACGACGAGACGCCGTGAATCTGCTGCTCGACACCAACGTGTTGTCGGAGGTCCAGAGGCCGGCCCCTTCGCCGAAAGTCCTGTCATGGCTTGATACGATCGACGAGGATCGTGCGTTCATCAGCGTGGCATCGATCGCCGAGCTTCGCCGCGGCATCGCATTGCTGGAGGACGGCCGTCGGCGCGCAGCACTGGCCGCCTGGCTTGCCCACGATATGCCGGAGCGTTTTGCCGGGCGCACCCTGCCGATCGACCACGCGGTGGCGGAACGCTGGGGCGACCTGATGGCTCAGAGCCGCAGAAGCGGCGTCGCATTGTCTGTCATGGACGGCTTCTTTGCCGCGACCGCTCTCGCGAACAACCTCATGCTCGTCACGCACAATGTGAAGGATTTCGCGGTGTTCGGCGTGCCGCTGCTGAACCCGTGGGACGACCCATAGTCCTACCTCAGCCGCACCACCGGCGCGGCCTCGGGCGCTTCTTGTATCTCGCCTTGGGCCTCATCGACATCGGCCCCCTTCGGCATCGCCGCCATCACCTCGATGCCCTTGCCGTGGCAGATGGTGGCGAGGCGCTCGGGCAATTCCTGGTCGGTGACGAAGGTCTGGATCTGGCTGATATGTGCGATGCGCACCGGCGCGCTGCGGCGGAGCTTGGTCGAGTCCGCGACCAGCATGACGCTGCGGGCGTTGGCGATGATGGCCTGCGCAACCTGCACCTCGCGATAGTCGAAGTCGAGCAGCGCGCCCTCCTCGTCGATCGCGGACGCCCCGATGATGGCGTAGTCGACCTTGAACTGGCCGATCAGCTGCGTTGCGGTCGAGCCGACCACCGCACCGTCGGCGCGTCGTACCGCGCCGCCGGCGACCACCACCTCGATGCGGGGATGGCGGTAGAGCAGCATGGCGACGTTCAGATTGTTGGTGATGACGAGGAGGTCCTCGTGCGAGGTCAGCGCGCTCGCGACCTCCTCGGTCGTGGTGCCGATGTTGATGAAGAGCGAGCAGCCGTTCGGGATCAGGGAGGCGGCCGCAGCTCCGATCGCCTTCTTCTCGTCCGCGGCGACGAAGCGCCGCGCCTCATAGGCGAGGTTTTCGACGCCGGAGGCGATGATGGCGCCGCCATGGATACGGGTCAGTGAGCGGCGCTCGCACAGATCGTTGAGATCCTTGCGGATGGTCTGCGCCGAAACCTCGAACCGGCGCGCCAGCTCATCGACCATGACGCGGCCCGAGGCCCGCGCGATGTTGAGGATTTCGGCTTGGCGATGGGTCAGTCCGGTCACGGCGATGGCCTCAAGTCAGGAAGCTGCATGGTGCGGCGGTTCGCGCGTTCGGTCAATGCGCGCGCCGATCACGGTTAACGGACGAGGTCTTCACCACGCCATCGCAGCGGCGAGACGCGTCAGCAGGTCCGGATCGTCGAAGGCGCTGGCGGAGGCGATAGCCCCGGCGGCGACGAGATCAGCATGGCTGAGGCTGGTCCGGATGCCGATGGTCGGAATGCCGGCCGCCGCAGCCGACTGCACGCCGGTGCGGGAGTCCTCGAACGCGATCGAGGCCATCGCGCTGGCGCCGGCAAAGCGCAACCCTTCCTGATAAGGCAGCGGATGCGGCTTGCCGTGCAACAGCTCGGCGCCGATCACGAGCGCCTTGAAGCGGTCCGTGATGCCGAGGCCGGACAGCAGCAGCTCCGCATTCAGCCGCGGGGCGTTGGTTACCGCAACCATGGGAATACCGGCCGCATCCGCCCTGTCGAGCAGCGCCATCAGGCCCGGCAGCGGCTCGATCTGCCCGGCGACGAGTTCGCGGAAGACTTCCTCCTTCTCATCGAGGATCAAGGCACGCCGTTCCGGCGCCTCGTCGGGCAGAAAGCGCTCGCCGATCGCTATATTCGCGAAGCCTTGCAGCTCCCTGGAGAAGCGCGCGTGATCGAAGACATGGCCGCGAGGGCCGAGCACCTGGTTGAAGGCCTTCAGGTGCAGCGGATCGGTGTTGGCGAGCGTACCGTCGATGTCGAACAGCAACGCC
This sequence comes from Bradyrhizobium sp. URHA0013, assembly GCF_000518345.1. Taxonomy (NCBI): domain Bacteria; kingdom Pseudomonadati; phylum Pseudomonadota; class Alphaproteobacteria; order Hyphomicrobiales; family Nitrobacteraceae; genus Bradyrhizobium; species Bradyrhizobium sp. URHA0013. The sequence goes on along the minus strand of NZ_KI912426.1, from coordinate 69,602 downwards.
CTGCCGATAGCCTCGATCATGTCCGTACTTTCCCGAATAGATGACGCATCAATACGAAAGCCGTATCAATACAGCGCCAATCGCGCAATGACGCACGTGCATGACCACTACGCGACACTCGACAAAGTCGCGCGCGGCTGCAACACTCCGTGCAAGATCAAAAAGGAGGAAACAATGACGATCAACCGACGCGATCTGGCTCTCTCGACTCTTGCCGTCCCAGCTCTTGCCGTCTCCACGCTTGCAGTTTCAGCGCTCACGACACCGGTGCTGGCGGCCTCGGCGGACGAGGAAGCCGTAGCGAAGAAGGTCGAGGCGTTCCGTCTCGCCCAGATCGCGGCCGATCCCAAGGCGCTCGGCGCACTCTGCGCCGACGAGGTGAGCTACAGCCATTCCAGCGGCAAGGTCGAGGACAAGGCGACCTTCGTCGCCAACGCCACCGACGGCAAATCCAAATTCCTGTCGATCGAATACAAGGACCCGACCATCAAGGTCGTCGGCCCCGCTGCGATCGTGCGTTTCCACTGGATGGCGGAACAGGAGATGGCGGCCGATGGGAAAAAAGTGCCGACCAACCTTCACATCCTGATGAACTGGCAGAAGCAGGGCGACGACTGGAAGCTGCTCTCGCGGGCGGCGACGAAGTTGTGATTGCGGCTTATCCCTCTCCCCTTGTGGGAGAGGGTGGCTCGCCGCAGAGCGGCGAGACGGGTGAGGGGTATGCTTCCGCGAGCGCATCTCTCACAATTGAATTCGGCGAAACAACCCCTCATCCGGCGCCAGAGCCGAAGCCTCGCTTCGGCGTCTTCTTAAGAACGACCGCTGGAGGCGGCCTACGCCACCTTCTCCAACAAGGGAAGGAACGTGCAGGAGCACCAGGGACTGCAAAAAATTCCGACCACGCTTTGCGCGTCAGAAATCGCTCCGCCTGGCGCAATGCAGCGTATTGCGACCTGATGCTCGACAAAATCAAGTGCGGCTGCAACAGTGGACGCAAGATCAAGGACGAAGGATATGACGACATTGAATCGCGATCATGCTGCCACGACAGACCACGAGGCGGTGGCAAAGAACGTCGAGGCATTTCGCCTCGCCCAGATCGCGGCCGATCCGAAGGCGCTCAGCGCGCTGTGCTCGGACGATCTGAGCTACAGCCATTCCAGCGGCTTCCTTGAGGACAAGGCGGCCTTCGTCGCCAACGCCACCGACGGCAAAACGGAATTCCTGTCGATTACCTACAAGGATCCGACCATCAAGATCGTCGGCCCCGCCGCGATCGTTCGCTTCCACTGGCTGGCCGAGATGATGACCGGCGGACAGAAAGTAACAAACAGCCTTTACATCCTGATGAACTGGCAGAAGCAGGGCGACGACTGGAAGCTGTTGTCGCGGGCAGCAACCAAGTTGTGATTGCGGCTTATCCCTCTCCCCTTGTAGGAGAGGGTGGCTCGCCGCAGAGCGGCGAGACGGGTGAGGGGTATGCTTCCGCGAGCGCACCTCTCACAATTGAATTCGGCGAAACAACCCCTCATCCGGCGCTTCGCGCCACCTCCTCCCACAAGGGGAGAAGGAAGGACAGTTGTCGGCAAAAGATTCCGACCACGCTTAGCGCGCCCCGAAATGACAGGCGGAAAATTATGCCGCTTCCTTCACATCACCGTTAACCAGCTTGCGCGCGGCGCGCTCGGCTTCGCGGGCGTTGCGGAAGAGCTGGCCTTCGAGACGATTGAAGCGGTTGGATGAGGCGAAAAAGCAGTAGCCTCCCTGGGAACGAACGACGATACCTGCGGTCTGCGAATCGACTTCGATGATGTAGCTGTCCGGCATGGTCCGTGGATTCCTCAGTGCGGGCAAATAACGGCAGTTCCGCCCAAAGGTTCCTGGGCATTTTGACGCCGTTTCCACCCCGGATCGACACGCGATTGAGTAAGCCGGGACCTCATCCGTTTTATGACTGGTTCTTGGCAAAGCCGCGGCGCCGTGACTCAGTCGCGCCGCGTTTGGCGTTGCCGCACGCATCAGTCAGATGAGGCGCAACGCCGCGTGCGATTACGTCGCGATGGTGGTGTCGGCCGGGCGAACCGGCTGCGGGCGGCCGTGCTCGTCGATCGACACGTAGGTGAAGTTGCCGTCGGTGACGAGGAACGGTTGCTGCTCGCCGCGGCGTAGCGCCCACGCTTCCAGATGCACGGTGATGGAGGTGCGCCCGACGCGAACGAGGTGGGCGTGGACCGAAACGAGGTCGCCGACATAGACGGCCTTGCGAAAATTCATCGCCTCGATGGCGACGGTCACCGTGCGCGACTTTGCGACCTTTGACGCAAACACGCCGCCGCCGACGTCCATCTGGCTGAGCAGCCAGCCGCCGAAGATGTCGCCGTTTGCGTTGGTGTCGGCAGGCATTGCCAGCGTGCGGATGCAGAGATCGCCGCCCGGCCCGGCATTGGCTTGCTCGTTCATGCCGCTCTCGCTTGAAGATCGCTCACTTGAAGATTGCTCACTTGAAACTGCTCACTTGAAATTATCCCAGCCCGGATCCGGCGCAAAGCGCTCGCCGAATCTCCCGGCCAGCGCGCGCAAGGTGGATACGACATGATCCACGCCACGCGTGCGCGCATAGTGCAATGGACCGCCACGGAACGGTGCATAACCGGTGCCGAAGATCATGGCGCCGTCGACCATGTCGACATCATCGACGATACCTTCGCGAAGCGCGGCGACGCAGACATTGGACATCGGCAGCACCAGGCGGTCGATCATCTGGTCGGTGACGCGCGGACCAGTCTCGGGCAATGGCGCCTTCTCGGCCTTGCCGTCGCGCCAGACGTAAAAGCCCTTGCCGGTCTTGCGGCCGAGCTCGCCCTTGGCGACCTTCTCGCGCAGCCACGCCGGCGTCGGCGGCAGCAGATCGCCGAACTTGCTGCGCAGCATGTCGCCGACGTCGAGACAAATGTCGAGCCCGACCTGGTCGGCCAGTTCGATCGGCCCCATCGGCATGCCGAACTGCTCCGCGGCGGCGTCGATCAGGCGCTGGTCGATCTTCTCGTCCAGCATCACCATCGCTTCCAGCATGTAGGGCGTCAGCGCGCGGTTGACGAGGAAGCCCGGCGAGCTCTTCACCGACAACGGCAGCCGATCGATCACGCCGACGAAAGCAAGTGCCTCCTTCAGCACCTGCGTATCGTTACCGTCATGGCTGACGAATTCCACCAGCTGCAACCGCGACACCGGATTGAAGAAGTGGAGGCCGACCAGCCGCTCCGGCCGCGCCAGCGTGGTGCGCAAATCCTGGAGCGGAATGCTCGACGTGTTGGTCGCGAGAATCGCGCCCGGCTTCATCCGCGGCTCGAGCCCGGCATAGACCTTCTGCTTCAGCTCGAGCTTCTCCGGGACCGCCTCGATGATAAGATCCGCGTTGCGGACGCTCTCCCCATCCATGTCGGGGATCAGGCGATCGAGCGCGTCGCGCACCTGGGTCGGCTTGCGAATGATCTTGCCGTAGAGCTCGGCGGCGCGCTTGACCGCGCCCGCGATCGGCTCCGCCTTCATATCGGCGAGCGAGACGCGCAGCCCCTGCCCCGCGCACCAGGCAGCGATGTCGCCACCCATGGCGCCAGCGCCGATGACGTGGACATGCTTGATCGTGTTGCCGGAGCCTGCCGCCTTCTTCATCTGCTCGCGCAGGAAGAACACGCGGATCAAATTCTGCGCGGTCGGCGTCACCATCAACTTGGCGAACGAGGCCTGCTCTGCCCTGAGCATCGCGGCCTTGCTGCCGCCATGGGTCTCCCAGAGATCGATCAAGGCATAGGGTGCTGGATAATGCTCGCGGGACGCGGCCTTCGCCGCCTCCGATCGCATCCGCCTGGCCAACAGCCCGCGCACCGGGCCGAAATTCGCCGCACGCGTCAGAAAGCCCGGCCGTGCCCGCTTGAGCCGGCCGAACAGTGCGTCCTTCACCGCATTGCGAACGTGGCGCTCCTGCGTCACGGTGTCGACGAGGCCGAGCGATTTGGCGCGGCGGGCATCGATGGTGCGGCCGGTCAGCATCAGGGCCATCGACTGGGTCGGATTGACCAGCGCGGTGAAACGCGCGGTGCCGCCGAGCCCGGGATGCAGGCCCAGCATCACCTCCGGGAAGCCGAAGCGCGCGCCGTCGATGGCGATGCGCGATTGGCAGGCGAGCGCAACTTCGAGCCCGCCGCCGAGGCAGAAGCCGTGGATCACCGCGACTGTCGGCAGCTTCAGCGCTTCCAGATGGTCGACCACCGCGTGGGCGGCGCGGATCCGCGTCTCCACCATCCCGGCATCATCGGCACCGCGAAATTCGTTGACGTCGGCGCCCGCGATGAAGCCGGACGGTTTTGCGGAGCGGATCACGAGGCCGGCCGGACGCTCGGTCTCAATCGCCGCCAACACGGCGTCGAACTCCTCCATCACGTCCGGGGACAGCGTATTGGCGCTGGAGTCAGTGCGATCGAACAGCAGCCAGGCGACGCCGTCGGCGTCGCGCGTCAGCTTGAACTGCTTGTAGGGACTATCGGCAGCGGGCTTGGGCCCGAGCTCCATCACGCGGTCGCCGAGCGCGGTCATGATCTTGGAATCCATGTCACACCGCCTCGATCAGCATGGCGCCGCCGAGCCCGCCGCCGATGCATTCGGTGGCAACGCCGCGCCGCGTGCCGAGCCGCTTCATGGTGTTGACGAGATGCAGCACGATGCGGTTTCCGGAGGTGCCGACGGGATGCCCGAGCGAGATAGCGCCGCCATCGACATTGAGTTTTTCGCGGTCGATCTCGCCGGCAGCGCCATCGAGTCCCAAAATCTCGCGGCAGAACTTGTCGTCATTCCAGGCGGCGAGGCAGCCGAGCACTTGGGTGGCAAACGCCTCGTTGAGCTCCCAGGTCTGGACGTCCTGAATGGTGAGATCGTTGCGCTTGAGCAGCGGCGTCGCCGACATCACGGGACCGAGACCCATGATGCTTGGATCAAGTGCGGCCCAGTTGCTGTCGACGATGACCGCCTTCGGCGTCAGCCTGTGCTTGGCGACTGCTTCGTCGGACGCCAGGATCACCCAGGACGCGCCGTCGGTGATCTGCGAGGAATTGCCGGCAGTGACCTGGCCCCAGGGACGCTCGAACACCGGCCTCAGCTTGGCGAGCTTCTCGGCCGTCGAGTCCGGACGCACGCCATCATCATGGTCGAAGAATTTTCCGTCGCGGGAGAACGCGGTTTCGACTTCGCCCTTGAGAAAACCTTCCGCCTGCGCATGCGCGAGCCGGCGATGGCTCTCGGCGGCATAGGCATCGGACTGCGCGCGGGTGATGCCGAAGAGATGGCCGACGACTTCGGCCGTCTGGCCCATGTTCAAATCGGTAATGGGATCGGTCAGCCCGCGTTCCAGGCCGATGATCGGCTTGAGATAGCGCGGCCGCAGCTTGAAGGCTGCGGCAAGCTTCGCGGCAACGCCCTTGGCGGTGGCGAGGCCGGCGAACCAGCGCACGCCGGAATTGGGCCAGACCAGCGGCGCGTGGCTCAAAGCCTCGGTGCCGCCGGCGAGGATCATGTCGGCATGGCCCTCGCGGATGTAGCGGTAAGCGGTGTCGATCGACTGCATGCCGGATCCGCAATTGATCTGCACGGTGAAGGCGACCATGTCCTCGCCCATGCCGAGCCGGAGCGCGGCGACGCGCGCCGGGTTCATTTCGTCCGCGATCACGTTGACGCAGCCGAGGATGACCTGGTCGAATGTATCGGGCGAAAACGGCTGGCGCGCCAGCAGCGGCCGGCCGCATTGCACGGCGAGATCGACCGGCGTGAACGGACCGGGCCCCGAACGCGCTTTGAGAAACGGCGTCCGGCTGCCGTCGACGATGAAAACCGGTCGTGCCATCAGCTCGCCGCCCTCTGTTCACCGAGTTCCTGGAAGAACTGATGCACGTCGCCGGTTTTCTTGTAAATCGGCGACAGCGCCTCCGGCGCAAAATCGTCGACCTCTATCACCTTTGCGACCGCTTCGCGGGCCGCAGCCAGCTGCTCGCCCTCGGCTTGCGTGATCACGCCCTTGGCCACCGCATCCTTCCAGTCGCTCATATGAGCCGCGCGCATGCGCCTGGCGATGGCGTCCGTGCCTGCGACCAGGTTGAAAGCGCGCTCCAGCCGGGCGAAGCCGCCATCGTCATCGACATAAGCGAGGTCGGGCGTGAGGCGGTCGCGCGCGGCCGACGGCTCCAGCACGAGGCTTGCGCATTGATGCACCACTCGGTCAGAGGGACCCAGCACGCGGGCGCCGAACGGCTGGACCACGAATTTGAGAATGCTTGCGACGAAACGGTTCGGCAGATTGGCGAGAATCTCGGCAAGCCGGTTCTCGATGGTCCGAAAGCCCGTCGCCATGCACCATTCGAGCGCTGCAAAATCATCCTTCTGCCGCCCCTCGTCCTGCCAGCGTTTCAGCGCGGCAGACAGCAGATACAGCTCGGACAGGATGTCGCCGAAACGCGCCGACAGCATCTCCTTGCGCTTGAGCGCGCCGCCGAGCGTCAGCAGCGCCATATCGGCGCAGAGGGCGAACGCCGCGGAGTAGCGCGAGAGCTGACGATAGAATGGCCTGGCGTCACCCGCGTCGGGTGCAAGCGCGAAGACGCCAAAGCTCCAGCTCCGGCCGAACGCGCGCAACAGTGTCTCGAAGCTGTGGCCGACATGCTTCCAGAACGCCTTGTCGAAGGCGGCGAGCCCACGCTCGCGATCGGTATCCGCGAGCGCATTCATCTCGTCGAGCAGATAAGGATGGGCGCGGATGGCGCCCTGTCCGAACACGATGAGATTGCGGGTGAGGATATTGGCGCCCTCGACGGTGATGCCGACAGGGACGGCGCGGTGGAGATTGCCGAGATAGTTTTGCGGGCCGTCGATCACGGCCTTGCCGCCATGGATGTCCATGGCGTCGTCGACCGCGGTGCGCATCCGCTCGGTCGCGTGCAGCTTCATGATGCCCGAGATGACGGCGGGATGGATCCCGGCATTCAGTGCCGCGCAGGTCAGCCGTCGCGCCGCATCGAGCTGATAAGCGGTCGCGACGATGCGCGCGAGCGGCTCCTCGACACCCTCGAATTTGGAGATGGAGATACCGAACTGCTCGCGGATGCGGGCATAGGCGCCGGTGGTGCGGGCGGCATAGGCGGCGCCGGCGGCGGAGAGCGACGGCAACGAGATTCCGCGGCCGGCGGCGAGCGCCGTCATCAGCATCTTCCAGCCCTGCCCCAGCCGCGCCTGGCCGCCGATGACGTAGTCGAGCGGAATGAAAACGTCGCGGCCCCAATTCGGGCCGTTCTGGAACACCTGCATCGACGGCAAATGGCGTTTGCCGATTTCGACGCCGGGAAGGTTGGTCGGGATCAGCGCCACGCTGATGCCGAGCTCCTCCTGGCTCCCCACGAGATGATCCGGGTCATAGGCCTTGAAGGCGAGGCCAAGCAGCGTGGCGACGGGACCGAGCGTGATGTAACGCTTGTGCCAGTTGAGCTTCAGACCCAGCACCTCCTGACCCTCGAAGCCGCCTTTGCAGATGACGCCGGTGTCGACCATCGAGGCGGCGTCGGAGCCGGCCTCAGGGCTGGTGAGGCCGAAGCAGGGAATGTCGCGGCCGTCGGCAAGACGCGGCAGCCAGCGCTGCTGCTGCTCCTTGGTGCCGAAGTGCATCAGGAGCTCGCCGGGGCCCAACGAGTTCGGCACCATCACCGTCACCGCGGCGGCGATCGAGCGGGTCGAGATCTTGCGCACCACTTCCGAATGCGCATAGGGCGAGAAGCCGAGGCCGCCGAACTCCTTCGGAATGATCATGCCGAAGAATTTTTCGCGCTTGATGAAGTGCCAGACCTCGGGCGGCAGGTCGCGCCATTCCCAAAAGATCTTCCACTCGTCGAGCATGGCGCAGAGCTCGTCGACGGGGCCGTTGAGGAAGGCCCGCTCCTCGTCGGTCAGCGTTGCCTGCGGGACCTTGAGCAGCTTCGACCAATCAGGGTTGCCGGTGAAGAGATCGGCGTCCCACCAGACGTCGCCGGCCTCCAGCGCCTCGCGCTCGGTGTCCGACATCGCCGGCAGCACGCCACGCGCCCAGGAGAAAATCGGCTTTGTCAAAGTGTCGCGGCGGAAGCTCATGGCGGACCTCATGCATCGGCGCGGTGATCGGGCATTTTAGCGGAAAGTGGCCGGCGGCGGTGAACACTTCGCCTGCGAAAAGACGCGAATTGACGCGGCCGGGCAGCCGCCCAGAGCCATAACGGCCGAGGCGTGGTGGCAGTTCCGGGAGGCGAGCGCTGTGAAAAGCGGTCACCCGGATGGAGCGAAGCGCAATCCGGGCTATGAGAGCGACCAGATCAGTCCGGCCGGACCATCTCGAACATGTTTTCCGGCTTGATCTCGAAATAATCCCCGCTGCGGCCGGCCCGGACGATCGGGCGGGCGGCGGCGGTCTGGTAGACGCCATCCTTGATCATGGCCTTGTCGATGTGGACAGCGACGACCTCGCCGAGCGTCAGCCAGGCATTGGCTTCCTTGCCGTCGGCGCCCTTGAGCCGGACGATGTCGGACACCTTGCATTCGAAGGCGACCGGACTTTCGCCGACGCGCGGCACGTTGACGAGCCTGCCGGGCACGGCGGTGAGGCCGGCGACCTCGAACTCGTCGACCTCAGGGCCGACGTGGGCCGCGGTCGCGTTCATGTGCCTGGCCAGGTCCATGGTGGCGAGATTCCAGACAAACTCGCCGGTCTGCTGGATGTTCTCCACCGTGTCCTTCCAATTGGTGGAGGAGAAACCGATGATCGGGGGGACATAGCAGAACGCATTGAAGAAGCTGTAGGGCGCGAGGTTGACATGGCCTTTGGTGTCGCGCGACGAGATCCAGCCGATCGGCCGCGGCGCGACGATGGCGTTGAAGGGATCGTGCTTGAGGCCGTGGCCCTTGGCGGGCTCGTAGAAGTGCAGGTCTTTGTCGGTCACGCGCTTTTTCCTTCTCGTCATTGCGAGCGCAGCGAAGCAATCCAGAATCCCTCCGCAGAGACAGTCTGGATTGCTTCGCTACGCTCGCAATGACGGAGTTTGTTGATCCGTCCTTGCCAGCCACCAGCCGTCATTCCGGCGCAGTCGGCCTGCTTATAGGAGGAAATTCGCCGCCCTGTCAGTGCCGCGGGGACAATCCCGCGATGACGAAATCGATCATCTGGTCGATGGTTGGGCCCGGCTTGGTGGCACACTGGGCGATCATCTGGGGGTGGAAAAAGCGCATCATCGCGGTGCAGGCGCAGAGCGCGGCCAGTTGCAGGTCCGGCGCCTCGAACTCGCCGGAGGCCACGCCTTGCGCGATCATCTGGCCGATGACCCCGGCAATGCACTCCATGTGGTTGACGCAGACGTCCCAGTCCTCCTGCATCGCGATCTCGACCATCTCGTGCAGCTTATTGTCGCCGACATAGCGCTCGGTGTTCATGCGATTGATGGTGGTGAGCAGTTCGCGGAAGCGCGGCAGTACCGGACCGGACCTGGCCACGATCCGCTGCGCTTCCAGCTCGACCTCGCCCATCAGCGAGCGGGCCACCGCCTGATGAATCGCCTTCTTCGATTCGAAGAAGCGATAGACGTTGGCGGGGCTCATCTTGAGCTCCTTGGCGATGTCCCCGACCGTGGTCTTGAGATAACCGATCTGGCGGAACAGCCGCTCGGCCACCTCAAGAATACGATCCCGGGTGTCCCCTTCGATATGTTCCGAAACCAGTGTCATCTGTCAGGACTCGTCAATCAGCAGTTCATCTTCACTTATTCAGCCGCCTCAGCAAGCGGAATTGCGTTCTGGTCATCGCTCCCATGCTGCGGCGCGGCAGGCTGCTCGGGCGTACCCGCCTCATCTAGGCTCTTGCGGAACCAGAGGGCGTAGAGGCCCGGCAGGTACAGCAGCGTCAGGAAGGTCGCGACGAACAATCCGCCCATGATGGTGATCGCCATCGGCCCCCAGAACGCCGAGCGCGACAGCGGGATCATGGCGAGGATGGCGGCGAGCGCCGTCAGCACCACCGGACGGGCGCGCCGGACGGTGGCCTCCACGATCGCCTCGCGGCGGGTCAGGCCGTGCGAGACGTCGGTCTCGATCTGGTCCACCAGGATGACCGCGTTGCGCATGATCATGCCGGCGAGCGCGATCAGGCCGAGCAGGGCCACGAAGCCGAACGGGGCATTGGCGATGTTGAGCCCGAAGGAGGCGCCGACAATGCCGAGCGGCGCGGTCAGGAACACCAGGATCAGGCGCGAGAAGCTCTGCAGCTGGAACATCAGCAGCGTCAGCATCACCATGACCATCAGCGGGAAGAGAATGAAGATCGAGGCGTTGCCCTTGGCGGATTCCTCGAACGCGCCGCCCGCCTCGATGCGGTAGGCCGGCTCGAGATTGTCCTTGATCGCCTTCAGCTTCGGCGCGATCTGGCCGGTGACGTCGGGCGCCTGCACGCCGTCGACGACGTCGGAGCGCACGGTGATCGCCATGTCGCGGTTACGCCGCCACATGATCGGCTCCTCGTGGGCATACTCGATCTTGGCGATCTGCTGCAGCGGCACGGCCACGCCGTTGCGCGAGGTAATGGTGAGATCGCCGACTGCGCCGAGGTCGAGCCGTTCGGACGAGACGGCGCGCGCGACCACGCCGACCTTCTCGATGCCGTCGCGCACGGTGGTCACCTGCGAGCCCGAGATCAGCATCGACAGCGCCTGCGACACGTCCTGCGGGGTCAGGCCCATGGCGCGGGCGCGATCCTGGTCGACGACGAGCTTGAGATAAGGCGACTGCTCGTTCCAGTCGAGCTGGACGTCCTTGACGCTCTTGTTCTGCCGCATGACGTCGCGGACCTGGTAGGCGATCTCGCGCACCTTGTTGGCGTCGGGGCCGATGACGCGAAACTGCACGGGAAAACCAACGGGCGGACCGAAATTGAAACGGTCGACGCGCACGCGGGCCTCGTTGAGCGCGCCGTCGGCAACGGCGTTTTCAAGCTTGGCCTTGATGCGCTCGCGCGCCTCGACGCCCTTTGCGACGATGACGATCTCGGCAAAAGCCTCGTTCGGAAGCTGCGGATTGAGGCCGAGCCAGAAGCGCGGCGAGCCCTGCCCGACATAGGCCGTGTAGGTCTCGATGTCCTTGTCGTCCTTGAGCATGGTCTCGGCCTTCTTCACCGCCTTTTCCGTGACGTTGAAGGCGGTGCCCTCGGGCAGGCGCAGCTGGAGGAACAGCTCGGGGCGCTCGGACAGCGGGAAGAACTGCTGCTGGACGTGGCCGAATCCGACGATCGAGGCGATGAAGACGCCGACGGTCGCGGCCACCACGGTGATGCGGTGATTGACGCACCACTGCACGATGGCGCGCAGGCCCCGATACATGCGGGTCTCGTAGACCGCGTGCGGATCGTGATTGTGGTGCACCTTGATGTTGGGCAGAAGCATGACGCCGATATAGGGCGTGAAGATCACCGCCACGAACCAGGACGCGACCAGCGCGATCGCCACGATCCAGAAGATGCTGCCGGCATATTCGCCGACCGCGGAATTGGCAAAGCCGATGGGGAGGAAGCCAGCGGCCGTGACCAGCGTTCCCGTGAGCATCGGAAACGCAGTGGATTCCCAGGCAAAGGACGCCGCACGCATGCGGTCCCAGCCCTGCTCCATCTTCACCACCATCATCTCGACAGCGATGATGGCGTCATCGACCAGCAGGCCGAGCGCGATGATCAGCGCACCGAGCGTGATGCGGTGCAGATCGAGCGACATCGTGTTCATGACGACGAAGACGATGCCGAGCACCAGGGGCACCGACAGCGCTACCACGATGCCGGTGCGCCAGCCGAGCGCCAGGAACGACACGAACAGCACGATGACGAGGGCTTCCATGAAGGAGTGCACGAATTCGCTGACGGCGTGCTCGACCACCTTGGGCTGGTCGGCGATCAGCTTGATGTCGACGCCCTGCGGCACCGCCTTCATGAATTCAGCCGTCGCCTTCTCGACTTCCTTGCCGAGATCGAGGATGTTGGCGCCCTTGGCGGTGACGACGCCGATGCCGATCGCGGCCTTGCCTTCCTGGCGCACAATGAAGCTCGGCGGATCGACGTAACCATGGGTGACGGTGGCGATGTCGCCGAGGCGGAACACGCGGCCGTTGCTCTCGACCGGAGTTTCGGCGACGGCCTTGGCGCCGTCGAGCGCACCGGTGACGCGCAGCGGCACGCGCTGCGACGAGGTCTCGACCGTGCCGGCCGGCGTCACGTTATTCTGCTTGGCGAGCGAATCGAACAGCGCCTGCGGCGTGATGCCGAGCGTGGCGAGCTTGGCATGGCTGAACTCGACGAAGATGCGCTCATCCTGGTTGCCGTAGACGTCGACCTTGGTCACGCCCGGCACCTTCAGGAGTCGCTGACGGAAACCTTCCGAGACCTTCTTCAGCTGGGCGTAGTCGGCGCCGTCGCCGGTCATCATGTAAAGGATGGAATCGACGTCGGAGAACTCGTCGTTGACGACGGGTCCCAAAATCCCCGCAGGCAGCTGGCCCTGCACGTCGACCAGCTTCTTGCGCAGCAGATAGAAGAGATACGGCACGTCCTTCGGCGGCGTGGAATCGCGGAAGGTGACCTGGAGCGCGGTGAAGCCGGGCTTGGAATAAGTCTGCACCTTCTCGAAGTAAGGCAGCTCCTGGATCTTCTTCTCGATGGGATCGGCGACCTGGGCCTGCATTTCCTGCGCGGTCGCGCCCGGCCAGAGCACGGAGACGTTGACCACCTTCACCGTGAAGAACGGATCCTCGGCGCGGCCGAGCTTCTGATAGGAGAAGAACCCGGCGACGCCGAGAATGAGCATCAGGAACAGGATCAGCGTCGGATGGCTGACGGCCCAGGCCGAAAGATTGAAGCGCTTCATCGCACTCTCCAAAGATGATCCGGTTGCAAAAAAACGACAGCCATTCTGTTCAACGCGTCGTCGCGAGGCAGCGAAGCAATCCAGGGGGCTGGGCAGGTTCTGGATCGCTTCGCCGCTTCAGCCCCAGCATTTGCGCTTGGGCCGAAACTCACCTCACACGACGTAACTCGTAAACGAGACTTAAAAGGACAGTGACGACACGATCCGCACCCTCTGGCCCGGATCGAGCTTCTGCACACCGAGGGCGACGATCTTGGCGCCCTCTTCGACACCGCCGGTGATGACGACGTCGTTGCTCTCATAGGACTTCACCGTCACCGGCTTCAGCGTGACCCCGCCGTTGTCGTCGACGACGTAGAAGGACGGCTTGCCGCCTTCGTTGAACAGTGCCGACAGCGGCAGCCGCGCAACGCGCTCGGTGGCTGCGTCCGACAGCGTCAGCGTCGCGGTCATGCCGAGCGAAACCTTGTCGTCGGCCTCGGGCAGCGAGAACTTGGCGAGATAGGTGCGCGTCGCAGGATCCGCGGTGGGCGCGATCTCGCGCAGCCTGGCCGTATATTTCTTGCCCGGCTCCGACCAAAGAGTGACGCTGGCGGCGCCCGATTTGGCACGTCCGACCAACGTCTCAGGGATCGCGACGACCGCTTCCTTTTCGGCAAAGCGGGCGACACGGATCGAGGTCTGGCCTGCGGCAACCACCTGGCCAGGCTCGATCAGCGTTGCGGTGACGACGCCACGGGCGTCGGCGTTGAGCGTCGCGTAGGAAAGGGAATTGTTGGTCAGCTCGACCGAGCGCTCGGCCCGGTTCAGGCGGGCGCGGGCCTCGTCGGCTGCGGCGCGGCTCGAATCCAGCTGTGCGTCGGTGGTCCAGCCCTTGGCCTTCAAATCCTTGGCGCGCTGCTCGGCCGCGGCGGCCTGGGCCAGCACGCCGGTCGCAGCGGTCTGTTCGGCGACGGCTTGCTCGGCCTGGAGCTTCAGATCGACCTCATCGAGGACCGCAAGCGGCTGGCCGATTTCGACGGTCTGGCCGACTTCGACCAGACGTTTGGCGACCTTGCCGGCGACACGAAAGCCCAGATCGCTCTCGATCCGCGGCCTGATCGTGCCGACGAAGCTGCGCTCGGGCTTTTCGGCATCGTAGTGCGCGGTGGCGACGAGAACCGGCCGCGGCGGTTCTGCCTTTTCAGCGACGGTGTCATTGCACCCAGCGAGGGCGGCAGCCATCAGCGCGAGCGAAACACCAGCCAAGAGCCTCGAATAGCTGGACAAAACGGATCGGACGAACATCGGAGGACACTCCCTCGGCTGCAATGAGAGGAATGTCGACTAATCACTGATGAAAGTCAATATTCGTCAGTTATCAGGAAAGCGTGATCGTTAAGAGGTGGTAACCTCCGCGGTTGCCCTTGGCGGAAGTCTGGGCTGTTAGAAGAAAGCGCCGCGCCGCGGGCCCTCCGGAGGGACCGCGCGGAAATGGGCCCTGGCTTTCGCCGGGGCGATATTTCGAGGCTACCGCGCCTGTTCGACGAACTCGTGCTTGCTGTCGTGGCCGCCGATGAAGACCAGGATGCCGGCGATCAGCGGCAGCACCGCGAGCACGAGCAGCCCGCTCGAGGTCTGGCCGGTGGCTTCCTTGACCCAGCCGATCAGATACGGACCACCGAAGCCGGCGAGATTGCCGATCGAGTTGATCAGGGCGATGGCGCCGGCCGCCGCCGTGCCGGAGAGCCAGGCGGTCGGCAGGGTCCAGAACACGCCGAAGCAGCAGAACACGCCGATCGCGGCGACCGTCAGCACGATTATCGTCAGGGTGGGGTCGGTGAGATAGCTGGAGACGCCGAGCGCGATGGCGGTGAGCAGCAACGGCGCGCCGACATGCATCACGCGCTCGCGCGTGGCATCGGAATGCCGTGCCCACAGGATCATCGCGATGGTGCCGAACAAATAGGGGATCGCGGTGACGAAGCCGGTCTGGGCGTTGGTGAGGCCGAACGCCTTGACGATCTGCGGCAGCCAGAACTGCATGCCATACAGCGCGCCGACGAAGCCGAAATAGACCAGGCTCAGCATGATCACCTTCGGTGAGGTCAGCGCCTCGCCGAGCGACAAATGCTTCACCGCCTGCTTGGCCGCGATCTCGGCATCGAGCTTGGTCTTGAGCCAGGCCTTCTGCTCGGCCGAGAGCCAATCCGCCTTCTCCGGCCTGTCGGTGAGATAGAACCAGGTGACGATGCCGAGCAGCATCGAAGGGATGCCCTCGATGATGAACAGCCACTGCCAACCCTTCAGGCCCATCGCGCCGTCGAGCCCGAGCAGCAGGCCGGAGACCGGGGCGCCGATCACGGTGGAGACCGGCACGGCGATGGCGAAGGCCGCGAGGAAGCGGGCGCGATATTCGGCCGGATACCAATAGGTGAGATAGAGGATGATGCCGGGGAAGAAGCCGGCTTCGGCCACGCCGAGCAGGAAGCGCAGCACGTAGAAACTCGTGACGCCGCTCGTGAGCGCCATCAGCGCCGAGATGATGCCCCAGGTCACCATGATCCGGGCGATCCAGCGGCTGGCGCCGAACTTCTCCAGCGCCAGATTGCTCGGCACCTCGAAGATGAAATAGCCGATGAAGAAAATGCCGGCGCCCCAGGAGAAGATCAGCGGCGTGAATTTCAGCTCGGCATTCATAGTCAGCGCGGCGAAACCGAGATTGACGCGGTCGAGATAGGAGAAGAAGTAGGCCAGCACCAGGAACGGGATCAGGCGCCAGGAGATGGCGCGGATCGTCGAGGTCTCGATTTCCGACTTGGCTGCGCCGGTCGAACCGGCATAGGTCGTGGTCTGGCTCATGGCTTCCCCCGGGGTTGTTGCTTTTATGGGCTGATCCGGGGTTTTGAGCATCGCCGCAAAAGAGTCAATGGAGCAAGCAATGCAGGCGCAACCGGTCAAACCCATTGCGCCGCTTCGGACATCGCTGATCCGCGCCGGTCTGGCGCTGGCGGTTATTGCCTGCGGACTCTCGCTGCGCTGGTACGGCTTTCCGCTCGGCCTGCCCGCCTTCGTGGTGAAGTACGGCGGCTCGCTGCTATGGGCAACGATGGTGTTTCTGCTGGTCGGCGTTTTGCTGCCAAGGCTGTCACGGACACAGATCGCAGCCATCGCAATGGTGATCGCGGTCATGGTCGAATTCTCCCGACTGGTGCACATGCCTTGGCTCGACGCGTTCCGGCTGACCGCGGCCGGGGCGCTGCTGCTCGGGCGCATCTTCTCGCTGTGGAATCTGGCAGCTTATGCAATCGGGATTGCGTTCGGCGTTTGGATCGATCGATTGGCGGGGATGCGTAGGGTGGATTAGCGAAGCGTAATCCACCCTACGATCAGTCGGCCAGTTGAAACCGCTCAAAACGATCGAGTTCCTCCTCGATCTTCCGTTTCAGCTCCTTGCGCCCCGCGGTCTTCTTCCCCTCGCCGACCCAGGTCCATTTCTGCATCAGCAGCTTCTTTGCCTGCCGGTCGGTCTTCAGATCGAGCGCGGCGACGATCTCGTCGCCGACCAGCACGGGGAGCGCGAAATAGCCGAGCTTGCGTTTGGCCTTCGGCACATAGGCCTCGAACAAATGATTGTAGCCGAAGATGAGATTGGTGCGCTTGCGCTGGATGATCAGCGGATCGAACGGCGAGAGGATATGGACGAGATCCGGCGGCGCGCGCTCGCCCGGCTCGAGGGCAGAAGGCAGCGCCCAGTGCTCCTGCTTGCCGGAACCGTCGATGGCGACAGGCACGAGCTCGCCACGGCGGACGCGCGAGGCAATCAGGGCAGCCACCGCTGGCTTACGCGGCGCGTCGAGGTGGCAGGCCGAATCGAGGCTCACGACACCTTGCGATCGCAGCGCGCGATCGAGCAGATAGGCCGTGATGTCCTTTGCCGACGCTGGCTTCGGCAGCTTGTCCCAGCCGAAATGGCGCGTCATCAGCTCATAGGTCTTGAGCATGCCCTGGCGCTCGCTGATGGTCACGGCACCGGTATAGAAGGCGAGCTGCAACGCCCGCTTCGAGGGTTTTCGGCTTTGCCAGAGATGCTCCTTCTCGGTGAGCACGTCGTCCTCGATGTCGCGGATCGTCAGCGGACCGGCGCGCACCAGCCGCATCACCTTGCGCGTGTCGGCAGGCTTCACCGAGGCGAACCATTTGTGCCCCTCGCGGCGGTGCTCGCGCATCGCCGGCAGGAAGAAGCGGAAGTCGCCGGCCGGCACGTAGGACAGCGCATGCGTCCAATACTCAAAAACGCTCTTGTCGACGCTCTGGGCGTGGCGCAGGTCGGCGCGGCGGTAGGACGGGATCCGGCTAAACAGGATGTGGTGATGGCAGCGCTCGATCACGTTGATGGTGTCGATCTGCACATAGCCGAGATGGGCGACCGCGTCGGAGACGGCTTGCGCGCCGTCACCGAACGGCGCGCGCTCGTCCAGCCGCTGGGCATGAAGCCAGATTTGCCGGGCCTGTGTCGTGGTGAGTGGAATCGGTTTGGGCGCGCGGGACATTGCAGGAGGGAATGTAGCGGGATTCGCGCCGGGAGAAAGAAGCGGACTGGACGCAGCAAAAGAAAAGCCGCGCTGTCATCTGCTGACAGCGCGGCCGCTTGGCGTGGCCGAGGCCCTATTTCATCATCATGGCCTTCTGCGCCTTCATGTAATGCATGCAGCCGCCCTTCATCTTGCCATTGCTCATATCGGTGTTGGCCATAGCCATTTCCTTGTTGGCCGCGACCTTGGCCGGGGTATCGGCCGTGCCCATCATCATGGCTGTCGATTTCATCATGTTATCGCCGGTGCACGCCATCATGGCGGCGGATGCCGGCGAAAGGGAAAGGGTGAGCGCGACAAAAGCGGCGGCTGTGAGCAAGATCTTCATCGAAAAGTCTCCTCCGTAAAACGAAACCGGCGTCATGCCGGCCTTCGCAATACGTATTCTCCGGCGAAGACGTTTCGTAGAGAAGACAATTTTCTTGCTGCGGTGCGAAGACGGAGGGCTCAACGGCCAGCTTTCGGGGCTTTGGACCGGTCGCCAACGCTGCCTGTTGCGACATCGGGTTCGCACGAGGCCTTGCCGCGCTCCTCCGCCTGGCAGCGATAGACACTGCCGGTGAGACGATCGAGCAGCCACATGTTCTCGTCGGTCGGCGCTTGAAGCCCGACATAGCGGGAGGTCAGCCCCGTGATCAGGGTCGACAGCAGGATCGCCACCGCGATCATCGCCGCGCCGACGTAGATGGGCATGGAGCTCAGGGACACGGTCCGATCCGGCGGGCCACTGCGATAGAACTGGTAATCACTCGGCCTCGGCACTGGATGGAACTCGGCTCCCTTCGTTGCGCTTATGGGAGCCTCCACCCTAGGCGCCCATCTGGCCGAAAAATTGTCCGCGGACAGGCCATCGCGCGACGGCTTTGCGACAATCGGTCAGCACGGGTTTCCCCGAGTGAACCGGGCCCCGGCCCCCGAGCGGCACCGGGGCGCGGCCGTCCTCAGTGATGCGGATCACGACAGGACTGCGACGGCTCGAACGCTCGCCGGGCAGCGTGCGACCACTCTCTTCACGCGTTAGCGTCCGTCCTCGGAGTGGACCGCGGGTCGGCCCTCCACGAACCCGAAACCGCTCGAAATTCGCTACCATGGCCCCGGAGGGCCCCGTTTCCACAGTGACCAAGATCACACCGGGGGTTTTGAACCTGCCCTATGCTTGCAGCATCAAATAGCCATCAGGCGTCACAACGAGGATACGACCATGACCCGTTTCAATAAGTCTTTTGCACTGAAGGCGATTACCCTCTCGGCAGTTCTGTCGATGACGGCCGGCTTGGCCATGGCCGGCGACGGCAATGTCTCGACCAACCAGATCCTGGATGCATTGAAGCCGAAGTCGACGACCCGCGGCCTGTCCGCAGGTCCGCAGGTCGATCCGGCGGTGCAGGCCAAGGAATCGACGTTCCTGAACACCGTGCGCAACCGCTCGACGCGGTCGTTGTCGACGGGCGAGCGCGAGCAGATTGCCGAGCTCGCCGCGACCAAGCCGAAGATCGATCTGGAGATCCAGTTCGACTACAACTCGGCCGACATCGCCAAGACGTCGGTGCCGTCGGTGCAGGCGCTCGGCAAGGCGCTGTCCGATCCCTCGCTGAAGGGCTCGACCTTCGTGGTCGCCGGCCACACCGATGCGGTCGGCACGGAGGGATACAATCAGGGGCTCTCCGAGCGGCGAGCCGACACCATCAAGAAATATTTGGTGCAGAACTACGGCCTCACCGGCACCGATCTCGTCACCGTCGGCTACGGCAAGACCAAGCTGAAGGACACCGCCAACGGCGCCGACCCGATCAACCGCCGCGTCCAGGTCGTGAACATGGACACCAAGACCGCGTCGAAGTAATTCCCAGGTCATCGCCCATAAAAACGCCGCCTGCCGTTCCCCCCGGCAGGCGGCGATGTCATATCCAGCTTTGGAAAAGCATCAGCCGGTTGAAGGTCTGCATCGACGTGCCGACGAAGGCCGCCGAGATCGGCAGCATGGCGGCAAAGCCTGCTGCCGCGACCGCGACGTAGGCCCACAACAGCCAGCGTGGCAGACCGTCCCGGCGCAGCACGTACACCAGCGCGAGCGACGCCACCGTCGCGGCCGGCAGATAGTAATAGATGAAAGCGAGCGTGCGCGGCAGCAACGCCCAGGCGAGCCAGGATCCGAAATAGAAGACCGCGATCAGGAACGTATCCCGGCGACGCGCGACGACGAAGTCGCGCAGCACGACGGCGAGCGCGAGCAGCGCCGGCCACAGCGCCAGGGGGTTGCCGAGGAAAACGACCGCGGAGACATTGTCGTCCGCGCCCTTGTCGAACAGGAACCACACCGGGCGCGCGAGCAGCGGCCATGACGGCCACGCGCTCATATAAGTGTGGCCGGCGATGGCAGTGGTGGTGTTGTCGGCGAAGATCCGGCGCTGCGCCTCGACCAGATCCGGCAGCGACGCGCCATAGAGCGGGACGAAAGCCGCAAGATATGTCGCCGCGGGCAGGACGATGAAGCAGAGCACGACGTGATGTAATCTGAAGTCGGGCCAGAGATCGGGCCGGTACCAATCCCCCGGCTTCGCGTCGGCAAACATAGTGTGCCAGCCCTGCATCAGGCGGATCACCGCGACGATGACGATGCAGATTCCGAGCGGAAACAGGCCGCTCCATTTGCAGGCCGCAGCGCAGCCGAACAAGCTGCCGGCAGCCGCGAACAATGCGTGAGGCCGGTCCTTTCGAAACCCGTGCATGAAGGCGGCAATCGCGAGCAGGCCGAAGCCGAGTGCAAAAATGTCGAGCATCGCGATGCGCGCCTGCACGTACAGCATCTGGTTGCAGCCGGCGATCAGCGCAGCGGCGATCGCAGGCCCTTGCGCGGCGAACAGCGCGAGGCCGCACAGGTAGATCGCGACGATCGCGAGGGCGCCGAACAACGCCGCGGGATAGCGCCAGCCCAGCGCGCTGTCGCCGAAGGTCGCGATCGATAGCGCGATAAGCTCTTTCGCCAATGGTGGATGCATCGGATTGAGCATCGGTTGCGACATCGCTGGCGCCAGCATCTGCCGCGCCGCCGGCACGTAGTGCACTTCGTCGAAGACGAACTTCTCCGGCGTCGTGAGGCCTATCAGCAGTGCGAGATGCGCGACCAGGAAAATCGCGACAGCAATCACTGCGCTCCGCGACACCTTCGGAACCGCCGGCAAGTCGAGGCGCATTTGTGGGGATATTTTGCGTGGCAAATTTGCGTCACCGCGGAGAATAATAGAGATCGCGGTTTTCATTGAACGCATTCTGCCGCAACTGTCACTAAGCATAACGCAGGTCTCGCGCTGCTTGTGATAATTCCGCCACATCGCAAGCGCGCCTGATCCGGTACGATCAGGGACACATCGATCGGTTGCGAAATGAATTTGCGTTTCTGGCTTTTCTCCACGCTCTTCTCGACCGCCTTGTGCGTGGCCCCTTGCGCGCAGGCGCAGACGCGCGTCGGTGAAGCCGTCGTGATCCAGAATGAAGTCGTTCGCGTCGCCGCGACAACGACGCCGATCAGCGTCGGCGACAGCATGCTGCGGGACGAGACCGTGCGCACCGGCGCCGGCAGCGCGGCGCGCTTCGTGATGGCCGACAGCACCAATCTGTCGCTCGGTCCGAGCGCGACGCTCAAGCTCGACCGCACCGTCTTCAACGACGAGCACAGCTATCGCGACGTCGCAATCCGCATGACGACTGGCGCATTCCGTTTCGTCACCGGGCATTCCGAGAAGACCGCCTACAAGATCACGACCCCGCTCGCGACCATCGGCGTGCGCGGAACCACACTCGATATCCTGTCCCAGCGCGGCCGCTCGGTCGTCGTGCTGCAGGACGGGGCCGCCAGTGTCTGCACGACGAGCCAACAATGCGTGCAGCTCACCCAGCCCGGCGACACCGCAATCATCACCTCGACCGGCGGCAAGGTCTCTATCAGCAAAACCAACACGCCGCCCTGGACCTTTGCCGCGACCTGCGCCGCGAGCGCGGGACTGTGCGCGGTCAACCAATATGCGGACGCATCGCCGACCATCACGCCCGCCGTCCATGACGACGGCATGCTGTGCGGACGCTGAAGATGGCGATATCCACCAACGTCATGCGCTTCACGCTCGCGAGCGTGCTGACCGCCGTGGCTGCGTTTGCGTTTGTCGCGGTCGATGCCCGTCCGGCGGCGGCCGCTACGATTTGCGAGTCCGAGTGCGGAGGGCCGACGCCAACCCCGGCGCCGAGCTATTCCCCCTCGCCGACGCCGACCTACAGCCCCTCGCCCTCGCCCAGCCCCTACCCGTCATCGTCGCCGAGCCCTTACCCGTCCTCCTCGCCGAGCCCGACGCCGACACCGACCGGCGCGGATTCCAGCGGCGGCTCGATCGGCGGCCTTGCCAATCAGCGCTTCAACCAGATGATCACCAACCGGGTGCTCGGCACGGTGCTGCTCGGCGTCAACGAGCAGGTCAATTGCAGCAACTGCGTCAGCGCGTTCGGCTCCGCCGGCTCGTTCTCGGCCGGCATCCACGGCCGCAAGGAGCTGACCAACAATCTGTCGCTGCTCGCCGGCATCGCCTACACGCAATACAGCGAAGGCGGCTACAACATCACCAGCGCGCCGATCGGCGCATTCGCGCTGCGCTATGACTTCACCGACTGGGGCTCGTCGCGCCCGTTCTTCGACGTCGGCACGATCCTGACGCCGTGGGAGAAGGCGCGCTACACCCGCAGCTACAACACCAGCCTCGGCCCGGTGAGCGTCACGAGTTCGACCAACGCCGCGAACTACGCCGTCTACGGCCGCGCCGGCTGGATAAGCCGCGTGTCGCCCCGCGACGAGGTCGCCGCCTCGATCGAGGTCTGGCAGCTCTGGCAGCGCGTCTCGGGCTACACCGACAGCGCAGTGGCGTTCAATCCGTTCGACGCCAGCATCGCGACCGGCACCGACCGCACCAGCCTGGTCAAGATCGGGGGCCAGTGGACGCATCTCTACGGCAGCAATATCGAGGCCAACATCAACGGCGGCTGGGTGCAGTCATTCGCTGCCCATAGCGGCATCGTCGCCACCGTGACCGGCGACGGTGTGGTGGTGCCGACCATGGGCAACCAGGGCTGGTTCGAATATGGCGGCCGGCTCGGCTTCCGCGTGCAGAAGGGCTGGATCGTCGACCTGTTCGCCAACGGCACGCTCGGCCCGCAGCCGGTCGGCAACACCATCCATGGCGGCGTGGGGCTGCGGATCAATTATTAGCGGCGGGCTTTCGCCTCAAATTCCGCTGTCATGCTCCGGCTCGACCGGGGCATCCAGTACGCCGCGGCCTATCGATTGACCAACGGCCGTCTCGGCGTACTGGATCGCCCGGTCAAGCCGGGCGACGACAGTGAGTATGTGGCAAGGGCACGCCCTTCACGCCGCCGACTTGCCCTCGAACGCGCGGCGCAAGGTTTCCACGTCCAGCTTGACCATCTTCATCATGGCCTGCATCGCGCGTGCGGCAGCCGCCTTGTCGGGGCTGGAGAGGAATTCGAACATCACCTTCGGCACGACCTGCCAAGCCACGCCCCAGCGATCCCTGAGCCAGCCGCACTGCTCTTCCTTGCCGCCATGGGCCAGGAACGCATTCCAGACGCTGTCGACCTGGGCCTGATCGTCGCAATGGATCATCAGCGAGATCGCGTGGGTGTATTCCATTTTCATGCCGCCGTTGAGCGCGACCAGGGACTGTCCCGCCACCGAGAACTCGACGACGAGCACGGAGCCTTCCTTGCCGGACGGGCCATCTGAAACGTTGCGCTGAACATGCGTGATCGCCGAATTCGGCACGAGCGAGACGTAGAACTTCGCGGCTTCCTCGGCATCGCCGTTGAACCACATGCAGGGCACGAGCTTGGACATCGTGAATGCTCCTCTTCAGATTCTTGCTGTCGTGGGCTCAGATCAGGCGTTCGCCATGTCGGACTGCGCCGCGAAGGCTGCCATGTCCATCCAGTTCACGCCCCACATGTGGCCGTCCGGATCCTCGAAGCTGCGGCCGTACATGAAACTGTATTCGTCCTTCGGGCTGGGATCGGCGACCCCGCCTGCAGCCCCGGCCCTGCTGACGATATCGTCGACCTCGGTCCGGCTGTCCGCGGACAGGCAGAACAGCGCCTGGTTTGAGGTCTTTGCATCCGAGATCGGCTTCGGCGTGAACTGACGGAATTTTTCGTGGGTCGTCAGCATCGCGTAGATGGTCTCGGAAAAGACCATGCAGCTCGCCGTGTCGTCGCTGAATTGCGGGTTCCTGGTCGCACCGACCGCCTCGTAAAAGGCAGTGGCGCGCTTGAGGTCGGTCACGGGCAGATTGAGGAAAATCATCCTGGGCATCGGAGCTCCTTGGGCGGGGTTCTGCCCAAGGACGGACGGCCAAGCGGCGATCCGACACGGCTTCCGGATCTTTTTTTGGACCCTTACCTGCGAGGTTCTGTCGCACAGAACCCGCTGGCTTTCAGGCGCTCCTCACTTCTTCTCGTTCGGGTCGCGGTGAATGGGATCGACCCACAGCACGGTCTCGGGCTTCTCGACCGGCTCGATGTCGAGGTTGACCGCGACCGCCTCGCCATCGCTGCGCACCAGGACGCATTCCAGCACCTCGTCCGGGCTGGCGTTGATCTCCTGATGCGGCACATAGGGCGGGACGAAAATGAAGTCGCCGGGGCCGGCTTCCGCGGTGAATTGCAGGCTCTCGCCCCAGCGCATCCGCGCCTTGCCCTTCACCACGTAGATGACGCTTTCGAGATGGCCATGGTGATGCGCGCCGGTCTTGGCGTCGGGCTTGATGCTGACCGTGCCCGCCCACAATTTCTGCGCACCGACGCGCGCGAAATTGATCGCGGCCGCGCGGTCCATGCCCGCCGTCGACGGCACATTGGTATCGAGCTGGTTGCCGGGAATGACGCGCACGCCGTCATGTTTCCAGCGATCGTCGTGATCGTGGTCATGGTGGGAATGCGAATGGTCATGGCCGGTCATGAGACTTGCTTTCTGTTGGTTCCGTGTGCGGCAAACTAACCCAAAGCCGCGACATCGAGCCATAACAAAATCGGAACCCTCATAGCCGTCGGACGTTGTCCTAGCGAGCAAAACGCGAGGAGAGTTTCATGGGTAGCACGACCGACAAGATCAAGGGCACCGCAAACGAGGCAATGGGCAAGGCCAAGCAGGGCGTCGGTGAAGCCACCGGGTCCGAGCGCCTGAAAGGTGAAGGTGCGGTCCAGGAAGTGAAGGGCAAGGGCCAGCAGGCCATGGGCGACGCCAAGGATGCCGCGAAGGACGCGGTCGATCGCGCCGCGGCCGCAGCCAAGCGCGCGACGGAATAAGACGAGATGACACCGTCGCATTGAAAGCGAAAAGACCGGCCGAGAGGCCGGTCTTTTTGTTTGCGGGCTTACTTCACCCCGAGCAATTCCACGTCGAACATCAGCGTCGCGTTCGGCGGGATCACGCCGCCTGCGCCGCGGGCGCCATAGCCGAGTTGCGGTGGAATGATCAGCGTGCGCTTGCCGCCGACCTTCATGGAGGCAACGCCCTCGTCCCAGCCGGCGATGACGCGGCCCTTGCCGATCGGGAATTCGAACGGCTCGTTGCGGTCGACCGACGAGTCGAATTTCTTGCCCTTCTGGCCGTTCTCGTAGAGCCAGCCGGTGTAGTGCATCACGCAGATCTGGCCGGGCTTGGGTGAAGCGCCGGTGCCGGCGACGCTGTCGGTGATCTGCAAACCTGAAGCTGTGGTCATGGTCTTCCCTGCGGTCTGGGCCGAGGCCGTGGTGGAAACGAAATCGGACACGCCGGCGATCACGGTGATCGCGAGTGCCGACATGATGGCGAGGAGCACGCGCTGTAAACGCTGCATAAGAGACCTTCCGTTTGAGGCGCAAGGTGTCTAGCGCAACGCCGACGCCGTTTCCACCCCTCACACCTCGATATTTTCGAGCCGCACGGGCAGCTTGCGGATGCGCTGGCCGGTGGCGTGATAGATCGCATTGCAGATCGCCGCATTGGTGCCGACATTGGCGAGCTCGCCGAGACCCTTCACGCCTGCCGGGTTGATGTGATCGTCCTGCTCGGAAAGCAGAATCACCTCGACGCCGGGCACGTCGGCATTCACGGGCACCAGATAGTCCGCAAGATTGTCGTTGACGTAGCGCGCATTGCGCTCGTCGATCTCGGTGGCCTCCAGCAGCGCCGAGGACATGCCCCAGATCAGGCCGCCCATGAGCTGGCTGCGCGCCGTGCGCGGATTCATGATGCGGCCCGCCGCGAACGCTCCCACCAGCCGCGGCGCACGAATTTCATGGGTAAAGCGGTTGATGCGGACTTCGACGAACTCGGCACCGAAGGCATAGGCGATCTTGTCCTTCATCTGATGGCCACCGACGAGCCGCGCGTGCCCGTTGTGCATGGCCGTGAAGGAATCCAGCGGCGCGCCCTCGGGCTTCCACTCGCCATATTCCTCGACGATACCGACGCCGAGCGCGTCGAAGGCCTTCTCGAGATCGAGTGGACGATCGCTCTGCGCGGCCTGCGTGCTCGGCGCCTGGCTGATGCCGACAGTCTCCTTGGCCTTGTCGGCGAGACTGTCGCTCGGCATCACGGCCTTGAACAGCCTTTGGCGAATCCGGTCGCACACCATCATCACCGCCGAGCAGGTGCTGGCAGTCGAGTTCGAACCGCCGGCAACAGGCGCCGGCGGCAGATCGCTGTCACCCAGGAAGACCGCGACCTTCTCCAGGGGCACGCCGAGCCGCTCGGCCGCGGTCTGGGCGATGACGGTATACGCACCCGTGCCGATCTCGTGGCCGGCGATCTCGACCCGGGTACGGCCGTCACGCTGGAGGCGAACGCGCGCGGCAGAGGGCGCCATCTGCGTCGGATAGCAGGTGGCGGCACAGCCATAGCCGACCAGCCAGTCGCCGTCCGACATCGATTTCGGCTGCGGCGAACGCTGCGACCAGCCGAACGCCTTCGCGGCCTCGTCGAAGCACGCCATCAATGACCGCGATGTATAGGGCTTGCCGCCGATCGGCTCGACGGTGGTGTCGTTGATGCGGCGGAGCTCGACGGGGTCCATGTTCAGCTTCACCGCGAGCTCGTCCATCGCGCTCTCCAGCGCGAAGAGATACGGCACCTCGGGCGGTGAACGCATGAAGCCCGGCGTGTTGCGGTCGGCGCGCACGATCGAGACCAGACTGGCGACGTTCGGGCAGGCATAGAGCCGCGTCGTGGTCTTGGTGCCGCCGACGCAATAGGCATCCGGACGCGACGAAACCTCCGCGCCGTCGTGCCTCAAGGCCACCAGCTTGCCGTTCCGACCCGCACCAAGCCTGATCTCATGGCGCGTCTCGGCGCGGTGGGTCGCGATGGTGAAGCCCTGGTCGCGGGTCGGCACCAGCTTGATCGGCCGGTTCAGGCGTTTGGCAATGCTGGCGATGATGGCGGTCCGCGGCGTCATCGAGCCGCGCGAACCAAAGCCGCCGCCGACATAGGGATTGACGACACGGACCTTGTCGGCGTCGATGCCGAGCTGCTCGGCGACACCGTTCTTCAGGCCGTAGACATACTGGCTGCCCTCGTAGATGACGAGCTCGTCGCCCATCCAGGCGCAGCTCGTCGTAAACAGCTCCATCGGATTGTGGTGCTGGGTCGGCGTTTCATAGGAGGCGGTGAGCTTGACCTCGGCCGCGTCGAACGCCTTGGCGAAATCGCCGACCTCCGGGTCTTCCTTGAACTGTGCGTTCTGTCCCTTTGCCGCTGCCGTGGTGGTCCCCGGCGAGTCGAAGCTCGCACTCGGCGCCACGGCCGTGTAGCTGACCTTGACGCGATTGGCGGCCTCGCGCGCCGTCTCGTAACTCTCGGCGATGACGACGGCGATGATCTGGCCGTCATGGGCGATGTCGGCCGATTTCAGCGGCTGGATCGTGGTGCCGGCATAGCCGCCATTGCTGAACAGTTTCGATTCCTTCAGCTTCGGAGCGTTCTCGTGCGTGACGATGTCGATCACGCCGCGGACCCGCCTGGCATCGTCGAGATCGAAACTGTCGATGCGGCCCTTGGCGATGGCGCTGGTGACCAGGAATGCGTAGGCAGGATTGTCGAGCGGCATGTCGGACGCATATGTCGCCCGGCCCGTGACCTTTGCGGCCGCATCATAGCGCGGCACGGGCCGGCCCATGTTTGCCTTCGGCTCGGGAGCTGCAGCGGTCATGATCAGATCTCCATCGTTACGGCCTGCTGGAGCGCGCGCGCCACCACGCGCTTGCCGAGCGCGATCTTGAAGCTGTTGTGCCGGCGGCCCCTGGCGTCCGCAAACGCGGCATCGGCCACACGCTTCGTCAGACCGTCGTCGAATTTCTGTCCCTTCAGCAGCGCCTCCGCCTCGCGGGCCCGCCACGGCACGGTGGCGACGCCGCCGAGCGCGACACGCGCGTCCCTGATCGTGCCGTCCTGCACGTCGAGCGCGACCGCAGCCGACGACAGCGCGAACTCGTAGGACTGCCGGTCGCGCGCCTTGAGATATACCGAGCGCGGCCAGCGGCCGTGAATGGAGAACGCAGAGATCAGCTCACCGGGCCGAAGCGTGGTCTCGATGTCGGGCGTGTTGCCGGGCGCCTTGTGCAAATCTGCGAACGGCAGGCTGCGCGCACCGGACCTGCCGGTGATCTCGACCATCGCATCGAGCGCGATCAACGCCTGGGCGAAATCGCCGGGATAGGTCGCGATGCACTGATCGGACGTACCCAGCACCGCATGCATGCGATTGACGCCATCCATGGCGGCACAGCCCGAGCCAGGATTGCGCTTGTTGCAATTCTCATAGGAGACATCACGGAAATAGCTGCAACGCGTTCGCTGCATCACATTGCCGCCGAGGGTCGCCATATTGCGCAGCTGGGCGCTGGCGGCGAGCTGCAGGGAATTCGCGATCACCGGATAGTGGCGCTGGATCTCGGCATGCGCGGCCACGTCCGACATCTTGGCGAGCGCGCCCAGCCGTAAGCCATCACTGCCGGGCTCGATCGCCGACCAGCCCCGCGCCAGCGGACTGATATCGACAATCGCCGCGGGCCGCATCACGTCCAGCTTCATCAGGTCGATCAGCGTGGTGCCGCCCGCGAGCGGCTGCGCCGTAGCCTTGGTCAGCGGATTGTTCGCGGCCGCGGCAGCGCTGAGCACCTGCACGGCCATGTCGGGGTCTGTTGCCCTTTGATACGAAAACGGTCGCATGCGCCTAGCCTTTCATGATCTCGGGCGCGGCCTGCTTCACGGCGGCGACGATATTGGGGTAGGCGGCGCAGCGGCAGATGTTGCCGCTCATGTATTCGCGGATGTCGGCCTCGCTGCCCGCATGCCCCTCCTTGACGCAGGCCACGGCGGACATGATCTGGCCCGGCGTACAATAGCCGCATTGAAACGCGTCGTTGTCGACGAAAGCCTGCTGCATCGGATGCAGATGATCGTCGGTGGCAAGGCCTTCGATCGTGGTGATCTCCTGCCCCTCGGCGGCGAGGGCGAGCGTCAGGCACGACACCACGCGTCGATCGTCGATCAGAACCGTGCAGGCACCACATTGACCGTGGTCGCAGCCCTTTTTGCTGCCGGTGAGCTTGAGATGCTCCCGCAGCGCGTCGAGCACCGTCGTGCGCGCGTCGATGTGCAGGCGCTTGTCCTTGCCATTGACCCGCAGCGTGACATCGACAGGAAGCACCGGATCCTGGGCGGTCGACGCGCTCGCATCCTGCGCGGCCGCGCGCGCCGTCATGGGGACCAGCGCAGTGCCGGCGGCGCCGGCCATGAACGCGCGCCGATCGAATCCGGACGGTCCGGAACCTGGTTTTTCCGACATGGGAGGGCCTCCGCCGCTTGGAGCAAAAGCAGCGCACGCCTGCACCGCTCATCGGCCCTTAACCTGAAGCAATGAACTCCGTTCCGAACGAGAAAGGGCGACGCAGCAAATGCCGCGTCGCCCCTGCGTCAACTTTTCCTGATCTTGCGCGGGGAGCTCCGTCCCGCGGGGGTCAATATCCGAGCGCGCAACCATCCTTGCGCGGATCGGAACCGCCGGTGAGCGTGCCCTTGTCCCAGTCGATCCAGATCGCCTGCGCGCCGCCGAGCGGACTAACGACGCTGGTGGTCTTGTGGCCGAGCTTCTTCAGGCCTTCGACGATATTGGCCGGCACGCTGTCCTCGAGCTGGTACTGGCCTTCGTAATGCAGGCCGCGCGGCATATCGATCGCCTCCTGCACGTCGCAGCCATAATCGAGGATGTTGGTTACGACATGGGTCTGGCCAACCGGCTGATATTGTCCGCCCATCACCGCGAACGGCATCACGGAGCGGCCGCCCTTGGTGAGCAGGCTCGGCATGATCGTGTGCAGCGGGCGCTTGCCGCCGGCGATGCAATTCGGATGGCCGGGCTGGATGCGGAAGCCGCCCGCGCGGTTCTGGAGCAGAACCCCGGTCTTGTTCGAGACGATCGCCGAGCCGAAGGAATGCGCGACCGAGTTGATGAACGAGCAGACGTTGCGGTCCTTGTCCACGACGGTGATGTAGATGGTCGAGGGATTCATCGGCGGCGCGACGTTCGGCAGGTCGAGCATGCCGTCCATGCGGATCTTGTCGATGTGCTCGTTGCAGTATTCCTTGGCGAGGATCTTGGCGACCTCGACCTGCATATGCTCGGGATCGGCGACATGCAGCTCGCGGTGCATGTAGGCGATGCGCGCGGCCTCGGCTTCGAGGTGGAAGCGCTCGATGCTGAGCGGCGCGTATTTCGTCAGGTCGAACCGCGACAGGATGTTCAACATCAGCAGCATGGTGAGGCCGGGTCCGTTCGGCGGACACTGCCAGACGTCGTAGCCCTTGTACATGGTGCCGATCGGCGTCGTCGTCTCGGTGGTGTGCGCGGCGAAATCGTCGAGCGTGTGCAGGCCGCCGATTCCGCGCAGGGTCTCCACCATGTCTTGCGCGATCGGGCCCTTGTAGAAGGCGTCGCGGCCGTCCTTGGCGATCGCCCGCAGCGTCTTGCCGAGCTCGGCCTGGCGGATGACGTCGCCGGCCACCGGCGGCTTGCCGTGCGGCAACAGATAGCGCTCGGTGTTGGTGCCACCCTTCAGCTTCTCGAACTGGTTCTTCCAGTCGAAGGCGATGCGAGGGGCGACGACGTAGCCTTCTTCGGCCGCCTTGATCGCGGGCTGCAGCAGCCGGTCGAATCCGAACTTGCCGTGATCGCGCAAAACGGTCGCAAAGGCGTCTATCACGCCGGGGATCGAGACCGCATGCGCCGAGGTCAGCGGCACGGAGTTGATCTTGCGCTCGAAATACCAGTCGGCGTTAGCCGCCTTTGGCGCGCGCCCCGAGCCGTTATAGGCGATGATCTTGCCCTCGCCGCGCGGCTGGATCAGCGCAAAGCAGTCGCCGCCGATGCCGGTCGATTGCGGCTCGATCACGCCGAGAATGGCCGAACCCGCGACGGCCGCGTCCACCGCCGTGCCGCCCTCGCGCAGCACCTCGATCGCGGCGAGCGACGCCTGCGGATGCGAGGTCGCCACCATCGCGTTGGTGGCGTGGACCGTGGACCTGCCGGGGAAATGGAAGTTTCTCATCGAATCTTTGCTCTCATTGGGCGGATGGCGCGGATGGCGCGCCGGCTCGGAAAACCGGGCCTACTTGACACATTCCGGCCGGCCGGGGCAATGCTGGCATGCCAGGGAAATGGCTGCCATCCGCTGGGAATAGAGCTGCTCGTTGCGGGTTTTCCGGGCTGGCTCCGCCTGCTAAACGGGCGCCATGATTTGCAAGGTCGCCGCCTTCTACCAATTCGCCGCCCTGCCCGATTACCGCGAGCTGCGCGAGCCGCTGCGCGCGTTCTGCGCCGGCCTGGCGTTGAAGGGCAGCGTGCTGCTCGCGCAGGAGGGCATCAACGGCACCGTCGCCGGCCCGGGCGAGGCGATCGAAGCGCTCACCCATGAGCTCGCGCACGGCGACATGTTCAGCGGCAGGTTGAACAATCTCGAACTGAAGTTCTCGACCGCCGAGACAATGCCGTTCGGCCGGCTCAAGGTGCGGCTGGAAAAGGAGATCGTCACGCTCGGTGACGAAACCGCCGATCCGACGCGGCAGGTCGGCACCTATGTCAATGCGAGCGAATGGAACGCGCTCATCGCGGCGCCCGATACGCTGGTGCTCGACACCAGGAACGCCTTCGAGGTGGCGATGGGGACGTTCGACGGCGCGCTCGACCCGGGCATCAGGAGTTTTGGCCAGTTCAAGGATTTTGCGGCTGAGCAGCTCGATCCCACCAAACACCGCAAAATCGCTATGTTCTGCACCGGCGGCATCCGCTGCGAGAAGGCGAGCGCGCATCTGCTCGCGCGCGGCTTTGCCGAGGTCTATCACCTCAAGGGCGGCATTCTCAAATATCTGGAAGAGGTGCCGGAGGCCGAGAGCCGCTGGCGCGGCGAATGCTTCGTGTTCGACGAGCGCGTCGCGCTCGGCCATGGTTTGCAGCAACTTGGTTTGCAAGAACTTGGTTTGCAGGAATGTGGATTGCGCGAACGGGACAAGGACGCGGCACGTGACGAATGAGATCAAGACGCTCGGCGAGCGCATCGACACGCTGGAGACGCGCCTCGCCTATCAGGACGACGCGATCGAGACGCTGAACCAGACCATCACCGCGCAGTGGAAGCAGATCGACGCGCTGACGCGGAGAGTCGCAGAGCTCGGCGAGCGGCTGCAGGAGGCCGAGGCGAATGCGCCGGGAGCCGCCAATGAGCGTCCGCCGCATTATTGAGCGGGGTTACTGACCGGACGCCTTGAGCAGGAGGTTGCTCACCTCGCCCGACATCATCAACCGGTTGCGCCCGGCCTCCTTGGAGGCATAGAGCGCCTGGTCGGCGGCCTCGATCAGCGAGACTACGCCGGCCGTGCGCTCCAGCGCCGGCCGGCAAGCAGCACCGCCGAGCGAAGCGGTGACGCAGCCAGCCACATGGTTGCTGGTGTGGACCAGGCCCGCATCACGGATCGCCCGTCGAATCCGGTCGCCGATCAGGGCGCAGCCCGCAGCGTCGGTGTTCGGCAGCAGCATGGCGAACTCCTCGCCGCCGTAGCGCGCCGCCAGATCGCCGGAACGATGCATTTCGGCGGCGATGATCTGCGCCACCTGCCGGAGGCAGGCATCGCCGGCTGGATGGCCGTATTCGTCGTTGTAAGACTTGAAGTGGTCGACGTCGATCATCAGCAAAGAGAGGCTGGAGCGCTCGCGATAGGCACGCGCCCACTCCTCCTTCAATCGTTCATCGAAGCGGCGGCGATTGGCAAGCCCGGTGAGGCTGTCCTCGATCGCGAGCGTTTCCAGCCGGGTCTCGAGCTTCTTCTGCTCGGTGATGTCGCGCGAGATCGCGACCACGCCGTCCACGCGGCCATTCTCCTTGCGGGTCACCCGCATGGTCGATTCGAGCCAGACTTCGGCATTCTGCCGGTGCGCGTTGCGATAGGTGACGCGCACCTCCTCCTTCTCGCCGCGTTTCATGGCGTCGACGAGAGCCTGCACCTGCGGCCGGTCGTCCGCGTGAATGCCGGCGAGCGCGAGGGTACCGATCAGCTGATTGGCGCGCCAGCCGACGACGCCAATCGACGATGGCGAGACATAGCGCAACCGCTCGTCGAGGCCGATCCGCGTCACCATGTCGCTGGAGCCTTCGGCAAGAAGTCGGAAATGCGCTTCTTTCTCGACCAGCGCGGCCGCCATGCTCTGGCCCCGTTGCAACTGCCGCACCAGCACCGCACCGATGATCGCGATCAGCATGACCAGCGCGAGCACGTAGAGCATGCGGGAGATCGCCGCAGAGCGCCAGGGCGCCAGCAGTTCGGCCTTGTCGACGGTGGCGAGCAGGACCAGCGGATAGCGGCCAGAGCGCTTGAAGAAGCTGACGCGGTCGGCGCCGTCGAGCGGCGACTTGAAATGATAGGCGCCGCCCGGCCGCTGCAGGCTGGCGTCGCGAAACAGCGGCGTATCGGCAACGCTGCGACCGACGAACCTGTCGTTGCTCGGGTTGCGCGCGATGATCAGGCCGTCGCCGTGCGTCAACGCCACCGAGCTGTTGCGGCCGATCTCAAACTGTTCGTAGAAATGCGAGAGATAGTTGGAGCTGATGGTCGCGAGCACCACGCCGCCGAAGCTGCCGTCGGGCTTGTTGAACCGCCGCGACAAGGTGACGACCCATTCGCCGTCGAGCAGGCTCTTCACGGGACGGCCGACATGGGGCTCCCGTTTCGGTGAGAGCTGGTGATAACGGAAGAACGCGTCGTCGTTGAGAGTCGAGCCGATCGTACCGGGCGAGGTCAACCAGTTGCCGTGTTCGTCGATGATGGCGAGGCTGTGGATGCGCTCTATCGCCTTCTTGCGCGCCTCCAGCAGGGTTCTGAGCTTGGCGATCGTGGCCGGCTCGGCGCCGTCCATCTCCAGCCGGCTGACGACGCCGACGACGCCTGAATCCAGCAGATCGAGGCTGTCCTCGGCATGCTGCGTCAGCGAGCGAGCAACATTCGCCATCTCGGTCTCGGCACCCTTGAGCACCGCGTCGCGCGCCGCCCATTCCCGCCAGCCGCTGACGCCGAGGATGGCCACGCAGGTCAGCGCCACGAACGCAGCTGCCCGCAGCGGCAGGCGGCTCCATCCGGCTCTTTGGGTCACAGCGCTCATGCAGCAGAAATCTCCGATCGCCGGAACTTCTGCCGCTTCTGTTATTGAACTCTGAAACGTCGGGATAAATATGCAGTGATGTCCCCGGTTTTCCGTAGTCGTACGGACGCCGGACTCAGCGCATCGCTAACAAGGCATTAGCAAACCTATCGGAATCCGGCGCACCCGCCGCTAGCTGAAGATGGCCTTAACCTTGTCCCAGAGCGAGGGATTGTCGGCCTCCGCATCGGCCTTCGAGGGCGTCGGCTGGGCGGCGCTCACGGGATCGGATGCCGGGAAGGTATCCTTCAGCCCGGCGTCGAGCTTGGCGTGGCGGTCGGCGGCGAGGGCTTCGTGCAGATCGTCGGCGTGCTTGTCATGCGGCGCGGGGTTGAATGTCTCAGCCATGGTCTCGTCCTCCGTTGGCTGGTCAACGCGGTCCAATTGCGCTTGGTTCCCCTGTTCCGCTTCGGGCCGTGGCGGTGTATCAGGAGCCCTAACCATCTTCAGGACCGTTCGTGCCCCAGTCTGCGACAAAACCCTTCATCGACGTCCTCTCCGGCCAGCGGCAGGTCGTTCCGCCGGTCTGGATGATGCGGCAGGCCGGCCGTTACTTGCCGGAATATCGCGAGGTGCGCGCCAGGGCCGGCGGCTTCCTCGACCTCTGCTTCAACCCGGAGCTTGCCGCGGAGGTGACGCTGCAACCGATCCGGAGGTTCGGCTTCGATGCGGCGATCATCTTCTCCGACATCCTGGTGATCCCCTATGCGCTCGGTCGTTCCGTGC
Source organism: Bradyrhizobium sp. URHA0013 (assembly GCF_000518345.1). Taxonomy (NCBI): domain Bacteria; kingdom Pseudomonadati; phylum Pseudomonadota; class Alphaproteobacteria; order Hyphomicrobiales; family Nitrobacteraceae; genus Bradyrhizobium; species Bradyrhizobium sp. URHA0013. Next base: position 34,568 of record NZ_KI912426.1, on the reverse strand, counting down.
GCTTCGAGGTCGGCGAGGGTCCGCGGCTCGAACCGCTGGATGATCCCGCCAAGGTCGCGACACTGGCGAAGCAAGCCGATTTCGGCAAGCTCGCCCCGGTGTTCGAGGCCCTCAAGATCGTGCGCGGCGCGCTCGATCCCAGGATCGCGCTGATCGGCTTCTGCGGCGCCCCGTGGACGGTGGCGACCTACATGGTCGCCGGCCAGGGCACGCCCGACCAGGCGCCGGCGCGGATGATGGCCTACCGGCATCCGGAGGCGTTCGCAGCTATCATCGACGTGCTGGTCGAGAACTCGATCGAATATCTGCTGGCGCAGCTTGCGGCCGGCGCCAACGCCTTGCAGATCTTCGACACCTGGGCCGGCGTGCTGCCACCCGCCGAATTCGCGCGCTGGTCGGTCGAGCCGACCCGGCGCATCGTCGAAGGCGTGCGCGCCAAGATGCCGGACGCGAAGATCATCGGCTTTCCGCGCGGCGCCGGCGCGCAACTGCCCGGGTTCGTCGAGGCGACCGGCGTCAACGCGGTCAGCATCGACTGGACCGCGGAGCCGGCCTTCATCCGCGAGCGCGTGCAGAGCAAGGTCGCGGTTCAGGGCAATCTCGATCCGCTGGTGCTGATCACAGGCGGCGCGGCGCTCGACCGCGCGGTCGACAACACGCTGGCGAATTTTGCGCAAGGGCGGTTCATCTTCAATCTCGGCCACGGCATCCAGCCGGAAACACCGATCGCCCATGTCGAGCAGATGCTGAAGCGCGTGCGGGGCTGATTTATTTTGCGCCTGGGAGCGGGAAAACAAAAAAGTGCGAAAACAACCCCATGCACAGTAGAGAGATCACGCCTGATCAATGACTTAGGGCGGACCGAAATCAGATGCTTCGTCATCGCATCAGGTCGCGCCAACATTTGACCCGTCGGGCAAAACAGGCGCATGATGCCATCATCGCAGCGCTGTCCCCCTCGTCATTGCGAACCTGCGGGAAAACTTACCGCGGCCGGCTGCGCTCGATGATCTCGGCGGCGCCCCTGGCCAGCAGATCCAGTCCCACCGCACGGCCGAGTTCGCGGGGACGATTGGCGGGACCCGAACGCAAGGCTTCGATGATGGAGTTGCCGGAGAGATCGAGCACGGACGCGGTGAGCGACATCTGATCGCCCGCAATGGTCGAAAAGCCCGCCACCGGCGAATTGCAATGGCCGTTCAGCACCCACAGCACCTCGCGCTCGGCATCGGCGCAGGCGTGAGCAGCGGGATCGTCGATCGATGCGAGAATGCGACGCGTCTGCCAGTCCTGTGCCCCGCATTCGACCGCGACGATGCCCTGCCCCGCTGCCGGCAGCATTTCCGCCGCGGAGAATTCGTAGCCGACGCGATGGGAAAGGCCGACGCGGTCGAGGCCGGACCGCGCCATGATCAGCGCGTCCGCAGGCCCCACCGCGTCGCCATCCGGCAGGCGCTGCTTCTCGCCATTGTCGAGTTTCCGCACGCGCGTGTCGGCGGCGCCGCGGAAGTGGATGATCTCGACGTCGGGAAACAATCGCCGCGCGTAGGCGGCGCGGCGGACCGCGTTGGTGCCGATCTTGAAACCCTTGCCACGCGACTGGCGCAATGCCTCCAGCGTCACGCCGTTGCGCAGGACTAGTGCGTCATTGGGAGGATCGCGCGAGAGCGTGGCGCCGATCACGAGCCCGGGCGTGTCTTCGTTGCCGGGCATGTCCTTCAGCGAATGCATCGCCGCATGGAGCTCGCCCGACAGCACGGCGGCGCGGATCTGCGCCACGAAGGCACCGCCCTTGCCGCCATGGGGCAGCAGCTTGCTGGTCTGGTCGAGATCGCCCGTGGTGTCGAACTTGACGATCTCGACGTCGAGATCGGGCATGGCAGCGGTCAGGCGGCGCGCGATCTCTTCCGTCTGTGCCAGCGCCATCGCGCTCTTGCGTGTGCCGATCTTGAATCGCGTAGCCAAGCCCAAATCCTCTCAAGACGCGAGTTTACCGCGCATCCTCCAATATCATGTCGGAGGCCTTTTCGGCGATCATGATGATCGGCGCGTTGGTGTTCCCCGACACGAGATCGGGCATGATCGAGCCGTCGACGATTCGGAGGCCTTCGAGGCCCCTCACCTTCAGCCGCTGATCGACCACCGCGAGCGCATCATTGCCCATACGACAGGTCGAGGTCGGATGGTAGATGGTGCTGCCCCGCTCACGGCAATAATCCAGCAGCTCGGCATCCGTGGACACCTTCGCTCCGGGATCGTATTCGTCGACCACGAACGGCTTCAGCGCCGGTGCATGCAATATGTTGCGCAGGATCTTCAGGCCTTCCACGTTGGTGGTGCGGTCGGTCTCGGTCGACATATAGTTGATGCGGATCTCCGGCGGCACTGTCGGGTCGGCGCTTTTGATGCGCAAGGACCCGCGGCTTTCGGGACGGAGCTGGCACACCGACGCCGTGAAGCCGGAGAAACCATGAAGCTTCTCACCCATCTTGTCGGTCGAGAACGGCAGGAAATGGACCTGGATGTCCGGCGAGGCCAGCCGCGGACTGGTCTTGAAGAAGGCGCCCGCCGTGCCGGCCGCGATCGTCAGCCAGCCTTTGCGAAACAGCGCATAGCGCGCGCCGGCCATCGTGCGGCGGAGCGGATGATTGACGGTGTCGTTCAGCGTGATCTTCTGCGAGCAGCGCATCACGATGCGGACCTGCATGTGGTCCTGGAGATCGTGCCCGACGCCCGGCGCGTCCAGCACGACATCGATGCCGTGCTTGCGCAGGAGGTCGCCGGGTCCGACCCCGGAGAGCTGGAGCAGCTGCGGCGAGTTGTAGGCGCCGCTCGACAGCACGACCTCCTTGCGCGCGCGGGCGCGGCGCAAAGTGGCGCCCTGACGGTATTCAACGCCGGCCGCGCGGCGGCCCTCGAACAGCACGCGCTGGCCGAGCGCGCCAGTTTCGATCTTGAGATTGCCGCGGGCCTTGGCGGGGCCGAGATAGGCCACCGCCGTCGAGGCGCGGCGGCCATTGCGGGTCGTGGTCTGGAACAGGCCGACACCTTCCTGCGTGGCGCCGTTGAAATCAGGATTGTAGGGCAGGCCGGTCTCGACCGCGGCGTCGATGAAGGCCTTCGACAGCGGATCGGTCACGACCATGTTGGACACCGGCAGCGGGCCGCCGCTGCCGTGATATTGATCGGCGCCGCGCGACTGGTTCTCGGCCTTCTTGAAATAGGGCAGCACGTCGTCATAGCCCCAGCCGGCGTTGCCGCGCTGACGCCATCTGTCGTAATCCTCGTGCTGACCGCGGACATAGAGCAGACCGTTGATCGAGCTCGATCCGCCCAGCGTCTTGCCGCGCGGCTGGAACACCTGGCGGCCCTTCAGCTCGGGCTCCGGCTCGGTCTGGTACATCCAGTTCACGGTCTTTTCCTTGAACAGCTTGCCGTAGCCGAGCGGCACGTGGATCCAGATGTTGGAATCCTTCGGGCCTGCCTCGAGCAGCAGCACGCTGTGCTTGCCGTTCGCCGACAGCCGGTTGGCGAGCACGCAGCCCGCAGAGCCGGCACCGACGATGATGTAGTCAAATTCCGGATCGGAGGGCGTCAGGGAGGAAGTTGCGATCATGCGCTACTGTTCTTTTTGTTGGTGGGGGCGTTTCCAATCATCACTTAGCACGATCATGCGGCGACGCGCAGCGCCTCGACCAGCGACCTGAACGCACGGGCATATTCCGCACCCGCCCTTGCGATATCGGCGCGTCCGGCGCAGGCGACGGCGGCCTCCGTCACCGCGCCGAGCAGCAGCCGGGCCAGCGGCTCGACCGGCTGCCGCGCGATCAGGCCGGCCTCCATCGCCGCCGCGATCGCGCGCGGCAGCTTGCCCCCGAAATGTTTGGCGTCGATCTCGCGCCAGCGCTCCCAGCCGAGCACGGCCGGGCCATCGCGCAGGATGATCTGGCCGGTCGGGCCTTTGGCGGTCGCGGCGAAATAATGCTGGGTGCCTGCGACCATCGCGGCGAGCACGTCCTTCTCGGCACGGGCCGTGCTGTCGATCTCCACGACGAGGTCGCGCGAGACCTGGTCGAACACCGCTTCGAACACCGCCTCCTTGGTCTTGAAGTGATGATAGACCGCGCCCTTGGCGACGTGGGCGGCTTCGGCGATCTCGTCCATCGTCGTCGCGGCAAAGCCTTGCGTCCCGAACAGGCGGCGCGCCGCCGTCAGGATTGCCTCCGATGTCGCAGCCCGCCGCTCCGCCTGTTTTGCCATGGGTGTGCTGTAGTCGAAATGGACCAGGACAGCTAGTTGACTTTTCGACCGTCGGTCGGTATTTACCGACTAATAGTCGGTTTTACTCGTGAGGTGTGCCATGCCGAGCCGTGATGTCGTCGAAGCTTTCGCCAAACGATTGGTGGACGGGGATTTCGTCGGCGCGATCCTCGACTATTACACGCCGGACGGCGCCACCTATGAAAACCAGGCCGAACCCCTGGTCGGACGCGACAAGCTCGCGGCCAAGGAGCGCGGCGTGCTGGCAGCCTTCAAGGAGGTCAGGGCCGTGCGCATCGGGCCAAGCCTGATCGAAGGCGACCATGTCGCTACGCGCTGGAGATTCACCTTCACCAATGCCGAAGGCATCATCCGAACGTTGGATGAGATCGCATGGCAGACGTGGCGGGGCGATCAGTTGATCGAAGAACGGTTCTATTACGATCCGAAGCAGTTGGGGCGGTGATCTGGAGGCCATCGCTGCTGCAGCCTTCCTTGCAGCCATCCTTCGAGACGCCCGCCTTTGGCGGGCTCCTCAGGATGAGGTCTCGTTGCGAGGCAACATCCTAGACCCTCATGGTGAGGAGCGCCGCTGGCGGCGCGTCTCGAACCATGCAGGCCGAGCGCGCCCTCCGTTACAGCCGCCCTCCGTTACAGCCGTAACGCGGGGTGCCGCATTTGTATCGATTTGTTATCGATACAATATCGCGAACACGCAGAAGTGGTCAGAGCAATCATCGCAAGCTTGGATAATTCATAGTTCGTCAAAGGTTTGCAGCGAAGTCTCCGGACCGGGCCGGACAAGCGGCCCATGCTGCTAGGCTCTGGAATGCGGACTCAAACGACCAGCTATTTCGCGCGGCTGTTCGCCGGCGATCTGTCGGCCTTTGGCGGTCCCGTAACCGACGAAGCCGTCGCCGGCCATATCCGCGCCGAACAGATGTCGCTGGTGCTCGGCTATTCGGTCGGCATCATGCTGGCCAATGCCTGCAACGCCGGGGTGCTCGTCGTCGCGCTGTGGCATTCGCCGGACTTGAAGCTGGCCTTGATCTGGGCCGCCATCGTGGCGGGCGCCGCGATCGCGTTCGGCCTGCAATCCCATGCCGCGCGCCGCATCACCAAACCGCAATTCGTCTCGCGCCGGGCCATGCATCGGCTGGTGCGCAATGCTTTCATCCTCGGCGCCGCCTGGGGCACCGTTCCGGTCGCATTCTTCGCCAATGCCTCAACCGGCGGGCAGCTCGTCATCACCTGCCTTTGTTCGGGGATGCTGGCGGGGGGCGCGCTGGCCTTCGCCACGATCCCGATCGCGGCGATCGCATTCACGGCCCCGATCTTCGCTGGCATCGCGATCTGCCTCGGCAGGAATGGCGATCCGGCGTTTCTGCTGATCGCCTTCCTGGTGGTGGTCTACGGGTCGGTGCTGCTGCGCAGCGTGTTCGTCAATTCGATCGCGTTCGCACGGCGCGTGATGCGGCAGATCGAGGCTGAGCGTACGGTGCGGCAGGACCCGCTGACCCATCTGCCCAATCGCGTCGCCTTCAACGAAACGCTGGATGCAGCCTTGAAGCGGCTCGCTCTGTCCGGCGAGGAATTCGCGGTCCTTTTGCTCGATCTCGATCGTTTCAAGGAGGTCAACGACAAGTTCGGCCATCCCGCCGGTGACGAGTTTCTGGTCCAGATCGCGAGCCGCCTGCAACGCTGCACCCGCGCGGCAGAGCATGTCGCACGCATCGGCGGAGACGAGTTCGCGCTGGTGATGGCCAATCTGGCGCGGCCGGAGGATGCGCTCGAGATCGCCGACCGCTTCGTCGCGGCCTTCAACGAACCGTTCCAGATCGAGGGCCGCCAGATCGTCGGCGCGACCAGCGTCGGCATCGTGCTGGCGCCGCGTGACGGCAGCACGCAACTCGACATCATGAAGAACGCCGACACCGCACTCTACCGCGCCAAGAACGCCGGACCCGGCACGGTGTGTTTCTTCGAGGAAGCCGACGACCGCTCGTCACGCGACCGCAAGGCGCTGCAATCGGATCTGGAAGGCGCCATCGCCAGGGACGAGCTGTTCCTGGTGTTCCAGCCCTTTCTCGACCTCAACGGCAACCGCATCACCGGGTTCGAGGCGCTACTGCGTTGGCAGCATCCCCAGCGCGGACTGGTGCCGCCGAGCGAGTTCATTCCGATCGCCGAGGAAACCGGGCTGATCCACGAGATCGGCGAATGGGTCGTCCGCCGCGCCTGCGCGACGGTTGCCGAGTGGCCCGAAGAGATCAGGGTCGCCGTGAATTTCTCGGCCGCACAGTTTCACAACAACGGCCTCCTCCAGATCATCGTGCAGGCACTTGCGGACGCGAAGATCGCCCCGCACCGGCTCGAGATCGAGATCACGGAATCGATGCTGCTGTCGAAATACGCCTCTGCCGCGTCGGTCCTCAACGCGCTGCTGGAGCTCGGCGTCACCGTGGCGCTCGACGATTTCGGCACCGGCTTCTCCTCGCTGACCTATCTGCGCAAGCTCCCGTTCAGCCGCATCAAGATCGACCAGTCCTTCATCCGCGACATGCTGGTGCAGCCGGACTGCGCCGCGATCGTGAAATCGGTGATCGGGCTCGCGCGCGACCTGCGCATCGGCGTGGTCGCGGAAGGCGTCGAGACCGCCGACCAGCTCGAATATCTGCGCCAGATCGGTTGCGACGAAGTTCAGGGTTATCTCATCAGCCGGCCGGTGTCGGCGGATCAGGTTCTGCCGCTGCTGGATCCGAAGAAGCTTCGGGCGACTTACGCGGCGTAGCCTAGACCATCATGTGTGCTTGATGCCTCAGGTGCTCTCGCAGCGCGTGAGCTGCACCGTGCGGCACACCGAATGCGCGCGATCTGCCCTTAACCTATGTGAAAGAGCGCCGCACGAAGCACTCGACATAATCCGCGCAATGCGGAATCAGGAACGATGCGGCATCCTTGAAGTTGATGGGACACCCCTAACCCATTGAGGTCCAAAGTGAACAGAGCGCCGGACGGGAGAGTGGCCCCGAACGACACCCCCCGTCACGTCGTGATGGTTGTCGAAGACGACATCTGGATACGCCTGATGATCTCCGACGAGCTGCGCGGTGCAGGTTTCGAGGTGATCGAATGCGGCAGTGCCGACGAAGCCATTGACCTGTTGCGCGGTGGAATACGGGTTTCGACTGTTTTCAGCGATATCAGGCTTCCCGGCTCAATCAACGGCCTTGGTTTGGCAAAAACGGTGAGGCAAGAATTTCCCGACCTGCCGATCCTGTTGGCATCCAGCGATCTGCCGCGGGACGACAGCACACTGCATGATGGCTTCTTTGCGAAGCCCTACGATCCTCGCACCATAATCGAGGCGATCCGATCTGTCGTCGCCAGGAACGGGTCGGGTGCCAGCCCGTTACCGCTCCATGACCAATTTAAGCAGCGCTCCGGCGACCCGTACGATCCTGCTGGCTGAGGATGAAGTTTTCATCCGAATGCCGATCGCGAAGCATTTGCGCGAATGTGGGTATCGGGTGATTGAAGCCGTGACGGCCCATGAGGCGATCGACGTTCTCGATCACGCGGATTTCGCGATCAATGCCGTGATCACCAATTTAGCATTGGCGGGCGACGGCTTCGGTATCGCGAAGTGGGTCCGAGAGCACAGGCCGGAGCTGACGGTGTTACTTACTGGTACACCCGAGCGATCCGTCGATGTAGCCGCCGGACTTTGCAGAGAGAGCTCAGGACGTGGAGCCGTTGACCCGCAGCTGCTGCTGAGAAGAATTCGCTGGCTGCTCGCGAACCGAAATCGACCCGTGCCCGGCCGAGGCGCACAGCGAGCGGTGTGAATGAGCGCGCATCGACTCTATTCGGCAGCAGCGTTTGGCGATTGTTCGGCGCAGAGCTCGCGGACGTGATCCGAAAGCTTTGCGACGTCGTAGGGTTTCTCCCATCGGGGCACGTGCTCGAAGCGGTGCGGAATGGCGGCGGCCCCATAGCCCGTCGCGAAGACAAAAGGTTTGCCGGCGCGCGTGAGCTTGTCAGCCATCGGATAAGCCGAATCTCCTCGCAGATTGATGTCAATCACCGCGACGTCGAAAGCAGGATGCTGAATAGCCATCGCGTCCGGCAGCTCGGAAACGGGACCGATTACCTGGAACCCGAGCGACCGTAGCGACCGCGCCAGATCATCCCCGAGGAAGTACTCATCCTCGACGATGAGAACGCGGCAAACAGTTGGCTGCCCGTGGCTGGTCATTGGCTTCACTCGCGGCACAGAGCCCGCGGCGGATCAACACTCATGAGGCAGACGGGTTCCTGCAGTCCCTGTCGGATCGTGAACCGGTCAGATCGCATCCGCCCGGAGCAGCGTGTCTACGGTGATGGTGCCGCGGGCGCGCGAAACGCAGGCGCAGATCTTCTGGTTGCTTTGCTTCTGATGGTCGCTGAAGAAGACATCGCGATGATCGATCTCGCCATCGACGGCGACCACGTCGATGGCGCACAGGCCGCATTCGCCGCGCTTGCAATCGTACATGACGTCGTGACCGCTGGCGTTGAGGACATCCAGCATCGAGCGCTCGCGTGGGATCTCCAGCTCGACATCGGAGCCTTTCAGGCGCACGCGAAATGTCTCGGTCGGCAGCGTGCCGCTGGAGCCGAACGTCTCGTAGCGGAGATCGGGAAGCGGATGGCCGGCGCCGATCCAAGCATGGCGCGCGGCATCCAGCATCCGCATCGGGCCGCAGAACAGCGCCAGCGTCTCTTTGGGCACCGAGGCGAACAGGGCGTCGAGATCGAGCCGCTTGCCCTCATCGCTGGCGTGAACGACCAGGCGATCACCGAGCGTTGCGGCGAGATCGTCGAGATAGGCGGCCTCGGTGCGCGAGCGCACCGCGTAATGCAGCGTGACATCGGCGCCGCGCCGCGACAGCGCCTGTGCGGCACCGAGGATCGGGGTGATGCCGATGCCGCCGGCGATCAGGCAGTAGTTCTGGCGTGCCCAGTCAACCGCGAGCAGCGACGCCGGCGTCGTGATGTCGAGCCGCGCGCCCGGCTGCAACGACCACATATAACGCGAGCCGCCACGCGAATCCTCGGCACGGCGCACCGCGATCCTTAAACCCCGCGACGAAGCTTCCCCGACCAGCGAATAGGACCGCGTCTCCGGCTGCCCGTCGATGGTGACGCTGATATTGATGTGGCTGCCGACCGGATAGGCGGCGCCGTCGAACTGGTCCGGCCGGATCAGGAATTCGCGGATGCCCGGCGCGAGATCGCGCGTCGAGACGAGCGTCGCCGGACTCCAGGTTTCGATGAAGCGCATGGCACTCCCCTCTCAATCGGTTGCGGACTTGATCAGCGCGAGCGCCGGCAGCAGGTCGAGATGGGTCCGGTTGCGCAGTGCAAGCCGCAGATTGCGCACCGCGAGCCGCGCATGCTCGCGCATGACCGCTTCGGCGCGAGCGCCTTCGCGGTTCTCGATCGCGTCGATCACGACGCGGTGGTGCTCCTGCCCGATGATCAGGATCTGCTGCGCCTCGGGCAGCGCCGATTGCGCCATCACGAAACCGCTTGGGGATGCAAACGGCAGCGACGAGGCGCGGTCGATCTGCCGGATCAGCGGCGGGCTGCGCGACAATTCCGTGAGCAGGGCGTGGAAGCGCGCGTTCAGCGTGACATAGGACGAGAACGCGTCGACCGAGATCGGGACCTGGCGCAACAAGTCGTCGATCGCGGCAAGGCATTCCTTCAGCGGCTCGAGCTCGCGCGCGGAGACACCGCGCTCGGCTGCAAAACGCGCGGCGAGGCCTTCCAGCGTGCCGCGCAGCTCGATGGAATCGGAGATGTCGCGCTCGGAGAACGCCTTCACCATGAAGCCGCCGGAGGGAATCGCCTCGAGCAGGCCCTCCTCCTCCAGCCGCACCAGCGCCATGCGCACCGGGGTGCGCGAGGCGCCGGTGGTCTCGACCGCCTGGAGCTCGGAGATGCGCTCGCCGGGGCGCAACGAGCCCGAGAGGAGCTGGTCGCGCAGCGCGAGCTGCGCCTTCACGGTCTGCGAGACGGAGCGGTCGACCTCACGCTCGGCCATGTCGGCTTACTCCGCGGCCTGAAGATGCTGCGGCGGGTTTTCCTTCGCCATCATCTTGTCGATCAGCTTGCGCGTCCACATCGCGCCGGCGTCGATGTTGAGATTGTAGAAGATGCGATCGGGGTTCTCGTCCATCGCGCGCTGCTGCGCCTCGAGGATCAGCTCGTCCTCGTGGAAAATGCCGGAGACGCCCTCGCGGATCTCGGAGGTGATGCGCTGCTCGCCGAGCTGATAATTGCGCACGAAGGCCCAGAAATAGTGGCAGGTCTTCTCGGTCTCCGGCGTGATGGTGTTGAGCACGAAGCCGTTGACGCCCTGCGAGCGGTCGCCTTCGGGCGCGCCGGTGCCGGTCGGCGCCACGCCGACGTCGATGGCAATGGTGCACGGCGCCTCGAAGCGGATGATCTGCCAGCGGTCGACGAGACCGGATTTGCCGAGCTGCTTGGCCCAGAACGGCGGCGCCTCGATGCCGCGCATCCAGCGCGTCACCGTGACAGTCTTCTCGCCATGGGTGACGTCGAACGGCGCCTCTGCGACCGCCTCGTTGCCGATGGACGAGCCGTGCACGAACGTCTCGTGTGTGAGGTCCATGAGATTGTCGAGCACGAGGCGATAGTCGCAATTGACGTGGATGGTCTTGCCGTCGCCGGCCCAGGCCGGGTCGTGATTCCAGTGCAGGTCGGGCACCAGCGCGGGATCGGCCAGCGCGGGATCGCCCATCCAGAGCCAGATGTAGCGGTGACGCTCGACCACGGGATAGGCGCGCACGCAGGCCGACGGGTTGATGGTCTCCTGCGACGGCATGAAGGTGCAGCGCCCCTGCGCATTGTACTTCAGGCCGTGATAGCCGCAGACGACGGTGTCGCCTTCGAGCCGGCCCTTGGACAGCGGCACCAGGCGGTGCCAGCAGGCGTCCTCCAGCGCGGCCACCGAGCCATCAGCCTTGCGGTACATCACCACGTGCTTGCCGCAGATCGTCCGCGGCAGCAGTGCCGGCTTCACATCGGCGTCCCAGGCGGCGGCATACCAGGCGTTCATCGGGAAGGGTTTTGTCACCGGTCTCACTCCCAAGGCTTGTGGATACGTTATGTATACAGTAACGGAGGGGCGGAATCGTTCAAGGACAGATTTGGCGTATTATAATACCGTTATCTCCTGTCATGTATACAAACCGTTGTCATCCCCCGCGAAAGCGGGGAATCCAGTACTCCGCGGCGGTCGTTGGTTCACTCAACTGGAGCCACGGCGTACTGGATCACCCGCTTTCGCGGGTGATGACACCTGTTGATGCGGCGAGTCTCCCTCCAGGAGGAGCAGTGGCAGCGGCGCTTTGGCTCGACGACTACGCCCCGAACACCTTCGCCAACCCTGCCTGAGCCTCCTGCTGAATCGCCTTCAGGTGCTCGGGGCTGCGGAAGCTTTCCGCATAGATCTTGTAGACGTCCTCGGTGCCTGACGGCCTGGCGGCGAACCAGCCGAAATCGGTTTCGACCTTGATGCCGCCGAACGGCTGGCCGTTGCCGGGCGCCTTGCTCAGCGTGGCGCGGACGGGATCGCCGGCGAGATCCTTCAGGCCGAGCTGCTCGGGCGTGACGGACTTCAGAATGTTCTTCTGCGGCGTGGTGGCGGCGACGTCGATGCGTGCGTAATGGGGCATGCCGAACTCGGCAGTGAGGTCGTTGAAGAGCTGGCTCGGATCGCGGCCGGTCTTCGCCATGATCTCGGCCGCGAGCAGGCCGAGGATGATGCCGTCCTTATCGGTGGTCCACACCGTGCCGTCGCGGCGCAGGAACGAGGCGCCTGCACTCTCCTCGCCGCCGAAGCCGAAGCCGCCCGTGAGGAGACCGTCGACGAACCATTTGAAGCCGACCGGCGTCTCAACCAGCTTGCGGCCGAGTTTTTTCGCCACGCGGTCGATGATCGAGCTCGACACCACGGTCTTGCCGATCGCGGCGTCCTTGCCCCAGTTCGGGCGGTGCGCGAACAGATAGAAGATCGCGGTCGCGAGATAATGGTTCGGATTCATGAGGCCGCCGGTGCGCGTCACGATGCCGTGGCGGTCCGCGTCGGTGTCGTTGGCAAAAGCGACGTCGAAGCGGTCGCGCATCGCGATCAGGCTCGCCATCGCATAAGGCGAGGAGCAGTCCATGCGGATCTTGCCGTCCCAATCCACCGTCATGAAGCGGAAGGTCGGGTCGATCGCCTCGTTCACCACGGTCGCCTTCAGGCCGTAGCGCTCGATGATCGGATGCCAGTAGTGCACGGCGGCGCCGCCGAGCGGATCGATGCCGATATTGACGCCGACGGATTTGACCAGGTCGAGATCGACGACGTTGCCGAGATCGGCGACATAGGGTGTGACGTAGTCATAGGCGTGGACGTTCGCGGCTTTGCGTGCCCTGGCGTAGTCGATGCGCTTCACACCCTTGAGGCCGTCGGCGAGATAGGCATTGGCGCGCCTCTCGATCACGGAGGTAGCATCGGTGTCGGCCGGTCCGCCATGCGGCGGATTGTATTTGTAGCCGCCGTCCTCGGGCGGATTGTGCGAGGGCGTGACGACGACGCCGTCGGCAAGGCCCGAGGTGCGGCCCTTGTTGTAGGTCAGGATCGCATGCGAGATCACCGGCGTCGGCGTGTAGCCGCCGTCCTTGTCGATCATGATGTCGACGCCGTTGGCCGCGAACACCTCGACGGCGCTGACCAGCGCGGGCTCGGCCAGCGCATGGGTGTCGATGCCGATAAAGAGCGGACCGGTCAGCCCCTTTTCACGTCGGTAATCACAGATTGCCTGCGTCGTCGCGAGGATGTGGCCCTCGTTGAAGCTGGTCTTGAACGAGGTGCCGCGATGGCCGGAGGTGCCGAACGCCACCCGCTGCGCGGGATCGGCGACATCGGGCTTGCCGGCGAAATAGGCCGTCACCAGCCGCGGAACATTGGTGAGCGCGTCCGGCGAGGCCTGCTTGCCCGCCGCGGGATGAACATCAGCCACTGAATATACCTCGTCCTGTCGTAGAATTGCGCGATACCATAGCATCGGCCAAGCCCCCGCCAAGAGCACAACACCCGCAATGGGGCGGCCGTTCCTGAGATCATGCTATGGTCTTTCGATCGGGGCTTTTCGAGTCGGGGCATGACGCTGTTTCAGAGGCTTCTGGTTGTTCTGATGGCCTGGCTTGCGATGGGCGGCATCGTGCCCGATGCGACGGCCGCGGAGTTCTACACCGAGGATTTGCGTATCCCGATGGCCGAGGCTGGACCGCAGGGGCTGGAGGCGTTCCTGGTCCGGCCGGCCGGGACCAGGCGCTATCCGCTGGCGCTGCTCAGCCACGGCTCACCGCGCAGTTTCGACGATCGCGCGACGATGTCCGCGCACAAATATTACGGCATCGCTCTCGAATATGCCCGGCGCGGCTTCGCCGCGCTGATCGTGATGCGGCGCGGCTACGGCACCTCGCCCGGCGGGCGCGTCGACAGCGTCGGCGGCTGCGCCAATGCCGCTTATCTGCCGGCCGCGGCGGTCGCGGTGGCGGATTTGCGCGCGGCGATCGAGGCGATGGTGCGCAGGGCCGACGTCACCACCTCGGGCATGATCGCGGCCGGCCATTCCGCCGGCGGGTTCGCCACTGTCGCGTTGACCGCGCAGGCGCCAGCGGGTCTCGTCGCCGCGATCAGCTTTGCCGGTGGGCGCGGCTCGCGCGACGATGACGACGTCTGCAATCCCAACGGGCTGGTGCAGGCCTTCGCCACGTTCGGCAAAACCTCCCGCGCGCCGATGCTGTGGGTCTATGCCGCCAACGATTCCTACTTCGGTCCCGACCTCGCGCGGCGCCTCCATGACGAATTTCGCGCCAGCGGCGGCAACGCGAAATTCGTCGCAGCGCCGCCTTACGGCGACGATGGCCACTATCTCTATTCGGTGGTGAGCCGTCCGCAATGGACGCCATATCTCGACGCCTTCCTGCGCGAGCGAGGTCTCGGCCACGACGTCCTGAGCCCGCCCGATCCGCTGCCGCCGCCGGGCCAGCTCAGCGAGGCCGCGCGCGCCGAGTTCGCGCGCTATCTAGCCAGCACGATGCCGCACAAGGCTTTTGCGGTGTCGCCGAACGGTGGCTACGGCTGGCGTTCGGGACGCGCGACCGCCGACGACGCCCAGCGCGATTCACTTGGCGCCTGCACAAAATGGTCAACTACCTGCACGCTCTATGCGGTCGACGACAAATTGGCCGGGGCTGCGCCAAGCGCATCAACGGACCAGAGCTCGCGGTCGCGATAGCCTCGATGCGCCGCTGGCCGCTCGAGCCGGACCGCGCCCCGGGGCCGCCAGAAAATCGGTTGTTAACTCGAAAGATATAATACGTGGTCGATGCTGCGGGATCGAACACACATCAATGCCCGCGCGACGTGGACACACGTTGCGATCGCCGTGCTTTGGTTGGCATCCACCTCCGTGCGCGCTCAGGACGGCGCTCTAAACGACGTGGGACCGGCGTTGGCGGCCGGCGGTCACAATGCAGATCTCGGCGCCGGAGAGACGCCGGCATCGCGGGCAGCGATTCGAAAAATTATCGAAAGAGAAACGGCCAAGACCAATCTGCCCGCGGACATTGCGGAGGCCGTCGTCTTCGTTGAAAGCGGTTACAATCCGGGCACCATTGGCACCGTCGGCGAGATCGGCCTCATGCAGGTTCGGCCCGAAACGGCAGCGATGCTCGGATTTCGGGGAAATAACGCAGAGCTCGCAAAGCCTGATATCAACATCCACTACGGCGTTCTCTACCTCAGTCGCGCATGGCGCCTGGCGGGCGGGGACCTTTGCCGCACCCTGATGAAATATCGAGCAGGTCATGACGAGGAGTCCATGACTCCGCGCTCGCAGGTCTATTGTCATCGCGCCCGCAATCGTCTTGTCTCCATGAACTCGACGAATGTGGGAAGCCAAGCCGCGGCCGTCCCAGATGTAGCACCGGCGCCAACTCCGGCACCCACCGTCTCGAAGTCAGCGCACAATCAGAAATCGGCACACAGTCAAAAGACACCGGCACAGCCGAAGGACGTTTACGCGCGCTACCGTCAAGGCACGGCGGTCGCGAGCAGGGCATATTGGGCAGCACAGGAAGCCCGGGTCCGCCTCATCAAGGCTCGCGTCGAAGCCAAGTGGAAACGGGTGGCATCACGCCAATAGAATTAGAGTTGCTGCCTTGAGACGAGCAGCGGTTGGACGAACGACATTTTTGAAACCGAACTTTGAAACCGAACCTGAATAGAGATCATGCACAATAGTTTGAGAGTTTTGTTTGCAATCGTCGCGACCGGCGCCGTGGCCTTGTCGGCCTTTCTCGCGATTCGGTTCCTCGTCGGTTTCAGTGGCTGAACCCGATGGCGCCGCCGGCACCATGTCGTGCTGCGCCCGGGTCTAGAGCCGCTCGCTCAGCGCGAGCTTGTAGCCGACGCCGGTGACGGTGGTGATGACGGGCGTACCGCTACCGACCAGCTTGCGCCGCAGCCTCGCCACCAGGGCATCGACAGTCCGGATATCGACCTCGGCCTGGCGGTTGCTGACGACCTCGATCAGATAGTCGCGGCTGAGCGGCCTGCCGTCGGCTCCGACGAGCGCCGCAAGCAGGTCGAACTCGGCGCGCGTCAGCGCCACCGGCTTGCCGTCGCTGCCGAGCAGCTCGCGCCGCGTCAGGTCGATGATCCAGTCGCCAAAGGCGATCGAATTGTGGGTGCGCGCCGCCTTGCGGTCGATCGAGCGCCGCCGCAGCACGCTTCGCGCGCGCGCGAGCAGATCGCGCAAATTGATCGGCTTGGTGACGTAGTGGTCGCCCGCGATCTCGAGGCCGAGGATGTGATCGACGTCGGTGTCGCGGCGGGTCACGAAGATGATACCCGCATTGCTGGTCGCCTGGATCTCCTTGGCGAGATCGAAGCCATCGCCGTCGGGCAGCTGCAGGTCGAGGAAGACGAGATCGGTCCGCGTCCGCAGCGCCTGGCGGCATTCCGCGCAGGAGCCGGCACCGACCACGTCGAAATTGTTCTCGCTGAAATAACCGACCAGCATCGTCCGCGTCACCGGATCGTCCTCGACGACGATCAGTCGCTCCCGGCCAGCGACACGCAATTCCTGACCTGAGGAATCAGCCACGATGTTGGATGTCCTGTGTGCTTGTGAGCCGACCTGGAAGCTCAGGTCGCCGAGCGCGCCGCCCTGTGAACGTACATTCACGACTTATTCGAGCCCCCTCGAATTGCCTGCTGCAATACTAGGCGCGTCAGCGCGCCCAAACAACATTGGTCACGATCCAGCTGGATTAAGTATGAATTGGCCCACACTTCTCATCTCGCGCAGCATGTTCGGGAGCCCCGTACGAGCGCCTGTTGTGCGGGCTGAAGTCCATCCCGCGGCCGCTTGCCACGCCAGGAGCTTCAAATCTACTGTGGCGCCCCGAAAAGTCTGCCCCAGGAGGTGGCGCCATGGAAGTCATCCTGCTCGGCACCGGCGGCCCGCGCCCGGACCCGCGCCGCATGGCGACGACCACGCTGATCAGGCTCGGCGAGGAAAACATCCTGATCGACGCAGGCCGCGGCGTCATGGTGCAGCTCAGCAAGGCTGGCGTGCCGCTCGGCTCCATCAACACGGTCTTTCTCACCCATCACCATTTCGACCACATCGGCGACCTCTACGACGTGATGCTCAATTCATGGTTGCATGGGCGCAAGGACGATCTGCGCATCTATGGACCGCCGGATACCGAACGGCTCGCCAATACGCTGGTCACGCAGGTCTACGACAAGGACATCGCCTGGCGCGATCAGGGTGAGCCGAGCTTCGGCGGCTGGAAACCAGTCGTCGCGACCGACATTATACCCGGCCCCGTTCTCGACACTGGCCGCTGGAAGATCAGCGCCGAACTCGTCTCGCATGGCGACGGCCTCGACATGTCGCCGGCCTTCCTCGCACGCTGGATGTGTCTCGGCTACCGCTTCGAGGCCGAAGGCAAGGTCATCGCAATCTCGGGCGACACGGTGCCCTGCCCCGGTCTCGAGCGACTGGCTGAGGGGGCCGACCTGCTGGTCCAGTGCTGCTTCCTCGCCACGCCGGAGATCGACAACGAGCACCTGCGCCGGCTTGCGAAATTCACGATCGCCTGCGGCGATACAGTCGGCAAGGTCGCGGCCAAGGCCGGCGTCAAGAAGCTCGCGCTGACCCATCACCGGCCTCGCACCGACGATTCCATGCTCAATGCGCTGCTTGCGGATGTCAGGCGGGACTATTCGGGTCCTGTCGTGCTCGGCGAGGACCTCACGCGGATCGAGGTCTGAGAACTTCAGATGCGCGCAGACCGTCCCACCTCAGGACGATCCAACCTCAACCCGAAATGACAATTGCTCTTCCGTCCCGGGCGCGATGTGCATCAGGCCCGGCTTGTCAGTGAATTCGCCGTCGAAGCCGGCCGGACTGGCATAGCCGCGCCAGGGCTCGATGCAGAGGAACGGCGCGCCCGATGGTTTCGACCAGACGCCAAGCTCGCGAAAGCCGCGCCATGACATTTTCAACCACGGCCCGGTGGAGGCGCCCTGCTCCACGGCATAGCGGACCGAATTGCTCGCGATCCGACCGAAGATGATTGCGTCGTCGACGAACAGAGATTCGGACAGAGGCAACACGGAGCCTTCGACCGGGCTCGGCTCGGTTGCCGGGCGCAGCAAGCCGCCATCGAGACGGCGGACGGGCGATGGCTCTGCGTTTGCGAAGCTCAGCGCGTAGCTCTCCTTCGCCAGCCCCGGTTGGAGCGGCCAGTTGAAAGCGGGATGGCCGCCGAGCGAGGCCGGCAATATCTCCTTGCCGGTGTTCGCGATCACGAGTGAAAGATCGAGACCGGATTCGTCGAGCGCATAGGTTGCCGTCAGGCGGAACGCGAAGGGGTAGAGCGCGCGCGTCGTCTCGCTGTCTTCGAGCACCAGGACACAGCGTCTTTCGCCTCGTTCCACCCACGCAAAGCGGCTGTCACGCGCGAAGCCGTGCTGGGTCATCCGGTAGGTCCTGCCCCGGTGCCGCAATTCGTCATTGGCGAGGCGCCCGACGATCGGAAACAGCAGCGGCGCATGTCGCGGCCAGGCCGGCTCCGCCTGCCAGACGAACTCGATGCCGGCATCGCTCGCCAGCGAACACATCTCCGCGCCTTGCGCCTTGATGGTCCCGGTGAGTCCGCCGCTGCGGATCGTGTGCGTGTCGTCGGTCATGACAGCCTGTTCCGGTCATCGCAGTTCACAGGACAGTTTCCAAATGTTCAAGGAATGTTGGAGCGACACTCTGCTCAAGAGCGCTGATAATCGTCTTCAATCCGGATGATGTCGTCTTCACCGAGATAGCTTCCAGTCTGGACCTCGATCAGCTCCAGCATGATTTTACCGGGGTTCTCCATCCGGTGCACCGCGCCCATCGGAATGTAGATCGACTCGTTCTCGTGCACGCTTTTGACGGTCTCGTTGACGGTGACGCGGGCGGTGCCGCGGACCACGATCCAGTGCTCGGCACGATGATGGTGCTTCTGCAGCGACAGACGCCCGCCGGGCTTGACCACGATGCGCTTGACCTGGTGGCGCTCGCCATTGTCGACCGACTGGTAGCTGCCCCAGGGCCGATGCACCTTGAGATGCTCCTCGGTGACTTTCGGCGCGACCGCCTTGAGTTTTGTAACCAGCCGCTTGAGCCCGTTGGCATCCTTCTGGCGCGAGACCAGCACCGCGTCCGCAGTCGCAACCACGATGAGATCGTCGACGCCTTCGAGTGCGACCAGCGCAGAGTCTGTGGTGACGTTGCAGTTGCGGGAATCCTCGAACACGGCGGCGCCATGCGAAGCATTGCCTTGCGCGTCCTTGTCCGACAATTCCCACACCGCGTGCCAGGAGCCGACGTCGGACCAGCCGCAGGACACCGGCACCACAGCGGCGCGCGCGGTCTTCTCCATCACCGCATAGTCGATGGAGATCGCCTTGGCCGCGCCGAACGCCTC
Organism: Bradyrhizobium sp. URHA0013; assembly: GCF_000518345.1. Classification (NCBI taxonomy): domain Bacteria; kingdom Pseudomonadati; phylum Pseudomonadota; class Alphaproteobacteria; order Hyphomicrobiales; family Nitrobacteraceae; genus Bradyrhizobium; species Bradyrhizobium sp. URHA0013. The sequence continues at coordinate 15,200 of NZ_KI912426.1, read as the reverse complement.
GGGCTCCAGCGTCACGAAGCCGAGATCGCGGCCGGCATTGCTAACAGCATTGGAAATCGCCTCCACACTCGCCGCATCGATCTTGCGGTATTCGTCGAGCAGGACGCCGGCCGGGAACATGAAGTTGCCGCTGTTCCAGAGATAGCCGGAATTGACGTAGTCGGCTGCCTTCACCGCATCCGGCTTCTCGACGAAGCGCGCGACCGCGTGTACCTCGCCGGAGATGACCTCGCCCGGGCTGATATAGCCGTATTCGGTCGCCGGCCGCTCCGGCTTGACGCCGAAGGTGACGATGCGCCCGGTACTCGCGGCGGTGAGGCCCTGGCGACACGCCGCGACGAAGGCCGCATTGTCCTGCACCACGTGGTCGGCGGCGAGCGCGAGCACGATCGCCTCACTCGCGCGGTTCTGCGCGAACACCGCGCCGGCTGCAATCGCCGGGCCGGAATCCCGCCGCATCGGCTCGAGGATCACGTCGGCCTCGATGCCGATTTCCGCGAGCTGCTCCAGCACCATGAAGCGGTAGGAGGCGTTGGTGATGACGATCGGGCGATCGAACAGCGAGGCCTCCGAGACGCGCAACAGCGTGTCCTGGAAGGTCGAGCGGGTGCCGAACAGCGGCAGGAATTGCTTGGGGCGCACCTCGCGCGAAGCCGGCCACAGCCGCGTTCCGGCACCGCCGCACATGATCAGGGGGATAATTCTTTGGGACACGTGTGAGCTACTCAAGAGAGGGGGTTATACGCGGTGATAATTTTGATACCATTCGACAAAGCGACCCAAGCCATCCGCCAGCGGCGTCGAGGGCGTGAAGCCGACGTCGCGTTGCAGGGCCGAAATGTCGGCACGCGTCTCGAGGACGTCGCCAGCCTGCATCGGCAAAAGCGTGCGGATCGCAGGCTTGCCGATGATCTTCTCCAGTGTCTCGACGAACTCGATCAAATTGACCGAGCAATTGTTGCCGATGTTGTAGACGCGATACGGCGCATAGCTCGACGAGTTTTCCGGCTGCTCGGCGTTCCACGCGGGATTCGGCGTCGCGGGGCGATCGAGGGTGCGGATCACGCCCTCGACGATGTCGTCGACATAGGTGAAATCGCGCCACATATTTCCATGATTGAAAAGCTTGATCGGGTCACCCGCGAAGATCGCGCGCGTGAAGAGCCAGGCGGCCATGTCGGGCCGGCCCCATGGACCATAGACGGTGAAGAAGCGAAGACCGGTCACCGGCAGCTTGTGAACATGTGCGAACGTGTGCGCCATCAGCTCGTTGGCCTTCTTGCTCGCGGCATAGAGGCTGACCGGATGATTGACCGAATGCTCGGTCGAATACGGCAAGGTGCGATTGGCGCCATACACGGAACTCGACGAGGCGTAGACGAGATGCGCCAGGCCGTGGCGCCGGCCGGCTTCGAGCACGGTGACGAAGCCATCACAATTGGCGCGGATGCTGGTGATGGGATCGTCGATCGACGCGCGCACGCCGGGCTGCGCCGCGAGGTGCACCACGCGATCGGGCGAGACCTCATCGAACACACGCGTCACCGCAGCGAAGTCGGCAAGATCGATCTCGTGGAATGTGAAGGCATCATGCTTGAGCGTCTCGAGGCGAGCGCGCTTGAGCGCCGGATCATAGTAAGGGGTTACTGCGTCGATGCCGACAACTCGTTCCCCGCGCGCGCGCAAGCGCTCACAGACATGCATGCCGATGAAGCCGGCAGCGCCGGTAACCACCACGGGGGCCAAAATAAACTCCGTTGTTCGTCCTCATATACCGCATTGCCCGACTGAACCGGTAGAGGCAAGGATTCAGTGGCCCGGGTACGCCGGCATCACCCGCCAGCGACATATCGCAGCAAGCCCACCGCTGCGGATGGGGGAAAATCCTCACTCATCCCATAGCCTCATGGTCATGGTCCTATCGCGGTCGATCAAGCTCAACCTTCACCAAGTGTCGCATCGCTCAGTCCAGCTCCCCTGCAAACGGAAAATGAACGTGAAAGCATGGCAGACAGTTGGGACGGTCACCAAGCTAAAAGACCTGAAAAGTTCAGCAAAACTTGGCTGTCACGATCCTCACGCACGAAAAGTATCAGGGAGCTTCAAGAACAGAGCAGGAACGACCGAGCAATGAACATGCGTGATACGGCAAGCAGCATGTACCAATCCTCGATGACGGGTTTGAGAACGGATAAGCCTAGGAGAGCTAGGTCGACCTGGGCCACCAGCGAGAGACCATTAATAGCTTCGCTATATGCTGCAGGGTTCGACGATAACCGGCCATCCTGCGAAGTGCACCCGCGGTCATGGAAGAAGCAGGCGCTTGGTGAGCTGCTGCCGGTTTGATGGACACCGAGTTAAGCTAATCCCACCTTGCGTTCGAACTCAACGGGGCTGATGCATCCGATCGTGGAATGACGTCGGGTTGGATTGTAGAACCTCTCGATGTAGTCGAACACATCTGCCCTGGCCTCGTTCCTGGTGCGATAGAGTTTGCGCTCGGTGCGCTAGGTCTTCAGCGAAGAGAAGAAGCTCTCCATCGCTGCGTTGTCCCAGACTTGCCGGACCAGCTCATGCTGCACACAACGCCGTTGTCAACCATCAGGCGCTGGAACTGTTCGCTGGCGTATTGGCTGCCACGATCGGAGTGATGCATCAGGGCATCCGGCTTGCCGCGTCGCCAGATGGCCATCAGAAGGGCGTCGGCGACCAACTGCGCCGTCATGCTGGCGCTCATCGACCAGCCGACCACTCGTCGCGAGAACAGGTCGATCCCGGCCGACACGTAGAGCCAGCCCTCGGCCGTCCAGATATAGGTGAAGTCGGCAATCCACTTCTGGTTCGGCCGCTCGGCTGCAAACTGCCGGTCCAGAAGGTTCGCCGGCACGTTCGCTACCTGGCGATCGCCTTCATCCTTCGGCAGACGCTGGCGCCGTGGCCTCGCACGCAAGGCCTGCAGGCGCATCAGCCGCTCGATCCGATGCAGACCGCATTCGACGCCATCTGCCAAAAGGTCTCTCCAGACACGCCGTGCCCCGTAGGTCCGGTCGCTGGCAAGAAAGCTTGCCTTCACCTTTAGGCCGACCGCTTCGTCGCTGCGGGATGTGGCGCCTGGGCGATCGGGTCCAGCCAGGCATGGAAGCCCGACGCGATACGCCCATTGCTTCGCATAGGCGATGAAGCCGAACTTCATGCCGCTTCCTTCGCGAAGTAGGCAGCGGCCTTTTTTAGGATGTCCCGCTCTGCCTTCAGCGTGTTGACCTCGCGCCGCAACCGCTTGATCTCTTGCTGCTCAGGCTTCATCTGCCCGTGGCCGGGGAAGGCCTGCACCGGAGCGGAGCCGAACTCCTTCACCCATTTGCGCAGCACGTTCTCATGGACGCCCAGGTCGCGGCCCGCCTGCGTCACCGAGACCCCGCGTTCCTTGACAAGCTTGACCGCCTCGACCTTGAACTCTCGACTGAACTTCCGTCTCTGCATCACCTACCTCCGACTTCATGAAACACCCAATCTCGGTGTCCATCAAACCGGCAGCAGCTCAAACCGGATGACTTCGCCAAGGCAAGATCCACAATTGCGATCACAAGGATCGCGCCCCAATACGCTGGTTGCCCCGGAGAGTGGCAGCCTTGCGATCAATGGCTGCCTTGCGCCATAAGGCCGCAGCGGTGTGCGCGGAGAATGGTTTAATATTTAAATCTCGGCTATCGACATCTCAAAGGATTTTTATTTGAATATTGTACGATTAACAGAGTTCACAGCATGGCTTCCGCTCCCCCTGGCCGCATGCGGAGAGCTCTTTGCGACCTTAATGAACGTGCTTGGTTTGGTCGAAATCGATGTCGCGTCTCCGCTCGCCTCAGTCGTGTTACCTGCATTGCACCTGAGAGGTGCGGCGCGAAGTGATCGTCGCCCAGCAATCCGAGTGCTGCACTATATGGGCACGAATTTCGGCATGACCGGCGTCGAGACATTTATTCTGCAATTGACGACGGCTCAGAAGCGCCGCGGACTTGTTCCGGCCATTGCAATGGAACTCAGCAATAGACAGGACGTTTTGAAGATCGCCAGCGAGCGCGGCATAGCCGTCTACGACCTGCCCGGCAGGGCCTTTGCTCGCTTTCTACCGCGGAAAGCCGTGACTGCACTGTTGCGCACACGGCGAATTCGATTTCTTTACAATCTGCTCAAAGACAATGACGTATTGCATGTCCAAGCAGTTGGGCTTTCCTGCTTAGACGGTTTTGTCGCAGCGGCCCTCGCGGGCAAACCGGTCATCGTCACTCATCACGGCACGTTGAGCTGGTTCGCCGCGCAGCGCGATCGGCTCGCAGACGTTACCTTCTGGATCGAGAAGAAAATCGCATCAACAATCGTAATGCCTTATAAAGCCGCGCTTGCCGAGCTGAACTCCGAGGGAGTGTCTGCCGCCCGATCCAGCGTCATTCCGTTCTGCGTTGACGAACAGCTGTTCGCTAGAGCTCCGGCACCATCGACCAACGACAATTTTACACTTGCCCTCGTCGCCCGCATGGTCAGCGGCAAGGGTCATATCGAACTGTTGAGTGCGCTCTCCAACCTTGCACCACGTTATCCCAAACTCCGGGTCATGTTTATCGGCGATGGACCGACACGAGGCCAGATTGAAGAGACAATCGACCACCTCGGTTTACGGCAAATTGTTGAATGCAAGGGCAAGGTCGATCACCGCGCGGTGCCCGCGCTGATGCGCAGCTCTCAACTTATAGTGCTTCCCACGTATGAGCCTGGAGAGATGTACCCACTTTGTCTTCTCGAAGGGATGGCGCTTGGCTTGCCCGCCATTGGTACACGATGGTCTGGTATTCCGGACATTATCGACGACGGTGTAACGGGCATCATAGTTGAACCAAGGGATGAAGGCGGACTCGAACAAGCAATCGAACGCTTCATCACCGACATCGGCTTTCTCACGCGAGCCAGTGAAGCTGCGTTCGCCAGGGCACGCTCGCGATTTACAGCCAGCATTGTGGCCGATAGCTATACGGATCTATATCGCGAGGCGATGTTGAGCCGCGTGCGCGTAACTTCACATCAGATAAGAATTCGCCCACCCCGCAAACTGTCCTAGGAGAAACGACTTAGATCGACTCTTGGTGAGCCTGCTCCAACAGCAAACACGATTTGGGCCTCGTCTAAATATGCTACTTCCATATCGGCTTCGGCCGCTGCGCGAGATCTCAAGGCCTTTGCAGCGTGTAGATCCCCAATGCGAGTGCTTACGATGCTTCAGACGAATTGTCGAGCGACCATTATGGGAAGAAGAGTACGAACTTTCCGCACCACAGGTTCCTACTCGGATCGTGGCTCTCGTGCTCGAGTATCGTCCAAAACAAATAAAATTGAAAATGAATCTTGATGTCCACGCATCGGGTCAACGCAACCGTGCATTTGTGAGCTGCCGTCAATCTTTTGGGAAGCACCGTTGCCAGCTCACGAAAAGTCGTTGGGCGAAACGACAATCTCTCGAGATCGGGACGAGGCGATGGCGGCAGAACCTGCCTGCGTTAGGATGAGCTGTCCATCCGAGAGTTCGACCAAGCCCATGTCGAGCAGCATCTGGAAAACGTGCTGGTCAAGGGGGAATAACCCTACGCGCTTGGCTCGTATATCCCTCAACGCCCAGCGCAGGACAATGGCACGCTCTCGATCTGCCGGCGCCGCCCAAACGTCTTCTTTAAATACTGCCTTGTGCAGGGATGACTGAGAGAGCCACGTGAGGTCCTTAGGCTCGCTTGATTCATCGGCCTTAAGCGGGTGCTTGATACCACCACCGCTCATCGTATCGACGGGTTCAGGCTGGGCTAGGGCCAGCTTAGCGTCAACGGATTCCATTGCCGCCGAAGTTTGGTTGGACCTGGAGGTTGGCGAACCAATCGCTTCCATAATCGGCGGATCTTGAACAACTGCTTTGGCCACCTCTTGATCGAAGAGCACCCGCAATCTGTCAGGTATGTTAGTTTCAATTAATGGCAGAACAGCAGCGGTTGAGAGCGGCGCGGTCAATACCTCTGTGAGTTCCTCACCCGTTAAACAATTAGTCCACCGCGCGAAAGGGTGATCGCGCGAGTCCAGGCCATCTGGGCCCGGAGAGACCAATTCGCTAGCGTCGTCGCCCGCTTCTGGCGACGATGGGAAATCACCGCCGGCAATTGAGTCCGCGCCGACCTCCCGAGCCGATATCGACGAAACGGCATAGGTCGGCGCAGATATGGCGAGAATCGATTCAGCCGGATAGATTTCTGGTGGATCAAAATGATTAGACGCCGGAATAACCCCAATTGCCGGTTTCGTCTCCGAATTGAGCACCGACATCGGAACCTGGAATGCCTCACGCGCTTCCGGCAAAACTAGATTTGCTTCAGCGTCACCTGCCCCAGCAATGTGGCCTCCAAGATCGGCTTGGTAAGCCTCAGAACTTTTCTGCAACAACGTGTCTGAGGGCATGGATGACTGGTCAGCAACTACATTTCGAGCGGGAGCAGTGCTCGACGCAACCGACGCCGATGGAGGCAAATAAGTTGTCTCGCTCGCCGACAAGCAAGCGCCAGGAACATCGCCCAACATGAGCTGGTTGTCAGGATAGACATCTGGCCCATCATTCCCGAGCGGAGCGTGCACTTCCTGCGAGTTGGCCTCAAGCGGCGCTTCAACTACCGTTATCGATTCTATGTCAATTAGCGAAGGTTGAGCAGTTATTTCCTCGGGGCGATCCGCCGGCACCCATGCGTTCACGGCATCGACTCTGGCCGCCAGCGCCATCTCGATGTTGACCACGAGAACGGGTCTTGCATTCTCGATAGGCTGGCCTTCGTTCGCTTGCGGTGAAGCTAGTTCAGGCTCGACGCTTGGCTCTATTTGCGAATGAGGAATTATCGTAGACGAATCACCACCGGCTTCGTCTCCCGTAGCAACGGGCGAAAGTAGCTCGTCGCCACCAGCCTTCGTCTGGAGAAGGGCATCGCCTTCCGGCAATGAGTAAAGCCTGTGATCGTTTGAATTCGGATGTCTCGCTTCAGCAGACTCTTCTTTTACGGACTCGATCTCCGTAGTGGCTGACTCACCCACGTCCGACGATGTCGCGTCATACGTTACGAAGTCACTTGTCAATCTGAGCGGTTCGTTGAGCAAGCGTCGAAATTCTTCGACGTTCCAATCGACCAGGTCAATTTCCGGCATCTTTAACCTTCTGTTGGAATTTTCGAAACAACGATGTGCGTCAAAGCGACCAAGGACATTCCTGACGAGATTTCGTTTAATGAAAACAACCCCATTTGCCTTACTTAAATACCGCCCCTATTGATAATCGAAAGGCCCGACTGCGCCTTCGGTCATTGCCCAGAGGGACCTTTCGCGCCGCCGACACGAAAGAAAATAAATATAATAATATATACTAACCAGAGAATTATTTAAATGATAAAAGATTAAATTGGGATGGAGCCTGTAACCGCGAAAACACCTTCGGATTTTTCGGATTTCGCAGGATAGGTAATGCTCCTGCGCAAGCTGCAGAAGCGCACCGCGAAACGTGCGGTGCCAAGCCCCCCTCATCTGGACAACGTATGGACGCGCTCATCAACGTGGGCCAATTCTTGGCGGCGACTTTGGTATCGGCGGCGATCCACTTCCCGCTGGAGATCACGCGAATCCTGCTGAACTTTGGCGTTGCGCCCGCAGCGCGATATGCGCGCCGTCAGAAGGCCCGGACAATCGCTTTGGAAGTCGCACGGACACGCGAAAGACTTGTCTATCTCATTGATGAAGGGCAAGTGCTCCTGGCGAGACTTCGTGATGCAGACAAGGATGCCGACGCCTGCCGATCTCACACACGAGCGTGGACAGCGCAGGTTGAAGAATTCCTCAGCAGCGACTTTGGCAACGTCTATGTGAGCCGTTTTCAATCGAGATCAATCGTCGACCTCGGTGGAATTGCCGGCGTTCCGCCGGAGCGATTGTCGGACTGGAGAGATCTGAGAGATGCCGTATCTAATCTGGAGCTGTTCGGCTCAGAGCTGCACTTAGCATAGCGCCTCACCTTGGCGCGACGAGCGTCAGCCGTGCTTCCTGCTCAAGCATTCCTGTACGAGCGGCAAAGGCACCGTACAGCGACGAGTTCTCACGCATTGACGTGCGCTTACCTATCATGCCGAGGCAGGGGATAATACGGGCTGCTATCGCGGCCCATCGTTTTCCGCAATCCGGAGCACTGTGCCGAACGGACTGCTTAAAGCAAATACAGATACTAGGCCCGACAACGCACTACCAGAGGTAGTGACCTAGTAACCCGATGCCGAGCGATATCAAACGCGGGACGCATGTCCCTTTGGCCGACGGTCGCCGGACTTCCGCTTGGCGGCTCCAGACTGAGAGATCGCGAACTCTTCAATTTGGCGACCTGTCTTCAAAGCTGCCACCAACCAACGCGGCTGCTTTCCCCGGCCGGACCAGGTTTCTGTCGGGGAGTTCGGATTACGGTATTTTGGCAGTACTTGCGGATACTTACGGCGGGTTCGCTCCAAGTCGGAGGAGGACTGCGCACTCGCATGCCGAGCGTCATCCTCCCGGCGCAGTTGCGCAAGACGCTTCTCCAACTCCCGCTTTTCGGTTGTAAGACGCGTAGATAAGATTCGCCCGATCTCTTCGTGCAAATGCCACAACTCATCGACTGACATGCTATCGAAGTTCAACTTTTGGGCCATCAAGATCGTCTCGGTCTAGAATCGCAGCAACGCGCAGACATTGCATTGATCTCATGACGCATTTCAAGCAACGCTGCAAGGACTTCTCAGATAGTGCGACAAAACCAAGCTTCGATCTTCAGCAACAATTGCTAACGATCGCGAACGATTGCTACCGAACTTCCTGAATGTCTGACTGCATTCGATGAAGCGCGGCATAGCGCCCCCCACTCGTGATCAGCTCGTCGTGAGTTCCGTCTTCGACCAAGCGACCCCGGTCGATGGTAAATATTCGATTTGCCCGCCGAACAGTTGAGAGGCGATGAGCGATAATGAATACCGTCCGCCCTTGCGCGATCCGGCGCATGTTGTCCTGGATGATGCGCTCGCTTTCATAGTCGAGCGCACTTGTCGCTTCGTCGAAAATGAGAATGCGCGGATTTGTCACAAGAGCGCGCGCGATGGCGATTCGCTGTCGCTGTCCACCCGATAGACTAGTCCCACGTTCTCCCACGACCGTATCGTACCCCTCCTGGAGTTCGAGAATGAATTCGTGAGCGCCTGCTAGTTTTGCGGCCTCCACGACCCTTTCGATCGGCATGCTGGGATCTGACATTGCGATATTGTCGCGAATGGACTGGTTGAAAAGAACGCTCTCCTGCAACACAGCACCGATCTGCCGACGCAACCAAGACGTGTCGACCATGGATATGTCGACGCCGTCGATCAGTATTCGGCCGCTCTCTGGAATGAACAAGCGTTGAACCAGCTTGGCGACGGTGCTCTTCCCTGAGCCGGAAGGCCCAACGATGCCTATCACCTGCCCCGCGGAAATGTCGAAACTAACCTTGTGCAGCACCTCAGGTCCGTCGGGACGATAACGAAAAACGACGCGGTCGAAAGTGACGTCTCCCTTGATGGCGGGCAATGCCGAGCGAGCAGGATTGAATCTGGGTTCGGGCGGAGTATTGAGAATGTCGCCGAGACGGTCCACCGATATCTGTGCCTGGTGGAAGTCCTGCCAGATTTGCACGAGACGCAAGATCGGCTGACTCACGCGGCCCGCAAGTATGTTGAACGCAACGAGTTCGCCGACCGTCAGGTCGCCCGCGATCACAAGGCGAGCTCCAAAATACAGGATGCCGGCTGTCACGAGCTTGTTGACGAATTGAACGCTGTTACTTGCGTAGTTACCGAGCCGGAGAACCCTGAAACTCGCGGCTACGTATCCCGCCAGCTGCTCCTCCCAGCGTCTTTGCATCTGCGGTTCGATCGCCATTGCCTTCAACGTATCGACACCATTGACGCATTCGACAAGAAAAGCCTGGTTCTCAGCACCACGCTTGAATTTTTCGTCGAGCAAGTATCGAAATCGCGGCGTTGCCCCGACAGAGATCAATATGTAGAGCGGGAATCCGGCGACAACGATTCCCGTGAGCAGCGGCGAATAACAAAGCATGACGCCTAAAAAAACAAAGGTGAAGAAGAGATCGATGACCAGCGTCAGGGCCGAACTCGTAAGGAAATTTCGAATGTTCTCGAGCTCACGCACACGGGCAACGGAATCGCCCACCCGCCTGACTTGGAAATATGCAGTCGGCAGGGCAAGCAGATGCTGAAACAGCCTTGCTCCGAGTTCGACGTCGATGCGATTGGTCGCATGAGAAAAGAGGTAAGTGCGCAGGATGCTAAGAATGGTCTCGAACAGACCGATCCCAATGAGACCGATCGCAAGCACATCCAGCGTGCTGAGACTTCGTTGCACCAGCACCTTGTCGATAACCGCTTGAAAAAACAGCGGCGACGCGAGACCGAGGAGTTGGAGGAAGAAGGATCCGACCAGCACCTCATAAAGTTGAGCGCGGTATTTATGAATTGCCCCGAGGAACCAAGACAAATCGAAACGACGCGTCAGCTCTGTAAGGCTCGCACGCTTCGTCATGAGAACGAGACGCCCGTCCCATACGGCTTCCAGATCGGCCCTCGTCATCAATTCAGGCCGGGGCGTCCTGGTCGACTGAGCGACGACCTTGTCGTCGCCGACCTTGCCAAGGAGGAGAAATCCACCGTCCTTGAGAGCGGCGATAGCAGGCAGAGGAGTTTTAAGCAGCCGCCCCCAATCCGTCTTCAGTTCACGTGCCTTGAGACCAAATACTCTGGCACAACGTACCATCTCTGCGGTACCAACGTCCGCCATGCCGCAATGATGTCGTATTTGCACAGGGTCCGCACTGACGCCATGAAAGCGTAACAGCATCGCGAGTGCTATGAGACCAGAATCATTTTGGCCCGGCATATCCGGATGTACGGTCATTATTTGCCCTGTTGGCAGCCCACGTCACCATCCGACGCCAACCTTAGATGATATTTCTTATTGGTAAACTTATAGCCATAATCGGGCGGCGATTTGGCACGCGATTTTCCAAAAATATCCTCATTCGGGAGAGAACAATGGAAGTTTAGGCATTATTCTCAAAGCACGGTCAGGCAGGAGAACGGATTCATTGCAGATTATTCGGAAATATGCAATAAATTCATGGGATATGAAAATGAAGTCAACTTCGAAATTGCTGCAATTTCCGATCGCTCCCAAGCCGCGGGAGAACGAAGAACTCGAATTTCTGCCGGCAGCCCTCGAGATTGTTGAAACTCCACCCTCGCCGCTCGGACGCGCGATAGGGGGAACGATACTCGCGATGCTCGTCCTAGGCCTTGCCTGGTCAGCTTTCGGTCGCGTTGACATCGTCGCAACCGCGACCGGAAAAGTCATTCCGACCGGTCGCAGCAAGGTCATCCAGCCCTTTGAAACGGGTGTCGTGCGCTCCATTCGCGTCTCCGAGGGCGAATTCGTCAAGTCGGGTCAAACGTTGATTGAACTCGATCCGACAATAAACGACGGCGAGATCAATCATCTTCAGAGCGACCTCCAATCTGCGCAACTCGATACTGCGAGATTGAGGGCGGCGCTGGCAGATACGGATGAGCCTCTGGATGCTTTCTTTCCTCCGGCGACAGCCAACCCGGATCGGGTGGCAATGCAGCGTCAGTTTCTGATCGCGCAAGTCTCAGAGCACCGAGCCAAGATTGCTTCGCTGGACGGTCAGAAAGCGCAGAAGGAAGCTGCGCTGGCAAGCATTACTGCGACCATCAGCAAACTCGATGCAGTTATTCCTACCATCGAGGAACGCGTAAACATCCGCAAGACCCTCAATGAGTTCGGATCCAAACTGCAGTATTTCGAGGTCCTTCAGCAATTGACTGAGAGCCAGCAGGAACGATTGGTTCAAAAGAGTCACGTCGCTGAAATGCAAGCCGCGATCACGACAATATTGGAAACGCGCTCTCAGACTAAGGCCGAGTACCGTCGAACTTTACTGGCAGAGCTTGCGGAAGCTGAAAGAAAAGCTGCGGGTTTCACCGCCGATCTTTCGAAGGCTGAACAGCGGGCCAAGCTGCAATCGTTGACTGCGCCCGTATCCGGCACGGTTCAGCAACTCGCCGTTCATACGGTCGGCGGCGTGGTAACTCCAGCGCAAGCGCTGATGGTCATCGTTCCTCTGGATAGCAACCTGGAAATTGAGGCCTCCGTAAACAATCGAGACATTGGCTTTATCCATACGGGCGACGAGGTCGCGATCAAGGTCGACACCTTCGATTTCACGAGATACGGCCTTCTTCACGGAAAGGTCTTGAGCATCTCGTCAGATTCTGTCACGCGCGAGGTTCCCGGCGAAAAGACAGCAGATAAGCAGGCGCCAGGATCCACTAGCACGACAAGCGAGCCTAAGGGCCAGGAAATGACCTATGTAGCTCGCATTTCGGTCGCAGACCCTCGTCTTCAGATCGATGACAAGTTCGTCAGCTTGTCACCGGGAATGGCCGTCACCGCCGAGATCAAGACAGGGTCCCGAAGGCTTATAAGTTACCTGCTGTCGCCCCTGATGAAATACAAGCAAGAGAGCCTGCGCGAACGCTGATACGGTCATCTGACCGGCGAGATAACGGCTCGAACGCTCTGCTTCGGGCCCGCTTGAGGCGAGAGCAACGATCGCTTGCTTCCAGCTTGAGGCGAGAGAAGCCTCGTTGAAGCCGCGCCCCGTTGCGTCGTGCGAACAAGCGGCGGGGCCGCAACACGCGTTTCGCGCATGGAAGAACCTGAACGTTCGGAAGCAAGTGGCAAATTCGGCTTCGAGCCCGCCGATATGTTGGTATGACTCAAGTCGGCACCGACCAATGCTCCGGTAATCGTGGGACCGCCTGATGGCAGAACATGCCCGGCGCATGACGATGGATCCAACGTTGCCCACTCCGGAAATCGAGAAGAACCGAGCTTCACCAAATCGAGATTGGCTGGAGCTGACGCCATATCCGGATAAACCCAATAGGGCATCGCAGCCATAGGCGGGCGGTCAAATGGCTCTCTTCCGCCATTTCCCATCGAATTCAGTGCCTCATTTTCCTGAATTTTCGATTCCGTCGACCCACGCAGTTCAACCTGGCTGGCGGACGTCATTTCACGCCCTATCGAAGCAGAGTTTCTGGAGGAATTAGCCAGCGTCTCGGACCGAGGTGTTGAGTCATCCTTCGAGGCAGGGAATGTCTGTGTTGATTTTGCTAAGAGCCGTGGCAGGAACGATGGTTCCGGCGGAGAGGTTTCACCTTGCCGCAACGGAACAGCTAGATAGTCCGCCTCGCCAGGAAGTGGGTAGGGCACATCGTACTCGATCCTCTTGAAAGCGGCCGGAGGATCGATGGGAGCGTCGCGCTTCTGTAGTAGACTACGGGCTTCTGCAGCGTGCGGCCCCTCTGGATACCTCTCCAGATATGACCACAGCGCCTCCGGCAAATCAGCGCGGCAGGTCCGCCGCCATATGAGCGTTTCGCGCCGAATTGCGCGAAGTACACTTAAGCGCTCCGCTAACGGATCGCGCCAATGACCCGCCAGATAATCCGAGTAGGAGTCTAGCGTATCCCGCAAGACTGCTGCGAAGTAGGCATCTTCCTTGGAGAGGGCAGACATCGGGCTCGAGCGCAGCCGGCCAATCTCCTGTGACGCCGATCGGTCCATCGCACCGGCCTCCGGTGCGAGCAGAGCGAACTGCGATCTAATGCCCGAACTGTGCCACGGCACTTGTGCTCCTTTCGTCATTTCATTGACGCGTACGCGAACACGCACAAATGTGTCAGCGAACGTGGAGCTCTCGGTGGGCATCATTTCGGCAATCGCCCTGACGTAGGGCCCGTAGCGGTCAGCTTGTTCGGAATTTTGTGCAATCATGCCTGGCGCTGCATTGAATGCGACCAGAATGTCGGGAGACGTCTCCAGCCACGCCAACCCGCTGGCAGGCGGCTGTCCGGAGATCAAGAATGGGGTTTCGCGAGCCGCATCCACGATAATGAATGCAGCCTTTGGATGAAGCGACGACAATGTCCGCGTCATTTCCGAGAGACGCAGAGAGCGTCGGGAAAGATCTGAAGCGTCAACAACGTCATCAGCGAGGTCGGTCGGCAGCAGATAGTTCTCTCCGCCGAATTGCAGCGCATAGCCGCTAAAGTAGACGGCGGCGATCGCATCAGGACTCGCCTCCGTCACCTTTTCTACAAAGCCGGAGAATGAACTTTTCAGGTTTTCACTATTCAGGTCACTGGTCTGGGTGACTGCAAATCCTGCCGAGTGCAACTTTTCGGCGATGTACCCGGCATCGCCCGCTGTGGTTCCGAGCCGCTGAACCCTGTACGATGCATTGCCGACAACGAGGGCTAAACGCTTCTCGGTCGAAGAAGCATTTGCCGGAAAGTTGCAAATGAAAAGCGCAAGAAGGGCGTAAGCTATCCTAATAACTGTCCCCCATAGATATTGGGCCGAACACGAACCGGGACTCTATCCCAATTGTTGGCTGGATTGAGCCGTCTGATGTGACGCAGTCAAATTCGCCAACTGCCCGCCGAACTCCTGCGTAGAGTTCGCGCTAATACCAGTCGCCGACGTCGGGAATGCCGATGCCACGTGCTGCGCCCACAGTGCGAGCCGCTGATCTATCGCAGCCATCCAAGTGCTTGATTGCTCCTCTGCCGCGATGGCAGCACTATCGGCCGCCTGGCTCGACAAAGTCTGGTCAACAGTAATGGATGCTCCGTCGCTTGACGCAAGGGAGTTGGAAGGCGTCGGCGCAGCCACCGTGACCTGCACGACGTTGTAGGTGTTGTTGGTCTCGTTGCTCTCGCTGAGTTGATTGTTGTAGTCGGCAATGCCACCGATGTAATAGGTGCCCGGCGCCAGATTGCCGGGCAGCGTTACCGTGACCTTCTGGCGGTCGTAGTAGCCGGGCTGGCTCACCGTTGCCAGCGTCCCCGTCGTCGAAATCGTCGTCAGCAGCGTGTCCAACGTGGTGATGGTCGCATCAGTCGAGATATAGATTCCAGCCGTGGTTGGCGTCGACGCCACGGTGTTGCCGAGGTTCATGTTGTAGGCGTCGACCGTCA